>JBKCUK010000015.1:0-141132 GCA_046318415.1 Holosporales bacterium | reverse complement strand
TTCATATTTCCAAGTCACAGTCTACCAAGTGCTCTGTTGCCCTCTCCGCAGATCCCTGTCATGCCCGCCTGTCATCCCCGCGCAGGCGGGGATCCAGGCTATTCTTCATTTCCTGGTAGGGCTGTGAAAGCAAAGGACAGACCTGGATTGCCACGTCGCCTAACGGCTCTTCACAATGACGGGGAATTGGGCATGCCTGAATTGCAACGTCGGCCGAAGGCCTCCTCGCAATGACGAACTAAAAGGCATGCACCTGGATTGCTGCGTTACTTGCGCTCCTCCAATGACGCTCATCAAACGCCCACGTCATCCCGTCCGCGCACTATACCTGTCATTTGATGGGGCGGTCCGTCACAGCATACCCCGGGGTTCATCTCTACTGTCTTGAATCCTGGTAGCGGATCAAAAAAATTTTTCCACATTTTTTCTTGAAACCCCAGTTGGCATCACTATATGTCGTATGGTCGATGCAAAATGCCAATCATAGGAGTCATGAATGTCGCTTCCTTCTGTTTTGTCCGCTTCAGTTTTAGCTATGTCCATGAGCATTTCTTCCTTATGGGCCAGTGAGGCGTTGAAATGGGATTTGCGTGAAGGTGATGCCGCTGAAATCGCAAGCTATACCCAGCAGGTAATTTCCTGGACCGAGGATGAGCGCAAAGAGACTGTTGCCTTGTTGAGTGAACTGTCAGTCGATGAATTGTGTAAGGAGAATCCTGGCATTCACCCCACGCCGGGATCGAAACTCGTGCGCCGTAGTTTGCAAGAATATGAAGATCATCTCTTGGCCCTCTCCTTCGAGCGCGAAGAAAATGGTGAAGCCCTCAGCAGCCTGCCACGGACCTTGGTGTTGTTTTCCGGACACGAAGGTGGCCACCAGGGCGTTTTTGGGTCAACACAAAGTTCTGCAAACTACATGGTGGATCTGTGCTGGGATGAATGCGCGCCTGATTACGTGATGGATGTAAAAAACCCCCTGCATTGGCAGCATTTTCCATCCCAATGGGCAGACCTGATTGTGGCCGATGATGCGCGATTCTTGGGCGATGAGGTCATCGCGCAGGCGCTTCGGGTGTTAAAGTCTGAAGGGCGTCTTGCCTTTCAAGCCGGTGGTGGTCTGGGCTGGCCCACGGCCGCGCGTTCTTTGGATAATGGATTTGACTTTGCGATCAGTGCGAACGGCCGCGCAGCCCAGATGGATCCCAAGCACGCGCTGGCCTTCCGTGCTAAGGACTCAGCGCTGCAGAAGGAGTTCTTGGAGAAAGCCATAGGCCAAGCGCAACGCTACTACGCACCCATGGGGATTGCCCGGGTGACCTTTGAAAGCAATTGTTTTGTCCTGCATAAAAAGTAACAGGGCAGACGAATTCTGGCCTGCAGAGTTAGGCGCTGTTGAGTTTTCTCAACAGCGCCGTTGGCTTAATTAGTTGTTCCTGAGCAGAGCTCTTGATCTGTTGGCCAATCATCAACGAAAATTTTTGTTTGCATGTAATTACCTGTAAAAAGGTTATTGTACTTCCGTTCGTTAGTCAAAATTGTCTTGGAATCAGAGCATTTGCCAGTGCTTGGATTACACCTATCAATTGTTTGTAGATAGCGCGTTTCTGAAGTTCCATCTGGTTTTGTAAATTGGACGGTTTTTGTGTCCCTGATCACAAGGTTTTCGCAACCACCAAGAAAGCACAGGGCGCAGAGGAAAGGAATTTTATTGAGCATGCTAATAACCACTTGATTTAAATATTGATTAGTTTAGGGTTTAATATCTTAAATTCGGGTTAATATTTGCATCGCTGGGGGCGAGTAAATTCCTCATATCTTCAGGAACTTAATGGGGCAGCGGCATGCTGCCCACAGGTGTTGCTTTAGTGCATTTTGGGCGTTGGCTTGATGGCCACATGCACCGGGAAGTCACAGGTGCTGTTGGTCAGCACGTCCCAAAATCCCTTTTGAATGCAAAGTATTTCTTGGATACCAAGATCGCGAAGCGTCGCTGCCACCTCAAAGCTCCATTGCTGGTAGACGATCAGCAGTCCACCGGCCCGCAACGCCCCTAGGGCATTTTTAGCCACATCCCCATCCAGGAACGGATGAAACAAGGCTTATAATTTTCAATCAACACCACTTGGTAGGAATTGTTCTTTTGTAATTTAGTGCACACGCCTGGTTCGCGGTAGTCTTCGGCCAACCATTGTTTTTTTTTGGTCGTGAAAATGTAATTTGTGGCGCTCGACACGTGAGCGTTCTCTCGCAGAATTCTCCACACCATTCTCAGTGTGGACACTCAGGGTATAAAGGCTGGTACTATCAGGATAGGATGCATCCCTTTTACCGAAAACTAGCGTTTTGTTGAGCATCTCTCGATCACAGGATTGAAAAACATGCAACCGCTTATCCAAGTCGCTCTCTACAGCCGTTGCTGCGGCATCGCTGAGGGGATTGCTGGCAAACGCCATCGACATCATCAAGACAAAAGAACAGATCAAGTTTACGGATGAGGCGTGCATAGATTTGTTATCCTTCCTATGTGGGTCCAAAAGAGGAGGCTTTTGAGCCATTTGGGAAGAGTCATAGTCCCTTTAACGGCGCAAGGCAACTAAAATGCCATCTTCAGTCAATGAACTGGACTGTGGGGGAAGGGGTACATGTCGAGCTTGATGCAGGACCAAGCTCGACGGACGGAAATTTAGGCCTTGGGAGACGGATTTTGAGCCTTGGAAGGTTTGGTGTCCTCAAGCTCCTTGATGGCATGGCTCCACATTTTCTCAAGATTATAGAATTCACGCACCTCTGGCCGAAAGAGGTGGACAATCACATCCTTTGCATCCACTAAAATCCAATCGCTGTTGGGTAGGCCCTCAACTTGCGCAACGATGCCCTGCATTTTAAGCTCATGCTGCAGCTTTTCGCCCATGGTGCGAATATGCCGTTGGGAGAGTCCCGATGCGATAATCATGGCATCGGCTAGGCTGGTTTTGCCTTTCAGATCCAACAGGACAAGGTCGTGGAATTTGTGCGCATCTAAAAAGCGATAAATGCGTTTTCCAAGATCTTCATGGGGATCATTGGACAGGTGGTGGCTGTTGCCGGTTGTTTCTTCATGCTGCGGTGTCATCATTGTTTTAATCTACCTCAAAACCTTTGTAATATTCTATGACCGATGCGGTATCCGGTTCGGCCAACATCGGCTGACTTATTTGACCACTTAGTGCTCGCAGGACCTCAATAGTGCCGCGCTGTGTAGCTGCGGAAAGCGCAAAAATTTTGCTACGGGTGACACTGCGAAGCGCTTCCATCTTTTCTTGCACCTCTTCTTCTGTGAGGGCATCGATCTTATTAAGGCCAATAATCTCAGTCTTTTCTGCCAGCTGTTGACCATAGGCTTCCAGCTCACCCCGTATGGTTTGGTAGGCGCCGACAACATCCTCAGCTGTGCCATCAATCAAATGGAGCAGAACGCGGCAGCGCTCGACATGCCCCAGGAATCGATCACCCAGACCAACACCTTCATGGGCGCCCTCAATAAGGCCTGGAATGTCCGCCAGCACAAATTCACCATCATCGATCCGTACCACGCCCAGCTGCGGATTAAGGGTGGTAAAGGGATAGTCAGCGATTTTTGGTTTGGCGTGGGTGGTGGCGGCCAGAAAAGTCGATTTGCCCGCATTGGGAAGGCCGACTAAACCGGCATCAGCAATCAGCTTGAGGCGCAGCCAAATCCACATTTCCTCACCCGGCATACCGGTGTCTGCACGCCGTGGCGCCTGGTTGACCGAGGATTTGAAGTGAACATTGCCGCGCCCCCCAATCCCGCCTCTAAGAAGAACGAGTTTTTGTCCTTCATGGGTAAAGTCAGCAATCAGGGTTTCTTTATCATCGTGAAAAATTTGGGTGCCTACCGGGACATACAAGATCACATCCTGACCTGCGGGCCCGCTTCGGTTGCGTCCCATGCCATGATGGCCCGTTTGCGCCTTAAAGTGCTGACGGTAGCGGAAGTCAATGAGGGTGTTTAAGTCGGCTTTTGCGATGACAATCACGTCACCGCCTTTGCCGCCATCGCCGCCATCGGGACCGCCGTATTCAACGAATTTCTCACGGCGAAAGCTGATGGACCCGGCACCGCCGTCACCACTGCGCACGTAAATTTTGGCTTCATCAAGAAATTTCATGGGAATGACTGACCATAAAAAAGGGGGAACGGCAGACCATTCCCCACATGTTTTGTATATGTCGTGACGCGGTTTATCAAACCTTAGTGAACGATGCTCACGAAGGACTTGTTTCCACGACCGCGGTGAAACTTCACCTGACCTTCGGTCAATGCGAACAGGGTATGATCTTTACCCATGCCAACATTGACGCCAGGATGAACTTTTGTTCCGCGTTGACGCACGATGATGTTGCCGGCAAGAACAGACTCACCGCCGAATTTCTTCACGCCAAGGCGGCGACCTTCTGAGTCACGACCGTTACGAGAACTACCACCAGCCTTTTTTGTAGCCATCTATCTTCTCCTACAACCTTTTGATGCGCTTTACTCAGCTTTTGCCTTGGCAGCTGGCTTCTTCGCCGCGGCCTTTGGCTTTTCCTCGGCTTCAGCAGCTGGCTTTGCAGCGGCCTTTGCCTTGGGGGCTGCCTTTGACGCATCAAGCAAAATTTCGTCAATGTGCAATACGGTCAGGTGCTGACGATGACCCTTCTTGCGGCGGTAATTTTGGCGGCGCTTCTTCTTGAAGACGATGATCTTCTTGTCGCGCATTTGCTCAATTACGGTCGCGGCCACTGCAGCTTTCTCAACAACCGGTGTGCCGATTACGGTTGAGCCTGCTTCCCCATACATTAGAACTTCCGACAAGTGGATCTGTTGACCCGCTTCGGCCTCAAGGCGTTCAACGCGGATACGGTCCCCTGCTGAAACGCGGTATTGTTTTCCACCAGTGCGAACGATAGCAAACATCTCAATAACTCTTAAATTTTACGTTAAGCCTGGCTTTTCATACAGCTTTTTGGGCTAGATCTCAAGACCTGGCTACATGAATTGCGAACACTGTAGGTTCTGAAGTATAATTCTTGGAAGGCCATGTCAAGGTTTTTATAAAAAACGTGGGGGAACCGTGTCACCAGGGGACGTATTAGACATATCAAAAGACGCTATTGTTGTCATTATTAAGATGGGTGCACCCATGCTCCTTGTGGGGTTGACCGTGGGTATCATCATTTCCTTCCTGCAAGCTTTGACGCAAATCCAGGAAATGACCCTCTCCTTCGTGCCGAAGATTTTAGCAACTTTTGCTGTCTTATTATTCAGTATGCCTTTCATTGCACAGACGCTGAAAGTCTTCACCGAGCGCATCTTCGATCAAATGGTTGGCCTGCAGTAGGGACGAGGATAAGCCATTGGTTGATCATGCATCCTTCGCCCTAGCCGAGCTTTATACCTATTTTTTGATCTTCTCGCGCTTTGGTGCGTTTTTGTTTGCCATGCCGGGTACCTCTGAGGGATATGTGCCGCCGCGGGTGCGTTTGTGGCTTGCCCTTGCCATTTCCTTTGTTCTGGCACCGGTTGTGGGAGAGCGTTTTCCCGCAATGCCCGGTGATCCCCTTATTTCTTTTGGTTATTTGTTTCAAGAGGCCGTTATCGGTTACTTTGCGGGTATTTTTGCGCGTATTTTGTTGAGTGCCCTTGATGTGGCGGGCTCGATTTTCAGTCTACAAGTGGGCTTTGCCAGCGCCTTTGGGTTCTCGCCGGCATCAGCGCAGCAAAGTTCATTGCCGGCCGTGCTCTTGAGCGCTTCGGGGCTTGCACTCATTTTCGTCATGGATGTTCATCACGCCATGATTCGCGGTCTTGTTGACAGCTACAGCCTTTTTGCGCCTGGGCAAATCATGGCCTTTGCCAATCTCAGTGGGGATCTTTTAAGGTCTTTTACCGGCGCCCTTGCTGCCAGCTTTTTACTGGCGCTGCAAATTGTGGCCCCTGTGGTGGTGGTGATGCTGCTGGTGATGTTGGCCGCTGGCATGATTAATCGCCTGATGCCTCAGGTCCAAGTCTTCTTCGTTTTGCAGCCACTGCAAATCATGCTGGGTTTCCTCATCCTCTTGTGGAGCCTTCGCACCATTCTGGCCCACTTTATGGATGTTTTTGGCAACGGTTTGCAACGATTGTGGGTGGGGTAAGGGATGTCAGACGATACCGAACAATCGCAGAAAACAGAAGAACCCACCGAACATCGCTTGGAGAAAGCGGAAGAAGAAGGACAGCTGGCCCTCTCACGCGAGGTTTTTCACCTCTTTATGCTGGCGACTTTTGCCCTGCTGTTGGTGACATGGGCGCCCTCGGCCTTGCGGTCAACCACGGCACTGTTAGCCACCTTTCTGGATCAAACCCATGCGTTTGGTCATGATGGCCTTGCCCTTCGGGCGACCCTTACAGATACGCTGCTCCAGCTGCTTAAGACCTATGGTCTCATGTTGCTTGCCTTTGTGGTGGCGGCCATTGCGGCAGGATTGCTGCAGACCCGTTTTCGGGTAAGCTCCCAGTCCGTGACGCCAAAGCTCAGCCATCTCTCGCCTCAAAAGGGCCTTGAGCGCCTTTTTGGGCCCAAAGCCCTTGGTGAGTTTCTCAAAAATATTCTTAAGTTCGTGAGTGTGGGAGCCTTAACCGCCACGTTCATTTGGCCCACCGCGACCTTTCTTAATAAGCTTGCCCGCGACACGGTGCCGGAAATGATGCACGACCTGAAAGGTCAAGCGGTGCGATTGATGATTGCTTTTTTGTCAGCTTTATTCTTGATTGCGGGGGCTGACTTCTTTTGGCAACGATTTATGCATCGCCGCTCCTTGCGCATGACAAAGCAGCAAATCAAGGACGAATATAAAGAGTTGGAAGGCGATCCGCACATTAAACAACGCCTGCGGCAATTACGGGCCGAGCGGTCGCGTCAACGCATGATGCAAGATGTGCCCACGGCAACCATGGTGATCACGAACCCCACCCACTTTGCGGTGGCCCTGAAATACGAATTGAATGCGCCGGGAGCGCCTAAGGTGGTTGCAAAAGGTGTCGACTTTATGGCGTTTCGCATTCGTGATGTGGCGGGGCAGCACGACGTGCCCATCTTTGAAAATCCACCCTTGGCCCGCGGTCTTTACGATGCTGTTGAGATCGGTGACGAAATCCCCGTGGAATTCTATGAAGCTGTGGCACAAATCGTTCGCATGGTTTACAAGCTGGATCAACACAATCGTTCTTAAGTCAGGCCCTCATTTAAAAGTACTGAACATCTTGGGCGCGGAATTCCAGTCTTACCCTGTTTTTTAGGACACATGGGCACATAAGTGTGCCTTTCTAAATTAATCTTATAGACAAATAATGATCGCTTCGTGTATTTTTTTAATCCTATTGGCATTCGTCAAGGGGGTAATTTTTATGCGGTGTTCATTTGGCTTTATTTTATTCACGCTTATTGCTGTTGCACGTTTTGCTCCGGCGAATGGTTCCCAGTCCATCGACCCCGATGAATGGCCCTGGGATTATGAGAAATGGCTTAATGTTTATGCAATGGGCACCCTAGACCAGTCAGGTCGCTACTTAGTTCCGGTTGCAAGCCCAAACCCTTTCCACGACGCCCCCGAGATGAGCTCTATGCCGTTGAGGACAAGTTTTGACTTTGAAGTTTTGCCCGATCCTGAATTTTCTGCCGAAGAGGAGGGTACGAGACGCCCAAAGCGAAAGCGTGAAGCGTATGATCTTGGTGGATCCTTCAGCGAAACAGAATTCTTCCCTTTTGATGCACAACGGATTGCAAACCATGCAGGTGGATCCGATCTATGCGGAACTCAAGAAATTTTCTTTGTTCCAGAGCAGGATCAAGAGGATCTCTTTGAGGAATATCCTTTTTGGAATGGAAATATTGTAAACTCGGTATCTTCAGATCAAATATCTTCTATGTCAGATACTGACAGTACGGAGGAGGGACAGGACATCCAAGAACAGACTATGACGAGAGCCCAGTTACCTTATTCCTCAGTGCTCACGCCTGAAATTAGAAAAGACATCATTGAGAGGATCAGGAGTGGCGCATCTTATGCAGCAATAGGTCGGCAAGTATGGCCAGAAGCATCTCAAACATCGGTTCGTCGATTGATTTTACAAATTCTCAAACAAGCGAAGATCAAACCAAAAATAAAACATCGAAGGAAGATGGGTGAGCTTACCGAAGAGGAATGCGAAGAAGTCGCACGGTTGTACGCCGAGGGAAAGGATTTTGAGCAAATCAAAAGCAAATTTTGGCCCTACTCAAAGCTTTCAGTTGCAACTAAGAAAATCACAAAAATTTTGCAAGAAAAAGGTTTTAAACAACAACGCCCACCTCAAAAGTTAAACTACGTTATCACGGAGGCACAGGAAAAATTCATTCTTGAAGGCATCAAAAGCAAAAAAACTCCAACACAAATAGCAAGAGAGCTCTGGCCAGATATATGTGAAAGCACCGGAAGGCGACGTGTGAATAAGTATATGCAAAACAAAGGCATTATCTAACTAATGCATGGGGAATCAGATTACGTCTGAGAATTTCCTAGAGTGACTTAATTGGCGTTATTCGCTCCTCTTTACCTGTAGTTTAAGGGTGGCATCAGGCAAATCCTAAACTGTTAGGTAAAAATAGGTTGGCAAATTTGTTGCTATAAACTATATAGGCACTATTGATTATTTTTGCCAAAAGAAGGAAAGATGAATAATAGGTCAATGATTCAGTTTCTTGCGTTTATTTCCACAGCCATTTTTGTATTTGGAAACAAGGCTTTGGCGTCTCATGGTGCGCCAGAAGAGCTTGGTCTTGCCGGATATGCGCAACCTGTGGGCAATGTCGTCCATAGCGAATATCCATCTGACATGCCAGTTAGTCTTGATGATCTTGCAGAAGCAGTCTACTTTGTGAGTAGGCCAGCGGCAAAGCGTACGCTTGTTGATATCGGTGCTGATGCATATATGTCGGCTGCAAAAAGAAGGTGCGGTCCCCAAGGTGAAAACCTCCCTGAAAGTCCGGCCTCCGCTGCAAACTTTGTATTAGCAGCGCCAAACACCGATGCATTCATCGATGGTTCCACGCAACAGAGTCCAGGAAACAGTTCTGATGAATGTGCCGCGCCGTTCGATGGGCCTGCCCTGATGAATACAAATCACAGCCCTTCCACGCTTGTCGAACAGCAGTCAATCCCTCAAACGCCTGCCGCGCCCGATCTTATATGGCATTACTTCGGAGAGGAACATGATTATCCTTACGATACGTCCAAAATAGAAATAGCGCCAAAAACTGATGCATTCATCGATGGTTCCACGCAACAGAGTGCTGGAAGCCATTCAAATGAATGTGCCGCGCCGTTCGATGGATCTGTATTGAAGGAAACAAATGAAAACAGGGTATTTCATGATGACCCTTCTAAGCTTGTCGATCAGAAGTCAGTCCCTCAAACGTCTGTCGCGCCTGTTTATGAATGGCGTGATTATGAAGAAGAAGAGGAACTTAAGAATCAAAGAAAAATTCCAGGAAGAACCGCGCACCAGAAAGCTGTGAGAGATCGCATCGTCGCTCTTGGAAAACAGGGTTTAGATGTTAAGTCCGTTGCAAAGGAGATTTGGCCTGAGCTACCGCTTCGCACAGCCTGCGCAAGGGTTCGCAGGGCCTTTAAAAACGCAGGTCTTTGATTTTCAAAAATGTAAAAATCAATGCCGTCTTTCTCTACGACGGCTTCGCCAAAGTGAGCTGTTGTGACCCTTTTTAATCAAAAGCTAGAGGGTCTAGAGATGGCAAAGCCCATTCGACCAAGCGCCAACCGAACCAGGGTATTGCTTGGCTTAATTGGATTTGAGGCGCGGTTAGCCGAGACTTTAAAAAATAGAGGCACATAAGCAAGTGCCCAAAAAATGAGTGATCAGGGTATCTTAATTTGTGCGCCTAGTTCATGTTTTTCCAGAAGCAATATGACATTGAGTCTTTGTATATTGACTTTAAGTGTTGTTTTGGTAGTTTTTGACATTCGTTGGTTTTAGGACTAGTCCAGGATTGTGCAGATGCTTCGACAATTTTCATTCCTTACGTTTTGTTTTTTAATGCTTTTTAGGCCGCTTGTTGCATAAGAATTCTATGATGGGTTTGATAATAATGACTGGTTCAATGGAATGTTCGCGGGTGGCACGGGTGCAAGTTTTCATGATTTAGGTGGGGACGAGTTTGGAGTTTCGTCGGGATTTCTATTTGGGACTCCCCCCTTTTCTGAAGCAGCTGATTTTCCTCAGATCTCAAATTCTCAAGAAATGCTAGCGGGTGATGAACTCCCCTCAGTTGCTGAACGCGCTAAACGCAAGGGGGAAGATGTGGGATTTGCTGAGCCTGAGTCTACGCCTAAGCGTCGTGCTGTTGATCTTGGTGAGATACACCATCCTGTTGAATCCATGGATGCCTCTGTGCCTCAAGCGCATGCACCAGCTGACTCCACACACAATTCTGTGTCGCCAGATGCCGATGCAGGCGCTGTCTCCCAGTGGCCCCAGCCCCTCCACGAGGATCCTAATTTTCAAAACTTGCAAGCACACCTTGCGCAGGTTTTTGCGCTGCCCGAAGGTTTTGCCTCACAAGTGGCGGCGCGATCAGAGGGTGCAGTAGTCCAGGTGCTAGATGATGAGGACGATAAAAGTTGGAATGAAGAAGATTCCGAGGATTCAGATTTTGTGCAAAGCGACCATTCTATGTGCCCAAGTGTTGAGTTGGACCTTCAGCAAAAACAACATATTGTTGAGATGTTTAAGAACGGTACAACGCGAAAAGAAATTGCAAGCAAGATCTGGCCTAGGGTTGCTGAGAGTACCGGAATCGGTCGGCTGAACCGAATATTGCAAGAAATGGGCGTTAATATTGACTTTAAGACGCAAAAACCAAAGGCAAACCGTCAAGAAATAACTGTGGCATTAAAGGAGGAAATAGTTCAGATGTTCCGTTCAGGCACATCGCGCAAGGCGATTGCCAGCAAGATTTGGCCTGGGGTTGCTGAAGGCACTGGAATTGGTCGGGTGAATCGAATTTTGCAGGAAATGGGCGTTAAAGTTGGCTTGAAGACGCAAGAATCAAAGGAGACCCGTCAAGAAATAACTGCGGTATTAAAGGAGGAAATAGTTAAGAAGTTCCGTGCAGGCACATTGCGCAAGGCGATCGCCAAAGAGATTTGGCCTGGGGTTGCCGAGGGCACTGCAATGGGTTGGGTAAATCGAATTTTGCAGGAGATGGGGGTGCCATTTGAGCAAAGGAAACTTAAACCCAGAACGAATCAAAAGTTGCAATAAATCTGGTGGTTTATCCAAGTCACTTGAGGTCGCGAATGTCCTTTATAAATAGGGGGAAGCTATGCTGCGTATGCGCATTCTGACTTGCTGTTCTTTATCTCTGTTTTTTAGCCAACTACAGGCCTCCGATCTATTTTTTTCAGTCCCAGAAAGTCCAACCGCCTCTCAAGGTGCATTGACCACATCTGGAGCGTATGCATCCTATTTGGATGATGGGGAAGCAGGTGGAGGGTGGGCAAGACGTTCTTGGCAAACGCCAGCTACGCCATACGTGGCTGATAATTTTTTTGACATCACCGGGCAAGAGCCAGCATTCATCACCGGGCAAGAGCCAGCATTATTATTTGAGGGTTCTCCTCGAGAGCACTCAGCAAAGCGAAAGCGAGATCACTTGAGCTTGGATGGAAATGAATCGGCGCCCAAGCGGGCAGCAGTTGCGATTGGAGGCACGCAACAGCGGATTCCTGTGGATGCATTAACCCCAGGTCTTGATGCCCTCTTTGAGATTGCACCAACTATAGAGGATGATTCCCTGATGGCAGTCAATCCAGACATGCTCTCTACCCCATCTGCATCAGCTAGACCCGCAGAAGAAGAGTTCCCTCAAACTCAAGAGGGCGAGGATATTCAAGAATCCTCTACACGCGAACAACGTCCTCGACGTTTGCCCGTGAGAAGCAAAGCTTTTGTTAAGGAGTCGGAGGAGAGTGATGCTTCAGAACCATCAGAATCGGAGGATTCGGATGGAAATTATCATGCTCCGGGCGTAAATGATGGCCAATCGTCTGAGAGTGACCAGTCGGATGAGAGTGAAGAGTTTGTTCAGATTGACAGTAATCGCCCATCCAAAGTCAAGTTTTCCACAGTCTCTAAGGTGCAACAAACTCAAATTCTCAAACTTTTTAAGGAAGGGATGTCTCGGCCTGATATCGCCAGAAAATTGTGGCCTGATGCTGTAAATGGTAACTCCCTTGCGAAGGTCAACAGGGTTTTGGATCTGGCCGGTATCACATACCAAAAAAAACGTCATGCCAAACATCAGCGAGCCTCACCAGCGGAGAAAGAGAAAATCCTCGAGCTGTTCAATAAAGGAATGCCCCGTAAAGCCATTGGAAGACAGTTATGGCCCCATTTGAAAAATGATCTCAGCCTTGGCCTTGTTAATCGTGTATTGAGTGAGGCTGGGATCCTCTGTCGAGAAGAAGATAAGAGCCTTTTTGATCAATTATCGCAGGAACAAAAACAGCAGATCACCGAGATGTTCAAGAATGGAGAGTCACTTGCGAGCATAGCGAGTCAGTTTTTCACTCATGTATCCCAACAAAGAAGCTTCTCAATTATCAAAACGGTTTTAAATGAGGCAAAAATTCCGACCAATAAAAACCCCATTTTGCCGCAAATAGAGCAAAAGATTATTAATAAGTACAATAGCGGCATTTCTATGCGTGCCATAGGACAACAGATTTGGCCTGGAACCTCTTATCAAACATGCAAAGATCGCATCAAAAAAGTCCTTAAGAAGGCTAATATTGCGTGCGATAGGGTTTTCTTATCCGTATCGCCAGCGCAAAAAAAGAAAATCATAGAGATGAATGCCGAAGGCCACACCTATAGTGATATTGGAAAAGAGATTTGGCCTGGAACACACTATGCAACATGCAAGGATCGCATTCAAAAAGTTTTGAAGGCTGAGGAAGAGGCCTCCGATTAGCTCAAAGCTTTTGATTCTTTGAGCGTCTTATAGGCGGCAATAGTCTTGCGCATCAAGGCTTCGGCTTTTTTGCATCCACCGTTAAGGTCGGGATGATGTTGTTTGACCAAGGCGCGAAACCTCTGGGTCAGCTGGGTTTTAGTCACGGGAAGCTTTAATTCCATAAAGGCCAAAGCTTGCCTCTCTTCGTCGGAAAGCTGGGGTTGTTTGGGCTCTAGCGCGACACGACCATGTAGCACGCCAAGGGGGTCAAAAATATGGATCTGATCAAGGTCAATGCGACGGCCTAAGTCCGGACGAGAGAAGGGCCATGAGGGACGCTCCCACGTGGTCGCGCGGCGTTGATAGTCATCAACTTCGGCATTGTTCATGCCCGAAAAGTAATTCCACTGTTCATTATGCTCACGCACATGATCGAGACATAACCACGTATAATCGCGCAGCGCCTTTCTTGATCGAGGCGCCGGATAAAGGCCCGCCTCACCACAACCTGGGTGGTTGCAGGGTCGGTGCACCGAATCCTGATCCGGTAAAACCGGTTTAAGCTTTAATGCGGGTTTCATGATTCTTTATTTAATGCCGGTGCCCGCAAAGTCAAGCGCAGCGCGTGCAAACCGTCCTCAAAGTGCGGCTTGAGCATGTTCATGATCAGTTGATGCTGCTGTATACGGCTCAGACCACAAAAGGCTTGGGAGGTCATCGAAATATGAAGGTGGGTATGGGCTTGCCCCTGGGGAGCGCCTCGATGGCCCTTGTGCAGATGTGATTCATCCTCAATCACCAGATCACTGGGGGTAAGTTCCACCATCAGCAGATTCCGAATAGCCTCAAGTCGATTCATTCTGGACCTTATCTGCAGGGGAGGGGGGCGTGAGTTTGAGAAGAGTCAGCTGGTTGCGGGTGCGCCGTAAAACCGAGATGCGAAAGCCATGGATGTGGTAATCTTGTCCTGCTTCAGGAATTTCGCGCACTTCATAAAGCACAAGACCTGCGATGGTTGCAGCTTCCTCATCGGGTAATTCCCAGCCAAAGCGGCGATTCAGATCGCGCACGGTGGTGGTGCCCGCAACAATCACCTCGTTCTTGCGGTTAACCCAGACCCCTGGCAGCATCACGTCATGCTCGTCAGAGATATCGCCTACAATTTCCTCAAGAATATCCTCAAGGGTGACGACCCCTTCAAAGACGCCGTACTCGTCAACCACCATGGCAATGTGTTCTTTGCGCTGGCGGAAAGCTCTCAGCTGTTCTTGGAGGGTTGTTGAATCTGGAACGAACCAGGGCTGGGAGGTGATGGACATTATATCGAAAGCATCATCTTTATCATTCCGTTGGCGCAAATAACGCAGTACCGCTTTGGCGTGCAAAATGCCAACGATATTATCTGGATTGCCGCGATAGAGCGGAATGCGGGTAAAGGGGCTGGTGATGACCTGCTCAAGGATCTCCTCGGGTGGCAAGTCAGCATCAAGCATAAACACGGTTTTACGGTGGATCATAATTTCAGCCACCATAATATCGCCAAGGTCTAAAATGCTGTGCAGCATGGCGCGCTCTTCTGCAATTTCGGCATCCGGTCCGTGATGCATGTCGATGGCGCCGCGAAGCTCTTCAAGAGATGAGGTGACTCGGGCATCTCTCTCAGTGCGCGCACCCAAAAGGCGCAAACTGGCGCGGGCGATTTTCTCAAGGATCGAGGCAATAGGACCAAACACGCGCACAACTGGTGCAATCACCATGGAAAGGCGGCAGGCGGCCTTTTCCATATTGGTAATCACATAAATCTTGGGCGCAACATCTGCATAAATGACTAAAAGCAATGTCATGATGATGGTGGCGTAGGCCACACCTGCCTCACCAAAAAGCCCTACCAGAACGGATGTTGAGAGTGAAGTTGCAAGGTTGTTGAGCATAATGTTGCTGAACAAAATGGTGCCCACCAACTTACCCATATTGTTGCGTAATTTTAAAACGGTGCTGGCTCTCTTATTGCCCTTTTTTTGTAGGCGGTGCAGGCGCGCATTTGAGGCACCCACAAAGGATGTCTCACTTGCTGAGAACATGGCGGACATGACGGTCAATAACAGGACAGCGGGTATGGCAATGTATAAGGGTATGTCCATTTGCGCACGTGCGATTCGTTTAGTTGTTGCGGCCCGTAGGCTTTTCCCCTCTAAGCTAGGTTAAATGCCTGCAAACTGCAAGGGTATGCCGCCATCATCCTTTTGGACATGGTAGCGGTTCACGTGTCTTGCATCAGCCATGGGACGCATCCACAGCAGGAGTCGTGCTTGCCTTGTGTGACCCGCGCTTTGTTTTCTTGCGCTTGGGCGGTTTGTCGTCATCGCCGATGGGCGCGATATGGGTTTTGGATTTTTTGTTCTTTTTGCCTTGCGTGTTTTTCTTTTGTTTCCTGAAATTTTGCTCTTGGGTCTCTGCGCTAGAGCTCTCGGTTATTTTGGTTGCAGCCCTGAGGGGTTTTACTGTTTCTTCTGCAGTTGCAAGCGGATGGACATCACGAAGGCTTGATTCGCTCGGGCTGCGGTGAAGGCCACTCTCCTCAGCCGGCGCGGACACATTTCTTTTGCGTGTTTTCTTGTGCGCAGACTCTTGTCCCATTTCCTGGGTAACGCTTTGGATGCGTTTGACACGAAGCCGCATGGATTCACTGCGCTGAAAATGTTCAACATCATCTGCGGATCCCTTGCCCTTGGCGAGTTTTTTTGCGGTTCTGGTTTTCTTGAGTTCCTCTTTTGCCTGACGGCGGTGTTCGGCCGCATCATCTTTCGCAAGGCTAGAGACTTGGCGTTGGCGCAGGGCTGCTGCATCCGTCGGTTCAGTGGGATCTTGCACGGACACAGAAGATTCACTTTTGTTGTGTCTTGGCTGTTCTTGTGAGGTTTTGCGGCCCTGGCCCATGGCCTGACGGCTGGTTTTAAGTGTGCTTTGGGCTTGCTTTTGAGCCCTCACAGCCTGGGCTTCTTTGATTTCAAACCGTTTTTTGAAGATATCCGCCAACTCGCGAATGATCGTAACGTGGTCTGCCACATACCGTGTAGCTGCATTTTTTAGGCGGTAAAGATTTTTTGAGCTGACATTATCCAGTTTGCTCATGCTGCTATCGATGATGGGTTGCAGGCGAAAGTAGTTCTGGGTTCGGTTTCTGTTTTTGTTTTTTTCTTGTTGGCGCTGGCCCATATCAGTAAAAACGCGCTCAAGGTCTGCATCGATTTGCTGTTTTTGCTCATTTGTTAGATTCCATTTCTTTTTTTTGCGCTCAAGCTGCGCCCTCAAGTGCGCAATTTCCTCTTCTTCCTTTTGTAAGTCGGGAAATTGTTTTTGTATCTTATTTAAAAGGGTTTCAAGCCAGTAGTGGGTAGCATTATTGGGCGCATCTAAAAGTAAATTAATGAGGCCGTTTTGTAGCCATTTAACGCCACCGGCTTTGCACACATCCTTAAAATCAATAGAGGTATATTCCGCGCCTGTTCCAAGGGAAACCATGACCACATCGGCCGAATCCCCCCACTGTTCGTAGGCATCAATCAACGCGACCATGCCGGGGTTGTTGACGCCGCCAACACCGCCATCTATGGCATACTGTAGGGGGGCATTGCGGTCATAGTGGGGTTGACCTTGATGACTTTGGACTTTCTTGATGCGTCGCCCCTTCAGGTAGGTAGGTGCTGCCGACGTGGCCAAGGCTGCATCCCGCATATAATAGTTGTGGCCGTGGTGAGAGTAGTTTTTGAGAATTTGCAAGCTATAGGCTGCTGGATCAAAGCTGGTCACAGCGACTTTGGTCAGGGCCTCATGCATGGTCAGACTGCCAAAATAGCTGTCAGCCACATCGGCGATCACGCTGCTGCCGTACTTGATGCGAAAAATGCCTTCATGAAAAAATTTCTTAGGAAAGATCATTTTGCCGTAATCGTAATAGAGGGAAAGGCATTCCTCAGCGCTATATTTCGGCATGTTTGGATCTTGATCATCGGGAATATTCAACAAAAGGCTTATGATGCCACCCGTTGAGGTGCCCACCATCAGGTCGCACGCAAGGGCAATGGGCACGCCTGACATTTTCTCAATTTCACTCAAGATCACCAGTTCAATAATGCCCCGCACCCCTCCGCCATCAAGGGTGAGAACCAATTTTGTGTCCTCGGTGAGGCTCTGCGAGGGTTTGAAGGGAATGTCCTGGCGGTTGGGTGGGGCGGACCTTGGAGACGAAGCTCTTGGCCGCGGTGTCTCTTGGGCCGATCCTTCCATGGAAATCTCGGTTAGCGAAGTTTCGGTTGGCACATCCTGTTCTTCGGCGAGCGTGCGGTTAACCTCAAGACGGCGAATGTTGTCCGGGGAAACAGGTTGGATGGCAGGGCGTTTACGTTGCAATTCACGTAGGACCTTTTTCATCAGATCTTTATCTTTTTTGACGATGGAAAGGCGTTTGGATTGGCTTGATCTTAAGTTTTCCATTGTCTCGGAAACCAGATCCTGGCCATAGATAACCGCTGCTTGACGCAGCTCATCATCCTCATCCTTCTCTTTAAGTCTCTTCGGTGTTGCAGCGCGCAGTGACGAGGATTGAGAATCCCTTTTTCTCAAGGAAGCGGGAGGCTCAAAGGCTGGTTCGGCTTTAGGTATACTTACGTTAACCCGCACGGATTTAACGGGTGAGGGTTGGCTTGAACGCTTTACTGTCGTCTCAAGATCGGGGTCTTTGCTTCTAAAACATGCGCTAACCAAGGTTGGGCTTGTAAAACAAAGAAATAGGCAAAGTGTCCAAAACCGACTCAGATGAACAAGCACAGTCTATCCCCCCTCTTGACGTGAGGTTTTTTAGGGTCAGATTCGTTCGAAATAAACTAAAAAAACGTTAAATTTGATTTTAATTCCCAAAAAGACAAAAGGGGCTGCCGGCTGATTGAGCTGGGATTACCCTATATGCCTTGAACAAGGTTCTTGACGAAAGTACTAAGGCCAGTTTGGCGTTGGCGGCGCAGGCGCTCAGCTGCAAGGATTGCCTTTATCTCAGCAAGAGCTTTTTCGAATTCGGCGTTGATAATGACATAGTCATATTCTGCCCAATGGCTGATTTCGTCTTGCGCCTTTGCCATGCGACGGGCGACCACTTCTTGGGGGTCTTGGGCCCGGCGGGTGAGGCGCTCCTCCAGCTCGTGTAGATTGGGTGGCAAAATGAAGACCGAGACCAAATCGCCACGGGCCATTTGGCTGAGCTGTTGCGTGCCCTGCCAGTCAATATCGAACAAAACGTATTTAACGGTGCTAAGCGCTTTGTCTACGGCATCTTTGGGGGTGCCGTAATAATGATCAAAAACCTTGGCGTACTCTAACAGCTTACCATCGGCCACATGCTGCTCAAATTCCGCAGGCGTCACAAAATAGTAGTCGCTACCGTGAACCTCACCTGGGCGCCGTTTGCGCGTGGTGAGTGAGACCGACATGGTTAGGTTGGGATCGGCTTGCAAAAGTGCACGGGCAAGTGTGGTTTTCCCTGCGCCCGAGGGCGAAGAGAGAATGAGCATTAAGCCGCGACGTTCGACGAGTCTTTGTGTATTCATGGTTCATGCCTAACATGCCTGCGCCCGGGGAACAATATGGTTTTGACGCGCCCAAGGAAGGCGTCTGAACTTAAAATCTTTTTTTTTGCATGGGATCACGCGCAACTTAAAGGTTGAGTTGCGCCTTGGGATTGGGGTAACTTAAGGAAGTTGTCTTTTCTGTCAAGATTATGCAGGAGAAGCCCATGTATTGGTATAGCTATCATTATTGCACCGGTGAAGTTCTGAGTTTTAAGTTGCAAGTGAAAAATAAAAGTGGTGATCAAAATGGTGTTCAAATCCGATCTGGAAAAATCAACTAAGTTAAATCGTACCCGCCCTTGTTTCGTTCCCTCTTACTTTAACGCCTTTTCCCTCCATTGGTCTCGACACCCTCATTATCCCCATTTTCAATACCCCTTTGCCATTGAGTTTTTGACATCCGCTGCGAACATGGCAGGAGAATAAATGATGAGTCTCTTCCAACTTTTTGGCTCGTTTGAGCTGGGTATGATTTTTGCAATTGTGGCCTTTGGTGTTTGGATCAGTTTTCGGGTCTTGGATTTTCCTGATCTGACAGTCGATGGCAGCTTTCCTCTAGGGGCAGGCGTTGCGGCGACTTTGATTGTGGCGGGCTATGATCCTTGGCTGGCAACCCTGGCCGCCGCAGGGGCAGGCGCATTGGCCGGCTTGCTGACCGCCTGGTTGAATGTGCGTTGGGGCATCCTGCATCTTTTGGCCAGTATCCTGACCATGACCGCCCTTTACTCCATCAACTTACGTATTATGGGGCGCCCGAATGTGGCCTTGCTTAGCGAGCAAACGCTGCTGACGCCCTATGAAGCTTTGTTTGAGGATCGCACTGTTGCGGTGTTGGGCGTGCTGGGCCTTTTGTGTGCCGTGATTGCAGCCTTGCTCTGGTGGTTTTTCCAGACCGAGCGGGGTCTTGCTTTGCGGGCGACGGGTGCCAATCCTCGCATGGCGCGGGCCCAGGGTGTTCGCCCAGGGGCGATGATCATGCAAGGACTTGCGCTCAGCAACGCCCTGGTTGCCCTTGCGGGGGCCTTGTTTGCTCAGACCCAAGGCTTTGCCGATGTGTCCATGGGTTTAGGGACCATCGTGGTGGGTCTTGCGGCGGTGATTATTGGTGAGGTTATCCTCCATCCAAAACGCATAGCCTTCGCTTTGATCGGATGTTTAATTGGCTCGATTGTGTATCGCATGGCGGTGGCCTTTGCGCTTAATGCAGGAAGTCTGGGTTTGCAAGCCTCTGATTTGAACCTCATCACGGCTTTGCTGGTGGGGCTTGCCATGGTCTTGCCCCGTCTTAAAGCAACGGCGCGACGTAAACTGAAGCAACAAAGGAGGCCATCATGATTGCACTACAAGATATTCATGTGACCTTCAACGCCGGGACAGTGCTGGAAAAACAAGCTTTAAAGGGCATCACTCTCCAGATCGAAGAGGGCGATTTCGTCACGGTTGTGGGCAGTAATGGCGCAGGTAAGTCGACCCTTCTGGGTGTGCTGACCGGCGAGGTGAGTCCCACCCATGGCCAGATTTTTGTGGACGGCGTTGAGGCGACAACCATGGATGTGGAACAGAGATCATCCTGGCTTGCACGGGTTTTTCAAGACCCCCTGATGGGAACCTGTGGTGCACTGAGTGTGATCGAAAATATGGCCCTTGCGGCCAGTAGGGGCGGGAAGCGTGGTTTTCGCTCCGCCCTTGCGGCAGACAAGCTGGATCACTTCAAGGCCCAGCTGGCCCGTCTCAATCTTGGCCTTGAACAGCGCTTGCATGATCCCATTGGTGCCCTCTCAGGTGGGCAGCGACAAGCCATCTCGTTGATCATGACCGCTCTCTCCCCCATGCGTTTATTGGTTCTGGACGAGCACACGGCAGCCCTTGATCCCCATACGGCGGCCTTCATTCTATCCATCACCCGTGAAATGGTGAGCGAGCAAAAGCTTACGGTCCTTATGGTGACCCACAGCATGCACCAGGCCCTTGAAGAGGGAAATCGGACCTTGATGTTGCATGATGGTCGTGTGGTGCTTGATCTCAGTGACGCTCAGCGGCGAAAGCTGAATACCGATAAACTCTTGCAGCTGCTACGCAGGGCGACCCATGGAACCCTTGATGACGACGGCTTGCTGGCTGACCTCTAGAGGGTGATAGATGCGTTTTTAGGGTGAGGGGGCGTCTGCCTTCTTACCTCCCTCGGTCTTGTTGGCTTAAAAACAGAGACACTGCGCTTGGGGTGGGCCAGGTGCCGTGTTGCTGTTTTTCCCTTGAATCGCCCCAGGGTGTGACATTCTAGCACTAGTTGGGAAGGACTCTAGGGGCGCCAAGTTCCTGACTTGACAGGTCTAAGTCGTGGAATTAGCGTGATTAGGGTGAAATGTAATTTAAATTCTAGATAAAGATAGGGTTATCGCGATGCGTTATATACCTCTTTTAGCGATTGCAAGCGTTGCAGGTGTTGCAGGCTGCTATCAAACCAATACACCATGGAACATGGATTGCAAAACCAACTATAGCGTTGACAGCCGCGAGTACGATCAATGCAAAGACCGCGTGTCCAAGCATCAAGAAGCTACTAAGGGTGGTAGCGTTTCTCTTGATCCAGGTAATGTGAACCGTCCAGGTGAAGAGAATATCGCTAAGGATCGTGAAACAGACGGCAGATAAGCCCCTGTTCCGACGAGCCGTTTGCTCTTTCAAAAAGGCTGACAAATGTCAGCCTTTTTTGTTTTGTGAAATCAATAGATTTTCCACCCTGTGCCACCTTCAAAGCCCAAACCAATCACAAGCTTTCTCTTTAATTAAGCAGACGCCAGTGCCTTCGAAGAGCTGAAGATGCAAGCTTAGAGGGGGATGAGAGTGGGCGAGGGATGCAAAACTATGGAAGATGAGGGGCGTGATGCCCCCCTTGCATTTTAGTCTTTGGCTTTGAGGATTTTCAGGATTTGGGGATGCATGGGATCGTTGGAGGCAAGAATATCCCGAACCTCTTGGGATCCGTCGTTGTGAACACCAAGTTCACTGACGTAACCGCCAGCTTCTCGCACAATAAGCATGCCTGCAGCGCAATCCCAGTAACCCAGGTTGCGACCATAAAAGGCGTCATAGCGACCTGCAGCAGTATAGCAAAGATCAAGGGCGGCCGAGCCCATACGGCGGTGAGCACCAACATGCGCCGTCAGCTGGCGAAGCTTTGCCATGGCAAGAACATCCTCGCTACCCGGTGCAAGGCTCAGGCCCAAAAGTGCATCGGGTATTTTAGAGCGCGCCGAGACGCGGATGCGACGCTCGTTTACGTAGGCGCCAGCACCTTTTTCAGCGCAAAACATCTCGTCCTTGATGGGGTCGTAAACAAGGCCAGAAATGATCTCGCCGCGGCATTCAACGGCAATGGAAATGGCGAAGTGGGGCAGGCCATGCATAAAGTTGCTGGTGCCGTCCAGGGGGTCGACAATCCAGCGGTAGTCTCCATCTTGGTTACCGGTGGCGCCAGACTCTTCCATAAGGAATCCATACTCGGGACGCGCCTTGCTGAGTTCCTCGCGCAGGATCTTTTCTGCCCTTAGATCAGCGGATGTCACAAAGTTCCCTGGGCCCTTGCGTGAGACCTGAAGATTTTCAATTTCGCCAAAATCCCGAACCAGATTGCGCGCCGCCTTGCTGGCAGCTTGTGCCATCACATTGATCAGCGGTGTCGACAATTTCACGCGCGTGTTTAACATTAAAAAGCCCTTTCAGTTGTCGCTTTTGCCTTGCAGTTCTGCGTGATCACATGTGTGATCTTTTGGGCCTTTGTTTTGGTGCGAATCCTGATCCAGAAGCAGCCTGGCGATTTTATTCTTCACGTATAACAAAGACCCATTCCCCAGTAATGGGGGTAAATTTATTGTCCCAGACTAACACGTTTTGGAGGGACGCGTCTTCTTGTCATTATGGTTAATGACGCCAGAACAGGTTTAGTCCTTCGCCCGTTCAACGTAGGTATTGTCGTTCGTATTCACCACGATGCGTGTGCCGGACTCCACATGGGGCGGAACCATAACGCGCACACCGTTTTCTAGAATAGCTGGCTTGTAAGAAGATGCTGCCGTTTGACCTTTGACCACCGGGTCCGCCTGGGTGATGGCCACAATCACTGTATCGGGCAACTTCACGCTGACAACTTCAGTTTCATATGAGCAGACTTTAACATACATGCCTTCTTGAAGGTAGACGGCGGGCTCACCAATTTGTTCTGCTTTGACGGTGATTTGCTCAAAGCTCGCATTGTCCATAAAGGTGAACTCGTCGCCCTCGCCAAAAAGAAATTGATAATCACGCTCATCCAGGCGAACGCGCTCAACGGCTTCGCTGGAGCGGAAACGCTCGTTGGTCTTGGTCCCGGTGCGAATATCTTTGAGTTCAACCTGCATGTAGGCGCCGCCTTTTCCAGGTTGCACATGCTGCGTTTTGACGGCAACCCAAAGGCGATTATTGTGTTCGATCACATTGCCTGGGCGAATGTCATTGCCACTTATCTTCATGGGAAGGGACTCCGTTTTTTTTATGGTTCATTTTGCACTTGATTTTTCTTAACCAAGCTGGCCCCCTCATGCAAGAAAAATGCGGATTATGGCTTTTAGATTGTTCTTAAATCCCCTAAATTAACCAAAATAGACCCTGGTGCAGAAGAACGCCCGTTGAGAGGTGAGAAAGACTAGGATTAGAAGCCGAAATTCACGTGGGGGTGGTAAAAGATGCAAAAAAATCATTTTTCAAGGGTCGTGCAACGTGGATTTTAATGCCCAACCCAAGCGCTTTTTAGGGCATCTGCGCAAGCTGCTGCCCATGATGGTTATTCTGTGGTGCCTATTGTCGCTTGCAGGGGGCTGGCAAGCCCTTATTGCTTCCCCTTCTGATTATCAGCAAGGCGAGGCTGTTCGCATCATGTACGTGCATGTTCCAGCGTCCTGGCTTGGCGTTGCCCTTTACGGTGTGATGGCCATCTTGGGAGGGCTGGGTTATGTGTTGCGCCGGCCGCTTTTGGACTTTTCTGCCTATGCTTTGGCGCCGATTGGTCTTGGACTGACCCTCATCTCCCTTGTGACGGGCTCTATCTGGGGAAAGCCCATATGGGGCACGTGGTGGGTTTGGGATGCGCGATTGACCTCCATGTTTATCCAAGCCCTTTTATATTTAGGGTACATCGCCCTGGTGCGGGCCCATGAAGATCAGCTGCAGGGGTTGCGCATGGGCGCGCTTCTACTGGTGATTGGTGCGGTTAACCTGCCCATCATTAAAGGGTCGGTTGAATGGTGGGCGACTTTGCATCAGCCGGCTTCCCTTCTGAGGTCTAAGGGGCCTTCGCTCCACAGCAGCATGCTGACGCCGTTGCTCTTTATGACCGCAGCCTATGGTGCGGGCGTTCTGAGTTTGTGGATGATGCGCATGGAATATCTCATCCTGCGTCGCCGCGTTCTTGTCCAGCAACAGCTGCGCGAGGCACCGCCAGCGCGTGTTCGTTTTGTGGAGCGCGCAGCATGAAAGATTATGGTGTTTTTGTCACCGCCGCCTATGGTGCCGCAGCAATGATTTGGCTTGGCATGGCTGGAGTCGTTTACGCTCAGCTTCGCCGCGTGCGGCGCCAATGGCAAAAGCTTGAGGCAGCCGAATCCCAATGACAAAGTCTTTTTTTCGGGCATCGCACCGTCGAACACTTTTCTTGGTAGCGGGCCTGGGGGCAGGCGTTGCCCTCGCTTGGTTGATTGGCGAGACCTTTCGTGATCAGCTGGTGTTTTTCTACACGCCCACCGAATTGACCGAAAAGCCCATCCTGCATCGCACCCTCAGGCTTGGGGGAGTGGTGGCGAAAGGCAGTGTGGCCATGGGCGAAGATCCCCAAGATGTCTCGTTTCAGGTAACCGATGAGCGGCACCATATTCATGTGCGTTATCATGGTCTGTTGCCCGATTTGTTTCGCGAGGGGCAAGGGGTGGTGGCGGAAGGGACGCTTGCTGAGGATGGGGTTTTTAAAGCCACCCAAATTCTGGCAAAGCATGATGAGACCTACATGCCGCCCGATGCCGCCGAATCTGGGACGACGGATTTTCGCCAAAATTCCAGCAAAAGTCTGCAGCGGCCATGATGATCGGCTGGGGAGAAGCCGCATTGGTGGCATTGGTCATCCTGTGTGCCCTGGGCAGCGTGGGTGTTGCCTATTTTCAGTATGCGGGGACTGCGCCACAAAAGCTTATGCCAAGGTTCCTGTCCTTTGTCAGTGGGGCCGCGCTTCTCCTTTGTACCCTTGCCGTCGTCGAGGTGCTTCTCGCCTTCCTGACATCAGATTTTCGCTATGCGGTGGTGAGCCTTCATTCGCACACCCTGACCCCTGTACTGTATAAGATCTCGGCTCTCTGGGCCCATCACGAGGGGTCCATGCTGCTGTGGCTGTGGATTTTGGTTGGCTACACTGTGGTGGCCACAGCACGCCTCTCACCTCCGTGGCGAACCGGCACTGTCGCGATTCTTTGGGCACTGATCGCGCTCATGGGTGGATATATCTTAGCTTTATCATCACCTTATCTTTTGGTGGCAGAGGCGCCGAGCCAAGGTCTTGATCTGAATCCTTTGCTGCAGGATCCTGCGGTTGCCTTGCATCCACCGTTGCTCTACCTGGGTCTCGTGGGATTTGCTGTGCCTTTTGCATTGACCCTTGGGGCCTTGTTTTCGAAGACGCCCCAGTTGCAGGGGTTGGGCGCCCAATTGCGGCCTTGGATTTTGCTGCCCTGGGGATTTTTGACGCTGGGCATTGCTCTCGGCAGTTACTGGGCTTACTACGAACTGGGTTGGGGAGGCTGGTGGTTTTGGGATCCTGTTGAAAACGCTGCATTAATGCCGTGGCTCATGGGATTAGGATTGATGCACAGCGTGCTGATGTTCAGCAAAGGCGGAGGATTACCGCGTACCACCACGGCCATGGCCCTTGGCACCTTCTTATTCTGCCTGCTGGGGACTTTTTTGGTGCGGTCTAACCTGATCGCTTCGGTGCATAGTTTTGCCACCGATCCGGTCAGGGGGCAGGGCTTGTTCGCCCTTTTTGTCGTTGCCACCTGTGTCTCCGTTTGGGCTTGGGTAAGAAAATTACGCCACATGCAGGGGCCTCCCATCGTGAACTTTTTCTCTCGAGAGCTGGCGTTGGGGGGGATGGTGGTGCTGATGATCAGCCTGACCTTTACGGTGGCGCTGGGCACCCTTTATCCGCTGGCCATAGAAGCTTTGAACGGTACCACTTTAACTGTGGGAGCGCCTTACTTTAACAACGTTTTTGTCCCCATAGCCACTTTTGGCCTTTTCTGCATGGCCTTCGGGATCCACTTGCCGTGGCGCCAGGGAAGCTGGCCACACCTCAGGGATCGACTGCTGAAGGCGAGGACATTCCTCATCCCGCTGCTTGTCCTGCTCTGGGGTGTGTACTATGCCGAAAGCCCATGCCTGTGGTTGCTGTTGGCTGTAAGTGCTTGGGGCTTCAGCGCGAATCTGGTGCCGCTTTCAAAGTGGCAGTTGTGGCCGCCAAAATCCATGTCATCTCTCGCGCACATGGCAGCAGCGGCCTTTCTAGGATTTGCCAGCCTTGATGCCTTTACCAGCCGCACCCAGGACATCGTTTTGGGCGAAGGCGAAGAGGCTGTCATTGGTCGTGACCTAAGACTGAGTCTGACAGAAGTTGAGCGCCTTCGCACCCCCACCTACATGGCCGAGCGGTATCACCTGGCAGTTAAGGGGGCGTTTGGAGAAGGTGTGCTGATGCCTGAGCGACGCTTTTATCCAGGTCGTCAGGTGCTCACCACGGAAGTGGCATTGCGCACCCGGGGACTTAGCCAGCTTTATGTTGCAGCGACCCCCCCGCTGCCGGGTGGAAAACGCGCCTTTAAAGTCAGCCAGCATTTTGGGATAATGGGGCTATGGTTGGCTGCTTGCGTGATGGCATTATCTGCATTTTTGTGTATGCTTAAACGAAAACGAACGGACAGGGAAACACCGTCATGATGAAGTTTGCCTATCGCTTGCCTTTATTTATTTTTTTAGGGCTTTTGGCTTTGTTTCTGGCTTATTTGGTGCAGTCAGGCGGATATGGCCGCCACACGCTGACCCAGCGCGAGGCGCCCCATTTTCAAATTCATCCCCTGGGCGAAGCGGCTCCGGTTAAAAGCACCAGTTTACGCGGCAAGCCCCATTTGGTGACTTTTTTCGCGACCTGGTGTCACAGCTGCCGTGAAGAACATGGCCTCCTTATGGCGCTTAAAAGCAAAAATCTTTTGCCGATTATTGGGATCGCTGTACGCGATGATCAGGCAAAGGTGAAAGCTTATCTGGACAAGCACGGCAATCCCTATACGATTGTAGGTCTTGATGAGAATAAAGAGCTGACGGGCACATGGGGTGTGCGCGGTATTCCAACGGCCTTTCTTGTGGATGGGCAAGGTGTGGTCCGGCAGGTGTTTCGCGGCGTCTTTAATGTGGCTGACGTTGAAGAAGTGCTTGCGACCCTTGAAGAGAATGCTGAGGATGCAGGCGCCTCAACGTCCCCAACCCATTAGTGTTCAAGGGCGACGCAATATCTTAATGTGAGTCAGCCTACACTCCACAAGGTGGCGCCAAAAAATGCCTCCTTTATTTGATCGACGACTCCTAAACGGCAGTGCTTTATGGTGAATGTTTGCGAGGAAAAACCCCAAGATAAGGTTGCTTTGGTGCGGGTTGCTCTCCCCGTGCCGCACGAGCGCGCCTATGACTATCTTGTGCCCCAGGGGTGGACGATTCGCATAGGGGATGTGGTCCAGGTCCCCTTTGGCGTGCGAAAGGTTTGGGGGGTGGTCATTGAATGCAATCCTCAAGAAGATTTATCGCCACCCGATAAACTCAAACCCCTTGATCAGATTTCTCCCTACGCTTTGGGTCAAAAAACACTGAAATTCCTCCAATGGGTGGCGGCCTATACCGCCTCACCCCTAGGAATGGTGCTGAAACTTGCGATTCCTGTGGCCGACGCCCTTGATCGTCGCGAAGCCCTAAAACCTATAGGGATGCTGCAGCCCATTGCGTTTCCTTATACCCAAGAACAAGTGACGGCCATCGATACCCTGAAGCAAAATGTTTCTGAAAAAGCAGGTGTCACGCTGCTGGACGGCGTGACGGGTTCGGGTAAGACGGAGGTCTATTTCGCCGCCGTTCATGAGGTGTGCCAAAAGGGGCGCCAGGTGCTGATTTTGCTGCCTGAAATTGCGCTCACACCCCAGGTGACCCAGCGCTTTGCAAGCCATTTTGGGGTCGAGCCCACCCTATGGCATTCAGGTCTAACGCCCGCCCAACGTCGTAAGAATTGGCAGGCCATCGTGCGGGGCGAGGCCAAGGTTATCATCGGTGCCAGGTCTGCTTTGTTTTTGCCCTATGCTGACCTGGGCTTGATCGTGGTGGATGAAGAGCACGAAGGATCCTACAAACAAGAAGATGTGATTTTATATCAAGGGCGCGATATGGCCGTGGTGCGGGGTCATATTCAGGAAGTTCCAGTTGTTTTAGCTTCTGCCACACCTTCCCTTGAGACATGGGTCAATGCTCGCCAAGGTAAGTATGCGGCTGTTCATCTGGCCTCGCGTCCGGGGGCGGCGGTGATGCCACAGGTGGAAATCATTGATCGTCGCGGGCGTGATCCCAAAGCCTCCCAGTGGATGAGCGGTGCCCTCATCGAGGCCATAGAAAAAACAGCCGCAGATGGCGAACAAACCCTGTTATTTCTCAACCGCCGGGGTTATGCGCCGCTAACCTTGTGCCGCGCTTGTGGCGAGCGCTTAATGTGTCCCAATTGTGCTGCATGGCTTGTGGATCATCGACACCATGGAAAGCTGATGTGTCACTATTGCGGCCATCAGATGCGCCCAAGTATCACCTGTCGGAAGTGTGGTGCAGAAGATTCCATGACGCCCTGTGGGCCAGGAGTTGAGCGCTTGGCTGAGGATGTGGCCAAGACCCTGCCGCACTTAAGGACGATGATTGTCTCTAGCGATATCGTGAATACGTCTAAAAAATTAAATGAAGCCATTGCTGCCATCGCGGGTCATGCTGTTGATGTGGTGATTGGTACCCAGTTGATGGCAAAGGGGCATCACTTTCCGCAATTGACCCTTGTGGGCGTTGTGGATGCGGATCTGGGCCTTCATGGCGGCGACCCGCGGGCCGGTGAGCGGACCTTTCAGCTGCTCCATCAGGTGGCGGGGCGGGCCGGGCGCGGCGAGAGACCCGGTCGGGTTTTGCTGCAAACCTATTATCCGGACCACCCCGTTATGCAAGCACTACTATCCTCTGATCGCGAGGCATTCTATGAGGCTGAACAGGCTTCGCGCCAGGCCGCTCACCTGCCGCCCTATGGGCGTCTTGCTGCCATTATTGTGGAGGGGCGCGATGGGGCAAGGGTCGAGCAGGTCGCAAGGCAGTGTGCAGCACTGCTCTATAACCATGAGGGGATTGAGCTTCTGGGGCCGGCACCAGCACCCCTGCAACGGTTGCGCAAGAATAGTCGCTGGCGCTTGCTGCTGTCATGCGGCTTAGAGAAACGCTTGCAGCCGGTTTTACGCTTTTTAAAAGCCAAGCTTACACTGCCTCCAGGGGTCAGGGTTATTCTCGATATCGACCCCTATGGATTTCTTTGAGCTTGCTGTGCTTGTCCGGCTTCAAAAGGTGTGCTACAAATTCAGCAAATTATAAATGAATAATATCTGAAGCTTAGTTCAGGGATGCGGGCTCAGAGTGACAATAAAGGAGGGTTAGATCATGCGCTGTGTTGATCGCTATGCCGCGGCCCTCTTGAGTCTTGCTGATTCAGATAAAGCCTCCCAAAAAATGGCAAAAGAATGCCAGGAAGTTCTGGGCGCGCTCAAGCAATTCCCTGATCT
Source organism: Holosporales bacterium (assembly GCA_046318415.1). Taxonomy (GTDB): domain Bacteria; phylum Pseudomonadota; class Alphaproteobacteria; order Caedimonadales; family Caedimonadaceae; genus JBKCUK01. The sequence goes on along the minus strand of JBKCUK010000015.1, from coordinate 111,564 downwards.
TCAGGCATTCCTGGAAAATCCCCTTATTCCCCGTGAAAATCAAGCGCAAGGCCTGCTTCAAATCGCAAAAAGCATGGGTTTGTCTGTTTTGGTTTCAAATTTCCTCCAGGTCATCGCCGCCAATGGTCGGGCGCAAAATTTAAGGGAGATCATGGAAGCTGTTGGCCGTTTGGCAGAAAAGCGCGCAGGTATTGTGCGTGCAGAAGTCCTGACGCCTCAGCCCCTTAAATCAGATGCCCGTAAAGAGCTGGAAAAGGCGCTCGAGCAGTATGTTCAGACCAAAGTAAAGCTTGATGAAAGAGCAAACCCAAATCTCTTGGGCGGAATTGTGGTGAAACTGGGATCGTTGATGATTGATACATCAGTGCGTTCGCGTCTGCAAAAATTAGCATTAGCCCTAAAGGGAGCATAAGCAATGGAACTCAAGGCTGCAGAGGTTACCTCTATCCTAAAACAGCAAATCGCAAACCTGAATATCGAACCTGAGGCGGTGGAAGTCGGCCAGGTTCTCGAGGTGGGCGACGGTATTGCCCGCATTCACGGCCTTGAGCAGGTTCAAGCCGGTGAGATGGTTGAGTTTCCAACGGGTCTCAAAGGGATGGTGTTGAACCTGGAAAACGACAACGTTGGTGTTGTTGCCTTTGGTGATACTGCACAGATTCGCGAAGGCGATGTGGTGCGCCGCACCCAGCACATTGTGGATGTGCCCATCGGAAAAGCTTTGCTGGGCCGTGTGGTTGACGCGCTGGGTAATCCCATTGATGGGAAGGGTGAACTAAAAGCCACCGAGCGTCGCCGTGTTGAGATGAAAGCCCCCGGCATTATCCCAAGACAGTCTGTTTGCGAGCCCATGCAAACGGGTCTTAAGGCCATCGATGCCCTCGTTCCCATTGGGCGTGGACAGCGAGAACTGATCATTGGTGACCGCCAAACGGGTAAAACCGCCATTGCCATTGATACCATCCTCAATCAGAAAAAAGCCCATGAGTCAGGTGCGGAAAAAGACAAACTGTACTGCATCTATGTGGCCATAGGTCAGAAGCGCTCTACCGTTGCGCGGATCGTTAAGACCCTGGAAAGCCACGGGGCCATGGACTACACCATCGTTGTCTCAGCGACAGCTTCGGATCCAGCCCCTTTGCAATTCTTGGCCCCCTATGCCGGTTGTGCCATGGGCGAATACTTTCGCGATAATGGCATGCACGCGCTGATTATTTACGATGATCTCTCGAAGCATGCAGTGGCCTATCGGCAAATGTCCTTGCTATTGCGCCGTCCTCCAGGGCGCGAGGCCTATCCTGGTGACGTTTTCTATTTGCACTCCCGCCTCCTTGAGCGTGCCGCCAAAATGAGTGAAGCTTCGGGCGGCGGATCGCTGACCGCATTGCCCATTATCGAAACACAAGCGGGTGACGTTTCTGCTTACATTCCAACCAACGTGATTTCCATCACGGATGGACAGATCTTTTTGGAAACAGACCTTTTCTATAAGGGTATTCGTCCTGCCATTAACGTGGGCTTGTCGGTTTCCCGCGTAGGCTCAGCCGCGCAGATCAAGGCCATGCGCCAGGTGGCAGGTAAGATTAAGTTGGAGTTGGCCCAGTATCGCGAAATGGCGGCTTTTGCCCAGTTTGCTTCAGACTTGGATGCGGCAACCCAGCGCATGTTGGCGCGGGGTGAGCGTTTGACAAGCTTACTGAAGCAGGCGCAGTTCTCGCCTGCCAGCGTCGAGCATCAAGTCTTGAGCATCTTTGCCGGTGTTCGTGGCTTTTTGGATCGTATTCCCACAAGCGAAGTCGCGCGGTATGAGCGTGAAATGTTGGCAACCCTTAATTTTGAGAAGCCCCATCTTCTGAAGTCTATCCAGGAAACCAAGCAAATCGCCCCAGAGATCGAAAAAGAGCTGATGGACTTCCTTGACCGCTTCAGCAGCGTGTTTGCGTAACAGAGGGGAAGACGTTGGACCATGCCGAGCCTTAAGGAACTTCGCAATCGCAAACGCAGCGTGCAGGCAACGCGCAAAATTACCTCGGCGATGAAAATGATCGCGGCCGCAAAGCTGCGGCGCGCCCAAGAGCAGGCTCAAGCCGGTCGGCCTTATGCAGACATGATCGAGGATATGATCCGCGATCTGAGCCAAAAGCAAGTGACGCCAGTGGGGATGCCCACACTTCTGGTGGGCAATGGTAGGTCCAATATCCACCTGATTGTGGTGGCGACTTCCAATCGAGGGCTGTGTGGCTCGTTTAACTCGTCCATTGTTCGCTATGCGCGCCGTTTGATGCTGCAAGAGCAGGGTAATGGGCGGGAGATAAAAATTATTTGCTTAGGCCGGCGTGGGCGCGACCAGTTGCGCCGAGAATTTGGTCCCTCGATTCTAGAGACCGTCGATGCCCTTGATAAACCTCGATTTCGGGATGCAGCTGCCTTGTCCCAAAAGCTACAAGACCTGTATGCCGCAGGACAGTTTGACCTGTGCACCGTGGTCTATAATCGGTTCTTGTCTGCCCTGAACCAAGAAGTGACCGCCCATCGCTTGATCCCGTTCACGCCTCTGCCGCGGGCTGGGCAGCCGGAAGGCGTGCCTCAAGTTGATGGTTTGCAGGCTGTTTATGACTACGAACCAGATGAGACAACGGTCCTGGCCCAGCTTTTGCCCCGTAACCTTAATGTGCAGCTTTACCGGGCCATGCTTGAAAATGCCGCGTCCGAGCAAGGGGCGCGCATGACCGCCATGGAAGGGGCAACCCGCAACGCAGAAGATATGATTCGGCGCCTGGACCTGCAGTACAATCGCTCGCGTCAGGCCTACATTACCAACGAATTGATCGAGATTATTTCTGGCGCCGAGGCGCTATAACAGGATTGAAGGAAAGGGAGAGAGGATATGGCAGAAGCCATCAACCGTGGATACATCACACAAGTCATCGGCGCCGTGGTGGATGTGCGCTTTCCTGAGAAAATGCCGGCAATTTTGAACGCCCTTGAGGTGGAAAATCAGGGACAGCGCCTGGTTCTGGAAGTGGCCAAGCACTTAGGTGAGAACGAGGTGCGGACCATCGCCCTTGATGCGACCGATGGTCTTGTTAGGGGGCAAAGTGTGACCGATACGGGTAAGCCCATTACGGTTCCAGTGGGCCAAGAAACTTTGGGCCGCATCCTGAATGTGATTGGCGAGCCTGTGGATGAACGAGGCCCTGTGAATGCCAAAAAGTTTTATCCCATTCACCGTCCAGCGCCCACCTTTATCGAACAGGCAACCGACACGGAAGTGCTGGTGACCGGTATTAAAGTGGTGGACTTGCTGGCTCCCTATTCAAAAGGTGGTAAGGTCGGTCTTTTCGGCGGTGCTGGTGTGGGAAAAACCGTCTTGATCATGGAATTGATCAATAACATTGCCAAGGCTCACGGTGGATATTCGGTTTTTGCGGGCGTGGGAGAGCGTACCCGCGAGGGTAATGACCTCTATCATGAAATGATTGAATCCGGCGTCATTGACCTTGAAGGGTCTAAGTCCAAGGCGGCACTGGTTTATGGACAGATGAACGAGCCTCCCGGAGCTCGTGCCCGCGTGGCCTTGACGGCCCTGTCGTTGGCCGAGTATTTCCGCGATGAAGAGGGGCAAGACGTTTTGCTGTTCGTGGACAATATCTTCCGCTTCACCCAGGCAGGGGCTGAAGTATCCGCCCTCTTGGGGCGTATTCCATCAGCTGTGGGCTATCAACCCACGTTGGCCACCGAAATGGGTGACTTGCAAGAGCGTATTACCTCCACCAATCGGGGATCGATTACCTCGGTGCAAGCGATTTATGTTCCAGCGGACGACTTGACCGACCCGGCGCCGGCCACCTCGTTCTCCCACTTGGATGCGACGACGGTTTTAAGCCGCCAGATTGCTGAACTTGGTATTTATCCAGCCGTGGATCCGCTGGATTCCACCTCGCGCATTCTCTCGCCCGACGTGGTGGGTGAAGAACACTATTACGTGGCCCGTGAAGTGCAGCGCATTTTGCAGACCTATAAGTCACTGCAAGATATCATCGCCATTTTGGGCATGGATGAGCTGTCCGAAGACGATAAAATCACCGTGGCAAGGGCCCGCAAGATTCAGCGTTTCCTCTCCCAGCCCTTCCACGTGGCCGAGGTGTTTACAGGCTCACCCGGTGTGTTCGTGTCCCTGGCTGAGACCATCGCAGGTTTCAAAGGCATTGTTGAAGGTAAATACGATCACCTGCCCGAGATGGCCTTTTATATGGTGGGCAACATCGATGAAGCGGTTGAAAAAGCTAAGCGCCTAGCCGTTGAGGCGGCCTAAGTGCATACTTGAGGGGACGTGATGGACTCTTTTAATTTCACCCTGGTCTCGCCCGAGCGACAATTGCTGTCAACCGAAGTCACCATGGCCGTCATTCCTGGTGAAAGGGGGGACATGGGTGTCTTGGCCCAGCATGCGGCGACCATCGCGGCGCTGCGACCAGGTCTGGTTGAGCTTTATCAACAGGGCGAGGTGAGCGAGCGGATATACATCGCCGGGGGCTTTGCCAATATCAACGAACGTGGCTGCAATGTGCTGACAGAACAGTGCATCTTTGTGCGTGACCTGAACCAAGACGAGATCGAGCAGCATATCCGCAACTGTCTAGAAGATTTGGCGCTGTCCCATCAACAAGAACAACGCGCAGCTCTCGAACGGGATATGAAGCTTGCCAACATCCAGCTGGATATCATCAAGCGTCTTCGTGGTCGTGAACAGGCATAGAAGGCGTGCGGCAAACACCCCCTCGTCTGATTGATCTGGTGGCGCCCAGTGCCAAAACCCGCGCCGGCGCCTGGCCTCAAGTTCAAGCGTGGCTGGACGCACACCATCTTCCTTATCGCTTTGAGCCAAAAAAAGCCTTTGGTGACGACCCCCTTTTCGCAAACAGTCTTGAGGCTCAGTTGAGTCATTTTCGCTCAGCCTGTGAGGCAGAGGACAGCGACTTTATTTGGTGTTACCAGGGGGGCTATGGCGCGTCACGGCTGCTTCCCCATTTGGCGAAGTGGCCAAAGCCCAAAAAAAAGAAGATCCTCATGGGGAGCAGCGATATTACGGCGCTGTTGGGGTTTGTGCATCATGCCTGGGGGTGGACAGCCGTCCATGGGCCATGTGCTGCGGGGGCGTTCAGCGAGGGACGCCTTGAAGAAGAGACCGTGCGGGGCGTGGAAACTATTCTCGGCGAGGGAAGAGTGCAGCTAACATCAGAACTGCAACCTTTGAACGCCTCTGCCAACACGGTCCACCTCGAGGGGCCGCTTGTGGGGGGCAATTTAACGGTTTTGCAGTACCTCTTTGGCACACCCTGGCAGATTCAGACCCAAGGATGCATCGTCATTCTTGAGGATATCGATGAGCCCGCTTACAAAACTTCCTTGCGGCTTGAGCAAATGCGGCAATTGGGTCTTTTTGATAGGATCCAAGCCCTCATCTTTGGCACCTTCACCCACAAAAAACATGCAGCTGAAGACTCCCTCTTGACGCAAGGGGTGCTGCAGACCTTCACGCAGCAGCTTGCGTGCCCGGTCTTCACAACGCCCCATGTGGGGCATGGACCCAGTAATCGACCTTTTGTCTATGGCGCCGGCGCCTCCCTCAACCTGGGAAAGTTATCCCAAGATATGCATCTTTGCTGAGCGCTCACTCTTTCGGCTCATGGTGACCTTTCCTTTGCCTGCGTTTTTCTTCGTCATTGCGAGGAGCCTTTAGGCGACGTGGCAATCCATGGGTCTCCGCCATCTTCACCGATGCGATAAATCATTGACGGTACCGAAGAAATTCACAATAGTTATACATAAAGTTTAATAAAAATAAAAATAAAACAGGGAAAAATTCCATGGAAAAAATCAAAAACATATTAAAGTCAACGGTTTTTGTCGGTGGTGCGTTGGGGGCGCTTCCGGCCATGGCAACGACAGTGACGATTGCACCAAACGCAAGCGCATTTACGACACAGTGGAATGACCCTAACGTGGAAACCATTCGGTTTACCACTGCAAACGGTCCAGCAAATCCGAGCGATTCTCGCGCCGGAGGTATCATCCTTCCCTCAGCCCTTCCTGTTCCACCCAGATCTAAAATTGTTGATGCTGCTAGCCTCTCTGTTGGTGGGTTTTACTCAGAGTTTCCTATCGACATCCAAACAAATGATCCTGGAGGGCGGATCGTTGCCCAGGGTACCTCAAGTAGTCCCCAAGTAACATTCCGCAGTGTCAACCTTAGTATCCAGCAAGCAACGCCTCGCGCCTCCTCAACACTTACACTGGATTATCAAGGTCAGCTTAATTTGCTTGGATCGCGTTTAATTGGTCCTGTTGAGGTTACGGGCGGTGTGACCACGCTTGGCATAGAGGCATTTCCGGTTATTAACGCCCTGGCCCAAGACACCAATATATCAGGCGCTACACCATCTTTTACCATTACCGATGGTCGTGTATTGGTTGGTAATAGTCCTGCAACGGATCCAAGTCTCAATGGGATCACAGCATTCAATGGACTAGATTTTCAAAATGCTTACACTGCTCCTCGAGGAAATTTTAGATTTCAAAGTGGAAGGTTGCTCTTTGATTTGCCGGCTCTTCCTCGGGCACTTGTTGCAAAGGGAGATACAGTAATCACTGATCCAGCCTACACGGGTAACACAGGCGTGCTATCCACGTTTAATGAGATTCGTATTCAAAGTGGCAGTCTTGAATTTAGGGATGAAAATTTCTCTGTTTTGAGCCAGTTGACGGAAGCCAATAAAGATCAGCAAAAGTTAGTGTTTGTAGTAGGTACAGCCCAGAATGCCGGTAACGTAACCGTGCCATCAGTAGGTATCGAAATTTTTAAGATTGTTGGTGACAAGCTTTATGAATATCGTGCTACGCTGGTGAACGACGCGGGAAAAATTCGACTGGAAATTGTGCTGATTGCAGTGCGAGCAATCACCGATTCCAATAGAGAGCGTTACACAAAAAACGTGGAAAAAACGATTACGGCAATTAAAAATCGTCCTAACCTACAGCCGTTAACTCAGGCTCAACAACAAGCCATTCAAGATGCTCTGGCTGCTATGCGCAATGCAAGCACTGGGCAAAACACCACCCAACAGGGCACGATCCCTAGCTATACGCGTGATACCCTTCCTGCTGGCACCATCATTTGCGAATTCAATCAAATCCGTCGTGCTGTTCAGGGACGTTTTGGTGTGAAGGGGCTGACACTCAGTATGACCCCTGATCACAGCAGTCAGGTCTCGCGCATGATGGCAGAGGCTGGGTTAGTGCGCGATGGAGCGCTGGCGCCGCTGCGTCTGCTTAACAAAACATGGAATCTGTGGGTATCACCTCAAGGCAGCCATGGTCAAAGTAAGGCTGCGGTGGGTGCGCCAAAAAGCCGTCAACGCAGCGCTGGGGCGAACGGTGGCCTTGCCTACAAAATCAATGATCAGCTTTCAGCAGTTGCTTCCTTTGCCCTCAATCAGGCCCACAGTAAATCGAAGGATAGCACCTCCAAGTCCCGCAGTGATGTGTACTCGGGCATGGCCATGGTGCGCTATACACCCTCCTTCTACTATGTGGATGGTGGTATTACATTGGCCCCTGTCCATACCGAGGATCGCCGCAAACATCCCGTTGCCGGTAATCCGCGCATCCGTTCCAAGTCCCGCGGGTACACCCACGGCTTTATGGCCGGTGTGGGGGCGACCGCACCGCTGTTTGGTGTCTTTTTGCAACCCCGCTTTGACTACACTTGGACGCGCAGCATGACCCGCGCCTTTAAGGATAAAAATGGCGGCGAGTTTGCCAACCGTACGGCCAAAATGAGTGGCGCCCAACACCAAACCAATCTTGGTATGGATGTGGCAAAGCCCTTCCCGCTGGAAAATGGCTTGCTGGGCGTTCAAGTGGGCGTCTACTGGGCACGTTATAAGTCAGCCAAGAACCCCCGCATTCGCGTCTATTCCAAGCTGATGAAAGACGTCATGGGCACCAGCGGTTGGACCGTTGATAAAAGCCGCAGCCGCACCATGAACAACGTGCGCGCCAGTGTGGGGGGCCAGTTCGTCCATCAAAAGGGCATCAGTGTTGGTGGCCAATATGGCTATGAACACGGCCGCTATATGCGCCAGCACTCGGGCATGATCCGCGTCGGCTACGCGTTTTAGGCTGTAAGATAAAATAAAAGAGCGCTCCGTGGGGAGCGCTCTGTAGCCTCGCCATCTTGAATATTTGAGATATGAAATCTCTTAGTAAATATTCTTGTGTGCGTAATATGAAAGATAAAGATATGAAAAGAAAGCTCCTTTCTCTTATTGCATCTTTTAGCGGATTTCTTGTTATTGGGTGTGGTTCTACAACTGTTTTTGTGAAACAACAAACATCGGTTAGCTATAATGGACGTGATGATTACACCCTTTATGAACTCGATGTGGATGCAAACAACGCTGAACGTAACGAAGACAACGATAGTCTCCTTTCGGCAATAACATTGTCGATCGCTATGCTTGAGAGTATGCCTCTTATGAGTGACGAGAAGATTATGAAGTTTGGTGATATCGAAAATATAATGGACGCACTTGGTTATGCACCAGGGACGTATAATGGAGCGCTGGCCAAAATCGTTATCAATTATTATTTAAGAGTACTGAAAGACTTAAAAAAAGAAATTGAGGAGAATAATGGGCATTATACATTCTCGATCTTGCAGAGTAACGACCGTGGCGCGGGATTCGAGATTGGTAGTGAAGTAAAACTCAATAATCCAAATATTGACCTATCAAAAAATTCTCCTTTCCGTGGTAGTTTACTGATGCTGAAGCCATTATTACCTGTGTTAAACGGCTCCAGATCGGCCTCCGGATTATGCTTAAAACGATAGTATTTAGATATTAATTTTTTGGTGTGCGTTGCACTGGGCGTCTATATTTCATGTATTTATGGATTTATAGCGACCAAGATCTACTCTATATAAAGGCACGTATTCATAACCTGACGGAGGTTCAGGGTGCTTGTTGGTGCTATTATGCATTGTAGAACAGGTTTTATGAGAATAGAGGCTCTTTGTCCGAAGGCTCTTAGTTGGTCCCAGAAATATAGATATTGCTTTCAATCATTTCTGATAATTGCACCTATCAGACCAAGATTTCAAAGCTATAGCAGTCGCCATGCGCGGCTGATGAAGGCTAGTGTGCAAGACAAGTGCCGGTATAGATACAGGCCCTAAACTCCTCGACCAACTCTTGGTAGGTTTTGCTGTTGATCGCAGTGACCAGCTCTGGAAGTTCCTCAAAGTTGCCTCAGTGCGATGATGAAAAATCCATCACCCACTGTGCTGAAGAGAAAAGAAATCAAGGATCGATGACTTCCTCAAACTCCTCGACCAAATCTTGGTAAGTTTTGCGTTTGAACCAGATGACAAGCTCGGGCAGCTCACCCAGCTCAACCCAGCGCCATTCGGCAAATTCGGGGTGATCCGTATTGATATTAATGTCCGTATCTTCGCCTAGAAACCGCATCAAGAACCAGCGCTGCTGTTGGCCGCGGTAGCGACCCGCCCACAGGCGTCCCAGCATTTTGGCTGGAATATCGTAGGTATAATACCCTTTGGATTGGCCAAGGATTTGAACCCGATCGGTGCCGATTTCTTCTTTCAACTCACGAAGGGCAGCTTGGGCCTCTGATTCGCCGTCATCCACCCCGCCTTGGGGCATCTGCCAGGCTTGGGCACTTGAATCCAGGCGACGCGCAACGAAAACCTGGTTTTTGTCGTTGATTACCATCATGCCAACGCCATGGCGGTAGGGAAGGGGCTGTTGCTTCATGTGCTTCATGGCTGCACCAAGGCGATCATGTCTTGAAGTGGCCGTAGTGGATAACCCTTCTCAGTCACGCGCTTTAGCCATTCGCCTAAAACAATCACCATGATGGGATCAGCCGGCGCGAAGACGATCACAGGGTGATCGCGCATCAGGCGGTCTTCAAGCTCACGCAGGCGATTTTCAATTTTTTCTCGCGTCTCAAGGTTATCCAGAGAAAAGGTTTTGCCGACTACGTTTTTCGGCCACTTCAATTTTGCTTTGCGCAGCAGAGAGCGCGGCGAAACACTGGTATCCAGCAGGGTTAGTTTGCGCTTTTCCAGGTCATTGACAAGGGCCCTGAGATCTGGCTCTGAGAAAATAAAGCGCGAGCCCATGTACAGTGTGACGCCGGAAGCTTGGGGCACCGCTTTTAAAAACGCATCGAGGCGCTTGGTGTTCTCTTCAGGCGCAAGTCCGGTGAGTAAGGCACCAGGGCCCGGATCTTGGGTAGGGTAGGCGATGGGCTCAAGGGGAAGGGTGAGCAGAATCTCATGGCCCTTCGCTTTACTGGTCTCAATCTTTTGCTGCAAATGCTCGCCATAGGGCAGAAATGAAAACGCAACTTGCGCCGGAAATTCTTGAACCGCTTGATCAAACACAGCTTGTTGCTGGCCGAGTTCTGTGAGCACCAGGGCAAATCCGACCTTGTTGTTGGTCGATGTGGCTTGGGGTGGTGTTTCACTGGTGGTTGCTGGGGGACTTGCCTGGATTGTGGCGATGTCGTCATCGGCTGCGGGGACGGCTAATGTCTCTTGGTTCTGGGTTTCTACTGTCTCAGGTGCGGAAAGGCTGAGTTTGAAATGCTGCCGGGGGGGGCTCAACACAAGGGGTGTGAGTAAAATGAGGCAGGCAAAGACCCCCAGTCCCCGCCAGGCGTGTTGCCATGCGCGTGTCGGCGCAGCCAAAGCCTTGAAAAGCAAATGACAAAGGCTGAAAAAATGACGGCCAAGGGCAGCGCCCTGGGCAACACGGCGTCCCCACGGACGCAGCTTTTCGCGCAGCAGAGCTAACGTCCGAGCCACCGAACGTTTCGCCTTCGTCGGGGCGTCGTTCGGCGCCTCATCGGGCGCTTGGTTTTCGCTCGGGTTGTTCTCTTCTGCGACCATGACCTCTTTCTTTATCTATTTTTTCTGCTTTGTTGCAAGCGGTTGGAGGCTCTGCTTAAAACTAATGGCCTTGAGAATGTTAAACGCTTGCAACAGCTGATAATCGGGCACCTCTTTCAAGGGGCCGGCGGGAGCAATCTTTATTTTTGGATCACTATTTTTGGGCTCACTTTGGCCTTCAGGCTTTGCATCCGGTTGTGGTTTGCCAACGCCGGACTTAGCTGGATTTTTTTCGTCTTCGTTTTTCTTCTGGTCTTTCTTCACTTCTAGGGCATCTCTAAAGCTGGCCTCGCGAATGCGGGCTTCTTCATCGATGGCTTTAAGGTCTACTTGTTGCTCGACCACAATATCTGGGTTGATGCCAGTTTTCTGGATGGAACGTCCCGACGGCGTGTAGTAAAGCGCTGTCGTCAATTTCACAGCGCCCCCGTTATTAAGTGGTAATACGGTTTGTACCGAGCCTTTGCCGAAGGACTTTGTGCCGACAATCAAGGCCCGATGATGGTCTTGCAGGGCGCCCGCCACGATTTCTGAGGCTGAGGCAGATCCCCCGTTGATCAAAATCACAAGGGGGGCACCTTTGGTCCGATCATTGGCAGAGGCTTCAAACTTTTGCTCTTGTTGCGGATCACGTCCCCGAATGGAGACAATTTCACCTTTAGGCAGAAAAGCATCGGTGACGCCCACAGCTTCTTCCAGCAAGCCACCGGCGTTGTTGCGCAGGTCCACCACAAACCCCGTTAGTTTATCGCCTAATTTTTGACGAATTTCTTGGATGGCGGACAGCAAATCTTGGGTTGTGTTCTCGTTGAAGGTGGTGATGCGAATATAGCCGATGTTTTCTTCAATCCGCCATTTAATCGGTTTCACATTGATGATGGCGCGCTTGAGCGTCAAATCCATGGTGGTGCCATCGCCGCGGCGGATGGTCACTTTGACCTCTGTATTGGGCTCACCCCTTAATTTATCAACGGCTTCAATAATGCTGAGCCCAAACAGCGGCTCTTCATTCACCATGATAATGGCGTCGCCGGCTTGGATGCCGCCCTTGAAGGCGGGTGTGTCTTCAATGGGGGTGATAACTTTAAGGACGCCTTCCTCCATGGTGACTTCCATACCAAGGCCACCAAACTTGCCCTTGGTTTGTTTTTTCATCTCATCGAATTTTTTGGGATCAAGATACGCCGAGTGGGGATCCAGAGCGCCCAGCATACCATTGAGCGCGCCATCCAGCATTTTATCCACTGGGACCGGCTCAACGTAATCACGGCGCACCCGATCGGTGACATAGCCAAAAAAGTCAGCTGCTTCTTGAAGTTTAGCATCCGCGTTCTTCTGCGAGGGACCTACGGCATCGCAGGCGGAAAGGGGAATCAGCACATAAAGGAGGGCCCTTAAAATCAGAGGATGGCGTGAGGCTCTTGTGTTTGTCAGCATTCTTTTTGGTCTCGATTTATTTGCGATGTGTCGTTGAGGCTGATTTTAACATCATTCTTGCGATGGTGTTGTAAAAAATACTTTGAAAATAGTGCCCCAGTAGAGCTATATGAATGTCATTAACATCTAGTGTGGAAATTCATGTCTATTTGTAAAAAGCGTCTTTGGGTGATTGTTGTCCTACTAGCCCTAATCGTTGCGGGATTAGGCGTTGCGGTCTTTTGGCGCAATTTGAGCATGCATCGTTTTCGCACCATGCAGGATTTGCCCTGCTTTTCGCGCATCGTCAAAGATCCAACCCGAGCTCTTTCCATCAACCGCCAGGGTATGGATGCCATGCTGATGTCGGGCAGCGGCTTTTTACAAATTGAAGCCCTTGCAAAATACCGTGATAAACTCAATAAGCCTATGGTGGTCATCAGCTTGCTTCCACAGGACGAGCCTTACATTGCTGGCTATCATCTTAAGTACTATTGTTTGACGTTTTCCAAATACGATATCATCAAGCTTAAACCTGGGAAGTCAAGGTTTACCTCGGCTGCGTGTGCGGTGCGCCGCCGCTTGGCGGGCATTATAGATTTGAGCCCTTTAAGCTTGCAGGCCATGACCACGCCGGAGCAAGACCTGCTGGCGCAAAAAGGGATTGGCTATAAACGCACCCTTTACGCGCCCCACCAGCGTGGCTACCAATGGCTCGACATCTGGGTGCAAGATTGGTCTTGGGTGGATGAGTTTTTGGCCATTGTTAAGGAAATTCCAGAAGACACGGCACTACATTTTCATTGTGCCAATGGCTGTGGGCGTACCACCACCTGTATGATTCTTTATGATATTTACAAAAATCATGCGCAGGTGTCCCTCAAAGACATCATTGACCGTCAGTGGGCGCTGGGGGGCGAGGACGTGCTGGATACGGTGCATCGTCCAGGCGGCAGCTGGTCACAAGAAAAGCTCGACGGCCGCAAGAAGCTGGTTGAAGCTTTCTACGCCTACATGAATGATACCTCCTCAGGATACGGCAAAACCAGCTTTGTGGAGTGGAGTAAGCGTTATCTTCGAGATGATTTGCCTTAAACAAGAACTCGATCAGAGTCCACTTAAGGAAGACAAGCTCAAAGGGAGTGTGAGCTGTGCATAATGTTACAAAAAAAATAATAGTTGTGGGCCTTATTCTGTGCAGTTTGATGGCTATTTTGGTGGCTGTTGTGACGTGGCGCAAAGGAGAGATTCGGCATTTTCGAGCGTTCTCAACGGAAGTCAGCCAGGACCGTATCAAAAGAAACCCGCAGCGCGCGCAAAGCATTAACCGTACAGGTCTGGATCATCATTTAATTTCTGGCAGTGGGTATCTCAATATTCAATTTATTGAGCGCTACCAGGCTAACAACCAAAAACCCGTTGTTGTTGTATGTTTGCTTGCAAAAAAAGAGCCCTACATTAAAAATTGGCATGTGTTTTTTTATGGGCTGCGCTCAACACAGGATGGTCAGATCGTCCAACGCGAAAGCCGGGATCCTTGGCAGCATTTCCAATGGGCGGTGCGAAGACTGATAGATGGTGTGCCGCAAAATGACCCTCAAGCCTGGAAAGCCATGGCGGTTGCCGAACAGGATGCCCTAGCAAGTAAGGGTATTGAATGCAAACATTTTCTTTATGACGAGACGCGTTTAGATGCAACACAGCGCAACTACTGGATTACAGATTGGCGCTGGGTGGATGATTATATCGCACTGGTCGAGTCTTTGCCCAAGGATGCAGCCATTCATTTCCATTGCGAGCATGGTCGCGGGCGGACCACAGTGTGCATGGTGATGTACGATATCTTCAAAAACGCAAAGCAGGTCTCGTTGCAAGACATCGTCGATCGTCAATGGGCGATTGGGGGCGAAGACATGTTTGACACAGCCGCGCGCAGGGGAGGGACCTGGACGCCAGAGATGCTGCAAAAGCGTAAAGAACTTATCACCCAGTTTTACGCCTATGTGGTCGATGAAAAACAGGGGTATGGCCACACCAGTTTTGCCCAGTGGCAGAAAAACCATCCATATAAAGCAAAATAAAGGGCGAAACTCTCTCTAGGCTGGATTTTTCTCTGCGATATAGTTACAAAGAGATCAAAGTGACAAATAATGCTGTTTTAAGGTAGTAATTGTAATGTCAAAAGAAGACCTAATTGAATTTTCCGGCACAGTCGTTGAGGTGTTGCCCAACGCCATGTTCCGGGTGCGCCTGGATAACGATCATGTGATCCTGGCCCATACCGCTGGGCGCATGCGTAAAAACCGTATCCGTGTTCTGATCGGAGACCGCGTAAACGTTGAAATGACGCCCTACGATCTGACCAAGGGCCGCGTAATTTTCCGCGAAAAGTAACCAGCCTTTGAGCGAAAAGGGGGCCTTGATGATCGCTGTCTATTGCCCCCAAGATGCCCTTTATCAAGATCGTTTAGAGATATTGAAAAGCCTCGGCATGGAACCTAGTTTCCATCATCTTACTCTTGCTGAGATGAGCGCCAAACATACAGCACTTTACAATATTAAGAATGTTTGTGCGGATCTCGCTGCCGGCGGTGATGGTCTGTTGCTTTTTTCTGTGGTGGCTGTGGGACGCCGTGTTTTACGTGTGCCGCATGACCAGGAAACAGCAGGTCGATACTTAAGGTTGATTTCAGGTCGGCGTCACCGGGTGTATACCGTTTTGCTGTGGACGCAGGGCGAAAAAAAGAGCCTCAAGATCGCGCAAACATGGGTGCGCGTGAAGCCACTGACCTCTCAAGAAATTGAGCATTTTATCGTCAGTGACGACTGGCGCAATCGGCCGGGAGCGTATCTTGGCAGCTTGGCTTTCATGGCCCATGTGCAAGAAATTGGTGGTCACCCATGCTGGAATCTTGGCGTGCCCCTCTACGAACTGCAACAGGTGGCCAAAACGTTTCGTGCCGTGTAATGGAAGCGATTGTTTTTGAAACCGAAGAGGCTATCTACACCACCATTGGTGACGCTCCTCAGCCCATCGACCTTGATCTTTATCGCAAGGATCCTGAGGCGCCCCGTGTCGGCGATCTTTTCCTTGGTCGGGTCATCGCGCAAAAGGCTGGGTATGCTTTCTTGGATATCGGCAGGACCTTGCCCGGGCTTTTAAGGGGACGTCATCCGCAAGGCAGTTTGCTGATGGTTCAGGTGCGGCGAGAGGAAATCCAGGAGGCCCACCAGCGTAAAGGTGTTGGATTGCGGCTTTGGACAGGTGAGTTGGGGGGTATCACCCAATCCCACGGTGTAGGGTTGGTTCAGCAAGCGTCAACCAGTTGGCTTCAAGCGCTGGCGCGTCATTTAGGCTCGCTGCGGTGCGTTTACTTCAACAGCTATGACTGTTATCACGCGGCAAGGCCTGTCCTGGATCAGGCGGGTGTTGAGACCATGATCAAAACGGATTTGGACTTTGGTTCCGAGCTCCAATCCCTGTGGGCGGCGCTTGAAGATCCTGTGGTGCATTTACCCCGGGGCGGCTATGCCTTGATCGAGGAGGGAGTGACACTAACGGCAGTAGATTTGAACACGGCAGCCCTTTCGTCCTATGAGCATGGCGTGTCTTTGATGAAGCCTGGTGATGTCGCTCGTTATTGCCGAGAAGCCGCTCAATCGGTCCTGGCTGAGCTCTGCCGCCGAGGTTACGGGGGCGTAATCGTACTTGATTTTCCGCGTGTAAAGGATGCAGCGTTTCGTCGAGATCTGGAGATAGCCATCAAGAGGCTGGTGCCGCCCCATTCAGAAGTGTTTGGCTTTACCCGGGCGGGGCTTTTTGAGCTGACTTTGCCGCGCAGGGGCGCGAGCCTTCCCAGAAAAATTCATGCACTAAGGAATAAGCCATGGCAGAACTAAAGTGTGTTCTATGTGGACAACCCCGCCAAGAGGCGTTCCGGCCTTTTTGTTCGGCCCGCTGTAAGCAAGTGGATCTGCATCGCTGGCTGACGGGTTCCTATGCGATCCCAACGGTGGAAAATGAAGAAAAATCCGAGTCTTCCCCAGAGGGTGGAGAGGCCGACCAAGAGGGCGCTTCGTAAAATAAATCTGCAAAAGTCATTAAAAGGGGGTGGACAATCCCACGCCGATTGATTATGACACTGTTATACCGCGTGCCTGGGTAGCTCAGTTGGTAGAGCAGAGGACTGAAAATCCTCGTGTCGGGGGTTCAATTCCCTCCCCAGGCACCATCAAAACTTTTGAAGAATTTCTACTACCAAAACCCTGATTTTCCCTTCCTCAGATTCGTGTATAAAATTCATTTGCGGGTCATTCAGTGCGTAACCTCCCTAAGCCTTTTATCGCAAGCATATCCCAACCCTCGTCATCGCGAGCGAGCATGCCGAGCGTCGTCATCCAGGTTGCAAGGAACCAAAACCGTACTATTATCTCTCTCATAACCACTGTTCCCCCCATCGTAGCTCTTGCGCGTTGGGCGGGATGCCCCTAAACTCGCGGCTATGAACGCACCACCATAGAGGGGTCACAAAAGTGCTGACGGTTTTTTACAGTGTTGTCCCGTTCCTCATTTTCCTGTCGTTGCTGGTTTTTGTTCATGAGCTTGGACATTATTGGGTGGCGAAGCGCAATGGCGTAAAGGTTGAAGTTTTTTCCATTGGTTTTGGACCTGAGGTTTTTGGATGGACCGATAAAAGCGGTACCCGCTGGAAGCTGAGCTTGATCCCCCTTGGCGGCTATGTACGCATGTTTTCTGATCTGAATGCCGCCAGCGCGCCTGACCATCAAGCCATCGCGGCCATGGGTGAGACTGAGCGCAAGCAAGCGCTGCATGCGCAACCCGTTGGGGTGCGCCTGGCTGTGTCGGCAGCTGGACCGGCCGCCAACTATCTCTTCGCTATTCTGTTGCTGGCCGGTATTTATTCTGTCCATGGCCAGCGGGTTGCCAGTGAGGAGGCCCGGATTGGCCTGGTGCAAAAGGGGAGCGCAGCCGCAGAAGCAGGTC
This sequence comes from Holosporales bacterium, assembly GCA_046318415.1. GTDB lineage: Bacteria > Pseudomonadota > Alphaproteobacteria > Caedimonadales > Caedimonadaceae > JBKCUK01. Next base: position 94,162 of record JBKCUK010000015.1, on the reverse strand, counting down.
TTAAAGAAGATGACCGTATTCTGAAAATCAACGGCGAAGAAACCCCAACATTTAAGGCCATGCAAGAGATTGTGCGCGCCCGCCCCGGTGAAGCCTTAACGCTCACCTATGCCCGGGATGGACAGCAGCAAACGGTCTCCATCACCCCCATGTCGCGCACGGCGGGTGGCCAGACCATCGGTGTTCTTGGCGTCGGGCAAGGTTATGAAGTCGTGCAGCGGAACCCCGTGGCAGGTGTTTATCACGCCAGTGTGGATGCCCTTCGTTTTTCCTGGATGACCCTTCAGTCCATTGGGCAGATGATCACCGGTCAGCGATCGGCTGATGATCTCTCAGGACCCATCGGCATCGCTGCCATGTCGGGGGAAGTGGCCAAGAAAAGCCTTCACGATATCCTCTGGTTCATCGCCCTTTTATCCATTAATCTGGGCCTGATTAATTTACTGCCCGTGCCCATGTTAGATGGCGGCCATATCTTGTTTTATCTGATCGAGGCTGTGCGCGGTCGGCCCGTGTCCGAGCGTGCCCAGGAGATGGCTTTTCGCGTCGGGTTCGCCTTCTTGATTTTTGTGTTTCTGTTTTCCACCTGGAAAGATTTGGCCAATCTAAAAGCCATTGAATTTTTGGTGGGTTTGTTTAAGTAGGACTTTGGGATAGCATCTGGCTTAACCCTTAACTAAGACGAGGATCTTCGTGCGTAACGTTTCAGTCGTGGCCTTTCTTGCAAGCGCAAGTATTTTAACTTTGAGTCCCCATCATCCGGTGATGGCCGCTCAATCGGGAATGTACATTGGAAAAATCCGGGTCGAGGGAAGCCAGCGCATCGAGCCTGCTTCGGTGATCGCCCAGTCTGGCCTTGCTGAAGGAACGAAGGTCAGTGGTGAGGATCTGGATACGGCACTGAAGAAGTTATTCAATGCGAATTTGTTTACGGATGTGAGCTTTCGCCAAGAAGGTCAAACCCTGATCATTCAAGTGGTGGAAAACGCCATCGTCAATCAGGTGGCCTTTGAGGGTAACGACAAAATTTCCGATGATATCCTCAAAGGGGAAACTCAGTTGAAGCCTCGCCAGGTCTATACGCTGACCCGCCTCAAGGCCGATACCCAGCGTATCCAGGATATCTATCGCTTGAAGGGACACTTTGCCGCCACCGTGAACCCAAAAATCATTAAGCGTGAGCAAAACCGCGTGGATGTGGTGTTCGAGATCAATGAAGGTGAAGCCACCGTTGTCCGGCGCATTTTCTTCGTTGGGAATAAGCGGTTTTCAGAGTCTAAGCTGGAATCCATCATCCAAACCAAAGAGACCCGCTGGTATCGCTTTTTCACCAGTGATGATAACTACGATCCTGACCGCTTGGCCTATGACCGCGAGTTGTTGCGCAGGTTTTATCTTGAGCATGGCTACGCAGACTTTAAGATCAACTCGGCCGTGGCAGAGCTGACCCCAGACCGCAAAGAGTTCTTCATCACCTTTACCGTCGATGAGGGGGAGCGCTACAAGGTAGATCAAGTCACCGTGAGCACCAAGCTGCCAAAGGTTGACCCTGATGTGCTGAAAAAGCAGATCACCATCGGCTCGGGCGATTGGTACAGCAGCAAGGCTGTCGAGCATGCTGTAAACAAGCTGACCGATGAGTTGGGCAGCATGGGCTATGCCTTCGTTGAAATTCAGCCCAACCTGGAGCGCGACAAGAAGACACAAAAATTATCGATTACCTTTGATATCCAAGAAGGACCCAAGGTTTACATCGGCCAGATTCGTGTAATGGGCAACGTGCGTACCAACGACGAAGTCATCCGCCGCGAAATGCAACTGCACGAGGGAGACGCCTTCAGTGCCAACAAATTAAAAGAGTCCGAGTCTCGCCTCAAGGATCTGGGCTTCTTTAAGAAGGTCAATATTAAGCGTGAGCCCACGAATGCGCCTGACGTCCTTGATTTGATTATCGAGGTGGAGGAAGACCGCACGGGTGAGATCTCCCTTGGCGGTGGTTTCTCGACGGCCGATGGTCCGATTGTTGATCTGCACATGACCGAGCACAACTTTATGGGTAAGGGTCAAGTGTTGCGTTTTGGTGGCGCTTACGCCAAGCGGCGCAAGGAAATTGACCTTGGTTTCACCGAGCCCTACTTCCTGGATCGCGATCTATCGGCTGGGTTCGATGTTTTCCACACTGTGCAAAACCGCCATTCCGATGCGACCTATGACCATCAGATGACCGGTACCACGTTGCACTTGGGCTATAACCTCACCGAAAACTTGGCCCAGACCCTCAGCTATACCATCCGTGAGGATAAACTCTCGAACGTCAGTGATGACGCCTCTGACTTTGTGCGCGAGCAAAAGGGCAGTAAGCTGTTGTCCGCCGTGGGACAAGAGTTGGTTTATGATCGCAGAGATAGTCGCTTGAATCCAACGGAAGGCTGGTTCGTGGGCCTTGCCAATGACTTGGCGGGTGTTGGTGGACAGGTTCATTACCTGAAGAATACAGTGTTCTTTGGTTACTATTATCCGGTCATGGATGAGGTGATTTTCGAGCTCTCGGGTCGCTATCGCTTTATGCATGGATTGGGTAAGCGCACACGAATTGTTGACCGCTATACGCTGGGTGGTGATTCTCTTCGCGGCTTTGAGCCGGGTGGTGTCTCGCCCCGAGATCGCAAAAGCCATGACCCCCTGGGTGGTCTTCGTGCCTACACCGGCAGTGCTGAAGTGACCTTCCCGTTGGGCTTGCCAAAAGAATTTGGTATCACCGGTGCCACCTTCTTTGATGTGGGTGCCGCTTACAAGACCGACATTAAAAACAAGAGCAACAAGGTGGTGGATTCCAGCATGATGCGTGCAGCCTATGGCGCTGGTATTCGCTGGCGCTCATTTCTTGGCCCACTGCGGATTGACTTTGGTAAGGCGATCCGCAAACATAAGCTGGACGAGACGAAGCTCGTTCTATTTGGATTTTCAACGAGGTTTTAATAATGACTTTCAAGAAAAAGGCTATTCCAGCCCTTATCGCATCTGCTCTTCTGTCCATCGCAACGCTTGAGGCGTCCGAGCTGAAGGTGGGTGTGATCGATCTGAACCGCCTGTTTGCCGAATCAAAGGCAGCACAAGGCTTGCAAAAAGCTGTGGAAGAGCATGGTGCCAAGTTCCAGGCCGAAATCGAAAAGCAAGAAACGACCTTGCACGAGGCTGAGAGCAAACTGGCCGCCGAGCAGTCCAAGCTGAAGCCTGAAGAATTCGCCAAAAAGCGTGCAGAGTTCGAGAATAAGGTCGCCAACGTTCAAGAAAAAGTCGCCGAAAAGCGCATGCAGCTTGAGCAAGCCCTTGAAAAGGCTAAGGCAAAGGTCGAGCAAAACATCGGTAGCATCGTCACAGCCCTTGCAGAAAAGAAGGGATTGACCCTGGTGATTCCCCGTGGGGCCACGCTGTTTCGTGCTGAATCCCTTGAGATGACCGACGAAGTCCTCAAGCAATTGGATGAAAAATTGCCATCCGTTTCCTTCACGCTTGAGACGGCGAAGTCTGAGAAGAAGGGCTAAGGTTGATCTATTGGGGCTAAGATGATCGATTCTCGTTTTTTTAACCGTCAAGGCCCCTTTAGTCTTAGCCAGCTGGCGGAGGTGGGGAGCTGTGAACTCATACTGCCCTTACCTGCGGGGCTTACGCCAGATAGTCTGATCCACGATATTGGCACGCTGGCCGATGCCACCTCTGGTCAGGTGGCTGTGCTGCACAACTCGAAATATAAGCCTCAGTTTTTGGGAACGAAAGCGACGCTTTGTGTGGTCTCGAGAGATATGATAGAGGCAGCCCCAGAAGGTGTCGCCTTGTTGGTTTCCGAGACGCCTTACCGCGCCTTTGCCATGATTGCAGCCCACTTTTATCCCGAAACCGATGATGTTTATGAGGCGCATGCCACCTTTGTTCATCCTGATACAAAGATCGGGCGTGATGTAGTCATCAGTCCAGGCGCCGTCGTCCAGAGGGGCGCCGAAATTGGAGATGGAAGCCGCATTGGCCCCAATGCCGTCATCGGTAAAAATGTTGTCCTAGGCCAGGACTGTCGTATTGGCGCAGGCGCTACCATCAGTCATGCGCTCGTTGGCAACCATGTGGTGATTGGTCCAGGGGCCCGCATTGGCCAGGCCGGCTTTGGTTTTTTCATGGATCAAAAGGGGCATGTGCCGGTTCCGCAACTGGGCCGGGTGGTCATTGAAGACCGCGTGGACATTGGGGCCAATACCACCATCGATCGCGCAGGGCTTGGCGAGACTTTTATCGGCATGGGCACGCGCATCGATAATTTGGTGCAGATTGCCCATGGTGTGAAGTTGGGCCGCCATTGCGTTATTGTGGCCCAGGTCGGCATTTCCGGTAGTACCGAGTTTGGCAACTACGTCATTGCGGCAGGACAGGCTGGTTTTGGGGGGCACATCAAAATTGGTGATGGGGCGCGCATTGCTGGCCAAAGTGGCGTCATGCGCGATCTTGGCCCCGGCGAGACGGTTGCTGGAACACCTGCGGTGCCAGCGACCCAATGGCACCGGCAAACCGTGACCTTAAGTCGCCTCGTCAAAGAACGGCAGAAAAAACCCTAGGAGCAAGAGATGACGAAACCCCAGGGGGCAGGAGACCTGCCAACCAGCATTGGTATCGATAAAATTATGGAGCTGTTGCCCCACCGCTATCCGTTCCTTTTGGTGGATCGCATCGAAGATATCGTGCCCGGGAAAAGTGCAACAGGGGTCAAGAATGTGACCATTAACGAGCCTTTTTTCGTGGGCCACTTCCCCAACCGCCCCATCATGCCTGGTGTGCTGATTATTGAAGCCATGGCCCAGACCGCGGGGGCTCTGTTTTGCCTCTCCAACGGCATTGCGGGTGCCGAAAAAGATTTGTTCTTCATGGCCATCGACGATGCGCGCTTTCGCGCCCCCGTCATCCCCGGTCACACATTGCATATCAAAGTAGAGAAAATACAAGAACGTAAGATGATCTCAAAATTTAAATGCCAGGCTTTTGTGGAGGATAAACTCCACACAGAAGCGGTTGTTACCGCCATCGTGATGGATAAACCAGCATGAGTAGTGCCATTCATCCCACGGCCGTCATCGAACCCACCGTTAAGCTGGGTCAAGACGTCAAGGTCGGTCCCTATTGTGTGCTGACAGGGAATGTGGTCCTTGGGGATCGTGTGGAATTGCTGTCGCATGTATGTGTTGCCGGTCATACAACCATTGGTGAAGAGACGAAGATTTATCCCTTTGCCTCCATTGGTCATGCGCCCCAGGATTTGAAATACCATGGCGAGCCCTCGACACTGACCATCGGTGCACGCAATGTGATCCGTGAATACTGCACCATGCAGCCCGGTACGGAAACGGGGGGCATGAAAACCACTGTGGGGGATGATTGCCTTTTCATGGCCTATACCCATGTGGCCCATGATTGCCATGTGGGCTCCCACGTGATTATGGCCAATGCTGCCACCCTTGCGGGACATGTGACGGTTCATGATTATGCCATCATCGGCGGACTTGCAGCCATTCATCAGTTTGTGCGCATCGGTCAGCATGCCATGGTGGGCGGTATGAGTGGGATCACCCAAGATGTCATTCCCTATGGGATGATCTCTCGGGATTTGGGCTTTTTGACAGGATTAAACCTCATCGGACTCAAGCGCCGTGGCTTTAGTCGGGATGAGATCTCAGAGCTGCGTCAAGCCTATGATGATCTGTTCTCTGGCGAGGGAAGTTTTGGCGAGCGCCTCGAGCGGCTTGGTGAGCGATACGCAGACAGCCACCATGTGATGGAGGTGATTCACTTCATTCGCTCGGCCGAGCGCTCGGTCGTCATGCCGCGTCAAGTGTAAGCCAGATCATAGGGCGACGGTGAAAATCGGCATCATCTCAGGCGCGGGCTCCTTGCCTTTTGAAGTGGCGGCCGCGTGTGTGGCGCAAAAAATACCCTACTTCATGGTGGGTTTAGAGGGATTTGTTGACCAAAGCCAATTACAGGCGCATCCCTGCCAGACGGTTCAATTGGCCCATGTGGGCGCCATCGTTGAGCAGTGCAAAAAGCAGCAAGTGACCCACCTTGTGCTTGCGGGCGCGGTGAAGCGTCCCTCCCTCAGGGCCTTAATTCCCGACGCTGTTGGTGCCAAGTGGATTGCCCAGTTGTTGCCCCATGCCTTTGGGGATGATCGCTTGCTGCGGGGCGTTATTCAGCTCATTGAGAGCGAGGGGTTTTGGGTCCTGGGTGCGGAAGAAATTACGGGCTCTCAGTTGTTGGCGCCCGAAGGGCACATGGGTGGTCCTAAGGCGGATCCAAGCCTTGATCAAGATGTGAGATTAGCGTGGCATGTGGCCCGCGGTTTGGGCGACCTTGATGTGGGGCAAGCGGTTGTGGTGCAGCAAGGACTTGTTTTGGGCGTTGAGGCCATTGAAGGAACTGAAGCCCTTATTGCCCGCTGCCAACAGCTCCAGCGTCCAGGTCCGGGTGCTGTTCTAGTAAAGGTGGCTAAACGTCACCAAGATCGCCGAGTTGATCGCCCCACCATTGGCCCAGAGACACTGAAGCAATGTGCGGCCGCTGGTTTTCGGGCCGTTGCGGTGGAGGCAGGTCAGGTCATCCTGTTACAGCCAAACATCTGTAAAGATGTGGCCGAACAGCAAAGTTTAACACTCATAGGGGTCCATGGTGATGACAGCGCGTAAGGTGACCCCTCTTGTTTATCTTGTTGCTGGTGAAGCCTCTGGCGACTTATTAGGAGGGCGACTTATGGCCGCCCTTAAGCAGCAATGTCCTGGGATACGTTTTGCCGGGGTGGGCGGGACTCAGATGGCCGCGCACGGCCTTTGTTCCCTGTTTCCCATGGAGGATCTCTCCATCATGGGATTGGTGGAAATCTTGCCCCATATCCCCCGCATTCTGCGACGCCTGAATCAAACGGCGCGGGATATTCAAGCAAGCCAACCGGATGTGGTGGTCACCATCGACTCGCCCGGCTTTAATTTTCGTCTGGCGAAGCGGGTCAAGAGGTTGGGCATCCCCATTGTTCACTATACAGCGCCCTCTGTTTGGGCTTGGCGACCAAAGCGCGCCAAGAAAGTCGCAAAATTAGTGGATCATTTGCTGACGTTATTTCCGTTTGAGCCGCCCCATTTCGAGCGAGAGGGGCTTGCGACCACTTTTGTGGGGCACCCTTTGATCGAAACCACCCTTGCCGAGGGCGATGGATCAAGGTTTCGAGAAAAATACGACATTGGACGCTATGCCCCATTGTTGTGCGTCTTACCAGGAAGCCGCCAGCGTGAGTTGGACGCCTTACTGCCGCAAATAGGGGGCGCACTGAAGCTATTGCACGAGCAGTTACCCGGTCTTCATGTGGTGATACCTACGCTGGAGCACCTAAGTCCGCAACTTGAGCATGTTGCCAGCACGTGGAGCTTGCCCACCACCCTTGTGGTATCACCTGAAGAAAAGTATGAGGCTATGAAAGCGGCTGATGCGGCCCTGTGTGCGTCGGGAACGGTTACCCTGGAATTGGCGCTAGCAAATCTTCCCATGGTGCTCACCTACAAGACGTCGGCCATTACGGCGTGGATCATCCGGCGTATGGTCAAGATTCCCTACGTGGGGTTGCCCAATATTTTATTGAACCGTGAAGTGGTGCCAGAGTTGTTGCAGGAGAAGTGCACGGCGGAAAATCTCGCCCACGAAGTGCGTAAACTGTTTACCCAAGAGGGCCATCTGCGTCAAACCCAAGAGCTGGCGAAGATTCCAGCTTTATTGCGTCATCCCGCAAAAAAACCCTCGGAAGTGGCGGCCGAAGTCGTACTATCCAAACTCTAAGAGCCCCCTGGTCGCCTATCCGAGCCCACTCAAATGGTGCATAGACGATTATCCTATTTCTCACCGCCCTTCATCAAACGGCCTGTGTATTGGTGAGCGGTCATTCTGTGGCCCGTGAGGTCTGGGAAGTGCACCTGCTTTCGTTTATAAAAAAGGAAATTCCTCACAAATCTCAAACTACTTATTCTTTTTTTGTTTATCAGTGGGAAATAGAGAGCCCTTCCCATGAACTCTGCCGAAAGAGAGCAACCCGCTATTAATACACAGCAGTGGTGTGGCGGGGATCATCCCTATGAACGTGATGAAAGGGCAGTAAAGGCCAATACCTCAAATATGGGGGCACCTAAAAAAAAGTGCCCCGCATTGAGCGGGGCTGAGTTTAGTGTGCCTTTTGGGCTTATTGATTATTTATCTCTTGATTTCCTTACTTGTTAAAGTCACCTTCTGCGGTGATTTCAGCATTGGCAGGATTCAGATGGGGGGCTGGCTCATTCCGCTCACAGACGGCGTTTTTCGATTCTTTGGGCATGTTTTCCATATCCTTGATCCACTGAACGTCTGCAACGTTTTCAGAGAACTTCACCTCACCTGAGGCGTTCTGGGATAGGGCATCCATTTTCATAGCTTGGGAGGAGGGGTCCATCGCTTTTAACTCTGCGGGCATGGTGCATCCGCCCGAGCGAGAAGGTTTGCAAGACTCGTCGGCAGAATATTCCTGAGGCGCTGCAGCCCAAGCGCTGGCACAGGAGAGGGCAACAAGGGATACAACGGGGATAAAGCGAGCAAGCATTTCGTAATCCTTTCATTTTTCTGAACAATTTTGATTCTAGGGCGCAACGGTAAATAAAAAGTTACTTGTTTGGGCGTGAGGGCATAAAAAAACGTCATCCCCATGATGTCCACGGAACCTGGGGAAATCTCTGGGGAGAAAAGTTGGAGATCACGTGGAATACCACGAAATCCTTGGCCTTCGCAGAAAATGATTAAAATTGATGCACTTAGGTCGTTGAGTCCCCAAAGCCCATGGTTTACCCTGGGCCAAGACGATAAAGACAACAAAAGGTACATACACAATGCCGATTGATTTGATTCCCCGCAATATCCTGTTGGGTAACCCATCTCGGGCGCAAGTGACACTGAGTCCGGATGGCCAGTATCTCGCTTGGCTGGCGCCCTTTGAGGGGGTGATGAATGTTTGGTTGGCCCCTCGGGAAGATCTGAGTGCGGCAAGCCCCATAACCCAGGATCGTGGGCGCGGGATTCAAGGTTACTTTTGGTGCTATAATAATCGTCACCTGGTCTATGTGCAAGATCGCGGCGGCAACGAAAACTGGCTGCTGTATGCGGTGGATGTGGCCACGAAAACGGAGAAGCTTTTAACCCCCTTTGACAATGCCCAGGCCCGCGTTGAAAAACTCTCGCACCGCTATCCCGATGAAATTGTGGTCAGTCTCAATCATCGCCGTCCCGACTTTCATGATCTTTATCGTTTAAATGTGACGACTGGTGCCCTGGCCTTAGTCTTCGAAAACAACGAATTCAGTGGCTTTACCATTGACGATGATCTGCAGCTGCGGTTTGCCAGCCGCCAGCGGGAAGATGGCGGACAGGATTTGCTTCTGTACAAGCAAGGACACTTCTCGCCCTTTACAACGGTGGGGTACGAGGATTCGTTGTCGACAGATGTTTTGACCTTTACCGCCGATGGGGAAGGTCTGTTTGCCATCGATAGCCGGGGGCGAGATACCTCCGCCTTGGTGCACTGGCGTCTGCAAGATGCGGCGGTTAAAGTGCTCGCCGAGGATCCTGAGGCCGATTGCAGTGATGTGATGATTCATCCGCTCAAAAAGACCGTTGAGGGATTTGCCGCCACCTATGCCCGCAAGAAATGGCACTACCTTGATCCTGGGGTGGCACAAGATATGCTGCATCTTGCAGCGGTTTCAGGGGATGATTGCAAGATTATTAGCCGTACCCTTGAGGATGATTTATGGATTGCGGCGTTTTTAAGTGATTGCGGTCCGGTTCGCTATTATCTCTTTGACCGTAAAGCCCAGAAGGCGGAGTACCTTTTCAGCAATCGGGAATCCCTTGAAGGTTTACCGTTGTGCCGCATGCACCCCATGGTAATCCCCAGCCGCGATGGGCTGCGCTTGGTGAGTTATCTCACACTGCCCCGCGCGGTTGATCCTGAACAAACAGGACAAGCCCAGCAGCCCGTTCCCCTGGTGTTATTGGTTCATGGAGGACCTTGGGCAAGGGATCATTGGGGCTATGACGCCGTTCATCAGCTGCTGGCTAACCGTGGCTATGCCGTTTTATCCGTCAATTACCGAGGATCCACCGGATTTGGTAAAGCCTTTATCAACGCAGGCGATGGCCAGTGGGCCGCCAAAATGCACGATGATCTTCTGGATGCCGTTGACTGGGCCATCAACAAAGGCATTGCGGACAAAGATAAGATCGCCATCATGGGGGGCAGCTATGGTGGCTATGCAACCCTCGTGGGATTGACCTTCACACCGGGAGTCTTTGCTTGCGGCGTTGATATCGTGGGGCCTTCCAATCTCGTGACGTTGATCGAAACCATCCCGCCCTATTGGAAGCCCATTTACCGCCAGTTCGTGCGTCGCATTGGTGGAGATCCAGCCCATGAGGAAGGGCGTGCCTTCTTGGCGTCGCGTTCGCCGTTGACCTATGTGGATCGTATTCAACGGCCCTTGCTGATTGGCCAAGGCGCCAATGATCCCCGGGTTAAACAGGCTGAATCTGATCAGATCGTTGAGGCAATGAACCGTCATGGGATTCCCGTTGTCTACGCCCTTTATCCCGATGAGGGACATGGTTTTGTGCGACCCGAAAACCGTATGTGTTTCTATGCCTTGACCGAGCAATTCTTGATGAAGTATCTGGGCGGCCGTGCGGAGCCCATCGGTCAAGATGTTGAGAAATCATCTGTGGACCTGAAAGCTGGAGACCTGAGCGCTTTGATAGCGTCGTGAGGGGCAGGCGAAAGTTCCCCGTCTCGCGGTACTTCCAGGACCCAGCGGCGAGACCGAGCCAAGCATCTTTGTTCTTGCCTTGGCAGCTTGGGTTCTGAGTGTAGTATAACAAGAAGTAGGCCGCGCTGGGATCAGCGCGGCCTTTCAATATAGAAGATCGTCTTAGGACTTTGCGGGCGACTTCGCTTCAGATTGGGTTGTGGGTTGTGCTGGGGCAGCAAAAAGCTGCATCAAATCCTCAAGGCCCATGCCGCCGTTGTATAGCTCTTGACCAACCACAAAGCTTGGGGTGGCTTCGATGCCCAGCTTTGCGGCCAGCTCCCAGTTATCGTTGAAAGTTTTCTTGATGGCTTCGCTGTCCATGTCGGCCTTGGCACGATTCACGTCGACACCAGCGGCGTCTGCGATCTTCTGCAGATCCTCCATGGACTTGGCCATGGGGCGCTTCATCATTTCTGCCTGGAACGCGTTATATTTACCTTGGGCATGGGCAGCAAGGGCCAGGTGAACGGCCAAGGCTGAACCAGGACCCAGAATGGCGATGTCCTTAAAAATAACCTTGATCTCAGGATCCTTTTGCACAGCGGTCTCTAGGATCTTGTGGAAGGACCGGCAATGGCTGCAGTTAGGATCTGCAAAAAGAACTAGCGCTTTCTTGCCCTTTGGATTTCCCATGAAGGGGGTCTGCGGATCGTTGTAGAGGTCTTGCATATGTTCCACAATTGCTTTTTGAGCCTTTTCCTTGGCCTCTTGATCGCGTTTCTCTTGCAGGCGGATCAAAGCTTTTTCAATCACTTCTGGGTTGTTCATCAAAAAGTTTTCAATGGCCGCATCAATACCCGATGGAGAAGCAGTTGATCCTTGGGTAGCAGCTGCTGCGGCTGCCGCACCGGAGGCGGCTGCTGGAGATTTCGCAAGGGCTATTGAATGGGCGGACAACAGGAGGGCGCTGAGTAAAGTTGCATTGAAACGCATGGTGCTGTGGACTCCCTTTTTTATGATTATATTTTATCTTCTATTCCCCGCATGTTTCATCATCTGCGCCGCACTGTGTTCAATATCTTGTGCGCGCATCTTTTGGGGGCCTTCGGGCAAGAGTGCGGCAGCCCGCTTACTCTGAGCGAAAGCTTGTTCAAAGCGACCGTTGAGGAGGGCCTCTTCAGCAAGGGCAAGGGCGGTATTGCCCATGCGCTCTTGCCGGCCATAGGCCGTGGCCAGCAAGCGCCATGCGGCCGCATTGTCCGCTTCTTTTTTAACCACGTCTTCCAGAAGGGATGTGGCTTCTAGATCGCTGCTTTTGGTGCTCACCTGCAGCAAAGCTTGCGCGTAGTCCATCTTCAGGAGAAGCGAACTTTGCCTCAGCTGGTGGGCCTTGCGATAGGCCTCAACGGCGGGTTGAATTTGGCCGGATTCGTAGTGAATCTGACCCTTTAAATTCCATAGGTAAGGATCGCTTGCGCTGGTGGCTAACATTTGATCCAGTTTATCGAGGGCCGCTTTGGTATTTCCCTCGCGGTAAAGGGCGATGGCCCTTGCGTATTGGGCTTCAAAGCGGGTGTCTGAATCGGGATAGGCCAGGCGTGTTTTCGTGGCCGGTTCCATGAAGGCGGATATTTTCGCCACCATGCGCCTAAAGCGCGGGTAAAAGTCCTTAGGTAAGGTGTCCTTGGGATAGGATTTGCCCGCCAATTTATTTTCCACAAGGCTGACACGCTCTTGGGTCAGGGGGTGGGTGCGCAAGTAAGAGTCTTGTTGATCTGGGCTCAAAAGTTCTTGTTTGGCCAGAAATTGCAAGAATTGCAGCAAGCCCTCGGGGCTCCAACCCAGCTGCTGTAAAATGCGCAAGCCAGCCTGGTCAGCCGATCCTTCTTGGCCACGGCTGTAGTGGAGAAAGGAGCCTTGCGCGGCATAGTTGCCCCCGGTAAGGACGCCCATGCCGGCCTCAGGATTCATAATGGCTACCGCAGCACCCAGGGCCATGGCTGCCATGGCGGCAAGGGAAGCGCGCTCCATGGCCGCTTCGGTGCGTGCCAGGTGGCCATCGGCGATGTGACCCGTTTCGTGGGCTAAAACACCGATCAGTTGCTCGGGCGTTTTGCATTCCATCAAGAGGCCTGTGTTCAAGAAAATCGAGTAATCACTGGCTGCGGCTGCGTTTACGTCGCCACTGACAACCAAGTACAGATGCAGGTTATCCCTGGCAAGGCCTGCCGTCTCGAACAGCGGTGCCGTGAAATCGTGGAGTGTCTCCTCGATCTCTGCATCGCGGATCAGTGTTCCCTCTTTAAACTGAGGGGCAGCCTGAGCGATGGCGGACACGCCAATAAGGGAGGCAAGGAGAAACCGAGGAAACCGCATACCACTTACTCCATTCATTCAAAATGCTTAAGAATCCAACAGGCGTTTCCACCAGCGACGGGTTTTCTTTTTGGGCTCGCCGGCAGCCTCTTGGCTATCAGAGCCGCTATTCTCCTGGCTCGGTATGGCTACCACTGGGGCACCTTTGGGCTCATGGCTAACAGCAGCCCCTTCGGGCCGCGTGGCCTGCGCAGCTTCAGCATCGCCACCTTCTTGCTGCCTTGGCTTACGGTTGCGATGATTGCGCCCGCCGCGACGATAGCGACTACGACGTGCGCCATCCCGCGCTTGGGCAGCGTTGACAGCGGGCTCTTCACCTTCGACTGTCTTGAGAGGATGGTCATCATTCATTTTACGTTGCGGGGCAGCGCTCTCTGTCGCTGGGGTGGTGCCGTCGTTCGCTGCTGCGGGAGGAGTGAGGCCCTCAGCTTTATCTTCACGGGGCATGCCATTTCCGCCCCGACGGCCGCGCCGGCGGCGGCTGCGGCGGCGTTTGCCATTTGCGTTTGGCTCACCAGACCCGATGGTCTCCGCCTCTTCGTTGGTTTTTTCCTGCGCATTGGATGCGGTAGGCTCTTCCGCCGTATTGTCCACGCTTTTTTCGGCAGGGATTGCCTTGACTGCGGCCGTTTTGGCTGCAGCCTCTTTGCGGGGTTCTTCAAGCTTCTCAGGATTGAGGCGGCGGCGCTCGATGCGGTATTCCGCGTCGTGCAGCAAGCTGTCGCCGATGATTTGCACGCTGAGCCCATAGCGGGTCTCCAACGCCATCAAATTGGGGCGTTTACTGTTGAGAAGATAAAAAGCCACTTCATGGGGGACGTAGGCCACAACTTCGGTCGAGCGCTTGCTGTAGGCTTCATCCTCTAAAGCACGCAGCACGCTGAGGGATACGGATTCGGTTGAGCGAACATAACCCGTTGATTGGCAATGGGGGCAGGGTCGTGCCGAGATTTCCAAAATACTGGGGCGCAAGCGTTGGCGGCTGATTTCCATAAGACCAAAGTTGCTGATCTTGTTCATTTGTACCCGTGCACGGTCATTCTTGAACGCTTCACGTACGCGCCGCTCAACGGCAGCGGTGTGGCGGGGGTCATCCATGTCAATAAAGTCAATCACAATAAGTCCGGCCAGATCCCGCAATCTCACCTGTAAAGCGATCTCGTCTGCTGCCTCGAGGTTGGTTTTGAGGGCGGTTTCCTCAATGTGGCGCTCGCGGGTCGAGCGTCCAGAGTTAATGTCGATGGAAACCAAGGCTTCTGTTGGATGGATAACGATTGAGCCGCCTGAAGGCAGGTGCACGACGGGGCTGTGCATGCTGTCGATTTGGGCTTCGATTCTGTAACGGTGAAACAGCGGGACGTCGGCGTCCTTGTAATGCTTGACGCGCTTTGCATGGCTGGGCATCATCATGCGCATGAAGTTCTTGACGGTCTTATACCCTTCGTCGCCTGCGACCATAACCTCTTCGATGTCTTTGTTGTAAAGATCACGAACGGCGCGCTTAATGATTTCGTCTTCTTGATACACCAAGGCTGGTGCCACAGATTGAAGCGTGGCCTCGCGAATCTCGTTCCATGAGCGCATTAAGTATTCGGCATCCCGCTTGATCTCGGCTTTGGTGCGCTCGGACCCTGCGGTGCGCACAATCAGGCCCATGCCTTCTGGCATGTTCAATTCATCCAGAATTTTGCGCAACCGGGTGCGATCCGCCTGGCTGGAAATCTTGCGAGAAATGCCACCGGTGCGCGGTGAATTGGGCATGAGAACGCCGTAGCGCCCTGCAATTGACAGATAGGTCGTAAGCGCAGCACCCTTACCGCCACGTTCTTCTTTGACCACCTGGACCAGCAGGATCTGATTTTTTTGAATCACTTCCTGGATCTTGTAGTTGCGGTGCAAAGAGGGCGCCCGGGTCTTGGATGTTTCGTCCTCTCCTTCGCCTTCTTGGGGATCATCGCTCAGGACCAGAGATTCCGTGTGTGACCGCTCGCCCTCGATGGCATGTGCCACTTCCTCTGAGAGGTTCTCTGGGGAATCTGGGCTGGTGACGGTGTCTGACACATCCTGATGATCATCGGCGTGGGCCGCCATCATCTCAGCTTTAAGGGCCTCACGGTCCGCGATGGGGATGCGAAAATAATCGGGGTGAATCTCGCCAAACGCCAAAAATCCATGGCGGTTGCCGCCGTAATCAACGAAAGCTGCCTGCAGGGAAGGTTCTACCCGAGCCACCTTAGCCAGGTAGATGTTCCCTTTATTTGTTTCTTTGGTGCTGCTTTCAAAATCAAACTCGCACAGGCGACCGGTCGAGTCGGTGATAGCAACCCGGGTTTCTTCGGGATGCGCTGCGTCGATAAGCATTGTCTTCGACATGACTAAAACTCCAAACTTGTTCACGTTTACCCTGCAAGGCAGGGTCGCGATACAGTTGAAGCAAGCCTAAGTATGAGGAGCGGTTGTGTTAAGTGCTTAGAAAGTGACAAAAACTACCGTGGGAAGATAAGCCTTCCCGCGATGGGCAGTTCCTCTGTCGTCTTGTTATTCTTAACTTATTACGCACTCAACGTCCTCGTCAGCCTGATGGGGCTGGAATAAAAAACTCGCTTCGTTTGTATCCTGCGGCGCAATGCCGCTGGCGATCGTTTGGGCAAGACGGTTTCATTTCACGGTCCTTGCAAAAAACGTCACCTAAATTCCACATTCAGCTTATACATATAAGACACACTCCGACAACGCTTTTTATCCCAAATATTCATTTTTTATTGATAGTTCGCAGCCACAATGAAATATTGCAAAGCTTTTGGCATGAAGTGAAACATGTCTTTGAGTGAATAACCCAAGCTGGCCGATGGCAGGATAAAGGACCTTCGCGCATGATAACGCGTTTTTTGATGCGATTTATCACCACCTTAACGCTGGTTTTGCTGTTGGGGACGGCTGGCGTTGTCATTTTGTTTTATCATTTTGGTCGCGGCCTGCCCAGTTACGAGCATCTGGCCAAGTACGAGCCCCCCATGGTGACGCGCCTTTACGCAGGTGATGGAACCATCTTTGCGGAATTTGCTAAGGAAAAGCGGGTCTTTGTACCGATTGATGCCGTTCCTCGGCGTGTGATTGATGCGTTTCTTGCGGCTGAAGATAAAAATTTCTATGAACATCCCGGTATTGATGTCACCAGTATCATCAGTGCGGCCATTGCTAACATTGGCAGGCTTGGTCTTGCAAAACGGCCCATAGGGGCTTCGACCATCACGCAGCAGGTGGCTAAAAATTTCCTCTTGAGTGATATCTCGAATCAGGTGTCCCTTGAGCGCAAAGTTAAAGAGGCCATCCTTGCCTTCCGGCTTGAGCAAGCGTACAGCAAAGATCACATTTTAGAGCTGTATTTAAATGAGATTTATCTGGGGGCAGGTGCCTACGGAGTGGCTGCAGCTGCGCAAGTTTATTTTGATAAAAGTCTCAAAGATTTAAGCATTGCCGAGGCAGCCTTTTTGGCTGGTTTGCCGAAGGCGCCGAGCCGATATCATCCCGCCAAAGCCCCTGATCTGGCAATGGCAAGACGCGATTATGTCATCGGCCGACTGCTGGAAGATGAAAAGATCAGTCAAGAAGAAGCCGCAACCGCACTGGAAGAGCCGCTGCGTATGGCGTTGAGCCAAGAGAGTGATGCGGTGAATGCCAGTTATTTTGCAGAAGAAGTGCGCCGGGAATTAATCGCCAAATATGGTGAAGATTCCATCTATAAAGGGGGCATGGTTGTTCGCACCAGTCTTGATCCCAAAATGCAGCGTGCCGCCCGTGAAGCGCTGAAGGAGGGGCTTTCTGCCTATGACCGTCGCCATGGCTGGCGTGGACCTCTGGGGCATGTGACCCTTGATCCCTCAGCCGGTCGCTATGAAAAAGTGCCTTCACCGGCCAATCCTCAGGCCCCCTGGCTGAGTATTGCCCGAAGTCTTGCAGTGCCCCCCGGGTTGGGTTACTGGAAGCCGGCGCTGGTCCTGAGCGTCACTGCACAGCATGCGGTTCTTGGTTTTTTTGATGGTGCAACGGGGATTCTTCCCCTCGAGGACATGCGTTGGGCGCGACGCCGCACACCCGCAGGTCACATGGGCCCTGAAGTTCGAAAGGTGGCGGATGTGCTTGCCATCGGGGATCTGATTGCCGTCGATGCATCCAAAGGTAAAGACGGGAAAATTAAAGAGGGCGAATATGCCTTACGCCAAATCCCAGAAGCCTCTGGTGCCATCCTTGCCATGGATCCCCATACGGGTCGTGTCTTAGCGGTCCAGGGTGGATTCAGTTTTAAAATCAGCCAGTTTAACCGTGCCACTCAGGCCATGCGTCAAACCGGATCGGCGTTCAAGGCCTTTGCCTTTTTAGCGGCCCTTGAGCGCGGGATCGCGCCCAACACCATTCTCTCAGACTCTCCCTTTGAAATTGATATGGGGTATGGTCTTGGGATCTGGCGTCCAAAAAATAGTGATAATAAGTTTTTGGGTGAGATCACCCTTCGCCGCGCCATGGAGTTATCCCGTAATCTTGCCACCATCCGCCTCGTTCACGAGAAGGTTGGCATGAAGTATGTGGCGTCCCTGGCCGAGCGTTTTGGGATTGTGGATCGGATGCCGGTTCAGTTGGCCATGGTTTTAGGGGCCGCCGAGACAACGGTCATTCGTATGGCAGCAGCCCTTTCTACCATTGCCAATGGCGGCTATAAGGTTACGCCGCGTTTTGTGGATCGCATTCAGGACCGCCACGGAAAGACGGTGATGGTGGGCGAAAAAGCGCAATGCTTGGGCTGCGAACAGGGAGCAGAGGCTGAACCTATTCCGGCCATTTATGAAAAGCGTGAGCGGCTGACCGATGCGGTGAGTGCGGCACAAATGGCTTCCTTAATGCAAGGCTCGGTGGCCCGTGGGACCGCGCGCCTGTTGCAGGATCTTGGCGTGCCCATTGCAGCCAAAACGGGCACATCCAATGAGTTTCGTGATGCTTGGATCGTGGCTTTTACGCCTGATCTCGTGGTTGTGGTCTACGTTGGCCACGATACCCCCAAAAGCCTGGGAGAGGGCGAATTTGGCGCCAAGGCCGCAGGTCCCATCGCCCATCGTTTTCTCAAAGAAGTGCTCAAGGGTGTTGATCCAGTTCCCTTCCGTATCCCTGCGGGGGTCAAGATGGTGCGCCTGAATGCCATGACCGGTGAGCCCACATCGTCCAGCGACCCCCAAGCCATCTGGGAAATTTTCCGTGCGCAAGAAGAGGCAGAAGCATCCTATGATGGCACTGATGAAGGTCAGCCAGTGGATTCAGATCGCCTGCAACAGGGCGGCGACCAGCCGCTCAACGACCAAGTTCCTGGCGCACAAGATGGGCTTCCTGCCTTGCCACCTGAGGAAGATGCATCCTCAGCCTCCCCCATCAAACCGGGTATGATCTACTAATCTCATAATTCCAATTTGACAATTATTTATCTTTGTGCTATTTTTCGCATCACATTGAAGATGGGGTAAATGATGCGCAAAGTGCTGGGAATGGTGGGATTGTGTTTGCTGTCCGCTCAAGATGTGAAGGCCACTTTTCTGCTCACTGAAGGTGAAACGTGGAAGGGTGTGCGGCAAACCTGTATCGATCATGACCAATTTGATGATAGCTTTAAATACACGCGAGAGGAGCTGGAGCAAGGTCTCGTCAGTGACCTGAGGCTCCAAGGTATACACGCCCGCTATATTCCACAAACCTGTTGGGACCTTTTTGCGGTTTACAATCGCTACCGCAGCAATTATCCCCTGCCTGGTCAATCTGCTGTGGAGGGGTCTTGGCACAAGCTCAATAATGCGTTTGTCGATTATCTGCGCACCCATCAAGACGTGCGCGAGGCCTTCCAGTCAAAGCGTTATGATGATGTTACGTGCCTCTTGGCCGCTGATCTGTCGGCCCACCTCAAGCGTTTTCACAAGGAGGTCCGTCCCCTTGCGTCGCAACCAGGCGGGCCCCTCCTTGGGAACAGCCATGAAGATGTGAAAATGTGGCTTTATGCCGACAGCCATTTTCCAGAATTAACCGATATTCTGGTCAAAGCCACCCGTATCGAGGCAGACTGTTTTTCCAAAGATCAGGTGCCCTTGTGGCGCCATTCTCGGCACACCTTAGGGATCAAGCTGCAAAGTGGGGCACAGCTCTCTTTGCTAGATATGCCGATGTTGAGACAACTTATGGTCAAAGTGCCATCGGATAATCCTCAGTTTGGCCAAGACAAATTCAAGCTCTCACTCGGAACTCTCTCTTTTGGCTTTTCATTACTGGCTTGTTTTACCAAAGATGGAAGTCTTGCGGGGCTTTGTGATTATAATTTTACATCTGCATGTTCCATGTCGTATTTTATGCAAGAGTTGCGGGATCGCGCTTATATTGAAAATCGCCTACCTTTTCGGACCTATGAAGATCGTGATGTGACACCTGAGGAAGCCAGGAAACACTTTATCGATGGGTCTACACTTTTGGTCATGCGTCTTCCTAAAGGAGAAATCTCTAAAACTGCGGCAAGCAACGGACCTCATCTAAGACAGCAAACGCCTTGGTATATCCCCAATATTTCTCCCTACGATTGGGTCAGTCAAAGTGGAGAGCAAGGGCATCCGCGCCGTTTAGGTAATATATTTCGTAATGATGAATCTTTTATTGCTTCACGCGTGAGTAATAATAGTACAATTGAACTTGCTCTTGAATTAATAGAAGAGCTGAAGGGTGCAGAGCTTCTGGCCTATGGCGGCCGAATGGATGAAGAATTTCTTTGTGATAGAAAAGAAAAAAATAGAGAGAATTATAGGGCTTTCGCAGCAGAGTTGCAGTCTGGGCCTGAGGCAATCAACCACATCATGGGCCAGCTCAGAACCCACCACTAAGGGCGTCAGTTTTAAATAGAGAATGTCCTAAATAAATGGGGCCCAAAAGGGCCCCTTTACACTGAACCGGTATGCTAGCGTC
This sequence comes from Holosporales bacterium, assembly GCA_046318415.1. Lineage (GTDB taxonomy): Bacteria > Pseudomonadota > Alphaproteobacteria > Caedimonadales > Caedimonadaceae > JBKCUK01. Next base: position 73,958 of record JBKCUK010000015.1, on the reverse strand, counting down.
AATCGCGATAAAGATTGTACTTCTCAATAATCGCGATCATTTCCTCTGGCACCATGTCTTCGATGGATTTTCCGGCTTTGATGGCCGCTCGCACCTTCGTTGAGGAGGTAAAGGGCGCATAGGTTGTATAGGAGTCGACGATCGGGCGATCGCCAATTTTTCCCTCAAGTTGGTCAATGCTATCATCATTGCGAAGGCTGATGATGAATCCTTCAGCTGGTAAAGCAATAACACCACCGATGGTGTGTGCTGCATACTTTTTGGGCACTTGCATCCCTGCCATGAATGTATCCCGCTTTTTGGCATCCTTGGCCAACTCAAATGCGGTGTCAGAACCGATGAGACCAAAGAAACGGGCGCCTGGGATACTGGGTTTCACATAAGACTTGCCTTTGACTGGAGAGCGCCCACCATCCTTTTGTGTCAACGCTTGTTGAAGTTCTATTGGGTTCATACGGGTGACAATCACGCGTGTGTCGTCTTTAAATTTAGCAAACAGCATCTCAAGGCGAATGGCCACATCGGTTCGATTTTTCATCTCATCGCCGCCCCATGCCGGATAAATCAGAACATAATCGCAAGTGTCGAAATTCAACGCCTCGAAAGTGGTTTGCACGTGTCCACAGTGGAGAGGATCAAAGGAACCCAGATAAAAGCCTATCCTTTGGTCCCGAAGTGTTTGTTCCAACTTTCCTTCGCGCACAAGATCTTCGAGAACCAGCGCTTTGGCTGTTGTGAGACTGAAAAGGATGCAAAGTAAAAAAGTTTTGAATTTCATCTGATAAGACCTTGGTGAAATTTTTTAATCATATGATTGGACGTATAAAATTTACACCGACACACGTTGAAAACCCAAGGAGAATTATGCTGGGAAGATGATGTGTACATGGGGTAAAGGCGGGTGAGGGGCTTCTGTTGCCCGGTGCCCCTCGGACCGCGTTAACCAAGGTTAAGCTGCTGCGCGAATCGCTACAGCGACGTTGCTGTTGGCAGCAACGATTTGCTTTTCGTTTTGGTTAGCATGTGCAAGAGTTGTTTCTGCACTTACTTGTTTTAGCCCGATGACGTCGGAACAATCACGGGTAAAGGCTCTACCTTTCAACGCACGTCGATCCTATTTCGCCCCCATAAAACAAGCCTAAGCTTCTCAAACTGGTGGAGGCGCCGGGTACCGCCCCCGGGTCCGTTTCGCCTATTGCGTAGAGAGTTTATCACCATAGTTGGTTACCCAACATTCACAGTATACCAAACAAAACCAGGAATTTGCAAAAAAACTGAACCCTTGGCCTTGTGGCGTACATGGGGACAGACTAAAGTCATCAAAGACCCTAAAACCAGTCGATGAGATGAAGAGGATCGCCCATGCAGTTGCGCCCAGAACACGCCCTTGAATTGCAAACAAGCCATAACGAGACGTTTACAACCCGCCGTCCCACAGTGGCAGCCTTAGAGCCCGTCTTAGGTCAAGCGCTGCCTGTTTTGGATCATGGGTTTATTCGTGTCATCGATTACATGGGCGATGATTCGGCGATCGTTCAAGCGGCGCGGGTTTCCTATGGAAAGGGCACCAAAAAAGTAACCCAGGATCAGGGTCTGATTAACTACCTGATGCGCCATCGCCATACGACACCTTTTGAAATGTGTGAACTGAAACTCCACATCAAATTGCCTATTTTTGTGGCCCGTCAATGGATTCGCCATCGCACCGCCAATGTGAACGAGTATTCGGCCCGCTATTCCATTCTCTCGAAAGAATTTTACTTGCCCGCGCGCGAGCATTTGGCCGCCCAATCCACCATCAATAATCAGGGCCGTGGTGAGCTTTTGAGCGATGCCGCAGCGGAAAAAGTCATCCGCATGCTGAAAGCAGATGCCGAGCAAGCTTACGCCCACTATGAAGAAATGCTGAACTTAAACGAGCTGGGTGAAGTCCTGGATCCCGATGCGCAAGGTTTGGCCCGCGAGCTTGCGCGTATCAATCTGACCTTGAATTATTACACCGAGTGGTATTGGAAGATCGATCTACACAACTTGCTGCATTTTATCTGCCTGCGTGCCGATCCCCATGCCCAGTATGAAATTCGCGCCTATGCCGAAGTATTGGCGGACATTGTGCAGAAATGGGTGCCGCTGACACATCATGCCTTTGAAGAGTACCGTTTGCATGCGGCAACCCTCTCGCGCAGTGCGCTGATGGCTGTGCGTCGGATGATCGCGGGAGAAGCTGTGAGTCAAGAAAATAGTGGCATGACCGCGCGCGAGTGGGGTGAATTGATGCAGGCACTTCGCTTGAATGAGGCCGCAAAGGCAGCTTGATGCGCCCTTGAATTTATCCTATGGTGTCGGGGTCACCGCAAAGGTGAGCGATACCATAACGATAAAAAACAGGGGGAAGGTATGGGCATCTCTCGTACCAATGAAATTAAGATCTCAGAAAACGACGCCGTCGTGATTTTGCGTGCCGATGGCACCGTTGAAGCGTCATTGCCAGAAATGGCGGGAGGGCAGGTCGCGGAAAACATGATCATGGGTGCAGCCTTGGTGAATGCCCTGGCTGATGAGGGCTTGTATGAGCTGATTCGTGACCGCTTCTTTGCCGAAGTTGAAAGCCAAGAAAACGCGGCATAAAATAGCTCCATCATGCGCTAGAGACAGGGTTTTGGGTTTTGTGGTCATGCACCACGGCCCAGAGTTCTCATTTTTTTCAGGTCGTTCTAATCATTGAGTTTAAGGCTAGGATCCAATATATTATTTGACAGTGAAAAAGAATTGAATATGAAATTCCATAGTTTTATTAAAAACTTTTGTTTAATGATTGATTATTTGATCATTAATATCAGAAAATTTTTTATAAAATCGCGAATTGTATTTACTAAACGCTCTTGGTTTATCAGCAAAAGGGGTAATTTATATAATCCCATCCTAGAGGCTACCGTGTACCGATATGGCAGTACTTGGAGAATAGCTAGACATGGCGTTTTTTTTGGGGCGTTCGAGCGTGAAGAAGATGCAATGGACGAAACTTTTCAGATATGGTTGAAAGATAAAAAGATTGCTAAAATTGCAGAGACCTTAGAGGACGAAATCAAGAATATAAAGCATGAAATACGCAATGGACTTACTAAGGCAGCTTTGAATGATTGGCTGCAAAAAAGTGCAGCATCGACAAAATGGCAAGCGGTCGAGGAAAATGAAATTCTTGATGAACTTAAATCAAGGGAACCCATCTTTCATCATCCTGAAAAATATGGAAAAACAAAAGAAGATATTGAAGCGCAAATCTGTGAGGAGTTTTGGGAAGTTGGGGCGTCAGGCAAGGTCTACACCAAAGAAAATGTCATAGAAACGCTGCTTGAGCGGTATAAGGACCCAGATTATCAAGACGTTTGGGAAGTAAAAGAATTTGAGCTTGCCAAAATTGCACAAGATCATTATTTGCTGACATATATTCTCATCCAAAACAAAACCAGACTCACAAGAAGATCCACGATTTGGCGTAGAATTAGTGGTAATTGGAAGATCCTCTATCACCAAGGAACTGTCATTGAGGGAGAAAAAACTGGGTAAAACGATATTTCTAGAAAATTTTGGTGGATAAGCATGAACACTAAAATGATCATTTTTGATTGCGATGGGGTTTTAGTAGATAGCGAAATTATTGCAAATCGTATAGACGCAGAGATTCTGTCCGATCTTGGCTATGCAATTTCAACCGAAGAGAGTATCAAAAAGTTTACCGGCATGAATACTGCCACGGTACGAGACATGATATTTCAAGAATCTGGTATTGTCTTGCCCGAAAACCTGACCGATTTGGCGCAAAGACGTGTTTTGAGCGCCTTCGAAAATGAACTGCAAACACTCATTCCTCAGGTGCTAGAATATTGCTCCTCCATGCTTAAATGTGTTGCAAGTTCAAGTCCAAGGGCAAGGGTTTTAAAATCCTTGGAATTGACAAAACAAGATCATTTTTTCTCACAAGAAACAATTTTTACATCTTCTCAAGTCAAAAGAGGAAAGCCATTCCCTGATTTGTTTTTATTTGCAGCGCAGCAGATGGGAATCTCTCCTGAGAACTGCTTGGTTATTGAAGATAGTGTAGCTGGGATAAAAGCAGCGCAAAGTGCCGGGATGGCTGTCATTGGTTTTTTAGGGGGATCTCACGCGGGTTTTGAGTGGTATCGAGATGAAATTCAATCCTTGGGCGTGCCCATAGCTTTGCATGCAACGGACCTTATTAATCTCTTAGGAAGATATATTGTCCCACAGGATAACCCCAGACAACTAAGATGATAGTGTGTCGAATTGGTGTAATGGCCCGTTCAGCGCGAGGGAGATAGAACGGGCCCAAAACCCGTCGACGTTCTCACCGTCCACTGGGCGGGAGGGGAGGGTCTCTGCCATCCCTCCGCGCCCTGAGACCGATTGCATCATCCCATCGGTGTGGGGCGAATAGGTGCTGGTACATCGCGCCGTTAGTTGGGGTTAAACCCAAGGGGTGGTACACCAAACCGCTTCCAAAGACCCTTCATCTTCGCAATGTGATAGTCTTCAACTGAAGGCGCAACAGGTTTAGGCTCTTTGAGGCGACGCTCGCGTTCATAAGCCTGGACACGACCAAAGAGCTCTTGCGGGGATAGGCCTACCTGTAGCAGGGTGGGATCCTGTTTAATAACCTGCTTCATGTCTCGCATCTCGATGCGCGTTGATTTGCCTGCAATTTCTAAGGTAACACCGTAGCTTTGATTATGATCATTTACTGCAGCAATATGGCTAAGCAAGGTGCATATCTCCTCGCTAAGGGCCTGCTGCCGCATACATAACTTAAGAGATTCTGCTACGAAGAAATTCTCACCTTTCCTTGCCCCCTCAAAAAGCATAGTTTTGGCCCTACGTTGATCTTCTTCAAGATCGGAACTTTCAAGACGATAGTAGTATTTTTCCTTTGCCCACTCTTTACCAGCCTCAAGGTCTTTGAAGAGACACTCTTCAGCCCTTTGTTTTTCTTCGGGTGTATCCAGCAATTCATGGAGTTCATAGTAATATTTCCTTGCCCAAGCGTGTCCAAGGTCAACAGCATCGGCAAGTAAGCGCCGTTTATGTTCTAAAAAATACTCAGGACCATTTATAGACATTATTTCCGCACAATAGTAATAACTTTTTTTGTTATTGAGCAGTTTTAACGTGGTGTACACCCATTCATAGGACTCTTCGCAGAAATCTAGATCTGTCTCTTCGTAAGGCTCGAGCGCCTTAAACAGAGCAAACGCTTCTTTTGGATGATTATTTTCCGCTTGGCTTTTTAAAAAGACACTTATTTCTGGGAAATTAGCAGGATTGTGTCTGGCAAATAAAATGTAATTAGAATCGTAGCCTTTACGGCACAAGCGAATTTTCACATCAACGGCCCACGCGGCGCCCCGTTTGATGTACTGCTCAAGTAAACGTTCACCTTCATCATATTGGATATTAAAATCCTTGTTTTCAGCACCATAGGCCTCATCGTAATCAAAGTAACCATATACTCCCTCTATCATGCCGAAAATTTTTGCTTTGAGTCCGTTTTCAAAGCCAAGGGCAGCCAGATATTCAATCATTGGCTTCTGATAATAAATGAGAGGTGATTCTTGAATGAAAGGCTGCTTAGTTATTTCCCTGGATTGGCGGGTGATGCGCCAAAACATCTCGTCACTCTGCCACATAAGGGGCAGGGACCAATTAACTAAGTGTATGTATTGTCTTTTTTGGTCTTGATCGAGGCGAGATTCTAATTTTATGCGATAAAAGTGATTGCGAGTCGCACGTTCGTTCGCAAACGCTTTGCAGATCCACGTCAGGCGCACATCGTCCTTGACGGGAAGAAAGTCCATGACATGGTGTAGTATTTCCCGAGGCAGGGCTGAGAGATCGCCAAGCGGGGGGAGCGCCTCAACATCACGAAGCTTGCGGCGTTTGGGTGCGGGTTCGGCGAGGGAATTGCCATCGCGAGATTGAACGGTGGCGGTAGCATTGGTTGCGCTTGGTATGCTCACCGTGAGCGCTGAGCTCGATGATCCAAGAGTGTCTTCGCTGGCTGACCGATGAAGGTCACTGGCCCATAATGCCGAAGCGCTGGTCGCGATGAACAAGAGATTCCATGCGGTGATTTTTGAACTATGGCCTAGCAAACTCATTTTTTAACCTCAGGTAGAAATTTTCCAAAAAGTAATAATATATTTCGATGAAGTCAATAAATAAAAGCTGTCAAAGCATTGCCGCTGATGCTTGAGGGCAGAGTAAAAGCCCGATCATCCTGTGTATGAGGTCTAGGGGATGGTCTCTCAAAAATAAAAGGCGCTGCTTTTGGCAGCGCCTGAAAGTGTGACCGAAGTCACAGGTCATTTGGCATGTTTAAGTTATGGAATCATGTACATTTTTTGCCTCCTTCGCCAATTTGGGCGGCAGGGCTACACGAATATGAAGCTCTTGAAGCTGTTTATCCGTGACGTCGCCCGGTGCACCCATCAAAAGGTCTTGCGCTTGCTGGTTCATGGGAAAAGCAACGACTTCGCGTAAGTTCGGCTCGTCCGCCAGCAGCATCACGATACGATCAATGCCCGGTGCGCAGCCGCCGTGGGGTGGAGCACCATATTTAAGGGCATTCAGCATACCGCCAAATCTTTCCTCTAACTCTTGAGCATTATAGCCTGCAATTTCAAAGGCTTTATACATGATTTGTGGGATATGATTTCTAATGGCACCGCTGGAAAGCTCGATGCCGTTACAGACGATATCATACTGGTAAGCCTTGATTTCCAAGGGGTCTTTGGTCATCAGAGCCTCAAGTCCGCCCTGGGGCATGGAGAACGGATTATGGGAAAAATCGACGCGTTTTTCCGTTTCATTCCACTCGAACATGGGGAAGTCGACCACCCAGCAGAACCTAAAGACATTCTTTTCAACCAGATCAAGGTCTTCACCCACCTTGATGCGGGCGGCACCGGCGAGTTTTTCGGTGGAGGCTTTGGGGCCACAGGCAAAGAACACGCCGTCACCCTCATGAAGTCCTGCCAGCTGTTTCAGGTGGGTCAGGCGGTCGGCATCCAAAAACTTGGCAATGGGACCTTTAGCCTCGCCATCGGCGAAAATGATGTAGCCAAGACCAGGGGCTCCTTGGGTCTTTGCCCAGTCATTTAATTTATCAAAGAAACTGCGCGCCTCCTTGCTGGCGCCGGGCGCTGGAATGGCCCGCACCACATCGCCCTTGTCGATGGCGTTGGCAAAGGCGTTAAAGCTTGAGCCACGGAACACGTCGGTCACATCGGCAATTTGGATGGGGTTGCGCAGATCCGGCTTGTCGCAGCCATACTTTAACATGGCCTCATCATAGGTAATGCGCGGGAAGGGATAGCCAGAGACCGTGCGACCCTCCGCGAATTCTTCAAAAACCCCATAAAGCACAGGTTCAACGGCGGCAAAGACATCTTCCTGGGTGACGTAAGACATCTCAAAGTCCAGCTGGTAGAACTCGCCCGGCGAGCGATCCGCGCGGCTATCTTCGTCCCGAAAACAGGGCGCGATTTGAAAATAGCGGTCAAAGCCACTGATCATCAGCAGTTGTTTAAACATCTGCGGTGCTTGGGGAAGGGCATAGAACTTGCCGGGATGCATGCGGCTTGGCACCAAAAAGTCGCGGGCACCTTCGGGTGAGCTTGCCGTCAAGATGGGGGTCTGAAATTCTTGAAAACCTTGGTCTGTCATGCGGCGACGAATGGAAGAAATAATCTGCGAACGCAACATAATATTTTTGTGCATCTTCTCACGACGCAAGTCCAGGAAGCGATAGGTTAAACGAATGTCTTCTGGAAACTCTTGGTCCGAATTGACGGGCATGGGCAGCTGTTCCGCCATTGAGTCGATTTTGTAATCTTCAATGATCAGTTCAATCTCGCCCGTTGGCATCTTGGTATTGACCGTCTCAGGCGTTCTTTTCGCCACGGTGCCGGTGATGGTGACAACGCTCTCAAGGCGTGTGCGTTCGGCTTCTGGAAAGTGCGGATTATTGGTCTCGATAATGCATTGGGTCAGGCCATAGTGATCCCGCAGATCAATGAAAAGAAGATTGCCATGGTCGCGCTTGCGATGGACCCAGCCTGAAAGTCGGACCTTTTGGCCCACATGGGTGCTGTTGAGTTGGGCACAGGTATGGGTGCGATAGGGATGCATATTTCTCACCTTATTCCTTTTTCTCATAGTGGGCCGCTGGCCCGATCAACCTTGCTGTGTTAGGATCTAGCGTTATTTTGATCTTAAGTCGACAGCAAAGATGCAGCTTATTACCACTACCGACGACCTTGTGACCTTCTGCCAACGCTTGGGTGCCACAGAAACTGGCCCTGATGCCTTTATTACCGTTGACACAGAATTTATGCGTGAGCAAACCTTTTGGTCACAGCTGTGCCTGATTCAAGTGGCGGGATCGGAAGAGGCTGCCCTCATTGATCCGCTGGCGCCAGGTTTGGATTTGACACCCTTTCTTGATCTCCTATACGCCGCAGCGCCCCTCAAGGTTCTGCATGCCGCCCGCCAAGATTTAGAAATTTTCTATAATATGACGGGTCAAGTGCCCCAGGCCATCTTCGATACCCAAGCAGCAGCGCTGGTCTTGGGCTTTGGTGAGTCCGTGGCTTACGAAACCCTGGTGCGGCAATTTACCCATCATAAGCTTGATAAAGGACAACGCTTTACCGATTGGTCCGTGCGTCCCTTGACCGATGCCCAGATACGCTATGCGCTGGATGATGTGGTACCTTTGCGCTTGGTCTACCAAAGTATGCTGCGGCTACTGCGACAAAAACAACGGGAGACTTGGTTTGACACCGAGTTAGACATTCTAAAGCGCGCCACCACATACGCCCTTCACCCCGAAAATGCATGGACACGCCTTAAGGTGGGCAATAGACCTCCCCGCATCTTGGCGCGCATCCAGGCTTTGGCCGAGGCAAGAGAGCGCGAGGCGCAAGCCCAAAACAAGCCGCGAGGCCGCATTCTGAAAGACGAGGCGCTGATTGAGCTGGCTTTACATGGCGTTGATACGCCAGAATCTCTGAAACAAAACAGTCGCCTGTTGCGTCGCCTCGCCGGGGTCAAGGTGCCGTCGTTTACCTTTATGGCCATTGCCGCTGCCGATGCATTGGGTGAGAATCAGCTTCCTGCTGTACCGGGGCGTCCTGCCCAGCTGCGGGTCTCTAACGCCGTCATGGAAATTCTAAAATTGTGGTTACGCACCTGCAGTGGGCGCTTAGGGGTGGTTGAGCGCCTCATTGCCACGTCCCATGACCTTGAGTTGCTTGCGGCCGATGGCCCAAATGCCGCTACACATGTGTTAGAGGGGTGGCGGTATGACGTCTTTGGGCGCGAGGCGTTACAATTAATTCAAGGTGACGTGGCGATGACGGTTAAGGGTGGCAAAGTGACCTTGGTGGAATTGTCATAAAGACCCTGGCTTCTTTATGGTTGCTTTTCTCGCCAACGCGTCCAAGTCAAACATCAGATTACCCAGTGGCCTCTTGTCTTAGTTCGGCCAGACTTTGCAAATCCTGAGAATATATTTGACAAATTGTCTTTGTTGCTTTAGCGTCGCAGCGCACATTGAGTGAGGGGATTTGTTATGTTGAAAAAGGTGCAGAGAAATGTTTTGTGTGGAGTGGTTTCGTTACTCTCAGCAACCTCCAGTTATGCCACAGAAGCCAGTCCAATAGAGCTTCCCGACGATCTACATGTCTTGATTGCCAACAGACTGTCAGATGATCCTGTGGGTCTGATGCGATTTTTGCTCACCAACCGCCAGCTTGGTGAAGTTTTACGCCATCGCCAACAAATTATCCAAATTGACGAAAAATTTAACACAAGAGGTGCTGGCGATTATGAGCGGCGCGAGAATCGCATTTTCAAAGAAAACTACACTCTAGCAAATTTTTTGCGGCGCTTTCCAAATCTGACAAGTCTGGATATCGAGCGCTATCACCGCAGTCCTCTGGTCAAACAGCTACCTGCGCGCCAGTTTAATGGGACCTTTGTCGCGCTCGAACGCCTGACCAAGCTGCGGACGTTGCGCTGGTCTTTTCCCCATGATGTCGATTTGGCGCATCGCTTTTTTGATGCGATTTCTGTGCTGACCCAGCTGAAGAAGCTGGAATTTTTTGATGGATTACACACCCAGAGTACCCCGGGGCGCTTTGGTGCGCAATGTGCACTGACGCTGCAAAAGTTAAACCTCGAGGAGCTGGTCATCACGAGCCCCGATCTGCTTCATGCAAGCTTCATGGACGCTCTGCCCAGTTTGAGTCAGCTCAAGTCTCTTAAGATGGATGTTTATAATGTCAAAAATTTGGATTTCTTGGACCAGCCTCTTAACAAGATGCCTGGTCTTGAATGCTTAAGCATTCGCCTGGGCTTTGCCCATTCGATACATGCCTTGGCGAAACCTCATTTTCCGTCTCTTCTGAAGGACTTGAGCCTATCAGAGACGACAGATGAGGATATCCTCTCCATTTCAAGGTGCACGAATCTCAGGACCCTCAATGTTTCTAGGAATAATGAAACACAGCAGCTCAAGGATGCGGATATCAAATCGCTAACGGCCCATCTGAGCCGCCTCCAGCAGCTTGATGTCAAAGCCCATTTGACCGTGGCAGGAATCGAGGATTTGGCGCGTCATTGTCCTGACCTGCGTTATCTGCGCTATGAAGGTTCTGTGATCGACGCACAGATGGTCGAGGCATTCACAAAGTTCCGGTTTTTGAATCACGTCAATGTTGCAGGAAGTCACATTTCACCGGATGAAATCAAGACACTCGTCCTGAGCTTGAATTTGCAAAGGCTTAACGTGCCGGGGCATGTGGTTCTGTTCCTGGGCTGGCTGAAGAGAGACCTTCAGCAAGGCGAGAATGGGGTTCTGGATACACCGCTTGCGCGCCTCATCGTCAATAGGGATTGCCATTGGGATCAGCGGTTCTTCAGCAAGTACCACCAAAATCTTAAACTGCAAAAATATGGTAAGCGTCCCATCACCGAAGGGAGGTTGATCGAGCACAGCATCTACGGCCCATGGAGTCCAACAGACTGGCACATGGATCCAATCATTGGGGGTGCCCCAGTCCGTCAAGAGGAGGATGGAGTTGTCTTTTGGGAATTCAGGCTGAAGCCCTTAGATAAAATCGTCGAAATTGAGGAAGAGCGCTAACCGCGCTCTTTCAAGATGCGTTCCTTTTGGCGTTTCCAATCCCGTTCTTTCTCGCTGGCCCGTTTGTCAGCGAGTTTTTTACCCTTGGCAAGGCCCAACTGCACCTTGACCATGCCACGATGATTAAAGTACATCACCAGCGGCACCACGGTCATACCCTTGCGGGTGACGGCGCCAATGAGCCGATTGACCTGCTTTTTCTTCAGCAATAACTTGCGGGGCCTTCTGGCATAATGGCCAAAATGGGCGGCTGAGGCATATTCATTGATATTGGCGTTGAAGAGATAAAACTCGCCGTCTTTTTCTGCTGCGTGGGATTCGGCAATATTGGCGCGACCAAGGCGCATGGATTTCACTTCCGAGCCCGTTAAGACAATGCCTGCCTCGATGGATTCTTCGATGCTGTAATCATAGCGGGCGCGCCTATTCTCGGCGATGACCTTGTATTGGGTGTCGTCTTGCTTAGCCATGGGCACGCTGCAGTTCTTGGGCGGGGGTTAACCCGGCCTTTGCCAGAGTCTGATCCATCTGGTTATGGAAGGTAGCGCTTAAGGGCAAGAGGGGAGGGCGCACTTCGTTGGCGCACAGTCCCAAACGCCAAGCGGCGTACTTTACTGGCACTGGATTGCCTTCTACAAACATCATCTTGGCGATAGGAATCAGCGTCTCGCGGGCTTTTTTGAAGCGTGTTGCATCGCTGGCATGCCAGGCATCCATCATTTCCCGCATGAGTTTTGGCGCAATGTTGCCGGTCACGTTAATGACGCCATCGCCGCCGTGCATCATGTAGGGCAGGGTGAGGTTATCCTCGCCACACAGCAAGGCGAAATCAGGACCTAAGTGTTGGCGCATCATAACTGGACGGTCCAAGTCCCCGGTGGAATCCTTAATGCCCACAATGCGGGGCAGCTTTGCAAGCTCAAATACGGTTTCCACGTTTAACGTCACCACAGCGCGACCGGGATTGTTGTAGAGGATAATGGGTACGTTGGTGTTGTCATGGATGGTCTTAAAGTGCTGAATCAAACCCTCTTGTGTGGGTTTCACATAGGGTGGGGTGACGATCAAAAGGCCATCGGCACCGGCCCGCTCAGCCCGTTGAGATAACTCAATGGTTTGACGGGTGCTGATCACGCCTGTGCCAGCAATAATTGGGATGCGCTTGGCGGCTACTTGGACGGCTGTCTCAATGATTTGTTGGTGCTCGTCCGCCTCCAGCATCATGGCTTCGCCCGTGCTGCCGCAGACCACAAGACCTTGTGTGCCTTGATCAATGTGCCAAGCCACGAGGCGCTCCAGGGCGGCAAAATCTACCTTTTGATGCTGAAAAGGTGTAAGCAGGGCAACAATTGATCCTTTGAACATGGTCAAACCTAGAAAGTTTCGCTACTCTAGGGCCAAAGTTAACGCAAGCTGGGGTGTTCCAGCAAGGGTCTTGAAAAAATGACATCGCAAACATTCAATAGATTACGGCGCCTTGTGCTCATGGTGGGCATCTTGCCGTCTGGGCTGCTGGCAAACGAGGCATGCACGGCTTCTTTTAAACAGGCCATGGCGCGGCCCAGTCTGCACTTGGCCACAAGTCTTGAAGTGCAGGGGTGTCGCATCCATGGGGATGTGGTGCGCTGGAAAAGCCTTCTTGACAGTGAAGGCGATGGACGCCTGGCCGATTTGTTAACGTTCATTGAAGCCCATCCCCAATGGCCAGGGTTGGGTAAGCTTGCAAAAAAAGCTGAGAAGCTGATGCTGCAAGGCACCTACGCGCCGCAGCATGTGGTGGGCTGGATGAACCGCCACCCTGCCCGTTCTGCGGCAGGGGCCCTGGCCCATATTGAAGCACTCACCCGCTTACGACAGACCCAACATCTGCGTGCCCTCACCACCCGCTATTGGCGCGAGCTGGATTGGACAGCGGAAGAGGCCCGCACGTTTCTTGCGGCCCACGGTGCGCATATCGCGCCCCATGCCTTAGGAACAAAACTCGACCAGGCTGTGATCAACAAAGAGACAGCCCTTGCATTGGTGATTCTGGCACGCATGCCCCAAACTCAACGGGCTGTCTACGACGCGCACATGAAAATGGTGCAAGGCCAGATGGAGGACGGCATGCGTCTCTTGCAGCAGCTGCCCCTCAGTGCATGGCAAGGAACCGGCGCCCATTTGGCCCTGGTCAAACATTACCGCGCCAAGCGGGATCCCAAGGCATATGAGCTTTTGTTGCAGTCGGCAGGCAAAATGCACGATCCAGCCCTGTGGTGGCGCGAGCGCAACCTTCTGGCGCGACGGGCCTATGAAGAGGGGGATCCAGCCCTGGCCTATAAATTGCTGGCAGGACATGGACTCACCTCAGGCTCGGATCGGACCGATGCTGAATGGTTCATGGGATGGTTGGCGTTGCGCCACCTGAAAAAGCCGCAAGTGGCGCTCACCCACTTTCAGCACGTGCGTGAAGGCGGGGTGCGGCCCATTACTAAGTCGCGGGCCCACTATTGGTTGGCCCGCACGGCCGAGGCCCTGGGTGACCCCGATATGGCGCGTAGCCATTATCAACAAGCGGCCACCCTGCGCACCACTTTCTACGGTCAATTGGCCATGGATAAGCTGGGTCTGAAACTGCCGCCCTTGGGCGCCCTGACATTGAGTGCAGAGGAAAAGCGCAAACATCAGCAAAATTCGGTGTATCGCGCGGCCCATGCCCTGGCACAGGCAGGCTTGGAAGGGGAGGCCCAGCGCTTTTTAGTGCATGCCGCCAGCGAGACCAAATCCCATCCAGAGTTGAAGTACGCCCTCCATTTAGCCAGCCAGATTGCGCCTCGCGGGGTGGTCGAGTTGGTGCGCAAGGGAACCAAGGGTACCGAGCTCTATTACCGCGAAGCCTTCCCGATGCTTCCTAAAGCGTTGCGGGCCGAAGTCAGCGGGGCGCGGATGTCCTTAGTCCACGCTATCATCCGCCGCGAGAGCAATTTTGATCCTCAAGCTGTGAGCCATGCGGGGGCCATGGGGTTGATGCAACTGACCGCCGATACGGCCAAACGCATGGCGAAGAGGGTCTCCTTGCCGTTCCAGAAGGAACAACTTCTGCGTGATATCCGCTATAATGTGAGGCTTGGTGTGGAAAATCTGAAATACGAAATGGAAAAACATGATCAGTCCATTGTGTTGTCATTGGGGGCCTACAATGCGGGTCCTAACCCTGTGAAAGAGTGGGTTGAGCGCTTTGGTGATCCGCGGCAAAAAGGCATCGATCTCATCGACTGGATTGAATCCATCCCCTATGGTGAGACCCGCAACTATATTCAGCGTGTGTTGGAAAATGAGCGCATCTATCGTCAACTGTTTTAGGTTCAGTGCCGTTTGCATTGCCTTTTGTTATGCGATCACGGTATGGGCAACCCCTGTCCAGCTGAAAATCCCTGAGTTTCAGGCGGCCGTGGCACAAGCCCTTGGACACAAAAAGCGCATCCAAAGTTTTGATGTGGATGGTGAGACCTTTTGGCTTAAGCGTCACTCATGGAACAAAGCCAGCTGGTGGGCGTGTGTGAAGCGGGTGCTTTTTGCGCCGCTGCCGCGGATTGTGAAGCCCACACTCTATTGTTCCCGGCACGAGGCTGTGGTGGCTGAAGTGGCGCGCATGCAGCAACTGCGCCAGCAAAACATCGTGGTGCCCGAGGTCGTGCATGTTGCTGACGACTATTTTGTCATGCGTGATTTGGGTAAACCTCTCTTGAAAACAGTGAAGCGGCATAAGGCTGTGCCTGAGCGTAGCCGCTTGCTGCGTCTGGCTGCTCAAGAGCTGGCCCACCTCCATCGCCAAGGCGCCATCCATGGTCGTGGCTCCCTACGCGACATGGTGATCCACAAACAGCGGATTGGGTTTATTGATTTTGAAGAACCTCTGCCTGAGCGTGCAGATCTCACGCTGTTTCAGGCGCGAGATTTGCTGTTATTTCTGGCCTCAGTCTTGCCCAGATTTAAAAAAGATCCAGCCGCGGCGGTGGAGGTGTTGCGGGCCTACGCTGAGGCTGCACCACCAGAGGTGCTGGAGCGACTCGATCAATTGCTTTTCCCCTGGCAAGCGTGGATTATGCGCCTGGATCCCATCCTCAGCCCCCTTGGTCGTGACTTGCGCGAAATACTGAATGCCTTGAGATTTTATATGGATTTTCGCGCATCGTGATGGTTCCCCCTGGGGCCAGACGAGTGCACTGGGTGTCTTGAAAAATATTTACCTTTCTCACTTATTCTCGCCAGTTACGCAAGCAAATCCAGAGTCGAAACCGGTCATTGAGTCAATAAAAATCATTGTAATAGCAGATGCTTTATTTCGTGTGAGAAGGAATATCTACTCTCATATCTTCATTTTTCGATTAATAGGGACTTGAAAATCAGGGCTAATAATCTTTGATCGTAAATGTTGGCAGCTCGAGCATTCGGCAACATGAATTTAATATTAATAGGTTCTCCGCTTTGTACTTTAAACGGTACCTTAATTTTGAGCGAGAAAGGTCCTTCTAAATCATCTTTGAAAACTCTTCTGCCATTTATTAAAATTTCAACGGATTGCCTCCCGAACGTATCGCCTTTAAGATGAATAAATGGAGAGTGCTGCTCTCTAGTATTGAGGCAGAGAACTAAAGTGGCTTCAGTGCTTTCAGTTTGTATATGCGATACTTCATCATAAGACCAGCCTTCTTGAAAAATAATGCCAGGCTCCCTATGGTTATACTCAACACCCATTTCTATTCTAGGTAATTCAAAGTCTTTTTTGAAGGAGCATAGATAAGTGGCTGGAAAGTAATAAGGAGCCGGAAAATTATTGGTAGTTACCTTTGTGCAGACGAAGAATTCTTTGGGGAAGATATTCTTTAAATATTCGCTATAGCCTCTGGGATCCTTTCTTGAGCATTGAAGAAAGTAAACCTGTTGAAAATCACGAATGTTAACTCCGTGTGGATCAATGGGGTTATTTTCTGCGAGCCAGCCCGATCGCTCACCATCCCACCATGATTGAGAATATAAATTTGCAAACTTCACACCTAAACTATCGATTTCAGGGGCGAAGTAAGCAACCGGGGGGCCAGAAAAAAAGACAATAGAGCTGCCTTTTTGATCTAAAAGACTTCTAATATTACTGGAAAAAAAATCTTGACTCCACGGACGCCGTCCCCAATTTGGATAGTAAGTTACGTTCCACAAAAAAGGTAAGGAAGAAACTGCAATAAACAGAGGTAGTTTATGGTGAAATCTCTCAAAAAAAACCTTAAGCCCCACTATAAATAAAATGCCTGATATCGCCTCAAAAACAATGATATATCGATAGATTCTAAAAAACAAAATCCAAGCAATGAATGAAAAAGCAAAAAAAACTACTAGTGGATACTTTGTTTGGTTACTTTTTTTGAATAATAAAGAATCCAAAATAATCATTGCGATTCCAATATAACCAAGGAGAAGTCGCCCATCACGCACAGATGGAATCTCGGAAAAATCGCCTGAGGATAGCCAAATTACAGGGAGAGATAAATAATAAAAAACCTTTGAAAATTCAAATTTAGAATATGATATCCAATTCCTAATGTAGTAGGGGGAATGAAATATGTTGTTAGCAAACGGAAAGAGGGGATTTTCAGTCAAGTCCCAGCGCAAATACATGAAATACCCATCAACGAGAAAAAAGCCCAATAACATTCCTAAAATAAGATAATACAAAGACTTGATTCTAAAGGAGCAAATAAGAGTTGCAAAAAATGCCCCGACTGTGTACGGAGCGGCAGTGAGCTTTAGTCCAGTAGCGGCGCCGAAAGCAAGTCCTGCAAATAAAAATAAAAATGGTTTGTCACCCTTGATGCCTTTTAAAAGAATATAAAATCCAAGAAGCACTGGTACTGCTATGATATTCTCATTCGTCCATGACCCAAAAAGCGAAATTGTCATTGCCCCAGTTAGGCTAATGCCGCACCCAATTAGTGCCAACAGCTGATCTCTTAGGTTATTTGATAGAAATTCTTGGATAATTTTCATTATGATGCAGGCGCTAGCAAGATGAGCAAGTGAATGAAAAGCTGCACCAACGTATGGATGCGCGAAAAACGTTAAATAATTTAGAACGTCAATTAATGGATTGAAGTAACTATGCAACAGAGCAGCTGCGCCAAATGCACCGAAATTTAAATTTTTGGACGCCCAGCCGATAAAAAGGTGATAATTAGCGGTATCGCAAAACGCATCCATTCCTAATTTGGCATGCATAAAAACGGAAGACAGTAAGATGAACACACAAAAAATTGACCAGAAATATAATTTTTCCGAATAAATGATTTTCAATTTGTTATGTAACATCATATTTTTCCGTACACGAAGGGAATAAAGTCTCTAGTAAAAAAAAGAGTTTTGCATATTTTAGCTTTCTGCCACTTGATAACCAAGATAATGACTATTCGGTTAGCAACTGTTTGAATCTTTACCTAACATGTGAAGTTCTACATGTCAAAATAAAGCAAAAACATATGCAGAAAAAATCCAGCAAATTAAGGCGCCCGACATTTTATTCTTCTCAAGTGGAGCAACTATAACTACAGTCACGAATCTTAGATTTTTTTTATTGTGAAAGGAAGCTAAAAATCGCGCCATCTCCCTTGTTAGACGTACAACACTGGCTTCCCTAAGCACATTCAACAATATTGTCTTAAGAGTTTTGGACTCGTTTGTCGTTTTATTGTTTTATGCCAAGCGGTTCGTCAAAAAGCGAGCTATGGGACTACTTTAAGTGACAGAAGCTGCGGCTAAGCGCGCAGCCAAAGGGGATGCTCTGCAGCGTTCAAAAGGAATAAATCATGCAAGATATCGTAATCGACAAACAGCGGATGGGATTTATTGATTTTGAAGAGATCCTTGCCCGAGCGTGCCGACTTATCCCTGTTTCAGGCGCGAAATCCTCCATGCCTTAAGATTTTATATGCATTTTCGCGCATCGTGAGGGGAGGAGAGGGTAGTGAGCTATTTTTGATCGCGATGATCGAAAGATAGACACATGCCAACCTGGCCCTCGCCATACGAAACTGAAGGGGGGGAGTTTAGTTATACTCAACCCACCCATGTGCCAAGCCAAATCAGGAAGTCAATGGCGCCCTCTTTTGTAAGAGAAATTATTTTTTCCCAAAAAGTTGCTGAAGGTAGACTAAGAATAGTCGCAGCAAATATTAAACGTTCATTAGTAAATACTTTTTTCC
Organism: Holosporales bacterium; assembly: GCA_046318415.1. Taxonomy (GTDB): domain Bacteria; phylum Pseudomonadota; class Alphaproteobacteria; order Caedimonadales; family Caedimonadaceae; genus JBKCUK01. The sequence goes on along the minus strand of JBKCUK010000015.1, from coordinate 55,505 downwards.
TTTTTTTCTTGTCCGATAGCGGGAAAGCCGTCAGAGGTAAATCGTAATAGACATGGAATATAAGAAGTGGAAGAAATGCGATGAAGAACATAATTAAACATGCGATTCTTCTGATGGAATAAATATCATACCGATTGAAAGAGATTATGCCGAGAATAATCAAGCATGTAATTGATGTTATTAAGCCGTAGTTTACGATCTTCTCTCTTAGCTCTTTGTGTCGATTATCAAGTTTTCTTTTGCTCTTCATCAAGATGAGGTTGCCAAGGTCCAACTCTATTCCATCTACGCGTTTGTCTAGAAATTCTAGAAGGCCTCCAAGGGCAAAGCCGAATATGATGAGAATCGGCCAATGTTGTTCAAAGAATGTCTTATTCGAGCATATGAGGCCATAAAGCGGTAAACTTGAATAGAGGAGAATACAGGTCGCTCTATTAATGTTAACCCTCTTGCGGGAAGGTATAATGTAAAAATCCTTGAGCATGAGACGTCCCTTTTTATTTTTCTTCTGATCAACAAAAAAGGCGCCAGAGGCGCCTTTGGATGCGTATAAACTTTGCGGCTAGCGCTTGGAGAACTGGAAGCGACGACGGGCTTTGGCGCGGCCGTACTTCTTACGCTCGACAACGCGGCTATCGCGGGTCAGGAGACCGGCAGCCTTCAAGACTGGACGAAGACCTGGATCGAAGTAGGTCAACGCCTTGCTAATGCCGTGACGCACAGCGCCGGCTTGACCGGAAAGACCACCACCTACGGTTGTGCAAAAAATATCAAACTGGCCTTCGCGGTTCGCCACCTGGAAAGGCTGATTGATGATCATTTGCAGCACAGGGCGCGCGAAATATGTGGTCACATCGCGACCATTGATCACGCATTTACCGCTGCCTGACTTGATCCAGACGCGGGCAATGGCGTTCTTGCGCTTGCCGGTTGCGTAGGCACGACCCAGCGCATCAACCTTCGGTCCTTCGTTCGCTGCGGCGCGCTCAGCTGCAGCTGCAACAACGGGTGCTGGTGTGCTAAGGGCTGACTTAAGATTTCCCAGCTCAATATTCTGACGAGCCATGGTTAGTTCCTCTTATTCTTAGGGTTCATCGCAGCAACATCTAAGACCGCTGGTTGCTGAGCCTCATGGGGATGCTGAGCGGCAGCATAAACGTGCAAATGACCCATTTGACGACGACCCAGTGGTCCGCGAGGAACCATACGCTCAACAGCCTTTTGAACGACGCGCTCTGGAAAGCGACCCTCAATGCGTTCGCGAATGGTGCGTTGCTTGATACCGCCTGGATAACCGGTGTGCCAGTAGAAAACCTTGTCTTCGTACTTATTACCCGTCACGCGAATCTTGTCGGCGTTGATGACGATCACATGATCACCACAATCCACATGGGGGGTGTAATCTGGGCGATGCTTGCCGCGCAAACGGTTCGCGATGACGGCAGCTAAACGACCCAGAATAAGGCCTTCTGCATCAATAACAATCCACTGCTTCTTAACTTCAGCGGGCTTTAATGAAAGTGTCTTCATTGTTTAAGCTTCTTTAACTCAGGTTATTCGGCGCACTCACGCCAATGCCATATTGCCTCACGTGATAGCTCATATAACCCCTGGCCGTCAACGCTAAATGCAACAAAAACACTTCTAACCGCAATTTTTTCGTCATGCAACGTGTTCATTGCCCGTGATGTCGGTCTGCGACCCGGATCGGCCGGGGCTTTTGTGCGTCGTGGATAACAGCGGGAGGTGCACAATAAACTCTGCCCCCATGCCCGGCTCGCTGAGCACGTGGATGGTACCTGCCAACAAATGACAGTATTCCTTGGTAATGGTGAGGCCAAGGCCAAATCCACCGAATCTTCTGGTGGTGGAGGTGTCAGCTTGCGTAAAGGCTTGGAAAATGCGATCGACTTGCTCTTTGTTCATGCCGATTCCAGTGTCTTTGACGCTTATTTCAATAAAGGATTCTTCATTGCGGGTCTTGATCGCCATCGAGAGATGGATTTTTCCCTGTGCTGTGAACTTGCCCGCATTGGTGAGGAGGTTTGCCATGATCTGTCGCAACTTTGTGACATCCGTGGTCATTTGGGGTAAGTCTGGCGGCAGTGAGACTTCGAGAACATTGCCATTTTTCTCGATGCATGGTCGTGTCATGGTGGTGACTTCACGAACGACCTCATAGAGATTAACGGACTCAAGATAGATGCTCATCTTCCCGGCTTCGAGTTTTGAGACATCTAACACGTCATTGATGAGGGATAACAAATGCTTTCCCGATGTGGTGATCTTGTTGAGATCGCTCACGACTTCATCGCGGCTCATGGTGTCCAGATCTTCGGCTAACATCTCGCCGTATCCTATAATTGCATTCAGAGGCGTGCGCAGCTCGTGGGAAATGGTTGCAAGAAATTGGCTTTTGGTTTGGTTCGCAGACTCGGCCAGATCCTTTGCGGCTTCCAGCGCTTCCACAGTGACCTCAAGTGCTTTCGAGCGTTCTTCTAATTTTTCCGTGTGAAGGGAGAGGTCGGAAGTCATTTTATTGAACGCGACGGCCAGTTCAGAGAATTCCCTTGTGGCCGGCGCATCCAAGCGTTTGTGGAGGTCTCCTTGGGTGATGCGCTGAATGGTCTCTAGCATGTGCTGCAGCGGGTTTGCCACAACCATGATCAACACGCCGTAGAGGGTTGCCATTACAACGGCCATGATGATGATGCTGATGACGATCCCAAAAAGCACCGTTTGCCTTTGCTGTTCAACCAGACGATCACGGGACAGGGTGACTTTGATGTGGCCTAAAAGCTGAGATGCTTGATCATCTGGGGAACGCTGAATAATTGGCGCTGTGAAAACAAGGTCACTTGGCTGGGCTGTTTCTGAAACGAAGTACGCCACCACATCATCATCAGCCTCGATCACTTCGGCGGAATAAAAGTCTTTGTCTTCTCTAAGGAATTTGACCAGTTCTTTAACGCGTTCGGTGTTAAGCTCCCACATGGGGCCCGCAAGGGCCTGGGCGCGCATCTGCGTGATCAGCTTTCCCCGATCGATGAGGCTTTCCACTTGATACGTGTGCAAAAAGTGAACGCCAAACCATGTGGCGCAAACCCCAACGATCAAAACGGAAAGGGCCACATAGGTCATAACGCGTTTTTTGAGGCCGGCCTGTCTCACCCCAGCATTCCTTATTGGTGCCTTATTTTTTTACGATAATATATCACGAGGTTTTGGAAATGGTTAACACCTCATGGGAGAGGCAAAAGGAGCGAAAATTCTTGCGCTATGAGGTTTTTGATTAAGATTTTATTGGTTATAGTGTCCATAGATGCACCAAAATTAGGCTGAGATAAAAATATGAAAAGCTGGATTATTTTGGTTATTGCCGGCATTTGTGAGGTCGTTTGGGCTCTTGGATTAAAAGCCTCAGATGGTCTCAAGAAACCCTTTGAGGCTGCCGTCACCGTCGTCTTTTTGGCTCTCAGTTTCTACTTATTGGGCTTGGCAGCGCGAAAAATCCCCATATCCATTGCCTATACAGTATGGGTGGGCATTGGTGCCGTTGGTGCTTTCTTGGGCGGCATTAGTTTCTTTGGGGAAAAGGTTACGATAGAGCAAGCACTGTTTCTGATCGTCATTGTGATCTGTATGATCGGGCTGAAGATTTCTTATCTTCAGAGTTAAATTTTTGAGTCCCCCTCGTTACGCATGTGCGTGGTCGCCTTGGATTCATGCCTGCAGTGCAAGGATGCTTTGAAGAGCATCCATTAGATGCAACGCTGCCTGATAAGGTTAAATGTTATTTATGACAAGAAGTGCCTCAATATCCACAAAGACTACAGAAAAAGCCCCCAGCAAATCTTATTTTTGCTGGGAGGCTATTCATCAAGGCTTCTGAGCGCCCTCAGCCTGCCTAGAGGATCGGTGGGTTATGAGTTAGCCTTAGGCGCAGGTAATCCCCGTGCATCGGCATTTTTGTTGTTACGGTGACGCATGGTCAGGAAGTAACGCAGAGCTTCAAGTGTCTTTTGTTTGTCATCGGCTGTTAAGGTGCACGCATCTGAGCTGCGCCAGTTCCATTCATAGAACCAGATTTTGTGGGAAAACGCATCGTTTTCTTGTGCCTTTCTTTGTGATGGCGCTAGTGGTGAGATTCTCCAGGCTAAATTTCTAGCGTTCACGATATAGTTAGAAATCCAGTTGGTCTCTTGACTGTTCACGGGACGCGCATCCAGGTAGGCAATGGCATACTCAGGCTTAAAGGAGAGGGATTTGGTCAAGGCCTTGAGTATCTTGCGGCCTTCTTTGCTAGTGTAGGTTGTTTCGCCGTTGTTCAAAGAATTTTGGATTGAAGAAACAGCCTTGGCAATGATCGAGTAATGCTCGCCATTCATCAGGCTTTTGAGTATCTCCTCATCGGAGGGTATAGGAAGGTTCTGGCGTTGAAAGTCACCACGTACCGTCGAAACCGCCATTTCGCCAATGGACGCGAGGGGGGCAAATTGTCCAACAGGCTCTCGCTTATAGCTAGGCCATGAAGTTGCATAATCACTTAAGACGAAATCACCGCATTGATACTGAATGAGGTTCAAAAGACCGTAAAACGGTTCGAAGTCCACGTCCGCATCCGGCGTTGCAACGGCTGCGCTCAGGCGCTGCTCCAGCACCTCAAGGGCTGTCATCTCAAGTAGGGTGGTTGTGGGCAACACATCACGCATGGGAGCGGGCTTCTTGACGACCTCTATCGCAGGCGCATCGAGGTCTTCCAGGGCTTGATCCAGCAGAGCATCCAGATCGCTCGCCTGGCAGCTGAGGCTAAGCAGACTGAGGGTCGTTCCCATCACCATATGTTTCGTCCAATGTGACATAATTTATTCCTTTGTTCCATTAATGACCATCTCTCGAGGCGTATGCGTATCATATGATTGCTGTTTTGGCAATTTTTTTAAGGGCCCTGAGTCGTGTTGCGCCACGAGGATCAGGAAACATGTCAATGGATGACCTAAAAAGGGCATTTGTTGAGATTCACCGTGCTTATAAATTGAATCCCACCCCCGTTCGGGTTATCAAGGAAGGTGAGACTGTTTTTCGTTGGGATGACTCTATATTGGCGCAGCTTTTAAAATTATTCAGGATTGCCCTGGGGGCTTTTTTGTTGCCCTGGTGCCTGCATGCCAATCAGGGCGAGCTCAACATCTACATCTGGCACAGCTATCTACCCGATGCGTTGGTGAAAAAATTCGAAGCCGAGACCGGTATTCGGGTGCGGGTGGATGTGTATGATAGTAATGAGGTGCTTGAGGCTAAAATGCTTGCCGGATCAACGGGGTATGATCTTGTTTTTCCGAGCGCTTGGCCTTATTTGGCGCGCCAAATCCCAGCGGGACTTTACCAGCCCCTGAAAAAAGAGCTGATCCCGAATTTGGCTGAGGTGGATCCTGACTATCTGAAAATGATGGCCAAGGCTGATCCGCAAAATACTTATGCGGTTCCTTATCTTTGGGGTGCTGTTGGCTTTGTTTACAACAAGCAGCGGCTAGCTGAGCTGGAAAAACGACGCGCCCCGGGGGTTGCGCCCCTGCCAACGGACAGCTGGGCCATGTTTTTTGATCCTGATGTGGTGCAGGTTCTTGCGGGATGTGGCATCTCCATGTTGGATGAGCCCAGCGAAGTCATCCTGCCTGCCATGATGTACCTGGGGATCGATCCCCAAACCACATCGAAAGCAGACCTGGATAAAGTGACAGATCACCTGCGATTGATTCGCCCGGCCATTTCCCGCTTTGATAGCGCCAGATCCAATGATGAAGCCGTGACTGGCAATATGTGCTTGGTCCAACACTGGCTGGGATCTGTTGCCCATTCCCAGGTACGCCTTGGTAAGGCGGCCACTGCCGATCTAGAGTTTGTGATTCCAAAGGAAGGCAGCTTAATGTGGATCGATGTCATGGCCATTCCTGCAGACGCGCCCAATGCTGACAATGCCCACAAGTTTATCAACTTTTTGCTGCGTCCTGAGAATATGGCCGTGCTCACCAACGCGACCTTTTTTGCGAATCCCGTGCCAAAGTCCTTGCCCTTTGTTGAAGAAAACATTCGCAAGAATCCTGCCATCTACCCGCCGAAGCATTTACGCAAGCGCTTGGTGCTGAATGAGGTGGCGTCACCGCGCTTTTTAAAGCTAATGGTGCGGGCAATGACCAAGGTGAGAACGGGGCGCTGATCGTCGACCGTCTTCAAGGAAAGTGAGGAAACAAAGTGGCCATCGCTGATAAGAGATCCAAAAAACTTGAACCTTGGCAAGATCCCAAGGCAAAGCCCTCTGTTCGCTTTGAACACGTGGTCAAGTCCTATGGCGGCGTCACGGCGGTGAACAACGTTTCTTTGGATATTTATCAGGGTGAATTTTTCTCGCTTTTGGGGGCATCCGGATGTGGCAAAACCACATTGTTGCGTTTGCTGGCCGGATTTGAGACACCGTCATCAGGTCGCATCTATCTGGATGGGCAAGACGTATCGGACATTCCAGCCTATGAGCGTCCTGTGAACATGATGTTTCAATCCTACGCCCTGTTTCCGCACATGAGCGTTGAGCAGAATGTGGCCTTTGGTTTGCGCCAAGAAGGCGTGCCCAAGGATGAAATCCGGGATCGGGTGGCGGCCATGTTGGATTTAGTGCACATGGGGCGTTATGCCGGGCGTAAACCGCATCAGCTGTCGGGAGGTCAGCGTCAACGGGTCGCCCTGGCCCGAAGTCTTGTGAAGCGGCCGAAGGTTTTGCTGTTGGACGAACCCTTGGGGGCTTTAGATAAGCAGCTGCGCGAGCAAACCCAGTTTGAATTGGTGAACATTCAGGAATCCCTGGGAGTGACCTTTATTATGGTCACCCACGATCAAGAAGAGGCCATGACCATGTCCACCCGTATGGCGGTCATGGAGGAAGGTCGTATCCGCCAGATTGGAACGCCCAACGAAATTTACGAGTACCCCAACTCGCGCTTTGTTGCAGATTTCATCGGGGAGATGAATATTTTTGAGGGCATGGTCGTCGAAGATGAGGCCGACCATGTCTTGGTGCGCTCAGAGACCGCCGCCTGTGATCTTTACGTCAGTCACTCGGCATCAGCCCCGGTGGGCGCCCATGTGGCGGTAGCCATTCGCCCGGAAAAGGTGATGATCACCATGGATAAGCGCAAGCTGGACCGCAACTGCGTGAAGGGGGTGGTGAGCGAAATTGCCTATCTTGGCGATGTCTCCATTTACCATGTGCTGCTGCAGTCGGGTGTGAAAGTTCTGGCAACGGTCACGAACCAAGTCCGCATCACCGAGCGCCCCATTACGTGGGATGATCAAGTCTATCTTTATTGGCGCCCAGAAAGCGGCGTCGTTCTGACGGCGTAGGGAAGGGGATACGTGATGGTTCGCCGCATGATGGGGGGGATTCGCCGCCTATTGCAAATGACGGGGATCGAGCGCTTGTTAGGCCGCTCGGCTGTTATCGCGATTCCCTATGGGTGGCACATTGTCTTTTTTCTGATTCCTTTCCTTTTGGTGGTGCGTCTGAGTTTTTCCGACAGTGTGATTGGAACGCCGCCCTATACCGAGCTTTTTACCTGGGTGGATGATACCTTCTTGCAGATTCGCCTGAATCTGGGGAATTATTGGATGCTGCTTGAGGATGAGCTTTATATCGCGGCTTATCTTGAGTCCCTGACGCTGGCAGGCATTGCAACGGTGATTTGCCTCATCATTGGCTATCCCATGGCCTATGGGATTTCCCGGGCCAGTGGGAAGTGGCGGGTGACCCTTTTACTGTTGGTCATACTACCCTTTTGGACATCGTTTTTGCTGCGGGTTTATGCGTGGATTGGCATTCTCAATAATCAAGGCCTCCTGAATCACCTGTTGCTCTCTTTAGGCATCATTGATGCGCCGCTGCCTTTAATTAACAATAATTTTGCAGTGGTCCTTGGCATTGTCTATTCCTATCTGCCCTTCATGGTCATGCCCCTTTATGCTGCCCTTGAAAAGCTGGATCCCTCCATGCTGGAGGCCGCCTATGATCTGGGCTGCAGACCGCTTCGCGCCTTTTTCACGGTGACGGTGCCCCTCTCTTTTCGAGGCGTGATTGCAGGATCCATGTTGGTCTTTATTCCTGCAGTGGGTGAATTCGTTATCCCTGAGCTGTTAGGGGGCTCGGACACCCTGATGATTGGAAAAATCCTATGGGTTGAGTTCTTCACCAATCGGGATTGGCCCATGGCGTCAGCCCTTGCAGTGGCGCTATTGGTCTGCCTTGTCCTGCCCATTGCGTTGTTGCAAAAGCTTATTTCCCGCCAGGGCACGCAAGAGGAGGCCTAATCCCATGACATTGAAAAAACAAAAATTGCTGATTTCGTTTTTGGTCTTTGGGTACGCCTTTTTATACGCCCCCATCCTGACCCTGGTGGTTTTCTCCTTTAATGCATCCCAAGCCCTGACCTCATGGGGCGGCTTTTCAACCCGCTGGTATCAGTCCCTGATCCATAACGAGAACATTTTAAACGCGGCGTGGTTAAGTCTGAAGATTGCGTTCATGACGGCCAATATCGCTGTGACCTTAGGCACGATTGCTGCCCTGGTGGCTGTGCGGTTTCGCACCTTCAAGGGGCGTGCCTTCTTCAATAGCATTGTGACTGCTCCTCTGGTGATGCCCGACGTGATGACAGGACTTGCACTCCTCATGATGTTTGTGATGACCCAGCAGATATGGGGATGGCCGGCCCAGCGCGGCATGAGCACCATCATGTTGGGTCACGCCACCATCTCCATCGCCTATGTCTTGGTCATTGTTCGCGCCCGACTGGCCGAGTTTGACCCGCAATTGGAGGAGGCCGCATTGGATCTGGGCGCACGTCCCTTGACGGTTTTTTGGCGCATTACCCTGCCGCTGATTGCGCCGTCCATTGCGGCGGGCTGGTTGCTGGCGTTTACGCTGTCCCTTGATGATGTGGTGCTGGCCAGCTTTCTTTCAGGTCCTGGAACAACCACCTTACCGATGGTGGTGTTTTCCAGTATTCGTTTTGGTATTTCTCCAGAAATCAATGCCTTGGCTACAATCATTGTGTCTATGGTTGCAATTGGTGTTATTCTAGCGGGTATTGTGATGAACAAAAGCGCAAGTCGACTGCGCGGACGGAATTAAAAGTTTAAGGAAATCAGGTAGATGAGTGAATTAAGACGACCTTACGTTATTGTCCTTGGTAATGAAAAGGGCGGCACTGGAAAATCCACAGCTGCCATGCACGTGATCGTGCATTTGTTGCGCTTGGGCTACCAGGTGGGCTCGATCGATCTTGATGCCCGTCAAGGAACCCTTAGCCGCTATTTTGATAATCGCCTGCATACGCTTGAGACCAAGAAATACAATCTGCCCATGCCCGAGCATCACCCCCTGATGCGCAGCACCTACGAAAACCAACAAGACGCAGAACGGGACGAGGCCGCCCGCTTTGAAGAAGCCATTAAACGCTTGGCCGGTATGGATTTTATTGTCATTGATACGCCTGGATCGGATTCTTTCCTATCGCGCTTAGCCCACGTGTGTGCCGATACGCTGATCACTCCATTAAATGACAGTTTTGTGGATTTAGATATGCTGGCCCGCGTCAACCCCGAGACGGGCGAAGTAATCCGTCCCAGCGTTTATGCTGAAACAGTCTGGGAACAGCGTAAGCGCCGCGCCATGAAAGGCCAAGCACCCACAGAGTGGATTGTGATGCGCAACCGCTTAAGCACCCTCTACACCCGCAATAAGAGTGTGATGAACGATGTCCTGCAAAAGCTTGCCCAGCGCATTGGCTTTAAGCTGGCCGCCGGCTTTTCCGAGCGCGTTATCTTCCGCGAATTGTTTTTAAAAGGCCTGACGTTGTTGGATCTAGACGATGCCGGTATCGAGCTCTCGCTTTCTCACATTGCGGCACGCCAGGAGCTGCGGGATTTACTGTCCATGATCAAGGTCGACGATTTGCATGAAAAATTGAAGGCCTGTGCTTAAGGGAAGCTCTCAGTCGCCATAAAAATGCAAAAAAGGGGGCCTTGGGCCCCCTTTAAGTTTTTCTCTGGTTTGACTTGTGGCAGACGGCACAAACCCTCTCTGTTTGCCTAATTTGCGATAGGGTTTTTGCCTCGAATCAAGACCCGCGTGCTGTCTTCTTTGTCGTTCTCGAGGCTCACATTTTGAAAGACATCACTAAATACCGACGTGATTACGGGAATAACGGTATCGTGAAAGTAGAGAGTGCAGAGGGTGCTTCGTTTAACGCTCGATGCTTTTTCAGCTCGTAAAGCATTTTCCCCTCTTTTCAGAGTATAAAGCGAGGGGCAGCTTTTAAGCTGTAGACGGCTCGCCTCCGCCCACAGATCTCTCTCTTCCATCTCAGGGTTGGCCTCATATGCCGCGCGCAAGGGTGCAAGTTTCTCTATATATTCGTTAATTTTTTCGGCGTGCTGCTCTTCTTCATTTGCTTGCACCAGGGGCACGACAAAGGTGGTTGGTAAGCATCTTGCGGCGCCCATCATGGTGGCTAGATTGCGGCGAGCAACATACTCAACAGCTTCTTCCATGCTTCCCCGAAGCGTAACGTTAACGTCAATGCCTGTGTGGTGAAGAACTGCATCGAGAACAAATTCGCCTGTGCGTCTTTTCAGTAAAGCCGCAAACTTCTGCACATGGGCACGTCCCCAGACGGTGAAATGGTACGTTTCATGATCCAGATGAATTTCATCAAAGCAGGGGCCAAGGATCTCTGCCATTATCTTTAGGGTTGGAAAATGGTTAAAGTTTCCAATGATGTACGGTTTGCCGTTTGGATTCTGCAAAGAGTCAGCATGATCAAAGAAAATCCACGTGGCGCCGTCTTGAAAACGTGCTTCGGTGCTTTGAGAGTTGGGTGCGCCGAGGATAAGTTTGACGGGGTTCTTCGACTGGTCGATGATTTCTTTGACGATAACCAGTTGCTCTTCAAAGGAGGGATGCTGGAAGGATGCTTGTGAAAAAGTCGTTTCTACACCAGCCTCTTTTTCAATGTCTGAAGCAAAAACAGCTGATGAACACAAGATGGATGTGATTAATAATAAATATAGTTTTGTTTTCATTTTCTGATCTTCTTTTGAATAATAGCTAAAACTATTGTTTTTTCTGTCGTGTTTGAAAGTTTAAAATCGTATTTTATTTACAAACTTTTTGAAAAAGTGATGCAGATAATAGGGGTAAGGTCTGAGGGCAATCTATTCTAAAGTGACTGTGCTGAATGTTTTGAGACGCGAATGCTAGGGTAATGTAGGTTGGCTGGAGCGAGGAACCAGTCAGAAACCCTCACTTTTCCAGCAAGCGAGGGTTTTAACCTTCAAAGCAGGGTAGGGAAGTCCTTACTTTTTCCCTGCGTCCCTTCCCAGGGGGGCTCTGGCCCTCAAGACAGGTGCCGTAGTGGTTTGATCCAGTCCCTCGCTTGTAATCCCCTCAAGGGTGACCTTCTCAAAAAGCTCTTCAAACACATTTGCAATTGCCGGGAGGATGTGGCGATTGAAAAATATCTCTATGACTTTTCTTTCTTTGATTTTGGATGCTCTGGCATCCCGTATGACCTCGATTCCCTCCTTGACCATACTCTTTGAGGGATAAGCTTTGAGTCCCAATTCTTGCGCTTTTTGGTGAAAATATTTTTTATTCATTTGAGGGTTTTTTTCAAATTCAGCAAACAGGGGGGCAAGAGAGCAAAGATAATCTGTCACTTCTTTGTCGTGCTTATCTTCTTCGTTTGCTTCGATCATGGGTGAATAATCAATACGGTTCGGCAGTTCTTCTTTCGCGCGGTCAAGGTAAGGTTTGTTTTTCTCAGCCATATACCGAAGGATATCTTGAATAGGGTCAACCTGGGTGTCCTCGTAATTGTACCCTACCGTTTGAAAATAAGAGGTGAGAACAAATTCCCCGGTTATTCTCTTAAGCATATCTGCGAACAAGCTGAGGTGCTGAAGACTCCACTGGGTCATATGAAAGGTCGCGCGATCTAGCCGTATTTCATCAAAGCTTGGGCCAAGGACCTTTGCCATGTGCTGCAGGGTTGCAAGATCGTTAAAACTGGCGGTCAAGTAAGGCTTACCATTTGGATTTTGGAGGGGTTCAGACTGATCAAGAAAAATCCAAGTGGCGCCGTCTTGAAAGCGCTCTTGGTTGCTTTGCTCGTTCCATGCGCCGAGGATAAGCTTGACGGGCGTATCGGCGTGATCGATCACGTCTTTCACCCGCGCCAGCTGTTCTTCCAATGCTGGATGTTGGGATGATGGCCGACGAGAAGAGATCTCTGTTGTGTTCTCTTTCTCGATTTCTGACGCAAAAATGGATGTTGGGCCGAGAACTGAACTCATTAATATAAAGTATATGCGTTTTTTCATTTGTTTAGAGTGCCATTCTATTGATATTTTCAAAATAAATTAGGCTAAAATTAATAGAATATTTTTTGTGTTTCAGGTGGAAATTTTATTTTAATTTATACAGGGTAATTGCGTTGATGCATGTCTTTTCGATGCCAGGGTAGTTTTATGCTGTCGAAAAAAGAAAGATGAACGCGTTTTAAGATGGTGGAGTGAGGGCGCAGAGGTCAGACAGAATTCCTTGTTTGGTGGATCACGCTGGCGTGGGGCATAGAGGGAAGCAAAACCCTAACCCCGTCCAAGTACCCTGTTTAGAGCCCGCTCTCTGCTTGCTGCCAAGACCCGTGGCACACTGTGCTGTGGCAGGAACACTATTGCATGGCCAGAAGGGGCCTATACCCAGTAGAAGGAACAAACCGCTCCAAAGAAGTCACTTGAATGCGCCGCCACAGGTTAAATGTGTCCTCTCCTAAATGTTGGCGCCAAAAGTCCTCATTCATACTCAGGTGTCGGTCCATCAGAAAGTTTAGGATGCCGACATGATCCCGCGTGATGAGATGGTCAGCACCAAACAGGATCAAGGCTTTTGCGTGAGAACGTGTGGCATGAAGGGCCTCAAGCAAAGGCTTTTTCAGCCATGACAGGTTGCGCTCTTCGATCTGAGCTGCCGCTGGCGCATCTTTGAAAAAGCCGCGGTCGTATTGAAGAACATGATCAATATACGTTTTTTTATCAGCGCGGATATTGTTCATCTTCTTTGTCTGATTTTTCAGCATTTTGTATACTTTGATTGCGTCAGTCACCCGTTCGCGATCTTCAAGTGAGCAAAAAGTCAGATGGTCCAACGCATTTTGAGTACTTGGGGTTAAAAAGGGAGCGCACGTATTCTCCGCTTCAAAGCGCCACGCATCCCCGCTGTAGAAATCAATAACCGCCTTTTGAATGTCTTGATCGAGGGTGATAGCATCCTGAAGCGGCTGATTTTGTTGCATGAATTCTTGAACACGCACCGCTTCAAGCGATTCATCCAGTGTTATTTTTCTTGCCTCGGGGGCGCATCGGCTTAACAGGCCATACTCGAGGGATTTGCAGATCACAAGGGCATAAGCGGTCTCGTAAACAAGCCCGGGCGGAAGTAGGTCAAAATGATCCCTTTGGGAGAGAAGGTCTTTCGTATCGGCTTCACACCATCCCTGGATGCCAAATTGAGAGAAAAATTCTGGGCTGATTTTCTTCACCAAGTGGTTTTTTAGAAATGACAGTGCCGCCTCATCTTTCGGTGTATAGCTGAGGCCATGGCGTCTGTCGGCGTAGGTGCGAAAGAAGTCTGACTGCGAAGGTAAATGACGCATCAGCAAGAGGTTGCGATGTAAGATGTGCGCATGCAAGAATGCGGTTGTTTCATTCGCGACCGTCGAAAAATCTGAGAGTCGGGTCGTCAATCCATCGGGTAAGGCCATGCCGCTGAAGGGATACCAGTGGTGGGTGCCGATGATCTCAATATCCACGTCTTTGCAAGCTCCACCGCTGTTTTCGTCAGCAATCTTTAGGTGGCATCGGTAGAAGTGGCTTCCTGACGTGAGCTCTGCATCTGTGGCATGGGTTGTCACTGGGCCAAGAATAATGAGGCCGCTGACCAGTAAAAACCTCTGAATTAAACAAATTTTAATCAATTTCGATTTAAACATAGACTAAACGTGCACCCGGAGTGAACAGATGTTTAGAAAATACATTCAAACGGCCATTTTGTCAATAATTTTATCTGGTCCATGTGTGGCCTCAGAAATTAATGCCACCACTGATTCTAAAAAACTATATGAAAAAATTGAAAAAATATATCTAGAACATAAAGATATCAAGGGCTTTGACCAGGCCTTGGCAAAATTTGAAGGGCAGGTCGGTGCGGCTGGCAAAAATGATGACGCAAAGCATGCGATTGAGGTGGTCCTTGGGATAAAAGCCGATCCAAAGATTCCCGAAGGCAAGCTTGCCGAGATGATGGAAAAGGTTGTCATGGGCGAGACTTTAACGCCCACCGAACAGCACATATCCAACGCGCTGGTTCAGTTACGCACGCGTCTTGGCGAGAAGAAGAATCTCTCACAAGCCATGTCTTTGGAAGCGTTTCAGAAGATGCAAACCTCGGCCGCTGGGGCTGAGTTGCAGGCCCTTGGCGAAGCGGGGTTTAAGCAAGGAACATCAAGCGGTGCTTGTGTGCTTTATTCCTTTTTGTATGGTGTGGTGCACACGGATGGTCTTCGCGATGCCCTGATGGGCTTGTTACGCAAAGATGCTGCCGGCAACTATTATGTGCGTGATACTGCCAAAAATAGCATTTACAAAATCTCGGCCGATGCCATTAAAGGGGCGAATGAGGAAATGAATCCGTCACGGGCCCCTGTTTTGCGGGCGTTGGGGCTTTATGCCTTTGCAAAATTTCGCGAATTCTTCCAACAGGTGGAGTTTCATCAATACATCATTTTTCATGATGGTAAGGATATTTTCTTTAATAAGAACGTGTATGACATCAATAAAACCGAGCTCCTTCAGGCTGATTTCAGCAAAACCGATGGCAGTCTGAAAGTTGGCGCCAAAACCTATAGCGGTAAGTTCGTCATTTCCATTGGGACCACACGTTTTAATGGTCATGCCATCTGTGTCTTTTTTGATAGCCAAGCAAAAAAGTGGAAAATATACGACAACATTATCGGCAAAGTCACTGAAATATCAGAATTAAGCGGCTACAAGATTGTCTCGGCCGTTGCGGTTGGGTCTGTGAGCGTCCATTAAGCCATGAATCAAAGAAAGTGGGGCGCCCTTCATGGCGCCCTTTTTTTTATGAAAGCCGGGCCGCTGCCATGATTCGGGGTGTAGCGATTACTTCCAAAAGGGCTTAACATAAGCACCCGTGGCACCCGTCTAGAAATCACTGAAGAGACCGAGGCTTATCCAAGATTGATGGGCTGAGATATGAGATAAAAAGCCAGGAGCGCTGCTCCCGGCTCCAATTGCCTTACATGTTGGGATAATTAGGGCCACCCCCACCTTCTGGTACGGTCCAGTGAATGTTTTGCAGAGGATCCTTGATATCGCAGGTTTTACAATGCACACAATTTTGCGCGTTAATTTGCAAGCGCGGCCCTTGTGCATCACGCACGATTTCGTACACACCTGCCGGGCAGTAGCGTTGCTCAGGCGCATCATAAATGGCAAGGTTGTGTTGGATGGGGATGTTCTCGTCCCGCAGCTTCAGGTGCGATGGCTGATTTTCTTCATGATTGGTGTTGGATAAAAACACAGAAGACAGCCGATCAAAAGACAGCACGCCATCGGGCTTGGGGTAGGTGATGGGCGAGGCCTCTGCCGCACGCAACAGGGTCTCATGATCTTGGTGATGCTTCAGCGTCCAAGGTGAGTGGCCGCGCGAAATGTAAGTCTCAAAAGCGGCATTCAGAAGGCCTGGAATCAATCCCCACTTAAAGCCTGGGCGGATGTTGCGGACAGGGTGGAGCTCATCTGCAATCCAACTTTCGCGGACTTTTTGATCAAGCTCACCAGCACGGGGTTGGCGTCCTTGGTGCAGGGCGTCAAAAATCACCTCTGCTGCGATCATCGCCGACTTCATGGCCGTATGGGTGCCTTTAATTTTCGGTACATTCAAAAATCCAGCAGCGCAGCCCACCAGGCTTCCACCAGGAAAACTAAGGCGCGGGATGGATTGCCAACCGCCCTCGTTCAACGCCCGCGCACCGTATGAGATGCGGCGACCACCAGCTAAAATTTTCGCGATGGCAGGGTGGTGCTTGAAGCGCTGGAATTCCTCGTAAGGGCTTAAGTAAGGATTGCTGTAATCAAGGCCTACCACAAAACCAATGGCCAGTTGATTCCCCTCTAAATGATAGGCAAACGAGCCCCCATAGGTATCCTGGGGCAACGGCCACCCAATGGTATGCAGAATCTGCCCTGCTTGGCTGTTTTCAGGACTGATTTCCCACAGTTCCTTGATCCCAATACCATAGGTCTGTGGCTGTTTTCCGTCGCGAAGATTGTATCGCTCCATTAGATTTTCGCTGATGGACCCTCGGCAGCCTTCAGCAAAAATCACGTGTTTTGCAAGGATTTGAACGCCGGGCTGATAATGGGGCGTTGTCGCGCCATCTTTGCCAATGCCCATGGGCGCCGTCTCAACCCCAATGACCTGATTTGCATCATCAAAAAGCGCCTTGGCGACGGCAAAGCCTGGATAAATCTCAACCCCAAGCGCTTCGGCTTGTTGCCCCAGCCAGCGGCAGAAATTACCCAGGCTGATGATGTAATTCCCGCGGTTATGCATTTGTGGAGGGGTAGGAAACTTAAATGCCTTTTCTTGGGTCAGGAACAGGAACTGGTCTTTTTTTGCCGGCGTTGTCAGCGGTGCGCCGCGGGATGCCCAATCTGGGAGCAATTCATTAAGCGCACGGGGCTCTAAGACGGCACCAGAGAGAATATGGGCGCCGACCTCCGAGCCCTTTTCCAGCACACAGATGCTCAGCTCCGTGCCACTCTCCTGGGCCCTTTGTTTAAGACGAATGGCTGCGCTCAGCCCCGCAGGCCCAGCGCCCACAATCACCACATCAAAATTAAGCGTATCTGACATCCGTTGACTCCTTTGCCATATCCCTGGGCATTATTGTCATGGTATGGTAGAAAAATAATATAAATTAGTTAAAATCGTAATAAAAATACGATTCATAAAAATGGGTAGGCTTTATTGCTTCGTCTCCTTCAAGGATTAGCGCACCTCAGTTTGTTGTGCCAGCTGGCGTTGGCGAGCCCGCAGCCAGGGGGGGCGTCTCAAGGGATGTCTCAGTCGCCTGCGGAAGATCAACGCCAAAGTGTGAAAACTACAGCAAAACTTGAGGCAAAGCAGGCTGCTGAAGAACAAAAGACGCCACGCAAGAAAACCAATTCTTCCCATAAAACAACGCCCCCCCAACCAGTAGCATCTCAGGAAGCTTCACCCCAACAAGCCCCCCTGCAGTTCGCCTCGGAGACAATCGTGGCAAGCCTTGTGGATCAGGATGAAAGCGCCCTCGAGATTGGCTTTAAATGGCGTCAGAACGTGCAGATTGCCCTTTTCTCTTATGGCGGGCGCATTTGGTTGATCTTTGACAAGCCAGGGAAAGTTGACCTTAAAGATATTCCTCAAGGACCAACCCAGTTGATTAAGCACATTGCTGTTGTGTCTAGTGATAAAGCCTTGGGCATTGTCTTTGAAGCCCGTGAGAATACTGGATTTTACCTTGATAACAACGAGCGTGGCTGGGTCCTGGGCCTGCAGCAGAATGTATACTATCCCCCAGAGGCTAACGAATTATCCAAACCCAATTATGAATTTGAGCCAAAGGCATATGCATGGCTTAAAACGCTAGAAAACCCAACGGTTGTTCAGCTCGGCGATGGTGCCACTGCAACGACTCTTCATATCATTCCAACACCCCCTGACATCGCAGGAGAAAAGGTCTCAACACCAGATTTTGATACCGTGAAGACCTATCGTGGGTTGGCTATTGTGCCTAAGAGGGACGGTTTGCAAGTGGTGCCTGGAAAAGAGGCTGTCTTTATTCAAGCAGAGACGCCACTCAACTTTGCACGCAAAGAAGATCTTGATCCCAAAAGACAGCGCGCGGTTGTTCCCCAGTTGGTTCGCTTGGAAAAGTGGGGAGAGGAAAAAGAAAATTATGGCAAGGTCGAGTATCGCCTTCGACAAGCTGCCCAGAAGGATCTCAAGGGGCGTCTGCGCCTGGCGCGTTTTTATTTGGCCCATGCCCGTTCTGCTGAGGCAATCGGTATGCTCAACCTGGCTGCCCGTGAGGCGCCAGCCATCTTATCCACACCCGAATTTGTTGCTGCCCGGGCTATTGCCCTTGCCCTTGCCAGGCGCACCGATGAGGCGATCGCCATCGCAGGCCTGCCCATTTTGGAAAATGAACCTGAAATCAGATTATGGCAGGGATATTTGAAGCTGCAGAAAGAAGATTTGAGTGAGGGCGTGCAGATTATTGTGGAAAATCTGTACTTGCTGCAAAAGCTGCCGCCGTTGTTGCGTAATGAAATTTCCCGCGAGTCCCTTCGTGCCATGTCCCGTCTGCGGGGTCCTGGTCATGTTTTTCTGGATATGTACCAACTGACCCATGCCAACCCCTATGAAAGGGAGGAGCTGATCCTGCGGCGAGCATTGTTGGAATACAATAATGATCGCAAAGTCGAGGGGGATCAACTGCTGGAGCGGGCGCTGAAAAGTCCATTTGCCGCCGTTAGGGTTGAAGCAAATCTGGTTGATCTCCAACGGCGTCCTGTAGATCGAGATATGGAGATTCGCAAGCTTGAAGATGTACGTTATGACTGGCGTCGCAACCTTTTGGAAAAGCGACTCCTGCAGCGATTGGCACAGCTTTATCTGGATAAAGAGGATGTTCCCGCAGCACTTCGTTTGTTGCGCCAGTTGATGACGTATTTTGAAGACACGGAGACCCAAAATCGTGCCAAGACACAGGTGCATGAGGCGATCGCAAGCTATCTTCAAAATGAAAAGCACCAAGATCCCTTTTCTTTTGTCAAATTTATTAGCGAATTTGATGACCTGATGCCCGAGCACGGATCCGAGGCTGCGAATCTGGCTTTGAGAGCAGCCGATAAGTATGCCGAGCTTGGTTTGCGTCCCAAAGCTCAACAGTACTTAATGCGCGCGTTGGCGCTCACCCGAGACCAGCCCCAATCCCAGGCGCAGATTCTGCAAAGCCTCGCCCACATGCATGCGGCGTCAGAAGAATATGAAAAGGCCCTATCCTACTATGATCAAGCCCTGGTACTGCTGCCCAATGATCCTGAGCTGATGAGTCAGCGGCGCCTAACCCTTGCAAAAATTAAAGAAAAAGCGGGGCAGTTAACTCAAGCCGCAGAGACTTTAAAAGATGATGGATCGGAAGAAAGTCTGAATTTGCAGCTGCAATTATTTTGGCGCGACAAAAAATGGGATCAAGTGACAGCCATTTTGCAGCAGCTCATTAAAATGCGCGAGGATAACAAAGCATTGACGCCCGACCTCGTTTTAAATCTTGCTGTAGCCTACGATCATGCGGGCCAGCCCGAAAAACTGAGCGAGCTTCGTGAACGTTATGGTGACTTGATGAACAAAAGCTCGCTGAAAGCACCCTTTGATATTCTCACAAGCCCCATCGTGGAGGCCTCAAGCCATGATCGCAAGAGACTCCTTGAGCAACTGGCGCAAACAAAACAACTGCGACAGCAGGCCGAGACAGCCATCTCGAAGATCAAAGCACCTCCCGCCCAATAACACACCTGCGGGGGGGGGCAGGATGTGAAAATGCATCCTCCAGGATGCTTCACTGACCTTCGGAGGATGTCTCGTTTGGGTGGGGGCAGATAAAGGTCCTGGTACGCATAAGGCCGCTGTGGTGCTGGTTTGATCGGGTGGGCTTGCGGTCAAAATGCCGCGCTGACAGAGCCATTGGTGAGAAGGGCCGAAGAGGTTATATGTTCATACTCATCCTCCACGAGGCGAGCAACAGCATGTCAAGCCCAACCAAGGAAAAAGGGGAGCCTATGCTCCCCTTTCCTTATTTCTGGCGAGTTAGGGCCAACCAAAGCGCCAGAAAGCTTAGCGACGCTTGCGCCTTCGACCATCCCTATCGGACTTGGTTGAAGGGGGCAGCGTAAACATCTCTACAAAATCCGAAAATGTCGGTGCCATCTTCAGAAGTTCCTGCAAATTTGAACGCAATAGTCCTTGACCGGATGCGTCCTCACTTTTTTGCGAGGTGGTGACCGCCTGAACAATACGGCGGTTCTTTATCGTATTTTCACGCAAAAGGGTCCATTCCTTGCTGGTGAACTTACGCAAATCCTATCATCAGTTAAGTAAAATAAAGTTTAAGGTAAAGGGCGCGGCAAAGATCTTTGACACAATTTGCTGCTCTATTGCAACCAAGCCACACTGGATAAAATCACTCCTAAAAGAAGAAATCTTTCAATTGCTTATGTCCGATGGGGATGGGCCAGTTTCCGAGCGAAAGTTGTCTTGATGTAATAAAAAAGCCCAGGGCGCGCCCTGGGCTTGGTAACGACTTAACCAGTTTATTCTTAAGCGGCTTCCATAAAGCCGACAATACGGAAAACACCCTTCAACTTATCTTGCGAGATCAAATTTTCTGTCTCGCCAGTTTCAGGGGTGCGAATGACAAGAACGCTGCCATTGGCATCGCTGGCTGGGTTCCAACGGACAAACTCGCCAACCATTGCATTGTTATCGGTCGTCACGGCGAGAATAGAGCAGCCAGGAGAAAGCGGGCGTGAAGGATGGGCATAAACCCGATCACCGGCCCGGAAGCGTGCGTTGTGAACGCTCTCCGACAGGGTAAAAGACACAGCGCCTGCAACACCCTGCAGCTCGTGGGGGCGCATCACCCATTCAGAGGGTGTTGCTTCCATGGTCTTAAAGGGCTGACCTGGGGATGCTTGCAGGCGATAGAAGGGCAAGTCTTGTGCTTGATAGCGGGCTGGACCGAAGGATTCACCAGCTTGGTTTTGACTAAAGTTGCCTGAAGAGAACTTTGCGATGTTGCTCTCGGTCGGCAATAAGTCACCCGGATGGCAAGCCAAAATGTCGGCAAGACGTTGCAAGATGTCTGCGTTCAGGCGCCGGGTTCCACTCTCAAGACGTGAAAGATAGGAAGGGGACAATTCGGTCATGCTTGCCAGCTCTTCTAAAGTAAAGCCACGTTGCAGACGAAGTTCGCGCAACGGATGACGGCTTTTCTTTCTTTTTCTTGCAAGCACGCGATTGATGACATTTTGTGGTTGTTGGGCAATGGCAAGATTGCCTTCGAACATGGGACGGTGGGTGTCGTTCGCAGGTGTACCAGCTGCTGCTAAGGTTCCTTGTGAACCGGCCTCATGGCTAAAATTACCCCCTTGAACTTCCCCTGTAAACTTATTGATAACGGTCATTAGTTTGCCTCACAAAATTTGAATATTTAAGTGTTAAAAACTTACTTTCAAGCTGCCATATTTGCTTCACTACACAAATGGGCAAAAAATTTCAATAAAAAAAATTGACATTTAGCCCATCAGTGTTTCAAAAACATTGCCATGACAGATGGGTATACGGTATATGCGTATTCTGCACGACAAGCAATAATAAAATAAATTATAGGCAATTTTCTTGTTAATAATTGAAACAGGGTAGGGGAAAATATGGCTAAAATTCAACAAAAAATTGAAACCAAAGGGAAGAAGCTTAGCTGGAGCAAGGCGGATCTTGCCCGTTTGGAGCTTGGATATCAAATGGGAGCCCCCTTGCGTGTCTTGGCAGCTGCTGTGGGCCGGAGTCCAACGGCCGTCAATAAGGCGCTTTGCCGCTTTGGAATTCGCCCCATGGGACTGTATTCGCCAGGTGCAAAGCCAGGTGGGAAACGATTAAGGTTGCTTCAGTCCCAGCGCTTCATGCTGATGGCAAAAACCATCCAAGTACCCAGTGATGGGACAGAATACGGTGGAAAAGGCAAAAGGAAGAATCGAATTTTTGACGACGGGCAGAGGGAGGCTTCGGTCAAATTGCCTTTGTTGCGGGATGCTTGTCCCCAACAGATGCGACGAACAGAAAACGCGGTTTTAGATGAGATCTGGACGATGGCTGATGTTCTCCTGGCCCTTCACTCTATGGGGTTTGAGGTAACAAAAAAAGCTCAAACTCAGACATCCCATGTTTATTTTACGTCGCTGGGGGTGCGAGAGGACTGGCAGTTGGTGGTGCACCTGAATAAGGAGAGATTACAGCGGGGATTGGCGCCAGTGCACGTCGAGGGCGTGACGGTGAATTGATAAACAATCAAGAGAAGTTGCGTTGCGCAAATGTCACAACTGTAAAAATGGCTTCGACAAATCAAAGGTGTGGGTTGAGGCGAAACTATAGTAATGTTATCTAAAATTTGGATAAACATTATAATTATTTGCGTCCAACTTCAGGAGGATACCTTGACTAAGTTCATTCCAGTCATTGCCATGACCACTTTGGCTCTCGGCGCAACTTGTGCCCACGCTGCATTTGAAACAGATAAAACCAAGTGGGGCAAAGATACCGCTGGTTGGGTTTTTCGCGGTGGTCTGAATGGCGGTTATGGTCAAACCAACGTTCACGTCAATAAGCCAAAGACTGTTAGCAAGGATGCATCCCACGCATTTATGTACCGTGCGCGCCGTCTGAGCGTTTTTCGCGCCACCGGTGCCTTGAGCGCGACATACTACAACGGTTTGTACATGGAAGGTCGCGGTACGCTTGGTTTTGTTGAACATGGTCACGCTCGCTATCGTCTTTATAACAGTCGTACGGGTGTGGAGCGTGGACACGTTCGCGGCAATACCAACGGTTCTTACCATAACACAGCCTCCGTTGCTGTTGGTTACAACCTGATGCCGTTGATCAACAAGGAAATCTCCCACATCATGGTGCGTCCCTTGTTGGGATACAGCTACGAGCGTTTGAACTTCAAGCTCAATAAGGAAAAAGCCCACGTCAGCGGTGTCACAGGTGTGGATCCATTGCATACCTCTGCACGCTATCGCATGAATTGGTACGGTCCAACTGCAGGTCTTGGTCTTGGCATGAATCTGGATCAACGCCATGCGCTTGGCCTTCGTGGTCACTACACCTACGTTGCGCACAGCGGCAAGATCGGTCGCGTTCGTCTGAAGCGCTCTGAGGGTCATGGCATGACTTTTGCGGGTCAGTATGGTTATCAATTGCTGCGTCAAGTTCAACTGGTAGCTGGTTACGAATGGCAAACCCTGCGTGGTGGTCGCTCTAAGGCACGTTATAATGACGTCAGCATCCGCTCTGGCCGTCATAAGACCACCTCTTGGACTGCCCGCGCCGGCATGGTATACACGTTCTAGTCTTTATGTTATAAAGACGTTTCATCCATTGGGGGGGCTTTGCCCCCCATTTTGTTTGCCCGCGAGCCACCTTTATCAGAGAGATCACCCACGCTTCACACCCCAACGAGCATTTGTTTTTTTCCGTTTAAGTTGAAGATTTTTGGATGACGCGCACGGCCTGGAGCATCACCTCAGGCGTTGGTTTCAATGCTCACTTTCGAACTTTTTTCCATAACTTCTTTACAACGACCTTTGCACCATGAACAGTAGACGTCAGGGAGTGTTAGCCCGTCGATAAAACAGGGACTCAATGGAGGACCGATTCGGCTGAAATTGAGAGATTATCGCAAATTGACCGCGACGAACCGCCGCCAGAAGTCATCCAGTCGGGATTATCTAAAGGCAGGGAGCAAGGCATGAAAGTGCGACCATTTTTTCTCCTCTTAATTGGTTTGCTTTATACCGCATGGGCAATACCCAGCCATGGGTCCCTGATCGGTGATGCTGAAGTCAAGGGGCATGATCAGGCGCCGGCTTTCGTGCCCACGTCCATGTCGATGCCGCAGGCAGATGAAATGTGGCTTGTTGACGCTAAAGAGATTCGCCACCTTAGAGGCCTAAACGACCGGTTGCATGGTTTGCAAAGGGGATGCCGACCTCAACCAGCGTCCATGATGGGCAGAACTCTGGGTGACCTACAGGCTGAGATTGCCTACCACAAGGAAAGTTCTGCACTTCTTTCGCAAATTCAGGCCGTCGTTCTCAAAGCACAACCGCACCCGGTCCCCTCTCCACAGCGCTACATCCTGCTGGCGGAAGGTGCTTTTTGCTGCGGTGGCTGCATCAAATCTTGCGATTTGAGCGCCGAGTACGATTTGGTTGCCAGGCATCCTTCTATGGGAATGGGGCTGCTGGCCGGTGCCCAGGTGTCATTCAATTTATTATTGAGCGCTTTGCGCCAGGGGAAAGTTGAGGCCGACATCCTGAATCATACCAGGGCTTTACATCTGCAGTGGCAAGGGCCAGCATCGGACTGTGAGGGGACGTCCTCACTTGATCACGCTGATAAGACCTTGCCTTTAGGTAAAATTCTTGGCTTTTTTCCCAATCTGCATAGCATCGCTGTGGATCGGGATATGCCATTGACGGTGCTGGAGGCGATACGTTTTTCCATGCGTGCCCATTATGGTGAAGTCTATCTTAATTTATCGCAGTTTTTTGAAGAAGATCTGTCCGTGCATCTCCATGGACGCGATCTATCTCCCCATGGGGGTAAGGCGTCTTAGGACGTGTTCACGCTGAACTTACGAAGTAAACTTTCATCCTAGAGCAGAGGGAAGCTCCAGATGATCTTTGCAGGCAGGGCCTTGAGAATATGGTATTTTAATTAATTTTGAGTGAAGCCAATGGGATGATACTGCGTAAGTGCCTGGTATAATCAAACGATTTTTGTTGGGATTGAACACACCCCAGTTGCGAGCAATACTGGAAAATGAGTGCAGCATATGGCGAGAAAAAAGAGTGATCATCGATCTTTCCGCTAGCCCCCCAACCCGATTGCCGCTGATTGTTTTCTTCCACCTTTCCCAACTGCTTCCCTCATTTGCCACTGAAATCAAAGTCGAAATCCGTCAAGAGGTCCCCAATGAAAAGGCGCGCACTTTTTGTATCATCCGTGAGCCCGATTTCACGCCTGCTGGCATACCCATGTACGCTTTTCCTATGCGCAGTAAGTCAACCAATGAGTGGCAAATCAAGGGCGGTGTTGAAGGAGCTTTGCTCAAGCTTTGCCTCAATCTTGCGCCCTTTATGCTTCCCTGCGCACTAAAGGAAGGGCAAAGATCCCCGGCGTACGAACTGAATATCGACGCACTTGCGTCCGATGTGAGGAGAGATCCTTTTAGGGCCACTAAAATCATTGAAGTAGAGCTACAATGGCAAGCCTCTCTTCACCAGCATTTCCATGGCTCAAACAGTGATGGTGCGCAGCTGCAAGAGTTTTTTTCCCATCTTCCTAATGTGCAGAGAATTATTCTAGAGCTGCCCTATCTCGAGCCCCTGGTTAAACCTCTAAAACTGGCCTTAAAAACCGTTTATCAAGGTGCTCCGCCTGATCCGGACTCTTTCTTCATTTGCTCGCCAGATATTAAAAGGGCGGCACCGCCCAAATGAACCTTCTTTTTGCCCTTGAATTTAGGATTTTCTGACCAGCCCTTGCTTGCACCATTGGTTCTCCTCGGCTACCTTAAGAAGCAAGTCTATTTCGTCTTCATAAGGAAAAGTGATCATGCGCATTAGCCAGCGGGTTCGTAAAATTCTGTCCTATTACGAAAGCGATACGCCTGGGGTTAAGACAAATTTGGCACGGATTCTCACCCATGGTCGCTTAGGCAATACCGGAATAATGATTATTCTGCCCGTCGATCAGGGCTTCGAGCATGGTCCAGGGCGGTGTTTTGCAGGCAATCCCGATGCCTATGATCCCCATTATCACTATACCCTGGCCATTGACGCGGGTCTTTCCGCTTATGCGGCTCCCTTGGGGTGGCTTGAGGCGGGCGCAGATACCTTTGCAGGGGCCATTCCTCTCATTTTAAAGATGAATAGTTCCAACTCACTGATGCGTTCAACAACCACCGCCCTTGAGGCAGACCAAGCGGTGACAGCTTCCATTGAGGATGCCTTGCGCCTTGGCTGCAGCGCCATCGGCTTTACCATTTATCCGGGCTCGGATCACAGCTTTGAGATGTACGAGGAAATCCGCGAGCTGTCGGCCGCGGCTAAGGCATGCGGTTTGGCGACGGTCATATGGTCGTATCCGCGGGGCAACATGTCCAAAGCCGGCGAGACAGCCATCGACGTGGTAGCTTATGGGGCCCACATGGCAGCCCTCTTGGGCGCCCATATTATCAAGGTTAAGCTGCCCTCTGCCCATCTTGAGCAAGAGGCGGCAAAAAAAGCCTATGTGGAGAATAAAGTCGACCTCAGCACCCTTGAAGCCCGCGTGCGGCATGTGACGCAAAGCTGCTTTAATGGCCGCCGCCTGGTGGTGTTCTCAGGGGGAGAGACCAAAACCGTCGACGATGTCTACACCGACGCCCGTGCCATACGTGATGGAGGCGGCAACGGATCCATTATTGGCCGTAACTGCTTCCAACGTCCCTGGGACGAGGCCATGTCCATGCTGGATAACCTCGTCAAGATCTATCAAGGTAAAGCCTAAGCTCGGCAAGCAGCCCAGCGACAAGGGTTAGTATTTTTGCAAAGGGGGAGCGAGGCCGCACCATGGTGAGGGGTTGGTGAATGTCCCTTTCACATTGCCAATGGCGCAGCGCGTTTAGCCCTGGTCGGAGACTGGCAATTCGGTATGGCGCAACTCATACCACATGGCATTCAGGATGCCAAAAGTGCAGGCCAAACCTAACCCAAGAATCCAAGAAAAGTACCACATTCATCACCTCCGAGCTTAATAAGCATTCAGCTTTTCATCATCCAGGGTTTTATCAGTTATGGGGCCGCGAAACACACGGTACATCCATGCTGTGTAGGCAAGGACGATGGGCAGCAATAGGGCTACCACAATCAGCATGATGCGCAACGTCATTTCCGTTGAGGATGCATCCCACACGCTAAGGCTATGACCTGGATGGCTTGAAGAAATCAGCAAAAATGGAAACAGACTCAATCCCGCCGTTGCGATGATAGAGGTCGTTGCAAGCGAGCTGCACACAAAGGCGATGCCATTGCGCTGCCACCTATGGGCCGCCATCACCAGGATCAGGGCAAGGATGCACAGGGCAGGCACAACCCAAAGGAGGGGGTAGGCTTGATACCGCTGCAACCAGCCGTAAGGGACGGCTGTCACCTCTTTAAAAGTTGGGTTCGATGGGCCCAGGGGATCAATCGCGCTGGTGATTTCGTAGGATGGATGATTCAAGACAAGTACCACGCCTGCAAAGGTAAACAGGGCAATGAGGATGGGCGAGAGTCTGCGTGCAAGCTTTTGGGCTCGCTCTTGGATGTGGCCCTCGGTTTTCATGGCAATATAAGTTGTACCTTGGAGGGCAAGCATCACCACACTCACCCCCCCACACAGCAGGGCAAAAGGTGAAAGCAGCTGCCAGAAGGTGCCCGAATAGGTTAACCGCAAGGTATCATCGAAGTGAAATGGGACGCCTAAGAACAGATTACCAAAGGCGATACCGAACACCAGTGACGGTACAAAGCCGCTGATCACCAACAACCAGTCCCACGTGGTGCGCCAACGCTGACTTGGCATTTTGCTGCGGTATTTGAATCCCACGGGGCGCAGTACAATGGCAAACAGCGCTAAAAACATGGCGCCATAGAATCCGGAAAACGAGACCGCATAAACGTGTGGCCAGGCTGCAAACGCCGCACCCGCACCCAGAATCAACCAAACTTGGTTGCCTTCCCATACTGGTGCAACCGAGTTGATGACAATGCGACGCTCGACATCATTTCTACCGAAATAAGGCAGCAGCATGGCAGCGCCAAGATCAAACCCATCAAGCACCGCAAAGCCAATCAGCAAAATGCCAAGAAGTGCCCACCAAATGAGACGTAAAACTTCATAATCAAGCCCCATGTGCGCCTCCCTTTTCTGCGCCAAGGGCTTGATCGGGGCCAAGGCGGACATATTTTAACATCAATTTCACGTCGACGATTAAAAGCAGCGTATAAAATGTGACAAACAGCGCCAGTGTCGTCATGACCGAGCTTGCGGGCACGTCGCTGTGGCTCAAAAACGTGGGTAGGATTCCCTCTATGCTCCAGGGTTGGCGCCCATACTCGGCAACAAACCAACCCAGCTCAGCGGCGACCCAGGGTAGCGGTAAGCTCAGCACGCTGAGCCATAAAAACGGGCGATAGCGTTGCAGTTGATCACGGCTTGCCAAGAAAAACGCAGCCGTAAAAAGAGCGATAAAGAAAAAACCCAATCCCGCCATGATGCGAAATGCCCAGAACAACGGGGTCACGTTGGGGACCGTGCTCCAAGCTGCTTTTTCAATGTCTTCTGGGCTTGCCTGCCTTGGATCATCCACAAAACGCTTCAGCAAAAGCGCATAGCCTAAATCACGCCCTTTCTCTTTCAGGATCGTATGGGCTGCCGCATCTTTAGGCGACTTTTTAACGGTTTGCAGGGCATCATAAGCAACAATACCATTTCGAATATGACCCTCTACGCCTTTGACCAGGTCTTTGATGCCATAAACGGGCTGATCAAAAGATCGCGTTGCGATCAGACCCAGCAGCCACGGCACTTTGACGGCGTGGTGGGTGGTGCGCGCTTCTTGATCAGGTAGCCCAAAAAGAATGAGCGGTGCAGGCGCTGGATCGGTTTCCCATAGCCCTTCAATGGCAGCCAATTTCATCTTTTGATGGTCGGTTAAAGTATACCCGCTTTCGTCCCCAAGCACGACGACTGAAAGGGCTGAGGCTAAGCCAAAACTGGCGGCTACCACCATAGAGCGCTTTGCAAATTCCACATGGCGACCGCGCAGCAAATAAAAGGCGCTGATGCCAAGGACAAAGACAGCCCCCGTCACATAGCCGGCACTGACCGTATGAACGAATTTGGACTGGGCAACCGGGTTGAAGAACACATCGGCAAACGAGGTAATTTCCATGCGCATGGTGGTGGGATTAAAGGCCGCACCAACCGGATTCTGCATCCACGCATTGGCAATCAAAATCCACAGGGCAGAGAGGTTGGTGCCAATGGCCATCAGCCAGGTCACACACAAATGTTGCAGGGCGCTGAGGCGCTTCCAGCCAAAGAAGAAAAGCCCAATAAATGTTGCTTCCAGGAAGAACGCCATCAGGCCTTCAATGGCCAGAATCGAGCCAAAGATATCGCCGACGTAGTGGGCGTAATAGGACCAGTTGGTGCCAAATTGAAATTCAAGCGGCACGCCGGTTGCAACGCCCATGGCGAAGTTAATGCCGAACAAGATCCCCCAAAATTGGGTCATCTGGCGCCAAATGACCCGGCGGGTCATGACATAGACACTTTCCATAATCGCAATAATTAAAGAAAGCCCTAACGTCAGCGGCACGAAAAGAAAATGATAAAGGGCTGTAGTGGCGAATTGAAGCCGCGACAAATCAAGACTAGACAGTTCCATCAATAGTGCTTTCTTATGATCGGAGGTATATGTTTTTCATGGCTTCCTCTCGTGGAAGTCGCGGTTGTTTTTGTTCGCGAAGGGCCAGAGTGAGGGCGGCAACGAGCGCAACCTTAAAACACACGACGAAGAGAATATCACGCTTTAACCTTTTTGCCATGGATATACTCATACCCTGCCACTTTTATACGTTCAAGGTTACCATTCTGGCATCGTTATTCAAGGCCTTGGCGTGAATAAAAATCTAACGACTTCTTTTTAGTTAAATTTTTTTATAGCCGCTCGATTTACTCGGAATTCATTTACTTTTGTCACTTTTGATCAGATTATTTCAGACATCCTTTGTCCGAATAATTGTTATTTCTTGAGGTTTAAAAGTGTTTTTTCGCAAAAGCCTCTCACCTTTTTGTGAATTATTAATTTTTGATTGTGGGCATTGTTTTGCGTCTTGAGAGTCAAAATATCATTCAAAAAATAGATCATTTCCTCATTTTCTTGGTTTTCTTCTGCCTTAGAGACGATTTCTTGCAGTCTTTTCAGGGCCGAATATCCTCGTAAATCTGCCAAAGTTTGGGTGAGGCGTTCTTGCCACACGCGCTTCAATACCGGTTGTTTTGCTTTTTCTGCATACAGGCGTGACAGGGCATACCGGGCGAACATTTTGTCCTTGCTGCCTTCTTTAGCAAGCGCACCCGACAATGCCTCCCTTGCAAAGTGCCAATCCTCCCACGCTTGATGATTGGGCATACTGTCCGCAAGGGCGTCGGTTTGATGCGCGTAATACTCAATCACATCCGTGGTGGACTTTGTTTTTTTTAAGTCATTCCGTTCTTTTTTGGTTTGAGGGGGATAGAACTCGGCCCGCTGATAAATGATTTCCCTCAGCATAAGCAGGTAGGCTCTTTCTTGATAGTCGGTGTGCGCGAACATAAAAAAGCCCTCGATGGCCGGTGTATTGAGTTGCTCACTTGCCCACAACTCTAAGCTTAGATGCCCCCGCTTGAGCGCGTTTTGATAGCCAACGGGAACGGAGTGCTTGTGTAAATTGCGCACCTCGTGCTTGTAGTGAATGCCCATTATGCCCAGTAAATTCAGAGCTCTGCGCAGAGACCTAAAAGAGGCATCAAGATAGCTGCTGTCCCGGTTGTTTGTTTGCACGTGCAGCATGTAAAGACCCCTTGCAAGCCCCCACAGGCTCTCAGGATCTTCTGTTGTCATCTGTGCAGTCTCAGTGCTGGCAACGCTTGGGATAGTGAATGCAATACGGTTGTATTTCAAATGCACAGAAAACCAGTGCACGGCATCTTCATAGTAGCCGTTATCATAGGCGTGGAATCCAAGAATCTTCAAAACCTTCCCGGCCTTCTCTGGGCTGTTATAAGCGATAGCTGCGAGTGTTTTATGGTGCAGTGGACTAGTAATCTTTGTGATCCTGCTTGCTGCGCTATCGCAATCCTTGAGCAGAACCTCTTTAATGGGGCCTGGGGGAAAATATGTTGGGTTATCTATGAAAAAAGAATTTGCTCGCGCGAGATGCTTGACCTTGTTCTTCTCGATACGGCAGTCCTCCTTGGCGTTAAGCTTTTGGAATCGGCTCAAGACCCTATGTGTCGTGAGGTTTTGATCCATATTGGTCAGATAATCCAGCATCTCCTGACTGCTCTCAAGTAACGTGGGGATAATACTTGCGAGGCGCCTTGCGAGTAGTGCGCGACGCTCAAATGTTTTTGTGCGCCAATCCAATTCTGTCCCCAGCTCAAGCGCATCGTGAAGAAAATCCCCTTCGTTCATCAAAAGCTGATAAAGCGGGTGAAGCGTCGCGTGGCGTAGGGTCAATAACTTTGGTAGATGATCAGCCAGCTGCTGCAAGCCAGAATCTTTTGTGCCTTGGATGAGGATTTCTTCTGACCACAGATTCATCCAGAAGGATTCCTTGATACTGGGGTCGTAAAGGGTATCAAGCGTGTGGACGATTCTTTGCCTCAAAAGGCCTCTACCGCTTTTGATTTTTTGATAAAGATCACCCTCTTTATCGAGGCCTTCGAGGGAATGCTGAAAACACTCAAGGGTCTTACTGTCTAAGCCCAAAAGCCATGTCAGCCCGTTGAGGGTGCGGCACAGTTTCTCGGTGCCGCCCGGTTGGCTCCATATTTCTTCGTAGCTGGCTGAAACAGGCGCTAAATTTAAAATCCTCTCGGCGTAACGATTGGTCAGCTTAAGTTTGCAGCGTGTGCCAGGTTCCAGGTGGCTGATAAGTTCATGAAGCGTTGAAGGGCAAAATGTACCCAAAAAGGAAGTCTTGATTGCGCCAAGTGAGACATAATTTTCCTCATCTTTTTCCTCCTCATGCGGCAAGGGACTTGCTATGGAAAATGAGAAGCTGACGCCCAGAATTAACGCAAAATGTCGCAACACGAACATACTTTGATCGCCCTAGATGTGGTCCAAATTGGCACATTAATAGGATGTCTTTGGTCTCTAGGTCAAGCTTTATTCGGGAAGGCCTAAGATTGCATTTTATGGTGGGAAGCGGTAAAACTGCTGCAGAATACAGACAAGGATAAGACCGATGGTTCGCAAAGCAATCTTCCCTGTTGGTGGTCTTGGTACACGTTTTTTGCCGGCGACCAAATCCATGCCGAAGGAAATGCTGCCCATTGTCGATAAACCCTTGATTCAGTACGCGGTCGAAGAAGCGCTGGCAGCTGGCGTTGAACAAATCATTTTTGTGACAGGGCGCGGAAAGCAGGCCATTGAGAACCATTTTGATCATGCAACCGAGCTTCTCTACAGCCTAGAGCGTGCTGGAAAGTCCAAAGTGATCGAGGCCTCAGAAGACCTTGTCCTCTCGCCGGGATCCATTGTCTACACCCGCCAACAAGAGCCCCTTGGCCTTGGTCATGCGGTGTGGTGCGCGCGCCACCTGATTGATGGTGAACCCTTTGCTGTTTTGCTTGCCGACGATTTTATTGTGGCAAAACAACCCTGCCTTAAGCAGATGATGGACGTGCACCGCCAACATCATGGTGTTGTGGTTGCGGTGCAAGAAGTCCACCCCAGTCATGTCAACCGCTATGGCATCATCAGCCCTCTTCAAAAAGAAGGTGATGTTGTTGAGTTTAAGGATGTGGTTGAAAAGCCAAAACCAGCGGAAGCGCCCTCCAATATGGCCGTGATTGGGCGGTACATCCTTCCGGCAGAAATCATGGGGCATCTTGAGGCCCAAGAACGCGGCGCAGGCGGCGAAATTCAGCTGACCGATGCCATTAAAAAATGCCTGACCCATCACAAAGGATACGGTTTGCAGTTTGAGGGCGAGCGTTTTGATTGCGGGGACAAGGCAGGATTTGTGGCCGCAACACTGAAAGTTGCGTTGCAGCGTTCTGACCTGGGTGCGTCTGTGCGCCAAGCACTTCAAGAGCATCAGGTTAGAATAGATAAGGATTAAGTTTGATGCGGATTACGGTTGTTGGGACTGGATATGTCGGCCTTGTGAGCGGCACTTGTTTTGCTGAATTTGGCTATAAGGTGACCTGCGTCGATAAGGACAGCCAAAAGATTGACCTCCTTAACGCCGGTGGCATTCCGATTTTTGAGCCCGGTCTTGAGGATTTGGTCCGCAAGAATGTGAAAGCCGGCAGAATGTCATTTACCACCGACATGGCTTCAGCCGTTGCTGAAAGTGAGATTGTCTTCATTGCCGTTGGTACCCCAAGCCGTCGGGGCGATGGTCATGCTGATCTAAGTTATGTGTATGCAGCAGCCGAAGAAATCGCCCAATCCATTCAGGGATATACTGTTGTTGTGAACAAATCCACAGTTCCTGTGGGGACTGGACGCAAGGTTGCAGAAATCATCGCCAAGTACCATGGGAATGAAAAGTTTTCTGTTGCATCAAACCCCGAATTTCTGCGCGAAGGATCGGCCATCGAAGATTTCATGCGCCCCAATCGCGTGGTGATTGGCGTGGAGGATACGCGGGCGGCTGAGGTGATGCAGCAGCTTTATCGCCCCATCTCGACAGGTGGTGTGCCTTTGGTGGTCACATCGCGTGAGTCGGCTGAGGTGATCAAGTACGCTGCCAATGCTTTTTTGGCGACTAAGGTGGCCTTCATCAATGAAATGGCTGATCTGTGCGAGCAAGTAGGGGCGGATGTCAAAGAGGTATCCCGTGGCATGGGGCTTGATCATCGCATTGGCGCCGCTTTTTTGAATGCTGGACCAGGTTATGGGGGCTCGTGTTTTCCCAAAGACACACGTGCCCTTGTTCAAACGGCAAGGGAACATGCGGTCAGCCTCTCGATCGTTGAGAGTGTGGTTACCAGTAACGACCAGCGCAAGCACCGCATGGCCGCACGTATCCTTGATCTGTTGGGCGATCCAAAAGGCAAGAAGATTGCGCTTCTTGGGGCCACGTTTAAACCTGATACCGATGATATGCGTGAGAGCCCAAGTCTTGATATCGTCCCGCAGCTGGTTGCAGCAGGGGTTCAGGTGACGGTTTGTGATCCCCAAGCATATAAGGAGGGGCAAACCTTACTGCCAAACGTGATTTGGGCTGTGGAAGTGCGTGAAGCCGTTCAAGGTGCGGATGCGGTGGTACTCCTGACCGAATGGAAAGAGTTTGCGGCCCTTGATTGGAATGCCTTGAAAGAAATTATGCGGGGCAATACTTTCATTGACTTACGCAACGTCTATGTGCCAAAAGAGATGACTCAAACAGGGCTGAACTATTACTCCATCGGACGCCCTAAAAGTTCTTAAAAAAACAAGGATGCATGATGACCCGTTCTGTTAACCCCAAAATCTTACGTGAATACGATGTGCGTGGTGTTTATGGTCGTGATTGGGATGAGAATGACGCTTATCTATTAGCACGCGCCTTTGGAAGCGACGTCATTGCGGCGGGCGGGCGTCGTGT
Organism: Holosporales bacterium; assembly: GCA_046318415.1. Lineage (GTDB taxonomy): Bacteria > Pseudomonadota > Alphaproteobacteria > Caedimonadales > Caedimonadaceae > JBKCUK01. The sequence continues at coordinate 21,092 of JBKCUK010000015.1, read as the reverse complement.
GGCCGTGGGGCGTGACGGGCGCATCAGCACGCCTGCCATTGAAAAGGCCGTCTGTGAAGGATTGTCAGCAAGTGGTCTTGAGGTGCTGCGCATTGGTCTAGGGCCTTCGCCCATGGCGTATTTTGCCGGCTTTCATCTGGAAGTGGATGCCTGCGTGATGGTCACTGCTTCGCACAATCCGGGTGAATACAACGGCATGAAGATGACCCTGAAGCGTAAGCCCTTCTTTGGTCAGCAAATCCGCCATTTGGGTGCGCGCATCCAAGAACAGGACTTTGTCGAAGGGCAGGGAAGCATCCGTGACGAGCCCGTGTTTGAGGCGTACGTGAAACGCCTCATGGAAGATTTTCAACAACATTATTGTCATGGTCGTCCGTTGAAAATTGTATGGGATGCTGGCAATGGTGCCGCTGGCGAGGTCATTGAAGCCCTGGCCGCCCGCCTTCCGGGAGAGCACATTTTGCTCAATACTGAGATTGATGGCACTTTTCCTGCCCATCATCCAGACCCTGTGGTGGAAGAAAATCTGATCCAATTGCGTCAAGCTGTGAAGGACGAGAAGGCCGATCTTGGCCTGGCCTTTGATGGCGACGGCGACCGTCTGGGCGTTCTGGATAACGAGGGCACCATTTTGTGGGGTGACCAGTTGGTGCAACTCTACGCCTCTGAGGTGCTGAAGACCCATCCTGGGGCCGTGATCATGGCGGATGTGAAGGCAAGCCAAGTCCTGTTTGATGAGATTGCCCGCATGGGAGGACAGCCCTTGATGTGGCGCACTGGGCATTCCCTGATCAAAACCAAGATGGCTGAGGTCAGCTCGCCCCTGGCTGGTGAGATGAGTGGACATATCTTCTTCGCAGACCGTTACTATGGTTATGATGATGCTCTGTATTCTGCGATTCGCACCCTTGGGATTACCTCTTTGATGCAGGGCCCCTTGAGTGATTGGACTAAAAGTATTCCCCGCGCCCAGTCAACGCCAGAGCTGCGCATCGATTGCGAGGGTCGCGCCGATAAACATGAGGTGGTAGCCACCATCAAGTCCCAGCTCGTGGCAAAGGGCATTGGCTTTAATGATCTGGATGGGCTTCGGGTGACCTATCCCCATGGATGGTGGCTCATTCGTGCGTCCAACACCCAAGAGGTTCTTGTGGCCCGTGCCGAAGCGCAAGAAGACGAACATCTCCAAGCTCTTGTGAGAGAGTTAAGCGGATATCTGAGCGAGATGAATCTGAGCATTAGCTGAGTTTTTCCTGATGAAAAAGTACTTTTCTCACCTGGTCTTGGGGGCTTGTCTCAGCATTATGCCGCTGAGTGCAAGCCATCTTCCAGACAAGGATGATGCTGCCTTGATCAGCCGCGTTGGAAAACTTCAAGATGGTAATGAGGCGCAAAAGCATATTCGCTTTCATGTTCGAGGGCGCGCTGAGCGGATTTCCGATTTATTTCGGCGAGCAGATCACCTCAAACAGGCACGGGTTCAAGTCTTCCTGGCTTCAGCCCTCTGTGCCTTTGAGTGCGCTCACGACGCAAAAAAGAATTTCACTGAAATTCCCAATGCTGAGGATCTTGAGTCTGTCTTTTGTGCCGATCAGAATGCGAAATACTTAGAGCGTATCATTCGCAACCTTGTGATCGATGGTCAGTGGCCCGAGGTGGGGAAACAAGTCCGGTCGATCTATCTCAAAGCAGCCCAAGATGAGGGACTATACGCCCGTCTCGCCTGGGAGCTGTCGAGTGCTGATCCCCAAAAACCAATGGCTTGGACGGCTGAAAATTTACGACCGCACCTGGAACACCCCGATTGCTTTGCAGAGCTAGAATATTGGTATGGACGTTGCCTGTTGAATTGCAGCTTTCCTGGAACATCGCTATATCGCGAAGGGTTAGCATGCGTCTATCGCTCGGGTGCGCAGCACTTGTTAAGCCCTGTCGAGCGCGCTGCAGATAGCTTGATTTCAGACCAGCATTTGCTGAGCACGCCCCTGACGCCGGTTACTTACTTCAATGCCTTTTCTTTGACCAAATCCCAATTGCGTAAATTAAAACAGAGAGTCAAAACACTGAAACTCAGTGTGGATGCAGGGGTCGACACCGAAAAAGTTGAGTTTATCCTTCATCATGATAAGGCGCCTTTGCTTGTCATTCTCACGGAGTACACTAAGCGTCTATCTGATGGGACCTATCCGACCAATTGTCGGTACACTGCCTTTAGTGAGGATGGCTCAGGACTTGTTGAGGTGTGCATGCGCATCATGAAGCATTATGCCTCTCCTTCGTCGTTAAAGGCTTTTTTTGAGCGTTTAAAGATCGATGCATGAGACCTCATCCAGACCTCGGAAAAATCCAAATTTTATATAATTTTAACGAATTTTGAATTTTTTCCAGACACAGTATGGAAGCAGAAAGCATCAACCCATACGAAACTGAGAGCAAAGATCATGGTGGCATCCCAGACAAATCTCAAGGAAACACGTATCGAGACCGATTCATTTGGACCTATTGAGGTCCCCCATAACAGGTACTGGGGCGCCCAGACCGAGCGCTCACGCCGTAATTTTCGCATCGGTGAAGAACGCATGCCAGAAGCCCTTGTGCGGGCCTTTGGCGTGCAAAAGCGGGCAGCTGCTGAGGTAAACCTTGCCTTGAAGGTTTTGCCTGAAACCCTCGCAAAGGCCATCATTCAAGCTGCCACAGAAGTGATGGAAGGGGAGCTCAGCGATCATTTCCCCCTCGTTGTCTGGCAAACCGGGTCTGGAACGCAAACCAACATGAATGCGAACGAGGTGATCGCCAACCGGGCCATCGAGCTTCTGGGGGGCACACTTGGCAGCAAGGCACCCGTTCATCCCAACGATCATGTGAACATGGGGCAGTCATCCAATGATAGCTTTCCCACCGTCATGCATATTGCAGCCGCCCTTGAGGTCCATCAGACCCTGGTCCCAGCCCTCCAAAAACTTGCAGCCGCCCTCGACCAAAAGGCCCATGCGTTTAAAGAGATAATCAAGATTGGGCGCACCCATCTTCAGGATGCCACGCCTCTGACCTTAGGTCAGGAATTCAGTGGCTATGCAACACAGATGACCTATGGTCTGCAGCGTATTGAAGCAGCCTTGCCACGGCTTTATCAGTTGGCGCAGGGTGGTACGGCTGTGGGAACGGGCATCAACGCAAAACGGGGCTTTGACCAGCTCTTCGCCCAGAAGGTGGCTGAGATCACGGGGCTTCCCTTTGTGACCGCCCCCAATAAGTTTGAGGCCTTGGCAGCCCATGATGCATGTCTTGAGCTCTCAGGTGCTTTGAATGTGGTCGCAGCATCATGCATGAAGATTGCCAATGACATCCGCCTGTTGGGCTCGGGCCCAAGGTGTGGCATCGGTGAGCTCAATCTTCCTGCCAATGAACCGGGATCTTCGATTATGCCCGGTAAGGTCAATCCCACCCAGTCCGAGGCCTTGACCATGGTTGCAGCCCAAGTCATGGGCAACCACGTCACCATCACCGTGGCAGGATCTCAAGGTCATTTTGAGCTGAACGTGTTCAAGCCTGTGATTATTTACAACCTGTTGCAGTCCATTCGGTTACTGGCCGATGCGATCAATAGCTTTACCGATCATTGTGTGGTGGGAATCGAGGCCAATACCCAACGCATTGCAAAGCTTGTGAATGAATCCCTGATGCTGGTAACAGCCTTGAATCCCCATGTGGGCTATGATAATGCCGCCTTGATTGCGAAAAAAGCCCATCAGGAGGGCACTTCCCTGAAAGAAGCGGCCATGAGCCTTGGGTTGCTGACGCCGCAGCAGTTTGATGCATGGGTCAACCCTGCAGACATGGTGCATCCCCGCGATTGATTTCGCAGGCCTACATGATGCGGCAGTCCGTTTGCGTCTCGCTGGTTGGCGCATTCCGGGACGTGAATGTTGGTTGCGGTGGAACAATGTCGATTCCCACCATTTCAAGGGCTACCAGCGGAAAAGCTCTTGGATGCCCTGCCTTTATGGAACTCACCCGTGGCTTCATAACTAACTTTTGATCACGCACGCCGCTCTCTTTGTTTTGAATCTCGTCTTTAAGGGTTTCGGTTGCATCAACGGTTGAGGCAAACGTCCAGATGATGGCGGCCAAAAAAAGACTTAATGGATATCGGGGCATGGTATTCTCCGCAATAAGGCTAAGTAATGCCCCATTCAGCTAGCACAAAAAAGCACTGGGATCTAGTTTTTTACCCCCTGGGCTGAATGAGCCGTAGGCAGAGAGTCTCACCAAGGATGGAATTTAACGTTGGAGCTAGCATGAATAGAAGTGACGGTACCAGGCGACAAACTTGGCAAGGCCCTCTTGAATGGGTGTGTGCGGTTGATAGCCGAGGATTTCTTGGCTGAGGCGAGTATCCGCGAAGGTCTCTGGCACGTCTCCTGGCTGCATGGGTGCAAAGTTGATGGTGGCCTTCTTTGCGCACAGTTCTTCCAGTGTCGCGACAAAGTCACCAAGGGATTCTGCACGGCTATTGCCAAGATTGAACACACGATGGGGTGGGGAGTCCTGATGTGCTTTTGGCGGCCGATGCAGTGCCGCCAGAACCCCGGACACCACATCATCAATATAGGTAAAATCACGCCGCATCTGGCCATGGTTAAATAACGTGATGGGCTTGCCCGCCAATATATCCCGCGTAAAGGAAAAATAGGCCATATCCGGACGCCCCCAAGGCCCATAAACGGTGAAAAAGCGAAGCCCTGTGGCCGGCACATTAAACAAATGAGCATAGGTGAAACTCATCAGCTCATCGCTGCGTTTTGTGGCCGCATAGAGGGAAATGGGATGGTCCACCGGATCATTTGTGCTAAAGGGCGTTTTCTGATTGGCGCCATAGACAGAAGATGAGCTGGCATAGACAAGGTGTTGAAATCCAGGTCTCGCACGGGCGATTTCAAGGATGTTGAGGTGCCCATCGATGTTGGAGCGGATATAGCTTCGAGGGTGGGTGAGGGAGTAACGCACCCCTGCCTGGGCCGCCAGGTGAATCACATGCATGATCCCTGGATAGTGGTGCCAGACCTCCTCAAGGGCTTGATGATCGGCAATATCGAGGGGGTGAAAAGCAAAACGGGGATGCTGTTGAATCTGTTGAAGGCGGGCTTGCTTGAGTTTCACATCGTAATACGGATTGAGGTTATCAATGCCGATCACACGATGTCCTTGATCAAGAAGGGCTTTGCACACATGAAAACCAATAAAGCCGGCGCATCCAGTGACCAGGATATCCAAGCTCATGCGGTATCCTTCGGCGTGCTTGGTACAGTCTGCCCATGACGTTTGAACGTCTCTGGCACAAAGTAAATGACGGCGATTGATGCAAAAAGTGCCATGGGAATCACGCTGAGGGCCACATGATAGTTACTCAAGGTATAATCTCGAATACCGTTGGTGATCGTGCCATTCCAAACCACATCTAACAGTTTGCCTATCAAAGGTTCAAAAATAACGCCCGAAAGCATGACCGTCATGTTGGCAACACCCAAGGAAACGCCGCTGGCCCAAATGGGCATAATCTCACAAATACTCACAAAGCCAATCACCTGACCGGTGAATGCAATACCCGCCACAAACAAGAGAACATACATCATGCTTTGTGGAATGTTAGGTATATAGATAATCATCATATATATAATAAACGCCGCCACAGCACCTGCAATCATGGGAATTTTTCGCGATCTTATGAAATCCGATAGCGCTGCCGTAATGGGCGAAAAAATGGCAATTCCCATGAAGGTAAAAGAAATCATCCAAGCGGCATCGGCCCGATCAATTTTATAGAGCTCCATCAAATAAGGAACGCCCCAAAGTTCAGAAAATGCGGCAAGGGGGACATACATCAACAGCTTATAGCAACTAATCAGCCAAGTGGGGACAGAGCGCACCACGTATTTAAGGCCATCGGTCAGTTTGCGCTGAGGCCCGCCCTGGTCGTAGGTATGCTCGATCTCGCTGCGTGGTGCTTGCTCATCGCGCACAAAAAAGTAAATCATCAACGCAATGGTCGAGCCGATGGCCGCCATCACCATCACGCCGCTGCGCCACCCCATATTTTCAATCAACAGGGCCAGGGGACGTCCACCCGTTGTGGTGCCAAGGGTTCCCATCACCATGGTGAGCCCAATCATACGGGCATTCATGTGGGGCGGAAACCAAAGGGTGATTAATTTAAGGGTACCAATGTAAGCGCACGCTGAGCCCGCGCCCATGAGGAGGCGCCCAAGGGAAGCTTGTTCGATGGACGGGGCAGAGCTGAACAAAAAGCACCCAATACTGCAGAGGGATGCGGAAAAGACCAGGACCCGCTTTGGTCCAAAGCGGTCCATAATAATCCCAAGGGGAATTTGCATGGCGGCATAGGCGTTATAATACCAAGCTGCCAGCACACCCAATGCAAACCCATTGACGCCAAACGCCCGCATCAAGTCTTCGGTCATGATGCTGGGCGAGACCACCACCATGCCTTTGTAGAAGTAGAATAAAGCACCACAAAACCATATGACGATAGCCAGCCTTAAAGCGCTGATGCTTGAGCGAAAGGTTCGCAGAATCTGTGCGCTTTGGGCAAACACCTGCATCGGGCTCTTGTTCTCCTGTTCTTGTTATGTGTGCAAGGACCTAATGTTACATCCCATCTCACTTTGAGCAACCGAAACTTTATAAAACATTAACAAACTGACGTCCGGATTGGCACGCGTTTATTGAGGTTGTTCAATGGACGCTCTGTTGGTTTAGCTTGGTTTGCGCGCTATAACCGTGGGGAACATGTTTGCTTCGTCCTCATGGAAGATTAAGTCGCTGAATCCCGCTTGGAACAATTGCGTCTCTGTCTGCTCATAGCTTCTGAAGTTCATAAACTGAACTTGTGTAAGATCGGCCATGAAAATGCGCTGACGGCGTAGGTTTTCTGAATCAATGCGTGCCATTTTCCATGGGCTCTCTCCCGCAGCGCTTGGGGGAGGTGTCAAGAAGCTGGTGATCAATACCCCGCCTGGCTTGAGGGCCTTATAAAAGGCGCGGTAGAGATCGATGACCCGTTCATTATTGGGTTCATAGATATTCAGGCCGTTGCTAGTTATGACATCGAATGTATTCTCAACATCCATGTGCCAGGCGTCCTGCTGCATAAACTCGGTATGATATTGTTGCTGATGCTGGCGCGCATTGTCCGCTGCCAGATCAAGGGAATCAGCAGCAAGATCAATACCAACCAACTGATAAGCGTTGATGCCGGTGAAGTCTAAACCCAAGAGGTCGTCCATGGTGCCGCATGGGCATGAGGCCATGACAACGTTCTCACGAACCTCTTCCTGCAAAAGCTTCTTAAAAATTTGAAAACGCTGTTGTGTGGCTTTAACGCTTGGGGCATGGTTCAGCAAAAAATCATCCAACGGGCTTAAGGGTTCGTTCTGAGGTGTGACTGGATGCAGACACATGCGTTGCGTCATGACGCCCGTAATGCCGGCGCGTAAAAAGATCTCACGACCAAAAGATGAATCGGGCACTTGATTCAGGATTTCGAGTTGCTCAGAGACAGTTGCATGGGGAAGATCGCCTTTATCTTCGATTCGCCTCTTCACCTGTTCTATTTTCCCATACAAATCGGGCAATTCTGTCTGGTGAGAGATGATACGTGAAGCGGCATTGGTGTTCATGGGCGTGACCTCATCAGGTAGATTAGAAAGGGCATTTTGGTTTGAGGCTTGGCTTGCCTGCGGCTGCAAGAGCGCCAAAATGACGGTTGCCGACAAGCCGAGGGTTCTGAGGTGCTGGGGTATAGGATGCATGTAACCTTCCTTCATCTTTGTGGGTCTCTTTCTACTTTTATCCAAGATAGCCATTTCCCTAAAGGGTAAAAGCAATTTATTTTTGATAAAATTCAACTAATTCATAGAGTTGTTCTGAAAAGATCAACATCGCGCACAGCAAAAGAAAGTACCCGAGTGCTTTTTTTAATTTTTCAGCTTTCACCTTTTGGCTGAGAGAACTGCCGACCAAAATGCCGCAGAGTGTCAGGAAGATAAAGCTCAGCAGTTGGTATTTTTGATTCATCGAAAGGGGCAAAGGATCCACCATAAAGCCTATGGCACACATGGTGGCTCCCACAGCAAAAGAGGTCGCGATCGCCCGATGGATCGTCAGTCCCAACAGCAGTGCAAGGGTGGGTACATTCAAAAATCCACCACCCCCGCCAACCATGCCCATCAGCATGCCAATCAAAAGACCTGCTGCTATGGCCAAGCTTCGTTGACGCTGCGGTGTGTCAGGGGCCAGTGCCAATCCCTTAACTGGCGCGATCATAGCATAGGCAGATAAACCCATCAGCATAGCCAGAAAAACAACCATGACAGACTCGGTTGGCACAGGGCCAAGGTGTTCGGGCATCATAGGCATCAGTTCTCGGCGGGTGAGGAACATACCAAACATGGCAGGAAGCCCAAAAACAATCGCATTGGAAAAGTCGATATGCTGGCGCTGCCGCCATGCGGCAACAGATGCTGCGCACCCAACAATGGCAAGGGAATAGGTGGTTGCAAGGATTAACGGCAGCTTAAAGCCATAGACCATGAGCGGCACAGCGAGGATGGCGCCCCCAGCCCCAAAAAAGCCAAAGGTGGTACCCATGCAGAAAAAAAGTCCATAGCCCAGAACGTCTGACATGCTGCTGTCACGTGTTATTTTGTTTTTCTTTTGAGCAGAACGCCAGATTGATCCGGACGTCTTCAATAAAAGTCTACCCTATCAAGGGTGGCTTACAAAGCCTCTATCATGGGGTGAGAATCCTATCCAAAACTCACAGATATCTTAGTCAAGGACCGCGTCCTATCCTTTATCCAAGGGTTCGAAACACGAGACTTTTCGGCTGGACTGTCGGGGGGCAAACAATCCCCCGACATTGTTGTTACCTGACAAAAGCTGCGTCTTTCTCAATCAGGTATCCCAAAAGGGATAACAGTTTAACGGTGCCCGCTGGAGTCAGCGTGCAACTTCCACTGCTGAGATCAAGGTCCCAATCTTCTTCTAAGTCCCCATTGATCACCTGGTTGAGCGCTTGGAAGGTGATGATTCGATTCTTCGAGCTCAATGCTTGGTTGATGCCAGCCTGCACACTGCGCACCACCCCTTCGGGGGTGAAGTGTTGATAGTAGGCCTCGATCAGGTGTTGCTTGCTGTGGTCAATCAGGGATTGTGGCAGCAGCTTGGAATACTGGTCGAGAACCAGCTTATGCGGCAACCCCACCTCGTGGGCAATCATATTTTTTAGGTAAAGACCAAAATGAACAGCCTGCTCAACTTCCTTTTCATCAGGAAGATCAGCGAGTTCTTTCGTGAGGGCGTTGCAGCCCGAGAACATGCTTTCTATTTGCCGTGCGATCACCTGCTGCACAAATCCTGATACAGCTCTGTCTGCTTGGGCTCCCGCGTGGTTTTGATTAAATTTGAAATTGTCTTCAAGGAGGTTATAAACATTTTCGATGCCCCCCGTCTTGCCATAAGAACACGCTTGGATAACGCTTAAAATTCGAATGAAACGTTCTTCTCGGGGCGTCAACTGATGGGCGTAACCGAAGGTTGGTTCGTTGTCCAAACTTTCTAAATAAGCCACAATAGAGCGCAGTTTTGCAGTGATGATGGGAAGAAGGTGCCTTTCATCCACTTGAGCTTCAAGAATCATCTGCAGCTGTGCACTGCCGAGTGCCCCCGCCATCAGGGACGCAAAATCCTCTGGTGCTTCACCGGTATCGCTGGCAAAAGGGGCACTTTCTGCCAATACATCCTGAATCGTCCGTGCCAGCTGTGGTGAATGCACCAGTCGTTCTTCCAGTCTTTTTCGAGTTTTATTAAAAAAATCAAAATCACAGTTTGGTACCTGCGTTGCGGGCACCATCCCAGGGACTTCCCCATCAGAAAGGCTTTTGAATTTTTGCGGATTCAGTTTAACACTCTTAGTGCCCATGTTCAGCGTCGGCAATGTCAGCGCATCCCATGCTATAGGTTGCTGGCGATAATGGGTAACCAAGGCATGAAATTTGGCGATGTTTCGGGGGCCAGCTTTACTTGATCCCGATGCATAGATCTCTAAGAGTTTTTGCAAGATTGGATGGTCTTCAGGAAAGCCCATGCGTTCCGCGAACGAGGTCAGTATTTTTGCAATAAAACGTTTGTTGTGGCTTGCGCTTTCCTCAAGGATATGATTCCAGTGGTTCGTAACATGCGTGAAATTCTCGGGTTTGAGCTTGAAAAAAAACTCGCTAAAATTTTCCTCTTCGAAGTGACCTGGGCGCTGTTGATACAGCATTCTTAGTTTATTTTTGTAATCGTGCCATAATATGGGCGGGGATACTAAATAATAGTAAGCCATGTCTATGAGGACTTCACCTGCATTTATAGGATTCGAACCTCGAAACGGTGGGGTATGTATCAACAGATCAACAAAATCAGTTCTTAAAGAACGTGGTAAAAAGCAAATAGCTAAAAATAAGTTGGCTTTAAGCCTGCCCGTCAATAGCTTTGGCATAAGGGGGGCTGCAAGTGTCAGAAGCTCATTTAGGTCTTCTTCATGAAATCTATAAGTATAAGTCAGAATCTTTTCGACTTCGTCCTGCGATAACTTTTGGGGTGTGAAAGATATCTTTTCTGCCACGGGTAGAGAAAAGAAATCCACAGTGGCTGGGGAGGTATCCACAAGGTCGTGGCTGTCGCTCGCGCTGCCCTGGATCTCGTCGCCGCCGTCGTGTCCTTGCCATGGCGCAGCTGTGCCAAACACCCCATCATCGTTATCCTCGGTACTCGATATTGATGCATCCTCTTCAGAATCAGCCTCTGAATCTTCAATATCCGAAACATATAGCCAGTTACTTGCGGTGTCTTTCAAAAAATAATCCGCTTTTTTCAGCGTTAATTCCAGTTGTTGCCCAAAAATTCCTTTGAGGGCTCTGATGTAAAATCGCTCTTCTGGGCGATCTAACAATTCCCTATAGGTCGTGTGAAAATGGTAATAGGATTCCAGAGTTTGCAAATGCTCTTCTTGGGGCATATGCAGTAGATTGTTGATCAAATAGCTAATTGGAAAACCCTTAGTGATGTGGCTTTGGGACGCTGGGATTTGTTCCAGGCTTTCTTGGGCTGTGATCCACTGTTTGGTTAAGTCTTTTTTACAGGACTGGCAAAAACTTAAAAAAGTAAGGTTATTCAGCTTGCGCGCGACGGGGCCGTTTTCGCGGATAGTGTTTATCAGTTTCTGCCGTTGTTGCGGACTGCGGACATAGAGCCTTCCTAAAAGCTCAAAGTGCTTGATGTCGTCTGGGAGGTCTGTCGTCAAGCCTTCCTGGAAAAAAGGTAGGCTTTTCTTCAGGATGTTAATATCGAGACTATCAGTATTCTTCAACAAGCCCATGATCACGAGGCGAATCTTATTTTGCGGGAGGATGTTCATACCGTTTAAGAGCGCCCAACTTTGTTCCAAATTCTCAAGGTTCGCCCGATCTACCACATAGGCGGTTTCTAGGCGCTGGATGATGCGGGATTCGGGCGCTTTCAGGTCGGTACAAAACCAACGACTGAGTTTTAAAAAGGAATCAAGCGTATCAAGTCTTTCAAGTTTGAGGGCAATCGCCAGGGTGATCCAATCTTCAGGCGTGTAATCGAAAGTAGAGGTGAAATCCTTTTTTACGTAATCAACGATTCGTCCCCAATCTGCCGGATCTAATGCGCAAAATCCATGTGTGGCCTTGAGAAGTTGTGCTTGAATTTCAGGACTTACGTCGCTGGTCTTGATAAAGCACTGAATCTGGTTAAGCTTGGCTGAGTTTTGTGTGTAGTGAATATATAGATTGGTTACATAGTTAACACAAATCGTAGCCCCAAAAGGTTTCTCGTCATATGTTAGGGAATCTGAATTAACGTTACTAATCAGCTCGCTTGCAGGCGAGAGATCGGTGCTCAGGACGTTGAGTGCCGTGGACAAAAGAATCGATTGAACCAAGCGGTTGAAAATTTTTTTACGGTACACCTGGAAACCCCTCAATATTAACGCTAATCGCCCACAGATACTCGTTTAAGAGATGTTGTGTCAATGAATCAACTTTTTTGGCATGAAATAGGGGGATGGCTTAGCAACTTAAGACATGGTTTGAGCGAAGTCACAGGCGACACGGGGCGGGGTAAATCTCATCCCCGTCCCCCCCAAAGAATTTCTTGAACCTAATCTCTCGCAAATTTAGACATCAGGCGTTGCAACGCTTCTTGGTCTCGGGCGGTAAAGCGTTCTTGCCGGCGTTGGTTGCGGATTTCTTGGGCGCGCTCTTCGCGCTCGTTCAAAGTTTTCCGAGCGACCTCTCTTTGTTCTTCGGTGATGGGCTCGGCCTCTGATCCGTCCAGGTGAACGCGGTGGGTATGCTCTATGATGTTTTTAAGGTACTGAGGCGAACCCGTATGCCACTGCAAGGCGCGGCGTACCGCAAAAGGCTTAATATCAGAATTGGCATCGATGATATTTTGATGGATGCCTACCCCAAGAGGCTTAGATTCAGCAATCACCGTATAGCGTTCTTTTAAAAGATCGAGTGTGGCAATGAATTTCTTATCCATATCAGGTCGTCCCTTGTCTTCTATATGCTTACTTACCCCTGTTGCATCTAAAGTTCAATAGACCATCGTAACATGCCAGCTTAAGATCATGAGAATTATAAATTTAAATACATGCCTCAGGATGATTAAGCTAATATCCTTTTTAAGAGATGGATTATGCCTGGTGAAAAAAAAGTGCCGCAAAGAGCGGCTAGTACACCATTGGGGTTACCCACAAAAAAACGGGGCGCGGTGAGCATAAGAACAAGATGTACTGGCTGCCGAGCAACGAGCCAAAAGGCAAAAAAGAAAGGGGGCTGGTGCCCCCTTAACAATAACGTGGATGATTTAAAAGCTATTCAGCTTTTTTCTTGGTCTTGGAAGCCTTGGGCTCTTCACTTGCAGCTTCAGCAGCTTGGTCCTTCACCTTGTTAAAGGCTGCGCCCAAGATATTGCCGAGGCTGGCGCCACTGTCGGTCGAACCATAGGCGGCAACGGCCTCTTTCTCTTCCTGGACTTCGCGGCCCTTGATGGAGAGATTGACGCGGCGTGTGCTGCGCTCGATGGACATTACCTTGGCATCAACCTTTTCACCAACAGCAAAACGCTCTGGTCGTTGATCGGCGCGTTCCCTGGCCAAGTCCACCTTCTTGATGAAGCCTGGAAGACCAGATGTGCCAACGCGTACCTCAAGACCACCCTCAGTGATGGTGGTGACTTCACAGGTTACGATGTCGCCCTTCTTGATTTCAGCAAGGCCAGCTGCAAATGGATCAGACTGCAATTGCTTGATTCCAAGGGCAATGCGCTCCTTCTCAGCATCCACCTCAAGGACTTTCACGCGCACTTTTTCACCGCGCTTAAAGGTCTTGATGGCTTCTTCGCCAGGCATCTCCCAAGAGAGGTCGGACATGTGAACCATACCATCCAGCTCGTTGGATACAGCCACGAACAAACCAAATTCGGTAATGTTGCGCACTTCGCCTTCGAACTCGGTGCCGGCTGGGTATTGGTCTGCAACAACCTTCCATGGGTTCTCGTTGCATTGCTTCATGCCAAGGGCAATGCGGCGCTTTTGAGGATCTACTTCAAGGACCATGACCTCAACGTCTTGGCTGCTGGAAACCAGCTTACCTGGATGAATGTTCTTCTTTGTCCAGCTCATCTCGGACACGTGGACCAGACCTTCGATACCCTCTTCCAGCTCAACAAACGCACCGTAGTCGGTGATGTTGGTGATCTTACCACGTACCTTGTTGCCCACTGGGTAACGGGCTTCGATGCCGCCCCAAGGATCGCTCTCCAGTTGCTTCATGCCAAGGGAGATACGGTTGGTGTCGCGGTTGTAGCGAATGACCTGAACCTTGATGCTTTGACCCAAGTGCAGCACTTCGGAAGGATGATTAATGCGCTTCCAGGAAATGTCGGTGACGTGCAGAAGACCATCCACACCGCCCAAGTCAATGAACGCACCGTAGTCGGTGACATTCTTGACCACACCATCAAGGATCTTACCTTCTTCAATGGTGGAGAGCAGCTCAGAACGGGCCTCAGAACGAGACTCTTCCATAATCGCGCGGCGTGAAACCACGATATTGCCGCGTGAGCGGTCCATCTTCAAAATGACAAATGGTTGCTCGATATTCATCAAGGGGCTTGGGTCCTTGATGGGGCGAATGTCCAGCTGGCTGCCAGGCAAGAACGCCACAGCACCACCCAGGTCCACCGTGAAGCCACCCTTAACGCGGCCAAAGATGATACCCTTAACAGACTGATTCGCTTTGAACGACTGCTCGAGATCCAGCCAAGCGGCTTCGCGCTTTGCCTTTTCGTGGCTGAGGACGATCAAACCATCGCGGTTTTCCATGCGCTCGATGAACACGTCAACGGTATCACCGGGCTTAATGGTGGCAGGACGATTTGCAATCGAAAATTCTGTGAGTGTGACGCGGCCTTCGGACTTGAGTCCCACATCGATAATGGCGCTATCGCCGTCGATGGCAACCACAAAGCCCTTAACAACTGACCCAACCAAATCAAGGGAGCCGGCCGGCGTTGCTTCAAGCAAGGCAGCAAAATTTTCCATGGATTCTGTAGACATGATAGATAAATTTCCTTTCAAGGACAAATACGCAAAGCAACAGCTGGTGTACCCCGCATGGGCAGCTTTTGTATTGCGTCGTTGACTTCATTGAACAATCAAGTCAACCATGAATTCTATACTCTGGGATCGCAGCCGATGCAATGCATTAAACGATACGAGAATAAATAAACAACAATGGAGGCCCAGTATGATGCAAGATAATCCGACCCGGTATGGCACCCTAAGTCGCTTATTTCATTGGGGAATCGGCGTTGTCTTTATTGTCATCCTAGGGGTTGGCCTTTTTATGGGGGATCTTGAGGCGGGGGCCACCAAAATGACGGTTTATACCCTGCATAAATCCTTTGGTGTGACGGTTTTCGTCTTCATGTTTGCACGTGCGCTATGGCGCATGCAAAATGGCTTTATTCCGCTGCCAGAAAGGACGCCCCAAATTGTGAAGTGGGCGGCCCGGGCTAATATTGTGCTGCTTTATATTTGTCTTTTTTTAATGCCCTTAAGCGGTATACTGATGAGCTTACTTGGCGGTTATGGCATTAATTATTTTGGTGTCTTTACCATTCCTCCGGTTTTTTCTGAAAAAACACCTGCTGCTGGATTCTTTTACGAAACCCACGAAGTGACTGGAACCATCGTGATGATCGCCCTTGTTCTGCATGTGGCCGGATCGCTTTATCACCACTTCATTCGACGTGATGGGGTCCTGCGTCGCATGCTCTAGGGGGTGAGTCCTCTTTTACTAAAATACCTCGCTTTAAGTTTTTCTTAAGCCTGTTGGGGGAAAGTGAGAGAAAATAAGGAGGTATCAGGATGCTCAGGCGAAATGAGGAGCTGCGCAATGGGTGCTTGCCATTTTGCTTGATAGTCCATGCAGCTATGGTTGGGTATCCCGATGGATCGCATTGATGCCAAGGATGCCCTGCATCCCCTGCTTTATCAGCAGTATCAGCAATCCTGTAAAGGCGGCCAACTTGATACCGAGCTTCTTATCCGCCTCGTTGATGCAACCTACGCACAGCTATGTGCGAATTTAACTGTCAGTCATCCTGCATCTTCATGTCCTCTCAATGGTTTTTTGGAAAAATCCCCAGGGTCAACAACCGAAGACAGCGCGCGGGTGAACGACCATGAGCGGTATGAACTTATTGCGCATGCCTCTGGAGAGGGATTTTGGGATTGGAATGTTGAAACTGGCGAAATATGGGCCTCTGCCAGAATGCGAGAAATGCTTGGTTTTCCAGCTTTGCAAGAGTTGAAAGCTGATTATCTTTTGTCCCGAATCCACCCAGCAGATTTAGAAATCGTCAATAATGCTTTTCGCTCTTATCTGCAAAAAAGTTCTGAGAATTTTTGGTGCGAGTTTCGGGTGTTACATCGACGGGGACATTATATATGGCTCTTGGTGCGTGCAGCCGCAAAATTCAACTCCAACGGCCAGGCGCTGAGGGTTGCAGGTACACTTGTTGATTTGACGGAACAAAAAATTCAACAGCAACGTCTTGCCCATGATGCCGTATTTGATGCAATTACCGCGTTGCCCAATCGCCGCTTATTCTTAGATCGTTTACATCAAGAAAGGCTGCGTGGCACAAAATATACGCTCTTTTTCCTGGATATCGATGGGTTTAAGCAAATTAACGATACCCTTGGGCATGAGAACGGCAATACCTTGCTGCGTTTGTTTGCAGAACGTGTGCTGGGACGCATCCGCAGCGAGGACACCATGGCGCGCCTTGCAGGGGACGAATTTGCCATTCTCTTGCCGCGCATGTGGGAGCGGGACGCTGTTGAGAGTTTGGCCCTGCGTATTTTAGATGCCTTAAAGGAGCCCATTGTGATTGCGGATCATGAGCTCAGTGTGACGGCCAGTGTTGGTATCCTCGTCACCCTGGACCAGCCATCGGATCCCGAGCAACTTTTAAGTGATGCTGCCCTTGCCATGCACAGCGCAAAAAAACGGGGAATCGGGTGTATTGAATTTTTCGATGCATCCATGCGCGTTCAATCTCTGCAACGCCTGACCCTTGAGCGGGGATTAAAGCATGCCATCGAACGGGGTGAGATGGATATTCTCTACCAACCTATTGTCGAGTTAAAAAGTCATAAAATTGCTGGCTTTGAAGCTTTGCTGCGCTGGAATCATCCTGATTTTGGTACCTTGTCACCTGTTGATTTCATTCCCCTTGCAGAAGAGACCCGCTTGATTTCCGATCTTGGTCAATGGGTGCTTGAGAAAAGTTGTCAGCAAATAAAACAATGGCACCACCTCTGCGGCGAGACCCCCCCTTATATGAGCGTGAATGTGTCAGCTTTCCAGCTTGAGCAGTTGGATTTTGTGCAGTGTGTTGAAGGGGCGCTGGAAAACAGTGGACTCGCTGCAAGGCATTTGCTGCTTGAGGTAACCGAGTCCACACTTATTGGCAATTTGGATCGTGTAACCGCGCTGTTTAATCGTATTCGCTCGAGGGGTATTGGTATTGCCATCGATGACTTTGGGACGGGATATTCGTCCCTACGCTATTTGAGCCAGTTGCCCTTCTCATCATTAAAGGTGGATCAAAGTTTTATTGCTCGATTGCACGAAAGCCAGACAGACCAAAACCTGACCCGCGTTATCATCCGCTTAGCGAAGCTTTTAGGGCTTTCAGTGATCGCAGAGGGCATCGAGTTACCCCAGCAATTAAGCCAATTGGTTGCCCTAGAGGCCGATTACGGCCAGGGGTACCTTTTCTCAAAACCCCTCTCGGCCCAGGCGATTGAGGCTATCCTGCACTCAGGAAGATGCCTGGAGATTAAGTCTTCCAGCGGGTAGGGCGCATTCAGTGGACAACATTACGCCTCGCCTTCCTGATACCGTGTGTTGATGAGAGTAAAATAAAAACTGGAGACGCCCCAAAAATGAAAAGAGGCGGGGCGCCTCCTTTTGATCCTGACCGCAAATTGGGTCAGAGAGATGCTTATGAAAATCGCTTTTATTTTTCTGGCTTCCACTCCATGCCCCGCTTCTTGCAAAAGGCGCGAACGTGCTTTTGTGCCTCGGGTGTGAGGGCGGTGCAATTCGAGATGAAGCCTGGACAGATTTGCTTGACGTTTCTCAATCCTGAAAGGTCCACGCTGGTCAAGCCACTGCATTTGGCGAGGAAATTATCAGAAATGTTATGGACACCCCCAAAGGATGAGAGATCTACGCCGGTCAAGCCGCTGCACCCGTAAAGGAAATGAAAGCCAATGTGGGTTACATTTCTCAAGGGTGAGAGATTCACGCTGGTCAAGCTGCTGCAACCAATGAGAAAACAGGACCCAATTGTGGTCACATTTTTGAAAGCAGAGAGATCCACACTGGTTAAACGTCTGCAACCAGAGAGAAACCAGCCTCTAATTTCCTTGACATTCCTAAATCCAGAGAGATCCACATGGGTCAGGGCGCCGCAGTCGTAGAGGAAATTGCCCTCGATTATTGTGACGTTCTTGAAGGGGGAAAGATCCACGCTGGTTAAGCTGCTGCAACCATAGAGGAAATTAACCCCAACTTGGGTGACATTCTTGAAGGATGAGAGATCCAAACTGGTCAAGGCGCTGCAACTAGAGAGGAAACTAGCCCCAATTTGGGTCACCTTCTTGAAGGCTGAGAGATTCAAACTGGTCAAGCCGGTGCATACGCTGAGGAAACTCGAGCCAATTTGGGTCACCTTCTTGAAAGCGGAGAGATCCAAGTGCGTCAAGCCGGCGCACCACACAAGGAAAGAGTCGCTGATCACCGTGACATTTTTGAAAACAGAGAGATCTAAGCTGGTTAAAGCGCAGCATCTATAGAGGAAATGGCTCCCAATTTGGGTCACCCTCTTGAAGGGTGACAGATCTACGCTGGTCATGCTGCTGCACCCTGAGAGGAAATCGCTCCCGATTTGGCTCACATTTTTGAAGGATGACAGATCCACGCTGGTCAAGCTGCTGCAATCATCGAGTAACCCCCTCCCGATTTGGTAGATGTTTTGGAATCCCGCCAAGCGCAAAGAGATAAGTTTTTTTTGTTTACTAAGAAACCAAGACCCAGTGCTTGTGACGTTTCCTGAGGGATTGGTCACCGTCAGGTTGCACAACTTGAACGGCAGCCGATAACTACCTAGATGCAGGGTACCCTCTTTGAGTAATTGAGGATTATACCCCACGCTGAGTATCACAGGGTGGGCGTGGTCTGCGGTTTGTGTTGCCAGAATCTTATTGAGTTTTTGTTGGGTCTCTGGCTGGGTTAGTTCGGCATCGCTGAAGACAAGGGTGTGGGGTTGGGTCGCAAGGAGCGCTCCATCCGCGTTGCCATGCAATAAATTCACAAAAGGACGTGCTTGCCGTTGGTTTTGCAGGCTTTGAATCAGACTCTGCGCTTTCTTGGCTGCAAACTGCGCGAAACTTTTATTGACGTTATGGCGCTGGACGTAAACGCGGGTGTCCAACACCGCCAACAGGTGCTGCAGCGCCAAGTCCACCTGGGTGTCGGGGAAGTCTTTGCCAAAGGCGGCCTCATACAACGGCATGGCGAGAGGCAATTGGGCCCGCCAATCCGCAAGATCCGCCAGTCTGAGCGTCTCTGGCATCAGGGCGCAAAGATCTGAATTCATTGGCACCGCAAGGTACTGATCTTCTTGGGCAATTTGCTCTAAAATGTGCTGGACCCTCAATGTCGGCAAGTCCTGCAGGAGGTGATGCTCTTCACCTACGCCGTACTTAAGGGGTGTTCCATGAACCATCGCTCGAAGCGCCTTTGTGGAAGTCGTCTCGAGGGCTTTGGAAGTCACGTTGACGGCTTTGGAAGTCAGGCCAAGTCTTGCAACGTCGCGATCGGGCAAGAATGTCATCACCTGCAAGACGGCGTCTTCGGGAAGATCATCGAAGCGGGTTGATTGTGGAGGGAGATCCTCAAAGTCCGGCACTTCCGTTGCCTGCAGCGGTGATAGGGAAGATCCCAACAAGGTGACAAGACCAAGTGTGCGGGTGATGGAAGAAAATGCCATGATGAATCCTTGTCAATAAATCAGAATCGATGATATTCGATAATAGATTAACGCCTCATGATTCATGGATAAGTCAAGTCATCATTGCGAGGAGCGTCAGCGACGTGGCAATCCATGTTCTTAGGAGTTACCGCTGCAGCAGGCAATGAAAAACAGCCTGGATCGCCACGCTCGGTCCCCTCGCTCGCGATGACGGGGGTGGGGCTGATGCGTGTGCGATGACACTGATTCTGTATATGTGGAATTCAATGTATGGTGGCGGGAGTGACGGGACTTGAACCCGCGACCTCCGGCGTGACAGGCCGGCGCTCTAACCAACTGAGCTACGGAGCCTCTTGACTGAGGGGTCATTTTATCGGATCCCGAAGTGGCGTCAACTCTCGGGCGGTCAGGAAGTCGAGGGGAACGGAACTTGACGCGGGGAAACCGGCGCGGCTACCGTCGCCCCCGTCCGGACCGTGCCTTGCCCCCGTCCTGGCCCTGCCTTGAGGGAGAAACTCTGTGGATTGCCAAGGTCGCGTCGCCCTGATTACCGGTGTGCATGGGCAGGACGGCACTTATCTCGCCGAACTCCTGCTGGCCAAAGGCTACCAGGTGCATGGTCTCGCCCCGTATTTACGGTATGGCCTCCCCATGGATCCCCGGGTCCAGTTCCACCCCTGCGATCTGTCCGATGGCTCCAACCTCCACGAGGTGCTCGAGCTCTCCCGCCCCAGCGAGGTCTACCACCTCGGGGCCCAAAGTCACGTCAAGCTCTCCTTCGAAATGCCCGTCCACACCGTCGACGTGACCGGCCTGGGCACCCTCCGCCTCCTCGAGGCGGTCCGCCAGTTCCGCGACCGCTCGGGGCAGGACATCCGCTTTTACCAGGCCTCTTCCAGCGAAATGTTCGGCAAAATCGCCGAATCCCCCCAGACCGAAACCACCCCCTTCCACCCCCGCAGCCCCTACGCCTGCGCCAAGGTCTACGCCCACTGGCAGACCATCAACTACCGCGAGTCTTACAACCTGTTCGCCTGCTGCGGCATTCTTTTCAATCACGAATCCCCCCGTCGCGGAGAGGCGTTCGTCACCCGCAAAATCACCCGCGCCGCCACCCGCATCAAGCTTGGGCTGCAGCACGAACTCCGGTTGGGCAATATCGACGCCCGTCGCGACTGGGGCTTCGCGGGCGATTACGTCGAGGCGATGTGGCTGATGCTGCAGCAGTCCCGCCCCGCCGACTATGTCATCGCCTCGGGACACCAGCACTCGGTGCGGGAATTCCTCGATGAGGTCTTCGGCCACCTCGATCTCGACTGGCAGCGGCATGTGGTCATTGACCCCGCGTTTTATCGTCCCGCCGAGGTCGACACCCTGTTGGGAGA
>JBKCUK010000014.1:0-60414 GCA_046318415.1 Holosporales bacterium | reverse complement strand
CGCTGTAAATGTCGCGCCACCACTCTCAGCCAATACCTTCGTAATCGCTGCCGTCAGTGTCGTCTTACCATGGTCAACGTGACCAATCGTTCCTACGTTCACGTGAGGCTTATTGCGCTCAAACTTTGCCTTAGCCATCTTTTTATCCCCTTAAGATACTTGTTCCCCGGAACACGACCCAAAAATCATTTAAAAGTGCTGGAGCGGGTGAAGGGAATCGAACCCTCATAGCCAGCTTGGAAGGCTGGAGCTTTACCACTAAGCTACACCCGCCCGAAAACTGTTCCACCTTATGGTTTTTAAAAAGGTGGTGGAGGGAGCAGGATTCGAACCTGCGTAGACATACGTCGGCAGATTTACAGTCTGCTGCCTTTGACCGCTCGGCCATCCCTCCGTATCAAGGTCAGTGCTTAGCACATACATGTCACAGGCGATCTATTCAAGATTTTCTCGCCGTTGTCAATGCGCATACAGCAAAGCACTCAACAAAATGACGTTTTTTTCACAAGAGGCCTTGCAATCACCGTCGATGATGAGCTTTAACAAATTGTATGAAGCGTGAAAAGAACTCTTTTTCAAAAAATGCACCGGTCGACCTGATTTATGGGTGGCATGCGGTTCGTGCAGTCTTATCCTCCGGCCGCCGCCCCCTTTATCGATTGTACGTGATTGATGCGGCAACAAAGGAAAACCTTGCGCCTCCCGCCTGCCTGCCGACCGAGGTGAAGGATCGGGATTACTTTAAGAAACGTCTGGGACTTGATGCTGTTCATCAGGGCGTTCTTTTGGAGGCCGGCCCCCTTGAGGCACCGTTGCTGGATGAAGTGCTTGCAAATCCCGAGACCCGGCTGGTGATGGTCTTAGATCAAGTCACCGATCCCCACAATCTAGGTGCCATTCTGCGTTCCTGCGCCGCTTTTGGCGCCAGCGCTTTGATCATCCCAGACCGCAATTCTCCCGATAGTCGTAACCCAATTATCGCCAAAACCGCCTCTGGCGCCATGGAAAACATCCCTGTTGTGCGCGTGGTCAATCTAAATCGCGCCTTAGATGATCTCAAGGCCGCCGGGTTTTGGTGCATGGGTCTTGATGAGCGCGGAGATAAGGATTTGGACCAGATGGACCTTAAGGGACGCGTCGCCCTGGTGATGGGCGCAGAGGGCTCGGGCCTAAGGCGCTTGACGCGCGAGAGTTGTGATTTGCTGGTGCGCCTGCCTACCAATCCTGCCTTTCCCACATTAAATGTCTCTGTTGCCTCTGCCATTAGTCTTTATGAGTGGCAACGGCAAAATCGAGGAGCGGTTGATTAATGCCAGAGCATCTTTTGTTAATACTAGGTGTGGCGGGCGGTGCGTACCTCATGGGCTCCGTTCCTTTTGGTCTTCTCCTCACCAAGTTTTTGGGGGGTCAGGACATCCGCACCGTTGGCTCTGGAAATATTGGGGCCACCAATGTGCTGCGCACTGGACGTAAAGATTTGGCCATCCTGACCTTGTTCCTAGATGCCTTTAAGGCGACGGCGGCGATTCTTCTAACGCATTCCATTGCACCCCAAGTTGAGTGGCTCTCGCTCGTTGCTGCCACTGCAGCCCTTCTGGGTCACCTCTACCCCATATGGCTTGGCTTTAAGGGGGGTAAAGGTGTTGCCACCATTGCGGGATGCCTTATTGCCCTGTCATGGAAAACCTTCTTAGCCGTCATCGGCATCTGGCTTGTGGTTGCTTTTATTACCCGTTATTCCTCGCTTGCAGCCATTGTGGCTGCCCTTACCCTGCCGTTTTTCGGTTTGCTTTTTGAAAATCACGATTTTGCAGCCTGGAGTTTGGCTTTGAGCGCCCTCATTATCTATAAACATAAAGAAAATATCGCGCGACTGCGTGCAGGGAAGGAGTCCAAAATTGAACTACGCCGCAGACCTACCACCGATTGATGCAGAGCGCTTAGCCCGCCTTCGTCTCGCCAGGTCGGAACATGTGGGGCCCATCACCTTTAAAAAGCTTCTCTCCCGCTATGGCTCAGCCAGAGCAGCCCTTGCAGCCTTGCCAGAGCTCGCTCTGCGGGGTGGCCTGAGGCGCACCCTCAAAATCGCCAGCGAACAGCAGGGCTTAAATGAATTTCAAGCCCACGCCCAGCAGCACTGCGCGTTGCTTATTTGGGGCGATGAAGGTTATCCCAAGCCCTTGGCTGAGATTAGCGATCCCCCTATGGTACTGTCCTGTAAAGGCAATCCAGACCTCCTCACCCGCCCGATGGTGGCCATTGTGGGCGCACGCAATGCCAGTTTGAATGGTAGGCGGTTTGCTGAAAAGCTGGCAGAAGAACTCTCCCAAGCAGGATATGTGGTGGTCTCGGGTCTTGCGCGTGGCATTGATGGCGCCGCCCACCAGGGTGCCCTTTCTTCTGGAACAATCGGGGTTGTGGGTGGCGGCGTGGATATCATCTACCCGCCCGAGCACCAGAACTTATTTGAGCAGCTGGGAGCTCAGGGCCTGATTGTGTCTGAGCATTCCCTAGGAACAGCGCCGCAATCGGGTTTCTTTCCGCGTCGCAACCGAATCATCTCAGGACTATGCCAAGGTGTGGTGGTGGTCGAGGCCGCCATGCGGTCTGGGTCCCTTATTACCGCACGCTTGGCCAACGAGCAGGGCCGTGAGGTCTTTGCCGTTCCGGGATCGCCCATGGACCCCCGGGCCCAAGGCTGTAATCATCTGATTCGCGACGGCGCACACTTGATCGAATCTGCCAACGATGTCATCGACCATCTGCGCGAGCGTTTGGGATCCTATCGGCCGCCAGAAACCCTTTGGGATCACTTTCATGAACCGGAAGCGCTCCCGATGGATTCGGATCAACTGCGCGCGAATATTCTCAATCTTTTAAGCCCTTCGCCGATTTCTATTGACGATTTGCTAAGAGAATGTCAGTTCTCAGCATCAAGTGTGCAGCTTATTTTGCTGGAATTAGAACTTGCGGGGCGTATCTCGCGCATGCCAGGAAATCAAGTGGCCCTCAGGGTAGCTTAGGCGTGAAAGCCCTCAAAAGGAATAAACCAAAAACAAGGATGGTAGGCACATCCCCATGAAGGTTGTGGTCGTTGAATCGCCGGCGAAGGCGAAAACTATCAATAAGTATCTGGGCAATGACTTTAGGGTGATTGCTTCCTATGGCCATATTCGTGATTTGCCCGCCAAGAATGGGTCCGTTGATCCCCTTAACGGCTTCAAGGCCATTTGGGAAATGGACGAAAGCGGCCAGCGACATCTCAATGATATTGCCAAAATGCTTAAAGGCGCTGACACCCTTTATCTTGCTACCGACCCTGACCGTGAGGGAGAGGCCATTTCCTGGCACGTCAAGGAAGCTTTGCAGGAACGGGGTTTACTTAAGAATTTGGACGTGAAGCGGGTAGTTTTCTATGAAATCACCAAGCGTGCCGTGCAGGAGGCCATTCAAAATCCACGTGATCTTGACCGTGAATTGATTGCCGCCTACCTCACCCGACGCTCGCTCGATTACCTGGTGGGCTTTAACCTGTCGCCGATTTTGTGGCGTAAGCTTCCTGGCAGTCGCTCGGCAGGACGGGTGCAGTCGGTAGCCTTGCGCCTGGTGGCCGAGCGTGAGGCGGAAATCGAGGCGTTTAAGTCTCAGGAATACTGGTCCATCACCGGCAAATTTAAAGGTACAACGCCGAAGGAATTTGAGGCGCGCCTGACCCACCTTGCTGGAAAAAAACTGGATAAGTTTGATATTAACTCGCAACAGGCGGCTGAGAATGCCCTTGCCCAGTTAAGGGACAAAGCCTACAACGTCAAAAGCGTTGAAAAAAAGCAAGTTAAGCGTCATCCAGCGCCGCCGTTCATCACATCAACTTTGCAACAAGAAGCCTCGCGGAAGTTGGGCTTTGGTGCCCGTAAGACCATGCAAGTGGCCCAGCGCCTTTATGAAGGTGTGGCGGTGAATGGCGAAGTCACCGGTTTGATCACCTACATGCGTACCGACAGCGTCAATCTGGCCCAAGAGGCTATATCGAGCATCCGCGATTTCATCGGCAGTCATTTTGGCGCCGACTACGTGCCGAGCGCACCGCGTGCTTACAAAAGCAAAGCCAAAAATGCCCAAGAAGCGCACGAAGCCATTCGCCCCACCGACATCCGCATGACGCCTGAAAAGCTGAAGGCAAGCTTGGACAAAGATCAACTGGCCCTTTATGAGCTGATTTGGAAGCGGGCGGTTGCCTGCCAAATGGAAAGTGCCGTGTTAAATCAGGTGAGCGTCGATATTAGCGAGGCCAGCCACCAACATATTTTCCGCGCGACCGGATCCACCATTGCGTTTGATGGTTTCTTAAAGCTCTATGAAGAGGGCCGCGATGATGACGAGGATGAGGATGGCAAGCTGCTGCCGCCCATGGCCGAAAAGGATGCCCTTGAAACCCGCACCCTGACGCCCGAGCAGCATTTCACCCAGCCCCCTGCCCGCTTTACCGAGGCAACCCTGGTCAAACGCTTGGAAGAGCTTGGTATTGGCCGTCCGTCGACCTATGCGACCATCATGTCAACGCTGACGGACCGCGGCTATGTGGATTTGGAAAAAAAGCGCCTTATTCCAACCCCTTTAGGTCGTCTGGTGACGTCATTTTTGGGACAATACTTCCCCAAGTACGTACAGTACGACTTTACCGCCAATTTGGAAGAGCAGCTGGACGAAATCTCTGAGGGTAAGCTGGACTGGCATCAGTTCCTTAATGACTTCTGGCAGCATTTCTCGGCCAACACCAAAGATGCTGAGACCCTTAAGATCCAGGACGTGATCAACGTCCTTAATGAGGATCTTCGCGCCTATATCTTCCCGCCCCATGAGGATGGCAGCGATCCGCGCACCTGCGCCAAATGCCGCCGCGGGACCTTAAGCCTTCGTCTCGGCAAGTACGGCGCCTTTGTGGGATGCTCGGATTATCCAGAGTGTGATTTTACCCGTAAGCTCACCTCAGAAAGCCCTGTGACGGATGGGGATGAACAATCCACATTGGCTGCCAGTGCCATAACCTTTGAGACCCGCGATTTGGGACCTGATCCAGCCAGTGGCGAGATCATTACCGTTCGTAAGGGACCCTATGGGTTTTACCTACAATGGGGTGAGGCTAAAGGGAAAGAAAAGCCCAAACGGGTTGCTCTTCCACGGGGTCAGAATGCCAACACCCTCTCCTTGGCACAGGCCCTTGAGCTTTCTGCGTTGCCGCGCACGGTGGGTACGGACCCGCAATCCGGCGACCTCATTACGGCGGCCCTCGGGCGCTTTGGCCCCTACGTTAAGCGTGGTAGCACTTTTGCATCGCTGACCAAGGATGATGATGTCTTGACGGTCGGTTTGGAGCGCGCCCTGGAGCTGCTTGCCAAGCAAGAAGCCAAAAAAGCAGCAGCCCCCGCACGGGAAACAAAAGCCGCTCCGGCGAAAAAAGCGGCCGCTAAAAAGACCACCGCGAAAGCCAGCTCGACCCGCAAGAAAAAGGAATAAACGGCGTGGCAAGCAAAGCAAAGTCGAGTGAGGAACAGCCCCTACCAACCAAGCAGCAAGTCCTTGATTTTATTCTGGCGACGCCTGAGGGTCTCAGCCGGCGTGAGATTGCCCGCGCCTTTCATATCAAGGACGCCGACCGGGTCTATTTGAAACGCACCTTGCGGGAACTCGCCGATGAGGGGGCTATCCATGAACGGGCAAAAAAATACACCCGCCCCGGTCATGCCGAATACGTGCACGTTAAGATTATTGCCGTCAATGACAAAGGCTATGCCTCCGCCCACCCCAGCCAGTGGGACGGGGGGAAAGAGCCGCCCATCATTTCTGTCTCGCTGCACCCCGCTGAGCGCAAACGGGCGCGCAAATTTCCACTCGAGGTGGGTGACTTTGCCGTTATTAAATTGCGGCCCGGCAAAGGACGTCTCAGTGGTACGTTTGTGCGCAAGGTAGAGGGTGAAGCTGCCCGCATTATTGGCATTTTTATGGCGAATGCCCAGGAGGGCGGCACGGTCCAATCCACGGACCGGAAGATGCGAGGCATCTACAGGATCGAGGCGGAACACACCCTCTCAGCCAAAGATCAGGATATCGTTGCGGCTGTCCCCACCTCTTCTCCTCGAAATGGCGATGGGAGTGCAAAAGTTGTTGAGATTCTGGGCTCGATCCAAGAGCCTAAGAGTCTGAGCCTCATCGCGATCCATACCTATGATCTCCCCCATGAATTCAGTCAAGCCGCCGTAAAGATCGCGGAAAAGGGCCAGGTCCCTGTACTTGGACAGCGCGCCGATTTGCGGGATATTCCCCTGGTAACCATTGATGATGAAGATGCCCGCGACTTTGACGATGCGGTGTTTGCCGAACCAAATCCGGATCACCCCGATGGTTGGCATCTGGTGGTCGCCATTGCGGACGTCAGCCATTATGTGAAACAAAACGATGCTCTTGACCGCGAGGCTTTTACCCGAGGCAATTCGGTTTACTTCCCCGACCGCGTCATTCCCATGCTGCCTGAGGTCCTTTCCAACGGCTTGTGCTCCCTCAATCCCCATGAGGAGCGCGCCACCATGGCGGTTCACCTGTGGATTGATGGCAAAGGTCAATTGCAACGCTATAAGTTCGTGCGTGGTCTGATGAAGTCGGCGGCACGCCTGACCTACCGTCGCATCCAAGCCATGATTGAGGGGAATGAGGCGTTTCCAGAAGGTCTTGAGACTGCCATTCGCCATCTTTACAAGGCCTATGACCTTTTGAAAGCCGCACGGGTTAAGCGCGGCACCCTTGAGCTCGACCTACCGGAAGAGCGCATCTACCTGAATGATCAGGGTGAAATTACCAAGATCGAGCCTCGGCCTCGCTATGACAGTCACCAATTGGTTGAGGAATTTATGATCCTTGCCAACGTTGCGGCTGCCACGGCGCTAACTGAGAAAAAAGAATTGTGCATGTACCGGGTGCATGACCAACCCAGCCCGGAAAAAGTGGATGCCCTTCGCGAATTTTTGAAGGGGTGCGATATTATCCTGCCCAAAGGCCAAATCATGCGGCCGAAGAACTTTAACCATATCTTGGGCAAAGCAAAGGACACGCCTTTTGAGGCTGCAGTTAATGATTTGGTCCTGCGCACCCAAGCCCAAGCCGTCTACAGCCCGGAAAATATTGGCCACTTTGGCCTCAGCCTTAGCCAGTATGCGCACTTTACCTCACCCATTCGACGTTATGCGGACCTTCTGGTACACCGCGCCCTGATCAAAGCCCTTAAATTAGACACCGAGAGTGATTTTCACTACAGCCAGCAAGGGTTTGAAGAGATGGCACAACACATCTCGCAGACCGAACGCCAAGCGGCAGCCGCCGAGCGCGAGACCATAGCCCGCTATGTTTCCGCCTATCTTGCAACCCATGTGGGTGAGACGTTCACTGCACGGGTCACCGGCGTTGCCAGCTTTGGTTTATTTGTTCGTATTCTGGATAATGGTGCCGAGGGCTTGATCCCCATGCGTCTTTTGGGCACCGACTACTTTGTCTTTGATGAAGCCCACCAACGCTTGGTGGGGCGGCGCACAAAAAAGGTTTATGCCTTAGGTGATCGTCTTGAGGTCATTTTGCAGCAAGCTGACGTGTTGACGGGCGGCTTACAGTTCGCCCCTGCGCCAACAAGCGAAGCACCACACAAACCTCAAAAAACGCACAAGAACAAAGGGAGAAAAAGGCGGTGAGATTTCGCGTGATGCGCACATTTTTAGCAACACTTTTGTTTTCACTGAATTCCGCTTTTTGCTTTGCCTCTTTTCCCTTTGAGGAAGACCCTATCGCAGCTCATTCCAATCCTCATTCCCATGCGTCGAAGCCAAAACCTCATCGACGCCACCAATTCAGACCAGGCCAAGTCTGGCAACAAAGGGAATCGCCTTTATTTCAGATGATCCCCAATGAAATCTTGGTCATGATCGCCCAACAGTGTCCGTTTGAAATGCTGTTGCCCGTGTGCAAAAAATGGCATGCCATTTCCCAGTTCAGCGAGGTTACCAACCACTTCAACTTTTCTCCGTGGCGTGAAGAAGATATGCCACTTTTGAAAAGGACACGCGCCATCAAGCACCTTAAGCTTGCCTATGACTACCCCTCACTGATGCACGGCGTGGACCTGTGGGGGTTTGCTGGGGGATTGAAGTCCCTGTTGTTGCATGAGCTTGATATTCAAAATCCCTATCTGATTTCCCTGTTGCAGCAATTCAAGTACCTTGAACAGTTGCAAATCATGCATTGCAAGAAATTGACTGAGAAGTGGCATAGCACCCTTGGGTCCATGACGCAGCTGCAGATGATCCACTTTGCAAACGCCCACTGGGTAACGGATACCTTTCTCTCCAGCGTCGCAAAACTCACCAACGTAACGTGTTTGAGGCTGCCATGGTGTGGATTTTTTACAACAAGTGCCATCTGCAACACCCTTCAATCGCTTCCACAGCTGGAAGAGCTTAATCTCCATCTGTGCGCCGTAGATACCAGTGAAGTTCTTCAAAGTTGCTCTGGATATCCCCTTGAGAAGGTCAACGTGCGCGGCAAGACTTTTTTTAGTGAACGTAATCTTAAGGCCCTTGACCAATTGCCCCATTTGCGGCAGCTGGCGGTAACCCTAGCCGATGATTTTAGCCCAGCCCTTGAGCCTTTCCTGTCCGTTCTTCAGCGTCTGGAGGCGTTCGATGTTTACAGCATGCACTTGACGAACGGAGCGTTCAAATCCCTGAGCCAGCATCTCACGCGGCTCAATCAGCTTAATCTTCATTTTAATCAGGGTTTACATCGGGTGCTAGAAAACATGCCTTTTTATACGCGGCTCGATCATCTTGCCTTGAAAGGCGCGTCTCTGGAGGAACGGCAACTTTTAAATCATCCCCTCGATCTTGCAAAATCGCTAAACTATCTGGATTTAAGGGAAAGCTTCGCCCCTTTAACACTGTTACTGCAACTGGGCGCGATGACCCAACTGCAAACGCTTCACTGCCCAAACTTCACCCAATTTAACCCTAATTTTTTCTCTGTACTGAGAAATCTGACCGGCCTTAAGACCCTTGGCCTTCGTCACCAATGGATAAACTTTGAACACTGCACGAGTTTCCTACCCCATTTAACACGTCTTCGCTCCCTTGATATCAGAAGTTGCGAAGATTTTGCGGCCCACATGGGTGAGCTTGAGATGATGACCCAGATTCGAGCACTGGCCCTGAAAATCCATCCTGATTTTGCAGCGCAGGCAGGTCAGCTTTATGCCCTTGAGAGCCTTCAATTGCATGGACAAAATGAACTTGAGATAGAAGCGTATACAGCGCTCGCGAAGCTTTCCCGCTTACGGGTCATTTTTTATACAAACCTTGGCATACATATCCGCCATGGCCAAAAGACCTGGCCCTTTAAGGTAGAGGTTGCCAGAACCCAGAGCAGCCACTCTTTGGATTTACCATTTGCAGCTAACTAATTTTTAAGGGTTGCCCGATATCCTTATCCAAGTTGCCAATTCTCTAACTTGGATTTTAGAAGCGCATCATGGGGGCAAAACGGCATAGCCGCATTTTGATCATCGAAGACAATGCCTTGAACTTGAAGTATTTTCGAGATGCCCTTGCTTATCACGGTTTTGCAACATTAGAAGATAGTTCTGGTACTGGTGCTGTGAGTCTTGCTAAATCCCATCCCCAGGCTATTTTATTGAATTTGCAACTGCCTGAAGTTTCTGGGCTAGACCTGGTCAAGACACTGAAGTCAGATCCAGAAACAGCACATATTCCCATCATTGCAACCTCTGCCATCGATCTTGGCGAGGTCGAACATGCCGCCCGCAGTGCCGGGTGTACCCACTTTATGGTCAAGCCCTTTGGCATTCAAACGCTGGTTGAAACGGTGCAAGAATGTCTGCAGCAGAGCGTCAAAGCGTCATAGGGATCATCAATCGCCGCCCCTCGTATCATCTTTTGCTGATGGCTATTAATATTCCCTCAAGCATCGGTGTTGGGTATTCATGACCTCTGACCTCGGAAAGCAACCAGATGATCAGAGATAAACGGGGCAGCATGCTGCCCCCCTGTTTTTTTATCCCGCTCTCCTAATGATGTAGATGCTCTCTTCTAGAAATCAGGTCCATCATAGCTTTCCTCTTCCTCATCACAGAACGCAATACCACGTGCGGCGCGGAAAGCAAGGACCTGTTCTTTGGCCTCTGGCGTTAAGCGGCAGAAGATCGTGCCATCTGTTCTTGCTTTCCGTCTTTAATCTCCAAGTCAGTGCGGTCAGGTCGAAAATGATTTGGATCTTTGGTTCACAGACGACGCGAATAAGCTTTTCTGGATTTCCCCTATTCTTCGACTTGATCAACAAATCCCCATAAGCTGTCCCATGACCCCCGATTTGCAGGCAAACAATTCTTTAAAATGCTTATCGATCCTCTTCATTTTACTGAGGCACCCAGAAGAACCCGCATCAATGGCCCACTACCCCCCACTTCATCAGTTGCCCTCTTGCCCTCACTGTTCTGTAATCGTGCTTTCCCCTGGCATGGGCTTGGGCTAGAATTACTAAAATTTGAACTAAATAAGATTCAAAGGCAGGTTATGCGCCGTCAAATCATGCTCCTTGGGGGTTTTCTCACTCTTGTTTTTCTTGGATCGTGGGTTTTCATGCGCGGCAACCCCCCCCTTCCCGATCAAGACCTCATTAAGCCTCAATGGGGCCAAGCTGTGAAGGTCATCTATGCAAACGGGATTGTGGAGGCAACACAGCAAGCTGGCATGGCGCCACCGGTGACAGCAACCATCTTAAAACTTTTGGTGAAGGAGGGCCAAAAGGTCACCAAAGGACAGCAGTTGGTCCAATTGGATACAACGGTGGAGGAAGCGAAGGTCAAAGCTTTTGCTGCTAAAGTCAGCTACCTTCGCGCTGAACTGCAGCGCAAGGAAACGCTCTATCAGCAGGGTTATGCTAGCACTCAGGTATACCAAGAGGCCCAAAGCGCTCTGAGGCAAGCAGAGGCCGAGTGGCAGGCCCAGCAGAATATGGTGGAGCGCCTGAAGATGAAAGCCCCCATGGATGGCGTTGTGTTGCGTCATGATGTGGACGAAGGCGAGGTTGCTGTGCCTGAAAAAGTCCTCATATGGGTGGGGGATCCCCGTGAGCTCCGCATCAGCGCCGAGGTTGATGAAGAGGACATACCCGAAATTCAACCCGGTCAGAAGGTGCTGATCAAATGTGATGCGTTTCCAGGTGAGACTTTCGAGTCCAAGGTGGAAACCATTACGCCCCAAGGTGATACCGTTGCCAAAAGTTTCCGCTTGCGCCTTCCCCTGCCAGGGGAAACTAAGCTTCCCCCCGGTATGACCGTCGAGGTTAATGTGCTCACCCAACATAAAGAGCGCACCCTACTGATCCCAACATCAGCCTATTACCGCAATAAAGTATGGCTTCTGCAGCAGGACAAGATCATACCAAGGCCCCTTAAGCTTGGGATCATGACCCGCGAACAACTTGAAGTACTTGAGGGGATTGACGACCAGACCATCCTGCTGCTGAATCCCAGCAAGTACCAAAAGCAGCTGCCTTGATGCGCGCCCTTTCCCTACCCCTCTCCATCGCCCTAGCCTATTTGCGTAATCGCAAGCGGCAAGCCCTGGTCTCGATTTTAGGGGTGATGATGGGCGTCAGTTTTTTCATCGCCATCTTTGCCATGATGCGGGGTTTTCAACAGTACTTTGTCGAGAAAATCATCGATGTCTCTCCTCACGTGGTGATGAAAGACGAATATCGTAACCCGCCACGACAGCCCATTGAAAACGCTTATCCCAACACCGCCATTGAAATCGCAGGCCTCAAGCCCAAGGAAGACCTGCGCGGACTTCGCGCCCACCAAGAAATCCTAAACGCACTCGACCAGATGCCAAACCTCACCTATGCGCCTAGCCTGCGCGCGCAAGCCATCTTGCGCTATGGTGGGCGAGATGTGGCGGCGACACTTAGCGGCATTAGCCCGGAAAAGGAGCGTCGTGTGAGTACCCTTGATAAGGATATCATCGCCGGCAAAATCGAGAATCTCGAGACCTATAGTGATGGGATCATCTTAGGTTTTGGTCTTGCCAAAAAGCTGGGGCTTCGCATGGGATCACGGGTCTCGGTCATCTCGCCCTCTGGTGTGGTGCTTTCCATGAAAGTTGTGGGCCTCTTTCAAACCGGCATTACCAGTCTGGATCAATTCGAAGGCTATGTCCTACTGAAGAAAAATCAGATCCTCCAAAAGCGCGCCAACGTGATTAACCAAATCAAGATTCGCCTCAACGATGTTCAAAAGTCGGCCTCTTTCGCAGCCGAGCTTGAGCGTCGTTTTAGTTATCGCACCGAAGGGTGGGAAGAGAGCAATCAAAACGTTTTCAGCATCTTTGTGGTGCAAAACGGGGTGATGTACTCCACCATCTTTGCCATTGTCATCGTGGCGGCTTTTGGCATCTTCAATATTATTTCCACCGTGGTGAATGAGAAAGTTCGCGATATTGCCATTTTGAAGTCCATGGGGTTTGCCACCCATGACATTCAAAAGATCTTTCTCTATCAGGGTCTGATTGTGGGCTTTATCGGCGCCTTGCTCGGATGGCTTTTGGGGTGGATTTTAGTCGAAATTCTTGCGGCACTGCCCTTGAAAATTGAGGGGGATCAGACCTTTGTGCAAACCAATGGCTTTATCCTTTACCGCACCCCCTGGGCTTATGTTGCAGCTGCCTTTGGGGCCTTACTGATGTCATCCATCGCCGCCGTGATGCCGGCACGAAAAGCAGCCCAAGTTAATCCTGTCGACATTATTCGAGGTGCTGCATGAGCCACCCCCCCACCGTTATGGCGCTCCACAATGTCACCCGGCAGCTCAAGGAAACCGCCGAGACCATCACGCTGGTTAAAGATGTCAGTTTTAACTTAAATGTTGGTGAATTCGTGGCGGTGACCGGTGCGTCGGGCTCGGGTAAATCCTCCCTGATGTATCTGATGGGGCTGTTGGATTTACCAACCCATGGCCGTCTGGAACTCCTAGGTCACGATGTGGCCTTGGTGAGCGCCCAACAACGGGATTTGTGGCGCCTACAACATATTGGCTTTGTTTTTCAGTTCCATTTTCTTCTGCCAGAGTTTTCAGCCCTTGATAACATCATGCTGCCCATGCGTAAGCTTGCAAAACTCACGGCCCCTGCCATGCGGGAAAGGGCTAATCATCTTCTTGAAATCTTTAGCCTTAGCCATGCGGCGGATAAATTCCCCGGCCAAATGTCTGGGGGTGAGCGCCAACGAGTCGCCATCGCCCGGGCCGTTGCCAATGATCCGTTACTGCTTCTTGCCGATGAACCCTCCGGTAACTTAGACTCCAAAAATGCAAAGCTGGTCTTTGATCTCTTTGCGCGCCTTGCACGGGAAGAAAACAAGACCGTGGTCGTGATCACCCATGATGATCACCTGGCCCAACAAACAGACCGCATCTTAATGCTGCGCGACGGCGAATTAATGCGTAATGGCGTTTGACAGGTCGAGGCATCGAGAGTACTGATAACATAAGAAAATCAGGAGGTTTGATATGGAATTTACAGCTGTTGAACTCTTGGGACTCTTTGCAGGCGCTTGTACCACTTCCGCCTTTATTCCCCAGGTGCTCCAAGTTTGGCGCTCCCGCTCCGCCAAGGATATTTCCCTTGGCATGTACATTATTTTTTGCATTGGCGTTGCCTCTTGGCTTGGCTATGGCGTTTTCTTAGGAGCCCCCTCCATTATCATTGCCAATGCCCTCACCCTTTGTTTTGCACTTGCTATTTTGGTGATGAAGCTGAAGTGGAGCTGAAGAAATTAATCCCAGACGCAACACCTCACCAGATGCGCGCTGCGCGGACTTAGTGTCAGGCAGCTTCGACTTGTGTTTGGTAGCCTAGAAATTTGCCACAGAAGGTATAATTTCAAGATTAAGCAAGGCCCGCAGTGCTCGCTGTGGGCCATCTTTTTTGGTAATACGGGACCTTATCCCAATAAAAAAGGCGGTATTTTACCGCCTTTGAGAAGTTAGCGCACTAAAGAGTGCCTACTTGATCTTAGCCTCTTTGAACATCACGTGCTTGCGCACAACTGGGTCATACTTACGCACTTCCATCTTTTCGGTCTTAGTGCGTGGGTTCTTTTTCGTTACATAAAAGAAGCCTGTATCCGCCGTGCTCAACAGCTTGATCTTAATGGTTGTGGCTTTAGCCATGGGAACACTCCTTTTCAATCTTATCGGGTGATAACAAAGTTTGCAGCTGCGATCAACCTTAAAATGTTTTTACCTCATGGTGCTGTCCCCAACACGCCGTCGCACAATCGGGACCGAAGAAAAAAAATTACTATTTAAACTTTACCAGAGCTGAGGCAATTTTTAACTAATATCAGGGCATAAATTTTCCTCATTGTAAAATCGAGGTCGAATATTATATTAATTGTTAGTGAAGTAGAATGCTGGAGAAACAGATGAAAACCACCAAGCGATACACATCAAAAATGGCCTTTGCCGCCCTTACACTTTTGATGAACAGCGCCAGTGCAAGCAATTTAGACACCCTGTGGACTGAACACTCCGGTGTCAGACACAGCGTTACAAATCAGGACGTTCGCGACTTTTTTCAAGATGGAAAAATGAATGTTTGCACGGCGGGTGTTGACTTTTCACCTGTTTATGCCGACCAGATTCTTCCTTCAGGACAGAACCTTCATCATCACCCTTATACCCCGATCATGCCAAAAGCGCCGCTTCTGCACAGCTACAATTTGGATGAAAACCTAAATTTTGGCCGCGTCTTTGCGCCTTTTGTTGCCAAAATGTCGAAGGAAATTCTTCCGCATGTGCCAGCAGAAGTTGTAAGAGCTGCCATTGGATATGGCGCTGACTTGCACACCATGAGTAATGCGGACATTTTTATTGTCGTCCAAGGCTTTCCAGGTGAATATGTAGTTCCTGTCGAGCATCCAAATATGTTGTTCCGTCCGCAATACTGGGCCATTCCAAACGCACCTTTTGCGGTGACAGGTCAATACAATGTTGTTTTTAATGCCGATGTAACGTTTTTCTCAAAAACCATGGCGGGCCTCACCTATAATGGTCAGGGCCTTGGTCAAAGCATTCGCGCCGAGAACATGTCCCTTCACCACGAATATGATGGCGGACCGATTATTGCCTCGCCTGGGGGACCCATTTTTCAGGGACTTGAGGCCAATAAGGTTTTCTGGTCAGTTACCAAGGATCTTAGGGCATTAGATGGATCGGGTGCCGGACGCGTTGCCCTCACGATGCATACCCTACTTGCCCCAGAGGAAATCCACATCCTACATACCGCTCGCCAGAATGGACAGGTAAGGACCGTTGGTAACCTGATCGAGATGCTTCGTGTTTTAACGGTTGATCACGATTTATTGGAAACAGCTCCCTCAACACTCACGGATTTTGGCACCAACGTTTTTAATCCATGTCCCGACATATTCGTTGAAGGCTTCAACCTTGGGGACGAAAATGCTATTCAAACCACGTCCCAAGAAGCAGTGATACGTTTGGATGCAAACATGCTGGGCCTAACACCAAGTAACTTTGGCAACAAAGACATCGTCCTCACATTCTCAGCGTCCAGAACGGATACCGCGCCTGCTGCATACCGCAGAATCAAGGTCAAGTTAGACGGTGGGCATGTTGGTATGCTGGGACTGACCGCTGACATGCGCCAACACACCCTGACCATCCCAAGCGATAGGATAAATGGCAGCAAAGAATTCTTCTTAACTTTCAAAGCGCCGAAGAAAGCCAATCTTGATTTTCAAATCGCCAACATCAAAGTTGCCGAAAAGAAAGCTCTTCCGGCGATTGCAAATGGCGCGATCTACGAGACAGGGCTCAGCAAAAACGGTCAGCACTATTTAACAGATGGTTGGGGTGTACCAGAGTTATACACTCATTGCGCCCATACTTGGTCAAATGGATATTCAGCCTCTATGACGATCCCTGGCATCCAAGTGGGCCTTAATGCCCAGATAGATCTTGGCATACACAGCTATAGAAACAACACGTCCGTCAAGCTGTACATCAATGGCCGAAAGCTGGAGACTGTTCTTCCAGTAATCGAAAATGGGTTTGGTAATTTTAGCTTCCTCATAGCAGGCGATCTTATCAACACTTCAATTTTACGCATTGATTACGAAGTAGAAAATCCGGATTTTCATCATACTTTCGTGCGTGAAATTGGCTTTGCCGTGCAAAATTTTAAGATCACCCAATAGAAAACACTCAATTTTTAATATAGAGGGGATAGCTTATTATCCCTTCCCCCTTCCCCCCCGTAAATACCCAGTAACGCCCTGCAGGAATTCGTGGTAAAAAGGAAACCATGAAACATTCAGGGGCGAAAAAAAATATGAGCACGACAAGACACGTCGCGATTGTTTATCACAGCGGTTATGGTCATACAGCCAAGCAAGCCGAAGCCGTTTTAAAGGGAGCAAGCCAAGTGGCAGGTGTGAGCGCAAGTCTCCATTCTGTTGACCAGATGGATGATGCCTCATGGCAAAAGCTGGATCAGGCTGACGCCATCATTTTTGGCTCGCCAACCTACATGGGGTCCGTAAGCGCGCCTATGAAAGCCTTTATGGATGCAAGCTCAAAGGTCTGGATGACGCAAAAGTGGAAAGATAAACTGGCTGCGGGTTTTACCAATTCGGGATCGTTGAGCGGTGATAAGCTTAATAGTTTGATCCAGCTGATGGTTTTCGCTTGCCAGCACAGTATGCTGTGGGTCAGCTTAGGTCTGATGCCGGGCAATAACTCCAGCCAATCCAGTTCGGATGACCTGAATCGCATGGGCGGAATGGCGGGCGCCATGGCCCAATCTGATGTGGACGCCGGCCCTGATATCGCACCACCGCAAAGCGACCTGGATACCGCAGCCCATCTTGGTAAGCGTGTGGCAGAACTTTGCCTGACTTTTAAGAAGTAAGCATCAAGAGTGAGCTAGGTCTCTCATCATCAAGATAAGGAGTGAAAGCATGCTTTTTGCATTTGGCCCCACACCCACTGCGCGTGGCGCAAGCGTTGTTTTTAGTTTTGAGGAACGTGAGCTTACTCAAGCCGCGCAAGACCTGGATCGAGCCTCAGATGGCAGCTTGAAAAAAGCGCTTGAGGTCAGCAAATTTAAGGGTAAAAAAGCGGAGATTTTACATTTAATCGCTCCTCGCGGGACCGAAGCATCACGGGTTTTGTTAGTTGGCTTGGGTTCGCGCGAGAAGCTCAACCGCGAAACCCTTGAGCACGTGGGCGGCGCCCTCATGGCATTCATGCGTGACCTGCCTGACGGTGCTATGACCCTGCGTATCAACGGCCTTACCTCCACCAAGCTTTCCGAGGCCGAAATCGCCGCTTACATTTCCTCTGGCGTTCAACTACGATCTTGGCGTTTTAGTAAGTATCACACCAAGGATAAGGACGAGCGTCAGCAAAAGCTTCAAGACGTGCACGTCATCACAACCGCTGCGCACCAGGCCGAGACCCTCTTCCGCGATATGGCAGCCGTTGCTGAGGGCGCCCACTTCACGCGGGAATTGGTCACTGAGCCAGGAAATGTGATTTACCCTGAAACCTTGGCGCAGCGCATTGAGTCCCTAAAAGACTTGGGCGTTACGGTTGAGGTCCTGGCATTGAAGGAACTGCAAAAGCTGGGCATGGGGGCACTTTTAGGTGTTGCCCAAGGCAGCATCAACGAGCCCCGGGTGGCCATCATGCGCTGGAATGGCGGAAAAGCTGATGACAAGCCCGTCGCTTTTGTGGGTAAAGGCGTGACCTTTGACACGGGCGGTATATGCCTGAAACCATCGGGCAGCATGTGGGAAATGAAGTACGACATGGCGGGTGCCGGTGCGGTGATTGGCACCCTCAAGGCCCTTGCCGGTCGCAAGGCCAAAGTCAACGCCGTCGGTGTTGTGGGCCTTGTTGAAAACATGCCCTCAGGCTCGGCCCAGCGGCCAGGAGACGTGGTCACATCCATGTCGGGGCAGACCATCGAGGTCATCGATACCGACGCCGAGGGGCGCTTAGTGCTGGCAGACGTTCTATGGTACACCCAAGACCGCTTCAAACCACAGGTGATGGTTGATCTCGCCACCCTGACCGGCGCCATCAGCATTGCCCTTGGGGATCAATTTGCGGGTTTATTCTCCAATAATGACGATCTTTCCAGCCAATTGATTGCAGCTGGTGATGAGGTCGGCGAGCGTTTGTGGCGCATGCCCTTGACGGAAAAGTTCGATCGGGACATTGATTCAGATATTGCCGACATGAAA
Source organism: Holosporales bacterium (assembly GCA_046318415.1). GTDB lineage: Bacteria > Pseudomonadota > Alphaproteobacteria > Caedimonadales > Caedimonadaceae > JBKCUK01. The sequence continues at coordinate 42,036 of JBKCUK010000014.1, read as the reverse complement.
AACCTAGGACCTGCGCCCAAGGCAGGCTCTACGACCGCGGCACAATTCCTGCAACGCTTTGTCAATGGCATCCCTTGGGCACACCTGGACATTGCAGGCATGGCCTGGGCTGAAAAAGGCCTTCCGATTGCTGAAAAAGGCGCAACAGCCTATGGTGTGCGTCTATTGGATCAGTTGGTGCGACAATTCTACGAAAAGTAGGGTGTAGCCCGGATGGATATCGCGTTTTACCATCTGCACGCCAACCACGTTGCCAAAAGCGTGCCGCGGTTGCTGGAGAAAATCTTCAGCAACGGGCATCGCTGCGTGGTGGTTGCAGGCAGCACGGAGCGCGTCGAAGCCCTGAACTCGCTGTTGTGGACCTATGCTCAAGGAAGTTTCTTACCCCACGGCAGCAAAGAAGATGGAAATGCAGCAGCACAGCCCATTTGGTTGACCACCGAGTTTGAAAATCCCAATCAGGCGACGGTTTTGGTAAGCACCGATGGGATGGGGATTCAGGAAACCCCTTCCATCTTACGCTATCTCGATGTATTTGATGGCACAGATGATGAATCTTTGCGCGCTGCCCGAAAGCGTTGGAAGCACCATCAAGCACAGGGAGATGTCCTTACCTATTGGCAGCAAGATGAGGCTGGACAGTGGCAGAACAAAACACCTTCTGCAGCAGATTAGTCCTGCATTAAGAGCCAAAATGAAGCATTTTGAGAATGATTAAAGGAGTAAAAAAAATGACAGTTGAACGTACATTGTCGATTATTAAGCCCGATGCCACCCGCCGCAACTTGACCGGCGAGATTAATGCCCGCATTGAAAAGTCGGGTCTTCGCATTATTGCTCAAAAGCGCTTGTCTCTCACCCGTGACATGGCCGAGCGTTTTTATGAAGTGCACCGCGAGCGCGCTTTTTTCAATGACTTGGTCAGCTTCATGATCTCGGGTCCTGTCGTGGTACAAGTGCTTGAGGCACCCAATGCCGTTGCCCACTACCGCGATGTCATGGGGGCTACCAACCCAGCTAATGCTGCAGAAGGTACCATCCGCCGCGATTTTGCTGAATCCATCGAGGCCAACTCGGTTCATGGATCCGACTCAGCTGAAAATGCAGCGCGCGAGATCGCGTTCTTCTTCAGTGAAATCGAGATCGTTGGCTAAGGTTATTACCGCACCCAACTTTTAAAACGATCAGGAGGCGCCCGATGCTAGGATGGAACATCAATTCATGTTTTCGACCTTTCATCGGCGCCTTTTGTCTGATGACGGTGTTTTGTTGGGCAAATCCTGACCTTTATGAGGTGCGTGATGTGCGGGTTGAGATCACCGCAGAAACCACCATCGCCGCACGGGACCAAGCCCTGCAGCAGGCGCAAAACGAGGCGTTTCAACAGCTTTTATCCCGCCTGATCCCGGAAAAACAAGGGGATTCCCTGACCAATCTTAAGCAGGATGTCCTGGAAGATTTGGTCCAAGATTTCGAGATCCTTGACGAGCGTTTTTCTAAGACCCGTTACAGTGCCACCTTTATTGTGCGCTTTAAACCGGACGCCATCGCTCAAGTATTGAGGGAAAAGGGCTTACAGACCAATGCGCAACTGGAGGCTGCCGAAGCTACACCTGGGCCTGGACTTTCTCCGATCGCCCCTGCCCCCCATGAAGCTATTGTTGATATTGTCATTCGATCCCACGCCGATTGGCAGCGGGCTCTTGCCCTGTTACAGAAGACATTTGGCCACACTCGTGTGATGCCCCTGACGCTATCGCGACAGCACGCAAAGGTGACACTCACCTTTGCGGGTGATCGCCGCCAATTGGAAGAACGCCTGAGGGCCCTTGGCCTCCCTGCATCTATTGAGAGCGGCACACCAGAGCCTCTCCAACAAAACGAGGGCACGCCGTGAGTTTTGCCGACGGCATCAGCCTCAGCCGCCTCTTCTCAACTCCCTTTATTTGCTGGTTCATCTGGCATCAGCACACCATGCTGGCGCTGTGGACTTTCATTGGCGCTGGAGTGACGGATCTTCTGGATGGTCTGTTTGCGCGGGTTTTTAAAGCGCAAAGCGACTTTGGAAAATATCTGGATCCCCTTGCGGATAAGGTGCTGTTGGATGGGACTTTTTTAACCCTGTGGGCCATGGGCTATGCGCCCTGGTGGCTAACCATTTTAGTCATCGCACGCGACATTGCTTTGGTGGTCATGGCTATCCTGGCTTACAGAAGGGATCCCAGCATCCCCCTCTCGCCCAACATGACGGGCAAAGTCTCCACAGCCATGCAAATGCTGTTTGTGGTCTTAATTCTTGTTGCCCACGCCTACGGCGTTCAGACGCACCTCCGCTTTGCCACCGACATGGTCAGCTTGACCACTGCACTTCTGGCAGTCATATCCATTTTGTTGTATATTAGGCGAGGTCGCCTCTACGTTGCTGGGCAGAGCGCTTTTAAAAAATGAGGCGCCATAAACCCCATCCAGCAGGGGTATGGATGCCCCAAGGACATAAAAGCTCAACACCACAATGCCATCTTGGTGTCGCTATAAGTGTCGAGGAAATGAAGAAGAAAGCCTAATCATGAAGCGGGACATCCAGTTTTCCATCAAGTGGGTGCTATGGGCCGGCATATTGGCCTTAATATACGCCCTCTTTTACATGCTGTCTGGTATTATGGCACCGTTCATGGTTGGGATCCTGATTGCCTATGCCATGAGTGATCCCATGCGACGCCTGACATCCCTTGGGTTTTCCCGAAGCAGCGCCGCCGGTCTTTTGGTGCTGGGATTCCTGGTGGTCATCAGTTGGGGTTTGGTCACCGCATTTCCGTTTTTGGAATCTCAGTTGGGCTACATTGCCCAACATCTGCCCCGCTATGCGGATAAGCTCTCAGAATCTAGCCAACCCTTGCTTAATTTTCTCAGCAGCACCTTTCCCAAAGAAGACTGGGCCCAGGCCCGCGAAATGGTAAGCTCCTATTTTAACGATATGATTGCCATGTCTTTTCGATCGCTGGCAGGGCTGATTACCAACAGCCTTGCTTTGGCGAATATCCTGTTGCTGACCATCATGACGCCATTGATTGCTTTTTTCATGTTGCGCGACTGGCCACAATTCCTGCATGGACTTGAGCGGCTTCTCCCCCCCCAAACCACCCCGCGCATGAAACGCTTAGGCCAGGACACCCACCATGTGTTGGCCGGTTTCTTGCGCGGCCAATTCTTGGTCTGCCTCATCACCGGCGTTCTTTATGCCGCAGGCCTAAAGACCATAGGACTCGAGCACGCCATCACCTTAGGTATGCTGAGTGGGCTTTTTAGCTTTATCCCCTTTTTGGGCTTTACCATCGCCCTGCTGGTGGCCATGAGTCTGGCTGCATTCCAGTTTCAAACATGGTCAGCCGTTGGACTCGTTGCTGGTATCTACGGATTTATTCACGCCATCGAAGTGTATTACCTGACACCACGCCTGATTGGAGAGCGTATCGGCTTGCATCCGGTCTGGGTGCTGTTCTCGCTTCTCGCTTGTGGCGCGGTGTTTGGTTTCTGGGGTCTCTTTCTGTCCCTTCCCCTCGCGGCGGTCATCGGTGTCATGGTGCGCCATGCACTGGAGATTTATCGAGACAGCGCCCTTTATGCCCATGAATCCCCTAAAGCGCATAAGGAGGTCCGTTGAGACAGCTGGCCTTTGAATTACCCGCCCATATGGGGTTGGCAAGCGAGGATTTCATCGAGGACGTCTCCAATCGCTCGGCTTTATCAATGGTCAGGCGCTGGCCCGATTGGCCCTGCCGTGGCCTCATCATTACCGGGCCTGCCGGTTCGGGGAAAAGCCATCTTGCCTCCTTTTGGGCGGCCAGATCTGGGGCACAGTTCTGGTCACCTGGCATGGATGAAGGGCAAATCCTACAGACCCCGAACCCCACTTTGGTCTTAGAGTCCCCCATGCAGCGGATGACAGAAGAAAGTCTGTTGCACGTCATGAATGCGGTTACTGAGATGGAAGGGACTTTTCTGATAACCGCAGAAAAGGCACCCACCACTTGGAAAGTCATGCTGAAGGATTTGCGTTCCCGGTTACTGGCCCTTCCTGTGTTTGAAATTTATGAGCCAAGCGAGCAGCTCTTGCGCCAATTGATGCACAAGCAATTTTCCGATGCACAGATTCGCATCAACCCTGCGGTCGTTGATTTCTTATTAACCCGTATCGAGCGTTCGCCAGCGCAAGCCATACACCTATGCCGCAAGTTGCTGGCCTTGTCCCTTGAGGATAAGCGCAGTTTAAGCCCTGCTAATGTTCGCTCATGGTTTCAAAAGCTGGATGCGGGCCTTGCGTAAGCCGGGAAACATAAGCCCTGTTGCACGTGGCTTTTAAGTGGGTCACCTTTGCAAAGCTTCTGTTTCGACAAAAATTGTGCTATAAGCGCGGCAGATGTGAACCAATTCGACCAACAATGGAATTCAAAACCATGTCAAACACCCCCCCCTTTGATGAGAAGCTGGTCCGTAAGCTCGCAGAAATTTTAAACGATGTTGAGCTGACAGAAATTGAATATGAGGCTGACAAGTGCCGTATTCGTGTTGCCCGCACCCCGGCCGCCGTCACCATGAACGCGGGTGTATCCATGCCGTCTGTGCCGATGGCCGCACCGAGTGCACCTGCGGCGTCCGCCCCCACAGCAGCGCCAGCTGCGGGCACGCCAGCCAACCCCCAATCCATGAATCCCCATGACTGGGATCACCATCCAGGAGCCCTGAAATCCCCCATGGTTGGCACCGCTTACGCAGCGCCATCGCCTGATGCGGCTCCCTTTGTGAAGGTTGGGGATCGGGTCAGCAAAGGTCAGACGGTGATGATTATTGAGGCCATGAAGGTCATGAACCAAATTCGTGCGCCCAAGGATGGTAAGGTGACCCATATCATCGCCAAGGACGGTGATCCTGTGGAGTATGATCAAGTCCTGATGATCCTAGAATAGGATTGCATGATGTTTAAGAAAATCCTGATTGCCAACCGCGGCGAGATTGCACTTCGCATCCATCGGGCCTGCCACGAGATGGGCATCAAGACGGTGGCTATCCATTCCACAGCTGACGCGCGCGCCATGCATGTGCGGCTTGCCGACGCCAGTATTTGTATCGGTCCTGGCCCATCGAAAGACAGTTACCTCAACACGGCCGCCATTATTTCCGCAGCCACCCTGGCAGGGGCAGATGCCATTCATCCGGGTGTGGGTTTTCTTTCGGAGAATGCAGAGTTCGCCCAAATGGTCGAGGATCATGGCTTTGTGTTCATTGGCCCCTCGCCCGAGCACATCGCCATCATGGGCGACAAGATCACAGCAAAGCATGCGGTCAAAGCTTTGGGCATTCCTGTTGTCCCCGGCACAGACGGTCCCTTGTCTTCAGAAACAGAAGCCATAGCCCTTGCCAAAGAGATTGGCTACCCCGTCTTGATCAAGGCCGCAGGCGGCGGTGGCGGTAAGGGCATGCAGGTGGTGCGGGAAGAATCCCAACTGTTGGAAGCCATCCAGGTCGCCCGATCCGAGGCTAAGGCCAACTTTGGCAATGACCAAGTGTTCATGGAAAAATACCTGCAACGTCCGCGACACATCGAGGTGCAAATCCTTGCCGACCAACACGGCAACGTGGTGCATTTTGGCGAGCGCGATTGCTCGATCCAGCGACGTCATCAAAAAGTCTGGGAAGAAGCGCCCTCACCCGCCCTTGATGACAAAGCTCGCCAGGCCCTGGGCGAGATGTGCACAAAAGCCATTCAAAAGCTGGGCTATCGCGGTCTGGGGACCCTCGAGTTTCTCTATGAAGATGGGGCCTTCTACTTTATTGAAATGAACACCCGCCTCCAGGTTGAACATCCCATTACCGAGATGATCACCGGGATGGATCTGGTCCGCGAACAGATTCGCGTGGCCGCTGGCGAGCCCCTTGGCTATGACCAAAGCGCAGTGCAGTTCCGTGGCCATGCCATCGAGTGCCGCGTCAATGCCGAGCATCCTGAGACCTTCATGCCCAGCCCTGGAAAAATTACCGATTACCACTCTCCCGGAGGGCTTCGGGTTCGTGTGGACAGCGCCCTTTATGCGGGCTATGCCATCCCGCCCTACTATGACAGCTTGATCAGCAAGCTGGTGGTTATGGGCAATGATCGCAAGGAATGCATGATGCGGCTGCGCCGCGCCCTTGAGGAGTATGTCATTGGCGGTATTCACACCACCCTTCCATTGCACCGCGATCTGGTCGATCACCCGCAGATGAAACAGGGTGAGTACGACATCCATTGGCTTGAGAAATATCTCAAAGCCAAGGCAGACAAAGAATCATAGAAGTCTTTTTATGAAGGCATTAAAAAACCCCGGTTCAACCAGGGTTTTTTGTTTACCATTGCCACAAAAACTGTGAAACAGCCTGGATGGCTGCGCTTCGCTCGCGATGACGGAGGTGTTTAAAGCGCGCTTCTTTAGAATGTCTCTCTTCGTCATTGCGAGGAGCGCCAGCGACGTGGCAATGCAGGGATGCAGCAACCCTCAACGCTGCTGCAAGTGAAAAAACAGCCTGGATCCCCGCCTACGCGGGGATGACAGGGTTGTTTGCAGAGCGTTACGCGACCTTAATGAACGCCTCGCCCTGTTGCCAGTTGCAAGGGCACAGCTCACCAGATTGTAAGCCGTCCAGGATACGCAAGATCTCTTCTGGGTTACGACCGACGGACAAATCATTCACCGAAACGTGGCGGATGATGCCTTCTGGATCCACAACGAAGGTGGCGCGAAGGCAAACACCCTCTTTCTTATCCAAAATCCCGAGGGATGAGGACAGCGTACGGGTAATATCAGAGAGCATGGGATAAGGCAGGTCACTTAAACCCTCATGGTTTTTGCGCCATGCAAGATGGACGAAATCACTGTCGGTGCTGCAGCCATAAAGCTTTGCGCCGCGCTTTTCGAACTCTTCATTCAAAATACCAAAGCCGATCATCTCGGTCGGGCAAATGAAGGTAAAATCCTTCGGCCAAAAGAAGAAAACCTTCCACTTACCTGCATCCGAGGCGTTGGACATCATTTTAAAGCCGTCCTTGACGTCGTTACTGACGACTGCTTTGAGTGAAAACTCTGGAAATTTATCACCAATCGTTAGCATCTTGTTCCTCCTTTACTTCTGTTCAGTTAGTCACCCGTCATGATCCGCTCAACCAACTGTTTGACGCTTGGAATAAAGCCTTCAGCGTAAAACGGATCTTGAGCAAAACGGTATGCGTTATGGCCTGCAAACATCAAAGAATCATCAACACTGCCCCCGTGGGCGATATCTTGCAGTGTTTTTTGAATACAGAATGAGCGGGGGTCGGCTTTGCGTCCAGTTGTGTAAGGCTCGTCCTGCAGCCAATTACTGAAGTTACAGGCGGACAGGCACCCCATGCAATTGATCTGATCCTGAAGGATTTGGTTCGCTTGATCAGGCGTCACAAAAACCACCGTATGATCCGGGGTGCGCATGACCTCGGCAAAGCCTGAAGCTATCCATTTTAAGGCGTTTGCATGGTCTTCTGGGGTCAGATAAATCTTGCGTTTTCTGGCCCCCACCAGCAATTCCACATGGTGGTCATGCAGCGGCGCATTGGTGTAGGCAACCTGGCGATTAGAGCGCTCTATCAAATCATCAAGGAACGCATTGCGCACGGCCGAGGAATAAAAGCCCGTCGGGCTGAATTTATTCAAAAACACATCACCGGGCTTAAGCGTTAGCAGGCGCTGTTTCCATGCATTGGAAATGGGGCTTTCCTGGGTCAGCAACGGCCGTGTTCCGAATTGGAAGGCCACGGGACCCAGCTCGGGATTATCAATCCAATCTTGCCATTCTCGCAGCCACCATACCCCGCCAGCCATAACGATGGGTGTTGTCTCGGCAACACTCAGCTCACGCATCATTAAACGAAGGGCTAAGACCCGTTGATAGGGAGCCTCGGGTTTGAGGGGATTTTCGCTATTGGAAAGACCATTGTGGCCACCCGCAAGCCAAGGATCCTCATAAACAACGCCCCCAAGAAGCTCGGGGTATTTGTGATAGGCACGCTTCCACAACGCCCGAAATGCGCGGGCGGAAGAGACGATGGGGTAATAGTAAACGCCATGCTGTGCAGCAATCTCTGCCACTTTATAGGGCATGCCTGCCCCACAAGTGATGCCGTGCACAATCCCTTTAGCTCCTTGAAGAACGCCCTCAAGGACATGCTCGCACCCGCCCATTTCCCAAAGAACATTCATGTGCAAGCGGCCTTGGCCGCCAGCCATATCGTGGGCGATGCGCGCTTGGGTGATGCCCCCTTGAATGGCGAACGTTATCAATTCATCGTGGCGCTCGCGGCGCGTTCGGGCATGATAAACCTGGGGGATGGGATTACCCTTATCATCATAAGAATCGGCATTGACGCCGGAAAAGGTACCGACGCCACCGGCACTTGCCCAGGCACCGGAACTTTCTCCGTTGGAAACGCCGATGCCTTTGCCGCCCTCAACTAAGGGTAAAACTTCACGTCCCGATAACAAGATCGGATTCAAGGACTTCACCTGTGCACCTCCTCAAAGAAGCAGGGACTCCAGGGAGAGAGGCCCTTAGGCCTCCACCGCCGGAGCTGCAGCTTCCATGTCTTGACCGGTGGCCTGGTCGACAACCTTCATGCTGAGGCGTGCCTTGCCACGATCATCAAAGCCCATCAACTTAACGTAGACGGGATCTCCCACCTTCACCACATCACTCACTTGCTCAACCCGTTGGGCGGCCAACTGACTGATGTGCACCAAACCGAACTTATCGCCCATATAGGTCACAAAAGCACCAAAGTCGCTGAGTTTCGCCACAGTTGCCTTGTAAATAGCCCCTACTTCAGGCTCAGCGGTAATATTACGGATGCGCTCAATCGCTGCATCAATGGCTGTGGCACTGGTGCCGGCTACATCCACCTTACCATCGTCGGTAATTTCAATACGAGTTTTTGTCGTCTCACAAATTTCTCGAATGACCTTACCGCCAGTTCCAATCACATCGCGAATCTTATCCTTTGGAATGTGAATGCTGACAATGCGTGGTGCGTTCGAGCTCAGCTCGGTACGCGCTGTGGTAATAGCCTTTTGCATTTCACCCAAAATATGGATGCGCCCCTCTTTTGCCTGGGTCAGCGCAATTTTCATGATTTCAGGTGTAATGCTGGTGACCTTGATGTCCATTTGCAGCGCGGTAACACCGTTTTCCGTACCCGCAACTTTAAAGTCCATATCGCCCAGGTGATCTTCATCGCCGAGGATGTCAGAGAGAACTTGGAACTTATCGCCCTCTTTCACCAAACCCATGGCAATACCTGCGATGGGACGCTCAAGCGGCACACCGGCATCCATCATGGCCAAAGAAGAACCGCAGACGGTTGCCATGGAGGAAGAACCATTGGATTCGGTGATTTCTGAGACCACACGCACACAATAGGGGAAGCGATCCTTGCCCGGCAGGAGGGGGCGCACAGCGCGCCAAGCCAGCTTACCATGGCCAATTTCACGACGCCCAGGCGCTCCCACGCGGCCAGTCTCACCCACGGAATAGGGCGGGAAGTTATAGTGCAGCATGAAGCGCTCGCGGTAATCACCTTCCAACGCATCGATCAGCTGCTCGTCCTGATTGGTACCAAGGGTCGCCACCACCATCGCTTGGGTTTCCCCGCGGGTGAACAACGCCGAGCCATGGGTGCGTGGCAGTACGCCGACCTCGGCCAAGATCGGGCGGATGGCATTCATGGCACGACCGTCAATGCGCTGCTGACGATCAAGGATATTGCCGCGAACGATATTCATTTCCAGCTTTTTGAACTGGGCGACCACGTGCTGCTCCGAGGTTTCCTCGTTATGGAATGCCTCAACCGCTTTTTGGCGCACGGCTGCAACGCGCTCGTAACGAACTTGCTTCAGGGTTTCCTGATACGCTGCGCGCAGATCGTCAGCACACAGTTTTTCGATATTCTTATAAAGGGTCTTTTCAGATTCGCTCACTTCAGCAGCAGCCCACTGCGGTTTGCCCGCCTCAGCCTTCATTTCTTCAATGAGCTTAATCACGCCCTGAAGATTCTCATGGCCGAAGTTGACGGCGCCCAGCATGACTTCTTCCGAAAGCTCACTTGCCATGGACTCGACCATCAGCACACCCTCGGCAGTGCCAGCAACAACCAGATCCAGGGCTGAGTCAGCCAACTTATCGTTAGTCATGTTCAAAACGTATTGACCGTCTTGATAACCAACACGTGCACCTGCAATGGGGCCGAGGAAAGGCACACCGGAAATGGCAAGAGCCGCAGACGCACCAATCATCGCCACGATATCTGGATCATTCTCCAGGTCATAGGACAACAAAGTGCACACCACTTGGGTTTCATTGCGGAAACCTTCAGGGAACAGCGGACGAATGGGCCGGTCGATCAAACGTGATGTCAGAACTTCGCGCTCAGATGGTTTACCCTCGCGCTTAAAATAGCCACCGGGGATTTTACCGGCCGCGAAGGCGCGCTCTTGGTAATGAACGCTTAAGGGAAAGAAATCGACGCCGGGCTGGGCTTCCTTAGCGGCAACGACCGTACATAAAACGCTGGTCTCACCATAGGTTGCAACAACGGCACCATCTGCTTGGCGGGCGACTTTTCCAGTCTCTAGCACCAAGCGACGCCCACCCCATTCCATTTCTTTACGTGTTATCTGAAACATACAAATCTCATATTTTTAAACATTTAAGGATAGTTACGGTGAAAAGATAGCAGAACGCCTTCACGCAGCATAGTGCATGAAGGCGATCGCTTAAAAAAAGAAGAACTAGCGGCGCAGTCCAAGACGCTTAATCAACGCTTCGTAACGTGCGGCATCCTTATCCTTAAGGTAGCCCAGCATGCGACGGCGTTGGTTAACCATAATCAGCAGACCACGACGTGAGTGGTGATCCTTCTTATGGGTGATCAAGTGAGCCGTCAGGTCTTGAATGCGAGCAGTCAACAAGGCTACCTGCACTTCAGGAGATCCGGTATCACCTGGCTTTGTTGCGTATTCTTTAACGATTTCGGACTTACGTGCGGTCGTAATCGACATCGGATGTTCCTTTCTTGATCAAAAATTAAAGCCCCGGCGGGGATGCAGCAAACCCTCAGCGAAGGTTGCAAGCGCAACAGGCACACCCTTGCAATCCAGACACAACACACCCTTATCGGATGTTGCGTTGGACAGGGCAGCTGTGATCGCCGGCCTCACCGACTGCCCGTTCCGCAACCGTGCGGCTTCAGGCATCTCTAAAACAACGGCCGGGATGTCGTCCAGCACGTGTTCGATCGGTTGTATATGACTTAATACGCTGTCTTGGGTCATGGATGCAAGATTTTCCGCATCAAGGGCGTGAGATAAATCAAATCGCCCCACCCTGGTGCGCCGTATATAGCCCGCGTAAGCGCAAGTGTGAAGGGCCTTTGCCAAGTCCCGAACTAAGGCGCGAATGTAGGTGCCTTTACCAACAGTTGCGACAAAATGCGCTTGATGGGCTTCTGTTTGTGTCACCTCAAATGCATGGACCATCACAGGCCGAGGCGCCAAGGTCACTTCTTGGCCCTCTCGGGCCAAGTCATAGGCCCGCTTTCCGTCGACCCAAAGGGCGGAATAATCGGGCGGTGTCTGTAAAATTTGTCCTTGAAATGGGGAAACGGCGCTCAGAATTTCCTCTAAAGTCGGTATCTTCGTGGAGGTTGCCACCACCTCTCCTTCAGCATCATCCGTGCTGCGCTGTTCGCCCCACACGGCACTAAAGGCGTAGGTTTTGATGCCATCCATCACATAAGATAAGGTCTTGGTTGCCTCTCCTAAGGCGATGGGTAGCACACCCTCTGCAAGGGGATCTAAAGTCCCGCCATGCCCCACTTTGACGCCCCGAAAAAGACGCTTCACCAGGGATACAGCACGGGTTGAGGTCATACCCCGAGGTTTATTGAGAACCAGCCAACCATGGGGCTTAGTCATGATCCTCAGGGAAATCCTTAGAAGAAGAAGCGTCCCCTTCCCCGCGAGGCGTTAAGTCACGGGCAACTTTCTCATTGCGCATCAGCGCATCAATGCGACCGCCGGCCTCAAAGGTCGTATCTTCGGTAAAGAAGAGTTTGGGAATATATTTAATGGTCAGTTGACGCCCCAGTTGACCTCGAAAATGGGATGCTTGGGCGTTAAGGCTGGCCACAACAGCCGCGACCTCTTTGCCCCCCAGCGGCATCACATAAACCCGGGCATGACGAAAATCAGGCGAGATCCGAACCTCCGTCACGGTTACAGAGGCCCGCTGCAATACCGGATCATCGTAGGCCTCTCGGCTGAGCATCTCAGCCAGCAAATGCCGGACTTCCTCACCAACGCGCAATTGGCGCTGGGAAGGCCCAGGTTCATGAAAACGTCGACTCATGGGACTCTACTCCAGGGTCCGGGCAATGCTTTCGATGTCGAAGCATTCCACAATGTCACCCACGCGGATGTCTTGGTAATTCTCGAAGGCAATACCACACTCGAAACCTTCACGCGCTTCCTTGACCTCGTCCTTGAAACGACGCAGGGTTTTCAGGGTACCTTCGTGAATCACCACGTTATCGCGAAGCAGTCGAACCTTCGCACCACGTTTCACAACACCCTCGGTCACATAGCAGCCGGCAATCTTACCAACCTTGGTGATATTGAAGACTTCGCGAATCTCAACGTTGCCAAGGAACTGTTCACGCAGGGTCGGGGCCAGAAGACCACCCAAAATCGCCTTCACGTCGTCCAACAAGTCGTAGATGATGGCGTAATAACGGATCTCGACCCCTTCGCGGGCGGCAAGCTCGCGGGCCTGGGCGTTAGCACGCACGTTAAAGCCCATGATACAACCGCCAGAAGCTTTGGCCAAAATCACATCGCTTTCGGTGATGGCGCCCACACCTGAGTGCAACACGCGGGCCACAACTTCGTTGGTCCCCATCTTGGCAAGAGAAGCCACGATGGCTTCCAGGGAGCCCTGAACATCGGTTTTGACGATCATCGGCAGCTCTTTGATGCCGCTGGCATGTTGCGCTAGGAGATCTTCCATACTGGTGCGCTTTTTAGCTGCAGCCTGCTGTTCACGATCGCGACGCTGGCGGTACTCAGCCACCTCGCGGGCTTTGGCTTCAGAATCCACCACAGCAAAATCGTCACCTGGAACCGGCGCACCACTGAGGCCTAGAACCTCAACGGGCATGGCAGGAGATGCCGATTTCAACTGATGGGCTTTGTCATCCACCAGCGCACGCACACGGCCCCACTGGGCGCCAGCAACAAAGATATCGCCGATTTGTAGCGTACCCCGCTGCACCAAAACGGTGGCAACAGGACCACGGCCCTTATCCATTTTCGCCTCAATGACCACACCCTGGGCCGAGCGATTTGGATTGGCCTTCAGATCCAGGATTTCGGCCTGCAACAAAATGGCTTCTTCAAGCTTATCAATGTTCAATCCGGTTTTGGCCGAGACTTCAACGGCGAGAATATCACCGCCCAGCTCTTCTAAAACCAGTTCGTGCTGCAACAGCTCGTTACGGACCCGATCGGGGTTGGCGTTTGGTTTATCAATTTTGTTGATGGCAACAATGATAGGCACACCTGCTGCTTTAGCATGGTGAATGGCCTCGACCGTTTGCTCCATGATGCCATCATCGGCCGCAACAACGAGCACAACAATGTCTGTCACGTTAGCACCGCGCGCACGCATCTCGGTAAAGGCGGCGTGGCCAGGCGTATCAATAAAGCTAATTTTCTGGCCAGACTTCAGCGTCACTTGGTAGGCACCAATATGTTGGGTGATTCCACCCGCCTCACCACTGACCACGTCGGTGCGGCGAATCGCATCCAACAAAGAGGTCTTACCATGGTCAACGTGACCCATAACGGTCACCACAGGCGCCCGCGGATGCAGCATCTCAGGATCATCTTCATCAACCTGAAGCGCCGTCTCAACATCCGACGAGGCAACACGCTTGACTTGGTGCCCGTAGTCTGCCGCCAACATCTCGGCGGTATCGCCGTCGATTTCCTGGTTGATGGTCACCATCATGCCCATGGACATCAGTTTTTTAATCAAGTCAGCACCGCGCACTGCCATACGATTGGATAGCTCTTGCACACTGATGACTTCAGGGATGATCACCTCACGCACGATTTTCATAGACTCCGCAATGTTTTGAGCGCGTTTGGCCTTATCTCGACCGCGGGACATTTTGCGCCGGTATGTCCGAGGCCCGCCAAGGGGGCGATCTTCGTCTTCACCACTCACTACATCCGCGAAGGTGAGTCGATGAAGTTGATTTTTATTCATTTTTTTCTGCAGCTCTGCGCCAGCTTTGCGGGCGGTTGAGCGTCCAGCTGGGGCCTTCTTTACTCCCGACTCGTCTTCCAGATCATCAAACGCTCTGACAGCCTGGCCTTCGGGCCTGCGTGGCGCAGGCGCCGCTGCTGCTTCGGGCTGTGCTGGTTTTACAGCTGGAGCAGGCGTGGGTGCGGGCCTTGAGGAGGCCTTTGGAATCACCACCTCTGTCATGAAAACACGAGGTGGAGTGTAACCTGTCGTCGCCGGAGAATCGGCCTTCACGGCTGGCTGAACTGCAGCTTCAACTTTTGAGGGCGCCTCAGACTTTGCGGCCGGCTCTGCTTGAGGGGCAGCTGTTTTTTCTTTTGGCTGCTCTTTTGCTTTTGCTTGCTCTTCTTCGAGTTTACGTTGCTCTTCTTCCGCGCGGGCCTTGGCGTCTGCCTCATCTCTCAGGCGCTGCGCTTCTTGCTCGGCCCACCTCTGACGCTCACGCTCCAGGGCATCGGCCTCGCCACCTTGAAGCGCTCCCTGAACCGCTTTCAAACGTGATTCCCACTCGGAGGCCGTTAATTCACCGCTCGCAGCAGATCCTGCGGCTGCAGAACCAGGGGCTGCACCGGATTTCAGGGCTGTCTCTTCCAATGAACCACGCTCAAGGGGACGCCTACGACGCACTTCCACGGCCACGGTCTTTGAACGACCATGGGAAAAACTCTGGCGAATCTGACCAGCTTCACCCGGTCTTGCGCCCAGCTTTAATTTACCCGACAAGCTGAGGGTCTTCTTCTCTTCGCTTTTGCTGTCATCAGCCATGCTTATCGCCTTTCGTCCGCGAAATTAGTCACCATTTACGCCTGAGAGTCCTTCTCAAACCAATGCTCACGCGCCCGCATGATCATGGATTGAGCCTCTTGGCGGTTCAAGCCCAAGATGATTTCTTGCAACTCGTCTGCTGCAAGATCGGCAAAGTCATCAAGGCTTTTAATATCTGCTTCTGCAAGTGCTGCCAACATCTTTGGTGTCAGACCTTGGAAATTCATCAGATCATCCGCAACCTTGAGATTACGGCAGGTCTCCATGAACACTTCATTTTGCTTTGCAACAAAATTGCGGGCACGATTTTGCAGCTCATGCACCAATTCTTCTTCAAAGCCTTCGATATTCAAGAAGTCTTCCAGCGGCAGGCTTGCGACTTCTTCGACTGTGGTAAAGCCCTCGGCAATCAGCAAGTGGGCCAACACATCATCCACATCCAGGGCTTCCATGAAAAGCTCCAGGCGTGCTTTCGTTTCAGCACCCCGGCGCTCAGCCTCGATAGACTCGGACAGCACATCAATGGCCCAGCCGGTGAGCTCACCCGCCAAACGCACATTTTGACCGCGACGGCCAATGGCAAGACTCAGCTGCTCATCCGGCACCACAACCTCAAGGCGGTTACTTTCTTCATCCAACACCACTTTAGAGACCTCAGCTGGCACCAAGGCATTAACCACAAAGACAGCTGGATTCGGAGACCATGGAATAATGTCGATCTTTTCACCACGCAGCTCATTGATCACCGCTTGGACACGGGTTCCCCGAAGTCCAACGCAAGCCCCTACGGGGTCAAGGGATTTATCAGCAGCTGTGACGGCCATCTTGGCGCGGCTACCGGGATCGCGGGCCACCGCCTTGATTTCGATGACACCTTCGTAAATTTCTGGCACTTCCTGAGCGAACAAACGCGCCATGAATTGCGGATGACTGCGCGACAAGAAGATCTGCGGTCCGCGGGGCTCATGACGCACGTCCATGATGTAGGCCCGCACGCGATCTCCGGGGCGCACCACTTCGCGAGGAATCAACTGATCGCGCGCCATAAATGCTTCTGCGTGACCGAGCTCAACGTATACATTACCAAATTCGACGCGCTTGACTTGACCATTGATGATCTCGCCAACGCGGTCCTTGTATTCTTCGTACTGGCGCAAGCGCTCGGCATCGCGAACACGCTGAAAAATGACTTGCTTTGCCGTTTGCGCGGCTACGCGTCCAAAATCAATGGGGGGCAAAGGTTCTGTCAGCAAATCCCCGATTTTCAGATCTGGATCCATCTCCTTAGCTTCTGCCAATGTTATTTGGGTGATTTCGTTTTCCACCTCTTCCACAACTTCACGGCAAGCCATGAGTGAAATCTCGCCGGTTTTACGATTGATGCTGGCCCGGATATCGCGCTCAAAACCATACTTGGCGCGGCTTGCCTTTTGGATGGCCATTTCCATGGCTTCCAACACCTCTTCACGATCAATGCCTTTTTCACGGGCAACGGTATCAGCAACCGACAACAATTCAGTTCTAGGAGCTGCACTCATTTGTTTTTTCCTCTTTTTTGAACAGTCTTGTTAAGTTTTCAATCTGACGCTTGGCTTACATAAACTCTTCGGGAACAATTTTAGCCTTGGCAACTTGAGCATAAGGCACACGCAACACAGGTTGCGCCTCATCCCATGTCAACAGCACATCATCACCCTCTACGCCCTCCAATCGCCCCTCAAAACGCTTACGCCCGTCCAGGGGGTCACGGGTCTGCAGCTTGATGATTTCGCCTGCAAAGCGCTGAAAATCTGCCTTTTTCACCAGGGGTCTATCCAACCCAGGTGAGCTGACTTCAAGGCGGTAGGAATCCTTGATGGGGTCCGCCACATCCAGCATGGCCGACGCCTGACGGCTGACGGCAACACAATCATCAATGGAGACAGGCTGCTCATCCAGACGCTCGATCATGATCTGCAGCGTTGGTCGCATCCCCCCGGAAAGTTGGATGCGCACAATGCCATAACCCATTTCTTGTAAAACCGAGGCAAGGAGCTCTTCAATGCGCTCTGTAACGGCCATGGGGGTCCTTTCACGTACAAAAAAAGGCGGGTCTTTTGGACCCACCCGCTCGTTTTAAGCTTGGTATTTCATCATTATTACCATCACAAATACAAAAAAAGCTCTACCAAAGCAATCAAATTCATCTTGCAACACGCATTTTCCTTGGCGCTTAAAGGGATTTGAGTATAATTCTGTTACAAGCGATCTTAAGCGGTCTGTTTTGGAAGGCAACTCAATCATGCTGCAAATGAAGTGGAAAACCTGGCGCTATGGCAAACTTGTCGGCACCGACGCCATGGGCAATAGATACTATGAAGATCGCCGGGGTGGTAGTGCGGGGGGCACTCCCCAACGCTGGGTCATCTTCGCCAAGGGCGCAAAAGATCCAACAACCATCCCCGTTGAATGGTTTGGCTGGCTGCATTATAGCCACGAGGCGCCCCTCGAGGACAGCAAAGCTCCCTCGTGGCAAAAACCGAGGTTAACCAATAAAACGGGAACCCCCGAGGCCTATCGACCACCCATGCCAAGTTTAACAAAAGATCGAAGCGCACCTAATGCGGCCTATGTGCCCTGGCATCCAGATTGAACTTTAAGACACGAGACAAAGAATGCGTCACAATTTAATTGAAACGATTATGGGCGGCGTGGTGCTCCTCATTGCTGGTTTTTTCCTCGTCTTTGCCTATTCCTCCAGCGGTTATAAGCAGCGGGATGGTTACGGTTACTTTGCCCAATTTGACCGTATTGATGGCCTGAACCAAGGGGCCGACGTTAAAATCAGCGGCGTTAAGGTGGGCGTTGTCAGAAGCCTTGCCATCGATCCAACAACTTTTTTGGCCAAGATTGAGTTCACCGTGGCACCCGACATTAAGCTGCCTGCTGATAGCTCGGCTGAAATTATTAGCGACGGTTTGATGGGCGGCAAATATGTGGCCCTGGTTCCAGGCGGCGATGAAGCCAACCTGAAGCCAGGAGATCAAATCAAGCACACCCAATCGTCGGTGAGTCTGGAGGGTATGATCGGCCAACTGATCTTTTCCAATAAGGGCGGCGCCAAAAAAGAGGATCCCCCCTCTTCCGCCCCCACACCCGGACCGGCAACTGCTCAACCTGATGCGTCCCGCGATGTGCCAACACCTTAAGGCTGTTGCGGGGATTCTACTGCTGGCTTTCGGCTCCACCGCCGTTGCCGAGGAAGCGACTCCGCACCCTGCCCCCAAGCAGCATCGCGCGCTGGAAGGCCACCTCATGCCTAAGGTGGTCATCAAGGCTTTGGACAAGGTCAGCGCCCACGTTAAAACCCTGGAATTACCCGTAAACCAGGTGGCAGAATTTGGGGATTTAAAGATCTTGGTGAAAAAGTGCTGGAAAGCAGCACCCGAAGAGCGTCCCCAAGCAACTGCCTACATCGAAATCCTTGAGCATACACCTGGCGATCAGCCACGCCTCGCCTTTAAGGGTTGGATGTTTGCGGCTAATCCTTCCCTCTCGGCCATGGAGCACCCCGTCTACGATGTGTGGTTGAAAGATTGCACTGGTGAACCCCTCAGCGAGAGTCACAGCATCCCCCTTCCCCAGGATCTGGAAGCCCAGCCATCACCTGCTTCACGACAACCCTCAGCCCCGCTTGAAGATGAGCCGCCCCTCAATGGGCAGATCCAAGAGCTATTGCAAAAGCTAGAGTCCCTTGACGGCGAAACCAGCAATTGACCTTTTTTGACATCAAGAATACCCTGAAAGAAGAGACATAAAAAAACAGGGAATAACCAATGGCTCCGCTTGATCCCGCTGTGCAAAAGTTCCTCGACGCCTTCAACCAAATTCCAAAGGCCGTTTTGGATAACATGTCCATATCCGATGGGCGCACGGCTTACCTCAATTTTGCACTAATGAACGGCGGAGAGCCGCTTCGCATGGCGCGGGTTGAGGATACCGACATTGTATCCCCCCGCACCCAACAAAAAATTCCCTTACGCATCTACACGCCGATCCTGAACCGTAAACTCCCTGCCTTGGTCTATTTCCACGGCGGTGGGTGGCATAGGGGCAGTATTGCCACCCATGATTCCATTTGCAGATATCTCAGTACCCATGCGGCGTGCATCGTGGTTTCGGTGGAATGGCGTCTCTCCCCTGAAAATCCCTTCAGCACGGGTCTTGATGATTGCCTCGATGCCTATCTTTGGGCGCACAAAAATGCACAAGCCTACAACATGGATCCGCAACGCATCGCCGTTGGTGGGGACTCGGCTGGCGGCAATATGACAGCTGTCACCACACAGCGCTTGCGAGATGAGAAGCATGGCCCGCAAGCCTGTTTCCAATTGATGTGTTATCCAGCCACCGATCTAACCTGCAGCTTCCCCAGCTATGATACCTTTGCGGAGGGTTATTTTTTAACCAAAGACCGGGTCATTGCCTACGCCACCGACTATGTCAAGGATAAGGTCGCCCTGGATCATCCCATGGCCTCCCCGCTCAAGGCCAAGGACTTCCGGGATTTACCACCGGCCCACATCATCACAGCAGGATACGATCCGTTGCGCGATGAAGGTCATGCCTACTTTGAAAAACTCCAAGCTGCAGGCGTTCCCGCCACCTATACATGCTATGAATCCATGATTCATGCCTTCTTGCACATGAGTGGCGCTTCGCCAGCCGTGAAAGAGGCCCTCATCGAAATCGCGACTGTTTTGAAGAACGCGCTGTATGACTAGCAGGGGGGACACCCCTAAAAAGTAAGTCCGAATGCCCTTGTGCGTGAGGTCTGTCAAACGCATAGTGGAAAAAATTGTCTTTGGGGGTTTCTCAAGGGGTCAGGGCTTTGGGACTCCCCATGGCCCCTTTTGCTAAGGACATAACCGTGAATGAAAACGCATTGCATCCAAATTGCAATCTCAACCCCAGCGCACACGAACAAATTGACGCCTGTGTCAATCTGCTCAAGGAAACCTATGAACAAGACCTACTGGCCATCTATTTGTATGGCTCAGCAGTGATCGGCGGTCTGCAAAAATACAGCGACATTGACCTCTTCGTCGTCATCAATAGGTCGACTACTCCTCAAGAAAAGGCGCGCATTGCAACGACCTTGCTGGATCTTTCTGGCCTTTACATGAAAAGCCACAAGGCACCCCTTGAGCTCACCATTGTTGAGCAATCTCACATCAATCCTTGGAAGTATCCTCCCCTGTTTGATTTTCAATATGGTGAGTGGCTACGAGAACCCTTTGAGCAAGGAAATTGGGAGCCCTGGCCTTCAAAAGAGATGCCCGATCTTGCTATTATCATGACGCAAATCCTCCTCGCCAGCAGAACCCTAATAGGCCCTCACCCTGCTCATCTCCTCTGCCAAGTTCCCCATGAAGATTTTATGAAGGCACTCAAAGATGCCTTACCCATTTTAATTTCAGAT
Source organism: Holosporales bacterium (assembly GCA_046318415.1). Lineage (GTDB taxonomy): Bacteria > Pseudomonadota > Alphaproteobacteria > Caedimonadales > Caedimonadaceae > JBKCUK01. The sequence continues at coordinate 21,386 of JBKCUK010000014.1, read as the reverse complement.
CTTGAGAGTGATACGCGAAATTCCTTGTTAACACTGGCGCGCGTTTGGTGCACCGTGGCAACGGATACCCTTTGCTCTAAACCCGCTGCAGCAGAGTGGGCTATATCCATGTCACCCGAAACATATCACCCCGTGATGAGAAGAGCCCAGGCAATTTGCGTCGGCAAAGAGAGCGAGTCTTGGGGGGATATCAAGGGTCTCATCAAACCCTGTGCTGAGTTCATGGTGAATCATATAAACCGCGAAATGAATCAGGTTTTGGCATCTGAGGCTGGGGCCAGGACGATCAAAATGATCCAGTGAAAAATAAATAATGACAGGGATTCTTAAGGGGCCATTCTAAATTCTCACGTATCGCTCATGTAATCAAGAGGCTAGGTTCTTGATTTAAGTTTTAAGCTTGCCTCTTCCATGTTCTTTGGAGGCACTCCTACACTGGGGGGACGAAAAACAGCCTGGATCGCCGCGCTCGGTTTCCTCGCTCGCGATGACGTTGGGGTTGCCCATTCTTGTCATTGCGAGGAGCGTGAGCGACGAGGCAATCCAGGCCTTATCCATAGGCACCATGCTGCAAGAAGATGGCAAAACAGCCTGTATCCCCGCATGCGCGGGGATGACAGAGGACACGCAACCTCAATCGCCGCCTGACGGGAATGACAAGGGTAGGCTATCAGGAATATAGATACCCTCCTCAAGCCACAAGCAAGTCCCGCTCAATGCCCGTCGCCAGGCATGCGTTTTCGTTTTTTTGACCCGTACTCAATTTTAAGGATTTGCCTTCTTGAACACCCATAATCACTGGCAATGGTATCGGGGTTTTCACCCGATGAAAGACGCTCTCTTATTCGAGCAGCTTCTACTCGGGATGCACGCCAATCTATGGCTTTTTGCTCTTTTGTTTCAGTTGGTTGCAACTCACGCCGCCATCTTTGCACTGTACTTTCAGTAACGCCAAGATCCCGAGCAATTCTCTTATTATCCTCACCGTTAAGAATTCTTCCTTTGATTTCTGCAATTGTTTCTGGGGAACCTGGACGATACTTATTGCCAGAAATTTTAACACCTTGGGACCTTAATTGTGCAAGCATTTTTCTAACGGTGGAGGGGTTAAAACCAAATTCCTTTGCCACTTGCCCAGGTTTGCATCCCTCAATGAGTCTGTGGCGAATGGACTCCAAAAGCTCTTTGGGAATTCGGTTACACTTTCTTTTCTTTGGGTCAAGTGAATTAAGATGGGCTTTGAAAGCTCTGTAGTTCTGCCTTGCTGTCGCCTCCTCAAGGATAATCGCCTCAGCATTGACTTCGTGCCAGTGTAGGCCATCAGCTACAGCTTCATCTGAGGAATCCCCACTTTGATCAGCCGAGTTTTCTGACAGTTTTCTTCTCTTGCGTGCAGGATGTTCGTCAGGAAAATCAGGGCTTTCATTGACCCACTCCCAGGTCGCCTCATGACTGGCTTCGCGCAACGCCCCTTGAATGAACACTGGGTTATCCTCTACGAGAGGCTCTTCGGGGAAGTTGCATCCGTTTGCATCCTCCCTTTCAAAGCAAATCCAACGCTCATTACTCTGCGCAGAGGGTGAAAAGGCTTTTGATAACTCGGGGAACAATTGTGACTCCCCCAAGTCTGGGGAGCTATGGGTTCTACTTGTGCGGAACAGGCTGTATTCCAACGTCCAATAGCCTGCAGGAAAAATCGGACTGTTTTCATATTTTCCATCGTCGTTTAGCGCAAATTGTGCACTGCTAAATCCCATTTGCGGACTTTTACCTAAGGCCCCTGATCCGCCGCCTCTGAGGGCGGAATCATCATGGGCATACTCGGTTGCAAAACAATTTTTCTGCGCACAGCCCCAACCTGCTACAACGAGAAAACTTAATGCAACACTCATCCAACGCATTTTCAACTCACAAATCAATTTAAAGTTGACAATCTCGTAACAACAACGGTCACTTTTGTCAAATTTTAAATGACTTATGGCTACTATTATCGCTTAGAGGTCAATACATGAGACGCTTATATACTGAATGGGATTCTGTTTCTTGGGGTAATCAGCCTTAATTCGGAAGATCCGCTTCTTTGATCAGCCGATGGGAAAGGCAATAATCAACAACAGCGGTTAAACAGAGATCATGACATCCAGGCTTTCCCGTTAGCTTTCTCCAGGCTTTGGTGACAAAGAAACGGTCATCACGGCTATCTTTGAGCTGTTGAATGGCCGTTTGACAGCGCGCCGACGTATAATCGCCCATGAATTTTTGCAGCTCTACTATGATGGCTGCTTCCTTTAGGTTGGCTTTGTTATGTTTATTGCATGCTGCAACACATTCTTTTGCAAAACCCGTATGCGGTCCTAAGGCCTGTACTGCCATGGGAAGCCATAAGATGAGAGCATAGATTATCATTTGCATGACCTTATCCTCTGGAATGTTAGAGGGCACTTCCTCAAGGGAAGAGGTCCGCAGGATGCGGACCCTTCATCATCAGTTACTGCAATTCCTTAGGAAGTTCGGACTTATTCATCATTTTGCGATCAACACAGGAATCCGCAATTGAATTCAAGCAAATTTGATGGCAGCTGCTTTGCCCAGTGAGCGCCTTCCAGCCTTTATTCAAAAACGAGCGATTGTCTTTACTCACGCTGATTTCGGCAATTCCCTTAGAACATGCATCTTTCGAAGTAGGAGCCAGTTTGGTCCTTAATTGCTCTTTAATTTTGTTGCTGTCTTTTTCGGTTTTCTTCAGCTCATTATACTGATCGACACAGATCTTCGCTAACCCTGCCATAGGGGCTGCAGCATGGGTCATAAAGGGCATACAGAGTGCAAGGGCGGGAATCAGGATTTTTTTTCATTGGGCCTCTCCATGTATCTTTTATTGGCGTTTCATGACCATTCATGACGCATGTTAAAAAGTGTAGCATAGCCCAAGGGAGAGGAAAGAGAATTTAGCAAGGCTTGCTTTTCCAGGTCCAGGCGCCCTCTAGTCTCCTTAAAAACAGCAACGAAATACAGGCTTGTTTTTGCTTGAAAAGCTAAGCCCCCCAAGGCTGGGTTCTTGGGAGGATCACCATAAAAAGCCAGCGTTTTACCAAAGGATAAAACCTGCCCCTCTAAACACTGAAATAGTTCAACCTAAGAGAGAAAAGCAACGAAAGAAAGCCATCACGTCTTACGGCTTAACAATCAACTCTTCTTGGACACTCACAAAACGCGCTCTACCCTCACCTGGGTTTCCTGAACTCAAAACCCCTAGTGATAATAGACCCCAAATTCAGGAAAATCACGCCTGGCGCCCCCTTTGCTCTCAATAACAGCATTCATAGAATTCGCCTTGAGCAGCATGTAATACTGAAGTGGCGACAGGTTATCCGCAAGTGAGGGACGATTGAATTGCCTGATCAACGCGAGTTTGATGGCTTCAGCTTCAACGAGAGGCGGGGACATGTGCTTGATATCCTCAGGAAGACTCTGCCCTTGCTCAAGTAAAACTGCACCACCTGAATGGTTCAACAAGGCCTCCACGGGAACCTTCACACAACCGTTAAATAAAATGAGACCACTGCCTAATCCCAGAAAGTCTTCGTCGATGCATACCAGACTCTTTGAAACATGATGCATCTTAGGGGGGCGCCCATTCACAATTTCGAAGAGGGCAACATAATACCTCAGCGATTTGGATGGTTTGCCAGTGAGGCTTTGCAGTTCCTCTGGGCTCAAAGGACGAGATAAATTGTAAACAAACGGCTTCGTTCCTGTCTCATCAAAAACCACGGGATGACCGGGGCCCTTATAGGCAAGATAATCCTCGAGACGTATATCAAGAGAACCGCCCTGTTGCGACGGAGGTGCCTTCGCCCTTTCTCCACCGGACGTCCCTTGGGACGCGCCCAGCTCCTCTGGGTCCTGACGCGAACTGGCATGAGCTAAATGAGCACTGGAAACCCCTAAAACAAGACACACAACAAGTATTCGATAAATCATCCCAGGATTCCTTTTTTATAGTTTTAATATTGAAAAAACCAAAAATCTTTATTTGCCTTGAACGAATAGTGACATTCCTCAGGATACGGGAATCACATATCCGCCTCAAGCAGTAACACACTGATTTTTATGATTTAATGCAAATATAATCGGGTATGCTTCTGAAAAAAAATCTGCATCCGCCGCCACGACGGCCTGAATCTTCTTCTGCAAGAACTCCCGCGGATCGCCCGCTAAACCTTCCGCTATCGCTTCCGCACCGGCAGCAGCAACTCCCGCCGTCATGGCGAGAGTTAAGACAAACAAGTAGGCACAAAGGTGAGATGCAAAAGAAAAGGCACGCCATTTAAAGCGTGCCATAAGAAAACGGAGCCCCTTAATCATGCCGGATGAATCCGGACGGTGGTATGCGCGTATATGATCACTATCTAGACTATTGAAAGATCCCGAGGAAAAATGAGCTAAGCTTATCCTTCCGCATCTTTGCGGAAGTGACAGCCCTTCACCTTAAGCTTGGTAAACAACGCCACAAATTCTGGCGAGACGAAGACATGGGAAAGCAAAGTCTTTTCCCGCACCATATGATGCCCCTGCAGGCAAGACGCATCTCGAAGGACCATTCTTTTAACCCCAGAGGGTTTGGTCGGATCGTAGACAAAATAGCTAAAATCACAGTTTTGATGATCAAATACATCTAGCTTGTGGGTGACGTTGATCAAGAAATAGTCGTGATTTTCGAATTCCCCCTGTTTTTTGGGTTTTTCCGGAACAATCATGACCGGAAACGCCTGAAAATCATCGGGGCAAAATTCGTTCAATACCTCTACCAGATCTTGGCGTAGTAAAAAGCAGCAAGATGCGTTAGTGTGCAGCACACCATACTTCAAAAACTCCTCTGGTTTAGCGTTCGAGTGGAAAATCAGATCATAGTCCTTAGGATCGATGGAGGTTTTGAGAGCCCCATTCTTCAAGTCCGAACACGGTAATCTGACCCCACTCATAAAAATGTAGGAATCGGTTTTTCTCTCCCGCCATTTATAGTCCATGTTGTATTTATTGGCGTAATTATAAGGCGCCGTCATTTCCATGGGTTTAGTGTAGTTCATTATTTTTTCTCCGTGCTGGCCCAGGGGCGATGGTGTTTATTGAGCGCCCGCTCCCCGCTCTTCAAAAGTTGACGCTCTTCAGAAATAATACGAGCCAGTTCATCGCGATATTGCTTTTGGGTCCAGTTCTGGCCTTTTGCTTGCTCAATAACATCACTCATCTTCTTTCCCAAATCCCGACTGTGCTGATCAAGGTGACGGCCTTCGTGAATGCTGCGCTTGGTTGTGGACACCTCAGCCCCTCTCTTCGTAGGCAACAACATTTTATTCATGCGTGCATCAGGTTTAACACCGGCCAGATCCCACAAAGCATGATCCTTGGTCACCCCATTCTTATCACTGATAATATGGTGATCTTGATAGTGCTTACCGTCAACAGGCGCCTTCTTTACAGTTGGCTTCGGCTGTGTCACGTGCGTCGAGCTTGAGCTGCTGCTGGCGCTTACACCATCGCCGCCGTCAGTAACCTTCTGCTTGCCCTTTTCAGGCTTCGGCTTGGCGCCGTTTTGAGCGGATTTTGCCGCAGGCGCCTTGGTTGCAGACGCAGCGGGCGCTGAAGCCTTAGAAGTCGCCTTCGCCCCCTCCTTCGCCGCAGCCTTGGTGGCGGACTTCGCGGCTTCACCCGCAGCCTCGCCGGCACCTTCCTTCGTCACCTTCTTGACGACACACCTGGCGCCCTTGACCAGGTTCTGACCCGCCTTCCTCAGCGAGCCAATGCTCAGCAACACATGAATGCCCGCCTCAACGTACTCCGGCTTGACACCCACACGCTCGCCCACAATAACCGAGACATCCTCAATGGTCCCGTTGATCTCCTCCTCATACACAACTTGAAGGACTTCAAACGCAACCTTGCCAGCCACCACAGCCGCAACGCCAAGGAACGGAAGAATGTTATGATCCAACGCATTGTCCGCCGCACCCACGGCCACGGGAAGCTAAAGGAGAAGGATAAAGGATTAAGGGGCTCGTTCAAGAAAACGGAGCCCCTTAATCATGCCGGATGAATCCGGAAGGTGGTATGTACCTTTATGGCCACTATCTATACGTTTAAAAGATCCCAGCTATCCATTTTAGCCAAGCTCAATGGGAGTTTTAGCATGAAATGCCTTAATTTTGGCCAGTACTTCAGCGAAAATTCTCTCAGCCTCCTCATCGCCCTCATGGTAAAGTTCCCAAAAATCCCCAAGAAACTCTTTAGGGGATAACCAAACAACTCCATGATCAAATTTCGTGACCACCCATTCACTTGGAACAGAACCATCTACTATGTCGAAATACTTAATATCCCATACGCTCCCGCTTTCTCCATCATCTTCTTCAGCAAGCGTGATATAAGTGTTGGCGTCAAATGACCTAAAGCTCAAATTTACTATGATATAATTTTTACCAATAGTAAGGTATGGATCCTTTCCCTCGCCCTCATAACCTCGTTCACGCGCATATTTAACAATCATTTTTTTTCTTCCCACAGATTAAGAAACATGAGACATCCTATTTGATTACTTTTTATATGCGTGATTGGGATTTACCACACCCTTAACCTTGTAATCTTGGGTGACATAATCCACTTTTCCTGTCTTGGTATTTTTGTAGTAGTGAACCTGCATCCTTTGACCAGTTCCAACTTCCACAGAAGGTGTTTTGAACTTCGCCCAATGTTCAATCTTTGAGCCGTCTTGAGTCAAGGTTTTAACCACAGATGGATTTTTGATAATATCTCCTTGCAAGGTGATTACTCTGGATTCTTTCAAAGCATACTCCGTCAATCTCCCATCTTGGGTAAGAATACCCTTTTCTTGCAGATGCAGTCTCGTTTGCAATTGCAACTTTTGCGTCGCGCTTTGCGGATTGAGTTCGTGAGAAGACCTGCTGGATCCGCCATCAGTGACCTTCTCCTTGCCCTTTTCAGGCTTCGGCTTATCACCCTGGCCATTGGGCTTTTGGCCATTTGGAGCAGGGGCAGGCGCTGGCGTTGAAGAGGAAGCCTGAGCCTGACCAACACCTCCAGCGTTTTTAGGCCCCGCACTCGACGGTCCTTTAATCTTGCTCAGGGCACACTCAGCGCCTTTACCAGCAACCGACTTCCAGACTTGTTTTCCACCCTGAGTCGCAACCCGAGCTAATGAGCCCGCATTAATCGCACCATCAATAACAAGCTCCACAACGGCAGGGGCAAGGTCTGTTTTCTTAGCAACGTAGGCAATGAGCTCTTCACGTGTCGCCTCAATCTCAGCCTCATATACCGTTGTCAAAATGAGGCTGGTCACATGCGTAGCCATAACAACTTCGCCCGATCCTAAAACCGCCGCAGCACGTGCACCAAGCAAGAGACGTATCATCAGAAAGTTATGATCCAACGCGTTGTCGGCAGCTCTCACAGCCGCAGCCACGTCCTGCTTCGCCAACAGCGCACCACACGCCACACCCAATCGCGCAATGTCTGCCGCACGCTGGGTATACTCATCCCAAGCAAGATCAAACTGTTCTTGGGTTATGGAACCATCCGCCGCCACGACTTTCTTAAGCTTCTGCTCTAAGAAGTCATCGGGATTTCCAACCAAACCTTCCGCAATGGCTTCAGCACCAGCCGCCCCAACTCCCGCCGTCATGGCTGTCTGGAAATTCCCAGTCTTAGCATAACCGCCCGCAAAGCCGGTCAAGAAATGCAGCACCTTGTGGGTCGCATAGCCAATCCCCGGAAGACCACCCTCAGGTGCGGCAACACCAGCCGCACCACCAGGCGCAACGGCACCGCCTGCACCCCCAGGCGCAGCACCCCCAGGCGCCGCCACCTCGGCCTGAAGGCCATTTTGATACATCTGACCAATGCTTCGCGCCGCATACTGGGTCAACGCATCCACCGCCACCTGGATCGGCAGCTGACGCAACGCATCCTTTGCTTTGGTCAAGCCCGTCGCCACACTCAAGGTGGTGCGCACCACGTTACCGGCCGCCGCATAGCGAAGCGAGCCCTCCAAACTGGGAAGGCCCCTGGGCGGCACAAACCCCATGCCCTGCATCACCCCAGCACTGACCGCATTCACCGCCAGATTCAGGACGTTCTCCTGATTGCTCAGATCCCGCCACAGAACCTTCGGGTCAAACTTGCCATTCATGAGCTGGTTGGTCGACGACGTCACCACCGACGCCACCAAGCCCTTAAACGCCACGTTCCCAGCCGCCTGAGCACACGCCTGCAAGCTCATACCCTTGACCGCACCAAAGGGACCCGGCACCGCCAGCGAAATGGCAAGGCTCAACACAAACGAGGCCGCCGGCGATAAGCTGCGCTTGGTCTTGCTGCGATGCTTGTGCACCTCTTCCAAGAGGTCAAAGTCCACCGCCGGATGACCCCGCAGCTGCGCCACCCAAGACGTGGCCGGATCTTGCGCCATGCGATCGAGAACCTGAGACAGCGAGGTGTGCTTCCTGGCATGCAATTTGACATTAACCTCCGCACCCGGTGCAATGTCGAACACCACGCCGCCCGTGGCCGTCATCGGCTGATAATAATGATCCTCGCGGCGGGTGGTCTTCACCTTGGTGTTCGTCGTATGCTTGGTCACCTTTGTCTCTTGCTTATAGACAATGGTCTCGGCTTCTCCCAGAGTCATCTTCCCCCCCGCAGCAAGCCGTATCAGCACCGGAACGGGAAGCTATAGGAAAACGGATAAAGATTAAGGGGCTCGTTCAAGAAAACGGAGCCCCTTAATCATGCCAGATGAATCCGGAAGGTGGTATGTACCTTTATGGTCACTATCTATACGTTTAAAAGATCCATTACCCTGCTTCAATGAAGGGCGCACACTCTCACAAAATACTACTACCCTAGGCGCAAAGCAGCAAACCGGTCGGCTTTAATGCTTCGCGCACGCCAGCAATGTCATGCTCTGGAATCCACCAGGACCACAATTTATCATTTAGCGCAGTCAATTCACCGCGAGAGGAATCCGAGGTAATCCAGTCTTGCAAGCGCTGTTCACCCAACCGCTGATCAAGGTGCGCCATGCAAACAAAATTCATCGGATAAATATCGCGAAATAAACCAGTGCGGTAGGTACCGTAAGAAGACTTATACTCCTTTCCCCACCGATCAATTCTGTCCGCTTCTTCAGAAAACTTATCGATACCTGATAGAAAACCGAAAGGATAGAGACCTGGCCCCTGCCTAAAAAGTCTCTGAAAGCAATAGCCATAAGCTGGCTCAAAGAACCTATACATATCTTGGGCGAACTGAGTCAAATAAGTAGGGTTAAAACCTACCAGTTGATCATCCCATGTCATTACCATTGTTTTCCGTTTACCATTTGCCTCAAGCTCAGCAGCACACAAGAAATCAAACATTTCAACAGTGCACTCGAGCGGGAGCGCCCCAATCCAAATCCCGCACCCAATATCGGTAAACTGTTCCTTTTCGAGGCGTTTTTTACCGCGGACAAAGGTAATATTTTTTTTGCTTTTGCCCCCGATACGATTCGGCACGACGCCACAACGGTGAAACCAGTCTTCCACATAGTAAAACCAACCCGGAATATCCAGATCTTCCCCTTTAAAATCATGGAGTACAAGGCTGTTGGCCAAGGGACCTCTTTTGATATCGTTCATTATTTTTGCTCCTTCCCGATAAAACGGACATCGGTTCTACCTTGCATAGATTCAGGAAGCTTATCTTTGGTTGTCTCCATTCTTGTTTTTAATTCTCTTGGGTTATCCGTTTTACTTGGCACTTCTGTTTGATGCAGTTTACCATCTTTTGTGCGCACCGTCACATCGGCCCTAGTATTGGCACGGATTTTTTGGCCCTCGGGTAGCAAACGGTTGGCCCCACGATTCAGCAACACAGCATCCACATTCTCCCGTTTCGCCGCTCCAATGGCTTCGCGATAGCTTGTGCTCTGGTGACCAGGTGTTCCGGTCTTTTGCGCTTTGCCGACGATCTTGCCCTTCCATTCCTGGCCTGGGCGTATATTCCAGGGTTGTTCACCAGGTTTCACCTCAACTTTCGGCAAACCTTCCTCGCCAATGAATTTCTTCTGGCCACCCTTCGCCTTCGGCTGTGTCACGTGCGTCGCGCTTGAGCTGCTGCTTGAGCTGCTGCTGGCGCTGGCGCTTACACCCTCGCTGCCGTCGGTGACCTTCTGCTTGCCCTTTTCAGGCTTCGGCTTGGCGCCGTTTTGAGCGGATTTTGCCGCAGGCGCCTTTGCCGCAGCCGCAGCGGGCGCTGTCGTGGCTTTAGAAGTCGCCTTCGCCCCCTCCTTGGCCGCAGCCTTGGTGGCGGACTTCGCGGCTTCACCCGCAGCCTCGCCGGCACCTTCCTTCGTCGCCTTCTTGACCACATACCTGGCGCCCTTGACCAGGTTCTGACCCGCCTTCCTCAGCGAGCCAATGCTCAGCAACACATGAATGCCCGCCTCAACATACTCCGGCTTGACACCCACACGCTCGCCCACAATCACCGAGACATCCTCAATGGTCCCGTTGATCTCCTCCTCATACACAACTTGAATGACTTCAAACGCAACCTTGCCAGCAAACACAGCCGCAACGCCAAGGAACGGAAGAATGTTATGATCCAACGCATTGTCGGCCGAACCCACGGCCGCCGGAACCCAAAGAAAAATGGAGGAGGATAAAGGATTAAGGGGCTCCGCTAATAAAACGGAGCCCCTTAATCATGCCGGATGAATCCGGAAGGTGGTATGCACCTTTATGATCGATATTTATACGTTTAAAAGATCCCAATATTGTGCAAAGTTTACTCACACAACTCCAATGCCTTCATAACATTGCGACCAAGTTCCTCGGACTCAGAGGAAGAAATGATCTCCTTATTTTTCAGGTCATGGTAACCCTTGTTTGGACCTGAGGTGCCGCCAAAAAATTTAGGAGTAAGTATAATTACACCATCTTTTTGAATAACCGCTCCTATTCTTTTTGATTTTTTCATCAATTCATTCCACGTCTTACATTTCGTTGCCTCCAACATTTTATCTTTCTCTGGGCCATCGCGCCATTCAACATGATGAGGAATACCATCTCTGTAGCTTTTAAATGTCTCCAGCAGTGAATCTCCAATAGATTTCAGATCATTTTCATCAGCACTCAATACGTCACCATCTAAGCTCAACATTCCTACAGCAGTTTTTGAATACACCTGTGCATATGTTTTATTTTTATACAAATGAACAACCGCCCTTATATACATTTATTCCCCTCATTTAGTAATAATTACCTTAAGAACAACACCTTGAGATTCAGCGTAACTTTCCATCTTTTTGAGAACAGATTGCTGCACGCTGTTACCTTTAAAAGGAACTGCCAGCTCCAGAGCTCTCTTTTGGATCATATCAGGGGTAATCACTCTAGTTGCGAGTTCTCCGCCCTCAAATTTAGCAACTTTATTGACATAGCCTTTAAGAGTTCGCTCGAGTTTGCCCGCATTTAAGTATGTGGGTGCCATCAAATCAAGGCTCTTAATACTGGTCACTGTTCCGTCAGTGAACTTATCAATAACAGGAAAGTTCTGATGTAAGTTCTGTCCCAGTTTCTTCTCGATAATCTCACCGCGAACAGCAGGGCCCTGCTCCCAAACACCGCGGCTCGAACTGAATCCACCGTCATCCGTCGCTTTTTCCTTGCCTTTGGCGCTGCTGCGGGCTGAAGCCTTAGTGCCGTTGCCGCCTGTAAGTTTCGCCAGCTTGGCTTCACCGGCTGCAGTTACTTGCGCAGCCGCAGCTTCCACCTTCGCAGCCGCCTTGATCACAGCCTGGCCCAGTTCGCTCTTGGCTGCCGACTCCACGACCTTTTCGCCCACGGCGATGGCCTTGGCCTCGAACTGGGTAGCTGCCTTGGCCACCGCCTGACCCATGTCGGTCTTTAGCGCAGACTCAACCGCCTCAGCCGCCAGCTTTTCGCCTTTCGCGCTCAACTCCTCAGCCGCAGCCAGCGCCTTCTCCACATACGGCGCCAACTTCTGCGCCAGCTTATTCAGCACCGGATACTCGCCGCACAGCGCTACCCACGCCGCTTCCGCACCAACAATGGTTTTTGCGCCAATCTTGAAGGCAAGTTTACCCGCGCACGCACCACTTGCCAGCAAAAAGCCCTCATACCCAGCTTGCTTCAGCGCCGCCTCAGGGCCGCCCTCGCGATACGCCTGCAGAATATCATAGGCACTCCACGCCGCCATCCCAATCATAATGACTGCAGGGACTAAGTTATGGTCAATGGCGTTATCCGCAGCCTCAAAAGCCACAGCAGGATCCTGCCTGAAGAACAAGGCCGTGCTGGCCGACGCAAACTTGGCAATGTTCGCCGACTCTTGCAATCGCTCTTGCCAAGCCTCGGCAAACTCCTCTTGCGTCAACTGACGACCTTCGGCCGCAGCTTCTTCAGCCTTTCGCTTCATAAAGTCACGGGGGTCCCCCTGCAGCAATTCCGCCATAGCCTCCGCCGCCATGGCAGCGCCCGCAGCCGTCAGAATCGCCTCTTGATTGCCACCCCGAAGCGCCTGAATGCTACCCGCCAGCAACCCATGGGCCACCTTGTGGGACACAGCGTCCAAAGGCGGCAACACCGACTTGCTGCTGGTCGAAGTGGAGCTGGATGAAGAGGATCCCTCACCTCCTTCTGCGCCCGCCGCCACCTCGCCACCCATCTGGTCGGTCACGAACTCGGCCCGCGCTTCACCAATCAAGCCGGCACCATACATGGCCAATGTCTGGGTCGCGATGTTGAGCGGCAGGCTCCGCAGCGCGTCCTTCAACTCAGTGCGCTGTAGGGCCACATTCAGCGTGGTACCCACCGCATTTTGCGCCGCTGCATACTTGAGGGACTGGAGGAAATCACCGCCCGTGGGAGGGAGAATTCCAGCGCCACCCAGAACACCCGCACTAACCGCATTGATGGCCAGACTGCAGATGTTGTCCTGGCTGGCCAGCTGACGCCAAGCCCCCTTGAGGTCCAGCTTGCCATTAAGGCTGTTGTTGGCAACCGCAACGCCCGCCGAAGCCACCAAGCCCTTCACCGCCGTATTACCCGCAGCCGCCAACGCTTGTGTGTACCACGTGGACCCAGCCCAACCGGGACCCGGCACCGCCAGCGATATGGCAAGGCTCAACACAAACGAGGCCGCCGGCGACAAGCTGCGCTTGGTCTTGCTGCGATGCTTGTGCACCTCTTCCAAAAGCTCAAAGTCCACGGCCGGATGACCCCGCAGCTGCGCCACCCAAGACGTGGCCGGATCTTGCGCCATGCGATCCAGAACCTGAGACAGGTGCGTGTGCTTTCTGGCATGCAATTTGAGATCCACCTGCGCACCCGGTGCAATGTCAAACACCACGCCGCCCGTGGCCGTCATCGGCTGAAAATAATGATCCTCGCGGCGGGTGGTCTTCACCTTGGTGTTGGTCGTATGCTTCGTCACCTTTGTCTCTTGCTGATAGACAATGGTCTCGGCATCCAGAAGATCCAGAACACCCCCCGCACGAACCCGCATCGTCACCGGAACCCGGTTTTGAATGTTGGTGCCAAGCAGAATGCTCTCGCCCGAACCACCGTCGATGAGGCTGGACCGCTCTCCGCGCAACGTTAAGTTGTCCCTCATCTGGCGAAGGATCTGCTCTAGCATGACGCGTTCCCTCTTGCCCTTTTTATGATGGCTTTCATGGGTTTCAACCTCTTGATACCCCAGGAATTGAACGCCATCCTGGCCCACGATCATCGCTTCCCACCAGTCGTGATCGACCCCGGCATGAACGATCTTGCCGCCCGCTTCGGCCTTCAGCTCATAGCCCGACAGGGTGGACCTAATAAAGCCCTTGGCCGTGTGACGACCAGTGATCCACGTATTGCCGCCCGCCTTCAGGTTAAGCTCGTTTTGGACTTTGACATCCACAGCTTCCAAGGACGTGTCGCCTTTGGACTCAAGGTTTGCATTCACAGCCTGCACCTGGGCTCCTGACATGAGGATCTGAAGACCCTCCAAATTGACTTCAGGCGCCAGCAACGTCACCTGACGACGCTGGGCAAACTGATTCCGCCCCTCTTTCGAGACATGGAGATGGGGCACTAATTGGCGCTTTTCCTGGATCTTCACGGGTTCATAGAACAAGAACGCATCCTGGCTGTTGTGGATCATGTCTGGATGCAGCATCTGGTACTTGCGACGCAGCTCCTCAGGGTCGTCGGCACTGCCCACGACAACTTTTTCCTCGGCAAGGGCTCTCGAAAGCTCGGCCGACAAGAGGGACCCATCCTCTTGCACCGCTTCTTCCACAGCCGCATCCAACCGCAATAAGTCGGGCCTGGGCTGATTGCGATCCAAATAGACGCCCAGCGCGGGGTAATCAACGGGCTGCCTCCCCTTTGCAAGACCAGCTAAGTTGAGCCCACTCGCGTGCAACGCAGCCACCAGCTGCAGCGGATTGGTGATGTTGCCATAAAGGGTTGTGGCACCGATATACTTCAGCAAGGCTTCGACCACGACCTCCGACAGTTCAATGGGCGACAGCAGAATCGGCAAATCTTCGTTCAGCTGTTCGGTACCGATAACCGGATACTGCACGATGTGCCTGAAGGCACCCGTAACCGGGTCCCTTGAGAGATTCAGAACCGTATGGGGGGTGTGCCCAGTCCGTCCGGTCAAATACGCAACAGGGACGTGGGTCCAACCTTCGAACTCAAAGGGATGGGTGCCCAAGCGGGTGACGTTCCTCAACAGCACGCTAAAATGGCCAAACCGCTCACGCGCCACCCGTGGACCAGGCTGGTCATCCAACCACCTTAACCGCTCGCCCGCAGATAGGCTGGGCAGGGCTCGATTGAGGAGCAATGACTGCATATTCACCGGCAACACCGACGAAATAACCGTCGACGATTTGGGATCGGCATTATAGCGCAAGCTATAACCCTCACCCACATGCCGCAGCTCCTTCATCAAGTTGATCAACAGCGGCTGCTCAAAACGGGCCAGCGGCATCGCCCCCGGCGTAATCCCTCGGACATCAATCAGATCCACATGACCCTGGATGCCCTGATTGGCCCGGATAATGCCAGTGGAGTGGAACCCGGGCACGTGTTGGCTCCCATAGGACACACCATTGAGGATAATAGATTTTCCTGCAGATAAAAGAGCATCCTTTGGAGTACGGATAATATGGTGATCCCATGTCTCGACCCATTTTGGATTCCCTGTTTCTTTTCTTTCCGAATGGCCACATTTGCGCACTGTGCGGCCCGAGTTTACGTCTTCAAGGTAATTCGATATAAGGTCGAAAATGCCATGACGAATCGTTAAATTGCCCGCGCATGAAACGATATTTCCTGATTCAGAATAAATGTGGTTGAAATCAAGATAGCCGTTGTTTTGGCAGGTAATATTTGCAATTTCATGCGGTTGAGAATAAGCGAACTCGATCGAATGTCTCTGCTCCTTTGGATGCGGAACTTGCAACTGAACTCGATATTTTCCATCCCACATATTATACAACTGATTACCCTTCAACCTCATGGTCCCAGCCGAGCGGATGGTGCCAACATAATTATGCAGTAGATCACCGACCTCAACATCCAGATGGGTTCCGGCGGCTAACAGGGTATTCTTGTAGTTGATAACGTTCTGTTTCGCATTGATTTTCAGCTCACCCTTGGCACTGATCTCGCGGTGATTGTCCGTATTCCCATCTGTATCGATATCCACCAGCTTATGGCCATGTATCAGGCTGCCATTGACCAACGAGCCACTGGTTTTCAGCCGCAGATCTCCCCCACACAAGAGGTCGTGACTATTGTGAAAATCACCGGGAACATCGAGGGTCAGATCCCGCTGGGCTATGAAGGCATTGTTCTTGTACAAGGGGCCCGTCAGGGTCAAGTTGATGGGAAAGGATAGCGCATCCATCACGTTCAGAGCGCTGGACTCCAGGTGCAGAGTTTGCAAGGGATTAACACCCACCACAGCCGCACTGAGATAGAGTCGATCACCACTTTTCAAGTGCACAGTCTTGGCCTCAACGCCACGCTTTTCACCGTCCGTCGCACCGTCTTGCTCTTTTTCAAGTGCAAACCTGGATGCTTCCAGGAATGCTGTCTCTTGCGCCCTAATCACGCCCTGGTTGAAGATCTCACCCTGGGGTGCCGAGATATTGACATTCACGCCAGAAAGCTTCTCAAAATTCGCAAAATCACTGGCTTTGACGGCCACATCACCCGTTTCACTGATAACGGGCTCATGCAGATGCACCACGCCGCCGGTCAGGCTGATTTTTCCAGGTGCTAAGATTGCAGCATAACTGTCCACGCCCGCTTGATGATCAATACTGATGCCACCATTGGCTGAAAGGAGCGCACCGCCGCTTAAGGCAAGTTCGTTTAAGTTGCCAAGCTTGATGTCGCTTGCCTGATCCAGAAGGCCAGCGCTTTTAAAGGACGTCAGGCTTGGCATGTGGACCGTGCTTTTGCTGACGATCGCACCATTCGCCGCATTGTCCAGATGGGTCAGATGGGGCATGACAATGCCATGGGCTGGCGACGTTTCATCGCCCAGGGCCGCCAAGGCACCCACATTCTGTAAATGGGTTTGCGACAGCTTGATTTGATGAGCAGCTTGGGTCAGCGCGCCATTTTCGAGAACCGCGCCTGATTGGAAGTCGATGGTTGTCCCTGCCATCAGCTTACTTTTATCTTGGGTGACAACACTCAGGCCGCTTTGGTCGCCTGCCTTTTGAAACACAAGGCGGCCGTTACTGATGAGCTCGGCTTCCTCGCCCACATTGTGAAGCCTTGCATCCGGTGAGAGGCCCATCACAGTGGACTCTTCATGGGAATGGATCTTGGCCTTATTGGTAAATAGCCCCTTTACGTTCATTTGGACGTAGTTGCCGCCCGTAATCCAACCCTCATTGCGGCCTTCATCAACGGCCAGCAGCATTTTTCCTTCACCTGCTGTGCGGGTTTCAGATTCTTCCTTCTGGGTCTTAGGATTCAGTTTTTGATCTTTTTTCACATGACCGGCTTGGATGGATCCGGTCTCTCCATTGACGAAGGTTTTCGCCCCAATCTCGACAGCATGGAGGCCCGTCGTGAATCCATGATTCTCGATGTATGCCACCTTTTGCGCGCCGACACCCATCTTAAGCTTATCACCGGCCAGAACCTCGGCGTCTTTACTAATGGTTATGCTTTCCATGGCGCCGGTGGCAGTCAGGTTAGACCCGGCTTGCATTTTCCCGGCAAGCATCAGGTTCGCAACGTTATGGAGGGTGATGTTTTCATCGGCTGCCGCCGTGGCAGTGGCGGACTGATCAAGTTTTTGGATATCCTTGAAAGCAAGGCCTTTTTTCGCCTCAAGCTCCCCATTTAAGGTGATCTTGCTGCGGCCATTCTCCTCGCCTTCGATGGCAATACCTTCATCGGCGACCACAGAACCCGCAAGATCAAATTTGTCCCTGATGCGCAACAGAATTGAATCAGTGGCCTCGATCATGCCGAGATTCTGTCCCGCATCGATTGAGAGTTCGACACGGTCCGTGGTCGACTCGATCACGCCTTTTTTGGCATTGATAAGCTTTTCAGCCTCGATGCCCACCTCACCCTGCGCTTGCAGGATGCCCTCATTCTCGAGCAATGCCATATCTTTGACCGAGAGTTCTTCTTTTGCCAAGATTTCGCCCTGATCAAGCACCCTAAGCTCACGCTTGGTTGCGGCCTCGCCATCAACATGGACCTTAGTACCGGAAATGATGCCTGAGGTCATGAGATCCGCCGCAATCAGCACATCTTTTTGCGCATGAATTTTGCCGTCGCCCGACACTTGACCAGCACCCGCGATGGTCACATTGCCTTTGGCGTGCATTTCGACGTAATTCTTGATTTCCCCAGCAGCACCAGCATTTGCCTCGGCTGCTGGGGGTTGAGCCTCTGGTGCCTGCACAGGCTTTTGCATGAACAAAAGGTTGCCGTCGACAAAGAGTCTCAGATCACCCTTGCTGGAGAAACAGCCATTACTGAAGGAATCTTCGTATCCATCCTGTTTTTCAATGGCAACATGAAGCTTCCGATGACTCACCATGGATCCATAATTCTGCAACTGATAAGTCGCCAGGTAGAGATGGTTTTGGCCAAAAAGAACCGAATTCGGTGCCAGCGTCGTCTTGCCAGAAAGAATCCAAAACTGAGCTAAGTTTTGAATCTGATTCGTATTGTGGAAATGACGATGCGCAATAATCATACTGTCGTCGTAGCTGCGCATCAGACCATGATTGATGAGGGTGTCAACTTCTAAAGTGTCAAAACGGCCCACATTAACCTTGGATTGACGCCCACTGGTCCAGTGAATCAGTCTGCCGGAAACAGCATTCTCCACGTTTGCTTCGTTCTGGTTGTTAAAATGAAAAAGACCGTGAAAAATGACCCTACCGGCGTTTATAACGCCCTCGTTTTCCACAGATCCGCGAAGCGACTTTTGCTTGCCTTTCATTTTTGGGTCCACAAGCGCTGAACCAAGGGTGAGGTTACCAGCAGCAAGCGTGGCCACATTGCGCAAAAACTTGCCGTGCCAGATCATGGCCCCCAAGGCTTCGAGGGTACCTAAGTTCTTGACGGAAAATACATCCAACTCAAGCCAGTTTCTTACCATGAAGAGGCCTTCGTTGATCAAAATTTGCTGTCGCTGCTTCAGAGGGTTTTTGAGCATAAAGTTAAAGGCACTTATGACGCTGTTCTTGCCGTTCACAAACGCATTCACACGTCGACCTTTAAAGAACGCAGCCTTAATCAAGCCAGCAGCAGTGGAGCTGCCATTTAAGACGCTTTTTACATTAGTCACAGCAAATTTGAGTTTGGCGAGGATATTGCCATCGTTTTCAATTGTATCAACAGAATTAAGGCTGATATTCCCCCCTCGAATATTGCCTCTATTGGTGAACTTGCTGTGTCCTTGCACGCGAATAAATGTTTTGGATTCGATCTGATTTTTGTTGTTTTCGTCAATTTGATCATTTTTCTCGCAAATGAATGTCGGCGCATCATGTGTATCTTGCCGCACGCCATTAATATAGATTCCAATGGGACCCCCCGTGGTCCCATTGAGCATCGAAAAGTCATTATTATTCACCACTAAGCGCCCTGAATTCACGAACTGACCGCGGTGATTAATGGTAACGCTTCGACCACCGGAAATGAGTCCCCCATTGAAGGAATCGTAGGCACCGAGATTCAGCGTAAGATCGGACTTGGCCGTGATCGACGCCCCCAAATAGTTGCGCACCGAAAGCGCCGACATGCTCAATTGATCTGCGACAATCTCGGCATGGTTGGTCACATGGCCCGCATTCTTAACCGTTAACTTTCCTGCGCTGAAGACGTGCGAAATTTGACCAGGATTCTTGACCTCACCCTCGCGACTGGTCACCAACAGGTTCTCACCGTGAAGATCGATCAAAAAATCCTTTGAGGGCCCAAGATTTCCAATGTAGCCCTGCACTTCAAGGAACTTTTGATCCGGGTGCGCCGCACCGTTTGGCTGCGTTCTTGAAGAAACGTGAAGTGCTTCTCCAATGCGCACATGACTACTGGGCCCAAAGAAGATGGGCGCATCGCGGCGGGCTTTTGATGTTTTCGACTGGAGGGACGGCAGATCAGTGGAACTTGATGAGCCCTGTTGCGCAGGTGCACCAAGGAAATCATCCTCTGGCGTCAGGCGATCGGCAAAAAGGCTAAGCTGCTGGCAATCGAGCCTCTTATCAATAAGAATCGACACAGCAGAGACCAATAATTGGTTTGCAGATAGGGAATTTCCGAGCTTAAATGTCCCCGTAGTCCGGATCTGCAAGCTCCGGTCACCCTTTAGACTGCCATTAACAGCTGTGCTGATATTCCCCTGGGGGTCAATGTGGAAGCTATATTTATGATGGGTGCTGGGCTCCAGGTAGGAGAGCGTTAAGAGCTTGCCATTCTCGATGGCTTTGAGTTCGAATGGCGATGTTTTATCAAAAAACCGAGCCCCCCTCAGATCAAAACCCGTGCTGCCATTCTGATCAGTTAAATTAAAGCTGTGTGAGTACTGCTTCGTTATATTTTGATTTTTATCTTGTTTACTCACCGCCAAAGTCAGTTGATTCTTCGCCTCATCTTTTCGAACTTCAATGATTTCGCCTTCTGCTAAAGGAAAGCTGGCATAGACGTTGTAAATGTAGAAATGATTTAAAATCAGAAACCAGTTGAATACTTTTTTAAACATGGTCATTTCCCTAAAAACTTTTTTAAAACTTATTAAATAGATCTCTTGATTTGGCGAAAACTTTAAAATTGGCAAACCTTTAAAAGGTAATAGCTTGTTTTGTCAGGCATTTTCTTTGCGTTAGAGACATGAAATAGATTGGGGTCTGTCGACGGATAATGGGCCAGCAGCGGCGTGCGCGCTTTTGCTCTTACAAAAGGGAGGCAAAAAACACAGTGGCGCGCCCGAAAAAACGCTGTGCATAGAAAATTTTGCACGACCGGTGAAAGTCGATATACTTGCATCGTTCAGAACCCCTGAACCACGGCCCCGAAAACCGCCAAGTTTCAGAGGGGCCGTCGCTCTTTTTCAATGTTTATTCCATCTAGCTTTGCCCCCGGACGCTCTGCATCCGAAGACATCACAAAAAATTTTAGTGGTTCAAAGGCCATGCACGATGAAGGCTCGATAGAGAAATCCTGCGCTGCGCCTAACACAAACCAACCTGTTATTGTTTTTTCTTCAGGCCTCCTGGGGGTCAAGACCAAGGGGCGGGCTGAAGATGACTTGCGGGGATGACTTGAAAGTCTCCCAGCTGTCATTTCGACAAAGCGATTGGTAGAAAGATCTTGTTGTGAAGTCAATTAAAAAGTTAAGATAGAACAATAAGCGATTGATTTGGCGTGAAAAAAGAATGAATTTTTCTTTTATGGCAATGGGCTATTCGAAGGCTTTCCCGGGGTGTGAAGAGCCTATTTAATCAACTCTGAAGCATAGACACCCCAGAGATGTTCCTTGCCAATCCAGCCACTGTAGCCCTGGACTTGGACCTGGCAATAGCCTTCATTACACTTCAGGATTTTTGCAATGACCCCTGGCTCAAGTTGCGCCACAGGCTTGGCCTGCTCATCAGGCTCAGCACGAATGGCCTGCACCGTTCCCATGACCATCACATGGCGCTTTCCTGAGAGAACACTTTGGTGCACCCAGCCTTCGGTTCCTTCCGCATCGCGGATATGCCGCCACACGTCATACTCTTGAAAAATCTCAACGGGAAGGTTGGCGCGGTAATAGGT
>JBKCUK010000013.1:0-48703 GCA_046318415.1 Holosporales bacterium | reverse complement strand
CCTGGATCCCCGCCTGCGCGGGGATGACAGGCGGGCATGACAGGGATCTGCGGAGAGGGCAACAGAGCACTTGGTAGACTGTGACTTGGAAATATGAACAGCCTTGGATCGCTGTGCTCGATGCCCTCGCTCGCGATGACGGTGGCGGGAGTGCCCCTGCGCGCGATGACGAGGGTGTTTAAGGCACGCTTATTTGGTGTGTCTCAGTCGTCATTGCGAGGAGCGTCAGCGACGTGGCAATCCAGTTCTTGTCTGTCCTTTGCCTTCACAGCCCTACCAGGGAATGAAGAACAGCCTGGATCCCCGCCTGCGCGGGGATGACATGAGGATGGGGCGGTGACTACAGGATACTTGGTTTACTCTGACTCGGATAATAAACAGCCGTGGATCGCCGCGCTCGGTGCCCTCGCTCGCGATGACGAGGAGAGTGAGACGCTCATGATGACGAAGGGGGCGTTGTGGGCCCGGGGTGACGAAGAAATGGATGTGTTCCCCACGCGGTGATGAAGGTGGGGCTGGCGGACGCGTGGTAGCAAGGGGAATAGAGAAAGGTTGTTGATAACAAGGGTATGAAAACAGAAAAGGCCCCTTCCGGAGCCTTCCCCTTAGACTTTCTCGTCGAGACGAGATCAGACTACCACTTGTACTTCAGCTTAACCAAAGCATCGCCAACGTGTGGCTTAAAGCTGACGTGGTAGTTGCGCATGTCAGCATTTGCGCTTTTACCCTTGTGAGACTTAATTTTGCTGTACCATACATGGCGGTACTCAGCTTCGATGAATACGCGCTGAGACAAAGGCATGGTTGCTGCAGCACCAAGGATCCAACCGTTCAAGGACTTGTTGCCCTTGGCCGGGAGTACCTTGTATGGGTTGTTCACAGCGCGGCCGGGCACTCCAGCGAGAACGAAGGTCGTACTATCCAAGCGACGTACTTCCCACTTGGCACGCTCCCAACCCATGACGAGGGAGAGAAGACCATCACCCAAGGTTACGCCTGGACGCACGGTCAAGCCAAATGCGTTCTTACGCTTCGCACGAACTCGTGTCGAGGTAAGATCTTGATCGTATGGTGTACCAACGAGGTTGTCTGTATGTACGATGCTTGATTTTGCTTTACCCTTTGGACCACCGAAAAGACCATGGGCCACAACACCCAAGGCTGCCTTGCCAAAATCCTTGGTGTAACCCAGCTCAAGACCGCCGATACCACCTGTACCACTGAGATTGGTGTTACTCTTCTCATTCAGAATGTCTAACTGCGTCGCATCGCTCTGGTTGCGATTAAACTTCATGTTTGCCTTGGTGTGGCCCATGGAGTAACCACCGAATACGCCAGCATGGAAACCGGTGTAGCGGCCTGGCTCAGCGTGAGCAGCAGCTGACAGCGCAACGGCTGACAATGCAACAACTGGAATAAACTTCATCATTATATGCTCCCTAAAATTGAGGATAGTGGCACCTGCGCCACTTGAGTTCATGATTAGCGCTATCTCTCCAATGGGTCAAACTCGAGGGGCGTTAATTTTGATTAACGAGGCGGGGTGTGTTTTTTACGCAACACACGTAAAGAACTTGGCAACCCTAATTAAACTGCTTATTCTCTTTTCATTAATCAATGGGAAATAGACCACCATGAGCATCCATCCTGTTTTACGATTTGCACCCAGTCCAACCGGACTTCTCCACATTGGCAATGCCCGTACCTGTTTGATCAATTGGGCCTATGCACGCCACGTGGGGGGAGACCTGATTTTACGCCTGGATGACACAGATCTTGAGCGCTCTCGCGAGGAATACGCCGTAGCCTTGCAAGAGGATTTGCGCTGGTTAGGGGTTGACTGGCAACGCTATGAAAAGCAGTCGGCCCGCCTGGATCGTTATGCCCTTGCGGCAGAGGCCCTCAAAAAAAGCGGGCGACTTTACCCCTGCTACGAGCGGCCTGAAGAGTTGGAGCTGAAGCGGAAGCTGGCCCTTACCCAAGGCAAACCACCGCTTTATGACCGCGCGGCCCTTCAGTTAACAGAGGACGAGCGACGCAAGTTAGAAGCGGAAGGCCGCAAACCCCACTGGCGCTTTAAGTTGCTGCCGGGCGAGATTCAGTGGAATGACCTGGTGCATGGCACTCTCAAGTTTGACGCCAGCAATCTCTCAGACCCGGTGCTGGTGCGTGAAGACGGCATGCCGGTCTACACCCTTTCATCCGTTGTGGATGACCACGAGATGGGAGTGACCCATATTTTGCGGGCAGAGGATCACATTACCAACACGGCCATCCAAATTCAGCTGTTTGAAGCCCTCTCCGGCACACCCTGTGCCTTGACCTTCGGGCATTTCCCCCTGGTTGTGGATGCCCAGGGCGAGAAACTCTCCAAGCGTTTAGGGACCTTGGGCCTTCGCGAATTGGGCGCCAACGGC
Source organism: Holosporales bacterium (assembly GCA_046318415.1). GTDB lineage: Bacteria > Pseudomonadota > Alphaproteobacteria > Caedimonadales > Caedimonadaceae > JBKCUK01. The sequence continues at coordinate 46,286 of JBKCUK010000013.1, read as the reverse complement.
ATCGAACCCCTTGCCTTGGCCAGCTATCTCCTGACCCTTGGCACGTCTGATGATATTCATGCCTTTGGCACGGTTGCGGAATTGATTGCAGCCTATGATGTGGAAAAGTTTAGTAAATCCTCGCCCCGTTTCAATATGGAAGACCTGGACCGCATCAATCAGCGCTATCTCCATGCCCTGCCCTTCAGCCTCGTCCAGGACCGGATCGAACTATGCGATCTTCGTCCCAGCGTGGATGAAGCCTTTTGGAGTGTGGTGCGCGGCAACTTGACCACGCTTAAGGATATCCATCACTGGCATCAGGCGGCCTATGGTCAGATCACGCCGATCATTGAAGAGCACGACTATGTGGCACAGGCCCTCGATCTGTTGCCCCAAGCGCCCTGGGATGAGACCACCTGGAAAACTTGGACCTCTGCCCTTGCAAGTGCCACTGGACGCAAAGGACGCACCTTGTTTATGCCCTTACGCCAAGCCTTGACAGGGGAAGCCCACGGCCCTGAAATGCAGTTCTTCCTTCCCTATATTGGCTATGAAAAGGCACGATGTCGTTTGATGGGACAAACCGCTTAAGCCCTCAGCCCCATCAACCCCTGAGAATGAAGAAAGCTAAGATCATGGACCTATACCTGCACAACACCCTGTCGGGCCGGAAAGAGAAATTTACCCCCCTCAACCCTGGGAAAGTAGGCATGTATGTGTGCGGACCCACGGTCTATGACCGCGCCCATCTGGGCAATGCCCGCCCTGTGGTGGTCATGGATGTGCTGCATCGCCTGCTGCGCCGCAGCTTTGACGTCAGCTATGTGCGCAATATCACCGATATTGATGATAAAATCATGAATGCGGCCAAGGCCTCCGGTCGATCGATCATGGAGATCACCACCGAGACCACCCGCCACTATCACGAAGATATTGGTGCTTTGAATGTTTTACCCCCGCGCCACGAACCCAAAGCGACCGAGTATGTACCACAGATGATCGCCATGATCGAGCGCCTCATTTCCCGCGGTCACGCCTATGAGGCCGAGGGGCATGTGCTGTTCCATGTGCCCTCAAAACCCCACTATGGCTGCCTGTCGCACCGCAGCCGTGATGAGATGATCGCCGGCGCCCGGGTGGATGTGGCCCCCTACAAACGCGATGCGGCGGACTTTGTGTTGTGGAAACCCTCCCTGGATGATCAACCCGGATGGCAAAGCCCGTGGGGCTATGGACGTCCTGGATGGCACATCGAATGCTCGGCCATGAGCCACGCCCTTTTGGGCGAGAGCTTTGATATCCACGCCGGGGGCCAGGATCTGATTTTCCCCCACCACGAAAACGAAATCGCCCAAAGCACCGGTGCTTTTGGTGAAGGAACTTTCGCTCGCTTTTGGCTGCACAATGGCGTCTTGACCATCAATGGCGAGAAAATGAGCAAATCCTTGAACAACTTCCTCACCATTACCGACGTTCTTCATCAAGCCAATGGCGACGTAGTCCGCTATGCCCTGCTCTCAGGTCATTATCGCCACCCACTGGATTGGAGTGAGAGTTTAATCACATCATCTAAGGCGGCCCTGGACCGGCTTTATACAGCCTTGGAGGGATTTGATGGACCGGTTGATGACAGTGATCTGGATGAGGAGATCCTCCGCGCCCTCCATGATGACTTGAACACACCCCAGGCGCTCGCCCGTCTGCATGCGCTTGCCAGCGAGATTAATAAAGCTGAGCACAAGGTGGCGCTGCAGAGAGGTCTCAAGGCCTCAGCTGCCCTTCTAGGCCTGCTGCCACAAACTTCTGATGCTTGGTTTCGTGGCGCGTCGGGTACCAGCACGCTGTCCGCTGACGCGATTGAGGCACACATCAAAGCCCGTCAAGAGGCAAGAGCCCGCAAGGACTTTGCCGCCGCAGACGCCATCCGCACTGACCTTTTGGATCAGGGTGTCGAGCTGCTTGACGGCGCGCATGGAACCACATGGCGCTATCGCACATGAGTTCTCCCCTTGCCCGGCCTGTGGTCATTTTGGTCGAGCCGCAGTTGGCCAGTAACATGGGTCATGTGGCCCGTGCCATGCTGAACTTTGGCTGCCGTGAGCTTCGCTTGGTGAATCCCCAGCAAGATCCCCTCTCAACAGAAGCACGGGCCCTTGCAGCGGGGGCCGATGTGGTGCTGGAGCAGGCGGTGATCTACCCCAGCTATGAACAAGCCCTTGCTGACCTCCACTTTGTGGTCGCAACGGCAGCAACCCTTCGGTACATGATTAAACCCAGCGCCACCCCCCGCGTGGCAGCGGAGAGGGTGCAACAGCACCTTGACTCGTCACACCGGGTAGGTTTGGTGTTTGGGCGTGAGCGCACTGGCCTCACCAATGATGAATTGGCCGAAGCCCACCTTCACCTGCAAATTCCCACCAACCCTGATTTCTCCTCCCTGAACCTTGGGCAGGCCGTGTTGCTGGTGCTTTATGAGTGGTTTTTAGCCTCAACCTCACCCAAAACAATCCCCACACCCATGCCTGAGGTGGCACCAAGGGAAGAAATGCTGGGCTTTCTTCAGCATCTTGAGGAAGAACTGCACAAGGCAGGGTATTTTCGCACCGGCCACAAGCGGCCCATCATGCGGCGTTCACTGCACACGTTATTCATGCGCCAGGACCTCAATTCCCAAGAAGTTAGGACCTTGCGTGGCATTATATCGACCCTCACGAATCCCAACGGAATCTACTCACGCCCGCCAAAACGCAAGAAATCGACAGAAACAAATTGACAAGGTCCCCCTTTTCATATTAGGAATCGACCGTTAATGCGGCTGCAAATGCATTTACATTTTTCAAAGATGAGTGGAAGAGTTCGATGACAAAGCGTCTATCATCCAAATATAAAATTGATCGCCGTTATGGCGTCAACCTTTGGGGTCGTGCAAAGAGCCCCGTCAATGTGCGCTCCTATGGTCCAGGTCAGCACGGTCAAAACCGCAGCAAGCCAAAGGACTACGGTTTGCAGCTGGCCGCAAAGCAAAAGCTGAAGGGTTACTACGGTAACATCGGCGAGCGTCAGTTCCGTCGTTTCTATTTTGAAGCCATTCGTCGCAAGGGTGACACCAGCCAGAACCTGATCGAGCTTCTGGAGCGTCGCTTGGATGCCGTTGTGTTTCGCTTGAAGTTCGCGCCAACCGTGTTTTCTGCCCGTCAGCTGGTAAACCACGGTCACATCCGTGTGAATGGCCGCCGCGTCAACATTGGTTCATACCTGGTCAAGGACGGTGACGAGATTGAGGTCAAGACCTCTTCACGGACCATCCCGTTGATCATGGAAAGCATCGCCTCCCAAGAGCGCGACATCCCCGATTATTACGAGAGCATGGACAAAGGCTTCAAAGGTCGTTTCGTGCGTGGCCCAGGACTGGAAGATGTCCCTTACGCCACCCAGATGGAACCCAACCTGGTTATCGAGTTCTACTCCCGTTAAGCCTTTTACAGGTTACTGGATACCAAAGCCGCCTTTTGGCGGCTTTTTTATTTTGTGTTAAAATGGAGGGATGATGGTGGCGCGCTCTTTCTTCGTCATTGCGAGAAGCGTTAGCGACGCGGCAATCCATGTTCTTTGGAGTTACCGCTGCATCAGAGAATGAAAAACAACCTGGATCCCCGCCTTCGCGGGGATGACATGAGGATGCGGGGATCACAAGGGTCTGCGGAGAGGACAACAGAGCACTTGGTTCATTTGGCTGAGGAAGAAAAACAGCCGGGATCGCCACGCTCGGTGCCCTTGCTCGCGATGATGAGGGGGTGATTATTGCGCGCGATGACAAGATGGAATGTGTTGGGTGCGCGATGACGGGTGTGGGTAAAGCGCGCGCGGAATCTTAGGCGAAAGCAAAACGGGCAGAGCAGACGTATTATGCCCTGCCCTTTGTCGTGTCTAGCTTACTTTGGCAGGGCCGTGACTTGTTCGCAGGCAAGGCCAAAACCACCACTGCGGCCTGTAATTGATCCAAACAAGCCGGTCTTACTTGCATCGACCTTGGGCGTATACAGGCGCAAGATGCGGCCAGGCTTTTTGGTGTCAGCAGCACAAATGGCAGGGACATAACCGCTGGGTGTCGAGATATCCTTGAACGCCATAATCCACTGGCCAGCGCCCACCTTCATACTGTCTCGCTTATTATTCTTTTCGTCCTTGGCCTTCAGTTTATAGCTCCCTTTGGTGGTGCAATCCTGTTCACCTTTGATGCTTTGAATAAAGCCAACGATTTTGGTTTTGAGAACGTTATCTTTTTTTCTTTTGCTCGTCGGCCAGGCGCTTGCAGCTACCATCAAAAATACCCACCTCAACGGGATCTTTCGTATCGACAACCACCTCAAAAAGATCCGCCGCAACGGATGTACCACCCATGGGCAGAGTGAGAGAGATGAATGCCGCTAGGCGTAGAGTTTTTTTCATGAAGTCCTCCCTTATTTGATGGATTGAGTATAACTTAGAGGAATTGATATTAGGTTAATTTCTATTCAATTTTTAAGTATTTAGGCATGAATCTCTCTCGAGACTCATTGCCCTCCTATTTTTTTCAGGCAAGTGCTATGGATGACAAAAGATAGGTGCTATGATTTAGATAAAAGCCGCAGTTTTATATAACGTGCGGATTGCCATAAATAAAAAAACAGGAGGTTTTCTTAATGCGTGCTTTTCTCGCCTTAGCTTTACTCGTTGCTTGCGCCCATCAAGCAGAAGCGGTGACAGACCGCACCAAGCGTTCAGGCGGCCAGTTTCAGGCCATCAATGTGTATCACAAGCACTGCCCCCCTCACCTAGATATCAAGCAGATGAAAGAGGCCCTATCGGGTAAATTCAATGCCAATGGCAAACCGGCTAAATTCATCATCGCCGATGCAGAGGTGACTTCTTTCTTGAAAGGAAATAAAAATACCCAAGTCTGGGCGGGCATTGTGGATGAGGAAAAGGGTGGACACAGTGGCAAAGATCCAACACACGCGCTTTATTATAACTGCAAATACGGCGTCGTGGACGAGGACGAGAAAGCCGTTGGCACCTTTACAATTTCAGTGATGCCGGATCCGATGAAAAAGTAAGCGTCTTACCATCATCAGGGCTGCAGCCAGCAGCCCTATGAAGGGCGCAAGCCATAGAAACACCGTATGCCAATCCCATACGGGACGCGAGAGAATCTCTTCACCATAGCTCTCTCTGAGTTGCGCCCGCACTTCATCAGCGGAACGGCCTGACGCAATCTCAGCACGGATGTACTGCTTCAATTCGTGGGCAGAGGCTGTATTGGCATCGAGAATGGACTGCCCACCACATTCCAGGCAACGCACCTCCTCGAACAAGCGGCGCACCACTTCCTCATCCGCCATGACCGGCCCGCACAACAAAAAGGCCCCCACTAACCGGACAACAAGTGGCACCTTCGACTCCCTCAACTTTTTTGGTTTATCCCAAGGTGAGATTACATTGTGAAAGACCCAAGAGCCACTCCATTAACGAAGCAGTCGCAGCCAGTTATAGAAGGGGCGCCCACCTGCTACCTCGATGGTCGTCAGAAAATGGATGGTATGTTTTCGACTGATCAAGTTTCTGCTTCTAAAAGCGCAACTCAAGTCCAAAAATTAATTTTATTTCACAAATTTTACTGAAACGGTTTCAAATAACGCCCCAATTAAACTATCCGATCAGCATTTTTTTTGACTAAAGGAGATTAATATTAATTCTATGATAAGGGACTTAATATGTTTTTACCGTCATTTAAGCATCTATTGACTCTAAGCCTGCTGTTATCAACGGCCTCACCGTCGATGGTGCTGGCTGGAAAAAACGGCCCCACAGAAAAGCGCACCTATGAGCAAATGAGAACAAGTGATGAAAAGGGCAAAGCCAAGGAAACCACAAGAAACGAGGCAAGCCCAGAAAAACGCAGCAAAAGTGACCACACAGATGGCTCTACAGCAAATCCTGAGCCCGGCCTACCACCCTTCAACGAACCACCCCAACTCTCGCATCCCAGTGATTTTCTAAAACTCATAGAAAAAGCCAATGCTGGTGATGCTTACATGCAAGATTTTATTATCACCTGGCTTGACAATTTCCCTTCTCCTCTTGATATCACTGGCAAAATTGATTTTTTGGCATGGAATCCAAGATTGGAGGACTGGATTGTCAAGGATTGGAGGCGTGTGAAAGTCATCTCTCTCTATGAGCCCCATCTTTTACGGAATAACCCACACATACTTAAAGAAATTCATGAGCGCGCTGCTGCGAATGATGCAGAAGCCCACATATGTACAGCACATCTGATTCATAACGGCTTCCTCGCCTATGTTTCAAATGAAGCTAAACTCAAGGCAGTGTATGAACATTACTCTGCCGCAGCCCATGCGGACCACCCCGGAGCCATGTATATGCTTGGCAGTTTATTGCAGGAGGGCCTGGGTCCAGGAGATCCTGCTGACCAGGATAGAGAGGCACTGCACTGGTTCAGAAAGGCAGCTGAAAAGGGCATTGTGCCCGGCATGTGTTCTTTTGCCTGGATGGTATCGGAACGCAGGGGGGGAACAGATCAAATCCAAGACCACAATTATAATAAGGAAGCCTTTGAATGGCTTCAGAAGGCGATTGAGGTAGGCAGCACACATGCCTTTTTTCTCATGGGTTTGATGCTTAACGGTGGGTTAGGGTTGACCGGTGATCACGAAACCCAAGAGAAACAGGCGATCGACTACTTCCGTCAAGCTGCTGAGAAAGGCCACATTGGAGCCATGACCACGCTCGGCCATGTCTTAAAAGAGGAAGGTGGCATTGCAGGGAATCAGGCAAGCCTTTACTTACAAACTCTGCAATGGCTTCGAATAGCTGCTGAACGGGGCTCTATTGATGCCATAAGAGAGCTTGCCAAGATCCTGTATGATGAAGACGGCATTCCAGAGACCCATGAAGATCTATATGCAGAAACTATTGGATTGCTCAGAAAAGCTGCTGAAGCCTCCTCGACTGCCGCCATGACCGAGCTTGGCTGGATGCTGAAGGAAGGATATGGCATGGCACAGAATCAGCCAGAGGCCCTTTATTGGCTGCGAAAAGCCGCAGAGCAAGGCGATATTTCGGCCATGCGTGCTTTAGGATCTATGCTTACTGATAGCGGATCACTGGAAATGGACAGAAATGAACGCAATGTAGAGGCAGCGAAATGGCTGCGTTTGGTCGCCAATGAGGGAGGGATTAAAGACGCTTATAACATCGCCCGTATTCTTCTCACCTCCTCTGTAATCACAGAAAGTAAAGCGAGCGATGATAAGGAAGCTGTTGAGTGGCTCCTAAAGGCGGCCCAGGGCGGACATACCACAGCCATGTATAAGTTAGCCGAAATGTATCGAGCCAACCGCGGCGTTGAAGGATCACAGCAAGATAAAATGGCGGCGGCACTGCGTTGGCTTTACAAGGCAGCGGATAATGATGACTCAAATGCCATGCTTTCGTTGAGCCAAATCTATTATTCAGGCCAAGGCGTCCCCATTGATCATAGTGAAGCCTACTATTGGTTTTTCAAAAAAAGCCAAATGTTGAGAATAACGTCTCCGTATTTCTCGAGGGTTTCTTCCGTGCCGTTGGATAACACAACCTCAGGCCTCTCAGAAGAACACATGGCCTCCTTTGAAATTCTCAAAACCAAGATTCATGAAGTATCAGGCGAGTATTTAGGACTTACGCTCTTGCATAACCCAGAAGAACAACCCAGTGATCTCATGACAGCAGGGCGTCTACCTAAGATGCCTGGATTCGCATCCTTATACGAACCCTTAAGTGATGTCCTACAAAGAACAGCATTTCTGATGGAAAAGCTGAAAAATCAAAATATGTTGGTCTCTGTTATCAAGAGGAAAAATAGCGATACGACCCCCCTCGTCCTCAACCCAAACAATCTGCACCTTAAGTATGCAGAACATAAGCTCAAGGATGAGGAGAGAGTGTATGACTTTGTCACCATTGGGGAAGAAAACGTGAAAAATGCTCAAGAAATCATGGACCTCATTTCAGGAACCCATCCCTTATGGATAAATGCGCAAGACGCACTGGATAAAGTAAAAAGAATGCAACAAGAGGCGCAGCATCAATCGCGCACCCACTACAGGATTCTTGAAGCTAGAACCAAGGCGGCAAAAGAACTTCAAGAAATGCTGACGCATCTTCCGCAACGCTCTGCGGCCCAGGAAGAAGAGTTGAGCGCTTTATGCGCCGCACAAAAAAAACTCAACCTCAAACTCAAGCTTTGCACAAATTCTGCCGAAAAAATCATGCGTGATGAGGAACATATTCAAGCAGTCCAAGACCTTCGCGATGAACTGAAAGCTGCTGTGATCCAGGACGTAGGTCGTCGCAACTCACTTTTTAGAGAAGGCAATCCTTGGATTGATAACCTTTCTGCGTTTTGAAGCGTGCAAAATTTGGAGAAGGGGTCTCTAAGACCCCTTCATCTTTTTCTCCCGCCCGAGACATCTCTCTCGTCCATCTTTACATATGGTTGACATATGAAGCTTTCTTATGCTCAAGGCAAGGCAATAGCCGGGCTAGTGTTTCCGTGATGAGTGTCGGGACCCAATCGCAAAAGAACACTCTATCCCGAAGGCCAGTTTCCTTTGAAATGTTGTCGAACCTTTTACAACGATTACGACTCATCCTGCGCCTCGAGTGCCCAATATTAGGATGCCCCATACCCCATACAAAGGGAATTTTAGACCAAATTTAATCTATATCTCGACTATATAAGGCCATAGCATTTTTGAGATGGTGAATTAACACCTAAAAATAAACAACCAATCTCAATCAAAAAACATGTAGGCACCAAAGCAAAATCAGCAGCAAGGACGGCGCAATGATGCACTCTTTTATGAATTATTCTCTCCATTCTTTCTTATTCGTGCTTTTCATGAGTTTCATAGCCACCTGTCATGCAAAGGCATCAGAAACCTGGGGAGAGACGACTCGACCCAGCAAAAAACGTATGTATGAAGAAACATCGGCATCTGCGTTGGTTGCGTCTAGAACACAAAATGAACCAACATCGCAAGAGGTTCACCGAACGGGTTCTGACCATGTTGAACAACGAGAGCAAAATAGCCCACACCTCAGTGGCCCGGAAAACTCCCCCCTTTCCCTCTTTTTCGCTTCTGGGGATGACTCACATGCCGATCCATTCCCCCAAGAAACCGCTCAGCTTGAAGAATCTATCCCCCTGCCCCAAGGTGAGGCTGAAGCAGCGGAATGGATTCAAAAGGCGAATGCAGGAGATGAAGACGCGCAAAATAAAGTGATTACTCATATCTACCAGGGGATATGGCCTTTTGGGATCTCGAAAATTGATCTCTTGGCATGGGACACGTCGTTTGAAAACTGGATCCTTGAAGACCTGCGGCGGGCAAGTGCTAGCGCTGTAGTTAAGCCGCAGCTTTTAAGGGATCGACCAGCTTTAACGCGCACCATCTTAGATTTGGCCGAACAAAACCACACCGAGGCCCATGTGTGTGCCTATCATTTCCTCAAGCATGAGATCCTTGATTTGGGCTCTAGGGAAGCTAATGTGGCTAAAGGGATAGAACACCTAACCCACGCAATAGAGCGTGGTCATACAGTGGCCATGTTTCACCTGGGCCACATGTACAGCAATCAACCCCATTTGGAGCAGGACGGCCATCAAAATTTCAGGGATTATCAGGCGTTAGAATGGTATCGCAATGCTGCTGAAAGAGGCAATATAGCCGCAATGGTCAATATCGCCTCGCTCTTGCATCAAGGTCGTGGCTGTGAAGCGGATCAAGCAACCAAAAACCAAGAAGCCATTTTATGGTTGCGCAAGGCAGCTGAAAAGGGCTGTAGACTTGCCATGACGAACCTGGGTTGCATGCTACAAAAAGGATGCGAATCTCAGCTCAATCAAGATACTCAACGTCAAGAAGCCATGTTTTGGTACAGAAAAGCAGCAGAACAGGGTGATCATTTAGCGATGAACAACCTAGCATGGATGCTGCAACAAAGGCATGGCGGCATGCCGCGTCTGGCATCCTGGGATCAGGAGGCCGTTTTTTGGTATCACAAAGCCGCAGAACGTGGCTTTCCAGTAGCCATGAATAACTTAGCCGAAATGTTAAAGCAAGGTCGCGGCGTGCGGGACACCAAAGCCTCAAGGGAAAAAAAGGCCCTCTATTGGTATCGTAAAGCAGCAGAGCGTGAAAACGTTGTAGCCATGCTGAACTTAGCCAGAATGTTGCGAGAAGTTGATGGGGATGCGGATCATTACAAAACGAGGAATCAAGAAGCCATCACCTGGTATCGCAAAGCCGCAGAACGTGGCAATCTTACAGCCATGCTTGACTTAGCCGAGATACTGGAGGAGAATAAAGGCATATTCAGAGATGACATGGCAGAGGCATGTTATTGGCGCATTAAAAGTGCCCACCTCCCTTCCCTTATGTCCCTATTTACGAGAGTTGCCAGAGCACCCCTTGCTGCACATTCCTCTCCCGGGCGATCTGAAGCGGAAGAACAATCTGATCTGTGCATTCTGCTCTCAAAACTCCATGAGGTAGCCGGAGAATATTTAGGTTTAACGATGAGGCATAACCCTCAAGAACAACCCCATGACCAAATGGCGCCCAGTTTGCTGCCTAAATTGCCGGATCTCGCCAATCTTTACCAACCGTTATTTGCCCTCATAGAAAAAACGGTCTTATTGCTTGAATCTCTTGAAAAACCAGGAATTCTTGTAAACATCATCTGTCGAAAGAACTGCGATTTATTATCTATTTGGTGGATCAACGATGCTTACAATAAAGATGATATTGGGCACTCTCGCACCCCTTATTATTCGGAAGACCATTTGGACGCCCCCTACAAGAAATATAGCTTTGTCAGCGTCGGGCTAGAAAACTCAAAAAATGCGCAAGAGCTTATCAGCCTCGTCTTGCGCAAACACCCCCTGTGGCTTGCAGCGAGAGAATCTCTGAAGGCGGTTAAAAAAATGCACCATGGCAAACGAAAGGTGCTTCGGATTAAGTACGGACTCCTTGAAGCGAAAGTGCGCGTCATTCAAGAAGAAGAGCAAGAACTCACGGCATCCTCTAACCTTAGGGCCGAACAGCAAGAAGAACTAAAAAAACTTGCTACAACAAAAGCAAAACTGGTCAGAAAAATGTCACTTATCGCCAAAGTCGCCGAGAAAACAGAACCAGATATTGAGCGCATTGAGGCTGTGCGCAACATTCCCGATGAACTGCGTACAGTGATCATAAGTCACCTGGGCGAACGCAATACGCGGTTTAAACGTGAACATCCTTGGGTTGATGCCCTCATGGAACGCTAAGAACAAGGAATAGGGCTCACAAAAGAAAAACGGACCAGGCGCCAAGCGCGAGACACCAAGACACATAACGCCTAAGTTTCCTAGAACCTCTGGCCACCACGTACGCCCCCCGTCAGTGGGTACGAAAAAAACCAGTACATCTTTTGGACGAAGGTGTATCATAGTCCAAAAAACGGGGGTTTCTGGAATGAAGTTCTTTGTGGACAGCGCGGATACTGAGGAAATCGCACAGCTGGCCGAATACGGTCTTGTGGACGGGGTCACAACCAATCCCACTTTGATTGCCAAATCGGGGCGCAACATCGCTGAGGTTATTGCAGAGATCTGCAAAATGATTAAAGGTCCCGTCAGTGCAGAGGTCACGGCCACCACCTGGCAGGAGATGATGCGCGAGGGGGATAAACTCGCGCACATTGCGGAAAATGTATGCATCAAGGTGCCACTGACGCCCGATGGTCTTCGCGCCTGCCGGGATTTCACCCGCCAAGGCATCCAAGTCAACGTGACCTTATGTTTTACCGCCACCCAAGCCCTACTGGCGGCCAAAGCTGGCGCCACCTTTATCTCGCCTTTCTTAGGACGCTTGGACGATCTGGCTCAAGATGGCCTGACCCTCATTGAGGATATTGTCTGCATCTATGACAATTATGAAGCCATCCATACCCAGATTTTAGCCGCCTCCATCCGCAGCCCCTTGCATGTGGCAGAAGTGGCCAAGCGCGGCGCCGATGTGGCGACGCTACCGCCCAAGATTTTCCATCAGCTGTTTCAGCACCCCCTTACCCAAAGTGGCCTTGAGGCCTTTTTGAAGGATTGGGCGGCAACCGGTCAGAGGATCGCCTGATGCGGCGGCGGTGGCTTGCTTTATTCACCTTTCTTTGCATAGGAATGGGACTGAAACCAGGCTTTGCGGTCATCTCTGATATCGATCAAGTCATTGCCCGTTTCGAGCCAAAGTTAGAGGCCTACCTCAATCACATGCCACCGCCTGGTGTGGCCATCGCGATTGTCTACAAAGGCCAGATTCGTCACATCATTTGCCGGGGCACCCGCACCTATGGTCGCGCTGACGTGATCACGGAAGACACCGTCTTTCCGGTGGCAGCGCTTGCCAAGGGCTTTGCCGCAACCCTGACCGTCCTCCTTAATCACGAGCGGATTTTAAGTCTGGATGACCAGGTAATTCAGTATCTCCCCGACCTCAAGCTCCATACGGAATTTGCGACCCGTCAACTGCAAGTCAAGGATCTCATTGGACAAACGACGGGGCTGCCATCACGGGCTTTGGGCGAATTGATGGACAAGGGCCAGCCCTTTGAGGCTGCCATCACCCAACTCCCCAAACTCCCGCTCAACCATGCCCAAGGTCGGGCTTTTTCGTACCAAAATGTGGTCTTCAATCTCATTGATCCCGTTTTGCGAACGGCGTCTGACATACCTTACAAAACCCTTGTTGAGGAACGTCTTTTCAAACCTTTGCGCATGGACAGTGCCTCTTTGGGACTGCAAGCGCTGCTCTCAGCACGTGACCGGATCACACCGCACACCTGGTTGAAGACGAAACAAACATGGGTGCCCATAACCCCTTCTGGACCTGCGTTTGATCTTTATGCGGCCATGGGGCTTAATGCCTCAATCAAAGATATGGGCAACTGGCTGGTGGCCAACTTACAAGGACGGCGCGATGTGATCAGTGCCAAATCCCTACGCCAAATGCACCAACCGCGCACGCCAACTCCCAGAACGTTGCAAAAGCTTTACCCCTTTGCCGAGCGCCTGAGTGCAGCCAGCTATGGCTTGGGCTGGAGCATTTATCGTTGGGCGGGCGAGGATGTTGTGACCCAAGGTGGGCTGCTGTGGGGGGCCGAGCACCGCATCGCCTTTATCCCAAAGCATCAAATTGGCATCGTTATTCTGTGTAATGGCCTTTTCCACCCGCAAGGCGAACCGTTCTGGAGTCTGGGTGTCATGGCCACCTTTTTAGATCTTTTTCTTGATCTGCCGGAGATCAATTGGGCGGCGCGTATCCATGGGATTCTGCAAAGAGCCCGTGACAGAACCCAAGGGCAATCAACTGAGGCGACGCAGTCCTCGGCTTTGCCCAAGAAAACCAAAAGTAAGTCAAAAAAGAAACGGCATGCAAAACCCGCTCCTTGCAAAACTTGAGGGTCTTGCGGCGCCATCCGCCCTTGATATGGTAAAAGCCTGGCTCACTTACCTCAGCCATGAAAAGCTCATGGCAAGCCATACCCTCATATCCTACGTCCAAGATATCCGGGCTTTCTTGACTTTTTTACAAGCTTACCATGGTCATCCGGCCTCTCGGGAGATCCTGTTAACCCTCGAACTAAGGGATTTGCGTGCTTTTTTCTCTGCCCGCCTGAATGAAGGTGTGCGCGCGCGCTCAAACGCCAGGGCCTTATCCTGTTTGCGCAGCTTTTACAGGTATCTTGAGCGGCGCCACGGCCTAAAAAACACCGCTGCAGCTGAAATGCGTGCACCAAAGCTTCGCACAGCACTGCCCCGCCCGCTCCCCCCCGTTGAGGCGCGTCTGACAACAGAAGCAGCCACAGCTGTGAATAACGATCCTTTTCTGGATGCCCGCGATCAGGCTCTGTTTGCCCTCCTTTATGGCTGTGGGTTGCGCTTAGGCGAAGCCCTTGGATTGCAGGTCCACCAGGTCGCAGGCAATCTTGATTTTCTGCGCATCAAGGGCAAAGGTGGTCGCGAACGTTTGGTGCCGGTCCTGCAACCCGTCCAAGAGAAAATGAGGGCCTACCTAGCCCAGCATCCTGAGCGTCAAACACCTCAGGCGCCCCTTTTTATCGGCGCGCGCGGCGGTCCCCTTGCTGCTGGCGTGGCCCAGCGCCAGATGCGCCGCCTGCGTCACGAATTTAATCTCAACGAATCGGCAACACCCCATAAGTTGCGCCACAGCTTTGCTACCCATTTATTGGCCGAAGGTGCGGACCTTCGAACCATCCAAGAATTACTGGGACACGCGAATCTCAGCACCACCCAGCACTACACAGCCCTTGAAGATCAAGCCATGATCACAGCTTACCTAGCGGCGCATCCCCGGGCCAAAAGCGATGGGGACAAAGGTTAACACTTGAATCCCTCCCCAAAAATCGGTCACATTAGATCTAGGTCGTGTTTTTTTCAGGATGGTAAAATGGCGGTGCAAAAAATACTCAGTTTTTCTCAAATTCTTAGCCTAGCTTTGGCAATGAGTGCCCCTCAGGCAAAAGCAGTTTCGCATGGCATTGGTGAAGTTGAGGAAACCAGCGCAGACAGTCCAAGTGTGCTGATGAATGTCATGGATACCACCCCCATCGAAGCGTTCGATGAGGACCATGAGGATGCTGCCGTGGCCTCTGAAACCAATACCCACGAGGGTCAGGGCAATCCGCTTAGTGGCGCCCAGACCCAAGACCTGACGACAAAACTAGAGGCACTTTCGCTCTCGGCGTTCGAAGGGCAAACAACCCATCAGGAAGAGACAGCTGACAAACGTCTTGAGGATCTCTTGGCGCACCTTTTGGAAAATAAGTTTGGCCTCTCTGCCCACAAGAACCAAAATCAAGGGGCCATACCAACACTCGTTGGTTTTGAGACAGGCAATCAGCCCGCCCAAGCGCGCTAAAACAAGCCATCCAGCAGACCCTTTGCCCATAAAAACCCACCTGGCATAGGGTCATCTGCTGTTTTCGGTGCACCCTTAATTGATGGATTTAAGAAACCCTCGAGACCAAGAGTGCGGGCACCCAATCCATGAAAATTTGAGGATCAGCGGGCCTTATGTGCATCGGGTTTACACGGCATGCCAGCCCGCCCCCCTAGTCACAAGGACGGGAGAGGTTGATGTGGGTTTCGTGAACACCTCACGAGCATTTAACCCCTGTGCCGATGGACCTCTGCCAGCACTCACGACAATCGAGATACCCGATCGGGTCGGAATACGGTTAGTCTTGCTTCTTGGTAATGGTGCCGCCTTTGACCTGACCTTTAATTGTGGCCTTGTCGGATTGGACCACCTCGCCTTTACCTGTTTCGAAGACGATATCGCCGTCAATGCGGGTTTTGCCTTTCAAAATAACGACTTGGGGTCTGTCCTTATTTGTTTTTTGAATGATGAGATTGGCAACAGTGGTATCATCCAGCACCACTTTTTCACCTGATACCTTGACGTGCGCGAACTGGCTTTCTTCCACATCCATACCACCCGCAACGAGGGTTTCGCCTGTCACGTCGATCTTCTCCCCCGACAAGGATCCATGCACGTTCAATGGGCCTCTCACGCGCAGGCTATCTGCCTCTGCACTGCCATCGACCCTCATTTCAACAACCTCAACATCTTCAGCCTCAAACCCCCCGTGAACTTCAAGTTTGTGAGTTTTGAGGTGCTCCCCCTTAACGGCACCCGCAACGGTCACGCTTTTTTCGACCTTGAGGTTCTCAAATTCCAGCGCACCATTGACCTGAAGGGATTGGAACTCACTGTCTTTTACCTCGGCAAAGCCATCGACGCGCACATCCTTTGCCTTTTGCTGGTTAAGATGGGCCGCCCCCATGTAGTGATTGGCGTGGGCAACGCTGGTCATCATGGAGACAAAAAGTAATCCGGCTACTTTGTTCATGGTGTTTTCCTTCGTTCAACTCTTTTGGTTCATGAGACCAGTCTAATATGGTTTTTGCGTGTGCCAAAGGGGATTTGCGCCTTTTCGTTTGAGGTGCTGTGACTCCCATCAGCTATCACCTGTGGCGCCAAGCAGAGGTCCTAGTCAGCCTTTCATATTCAAGCTAAGCTAATCACATCATAAAATAAGATAACGATGGTGATCATGAACTCAAGCCGCCCTGAACGCCTGATTTTTATGGATTATTTGCGAGGCTTTTTGGTTGTGTTGGTGGTCCTGGATCATGCAGTCCAAGGGTATGCACTACGTTTTGGCCGGTTCTGGTTTTTTCCAGACTTTGACCGCGACACCTTTTTTGATGTTTTACATATGATTAACAACGGTTTCATGATGATGCTGTTGTTTTTTTTGGCCGGACTTTTTGTGCTTCCTTCCCTGAAGCGCCGCGGTTATCTGAGCTTTGCTAAAGAACGTTTCCTGCGCCTCGTGGTGCCCTTTTTGGTTGGATTGCCTCTTCTTTGCCCGCTTCTGACCTACCCAAGGTATGTGTTTAAAGAGAACCCACTCATGGGCTTTGGGGAGTATTGGCTTGGCCTTTTTAGTGATCCCGAATTGATGAGCAAATGGCAAGCAGGCCCGTTGTGGTTCATCTATTACCTTGTGCTGCTGACCACTGTTCTGGTGTTGATCTACAGCTTAGTACCGGGGGTGATAAGACTCCTGGCCCGGGGCGTTCAGTCCATGGTGGCAAGACCATGGTTGGCGCTGGGTCTGGTGATCTTCACCTCCGCCCTTCTGCTGGGCATCAGCGATCTGATCTGGGGCGCGCCCTGGTGGATTGGCTTTGGCAAGCTGTTTTATGTTCAGGGCTCTCGCTTCCTGCTACAGGCGTTCTATTTCTTGCTGGGCGCCCTGATCGCAGAAGCAGGTTTGCTTGAAAAACCAAAGCTGTGGGATGGCCTTGCCAACCGATGGCCCACGCTGTTGGTGACCACCCTCGTCGCCGGCACTTTGTACATCGGTTATTCCTTGAATTTTTATGAGGACGGCGCCTACAACGTCTTGGTGCGTCGCCACTTCCACGAGGGGGAGGACTGGACGACGCTGTGGCCTGTCTTCATGGAAGGTGCACCCATGGTGCTTGCGCGCACCACTTTACATGCACTGTTTTGCACCTTCATAAGCCTGTTTCTGTTGGGCTTCTTTCGCGCCCAACTGAATCATCCCCATCGCCTGTGGGCCTCCCTTGCCGTGTCATCCTACGGCATTTACTTGACCCATGAACCTTTTGTGGTTTGGGCCCATTTCGGCATGAATGGCCTCGAGATTCCCAGTTTCGTGAAATGGCTGATCTCAGGTGTCGGCGCCCTCGTTGTTTCATGGGCCTTAGTGCAGAAGGTTTTACTGCGTATTCCAGGTCTGCGGCGCGTACTTTAAGGAAGAGATAAAAAAATCATGGACCAACAACGCATTCCCTTCATTGACCACTTGCGAGCCTTTGCCTTTACCCTGCTGATCTTTGATCATACCATCCATGCCTATGCCGAGACCTGGGGTCGTTTCTGGTTTTTCAAAGACCTAACCCGTACCTGGATCTGTGATGTTTTGTACCTGCACAACAACAGCATCATTATGCCGCTGCTGTTTATGTGCGTGGGCATGTGGGTGTTGCCAGCAGTCGAGCACAAAGGGCTGGGCGGATATCTGCAAAATCGCCTGCTGCGCCTTGGTCTTCCTTTTGTCTTTGGCATTCCTTTGATTGTGCCGCTATTAAGCTTTCCACGGCACCAGTTCTATGTGGATCCCACCCTTTCCTATTGGGAATTTTGGACTGAGGTCTTTTTTACCGAACGGCTGCAAGCAGGCCCCTTCTGGGTCATGTATGCTCTGCTATTGTATAGCGTGATAACGCTTCTTCTGTCCCGACTCATTCCCACCTTCACACCCACCCTTGGGACGTGGGTCACGTGGATGATAAAAAAGCCCCGCCTGGGCATTCTGAGTTTTATGGCCATCGCCGCCCTAATCCTTGGGGGCAGCGATTTAATATGGGGAGCGCCCTGGTGGATCGGGTTTGGTAAACTCTTCTATCTTCAGGGATCTCGTTTCCTCCTGCATGGATTATTTTTCCTTTTGGGTGCTGGCATCAGTGCTTCTGGTTTGCTGCAAAAACCAGACTTCTGGCGCGCTTTTTCAGCCAAATGGCCTTTGTGGTTCGGCTCAATGGTCGCTGTGGGAGCCGCTTATATTGGCTATTCTCTGGGCTACGGTGACCTGGCCTATGATGAGTCAGCCCGCCGCCTTTTGGCTCAGGGCGCCGACTGGGATTCGGTTGCGCCCCTTTATGCCCAAACAGCGCCCGGTATTTTACTGCGCACATCTCTGCACGCCATCTTTGTGACTTTGCAGGCCTTAACCTATACAGCCCTCATCCATCGTTTTTTGAGCGCCTCCAATCCATGGCTTACCAGTCTTGCCCGCAACAGTTATGGGATGTTCATTTGGCATGAAACCATGGTTGTTTGGATGCAATGGAGTCTGGCCAGCACGGATCTACCCATAGCTTTGAAAGTGGCGATCATCTTCCCAACTGCCCTTATCAGTGCATGGCTACTCAACGATCAAGTCATGGGCCGGATCCCAGGAGTGCGTCGGATTGTCAAACCCTAGGCCTACGCTTTTTACCGGCAGACACGACGTAAAAAAGCCGCCCGTCCTCTATTAAGACAAGCGGCTTTGATTTTCTGGGATCAGTAAAGGCAAGCCTATCTAGTTCGCGTTGCCAAAGGACGAGGGCTGAGCAGCACTCTTTTGCTCTTGAAGCGTTTTCAAGTGGGCATCATAGGCTTCTTGACGCTTCTTATTGGCCTCTTCCCGCGCCCGATCGAGCTCAGCCTTGCGTTTCGCCTCTGCTTCTTTTAGTGCCTTCTCTTCTTCTGCCTGACGCTTCATTTCAGCCTCACGACGCACGCGGTCTTGCTCTTCAGCTTGACGCTTGATCTCAGCCTCGCGGCGGACACGGTCTTGCTCTTCTGCCTGACGCTTCATTTCAGCCTCACGACGCACGCGGTCTTGCTCTTCAGCTTGACGCTTGATCTCAGCCTCGCGGCGGACACGCTCTTGCTCGGCCTGGCGCTTCAACTCAGCCTCGCGGCGGGCGCGGTCTTGTTCCGCCTGGCGCTTCATTTCAGCCTCACGGCGGACACGGTCTTGTTCCGCCTGGCGCTTTAATTCAGCCTCGCGACGGGCGCGATCTTGATCTTCTGCCTGGCGCTTTAACTCAACCTCACGGCGGACACGCTCTTGCTCTTCTGCCTGACGCTTCACCTCAGCCTCACGGCGGGCGCGATCTTGCTCTTCTGCTTGGCGTTTCAACTCAGCCTCGCGGCGGACACGCTCTTGCTCGGCCTGGCGCTGTTGCCATTCATAATCTTTGCGTTGCTGCTCGATTTTGCGTTTTAAGTCCTCTTCCGCGGCTTTGAGCTTTTTCTCGTTTTCGATCTTCAAACGCTCAATTTCAGCCCGTGTTGCCGCTTCCTTTTTTAGGCGCGCCTCTTCCTCCATTGCTTTTTGACGCAAGCGCTCTTTTTCCCTCTCATTTTCAGCCTGCAAACGCTTCAACTCTTCTGCCTGGCGCCGAGTCAGTTCTTCTTGTTGGCGTCTTTGGGCATCTCTTTCGCGCTCTAAGTCGCGCTCAACACGCTCGCGGCGCCATTTTTCTTCTTCCAGCTTTCGCTTTGCTTCTTCATATTTTTGATCTTTGGAGGCGGTGTCTAAATAAGAAGACCAGGTGCTGTCATTCTCAGTAAGCCCGTCCCTATTGCTTGCAATGCTCTCAGAGTAAGGGCGTGAGGTCTCCTTAGTGGTCGTTGTGGTTTCTCTTGCAACGCTGTGGCGCTGACGCCAGGATTCAAGCTGTTGTTGAGAGGCGTAAGATGCACCAGAAGCCTCGGTTGATGTCGTGGACGAAGTTGACGTCATACACCCGGCATTTAAGCCACACATCAGGGCGAGTGCCGATGAAACCAAAAGAGATTTTGCAGTAGACATAACACCTTTTCCTGCGGTTAAAACCCAAGCCAATATGGCAATTAAGTTTCAATAAAGCAAGAAGATTGAATTAAACAGGTGGTGATTGAATTTGTGGTTTTAAACTAAGAAGGTTTTACCTCTGGATCTTTAGGGGAAAATTTAGAAATCAATTTCCCGAATAGCCCCATAACTTTCATAAATAGAAGCCGATTTTCTAGTATTAATCACCTCAATATGAGATAAAATTTTTAAATTATTTTGTATTTTTTGTAAAATATTAAAATTACAACCTAAGAAAGTCTAAAAAACACAATTTTCTGCATTCAATAAAAATCTCATCATACTGAATTTCTTTTTTTGTTGCTGTTCACCCGCCGATTCGTTATAACCCATCTGTTAAAAATATTGACATTAATGCATGGGTACTCGATGAACTCTTTTTATAAAATGGCTTTATGTGTTGTCCTAGTCCTGACGGGCGCATGGGCTTGCCCTACAGAAAGCGATACCCCCGTATCTTCATCGCCTGCAACCCCCTCTTCCCGCACAGCAAGCACAACACCTGATCATATACAAGACCCTGACCCTCGCTCGATCCAAAGCATTGGCTCACACTCTGCGGCCAATCTGTTTGCATATGCCCTGCATGACGCAGAAATTCCAAGCCCCTATGCTGCTTCCGCCGAGCAAGCACTTTCATATGTTATGCACAATATTCATCACAAACCGGAGCCCTTCATCACCTGGCTTCAAGATCAGCTGCCCAAGAGAATATTCACAACAGACGAGTGGGAGGTCCTTGAGCAATTTCAGGAAATTAAAACTGAGGCCAAGATTTTTAGGCAATATCCCGATCTTTTTTTGAGCGCGCCCGTGCAACAAAGAGCTTCTTTCCACCAGCGCATCTCAGCAAGACTGATGAATATTATGAGAACCCAGATCTTGCACCTAAACACGCAAGCTCACCCCATGTCCTCTGCATCAATAATGGATCACACAGAACAAAAGAAAGCATTCATTCAGAGTATTGACCTGACAAGCAGGCTTCACACCCTAACAACGCTCATTTTCTGGGACGTTTTCAAAGCCATTTCAACCGCAGAAACTAAATTAACACCTTACGCGACGATTACCCGGGCAGCTTATGATCACTACACATACGATCCTGAGTTTCAGCATCGTGTTGTGGCAACAGCTCTTCTCGCCATCACGCCCAGCGAGTTTTGGGCAAGCGAAACCATTCAATGCCTTTGCGTTGACTACTTGAAGACTCACACTCAGCCAAGTCTCGCCCGTGGGAAAATCGCCAGCTTGATGCACATGAAATTCTTTAGCGCCTGCCCACAAGCAATCCATCCTTCATGGACGCAATTCAGCGCGCGATTGCTGGGCACAGATTATAGCGCCACAGCAAGCCTTACCCTCAGCTGCTGCAAAGCCGTGATCGACGTTAACTTTCTCCAAGATATGGAACCGATTCGTGTCTTTTTGCGCAGCGTTGATCCCAGCAAACTCCCTGACAACAGCGCTGAGCTCTTTGGCGCCCTATGGTCTCGGCTGGACGTTTTGCATGAAACGGTACCTTCACGTTTGTCGACACCAACTTCCCCATCTGATTGGGTTGCATCCGTTTTATTACCTTGAAGGAAAGTAAATTCCGACACCAAAAGGATATCATTTTGCCTTTTAGAAATTTTTATGTTGCTTTTTTTGACTTTTAGCCCTATTCAATCTTCTCTGTTTTCGCCAAAAAGGACAAGTCCATGCACTCTTCGACCTTTTGCCTGTTGACCGCCTTGATCTCGGGTTTTTTAAACACAGCCCATGCAAGCTCAACCTCAAACGTATGGGAATATATGACCGCGGCGACGGACGACTCATCACGCTCCACCACGCCCCATTCCGCCAGCAGCGACAGGGACAGTATGGATGTTGACGACAGCCCTCAAGGCACTGAATCGGCTTATTTAAATGACTACGAAGAAAATTTCACCCCTAATGCTCCTGAGATAGAACTGGGCATTCTGTCCGGTGACGATCAAGCTTCGTCCAACCCGTATGCTCCCGCGGATGATGATCACATCATAGGTGCACGACCAGAGCCCCTTGCAAGACTGGTCAGTATGACTTTTGACTTTATTCCGAAAACAACCGACGTAACCTCCCAACATTATGCCAGGTGGCTTGCTAACTATCTTCCCTCCCCCATTTTTAATCGTGATGAATGGCAGGGATTAAGCCTTTTACCCGAACTTAAAACCTATGGTGATGTCTGCGCAATAGTGCCCGGGGCGCTCATGGGATTTGATTCCAAGTCTCGAGAGAAAATCTTCGAACTGGTCCGACAACATACGTTGATTGCCATGAATTTAGCGCACGAGCGCATTGTATCACTGCAGCAAAAAAGCACCCTCAGCTCAGAAGAGCATGGCCAATGGACCAATAGTATTCGCCTTCATGAAAAGGCAATGTGGTATCACGCCCTCAACAGCGTTGTCTTTTATGATGTTCAAGTCATGGCTCATAGGACTGAGGAACAAAAACAGCACGTTAAGCTCATATATTGGACGCACATCAAAACATGGCTCAGTGAGCAGAACTTCACTTCTGAACAAAAATTTCGCCTCCTGATCACGGGTCTTAGCCACACCTGGTCGGAGGACGATTATTTTGGATCAGTCGACATTAAAGAGAGCTGCGCCTTGATCATGAGGGATCAAAATTTACCCAGCGCTGGTCGGGCAGCTCTTGCGGTTTTACTTTCTTTAAAATTCTATAAAAAAGTGCCCTACCTATTGCACTCAGCTCTTGGCATGGACGCAAAGAGATTACTCTCCAGCGATAAAGAGGCATCCCTTTCTTTTGTGAGGGCTACTATCGCCACCCTGGCAGAACGAAAGGACAAGGATGCCCTCAACGCCATACAAAACCTCATCGGCTCATGGCATCTCTCTCCTCAAGGGTGGCAGGAGTTAGAACCTGTGCTCATTCAGCTGCAGAATTTGCCCCTCCTTAAGAACAGGAGACAGCCACAAGACCAAGCCATCGTGGACGAAGATGATGATAATTTCAGTTTCTTCAACTAGATCTGGAGAGTTATATGGCCTTCACGTAAGCTGGGGCAGGCGAGATGAGAATAAAAGTCAGGAAATGGTTGACGCAAGCGTTAAGAACAGCTATTGATGACACCAAATCTTGATCTAATTTTTTAATGAAGGAGTCGCTCAAATGGCACGCCGTTGCATCATTACCGGAAAAGGTGTGCAATCCGGAAACAATGTAAGCCACGCCAACAACAAAACGCGTCGTCGTTTTCTGCCGAATATGCAGAACGTTTCGTTCGTTAGCGAAAAGCTGGGCAATGTCGCCTTGCGCGTAACAACCAACGCCATTCGTACCATCGAGCACAATGGCGGTTTGGATGCCTTCTTAACGAAGACAGCCGCATCTAAGTTGAGCCCCGAGGCACGCGCCTTGAAGCGTCGTCTTGAGCGCGCATCCGCTTAATCAATTCAGTCTGTATCCTCAGACAAGGGGCGTTTTAAACGCCCTTTTTTATTTTCCATGCCAGCCCCAGACCCGACCTTACCCCAAACCGCGGCAACGCTGCGCAATATTTGAGCACTTCGCCACAGGCCCTTCCACCACAGATAGCGTGGAATGCGTGACGAAGAGTATCCCCTCATCCCAATAAAAAACAGGAACGACGATTCACGCCCAGCCCTGCATCCTCTAATGAAAAAAAGAGCAGGGAGCGCAACCGTTAGCGCACAGGGATAAGCCCTTTATTTTCTCTTGTCTTAATTGATGGGACGAAAGAGATGAAGAGCATCCAACCCTTCTGGCCCAAGCCCAGCGAAACTGAGGCAAAAGTCGTTCCATCTATGTCTGATGGCCACCCCCATGTTTTGGGGGGCCAAGTTCTTCGGGCCTTTGGCAACAGATATGACCTTTCTCCACCTCATGGCCACGCATTTTCCACCAATACCACGATGGAGATTAAAAATGAATGAACGGTTAAGAAGGGGCAGATTCAAAGGAACAATGGCGAGGAAGAGTCACACAAACAAGGGGGTATAGGCAACGGTTATTATGTCTAACTTTCCCGCTCACGCTTTTGTTTTGGGGGTGATGCTCATCGAGCCTCAAGAAACTCTCCTTACCTCCTGCCGCTTCTTGGCCGCGCCTTTGCGGTCTAACAGAAGCTCATTAAATTCTGAAGCAACAGTCGTGCCCTCCCCACCTCATGGCCACGCATTTTCCACCAATACCACGATGGAGATTAAAAATGAATGAACGGTTAAGAAGGGGCAGATTCAAAGGAACAATGGCGAGGAAGAGTCACGCAAACAATGGGGGGATAAAGGGCCCATACCACAAGGAAGAAAGCCCCAGAAAACTGTGGAATTGACGCCCTATGGCGATAGAGGTGTGTTTCTGGCGGTGAGAACAAGGGAACCTACGCCCCCGAAAGCATCTTCCTTACTTTCGGCCATCACACCATGGTAACAGCGAAAGGGAATCGCCAGGACTGACCTCAGCCTGGAAATCACAAGCGATTGATGCTTCTTTTTTTGCCCATTTCGAGAACTGCAGAGGCTCTGAGCTTCGCGGTTAGAGGTGAGAGGCGCGGATGATCATTTGTTATCCAATTGCCATGACGAAGAGTGCACCTAACGAGGCAAATACCTTCCCATAAAACCTGGAGGCAACTTAACGCACCCCCACCAAAACCAGTCTAGACGCCCGCCAACTCCTAAAGCCGAGAATAATGCTGGACTCAGGATCGCAGTTATCAGAAATCAACGTGACTATGCTTCTGCAAGTGTTCTGACTGCTGCCCAGTGGGCAGCACCGCATGATTGTCTTGGGGCGAACGCTCTTTGCGAATCGATGTATATTTGTTCAACAGTAATATCAATTGGTACAGTAAGTGCCGTGCGCTCCGCTTGAGATCTGGGGATACCAAGGCCTGCTGGGAGGCAAACCCGCCCCCTGCCACGGCAACAGAGCGTTTTTCTTTCGATGGGCCCGGGCCCTCCCCCATTAAAAAATCGCTGAGTCCAGGGATGGGAGCGTATTTCCTTTCATCCCGAGAAACACGCCCTGTCACGAAAAACCTGAGACCCTTCCTTGGCACGAGAGAGTCTTTCTCTCAAGGGGCCACACACGCCGGCTCAAAAGGTTCTTGAACCATTCTGATTCAATCTCCTAATCTCGCATGCACTTAGAATCAGTATCGCGCAAATCAGGAAATGTTTTTGAACAAAAATATCGGATCACTTGCGTCACGAAAGAGGATTTTTGAGATTGATGGGCGTCAATAGCAGAAAATGTAGATCAAAAAACTAAGGGCCGGGCCTGCTTTTTGGCAGGAACCGGCCCCTGTATCTTTAAATGAGCGGGTTTAATTAACCGCGGCGTGGTCCGCCACGGAAACCGCCATTTCCACCACCAGCTGGCGCACGACGCTCACCTTCTGCGATGTTGACGCGCAGTGGGCGACCACTGTAGTCCTGACCATTCAGGCTTGCAACGGCCTTCTGTGCAGCATCACCGGACGCCATCTTAACGAAGCCAAAGCCACGTGAACGGCCTGTTTCGCGATCGCGGATGATCTTAACTTGCTCAACTTCACCGCATGCTGCGAAATGTTGGCTGAGACTTTCTTCCGTGGCGGAAAATGGGAGGTTACCCACAAATAATTCTTGACTCACTGTATTACTCTACTTAACCAGATTCCAAAAGCGCACTACCTGTTTCGGGACTCAGGAACCTGGGTCAGGACAGCATCGTTACGCTTTGCTCGACTCTCTAGTAGTACAACGTGGGCCCCAATGCGTCAAGATATTATTGAAGCCAATAAATTTATTTCGATTTATTACTTGACAAGCTTGTGTAAAGCCATTGCAAAAGCTTCGTAGGCGCGCTGTAGTGGCGTGGCAGAATTTCCTGTTATTTCACGCATATGCACCAAAAAATACTTTGGTCTCATTATTTTTTGTTGCACGGCTTCACCTTTTAACATGGTGCGGGCCAGATGACCAGCTTGCTCACCCAACTCGTACGGTGAGGCCGTCAGGGCTAAATTAAGACCATCGCTCACGTGGCGCCGCGTCGTCCCAATTAAGGGTGGTTTTGCATTTTGGACAGTCCACTGGAGCACTTGGGCGCCATCGACGATGGTCCGATCGCTTGAATCTGCCGGCAAACGACGATAATACCCCACGACCACAGCATCGGCTTTAGTGTTTGCCTCCACCACAGCGGCCTTCCAATCCTCAAAGCTATCAACGGTGACAGCATTCACTGCCACAAGGGGAGACCACTCAAATTCCATGAACCGCTGGGCATCCCGCTTCGACAACAGTGAATTATCGGACAGATAAATCACGCGCCCGCCCTGCTCCTTTAGTGTATCCAGCAGGGCATCGCGCATGGCTTGGAGTGGAATTTCCTCAACAATACCGGCAACATTGGCGGCTTGATCATACCCATAATCCGCCACATTGCCATTCACGGCAGAAAATACAATTTTGCGGTCCTCTTTCAAATAATAACTTGCCAAGAGGCTTTGTGCTTCATCATCAAACGATACGATTAAGTCGGGATTTAAATTATCAATCACTTGGCGCGCACGATAAAAGGATTTTAGACGCACTTCACTGGAGGGATTATCGCCAAGATCCAGATGGTGGTGGTGAATCTCTAAATTTTGGGCTTCATTCAAGCTGCGCTGCAGTCCAATATTTAAGTCTCTCACCCACGCACTGTTCGCGCTAAAACTGTGCAGGATCAGGACTTTTTTGTCCTTTTCTGCGATGGCGAAAATAAAGATGCCAATCATCGCCAAAAAGAACATTTTCGCAATGAGTTTTAAATTCCATTGGCCGCCCATATCCATTGGCTTTCTCCTAAATCAACCCTGCCGACTTCCAATACGGAATGGCAAGATAAAGTGAAATCACTTTGAAGATAACGCTTAGAAGATTGAGAAGAACCATTTTTTCCTCCTCAAACGTCTCGGCACCATTCAAAAATCGCCGAAAAGCCGTATAGGCCGTGTACTGGTAGGGCATGAACCATGAGTTCGCCATGGTCAAAATAATAAACCCAATCACCCATGCGCTGATCCCGTTTTGCTGGGCCATGGGAATCATAAAGGCGGAACACAACAGCACCACGGCACCATAGGGCAAGAACACACGCATAAACAGGATGACGCCTGAAAGCACCATGATGAAAACGCCAAAATCATAGACCAGATAGCTTTGTAACCAGCCCATGTGGGGCAAGAGGAAATTGGCCACCTGGATTTTCTGAAACACCTGAATCAGCCCCAGAATCGCCCCCAGCTGCAGCAGCGCGCCCCAGTCATAGTCCACATTGGCGCATTCCTTAGTAAACAAATCAAAAACCAAAAGTACGACAAAGACAGCAATAAACAGGACTGCAAAGGAGTAATGAACGTAAAAACTCGCCCCCAATCCCACAATATAAACTGCTAAAGCCGCCAAAACCGCCCAGTTCGAAAAGGTCATGGGGCCCAACAGACGAAGCTGCTCGCTGACTGTTTTGCCGTCTGTTTTGGGTTGTTCGTCATCCCACCACAAAAATAGAATGGTGATGAACAGCAAAGAAAACAAAACCAGACTCGGCACCAGCGCTGCCTGAAACCATCCCCCCCAGTCGAAGATGGACTGTTCTTGTACACTAAAAAACGACCAAACCACCACATTGTGAATGGATGCGGTCAGGAAAAGCGGGCTAAAGCTGGTCAAAGCCATAAAAGAGGCCGCACTAATCTTTGTGGCCACTAATCCACCCCGTTTCAGGCGGGTCGTGGCCAGCATATCCCGGACACATGCGGACAACATGGCCGCGCGACTATCGGTTGTCGGCACGAAGGGTGTTAACACAAGGGCAAGAAAAGAAGTGGTGGCCACCGCCCAGAATTGCACAGGGGGTAGAAACTTTAGCGACCACAATAAAAATCGATACAAAATACCTGAAGACATAACAATGGCACCCACACCAAAAAGCGCCGCCATCATCAAGAACACAGGCGAGGAAAAGCCCGACAGTAACTCACTGGGGGTACCAATCTGCAAAATCAAGGCGCCTAAGAGGGCCAACAAGGCAGGCAAGTAGACTGGGGCCAGGGAAAACGACCACAACACAAGCGCCGCCGACGCCAGAGATAAAAAGGCGCGGGACTCAAAAGGGGTCTCTGCCCCCAGCATCTGGTATGTGAGTACTGGCGCAAGGGAGGCCACAATCCACCCCAGCGCTTTTAATACACCCGCGGAATGGGTCTGGTTGGGCTCAGCTGTTTTACGGGACTGAAACTTTACGCCAGCTAATTTTTCAGTCAGGGCTGTGTGCAAGGTGCTAAGATTCTCAGGATTCTGAGAGAGCATAGTCGCCAGTTGAGGCCCTGGAATTTTAATTACCACTGAAGGTGACGCTGTCATTGTTGAATAGAGGTACGCCTGCGCATTCAGCGCCGCCTCTTCTCCAAAAAAACTCCCGGCTTTTAAGGTCAGCACTTGACCATTTTTAAGGGAGAGTGTGACCTCTCCCTGCAGCACATAATAGGTATGGAGTGCTTGTTGCTTTGGAGCAAAAATCGGTTCTCCCGCGTCAAGCCTCTGCACCTCAACATAGGTCAATAGCCGAGCAAGATCTTGCTGCGTCACTGCCTTAAGAAGGGGTTCTTCGCGAATAAAAAGCTCAAGAGCCTCACTGCGCAACATTTTTATTACCTTATGTTTTAATATAACTTTAACAAACAGCAGTTAAATTACAAGATATAAGCTTTGAAGCCTAAAAACAGATGCAGATCACAGATCATTTTCAGACAATTGCGAAAGACTTTCACAGCTTCATCATAGAAGTTGATGGCATTATTCAAAAGGATCAGGAAATCTCGCCAGAGGCTCTTCTGTGCCTCGAGCATCTGGCCACTGCCGGCAAACGTGTCACTTTAATCAGCAACCGCGCCTGCCGCACCCATGACTTTGTCCGCCAGCTTCAACGCCTTGGTGTTTCTGCGGGCGACTATCAATTGGCCATCACCTCGGGAGAGGAAGCTTATCAACACCTTTTCCGGCGCAAGGATCCCTGGCACGCCCAGTTGGGACATGCGGTTTATATGGTCGGTGATACCCTTGATAGACACTTCATCGATGACCTTGACTTAAGGCCTGTCCATAACCTTGAAGAGGCTGATTTTATTCTGACCCTTGAAAACATTAAAGAAGGCGCCTACTCAAAAGAGTGGCTGTATGAGGCTTTGCACCTTGGCTTACCCCTGGTTGCCGCCAACCCCAACGAAGTGCACTGCGAGAAAAACCGCATCTATCCCACGGCAGGATCCGTGGCCGCCACATATACCAGCCTTGGTGGCGCTTGTTTTTTCCATGGGCTGCCCTATCCTCGCATCTTGCAAAGCGCCCTAAAATTTTTAAGTCCTGACACACCTCAGCAGGTCATGGTCGTGACAGGATCACGTCTGGAAACCCTCGAGACCTGCCACGCCCTGGATCTTCGCACCACGCTCGTACCAACACCTTGCTTACTCCATAGGCTCGACGAGACAAGCGACTTAAATGACGTCAGTCAGCACACCATCATTGAAAAAATCTACAAATCATCCCGGATTCCGGACGCGTTTCTCTCGGCCTTTCGTTGGTAACGAAGCGCCAAGAGCGAAATAAAAAGGCCCGCATCTGCGGGCCTTACTGGATTTATCTGGCAGAACCACAATTAGTAGCCAAACCAACCCTTAACGGTTGACCAGTAGCTAGCTTGAGCCTTTTCCTCAGCCGCTTTGGCAGCCTTCGCTTTTGCTTGCTCATGGACGAAGCCGTTCTTCAACAAGGCATTAGGATCATCACTCACGTTCTTAGGATCGTAAGCCCCATTGGCACTGCTTTCCACCGAACCATAATGGATCGGGGCTGCAATGCCCTTTACCAGATCAACCACACCCGCAGCTAGACCTAAGATAGGTTGGACCGCTGATTTTGCGATACTTTGGGCAGCTTTTGCTGTTGCCAAGACAACGTTGCCACCCCCGCGACGCCCTTCATTCCAAGCTTCAGAAGCGTTGCGCGCAACTTCACGGGGATCCAGCTCTGCAAAACCAGAAACCAAATCCTGACCTGCTGCCCGCAGGGCTGCCTGCGCAACCTCTTTTCGCGCCAAGTTGCGCACCAAAGCATCGCCGGCAGGATCCAAGGCAAGTGTTCCAACGCCTTTTGCACCCTTCATGGCGTCGATGCGCTCCGACAAGGGGACTCCCTCTTCAAAGAGCTTTTCCTGCATCACCTTCGGCGTCAAGACTGGCAGGTAAGTCGCCCACAATTCTGCAGCCTGCGCAACGGGCTTCAACACCGCGGCAAAACCTTCGGACGGACCCGTCAGGGGCACAGGATCACCGTGCACATTCACGCGAATGGCATTTTGATTACCAACAACACGGTTGAACAAATCCGCAAAGGCCGCATTTCCGGGCCTAGCTGCGGAAAAGGCAATCGAACGCACATGGTTAAAGGTCGTATTGTCGTAATCGGCACCATAAAGCTTCTTAGCAAATTTCGTCGCCAAGAAAAACGCCATCATCTGTGCCACCGGCCCAGACTGACTGTGACCAAAGGTATTGATCACTAAGCTGCCAAGAATCTTATTCGGATTGTCGGTCATGCTGAGGATTGTCATGATTTGCTTTTCAAGATCCTCCATGGTCGCGAAGGCAATATTCGCAAAACCACGATGAACCATGGCATGACCAACTTCCTCGAAAGAATAGCCATAATTGGTTAGCGGCACCAATTCACCGTCAAAGTTCGCATCCCAATCATCGGCATTGCGGGATCCATGCACAAGGATGTTCATCCGGTGAGTGGTTGGATCATAATAAACAAAACCACGATCGTCTTGCTTAAACGATCCACCATGGCCAACCTTTGCCTTACGGCCCGTGGCCCCTTCAAAGGCGCGAAGGATGCAGCCCTTCTTCTGGAGAAATTTTAGATTCATATCAGGATTGCGCGCATAGTATTGCATGCGCTTTTCCAACTCATCCATCTCAAGGCGCACTTTAGCTTGATAGCTTTTCAGGGCTTCAAGCTCATAGCCGTTCACATCACCCGTGTGAAAGGCGGCGGCATCATCAAAAAACAGCGATTGCTCCAGGTTCAACTGCCCGTTTTGTAGTCTCTCAAGCTCAGCACTGATCTCATTGTAAATGGCTACTTTTTTATCGAATTCATCGCGTTTACTTTGCAGATTAGCAAGATCATACTCGGTCTCTAGCAAGATGCGACCATCTTGGTAGGTCTCAAGCTCTTCCGCATCAAGGGAGGGAACCCCCTGGGCGTCCTGCGAAATTAAGGGTTTTGCCGCAACAGCATTTGAAGCAGCCTTAAGGGACTTTTTATGCAATGGCTCACCCTCAGAAGACGAATCATCAATGGAGCGGGAAAGATTCGTTTTTTGAGCTTTCTGTTGAGGTGCAACTTCATCCACACCAAAATCAAAGGGAGTCAGTGTATCCGCAAGACCCTTACCTATTTTTGTAAATCCTTGGATGCGGCCAACCTCAGTGGGTTCACCATCAATGGCGATATCAAACGCCTTGCCCGTGGTGGCTTGCACGACGCCTTCCACGATCTGATTAAAACTTTCAGATTCAACAGCGAATGCAGCGTTGAGTGACAGTGTTGTCAACGCAACGCTGCCTAATAAACTTTTAGTGACGCGACTCATTTCTTTTCCTATTACTTTAACTTTCAAATATAAGATTCAACAAACATCCTGTTTTTAGCATGTCAAGAACCCAATAAAAAACTCTTTTTTTGACTTATTCTCCCTGCACATTCCTTAATATAGGAACGTTTACCGGGAAAGAAGTTTAATTTTGACCACCCTTTCCATACTATGATTGTCATATTGGGTTTTATGTGAGGGATTTCAATTTATTTTTAAACACACAAAAAAATGAATTCAATAATCGAAATAAAATCAATAAATACTTAAGTTGCAAAAACATTTATTATGGGATCACGAGTGTATTAAATATCTCCAGAACAAAAAACCAATACTCCCATACGCATTAAAGCAACACCCTTGACCTCGAGCCCCACCATGGCTCACCATTAATGTATTCAGAGAGAAAAAGGGAAGAATAATGAAAAAACTCTCATTCTACGCTTGGCTTTGGGCTGCTCTCAGCGTTTGTCATGCGGCACCCCCCGCCAAACCAGGATGCGATCAGGCCGTCGAGAGCATTGCAAAATTAAACATTAAGAACTTGCCCGGAGAATTGCGGCGAAAGCTAAGCGATCTCAACACCAAGATCCAGTCACTACGTCTTTTAAAAAACCACAACCAATGCCAGAAAGACTGGGAAGAATTCCTAAAAACCCATCAGAATCAGCTTAAACCTCTCGATCCTGACCTCTACCAGCCAGGAGCGCAGGGCACCAAGCGCGCCTTTTAGTAGATGTGCGATGCTCCCAGCGGTGAGATAGGCGCTGGGAGCCTTTTCGCAACAATACTCACGTTCCTATCCGGGACAATGCTGCAGCAGCATGCGCTAGTTTTCAGCATAGGTCTTTTCTTCAGCCCCCAAGCTAAGCATTTGCCGCAACAGACCATTGATCACATGGGGTTTCAGATCCGGGTCACGGCGACCATGGGGGCGCACAAGCGTCACCCCACCATGCGCACCATGAACAGCGCTATGGCTTCCACGCTGGGTCATGGTTCGCAGACTACCTTCAGGAAGGTTCTTAGCCACCTGATGCAGCAATTGCAAAACTTTGTCGTACTTCATGCGACCATTCACTTTAAATGCCTCAAAAAGGACCTGGGGATCCGCTTCAGACGCAGCAGCTTTGACTGGGGTGACGTGATTTGATTTCCCCTCCGCCAAACCTGTCCTAACTTTTCCGCGCACCCGCACGGGCAACGCTTTACCTCGACGCTTCGCAGGCTTCGATTGACCAATCTTTTGCTGGACAACAGGCGCCGTTGGAGGAGCTGTTTTGGACACATCGCGTACTTTTTCACACTCAATCGGTGGGGAGGATTCTATCACTTCTGGCCTCTCCGCTTCTTTCTCGCCACTCTCCTCGGCGGCCAGCACGGTACGTGACGCGCTTTCCAGAGGTACTGCTTGGGTTAAATCCTGCAAAAGACCCATTTCAGAGACAAGGGATGACCCTTCAACACTCAAGTGAAGCTTTTCCATGAGATCATCGACCGGAACCTGGTGAAGATCTTGCACCATCTGCAACATCTTGCGCGCATACTGTTGATTCTCTTCTTGATCTTGGGAAGCCATGCGTTGCCAATCTTCCACCAAACACCACTCCAGGAATTGCCATTCCTTTTGTGTCCTTGGCAGCGGCATGAAGCAAATACTCTCGCTGCGCGCAAGATCATCACCAAAAATATTTGTCAGCACCCGAAGCAGTGGCGTAACTGGATTTGTCATCACCCGAAGAGACAGCCGGGTGCAAGTAAAGGGATGCTCAGCCTCGGTGCCATGATAGCCTAATAGTTTAATCATACCATTCGGCTCGTGGGTCACGATCAGGCCCGGCTCTTGCACAAGATCAAGGTTGTGATAGACAAAAGCTGGTTGGGGCGTTGTCCTGGCATACGAAAGATGCGCTGCATAGTATCCCGATTGGCTTGGCGAGGCAAAAAAGGACACTATTCCATGATCATCATGGGTAAATCCAATACCGCCTTTTTGTACTGCAAGCAGCGTAGACGGATTACCTGGGGGCAACATTTTTTGCGCCTTTAGATTCGCATGAATGGTTGTTGCGATTCTTGATAAAGCATTGGCAAAATGACACATGTTCTGCTCTGCCAAGACCTCATACGTGCGGGAAGTTAAAATAGATGCCAAGACTTGATGTGACACGGCATGAGCTGGATTATTGAATGCACCACCTATTTTTTTGAGGACCAAGCCATGGGCAGAGGTGGTAATCACCAAGAATTTATAATAATTGTTTAGAAGTTTGCCCAAACTTTGCGCATTATTCTTGGAATATTTCAGGACCTTTCCCGAACCTAAAAGGCCGCAAAATTCGTCTTTGAATCGAGAGAGCACATCGAGCGCTCGGGACGCTTCAATATTCTCGCCATAAATGTTCGCGGCAATATGAGAATGATCAATCAGACAACGCTCAATCTCAAGCCATGCCGGGTCATCTGACCTGAAAGGCTGAGGCCTATAAAGGGGATATTCTTGTGCAAGATTGCAGTGCCCATCTTGTCTTTGTTGCAGTGTTTCACAAAACTCCTCAAGGGTCGAGGATGCAGAGGCCGAAGCCTGACTCAAAATAAAAGCAGCAAGCAAAGAAAGTACAGACTTAAACACAGTGAAAACCTCAGAACTCTCAACAATTCCCTAAAAAAGTGACATAATGAAAATTTTAACTCAAGAAAAAAATGATGATTTTAGATTGAATTGATCTAGCAAAATAAAGGCACATCAGAATGAGGCAAAAGGAGAATATCTACTTTGTTTTTTTCATCGTCAAACGAAACAATGCATCTTCTTTTTCCATGCAGGTCTTCACATCGTAGGCCATCTTTAGGGCATAAAATCCAACCACCGCTAAGAATGAACGGCGATAGCACAAGGTGCGATTCAGGGATAAATCATGTCGATAAGAACGAAGGGCCCCTTGCCATTCCTGGGGTGTTTGATTCACAAAGGCTGGATCAGATTTTTGCGGCGCGAGAGGTTTGCTGTAATGATGGAGGGCTTCGCCCACCACGGTTGCAGCCCCCACGCCTTGCAGCACTCTTCCCAGAATGCATTGGCGCTTGGGTTCGGATTGGGCATCGGGATTCTCAAAAAACCAGGTGTACTCGGTGGCATGCGCAGCCCCCTGAAGGTGGCAGATAAGGAATAAAACCACAACCCAACGCATCGTGACACCTCCTTCTATCTCTTCCCACCATGCTACCAAGGAAAAGTGCCTGCGCAAAGTATGTCCCCACGTTTCTAAGCCAAGCTCCTTGTACATAAATGGAAAATTCTATTGTTTTTTTGGCATAAGGGTTTGAATCATTTTTTGCAGCAATTCATTGACGATGAAGGGTTTTACACCGTTAGCATACCCGCCGTGGGGTTGCACAAAAGTAAACCCAGCGCCCTCATCGGCATGAACATTGATATGACTACCCCTGCGATTGAAATGCAGGATACTTCCCTGCGGCAAACGCTTAGCCACCTCTTTCATGAGCGAGACAATGGCCCTGAACTTCATCGGCTTATTGGTTTTGAATGTTTCAAAGATCTTACGTCCCTCGCCGTGCAGGTCAGCTTGAGTCACACTTTCAGCCGCCATATCTTGGGGAGCTTTATGCTTTTTCTTACTTTGCCTTACGCCCTTTCGACGTGAAGGTTTTGACCCTTTTTCATATTTTTTCTCAGATTTATTGAGGTATTTTTGTTTTTTGGGCACCACTTTTTGTGTTCTTTTTTGTGATTGAACAGACCTTTGCCCGAAAGCATTTTGGCTTGGGAGATTGTCTGCTGTCCCCACACCGTGATGGAGTGAGGTTGCCTCGGTAGTGATCTCGTGGACACCGCCCTCAGCTTCTTCTTTTTCACCCTCATTACGACTAACTCTCTGCACACCAGAACCACTAGGTCTATCCTCAAGAAGGGCTAAGGCTTGCAGATAGGAAAGGGCCCCATCAATTGATCCCTCAAGGTAACCTTCCAGATCTTCTTTGAAGGCCAAAGACCATGCATGGTCCGGATGCTCCTCGTCGTTACACAGCTTGAGAATATCATCAAGAAACTCCTGCTCGACTTGGCGCCATCCTGCAGCGTCCCTTGGCAACGCCACAAATGTGGTCGTCTCAGATTCGTCTAAAATAATACCCAATCCCTTCCGAATCGCTCCACGCATCAGGCCCGCTGGGTCTCCATAAAGATCATAATCAGCACAGAAATACTGGCACGAATAAGGATTAACCGCAGACGCCCCGGTACAAAATGCCGCAGACATCAGGCGACCAAGTTGAATCACGAGGCACAGCCCATCCTCCTTTACAAGGGTTGACCGATGATAAATAAATCCTCGCTGGGGGCTAAGGGGCACCTCACCCCATAAAATGGGACAAATGCTGTAGGTACTTTTAGCTGAAAATACAAAGGGCAAATAGCCATTTACATCACGAATGAATCCGATGGATTTGCCATCTTCCGGCTGGTCTTTCGCCACAAAAAAATCTTCAACCTGTAATATATGCTCGTGATCCAACTCTCGAACAAGACCCAGGTTGATCATATTCAACCGAATCATATTTGTGATTTTTTGAAGGGTAAGAACGTCCTTTTCAAGGTTTTTCTTGTTTTGAGCAAGTTCATCTAAAAACATATAACTACAGTCAAGCCCAGCGGTCTCTCGGTCCTCGGGTTTGGTTAGGTTATCATAAGAACGCGAGGCAGCGGCGACCAGCCAGTGGTACGGCCCAATCAGGTTTTTAACGGCACGAATGTTTGCAATACTCTTCTTCAAAAGACTTCCGCTTTTGAATATCTGTTCAAATGTATCCCGGAAATCAGATAACTTTCCTTCCACGTCAGGCAGCCCAAATCCCATATAGGCTGTTCCTGAACGCAACTGACGAATTTCAGTCTCGATAAGCAGGCCTTTCTCAAGCATCACTTTTAGGGAGCGCCAATCCTCGCACTCTGGTTTAGTCATCATGTGAGCGGGAATTTCAGATCCCAAGGCTGGGCTTCTGATCTTCGAAGAGGAGGCAGACGGGTCATCAGACAAGTTTCCATGATCACATGCCACGGAAAACTGAAACACCAGCAAAACACTAAAAAAACCAAGAAATTTCATTAACATAAATCCCACATATTGCTGCAGCTTCCAGAAGATTAAACCAATGTGGCAAGTTAGAGGAGTTGAGGTGCGTTGCGAGATTCCCGCTCACTCTCTAGACCGCACGGGTGGCGCAGAAACTGTGGCAGTGAAGGTAGGTGCCAGCCATGGGTTGCCACTTCGGCCTCATGGTCTCCTCGTGGGTGACGAACGAGGAGCGTGAGAATCCTCAGTTTTTTTATCGACATTTAAGGTCCCACAATTCATTTGTCGTGCTCATGCTGGTCTATCAATCAGGACGCATCATGACGCTTTCTCACCTCACCCGCGCATTCGGACTTGTTACCCTGTTGAAATCTTCCCTATCAACCCTGCAGGCAACGGAGTTGACGCGCTTCGATGAT
Source organism: Holosporales bacterium (assembly GCA_046318415.1). GTDB lineage: Bacteria > Pseudomonadota > Alphaproteobacteria > Caedimonadales > Caedimonadaceae > JBKCUK01. The sequence continues at coordinate 8,974 of JBKCUK010000013.1, read as the reverse complement.
CTTACGGATGATGCCTTACTTAGCATCATGCACTTTCTTCCTGATCGTGATATTGGCGCCATGGCAATGACCTCAAGCACACCCTATGAGGTTTCTCATGGGGCATTCTTTTCAATGATTTCAGGAATGACCCTCAATCGCGGCACCGGCGAAGATCATAACCGCCTGCAGGACTTACCAACATTGAGGGTACAGCAAATTTTAGGCCAAATTATTGAAGAAGATCAGTACCTTGCGGTACCTATGAATTCACCGCTGTGCACCATAATGCCCGATACACTCAAGCTGGCAGATCTCGCGGATTGGCGGGAGCAACTGCCTCTCGCCATGCCTTTATATAAGGCGGCCTTTGGCAAAGACTTGCCCGAAGTTCGTGTGGACTTGGCACTGCAGCACCTGTTGGCTGTGCTGGATAACCGCGTTTACGTCCAGCGCAGTAATGTCAATGAGAGTTTTGCCCGGTTTGCTGCTAAGAAAACTCAGGATCTAATGCAAAAGCTGCAAAACCAACGGCAAGCACGTCCTTTCGTAAATTTTCTTCATGGCGATGTGGATAGGGCATTCCTTGCGGCCCAAGCCCACACCATCGTTCTCAGCGATGCCGAACTTGACCTGCCAGAAACCAAGCAAAAGCTCGAGCAACTTCTAAACACACAAAGCGACGATTTGACCCAGCAAGTGGTGCTCAACGTCGGGCGTAATCCTCAATTGATCGAATCGGGTGACCTGTGTCTAAGGAGTGATGAGCTGCAGTTCCAAGTGCGTCACTTGACGGTGACCAATCCAGGGGCCAATGTGACGACAATTGGCCATCTTTTTCTTGCAAAACATTCTCAAGAAATAAACATGGATACGCTGAGCGAGTTGCGCTTGCTAGGATTTCAGCGCGTCACTTTAATTGGTTATAATTTCCTCTCTAATTGTCGTCGTTTGACAACCGTGGATATATCGTCCTTTAGAAATGTAGGCCATATTGGTACTAACTTCCTCTCTGGGTGCAGCGGTTTAACCAGCGTGGATCTGTCAGCCTTCAAAAACGTCACCTCAATTGGGTCTGGTTTCCTCTCTGGATGCCACAGCTTGTCCACCGTGGATCTCTCAGAATTCAGTAATGTGCCCCAAATCAATAACGATTTCCTCAGGGACTGCAGCAGTTTGGCTAGCGTGAATCTCTCAGGATTTACCAACGTCACCTCAATTGGGGACTTTTTTCTCAGGGACTGCAGCGACTTGACCAGTGTGGATCTCTCAGCATTGAAGAACGTCACTAAAATTGGATGGGCTTTCCTCTTCGGGTGCAGCGGTTTGACCAGCGTGGATCTGAGGGTTTTCAGGGCTGTCAGTGTAATTGACATGGGTTTCCTCAACAAGTGCAGCAGCTTGACCAGCGTGGATCTCACAGGGCTTACCAAGGTCAACAGAATCGACCCCCCCTTTCTTGCGTTTTGCCCCGCCCTCACACCCGAGGCGCAAGAACACATCCGCGCTTTTTGCAAACAGCGCGGTGTGGCATGGAAGCCAGAATATGGGAGAGTCTAACAACACCTCTCTGACCCCATTTGCGCTCATCCTCAAAAAGAGACGGTAACCCAACTTTTTGCTGATGGAGTCTGACTATGCATCATCGCGAATGCCTTATCCGCTCCTCGTCACCTCACGCCTAGTGTGGTGAGCCAGGGAATTTCCCAACTCCTGCCACAGCAGCATAAGTTAGGACTGAGATGAAGTGCCGCGTCGCTTACGCTCCTCGCAATGACGACTGAGAATACACCACGGTAATCGTGAGTTACTGAATAGAAAACATCCCCATCATCGCGAGAGCAGCACCATCCCCCCTCCGGTCATCGCGAGCGAGCGACGAGCGTGGCGATCTAAGCTGCGGATGAGTGGATCTCCGCCTTCGCGGGGATGACAGAAAATGAGCTCATCGGACAGTGAGAGTCGCAAGGCGACTGAATAAACGTGGTGAAATGATCGGGGGAGTCCTTGAGCGTTCCATCTGCACCGTTGTCTTGCCTGCCTACCCTGTCATCCCACACTTGTGGCGATCCAGGCTGTTTTTTATTGCTGGGTGAAGGGGTGAAAGCGAAGAGAGACACTGACGCACCCCTCGCTGAAATCAGAGAAAATTAAAACAGGAACCACCATGCGGCTGCACTCACTGCTGCAACCACTGCCCATGGCAGGTACCGTTTCCATTCGAAACCGCCTTGGGGGCCGTTATCATTCACATACCTTGGCCAGTCACTGAGCTGCCCAGTGTAAAAAATGGCAACTTGATGGTGACTTGAGGTCATGTCTTTATCTCCGGCATCCATGGCAAAAAATGAGTTACCGTTCATCAATCTTCATATACTTTCGTTGGGGTTGACCGATAAAACGTTGACGCGGGCGTCCGATTTTTTGTTGTGGGTCTGAGATCATCTCATTCCACTGGGCCACCCAGCCCACACAGCGCGCCACAGCAAAAAGCACCGTGAACATACTGGTGGGAATGCCCATCGCTCGCAAAATAATCCCTGAATAGAAGTCTACGTTGGGATAAAGCTTTTTTTCAACGAAATATGGATCCTTTAATGCAATCGCTTCAAGTTCCATAGCCAATTGCAAAAGGGGCTCATCGCGCATTCCCAGGGCATCCAAGACTTCGTGGCAGGTTTGACGCATGATGGCGGCGCGAGGATCGTAATTTTTATAGACGCGGTGACCAAAGCCCATGAGGCGGAACGTATCATTTTTATCCTTAGCCCGCGCAAGGAATGTTGGAATATTTTCCTTCGAGCCAATTTGCATCAGCATGTTGAGCACCGCCTCATTGGCACCCCCATGGGCAGGCCCCCAGAGGGAAGCAATACCCGCCGCAATGCACGCAAACGGATTGGCTGCACTGGAGCTTGCCAATCGTACCGTTGAGGTTGAGGCGTTTTGTTCATGGTCGGCATGCAGGATAAGAATGCGGTCCATGGCACGGGCCAGCACCGGATTTACTTCGTAATCCTGTGTCGGCACTGAAAACATCATATAGAGGAAGTTTTCAGCATAGCTGAGCTTATTCTTAGGATACACAAAAGGCTGGCCAATGGAATATTTATAGGCCATGGCCGCAATGGTGGGCATTTTGGCGATCAGCCGAAATGACGCAAGTTCCCGTTGTTTCGGGTCATGGATATCCAAACTGTCGTGATAGAAGGCAGAAAGGGCCCCCACAACACCCACCATGATGGCCATGGGATGGCCATCGCGACGAAAGCCCGAGAAAAAGCGAATCAGCTGCTCATGAACCATGGAGTGCATGGTCATGCATTTGATGAAGTCTTCTTTTTGTTTTTTGTTGGGAAGTTCACCATTCAATAAGACATAGGCTGTTTCCATGAAGTCGCCCTTTGATGCCAAATCTTCAATGGCATATCCCCGATGGCGCAAAACGCCCACATCCCCATCAATGAACGTGATGGCTGAATCACAGCTGGCCGTGGAGGTAAAACCTGGATCATAGGTAAAAAAACCGGTATCGCCGTACAGTTTTCGAATGTCCAGGCATTTTGGCCCCTCTGTACCCTCTAGAATGGGGATTTCATACTTAATGGTTTCCCCGTTGCTTTGAATGGTCAGTGTAGCGGTCTGTTGATCACGACTCATGGTTTTTGCCTCGCTAGAGCTGATGCTCAGCTCTCCCTGTTTTTTTATGGCCTTTCCTACCTTTGTAACACAGATTTCAGGCGCGCCAAAGACTCATCTTTGCCTAAAATTTCCATAACCTCAAAAATTCCAGGCGATACGGTCCGTCCCGTCAGCGCAACCCTTAAGGGCTGGGCCAATTTGCCAAGACCTATGTTTTTGGCTTCTGCATAGCTTCTTGCAGCCTGCTCAAGGCTCTGATGGCTCCATATGTCTACCTGCTGCAGCGATGGCACAAACTCTGCCAGCCAGGCGATCGTTTCCACATTTAAAAGAGCGCCAGCTTTATCATCCGGCGAGAGATGCGTGAGGTAGATCAACGCACTGTCTGCAAGATCCTCGAGGGTTCGGGCGCGTTGCTTCAGCCCAGGCATGCCCGCGATGAGGCGCGGTGCACTTGCCGCATTCACCTGCAAACCATGGCGGCCTATAAAAGGATGCAATAAGTCCAGCAGGCGTTGATTATCAGCCTCGCGCAGGTAATGGGCATTGAGATTGGTGAGCTTCGCCATATCAAAGCGAGAAGCCGAGCGTCCCACATCCGCAATATCAAACCATTCAATGGATTGTTCGCGGCTGATGATTTCATCATCCCCATGTCCCCAACCAAGGCGCAGCAAATAGTTCAGCAGTGCCTCGGGCAGGAATCCCATCTCTTTGTAGGCTTCAACGCCAAGGGCGCCGTGCCGCTTCGAGAGCTTGGCCCCATCTTGACCATGGATCAAAGGAATATGTGAGAAGCTGGGCACATCCCAGCCCATGGCTTCGTAAATTTGCTTTTGGCGAAAGGTGTTGGTCAGGTGATCATCACCACGAATCACATGGGTGATCCCCATGTCATGGTCATCCACAACAACGGCCAGCATGTAGGTGGGGGTTCCATCGCCGCGCAACAGCACCATATCATCCAGCTGATCATGGGCGACACGCACCTCGCCTTGCACCAGGTCATGCACCACACTCTCTCCTTCCAGCGGCGCCTTCAGGCGAATGACAGGCTTAACCCCAGCAGGAGCTTCGCTGGCATCACGCTCGCGCCAGCGTCCGTCATAGCGGGGTGAGCGTCCTTCCGCGCGGGCCTTTTCACGCATTTGCTCAAGCTCTTCTGGGGTGCAATAGCAATAATAGGCCTTGCCTTCTGCCAACAGCTGGTGGGCCACTTCTGCATGACGGGCGGCGCGCGAGAATTGGTAGACAATCTCGCCATCCCAATCCAACTGCAGCCACTTCATGCTGTTGATAATCGCTTGGATGGCCTCTTCCGTTGAGCGGGCGCGATCCGTATCCTCGATGCGCAGTAAAAACTTACCGCCATGATGTTTTGCATAAAGCCAGTTAAAAAGAGCCGTTCGAGCACTACCAATATGCAAAAAACCCGTAGGCGAAGGTGCAAAGCGAGTGACAACTGTCATTTCATCAACCAATATCAGTTACAGGGAGTTGGATTCACTAATGATGTGATTAACACACTTTGCGACAGCTAGCATCAACTTTAACAGAACTTTTTAGTGCAGAATTTGAGCGCCTACCTCTCTGGCTTCCTGTGGCGCTGGGAATGGGGATTGCCGCCTATTTCTCTCTCCCTTCTGAACCATCCCTTCTGCTGTTTTGTGGCTTTCTTGGCGTGAGTATGGGCCTTTTTGCATGGCGTCCCTTGCGCATCCCTGCCCTTCTTATCACGCTCTTTTGCCTTGGTCTTGTAGTGGCCAGCTGGCGCACCACTTCCCTTTCGACCCCCATGTTGCAAGAAGACTGGGGGCCTGCCGAGATTCAGGGTGTCGTCACCGACCTTGAGCGTGGACCCCAAGGGGTTAAAGTGAAACTCTGTGGCGTGGCAGGCCTTGCAGGAGCACGTGATGTGTGTGTGCGGCTTCGGGTGCGGGGCGCGCGTCAACTGCAGCCCCTCTCTTCTCTCGAACTTGGCCAAGAATTAAGGGTTTATGGCAAATTGCATCCCCCGCAAGAGCCCCTCATCCCAGGGGGCTTTGACTTCCGCCGCAAAGCCTTTTTCGAAGGGCTTACAGCCGATGGCTTTGCCCTTGGGGTTCCTGAAGTCATGCCGCAAAAAACACAGCAGGTGCCCTTTTGGGTTGCGTTGCGCCATCAATTAACCTACAGGCTTCGAGATCATCTGGGGGGCCAAGAAGGTGCCCTTGCCGCCGCCCTTATTACCGGCGATCGCTCAGGCCTGGACAATACCCTTCGCCAACACTATGCGGATGCGGGGCTCGCCCATTTGCTTGCCATATCCGGCCTTCATCTGTCCATTTTGGTGGGGCTGATTTTCTTTATCATCCGGGCCGGACTCAGCCTTATTCCCAGCATTGCTTTGCGTCATGACACCAAGCGCCTTGCGGCAGGCGTGACCATTCCCCTTGCCTGGTGCTATCTAGCCATCGCAGGCTTTCCCACACCCGCTTTGCGGGCGTTTATTATGGCGTGCGTGGTGCTTTTAGGAATCATGGTTGGGCGCGAGGCCATCACCTTAAGAAACGTGGCCCTTGCAGCCTTTGTCATCTTGCTGTTCTGGCCCGAGACCCTGGTCTTGCCCAGCTTTCAGATGTCCTTTGCTGCTGTTACCGCGTTGGTGGCAGGATATGAATGGCTCTCTCCCCACATGGCCCGCTGGCGTGCCCACCATCCGGGCGCTTTATCTGCCGGGGCTCTTTATGTGGGGGGCACGATTCTATCATCGGTGATTGCAACCTTGGGCACAGCCCCCTTTGTCGCCGCTACCTTTGGCCGGGTAGCAGCCCTCTCAGTTTTTTCCAACATCATCGCAATCCCTTTGCTCTCTTTCCTGATTATGCCCTTGCTTTTACTGTTTGTGATCTTGATGGCGGTGGGAGGTGAGGGCTTAATCCTCTCTCTACTACAGGATACACTCTCGTGGATGCATACTTTAGCAAAGTCTGCCGCCAACTGGCCGGGGGCGATCCTCTTAGTCAAGCACCCCAGCACCCTGGCCTATGGCCTTGTGGTGCTTGGCGGCCTTGGCATTTGTCTTGGTCGCGCCCTTATTAAAGGCAGCGGCGGGCTGCTGGCAGCGGCAGGGCTCATTTTATGGATTTATGAACCTTTACCCCAGGTCTACATTGGGCCCAAGGGAAAGCTCGTTGGTTGGCTGGATGCACAAGGTCGCCCCTGCGTCACCAGCCTCACCGCCGAGCGGCGTGCCCGCCAGACCTGGCTGCAATTCCTTGGTGAAGAAGAGGCCACAAAACAACCGCTAGCAGCGTCAAGCCTCTACAATGCAGAGCGCGCCAGCCTGTCGATGGATGGCTCGGACCACGTGCAGCTGGGCTCACATCGAATCGCCCTCGATGGGGATTCCTTGGCCTCTGGCGCGTTTTACTGGGTAGATCAAACAGGAAATCTCATCAGCCGTTCGGTGGGAATGAGCATTGGTCACCGTCCCTGGTCCCAAATGGCGCTTTTTCGTGAAGAAGTAAGGTGATATTTACCCGATCATAGAATCAAGGCTCCTTCTTCGGTTGTGACGACTTCCTAAAATCCAAAATCATTATTTTTATTGACAAATAAGCAGGTAAGAATTAAATAAAGTTTCACATTCAACTCCCCCTTAAGACCAAACATAAGGAAAGTGATAATGCTTAAGCGCTCCTCCATCCACAGCCTCCTCCTCGCTTCCCTGCTGTGCAGCACGCACGTCTATGGCACGGATATTCCTGATATTGCATTGAGTGAGGAGCAGTTCAGTCATCTCAGATCTTTTGCCACCCAACATCCAGAAATCGAACTTGATCTGCAGGGCAACCAAAACCTAGCAGAAATCCAGGCAGCAGTGGTGCAAAAGATAGCTTTAAACGCAGATTTAAAAGAAAAATTCTTCATAAGTTTTTATAATAAATTTATTAGACGAAATAGTTCATCAGAGAATCAAGAAACAGCACTCAATCCAGATCCTGGAAATAATTATCTCAGCAGCTTAATTCATAAAGCAATAAAGCGTGATAACGCAGCTGAACAAGATTCGTATATAATTAATCCCTTTAACTCTATACTCTTGGGGATCATTGGCACACCTTATGAGCGCGCCTTTTTATCCGAGATTGAACGCGCACTATCTGAGAAGTACAGAAGGGAATTTATGGGTCTCATCGGCGAACGCTTTGGGAAAAACCACGAAATCTTCAAGCGCTACTGTGCCGCAGCCATCAAACATGGCGATAAAAACACCGATTATTTTGCCGCCCTCATCGGCACACCGCACGAGGCAGCGATTACACCGCAGATAGAAGCCATGATCGCCGACAGCAGCTATCGGCCATATTTTATCGCGGGATTATCCATTACTCTAGGCAGAGACCACGACACTTACAGACGCCTCTGTGCCGCAGCCATCAAATATGGTGATTTAAATCCCCTTTATTTTGCCAACCTCATCGGCACACCGCACGAGGAGGCCATCATGTCACAACTCGAGGCGGCTATGACTGATCAACGTTTCAGAGACGACTTTATGTTGTGGACTAACTCGCGACTTGATGAAGGCAACGAGGCATACCAACGCTGTAGTGTAATTGCCATCAAATGTGGTGATAAAAATCCCTGTTACTTTGCCGCCCTGATCGGCACGCCGCACGAGGCATCGATCGCATCACGGCTTGAAGAGGCAATGGCTGATGAGAATTTTAGGTATAATATCTTGCAGTGGATGCCCGAACACCATGAGCTGAAATACGCTGCTTTCCTGCGCTATTGTGCAATTGCCATCAAATATGGCGATAGAACCCCCCCATACTTTGCCGCCCTTATCCGCACACCGCACGAAGAAGTCACCACACCTTACCTTGAAGCCCTGATGGCCGACGCACATTTTAGAGAAAAATTTATCTCGAAGCTCGCCGATCGCCTTGGCTTTGAGCATCCCACTGTCCAGCACTACATCCACATGGCCCTTGGCTTTGACAATGCGGACAATCCAAATTCTTTCCTGGCCGTACACCAAGAGATGTTGAGAAAAAGCGAGGACGTGGTGCAGCACAACATGACACAGCTGACACCAGGCCTGCAGCATAAGCGCGCTGTCATCCAAGAGGCCCGCAAGGACAAGTCCGTCCACATGCCATTGAATGTCTGGCACCACCTGTTTGACCAACTCCAGAAAGTTGTGCACCACACTCAGGGCGCCTTCTCGCACCTTATGGGTGATGTGAACATCACAGATCTCCTCGCTCTTCGCGAGAATCAGCAGATTGCAAGCTTGCTTGACCCGAAAGACAGTCTGGTGGCCAACACCAAAGTTTCAGCCCACAGCCAAATGCTGCGTGAA
>JBKCUK010000012.1:0-162004 GCA_046318415.1 Holosporales bacterium | reverse complement strand
ATGCCCACTTAAAACACCAACTTTACTTGGTCGCGCTTAAGTAAGCTAATCAATACCAACCACGTCCCCGTGGCTAGCACCAACCGCCCACCAAGCTACTCAATCTAAAATTACTTCTTACAATTTGAAAGATCCGTGGGCCTTTAGGCCGTTTTCAGCGCTTCATCAGTTCGTTTCGTCGCTGATGTGGTTCTTATAGAGGGACCATGGCCCCCCGTCAATAGACTTTTTTCATTTTTTTAACTTTTTTGAAAAGCGGTACCTTCTGATGGGCGCCTTTAGGAACTTTATGCTCTTAAAAGCTTAAGGAATGCTTAAGCCTCAGAGTTCATAGTGACGACAAATGTCAGCCCTGCTGATCAGGAAAATAGAGATAAAATGTCGATCCCTTTCCGGGCCGAGAGAAGACCCAAATCTTGCCCTGATGCAATTCCATAATTCGTTTGCATGTCGCAAGACCGATTCCCGTGCCGTCATAGGTCTTGTCATCATGCAGTCGTTCGCCAAAGGCAAAGATTTTGCTCTGATTTTGAAGGGCAACACCGATTCCGTTATCTGAAATGGCATAGACCACCCCATCCCGAACACGGCGTGAATCTATGACAATCTTAGCAACCGGCTGCGTATTATATTTGATCCCATTTTCTATGATGTTGCTGAAGGCCTGAATAATGAGCGCACGCACGCCATATAGGGGTAAAAGTCTTTTGGTAAGCAGCGACACACGTCTCGGAGAATGGAAGCCAAATGGTGCTATGACCTCATCAATAATATCGCACCCTAGGACATTTTCGCAGGGCTGAGAACGCGTAGAAATCTTGCTAATATTGCGCATACCCTCAACCAGGGTTTTCATGCGTTGCAAGCTTTGTCGCATGCAAAGGCGCATTTTCTCTCGGTCTTGAGGGTTTTGATTTTCTAGCTCGGACATCACAAAGTAAGCATCAAACAACCGAAGCGGCTGGCTCATATCATGGTAGGCTGCGTACGTAAACTCTTCTAAATCCCGGTTGAGGCGCAGCAATTCCTCGTTACGCTTGAGAAGCTGCGCTTGTTGTTCTTGAAGATTTCTCTTGGCATGTCTCAGCTCAGTTTCATTCACAGCAACACAGATCATCGCAGGTTTTCCCGTGAGCAGGTCTTTATAAACCACCCGCGAACTAGTTATAAAACGCACCTGCCCACGCTTAGAATCTGCCAGGTACCGATAACTCACCCGTTTTGTTTTCTCATGGGGATAATCGGGCACTCTAAAAGCTTCTTCAACATCGTCTGGATGAATTTTTGCTTTGATCTGCACCATATTCTGCTGAGGATCACGGCCCTCAATTGCAAAAAAGTCAGGCGCATTGGCTGTAATAAATTCCACTTCCCAGTCGAGAGAGGCTTTACAGATGACAACTCCAATACTTTCCGCCACAACATTAAGAATATTTCTTTGTTCATGTTGAAGTTCTGCGATTTGAACCCTTGGGATCTTCACAAGCGCAAGCATGAGATCTTCATTTCCAACTTTGTAAGAAGAGAATATGACTTGCGCCGCAAAATTTACCGAATCTGGTCGTTCAATCACTATTTGTGCCGAAACAGCCTCTCCCTGCTGAAGATCAGTTGGTTGCGGCAATGTAACCTGGGGAAGAACATGATTGATCGTTTTATTGAGGAAATCCTGTTTATCCTGACCCAGCAAGCGCGCAAATGTGGGATTAACATACAGGATTTCGCCCGAAAAGCGCAGAAGGCAAACACCATGAATAGAATCATCAAAAATAATATTGACGATGTTATTGTCTACTACGGGGGTCAACAAACTGTGGCCAACCACGTTGTTACTCTCTTATGATCCTATATTAAACAAAAAATTTTCCGAGCCATTTTGCGGGACAATGTAAAGTCATTACTTTCCTCATATTATTTTACTTGATTACAAAATATCATTTTTACAAGAATTATTTCGAGATAAGGAAATACTGATGCGACATAAGAGGGAAGTTTAATCTTGGCCCAAATGTCTTCCGGGCTTTCTCAAAAATTTGAAGTCATTTGTGTGTATCTAACGCTTCGATCAAGGGCAGAGGTTGGGATTAGAGGGCAATGCCCTCTAATTTTTATGAATTTTCAAGCACCAGTCCGTGCGCATTGGCAGTGATATGGATGGTGCCGGACAACTTCCCCTCGAGAATAAGACTAGCAAGGGGGTTCTGCAGATTTCTCTGAATCACGCGCTTCAGGGGCCTTGCGCCATATGCTGCATCATATCCCGCTTCGGCCAACCAATCGAGGGCACGCTGATCCAGCGCAAGGTGAAGGTTGCGCTGTTTCAGCAATTCACGCAGATGCTGCAGCTGAATTTCAACAATAGCATGCATGTGCTGGCGCTGGAGTCTTTGGAACAATAAAATTTCGTCCAAGCGATTCAGAAATTCTGGACGAAACGCTTGGCGAACGATGGCCATAACCGCCTCCCGCGCTTTCTCAAGGGAATCCTCAGCTCCAAGCCCCGATAACACTTCTGAACCCAAATTGGAGGTGAGAATAATCACCGTGTTAGTGAAGTCTACGGTGCGTCCCTGACCATCGGTCAGGCGCCCATCATCCAAAACTTGAAGTAAAATATTGAACACGTCAGGATGTGCTTTCTCCACCTCGTCAAACAAGATGACTTGATAGGGTCTACGGCGCACCGCTTCGGTGAGCAGTCCACCTTCTTCATAGCCCACATAGCCGGGGGGCGCCCCAATAAGACGCGCAACGGCATGCTTTTCCATATATTCTGACATATCAATGCGGACCATGGCAGTGTCATCATTGAACAAGAAGCCGGCCAAAGCTTTAGAGAGTTCGGTTTTACCTACCCCCGTAGGACCTAAAAACAAGAACGAGCCGATGGGACGATGGGGGTCTTGCAAGCCCGCCCTTGCGCGGCGCACCGCTTGGCTGATCGCGACCACCGCTTCATGTTGCCCGACAACGCGGCGCTCAAGGGCTTCTTCCATGTGCAGCAGTTTCTCGCGCTCGCCTTCCAGCATTTTCTCAACGGGAACACCCGTCCAACGCGAGACAATTGCCGCAATATCACTGTCCTGCACTTCCTCACGCAGCATGGTCTGGTCTGAGAGACTTTCCGAGTCCTTCACCCGACGCTCAAGATCCGGGATTACGCTGTAAGCTAGTTCACCGGCACGGGCCAAATCACCTTGGCGTTGCACCATCTCAAGCTCAGCACGCGCCGCATCCAGATGCTCTTTCAGCTTTTGCACAGCACCGAGTTTATCCTTTTCAGCCTGCCATTGATCCGTTAGCTCTGCGCATTCGGCTTCCAGTTGCCCCAACTCTGTCTCAAGGTCAGCAAGACGGTTGGTTGCCTCACGATCTTTTTCCTTTTTGAGCGCTTCTCGCTCGATCTTGAGTTGGATGATCTTGCGATCCAGTTCATCGATGGCCTCAGGCTTAGAGTCCACTTGCATGCGCAGGTGGGATGCCGCCTCATCCACCAAGTCGATGGCTTTGTCCGGCAAAAAGCGGTCCGTGATGTAGCGGTTAGAGAGGGTGGCAGCGGCCACAATGGCGCTATCGGTAATGCGCACGCCGTGGTGCAACTCATATTTTTCCTTCAGCCCCCGCAAAATCGAGATGGTATCGGCAACAGTCGGTTCCGAGACAAAGACCGGCTGAAAGCGGCGGGCAAGGGCCGCATCCTTTTCAATATATTGGCGATACTCGTTCAAAGTGGTTGCCCCGACACAGTGCAGCTCACCACGCGCAAGGGCCGGTTTAAGCATGTTCGATGCGTCCATTGCGCCTTCGGCCTTACCAGCCCCCACCAGCGTATGCAGCTCGTCGATAAAGAGCACAATTTCTCCAGCCGCATGGGTGATCTCTTGCAAGACAGCTTTGAGGCGCTCTTCAAACTCGCCACGAAATTTCGCCCCTGCGATCAGCGCGCCCAGATCAAGGGCCATCAGCCGTGTTTGTTTGAGGCTTTCTGGCACATCGCCCTTCATGATGCGCTGCGCCAGACCCTCGATGATGGCGGTCTTGCCAACACCAGGCTCACCAATTAACACGGGATTATTTTTCGTACGCCGCGAGAGGACCTGAATGGTGCGGCGAATTTCCTCGTCCCGGCCAATCACAGGGTCAAGCTTACCCTCACGGGCCAAAGCCGTCATATCACGGGCGTATTTCTTCAAAGCTTCATAGCTTTCTTCCGCGTTGGCCGAATCGGCGTGCCGCCCCTGACGCAATTGATCGATGGCCACATCCAATGCGGACAGTGTCACACCGGCAAGCTGAATAAGACGGGCGGCCTCTGTCCCAGATTGCTGCGCCAAAGCCTGAAATAAACGCTCGAGGGTGACAAAATGATCTTCCTTTTGGGTTGCCAAGCGCTCAGCTTGGTCGAACAGCTTTGCAACTTCTGGCGCCATGTAAATTTGGCCAGCACCCGCCCCTTCGATGCGCGGTTGTTTTGCAAGAACCGCATGGGTGGCTGCAAGCAAGTCCTGGGGATCTACATCAAGACGTCCTAAGAGGGCATGGATCGTCCCGGATGCTTCATCCAACAACGCGATCAAGAAATGCTCGGTGATCAGGCGTTGATGGCCGCTGCGCTGCGCCAATGATTGGGCAGCTTGCATAACCTCTTTGGTTTTTTCCGAATAACGGCTGAGATCCACTTTGCTCTCCCATCCAAGCAGTGATGACATCTTTTTTAAATTATGGAGGGGCTTATCTGGTGGTGCAAGGTGGTAACTGAAGCGTTTAAAGGGAAAACCCCGGGAACACCTCCCGGGGTAAGAGTATCAGCACAACAAAACCGAGTTTTAGAGCTGGTTAATGAAGAACTCAACGGTGCGAGCTGGGATAGCGGTCACGCTACATGTTGCTGCAAGATAATCCTTTAACAACAGAACGAATTGGCGATCCTTATCGGCAACAGTCGCAGCTGACGCATCGATACCTGTTGCATCAAGGCTCTTGACGTAAATGGCATCCCCATCCGATGAGCGCAATGTGATGACCGTATTGGTGCTGTCGTTGTGAACCTGTTTACCGGACAAATCTACGGTGAACTCCTTCGCTGGGGCTGTGCCTACCACGGCCGTTGCAATCAGCTTCAGGTCATCAATGGACCAAGTCACGCTTGTAAGGTTACCTCCAGCAAAGGCAATCACACCTTCTTTGTTGGTGTCATAGGTGGCACCCACTGGAAACTTTGTGTTGTCAAAGGCTGCCTTTGCAACGATGGCATCCACCCAAGCCGTGGAACCTGCATTGAGGTTAGCTACGCCTGAAGGTGTGATAAAGAACTTCGCCTTTAATTCAGTCATCGCATCGGCAAGAGAGTTCTTAAAGGACTTGGATGACTGCGAGATTTTGGTGGGAAGACCATTAATCGACCCAAGCAGACCAGCAACAACACCGGCTGTGCGCAGGTATCTACCCGGAATTGTCTCTAGCTCAAGGACGGCGCCACCGCCGCTGAACAGAACACGGTTGCGGGTCGTGCTGGCCGTTGTCACGTTCCAGGCATCAAGTTTATCAAATGCCGCTGAGAAGTTTGTTGCTGTTGTTTGGCCAGAGAGTGTTATCGGCAAAGTGATGGTGCATTCAACAGGATCCAAGGTCGCAGCCACAGCTGTACCAGTACCGTTCCGCATGGTTGCGTTTCCGGTCCAACCGGTGGGCAGACCAGTAAGGTTTGTGCCTGCAACGGCGATCGTTCCGGCGGTCGCAGGAAGCCTTCTCAGCGAGTCGACGAATGCTGTTAAGGTTAAGTTTGCGGCCGTTCCACCTTTGGTGAGCGCCAGACGCAAAATATAGGGAGAGCCACCGGCAGCGTTACCGTCTGTCGTGATTTCGGTCAAGTCAAAGTTACCAGTCGCTGTCAGAGGGAATGAACCGGTTGTCCCCCTAAACGTACGCCAAGCACCGCCCACTGGACTAAGAGCCCGAATATTGTTTGACCCATCTTGATAGTAAAAGATCGCCACAGGTGTTGCTGCCTGGACTGCAGTGCCACGGGTGGCATTATTGAGCTGATTTGCAATGGTGCTGTCGATGTTTTTAATAAATGTTGAATCGGTGCTTTTGTATTTGTAGGTTGGTGAAGAATTGGTCACGGCATCGTCGATCTCTGCTTGTAATGATGCCACTGTTGGGGTTGCAAAGCTTTCGGAAGGGGAACAAAGTGCAGTGCCAAGGGCTGCGAGCGCTAAAAACCTCCTCATGGGGATCCTCCTGATTTTTGTTTATCTTAAGGCGGTTACCTCAGATTCTCAGGCAGTATAGAGAGTGATTTGTAAACAAAAGGTAAAAATTTGGTTAAAATTATTATAATTTCAAAGAGATAACTGAATTCATTGGTTTATATGTTTTTTTATATTTTTCAATACATTAAACCAAAAACAATAGGAAGATTTAAGAAGAACCTGAAGATTAACCTGGTTGACATGGGTTATGAGGCAAGCCCAGCAACAATGCGACGTATGCCGGCCAAATCTTTGAAAAAACAAACATTTACCAAACCTCCCTGGATCATGAGGTCCGCAACGGCATCTGCCTGATCATGCCCCACTTCAACAAACAGGTGTCCATGAGGCTTTAAGACACGTCGCAGGGAAGAGATGATCTCTCGGTAGGGGTTTAGGCCATCATCCCCGCCATCAAGGGCCAACAGCGGGTCGTAAGCGCGCACGTCAGGAGCCAAATGGGGAATGTCTTGGCTGGGAATGTAAGGCGGATTACTGATGACCAGATCGAAGGCTTTTCCAATGGCTTCTGTCCAGCTGGCCACCACAAAATGACTTCGATTGGCTAAGTTCAGGCAGTCTGCATTTTGCTGGGCCATCACCGCGGCCGCAGGGTTGAGATCAACACCCACGCCTGAAGCGTTAGGGTATTCATGGAGCAAAACCAGCAACAAGCATCCACTTCCCGTCCCCAGATCAAGAATTTTTAAGGGGCGATTTTTGTCGGGATAGGTCTTTAAAACGGCCTCGATAAGGGTTTCACTGTCTGGGCGGGGATCAAGGGTGGCCGGAGAAATCTTAAAGGGTAAGCTCCAAAACTCCCGTTGACCAAAAATGCGCGAAAGCGGCTCGTGCTGCAGACGTCGCGCCAAAATATGCTCAACTTCTTCCTGTTGCACGGATGTCAGCTGAATATCCCCCAAAAACACTAGGCTTTGCGGCGGCACATCCAAAACATGGGCGAGGATCAAGCGCACCTCCAACATCACATGCTCGCCTGCAACAGGACGAAGGGACTCCATCATCCGCTTAACAAAATGATTCAAGTTAACCGCCTTTTTTAAAATGCTCGAGAGTCTGGGTGTGGAAGTTTCGCTTGATCACCACATACCACACAAGCCCCACAAACGAAAAGGTCCCCGAAGGGACCTTTTCTTCACATGCAGTGTTCTTCCAGCTAGTTTTATTCGGACAGACGCTTCAGCAGCATCTCGATGTTTGTCCTGATGGCCCCCTCGTTGGCAAGGCGCAGGCGCTCGGCGCCGTACAAATGATCGCCAAAGGAAGCCGTATAGGATGACTCCAACGTATCAAGAAAGAGGGTTTTGCCGGTGTTACGTTCTTCCAGGGTGTAGTGCACCTTAGCCTTGACAGTAAAATCAAAGCCGATATCTGGCTGATCTAGTTCCTTTAAATGCGCGGTCAGGACATACCTACCGTTCTCGGCATAAAGATTATGGGTCTTTAAGGTCTCAATCAGGGCATTTGCGAAGTCTTGGGAAGAAACCTTGGACTTCCACAGGGGATCGGTCTCTTCGCCACCGGAGACAGTTTCCACATGAATGCTGTTGGCGTATTTTGATTGCGCCTTTTGTGTCTCAACCTTGCCCTCATGCGCCACCATATTACTGACTTGAGCAGGAGTTGAACAACCCGCCAAGGTGACCAATGCAAAACTCAGAATTAACCCGTACTTCATTTTTCATAACCTTTCTTATTGTTGGGGTTTTTGAGTATTCTGTTCCCGTGCGGCTGCAAAGCAAGTCCGCATAACGTCCAAAAAACGTTGCATCATCTGTGCGTCTGACAACATCTCTTCCATCGAGACTGAGGTTCTTGATGAAGATGATACCGCCTGTAACGAAGCATGACCAGAAAATTGATCATGGCTGTCAGCCACCTTTGCCCGTTTCGCAGGCCTTGCAAATTGATCACCCAATAGCGCTTCAGGGGCAAAAAAGCCGTCCGAGGTTCCTTGTGATGTGGCTTCCAGACTTCCCGACATCATGACAGCACAAAGGGCACTTAAGGCCACTATTTTACAACAATACACGTCAGACTCCTTCAAAATTGGAAGTCATCTTTAACGTAACAAATACCCATTGTCAATATTTTTGCTCAGAATTGACATAAAATAGGGGTGGGATTTAAACCTCGCTCAATCGGGCCGCTTGATCTTCTGTGATCAGCGCCTCAATCACCTCATCCAGGGCTGATCCTTCGAGAATCTGATCGAGTTTATAGAGGGTTAAGCCAATACGATGGTCGGTCACACGGCCTTGGGGAAAGTTATAGGTGCGAATACGCTCTGAGCGATCGCCTGATCCCACCTGGCTTTTGCGGGCCGCTGCACGCTCGGCTTCAATTTTTTGGCGCTGGGCGTCATACAGTCGGGCGCGAAGAATTTTAAGAGCTTTGGCCTTGTTTTTGTGCTGAGATTTTTCGTCCTGCTGTTGGACCACAATCCCTGTAGGAATGTGGGTAATACGCACCGCACTGTCCGTGGTATTCACCGACTGGCCACCCGGACCGCTAGAGCGGTAGACGTCAATGCGCAAATCTTTTTCTTCAATGGCGATATCCACCTCTTCCACCTCGGGCAGGACCGCGACTGTGGCTGCAGAGGTATGAATCCGGCCCTGGGTTTCGGTCTCGGGCACACGCTGAACACGGTGCACGCCTGACTCAAATTTCAAGCGCGCATAGACGCCGCGCCCCGTAATGGTCGCACTGGCTTCCTTGATTCCACCCACTTCAGAGTGTGAGACATCCATAAGCTCAACTTTCCAGCGATGCTGATCGGCATAGCGTTGGTACATGCGCAACAAATCAGCCGCAAACAAACCGGCTTCATCACCGCCGGTTCCCGCACGAATTTCTATGATGACGTTACGATCATCATCTTCGTCCTTGGGCAACAGTAGGATTTTGATTTGCTTTTCCATATCTGGAAGACGGCTTTTTAGGTCTTCCAGCTCACCTTCTGCCAGCTCTTTTAGTTCACTGTCCGTAGCAGAGTCCTGCAGCATGGCATGTAAGTTCTGCACCTCGGTCTGGGCATCCTTATAGGTTGCGATGGCTTCGGCTACCGGGCCAAGATCCGAGTATTCTTTGGAGAGTTTTGCAAAGGTGTTCGCATCAAACCCTCCTTGCGAAAGCTGGTCTCGCAAGTTGTGATAATGCTGCAAAACTTGGTCTAATTTATGCTCGAAACTCATGGCCTCAATTATCCTAAAGATCACTCATAAGGTCTAGGAAATAGGGGACCAGACCATCAAAAGCAACACCAATCTGTTCGCCGCTATGCAGATTACGCACGACAGCCTGGCCGAGGCGTAACTCATCCTCACCCAGGATGATGGCAAAGTCAGCCTGCAATTTATCGGCACGCTTCATCCGTTTGCCCATATTGCCGCTGTAGCCCAAATCGGTCCACAGCCCGTGCTGACGCAAGGCATGGGCAAGACGCAATGCCAGAGTTTCTGCCTCATCGCCCAGGGGAATGAGCGCAAGGCGCAAGGGGTCATCCTCAAAGGTGGCTTCAGCAAGCTCAAGCAGCCGCTCAACGCCCGCTGCCCAACCGATTCCTGGTAGCTCAGGCCCGCCCAAAGCCTTGCTAAGGCCATCATAGCGCCCACCCGCCAACACGGTGCCCTGCGCGCCCAGCGCATCGGTGACGAATTCAAAGGCCGTGTGGCAGTAGTAATCAAGACCACGCACCAAATGGGGGTCATAGGTATAAGGTATACCCAGCTGATCAAGCCCTTCCGCCACGCGCGCAAAAAAGTCCCGCGACCCTTGATTCAAGAAATCGGAGAATACAGGAACGCCTGCCATCAACGCGCGATCCCCCTCGTCCTTTGAGTCAAGAATGCGCAGCGGATTTCGCAACAGACGGAGTTGGCTCTCTTCAGAAAGTTTATTTTTTAGCGGCGTAAAATATCGTACAAGGGCCTCCCGATACGCCTCGCGACTCTCAAGATCACCCAGGGTATTGAGGTGAAGCTGCACCACTTCCTCAAGACCCAAGGCTGCCAAAAGATCGTTGGCAAGGGCAATCACCTCGATATCCGCAAGAGGTTGGGCCACACCGATCAATTCAACGCCAATTTGATGGAACTGGCGCAGGCGCCCCCGCTGGGGTCGGTCATAGCGAAACATGGGGCCGTGATAAAAGAACTTGTGGGGCCCGGATTGGGTGAGGCCGTCCGAGATAATCGCCCGCATGACGCCGGCTGTTCCTTCAGGGCGCAAGGTGATTTCTTCGCCGCCCCGATCCGTAAATGTATAGGTTTCTTTGGAAACCACATCCGACGTCTCGCCCAAGCGATGGAATACCCCTGAAAATTCAAAGATCGGGGTCATAACCTCTTCAAAACCATAGGCATAAGCCGTCTCAAGGGCTAGATCGATCAGGGCACGATAGCGCTTTGTTGACTCTGGCAACCAATCACGGGTGCCACGTACGGGCTGAAAATTCAAAGGTATCCTCATTTATTCCGCAGGGGTCTTGGGCGCAAGATAGCCTTTCACTGCTTCGGGGTCTAGGGGGAGATCACGTTTAACCTCGCCAATTTTCCCCAAGGCAGGGCCCTCAACTTCGCCTGCGACAAAGCGAAGGGCCCCCGCATTGCCCGCTGTCATTTTGGCAGCATTATCGGGAAGCGCGATTTTTTCGCCGTGGCGAAGCGTGCGCGACAGCAATACTTTACCGTCCGCTGTGCGCAATTCAAGCCAGACATTTCCAGCCGCTTGCAGACTTAACGCTGGGTTTGGAGCTGGGGCAGCAGCTGGAGCGTCTTTCTTTTCGTCATGGGAAGCAGGAGAAGACACTCCTGTCGACTGCTGCGCACTCGCATCCACCGCGGCAGGGGTCGAGGCAGCTGCTGGCACCTGGGTTTCTTGAGCTTTGGCTAGGTCAGCGGCCTGTTCACCCCCCAGCTTCTCAGCAGCTGGTGTTGGTGTAGCACTACTTCCATCCACAGCCGTGAGGGATTTAACCTCTGTTTGCGGCAGGGCTGCTACTGGTACTGACATGGGCTCTTGACCCGAAGCGGGGCCGGTTGGAACGGAGCTCGCTTGGACTGAAGACGGCTCTTGATAGGTTCCGCTGTCAACCGCTTTATCCATGGGTGCCGCCGTCACATGGAGAACTTCCTCCGTCAGCTCGGTTTCCATGGCAACAGGTGTCTCAGCGGGCTTGGTTCGTTGCGAGAGAAGATAGCCTCCGATCAAACAAAGAGCACAAAAGGAAGAGGCAGAGAGCAATAACACACGGTGACTGGGACGTTGGTCTTCCGTTGCCGCTTTGGGGACGATCAAGGTTTTCGGTTCAGGGTCTTGAAAAAAATTTTGTTTGAACCCCTCGACCATGGCTTGGGCATCAAGCCCCAGGTAGCGCGCATAGGCACGCACAAAGCCTAGGGCATAGACTCGCTCTGGAAGCCGACTGCAGTCTGCATTTTCGATTGCTTCCAAGTACCGTTGGCTAATGCGCAAATCATCGGAAATCTTCGCCAGAGAAAGACGAAGTTCATCGCGTTTTGCTCGCATCACGTCACACACGGTAGGCCCCTGATCTTCAGGAGGGGCCAGGGTGTTGTCTTGTTCACTCGCAAACTGGGTCAGGTCTTCTTCCAGACCACTTTTTTTATGATTTTTTCTGAGCACCATTGACGTGCGCCTCCTGATACACGAATCGCCTTGGCTAGGCTATACGAAACTAAACACAAAAATCAAATAAAACAAAATTTTATTGCATTATGACCGCCTTCAAATGTATTGAACACCGTGATCTTGAAGATAAAGACGCAAGTAATTGCGCGTAGACGGCCTGTTTTTTGCCAGGGCCTCCTCTAAAAAAGCGCGCAAAGATTTCAGATTAATCTGCTGAATACTCCAGAAAAGGCCTGCAACAGCCCCAGGACTCACCGAGAGACGATCAAACCCCATGGCGGCCAGCACAAGTCCCTCAAGGGGGTGGGACGCCATTTCACCACATACCGTTACAGGGCATTGGGCGGACTGGCAGACACCCACAATGCGCATCAAATAACGCAAAAACTGAGGGGAAAGGCAATCGTACCGCCCCGCCACCCTTGGACTTCCCCGATCAGCAGCAAAAAAGAACTGCTGTAAATCATTCGTGCCAAGACACAGAAAATCCACCTCGCGGGACAATATCTCAAGCTCTTCAACCAGGCTTGGAACCTCAATCATGACCCCTATGCGTACTTCTGAGGGCATCTCTTGCCGCTCTTTCATGAACTCGCATTCACGCTGCAGAAGATTCTTCGCCTGAAAATATTCCTCAAGGCTCGTAATCATTGGAAATAAGACGTGCAACACACGACCTTGAGCGGCCTGTAACAGGGCACGCAATTGCTGACGTAAAAGCTGGGGCTGATCCAATCCCATGCGCACAGCTCGCCAACCAAGGGCTGGGTTTTCCTCAACCCGGGTTGCGAAATAACTCAATATTTTATCGCTTCCCACATCAAGGGTGCGAAAATGAACAGGTTTTGACTGGGATTGCTCAAAGATGCCTTGGTAAAGCTGGCGTTGTTCATTCACACCAGGATAGCTTTCACGCACCATGAAGGGAATTTCGGTGCGATAAAGTCCAATGCCTTGAATATGCGGGTGAGACAACAAAGCAAGATCCTGTGGCAGACCTGCATTCAGATAAATCTTAAGTGTCTGGCCACACCGCGCGGTCGGTGGATGATTCAAGGCTTCTTTGATCTTTTCTTGCCGATCGCGCCAACGCCGCTTTCTGGAGACAAAGTCGTGAAATGCTACTCCGCCTGGCCTTACAATAATCTCGGCACGATCCCCATCGACCATGACGACATCGCCTGGCTCAATGCGCGTCAGGGCCTCTGGCACCCGGGCGACGACGGGAATATCGAGCGCACGGGCAACTATGGCAACATGGGCCGTGTGAAGCCCCTCCTCCAGGACCAACGCCTTAACAGATAAATGTTGATAATCTAAAAGCTCAGCAGGTCCTAGGGATTTGGCGATCAAAACGATACCTTCTGGCGCAAAGGCATCAAGGGTCATGGGGCCGGCCTGCCCCGTGAGGTGACGCAACAACCGATTGGCCAGATCCTCGAAATCAGTCAAGCGTTCACGCAAGATAAGGTTGCGTTGTTGCAAGACTTGCGCGCGCAATTCACCTTGAATCTTTTCGACAGCGGCTTCCGCTGTGAGGCCACGCCGGATGGCCCGACGCATACGCTCAAGCCAGCCTTTATCTCGCGCAAACATTTGATAGGTCTCAAGCACCAAATGGCCTTCACCCAGAACAAGGTAGGGCAAGTCTAGAAGACGGGCGACCTCAGCTTGCATACTGGCAACCGCAGCCTCAAAACGGCCCACTTCTTGATCAATGTTATCGGCCACCAGTTGACGAACAGCCACACGGGGCGAGTGTAAAATGGCATGGCCCTTTGCAAGCCCCCCATTCAGACTCACACCTTTCAGCTTCACCGCGCAAGAATCGGTACCTTCCAGGGGTAAAATCTCGTCTTTGTGAATCAGCTCGCCGCCGCCGATCATCTCCGCCAGCAGCATGCCGATCGTCTGGAGGACATCCACAATGTCTTCAGAAAGGAGACGTTTTTCGAGCGTTTGGACGATTAACACACCTAAAACACGCCCTCCGCGCAGGATGGGGACGCCCGCAAAACCATGGTAATTTCCTTCAAGCGTCTCAGGCCTTGGAGCAAAATTGGGATGGGCTGAGGCGTTTGCAAGAATTAAGGGCCTTGAGTTGGCCGCCACGTCACCGACGACGCCCTCACCGACCCGCAGTCGGGTGTGATGAATGGACTCAGGATTAAGACCATAGGCACCAAAAAGCTCAAGAACAACCCCTGCGCGCAGCACAAAAACAGCGCACACATCCACATTCAGGGATGCGGCCGTCACTTCTGTCAGTTTTTGCAAGCGTTGATGAGCTGTTAACGACGCCCCGCCCATAAGTTCGCGCAAGCGCCGCAGCAAATGATGCTGCGCATCAAAAGGCACGTCGTGTAAACTGCGTGGTGTAATCACCACAACCTCCCTGGAGTTACCTCAAAGCCCAACGTTCTTCTTATGGAACGTTTATACTTATTGGGCTTTCATCCTACTTAATTTTGTTTTTTATAAGGCCAATCGTGACTCAAGGGTCGCCATGGCCTCGTCCACCAATTCATTCAAAATTTCTTGCACGGTTTGCTCGCTTTTCACCATACCCACGCTTTGGCCTGCCATCAGCGAACCGTTTTCCACATCCCCATCAACCACGGCACGGCGCAGGGCGCCGGCCCAAAAGTGCTCAATCTCCATTTGAGCGTCTTTCAGTTCCTTTTCGCCTCGGTCAACGGCATCAATCATCTGACGCTGGAACTCGATAAAGCGCTTCGTCCCCTCGTTTGCCAGCGCCCTTACGGGGATCACGGGAAAGCGCGGATCCAATTGCGGCGAGACCACCGCGTCCCTTGCATGACCGCGCATGAAGGCTTTCTTAAAATGAGGATGAGCGCGTGACTCCTTAGCACACACAAATCGGGTCCCCAGCTGGCAACCCGCTGCACCTAGACTCAAATACAGGGCAATGGCTTCCCCACGGCCAATGCCGCCGGCGACAAAGATAGGAACTTCTTGGATGTGGGGTAAAATCTCTTGCACCAGCACCGACGTGGAGACAGGACCGATATGGCCGCCTGCTTCGTGTCCTTCGATCACCAGGGCATCCACACCATTTTTAATCAGCCGCTTCGCCATTACCAAAGCAGGAGCAAAACAAATGAGCTTGGCACCGGTTGCTTTGACGCGCTCCATAGCCTCTTGCGAGGGAACACCGCCTGCCAGGACCACGTGACTCACCTTAAGGTCACCACACACATCGATCAGCTCAAGCAAGCGCGGGTGAAGCGTGATTAAGTTGAGCCCAAAGGGCTTCGAGGTCAGTTCGCGCGTTGCCTCGATTTCCGCCCGTAACAGCTCTGGCGTCATGGCGCCGCAAGCCAATACCCCAAAACCGCCCGCATTTGAAATGGCTGAGGTCAGTGAGCGTTCTGAAACCCATGTCATGGCGCCGCCGAGGATGGGAAACTGGACACCTAAAAAATCACACCCTCGCTTAGAAAGCTTTTCAAATTGTGTGCGGCCGCTCATAACATGCCTTGTGAATGTTCATCTCTTTCCTTTGCCTATGCCCTTTAATGCGGTTTTGCAAGATTTTATTTCACGCAAGCGCAGATAATTTCATCAGGCAGCAGAACACACTTATCCTGACACTTCCCGGATCCAGATCATGGTCACGCAATGACTTTGGCATAGGATTTTTCCTTTTGACCGTTCGTCGTGAATTCAGTAAGTTCTCTCAGCTTAATTGACCGAAGCCGTGCACGTTTGCATGAAACAAAACGAGAGAGGTTCTATGTCCCGCCATCCTATGAAAACTTTTGCATTTTTGACCCTTTGCCCCATCACCCTGTCAAACTGCAGCCCCAAGCCTGAATTCGTGGCCCTACAGCCCGAGTTGCAGACGCACATTGCCAGCAGTGAAGCGTATGTTCAGCTTTGCCAAGACAAGATGCTCGCCGATATTGAACCTTCTAAAATTTCGGAATCAAACCCATCGCTCCTCATGGTTCTTGTCGACACAGCCATAATGGCTTACCGGTCAAACTGCGCCGAGGACGCCATGGTGGACATGCAAAAAGAGCTAAAAAATTATGGTCTGCAAAAGAAATTCCAGCAAAGATTAGAGCAAGCCCTGCAAGCGGCAACATGGCTTCATCTTGGCCCCATCCACCATGTGGCTGCGCTTGATGATGAAACCCTTGAGAAGGCTTCCAAATCAACCAAAGCTGATGCGTTGTTAACAGCACAGTTCAGCTATCGCTTAGATGCGAAATTCAATACGATCAGAGGGACACTGGATGTCGTACTTCATCCAACGGCTGAGAAATGGAAGACCGTCGTTCAGGACACCGACCTCAGCCGTTCGCCGCTGATGAAGTTTAGCCTTGCCTATAGTGAGCCGTTGCCTTTTCGCGTGATGAGCATCGAAGACAACGCCAAAAGGTGGCTGGAAAACGATGCCGAATATTTAAAAAAAGCGCTGAACAGCATTCTGCATAATCTTTTTATTCAACTGAACAATAACCTTAAAAACCCCCACGAAGTTGTTGATATGCGTCAAACGGGTTGAGGATCTTCCTCACCCAGGGGCAAGCCTTTGGCTTGCCCTTCCCCATCTAAGAGCTCGACCAAATCAAATTCCTGCAGAATACCCCACAATTCTCGTCGAAAATCACGCACCTGCTCCTCCAAAATATGATAGGGGGTCACATTGTAGTAACGCCAATCGATGGGCCTGAGCGAACCCGGGTGGGGATAGATTAGCTCGTAATAAGCTAACTCAAGTTCTCGGACATCATTATACATTTTTTTTGACAAAACAAAGGGCGTCAAAGGATGATGACGGAAGAGGTGCTTAACCTCTTTGCGCAGATCGATTACCCTGTCCATCTGCGCATCAACTGGCTCCCAACGCTTGATAAAGTTGATCACAAGTTTCTTGAGCTCAACTGGATTAATAATCTTGGTTTCATTGTGAAAGTGTCTGAGATTGCCATGAAGATGCTCAAGTCTGTCATCAAGGTCTTGCAGAGCACGGTAGAGACGCACCACCTTTGGACTGGGGTGCGAATTTTCCTCGAATACATCTGAAACCAATGGATTACTGGCTTCAGCACATGCGCTCCATACCAGCACCAAAAGAAGGCTAGCGACGTGCCTCCCGTAGTCTTTTTGCTTCATGAATCAGTTCCTCCACCACTGTAGGGTCGGCCAGGGTTGAGGTATCCCCCAGCTCGTGGAGACTATCTTCTGCAATCTTTCTTAAAATTCTGCGCATGATTTTTCCCGACCGCGTCTTGGGAAGACCTGGTGCCCACTGGATCACATCTGGCGTCGCGATAGGGCCAATCTCCTTACGAACCCATTTTATTAAGGCTGCTTTGAGCTCTTCGGAGGGCACTTGATGCACCGTGAGGGTCACAAAGGCATAGATTCCCTGACCTTTAATGGGATGGGGGTAGGCCACCACGGCGGCTTCTGCCACATGTTCATGCCCAACAAGGGCGCTCTCGATTTCTGCCGAGCCAATACGATGACCCGAGACGTTAATCACATCATCCACGCGTCCCGTAATCCAATAATAGCCCTCCTCATCCCGCCGACATCCATCTCCTGAAAAATAGTATCCCGGATAGGGTTTGAAGTAAGTCTCGATGAAACGGTCGTGGGCATTCCATAGGGTGCGCATCTGTCCTGGCCAGGAGCGCTTAATGGCCAAAACGCCTTCTGCAGGATTATTTTTCACCTCTTTTCCTTCACCATCCAGCACTACGGGCAGGACACCAAAAAATGGCTTGGTGGCCGAGCCCGGCTTTAAATCGATGGCGCCTGCAAGGGGCGTGATTAAGATTCCGCCCGTCTCGGTCTGCCACCAGGTATCCACGATGGGGCAACGTTGATTGCCCACCACCTCGTAAAACCAGTTCCATGCTTCTGGATTAATGGGCTCCCCCACCGAGCCTAAAAGACGCAGGCTTTGGCGTGAAGAGCTCTTCACCCATTCATCTCCTTCGCGCATCAGAGCCCTGATGGCCGTGGGCGCCGTGTAGAGAATGGTGACCCTCAAGTCATCCACCACTTGCCAAATACGGCTTGGCGTCGGATAGTTGGGAACCCCTTCAAACATGACCGTTGTCGCCCCATTGGCGAGGGGACCATAAACCACATAACTGTGACCGGTAACCCATCCCACATCTGCGGTGCACCAATAGACATCGTTTTCTTGAATATCGAAAACATATTTGTGGGTCATGGCGGCATAGACCAGATATCCACCCGTCGAGTGCACAACGCCTTTGGGTTTTCCCGTTGAACCTGAGGTGTAGAGAATAAAGAGCGGATCTTCAGCACCCATGGGCTCTGGGGCACATTCGGGTGCAGCCTGATCCCGCAAGGACTCATACCATAGATCACGCCCACCCTTCATGGGCACGTCTTGGTCCGTGCGCCGAACGACTAAGACTTTTTCAACACAAGACGCTGACTCTGCTGCTAACGCCGCATCCACATTTGCCTTAAATGGAACGGACTTACCGCCGCGATAACCGGCATTGGCGGTGATCACGATACGGGCTCCAGAATCTTCAATGCGACCCACCAGGGATTCAGGCGAAAAGCCACCAAAAACCACAGAATGAATGGCGCCGATGCGTGCGCACGCCAGCATCATGACGGCGGCTTCAACAATCATGGGCAAATAAATGATCACCCGATCGCCGCGTCCGACCCCCAGCTGCCGCAACACATTGGCGGCACGACACACCTCCTCATAGAGCTCTTGATAGGTGACGTTGCGCCGTTCGCGAGGATCATCGCCCTGCCAAATAATGGCGGTTTTATCGGCGCGTGTTTTCAGGTGACGATCAAGACAATTGGCCGCCACATTCAGCACCCCATCTTCATACCAACGAATGCGCACATCTTCCGGCTGGTACGAGCAATTCATGACCTGACTGAAGGGTTTGATCCAGTCCAGTTGTTTACCTTCGCGGCCCCAAAACTGTTCAGGATTCTCAATGGATTCCTGATACAAGGCGATATAATCGGCCGCCTTGATGTGGGCGGTCTTGGCAAAAGGGGTTTTCACAGGAATCAGTGCGTGAGACATGGATCGCTCCCTATCGGCGTGTGGAATGCTCTTGTTATCATTAAACCATATGGGGCCTAAAGAAAACGTTGCAGCATCAGCAGTATGATAAATGAAGCTTACAAGCGCGCCAGGTCAGACTCCGCTAGGCAGCCTCTTTCAGTTCCGGCAAAAGGGCGCCATGAAGGGCACGCACGGCAAGCTCAGCATACTCATCGGCAACAAGGACGCTGAGGCGCATTTCTGAAGTGGCCAAGCCAAAAACAGGGATCGCCCGCGCTTCAAGGGTCTCCAGGACCAGTGCCGCAATGCCCGCATCCCCCTTCAACCCCAGGCCCACGATGGAAATTTTGGCAAGATTCATATCACCACCGACCTCAAGAGCCGCAAAGGAGGGCTGCTCAAGAAGTGTCTGCACCTGCTCGAGGCGCGCCCCTTGCACGACGAAAGTCACGCGCCCAGCGGTTCCCCCCAGCTCTTGGGTCACCATGTCCACATCAATTTGCGCATTGGCCAGCTCGCGAAACAGCTGGGCCAAAAGACCAGAGGTAAGCGCCCCTCGCACCAGGGCACGCACCACGTTTTTATTGCACACAACGCCAGAAATTTGAGATTTTTCCACCAGCTCATCCTCATGCACGATATGGGTTCCCTCAGCTTCTTCAAAGCTAGAGAACAATCTTAACGGGACACCATAGGCCATGGCCATTTGCACAGCCCGGGTCTGGATAACCTTTGAGCCAAGTGAGGCCAATTCTAACATTTCGCTGTAACTCAAGCGCGGCAATTGTCGGGCCTGGGGCACCAACCTTGGATCGGCCGTAAAAATACCGGTGACATCCTTATAAAGATCACAGCGGTCGGCGTTTAAGGCAGCGGCCAACGCAACAGCAGTAATATCCGACCCCCCGCGCCCAAAGGTCGTCACGCGCCCTTTAGGACTGAGTCCCTGAAATCCTGCAATGACCGGCACAATCCCTGCGGCAAGATCCTGGCGGAGGTGCGTGATATCAACAGATTCGACCCGGGCCGATTCATGGTTTGCGTCCGTATGAAATGGGACCTGCCATCCCAAGTATGAGCGCGCCTTCACGCCCAATGCTTGCAACGCCAAAGCCATCAACCCGGTGGTGACCTGCTCGCCAGAGGCGACCACCACATCATATTCGGCTGCATCGAAATGGGGATTGACATGGCGTACCAGGTCAACCAATTGGTTAGTCACCCCTGCCATCGCCGAGACAACCACTACCGGTTGATGGCCACGCTTGATTTCATGCAAGACACGGCGTGCAGCGTTTTGAATACACGCCACATCTGCCACAGAAGTCCCACCAAATTTTTGCACAACAAGGGCCATGGTTCTAACCTACATTAAGGTTCACCGTATCTTCTTAGCGGCTTCTTGATACTTTTCGCAAGGGACAACTGAAATCTTTGATTCTTGATGGTTGTTATATGGATGCTATGGTCACGAGTGAGAGAAGCAAACGTCACCCCTTTCGTGAAGCCTAAGTCAGAGAATTAGGCACAACAATAATCCATAAATAACAAGGGATGAATATGGATTTTTTGCCTATCTTGACTCAATGGGCAATACAATATTAATCAAGGACATACTCGCAAGGGATACCCGCATTTAAACGGTGAGAAACAATACACTTTTAAAAATTTACAGCAGTCATATCATGTCATCACGAACGTTTTTTTATAATAAAAACATAAATTTTTAAAATAAAGTCCTTTTTAAACTTCACTTAATAACTCAGACCCTCAATAACTAGCAAAACCCAAAATTTTATGACTATCAGTTAAGCTTGGGCAAATTTTGATGGCGATGGGCTAAGCAAAAGAGCTCTGCGTCATCTTTAATGAAAAGAGGACGTGATGAGAAAAATATTATTTACACTGGCGTTGTTTAACTCCATCTCCGCCATGGCGAGTGATCTGCCTGAATTGGAAGATGTCAAGGCAGGATTGACCTCCGCCCCACTGACCATTGATATCGATTCTGAGGCTGCATATTTTTATAGAAAAGACGCATCAACCGGTGAAAATGAGGAAAATTTATTAAGGGCTGTGCAACTTGGCCATGGTTTTGCAGCACGCCTATTAGTCAAGCAGTTTGGCGAGAATAACCCCACTTACCGGGAATTGTTATTGCGCACCACCCTCAAGAAATTAGAAGGCGGGTTCATCCATGGTTTAGAAGATGACATGCGGGTCTTGGGTCACGACATCCTATTTTTTGCGAACATGAACTTAGACGCTATTTTGTCTTCAAAAAATAATATTCACAGAAACTTCTACATTGCGTCCCTGAAGTGGAAAGAACTGGGACCTTACGTGAAAGGCGCTGAAAAGGAAGAAGACCCTACCGAGCTCACTCAAAAAGCAAGAGATTATCTTGCAACATCAGCAGCGGATGGCAGCCTAGAGGCAAAGTGCATGTTAGCAGCACTCGCCGTGCAGGAGCATAATCCTCAGCAAGCTTTTACTGAGCTTTTCGACGACCAGTTACTGGCAGATCTTAAAAAGCGCTCCAGCAAAAGCAATCAAGTAAATGCAACTTGGTCCCAAGCTGTAAAAGATTTTATTCACCTTGTGGGCGATTCAGGAGCCGAGCAGCAACTTTTGGCCTACCGTTTCCTCGGTGAACTCCATCACGCTGCAAGAAAATACGAAGTGGCTTTTGACTATTATTTCACAGCTTACAAGAAGGCCCATCAGCTGAATTTCGATTCTGAGGACCGTTTTGCGCTCTTTACTCAGTGCAACGAATGCATCTTAGCCCAGAAAAAGTTTATAACCGAAGAAATCAATACTGGACGTCTGCGCTACCTTGGCTATGAACTGCACTCCTTTATGGCGGAGCAGGCCGAAAAGATGGGCGATGAAAAAGCATTTCAAGAATCTCAGAGCGTTGCTTTGGGGCATTTGAAAGAAGCCATTCTTGCAGGCTACACAGAGCCCCTAAAGGAAATCTTAGAGCAGTGCGAATTCCTCTTCCCCTCCTTGTCTATGGCTGTCCAATTCCTGGAAGAGATCGTGACAGGCGAGTATGAAAAAGAACTATCATCAAGGATGAATTACGGTGGACGTCGCGCATATGAGGCATTTAAAAACCATGGCCGCCCAGTGAAAGAGAGCCTTGAAAACAAATTACTCGCTCTTTTCACTCAAGTCGAAGACAGCGAGATTGCTTTAAAATACAGCATTGTGAAAAGTTTAATCATGCTGCAGGGGGATTTTGATTATTTACTGGAGAGGAATACACCTTTTGGCAGTCTCACGACGGCGAAACTGCACCAGAAAAACGATGCACCAGCCCTCTTTTTCAGAGACAACAAAAACGTTATACAATTCATGCGGTCACTTGACCTTGAGTGCATTCCGTCAAAAGACAAGGCATGGGCCCACAACACCATTGCTCAACTGAACGCCATCTACGAAAATGGCATTCGGTACGAGGAAAATAGATACTACACCAATAGTAGGGGATGGATCGACTATAGCAAAAGCGCTGATACGAGATTTGCCTATATTATTGAGCCTGAGACCAAAGAAAATTAATCCACAAAATTGATTCATTTGGGGGGCGAAATTGTCTTATCTCGTCCCTCTTTTTTTAATTTGAACAATTCTTTCTGCACTATCTCGCCATCTCCTCAACCATGCAGCGTTCCCGGCACGTGCAAAAAGTTAAAAGCAATCTCGTCATACAAGAGGTTGCGGTATATGCTGAATTCAAAAGTTTTTAGCAGGTAGATGTTCCATGAACCAAACCCGAAACCACACCATTGACCCACAAGAGGTCGCAACCTTTAACAAGCTGGCCCAAACCTGGTGGGATCCCTCGGGTCCTATGCGTCCCCTCCACCAGATGAATCCTGCACGTCTCAGCTTTATCCGTGATGAAGTCTGCCAACACTTCCAGCGGGATCCCCGTGTTGAGCGCCCCCTCACAGGACTGAGCCTACTGGATGTGGGCTGTGGCGCTGGGCTTTTAAGCGAACCCTTATGTCGCATGGGGGCATCGGTGCGCGGTTTAGATGCTGCCGCAGATGTTTTAAACGTTGCCCGTAATCATGCGGCTCAGCAAGATCTGCCCATCGAGTATATGGAGAGCAGCATCGAAGACCACGCTGCCAGTGGACAGCAGTACGACGTCATCACCGCCCTTGAAATTGTCGAACATGTCGCCGATGTTTCCTTGTTTTTAAACAGTTGCATGCAGCTTTTGAAGCCAGGGGGATTTATCGTACTCAGCACCCTTAACCGCACTCCTCAATCCTATGCCGTCGCCATTGTAGGCGCTGAAATGATCTTGAAATGGCTGCCACGCGGCACCCATGATTGGAAGAAGTTTATTACACCTGCCGAGCTTGCCAATCACCTGCGCGATTGTGGTCTTGGGCCCGTGAACTTGAGGGGTATGATCTATAACCTTTTCAACCGTCGCTGGCACTTGAGTCACCGGGTGGACGTGAATTATCTGATCAGCGCCCAAAAGGCCGCAGGCGCCGCACCCACACCTGAGGGCTGAATTTAAGAGATGACCCTTTAAGATTTCTCGTCATCCTCGCAATTGTCCTCTTCCTCGGTATCGGCATCATCCGTGGGCTCCGCCAGAGAAAAACCTTTCATGGCTGAGATGTGTAAGGATCCTCGATACACCAAACCGGGCAGGATGTCCTGTTTCTCAGGCATGACACAAAGATCGGTCATCCCTGCGCGCGCCAAGCAATCAAGGGACTTCATTAACAGCGTGTTCTGCGAGAAGGCCTTGTGCACGCGACGGGCGGTCGACATGGTATTTTGCCCGTCTATTTCTTGACTGAGTTTCAACACGCGAAGACTATTGTGATGGTCCCACGACAGTATGCGTTTGCAGCAATCATAGCGAAACTTTAGATTCAGCACCTTAAAGCAATTAAAGAGATCGGCAAAGGACGCATCCCATTCCTCAAGAAAAGCGGTGGAACTCAATAAATCAAGGCGTCCGCCTGGTTGCAGAAGACGTGCCCACTCCTGCGCCAGGTCGAGTTTTGGTACTTCATAGACGGTGGTGATATTTTTCACATGAACGCGCTCACTAAGTCCGAAACCCTGATGGTCCAGGATGATGCGGCGATACTTTGCGCTTGAGAGCTGCTTTAAGAAACGCACATCCCAGCCTGACCCTGCCAGATCCCCCGCGCCTTTCAGGTTCAGGGTCAGGCAGTTCGGATCACCTTTAAATTTTCCACCAACAAGTAAGATATCGCCCTCGAAATCGTCATCAAGCCCTGCAGTGAGCGGAAATGGCAAAAAGCCAAAGATCAGTAAAGCAAAAGTCACAGCGCTGCGCACGGCTTGATTCCTCCTTCCCAGTGCATCAACCCTAGCCTGACGACGATCCAAGGCCATAAGAAGGTGAAACAAAAACGAAATTGCGCCCTAAAAGAGAAAGGCGCCAAAGGCGCCTATTGATAGTTCAGCAGTGATGCTGCAAGCGCTTATTTAGTGCGCAACATAGAGGGCAACAGTATGGTGCCCAAGCCCAGCTTGACCCACGCGCCGGGCTGATAGGCCAACCATCCAGAAAACGCCGTCTTTTGCCCCAGCATCATCACCAACCAAGAAACGCCGAAGACATCCAGGAAGACAAAGCCTAAGAGCACCATGAAGAAGGCACTCACGTGGGTGCGGGCCCAGCCGCGCTCTGCCAAATACCCCATCAGCATGGCAAGGGGCAGAAAACCCATCAAGTATCCCGCAGTTGGCTTTGCAAAAAAGGGCATGACATCCGCACTTTGAAACACAGGAAGCCCAACCATTCCCTCAAAAAGGTACAAAGCCACACTGGCACCTGCCAAACGTGGCCCCATCAAGGCACCCATCATCACGACGGTCAGCGATTGCATGGTCATGGGCACCGGCCAAAAGGGAATACTGATTTTGGCAGACAGCGTCAGGATCAGCGATCCTAAAAGGCTGATCAGCATAAACGACAGCGGGCTGTGCAACGATATCTGGCGCATGCGGGCAATGTGAGCATTCAACATGATTGTCTCCTGGTGAATAAGATGAATTCAATGTCGATGGTTTAGGGTTTCCTGTCAAGGCTCAGCAAAACGGTGCTGCGTGCATTTTGAAGCAGGAATTGTGCGTTTTCATCCCCTAAAACTTCTCTTAACCCTTCATAGCTGTTCTGTTGCATGGCAGGAAAAAAGCGATTTTGTGCATTAATGACGCTTTGTGCCACATCGTATGTCCATAAAGACGGCTTAGAATCGGACAGCATTTGACGGCAATAATCGCACATATATTTTGCCATGGCATACTACAACAGCTGACCGTGACTTAAAGGCTCCCCATGATGGCCTGCCAAATAGTTTTGAGCACTTTTGCTTTTGAGGGCTTTGAGACGTTTGGCATTCATGACCAAAAGGTATTTGGCGCCCGTTTTTTGTCCACCGCATAGCGCCCACCAGTAAAGCGCATTGACGGCTGGCAACCACTCATGGTGCCCAAGTTTCAAGGCATGCTGGTTCACATCGCCAACCAGATTCGCAAGGTCCAATAACAATTGGCTAGTGATCTTTGGGGAGCGCTGAACATAAGCCAACCACGCCAGCACATCTTGGCGCAAATTCCATTTAAGTTCCGCAATACCACTTTGCCGGTCGCCCAGCACATAAAAACGGATCGCCGCCGTCAAGACACGATTTTCCATACCAAAGTAGTTCAGTTGACTGTGTAAAATCCGCTCCGCATATTTTTCTTGGTAGGTGCGCCAAAAATCTTTGTTTTTTATTATGAGCGCATCTTTAAGCGCACAAGCGTGAATATGGGCACAGAAAACTTCACTGAGCCGAAAGCCGAGAAAATGCTGTGGGTGAAGATGGTAAATTTCTTCAAGGGCCTGCAAACCACTTTCAAAAAGGATAGGCCAATTATAAGCCACGTGGGCGACAGCATTCTCGTAGGTCACGGCTGATGCTTGGATTTCCCTGGGTTGAGACCTCAAGGCTTGAGCTGCGTTATAAAAAGCGACCGCAATCTCTTGTTGACTCAGAAGTAGTGGTGTCTGACGACTGAGTAACAAGGCGGCTTGATAATATCCGATCCCATCATTTTGTCTTCTACAGGTCTCAAGCCACATTTGGCCATGAAGCACAGCCCCCTGGCGATCGCCCTCAGCCAACAAACGTTGGTATTGCCAAACACTTTTACGGAAAAGCACATCCGAGCCTTGCAAAGCAGGATGGGGGTTTTGGTCGGCATGGGTTTCTTCACGAAGATCTTCCGTTGCCCAACAGGAGAGACTCAACAAGCAACAAACGATAATGCAGCAGAATCGAGGCGCCATGAACAATCTTCCTTTATGTCCTTGACGAAGAACGTGCAGGTTTTCCATAACAGGGCGCCATCAGACTTTCAAACATTTTTTCTTGGCTGTGCGTTCACCGCTAGTTCATCGGTAAAATGGACCCAGTCTTCTCGCCCCATCCGGCATGCAAACCACCGAAAGCGAGCCATCAGATCCAACAAATCCCTTGTGTCAGATGGATCAGCAAAGGCGTTTACAAAGTGTTGTATGCTCTGCATGGAAAAAAGGGGGCTAGGGCGCATGATGGCCAGCGTTATCGGATGAGGATCGTCAAGAAGATGAAACCGGATCATAGCGCATAAATCCTTATTTTCACGGCCAAAATAGCACAACTGATTTTCTAGATTTTGGCATTCGAAGGTAAGGATATGGGGGGATAAAAATCCATGACCTTTGGGGCGCACCCTCCATCCATAGGGCTGGTAAAGGTGGAGAAGGGGATCATCGGGCAAGGGCAAATGCAACAGGAAGAAGGGTGAAAGATGAAAAAAGTTCTTAAGCGCCTCTTCACCCTTTGCAAAAAGATGTGCCCATTTTGAAATAACCCGCATCTCAGCTGAAGCAGCGATGGTACTCAGCTGGTCCCCATTTATCGAGGGAGGAGGGTTAGCGCAAAGGAGCCTCACATTATAGTAAGCCTTTGCAATCAGGGTCTGAAGGCGCTCTCTTTGGGTGTCCAAAAATTCTGCTGTGCGGTATAACGTCACAGGATCATTGGCCTGCACACAGCGATCAATCCACTCCCCCGCCCCTGCCATCAGTGCGGATATACCCTCGGATTCAAGGACTCTATAAGATTGGCAAAAGGCGTCGAATTCATACTCACCAAGCTTCTGCGGAGAACAGAAGGGCCAGTCTTCCACTGTAAAAAACTCGTCCCCCCACGAGCTGGCTGCTGCAGGAAAAGACCATAACGCGTGAAACAAAAAGACAAATGCCAGGTCTTTTAAAGACATCACATTCTCCCTCTTGATCTCTAGAAACGTCCCTGGCTATCCATTCTAGAGCATCATAAGAGGTATCTCTTTAATATCCTCTTATCCTCGGAAGAGGCCCGACCTTGGAAAGCCAATGGGTACCATACGTCCAGATTGAGCACGTTTGCCCAACCAAGGACGCAAATCAGGCTCGGTGCGGGTTCTGCTTCCCGTGGCCCAACTGAGTCCTTCGGCAAAATTAAGGGTGATCAAATCACTCATGCCCCCATCCCGATAAGCTTGAAGCTTCACGCCTTTACCACGGGCCATTTGAGGTAGTTCGCCCACAGGAAAAATCAACATTTTGCGGTTTTGACCAACCACTGCCACGTGATCTCCCACCACGGGCAGAAAAATCTGTGCCGTCTCGCCTGCATCTAAATTCAGCACCTGGCGACCATTTTTTGTCTGCGCCACAAGATCACGGCCCTGGACCATGAAACCCCGACCTGCATTTGAGGCAATGATATAATTTGCCTCGAGTTGATCGTGGGCAATCACCAGCATGTTCACCACATGATGGCTGTTGGGCATTTCAATCATCAATCGCAGCGGCTCGCCAAAACCACGGCCTCCTGGTAGCTTATCCACACCAAGGGTATAGACACGGCCATCACTACTCATGATCAGCAGCTTGTCAGTGGTCCAACCGGTCAAGGCAAATCCAGCCTCATCACCCTCTTTATACTTTTGTTCATCCAAATTCAGGCCATGCCCTTTCAGCACACGAATCCAGCCCTTTTGCGAACACAGGATGGTTACCGGCTCCCGCTCAACCATGGCTTCTAAGGGCACATCGGCCAATTGAGGCGCCTCTGCAAAAGTTGTGCGTCGGCGACCCAATGCCGTTCCCTGGCCCAGCGCCTTATTCACATCCGCGATTTCTTTGGCGATCGCGCGCCATTGGGCACTTTCCTGACCCAGAAGGGATTGCAGCTCACTTTGCTCCTGCTGCAGCTGCTCCAGCTCTTTGACCAGCTCCATCTCCTCAAGCTTGCGCAGCGAGCGCAGGCGGGTATTTAAGATGGCCTCTGCTTGCACATCACTGAGCTCAAACCGCTTCATCAGCACGGGCTTGGGCTCATCTTCGTGGCGGATGATGGCGATCACCTCATCCAAATTTAAAAAGGCGATGCGAAGTCCCGCCAGAATTTCAAGGCGGTGGGCAATCTGATTGAGGCGGTTTTGGGTGCGCCGCTGCAACACAATGCGCCGATGCTTTAAAAAGGCCTTCAGGATCTCCTTCAGATTCATCACGCGGGGCATCCGCCCTTCATCCAACACGTTCATATTGACGGCAAAACGTGTCTCAAAATCGGTTAGGCGGAAGAGGGATTCCATCAGCACCTCAGGATCCACCGTGCGACTTTTAGGGATGATGATCAGTCGAATATCCGTCGTGGATTCGTCCCGAATGTCTGTCAGCAGCGGCAGGCGCTTATCCGTCATCAATTCGGCGATTTTCTCGATTAAACGGGCCTTTTGCACCTGATAAGGGATCTGGGTGACAACAATTTGGTAGAGCCCACCTTTCAGCTGCTCTACCTCCCAGTGGGCCCTGAGGCGAATACTTCCGCGCCCAGTCTCATAAGTATTGCGTAGACTTTGTTTGGTCTCAACAATCACACCGCCCGTCGGAAAATCAGGCCCTGGAACAATAGAGAGCAAATCCTCGACTGACGAGTCTGGATTCTTGATTAAAGCCAGCATGGCTTCACACAGTTCCCCTAAATTGTGGGGCGGGATGTTGGTCGCCATGCCGACTGCGATACCTGTGGCTCCGTTTGCCAGCACGTTGGGGAAACTGGCCGGCAACACGTCGGGCTCAACGGTCTCGGCATTGTAGGTGTCGTGAAAATCCACGGCATCCTCATCAATCCCTTCCAGCATAGCCGATGCAGCGCGGGTCATGCGGGCTTCGGTATAACGCATGGCGGCCGCATTATCACCATCGATGCTGCCAAAGTTACCTTGGCCATCCACCAAAGGATAACGGGTCGAGAAATCCTGCGCCAAACGCACAAGGGCCTCATAAATAGGATCATTTCCATGGGGATGGTATTTCATCATCACATACCCCACGGCGCTTGCCGATTTACGATAGCCCTTCTCATGGGTATTGCCCGACTCTCGCATGGCGTAGAGGATGCGTCGCTGCACGGGTTTCAGGCCATCCCTCACATCGGGCAGAGAACGGGCCGTAATGGTGGACAACGCGTAGCTCAAATAGCGATCCCCAAGGGCTTTTTCGAGGGAAGTATCGATGATTTTCGTTGCAGAATCGCCAGCAGTGCTCATGGTTCGCGTTGGTTCCTTTCTGTCTTAGCCCGCACCCGATCGACCAGGTCAATCCTTGCCTGGGGCATATTTAAGTGATGCACCTCAAGGGCGTAGCGCGCTAAGAAATACCCCGTTAAATCTAATCCTCGTAGAATGTCATGAAAGGTGGGCTGTTCACAAGCCTTGAAGGCACGCGCACTGGACCAAAACTGCGGCAAAGGAATAAGCTTGTCCATGTAGGGTTCTGCAGCAGCCGCCACCACCGCGCGGCCGGTACGCGGCGAGACGTAAGCTAAATTTTCAGATTGTCCTGTGACCGCACACCCCTCAAATTCCAAAGGAATTCCTGCCTCTCGAATGAGGGCGCGCTCAAGATCAAGATAGCTGAGCCACCAATGGGGATATTCAAGATTTTGGGCCAAGAGCAACAAAGCCTCATAAACGCGGGGATGGGGTTCACGCTCAGGCAAGAGTTGCTCGCACAAGGACACAGCTGCTTTCAGCGCCAAAAGTTTAAAGGGATCATCAAAAGCAGCAGCAAAGGGGGTGCGCAGGATCTCGAATTTCCATTCGCCCAAATGCTCGGGCAAGCGCGCCCGCCATGTGGCATCCACAACGCTCAAACCCTGCAAGGCGTGGCGCTTTTTTGCGCCGCTTCGCCACAATCCCTTGACCCGCCCTTGGTGCGGGCTCAACAAACTGACGATGAGGTGACTTTCCCCATGATGTTTGAGGTCGAGAATAATGCCTGCATCACGCCATTCCATAAGGGGATTCCCTGTTTTAGACGACTTAAAATACGTCTCCTGATATAAACACACTTTACGGGTGCCACAAAACCGTGAAAGGGGGATGTGACCCCGCAATAGAAGCGCCCGCGCCCTGCATTCTTTAACCTTTCTTTAATAGAAGTAAGCTAGAATTTGCAGGTATTTCTTGTGAAAAATACGGACGTTCTTAAAAACATAACCCAAAAAATGAGAGGCACGATCATGCGTTTTATTCCAGCCATTGCAGCAGTCATCCTATCCACCAGTATCGCCTCGGCCGATGGCTTAGTGGCAGCCCATAAAGCCCTATGCGATAAAGCTGGCAATAAAAGCCATGACATCAAATTGATGAACCACTGGCAGCCCGCCTTCAAGGCAGAGGCAAAACACCTGGGAGATGAACTGTTAAAAGCTTTGAACGCGAAGTTTGGCGGTTTTATCGATGCCAGCAAAACGAAAAGCTTTGATCTGGAAATCGCAGTACTCAATTGCATGCCGCACAACGGCAATGCCCCCTATACCATCGAAATTTATAAAACCAACTGGGATGCAAACAAAAAAACCGGCGCCCTCGAGCTCACCGTGCAACAGGGATCGATGGAATTTGTGGCACAACTGCTGATCAACAAGGATGATGCCCTTACCCCAGCAGGCGCCCAGCTTTTGGCCAACCACAAGGGTAATCGCATCAAGAAATAATGCCTACCCCACCAAGGGGTATGACGCGAAGATTCTCTAACGGCTGCACTTTTGCAGCCGTTTTCTTATGATCCCTAAACGCATCACCGTCCATTCAAAGCGCCCCATAAGGCGAAGCGCCTTAGCCATCCGCAAATGACATTTTTTTGGAGCACGGCAATTTTTTTTATATTTAGGTTAGGTTGCGCTTGAAGAGTGTGGAGTTTTTATTGATGGTCGGGGCGGAGGGATTTGAACCCCCGACATCCTGCTCCCAAAGCAGGCGCGCTACCGGACTGCGCTACGCCCCGAGTGAGCATAGGTCTACACCATTTACGGTCGTTGAGGCAAGGGGGGATGTTGGGAAATTTGCAAAGAATTTTGAAAAAGATTTTGCGTGACAACCCAACCCAGAAAGGCAAGGGCAGCGCCAAGACCGTAAAACATTGACCAGGACACGTGATCCGCCAACCAGCCGGTTGCCGTGGAAAACATCACACGACTGAAGGAGGCAAACGAGGCCAACAGTGCAAAATGGGTAGCTGTGTGGGGCTTTGAGCAAAGACCCGAGAGGTAAGTGATAAACACCGCCGATGCAAATCCAGTGGCGAAATTCTCGAACCCCAGGGCGAAGAAAAGCAGGCCCAAATGGTGCCCCACCTCAGCCTGGGCTGCATACAGCAAACAGGACGCAAGCTGCAACAAAAAGCAGATGCGTATCATAGAGTTCAACGCCCGATCCCTTAAAAAGCTGCCAGCGGACAGTCCGCCAAAGATCATGGCTGCGATGCCAAAAGACTTGGCCACATGGGCGATTTCGATCTTACTAAAACCAATATCGAGCAAAAACGGTGCCGTCATGGCGTTTAAAAGCGTATCACCGGCCTTGTAAAACAGGATTAGCGGTAGGGCAAACCAGACGCCGGGCTGCGAGATCAGACTCAAAAAACTGGTCTGAATCCGGGCTTTCAGCGTCTTACCCGCCTCGCTTACCGAGGCAAGACTGGCGGCTTGGGCTTCGGGCGCCAACAGCACGGCCACAATTCCAAGACTAATACAGGCCGCCATCAGAATATAGACCAACGGCCAACTGATGGAACTCGCAAGGTAAAGGGCGCCTGCGCCCGAGATCCACATGCCCATGCGATAGCCCACCACCGACGCGCTGGCACCCAGGCGCATCTGGGACATTTGAAACAGCTCAATACGATAGGCTTCGATGGCGGTGTCTTGGGTTGCCGAGGACAGCGCCACCATGAATGCCCAAAAGGCGGTTTCCTCAAGATGATGGGCCGGATCACTGAGCCCTAAGCGCACCAGGCAAAACATCAAACAAAGCTGCGAGGCCACCATCCAGGCCTTGCGTCGTCCGAGGAGGGGCTCAAGGATGGGAAAGCGGGCGTGATCCAAAAGGGGGGCCCACAAAAACTTCAGGGTATAAGGCAGCGTTGTCAGCACAAACACCCCGATGGTGGTTTTGTTGACGCCAACTTCGCTGAGCCACACATGTAAAGTGGCAAGGGTTAACAAAAACGGCAGGCCGCTGGCAAGGCTGAGAATAAAAATAGCCACAACCCTGGGATCACGGTAATCCAAGGCGCGCTGTAGCCATTGTGGTTGTTGGGAAATCATACCCGTCACTTTCCTTGCCAAAGAGAGTAAACATCTCTCTTTATTGCATACAATAGGAGTGTGACCATGAAAAAGCAAAGAAATCCTTAGCAAAAGGCGCAATTCCATCACAAAATACACCTTGAAAGTCGCCCCTATGGCATCGCCCCATAGCCTCTACTTGAGGCAGGTAACCTCGTGGAAGCTGTGAGGCATTTCCTATGTTTGACTTTAATAAAGGGGGAACACCGCACGTTAAAGAAATGACAAAACACGCGAGGTTTCAGGGAATTCTTGCCTCCAGCCCAGACTTTCTTATAGAAATGAAAGATAGAGTTAGAACTTGCGGCGCATTTTAAGCAGCGCGTATGAGGAGAAACCATGACCGAAGTATCCCAGAAAAAAGTCGATTGGTGGGCAGAAAGCAAATCGCTGCTTATCGCCATTCTGGTTGCCATCCTTGCGCGCACTTTTCTTTATGCGCCCTTTGTTATTCCCTCAGGGTCGATGAAACCCACCCTTTTGATTGGCGATTTTTTATTGGTCTCGAAATTTTCCTATGGCTATACGCATTTTTCGATTCCCTTTTCGCCCAAGATTTTTGAAGGCCGGATTTTCGCAGAAGAGCCAAAATTGGGGGACGTGGTGGTGTTTCGAGCCCCCTCACGGCCAGATACGGACTTCATCAAGCGTCTGGTGGGACTGCCAGGTGATCGCATCCAAGTGAAGGAGGGTGTGCTTTACATCAATGATGTACCCTGCCCGCTGGAGCCTGCTGGTGAGTTCACCGATGTGGATGAGGATGGTGTCCCCTTTACTATCGCCCGCTACATCGAGACCCTGCCCAATGGCCTTAAGCACATGATCCTGAAGTCGCAACGCTTTGGCGAAGGGCGGCTTGATAACACCCAAGTGTTTATCGTTCCAGAAGGGCACTACTTCTTGATGGGCGACAACCGGGATAACTCGGAAGACAGCCGCGTCCTGCGCACCATGGGCTATATTCCCTTTGAAAATCTCATTGGGCGTGCAGAGGTGATCTTCTTATCCGTGGACGCCAAGTGGTATCAAGTGTGGCGTTGGATCACCGGTATCCGTTTCGAGCGTATTTTTGAATTGATTCGCTAATGGCCGATTGGGATCACCTGCAACAGCGATTGGGGCATCGCTTCAAAGATCTGAATCTTTTGAAGCTTGCGCTCACCCACGCCAGCGCCAAGCATGGCCGCATCAGCAATGAGCGCCTTGAATTCCTGGGCGATCGGGTGGTTGGGCTGGTGGTGGCCGACATTCTTTATCGCCATTTTCCTAAGGAAAATGAGGGGGATTTAGCCCTGCGTCACGCCCACCTTGTCAGCCGCCAAGGGCTGGCATCCCTTGCGGAGGAGGTGAACCTGCAACCCTATATTCAGGTTGCCGCCAGCGAGCGCAGCGGCGGGCGCGGCCGATTCGAGGCCGCTCTGATGGCCAACGCCTTCGAGGCCTTGCTAGCGGCGCTGTTCCTTGATGGCGGTTTATCGGCTGTAGAAGCCTTCCTTGGCCCCCTTGTCTCTCCCCGCATCGCCCGCATGGGCGAAGCCCCCAAAGATCCCAAAACTGCGTTGCAAGAGTGGGCCCAAAAACAAGGCTATGGCATGCCTGAGTATCGCGTCGTTGGAAGACAAGGCCCTGACCATGCCCCAGTTTTCAAAATTCAAGTTGCGCTTGCGTCCCATGGACAAGCTGTGGCAGAAGGAACTTCCAAGCGTGATGCCGAGCGCTTAGCCGCAGAAACTTTACTAACGACCCTACGAAAGGCCTAAGAATCATGACAACCCCAACCAAATGTGGCTACGTCGCCATCCTTGGCGAGCCCAATGTGGGAAAGTCAACCTTGCTCAATCAATTGGTGGGGGCCAAGGTCTCAATCGTTTGCCACAAGGTGCAAACCACCAGGAGGCGCCTGTTGGGAATCATCATGGAAGACCAAACCCAAATCGTGTTTGTGGACACACCTGGAATTTTTGAGCCTAAAAAAGCCCTTGAACGCGCCATGGTCAAAACAGCTTGGCAAGCAGCCCAGGATACCGATGTTGTGGTGGTGCTGGTTGATGCCAGCAAAAAAAACCAAG
This sequence comes from Holosporales bacterium, assembly GCA_046318415.1. GTDB lineage: Bacteria > Pseudomonadota > Alphaproteobacteria > Caedimonadales > Caedimonadaceae > JBKCUK01. The sequence goes on along the minus strand of JBKCUK010000012.1, from coordinate 127,221 downwards.
AAGGCACGGAAAAACTGATTGATAAAGCACTTCAGCTGTCTTTGCCTGTGGTTTTAGTGATCAACAAGGTGGATAAGGTGCAACGGGCGGATCTGCTGCCCTTGGTGGAGCGGCTCACCCAAGGGCGCGAGTTTGCCAAGGTTTTCATGATTTCAGCCACCACAGGAAGTGGCGTTCAAGATTTAGCCCCTTATTTCAGTACGTTGCTGCCCTCAAGTCCCTGGCACTATGACCCAGAACAGATCACCGACTTGCCGTTGCGCCAGCTGGCCGCCGAGATCACCCGTGAGAAAATCATGCATTTGGTGCACCAAGAAATCCCTTACCAGCTGACGGTGGAAACCGAGCATTATGAGAACTTTGATAACGGTGACGTGAAAATCAATCAGCTGATTCTGGTGGCCCGCGAAGGTCACAAAGGGATTTTACTGGGTAAAAAAGGCGAATTGATTAAGCGGATTCGTGAAGCAGCCCAAATCGACATCAGCCAGCTACTTGAAGCGCGCGTTCACCTCTTTTTGCAAATCCGCGTCGAGCCCAATTGGTTGGATAAAAACGAACACTGGCAAGAGATGGGCCTGGAGCGCGATCGTTAAGCAACGCAACCGGGCGCTGCGATCTCTCCTAAAAATCGGCCGACACCCCTTCAGCCCTCAAGACGCCTACAGCTGACGGCTTAGCGTTTATCGCGAATTTTGCGCCACTTTTGATGATTGGTTTGATGTTCAAGCAGGGTATCTGCGAAGACATGCCCCCCTGTTCCATTGGCAACGAAATAGAGCGCCTCGGATTTGGCCGGATGAAGCACAGCCATCAGCGAGGCTTTTCCTGGGTTGCAGATGGCAAACGGCGGCAACCCGCGATAGCGATAGGTATTGAACGGTGAATCATACAGCAAGTCTTGGCGTGAAAGCTGGGCATCGAGAGGCCTCCCCTGGTCGCGCCACAATGCATAGATGACTGTGGCATCGGACTGCAACGGCATGCCCAAACGCATACGATTATAAAACACGGCAGCAACCAAAGGACGCTCCGCATCTACACCCGTTTCTTTCTCGACAATGGAGGCAAGGATCAGGGCTTGATCAAGGGATTTTAGAGGTAGATCTGGATCACGATTCTGCCAAAGCTGCTGCGTGTTTTGCCGAAAGGCAACGTTCATCCGCTCCACCAAAGCAGTCCCACTATCTCCCCAGGTGTAGAAGTATGTTTCCGGCCACAGGCTAGCCTCTGGCACGTCTTGCGGGAAGGGACCTTCGATGCCCTCGGTGCGCCGCAACAATTCAAGGATTTCCCTTGAGGTTTTGCCCTCAACCGCGGTAAAGCGGCGACGCACAACGGCGCCTGCCATCATATCGGACAAAATGGACGCAACAGAACGTTCTGGGGCAAACTGATATTCTCCAGCAATAATGCGGGCATCGGCCCCCTTCACCCAACCGTGAATCTTCATCATCCATTCTGAACTCACGATGTCGCGGCGCGCCAGGTCTTCAACAATCACGGAAAACGGGGTGCCACGCCGCACCACATAAGTCTGGGCCACACCATTCCCGGTGGACCCATAGTAACTCATGACAAGGGTGGATGCCGCGAAAAGGCAGAGGCTAAAAGCACCAACCAACACCCGAGCAGGCCAACCCGTGGCCTGCCACAGATGCTTGCAGTTAGTCCAGCTTTTTGAAAACCAAAGACGCATTGGTGCCACCAAAACCAAAGGAATTCGACAACGCGACACGCACAGGACGTTCCTTGGCCTGATGGGGCACAAGATCGATCCCTTCGATGCCCTCAGAGGGGTTGTGCAAGTTGAGGGTGGGCGGGACAACCCCATCCCGGATGGCAAGGATGGAAAACGCAGCCTCAACGCCACCCGCGGCCCCTAAAAGGTGGCCGATAGAGGATTTGGTGGATGACATGCTGAGCTTATCTGCCGCTGCGCCAAAAAGGCGCTTCACCGCGGCAAATTCAATCTTGTCGCCAGGGGGTGTCGAGGTCCCATGCGCATTCACATAGTCAACATCACCAGGATTCAGTTGTGCACGCTCTAGCGCCATTTTCATCGAGCGGAAAGCGCCATCGCCCTCTGGAGACGGGGACGTAATATGATAGGCGTCTCCTGAGAGGCCATAGCCAACAATTTCTGCATAGATCTTGGCGCCACGCTTCTTCGCGTGTTCGAGCTCTTCGAGCACCACAATACCGGCACCTTCGCCCATGACAAAGCCATCACGGTCTTGGTCCCATGGGCGCGAGGCTTCTGTCGGACGATCATTAAAGCCCGTGGACAAGGCACGGGCAGCCGCAAATCCTGCAAGACCAATACGGCACACGCAAGCTTCTGTACCACCCGCGACCATGACGTCCGCATCTCCCCATTGAATGAGTCGCGCCGCATCACCGAGCGCATGGGCACCCGTGGAGCACGCCGTCACCACCGAATGATTAGGCCCCTTGAAACCGTAGCGAATACTCACCTGACCTGAAGCCAAGTTGATGATGGTGGCAGGGACGAAAAAGGGCGACACCCGTCGTGGACCATTCTCAAACAGCGTCACGGATTCAGTGTAAATACGATCCAGTCCGCCAATACCCGCGCCAATCAAGACGCCGGTGCGCTCACGTTCCTCATCGCTTTGGGGCTTCCAACCGGAATCTTCGATGGCTTCAGTGGCAGCAGCCATACCATAGATAATAAAGTCCGCGACACGGCGTTGTTCTGGTTTAGGCATGTAGACATCAGGGTTAAAAGACCCCTCGACGCCCTCTTCACGCGGCACAACCCCCGCAATGCGGCAAGGGATATCCTCGACGGGAATGTGGGTAATAGCCCTTATACCAGATTTTCCGGCAATAAGATTGCGCCAGGTGATCTCTCGTCCCATCCCAAGGGGGGTAACTAAACCAATTCCGGTGACTACAACGCGACGCATAGGGGTCTCCTTATGCACATGAAAAAAGATGAAATGCGGGAAGAGAATACTTCCCGCACAGAGAATGTTTAAGCAGGCTTGTTCGCTTCGATAAAGGCCACAGCATCTTTAACTGTGCGGATTTTTTCAGCTGCTTCCTCAGGAATCTCGATACCAAACTCTTCTTCGAAAGCCATCACAAGCTCAACAGTATCCAAGCTATCGGCGCCCAAATCATCAATAAAACTGGCTGACTCGGTAACCTTCTCGGCCTCTACACCCAGATGTTCAACGATGATTTCTTTGACACGCTCAGCAACAGCACTCATAAGACAATTCCTTTTTTAGTTAGTCCACCCTCGCTTTTATGGAAGATGGGCGGGCAAATCAAGAGTTTTGATTTTAGCTTGCTCGCCCAACTTTCGCCAACATTAAAATGACAGCCCCTCAAACCATCGCCATTCCACCGTTGATGTGCAGGGTTTGCCCGGTAATATAACCAGCAGCATCGGAAGCCATGAAAACCACGCCTGCTGCGATCTCTTCGGCGGTTCCCATGCGTCCCATGGGAATCCCTTCCAGCAATTTTTCACGCTGCGCCTCGGGCAGGACGTCGGTCATGGCGGATGTGATAAAACCAGGGGCTATACAGTTAACGGTAACGTTGCGGGACGCGATTTCAGCCGCAATGGACTTGCTCATGCCAATCAAACCAGCCTTGGACGCACAGTAATTGGCCTGACCTGGATTACCGGTGACACCGACAATGGAGGAAATATTGATAATGCGTCCATAGCGACGCTTCATCATGCCTTTAACGGCCGCCCGCATCAAACGAAAGGCGGCTTCAAGATTCACCCGCAGGACATCGTGAAAGTCCTGATCTTTCATGCGCAACAGCAACCCATCCCGGGTCAGGCCAGCATTATTAACGAGGATATCAAGCCCCCCTAAGGCCTCTTCTGCAGCAGGGACCAACCCCTCGACCTGGGTCGCATCACCAAGGTTCGCAGGCAGAACGACGATGCGCTGTCCACCCAGCTCATCTCTCAGCGCCTCAAGGGCTTCCACTCGGGTCCCGGAAATGGCAACATGGGCCCCCTGGGCGTGCAAAGCCCTGACAATGCCTGCACCAATACCACCGGATGCTCCAGTGACCAGAGCTTTTTTCTGAGATAAATCAAACATTTTGTTTCCTTCAGCTTGTTAGATTTTTTTTAAGACAAGCGTAAAAACGCGTCGATGTCCTCGGGACCATTGAGCGCATAACAGGTAAGCTCTGGCTCGATGCGCTTAATGAGGCCGGTTAAGACCTTGCCAGCGCCGACTTCCAAAATATTTGTCACCCCAAGGGATTTCAAGCGTTGAACTGTCTCGGTCCAACGGACACGGCCGGTGACTTGACGCACCAATAGCACAGGTATCTCACCCGCATCGGCAACCACATCCGCCGTGACGTTGGCAATCAGCGGTGCTGCAAGGGGGGAAATTGACATGCGAGACAAAGCAGTCTGCATCACCACAGCGGCAGGTTCCATCAAACTGCAGTGAAAGGGCGCGCTGACAGGCAACAACAGCGCTCGTTTAATGCCGCGCTCTTTGGCGATCTCAATGGCGCGCTCTACCGCCGATTTGTGGCCACTGATGACAACTTGACCTGGCGCATTATCGTTGGCGACCTCGCAGATATCTCCATCAATGGCAGCACGGGTAATGGCTTCTGCTTGCTCTAAATCAGCGCCCAAAAGCGCGGCCATGGCACCTGTTCCCACTGGCACAGCTTCCTGCATGGCGCGGCCTCGAATGGCCAACAGCTGCGCTGTATCTTTAAGACTGTATCCCCCTGCAGCACAAAGGGCTGAATACTCACCCAGTGAGTGGCCCGCCACATAGGACGCTTTGTCCGCAAGGTGAAAACCCGCCTCTTTCTCTAAGGCGCGCATCAGGGCAAGACTTACCGTCATCAACGCAGGCTGGGCATTGACCGTCAGGGTTAAATCTTCCATGGGCCCTTCAAAGATCATCCGCGTTAAATTAAGCCCAAGGGTATCTGATACTTCCTCAAAGACCTCACGTGCAGCAGAAGATGCATCATAGATCTCGCGGCCCATGCCAACAACCTGGGCGCCCTGCCCTGGGAACACAAAAGCATACATGTTTTCAACCTTCCGCAACGAAATAGACTATCCTTGTAGTGATTGAGAGTTGCATCCTGCCTGTCAACCCCCTAAATTGAGCTGCAAACAGAACTCAAGCCTTTCAATAAGCATGAAAACGCAAAATTTAAGTGTGTGGCCGATCTTCGTTGCTGCCCTGGTCACAGAAATGGCAACGGATATTTATCTGCCGGCGATGCCGCAAATGAGTCGTGATTTTAACATCACCAGTGGGATCGCAACCCATACCTTGACATTGCATCTTTTCGCCCAATGCATTGCAAGCCTCTTCTATGGTGCGCTTTCCGACGCCCATGGCCGACGTCCCTTGCTGTTGTCGGGCCTGAGTTTATTTGTTTTAGCCACCTTTGCCGCGGCTTTTGCGCCCAATATTGAATGGCTTATGGTGGCGCGCCTTGCCCAAGGGCTTGGGGGGATTAGCAGCTATGTGATTGGTCTTGCCATGGTGCGTGACGTTTATTCTGAAAAGCGTGCCCTTAACATCCTGTCGATGCTGTATACGACCCTTGCCATCGGGCCTGCGATTGGGCCCATTGTTGGCGGCCACATTGCCGAGCACTGGGGATGGCGCGGATGCTTTTTGACCATTGGCTGCATAGCTTTAGGCGTACTGGGCTTAATGATTGTCCAACTGCAAGAGACCCATACTCAGCGCACCAAGAAAGCTCAGGGACCTGAGCTGATGCGCAACTATAAAAGCGTTATGCAAAACAGCATTTTCATGCGTTACGCCCTGATTTCCAGCATCGCCTATGGCGGGTTATGGGCTTATCTTGCTGGCTCTCCCTTCTTTTTCCAGGACGTTTTGCGCTTAAGCCCTGCGGAATATGGCTATTTTCATACCTTTGGCGTAGTTAACTTCATCCTTGGCACCACCCTGAATCGCTATTTATTGCGTTATCTATCTGTCCACGCCCTGATCCGCCTTGGGTTGCTCGGGCTGTTTTTCACCTCCTGCTCGCTTGTGGTGCTGTCCCAAGCGGCCAACCAAAAGGTCTGGTTTTATGCCGTTGCCATGATTCCCTATAGTGTGGGCTTAGGGTTGATGTTTTCCAATTCCAATAACATGGCCTTAGATCAATGCCCCAACGTGCGCGGCACAGCGTCTTCCGTCATTTCCATGATGGAAATTGTGACCCCCATCTTGACCGCCTGGACTGTGGGTCACCTCTATGATGGCTCGCTTTTGCCAACATCCCTTGTGATGCTAATCACGATTATCATCGCCCTTGGCCTGAAGTGGAGTCTCTCACGCACCAGAATCCAAAACAAATCAGTAAATGTAACGAGCAAAAACAGTTGACCTTTTGACGAGATCGAAGGTAGCGTTCAGCGATGATGAGCCCCCAAAAAAGGACTTTTGTGCGATGACCTCGCAACGTAGACAATTTGGCCTCACCCGTGCCACAGCACTTGTGGTCGGCAATGTGGTAGGTACCAGCATTTTTTTGACCCCCACTTTGCTTGCCGCCTATGGCAGCGTTGGACTTTTAGGATGGGCTGTGACCACGGTGGGCGCCATTCTGCTTTCCATTGTTTTCTCACGTCTTAGTAAACGTCATCCACAAACCGGTGGCCCCTATGCTTACAGTCGTCATGCCTTTGGCGACTTCATTGGTTTTCAAATGGCTTGGTGTTATTGGATTGCCAATTGGGTTTCGAACGCTGCGGTTGCTGTGGCTTTCGTGAACTTCATGGGATATTTTGCGCCCGCCATCACCCAAGAACCCACTTTAGCCTTTCTAGCCTCTGCCAGCTGTATGTGGGTTTTGACCTTGATCAATGTGCGCAGTGTCAAAGCTTCCAGTAATTTGCAGGTGCTGGTGACCGTGCTCAAAATGCTGCCGCTTATTGCCGTCTCCTTGTGGGGTATTCAGCATTTTGAGGTGAGCAATTTAAATCCCCTATTGCTTAAGTCAGATACCTCGGTTTGGAGCGCCATCAATGCCACGGCAACCCTGACGTTGTTTAGCTATTTTGGCATCGAATCTGCGACTTTACCGGCCCAAAATGTCATCAAGCCCGAGCGCACCATCCCAAGGGCGACCATCTTGGGCACCCTGATCGCGGCCGTCCTTTATTTGTGGCCCACGGCAGTGGTCATGTCGGTGCTGACGCCTGCTGCCACAGCAGCCAGCACATCGCCCTTTGCCGATGCGGGCCGCATTTTATTCGGTGAGTGGGCTGTCCCCGTTCTCGCTGGATTTGCTGCACTTTCGTGTTTTGGAACGCTGAATGGGTGGATCTTGCTTCAGGGGCAGATCCCCATGGCAGCCGCGGAAGACGGCCTTTTCCCAGTGATCTTTAAAAAGACCAATCGCCAGGGCATTCCAGTGTTTGGTCTGATCTTTTCAAGTCTCCTTGCCACCGTGATTTTGGGGCTTAACTACGAAGCCGGCCTGATCAAGCAATTTGAATTCATTATCACCCTGACCACTTTTGCCTTTTTACTGCCCTATATCTATTCTGCTGCGGCCGAGTTGCTTTACCTCATGCGCCATAAGAATGAGGGATCTGCTTTTGCATGGGCCCGTTCACTGCTGATCACTGCCTTGGGCATGATGTATGCGCTGTGGTGCGTGTGGGGTGCAGGTCAAGAAATCGTGTTTTTAGGCACCTTCTTCGTCCTGACCAGTGTCCCCATCTATACCTGGATGCGCAGCCGCAGGAGCATTTAACCGCTGAAGACAGCCTCAAGGAGCACCCCATAACACCGGGTCAAGGTATGGAGATCATCCCCACTGACCCGTTCATCCACTTGGTGGGCAAGGTCATTGCGCAAGCCAAGCTCGATCACAGGGGCATAAACGTGCAAGAAACGGGCATCGGACGTACCACCCGATGTGGAGAGTTGTGGCTTGAATCCCAATTCTTGATGCAGGGCTTGCACAATCTCTTCCTGCTTGCGGTAGGGCTTGCTGATGAAGGGTTCGCCGGAGAGGCGAAAGGTGAGTTCATCCCGCTCAGCCATGTGGGGCGCCAATAAGCCTCGAATCAGATCTTCCAGCTGCTTGCCTTGATACCTGGTATTAAACCGCAGGTTGAAGATTGCGCTGCCCTCAGCGGGAATGACGTTGGTGGCAGGATTACCCACATCAATGGAGGCTATCTCAAAGTGGGTGGGCGTAAAATACGCATCCCCTTCATCCCAGTGAAATTTTTGCAACACCCCCAGCGCTTCAATCAGACGTGGCAGCGGATTATCGGCTTTTTGAGGATAGGCCACATGGCCTTGAATCCCCCGCATCACCAAACGACCGTTTAAGCTACCTCGGCGTCCAACCTTAAGGGTGTCGCCCACCTGATGTTCAGACGTGGGTTCGCCCACCAAAAAAAGCTCAGGGATTTGTGTTGAATCTTGAAAAATGATTGGCGCCGCATACTGAATGCCATCGCGCGCATCGGCCTCTTCATCGCTGGTCACCAAAAGGCTTAAGGGCTGTTCAGCAGGAACCCTATCCAAAAGGCTCAAAAAAACAGCAATCGCCCCCTTCATATCGACGGCACCACGCCCCCAGATAGATCCCTCAGATACCTCAGCGGCAAAAGGCGGATGCCGCCATTGCTGGGCATCGCCTGGCGGCACCACGTCCACATGACCCACAAAGCATACCTTTGGCGTCACCTCTCCTCGCCATGCATAAAGATTCTGCGTTTCATGGCGATCATAGCGCTGGCAAGTAAAGCCCCTTGACCGCAAGAAGTCTTCGATGAACTCAATACAGCCAGCGCCGTGGGGACTCACGCTGGGGTAGCGAATCAAGTTTTGCGTCAGCGACACCACATCCATGGGTTAAGGCCTCAGCAGCTCATTGAGCGCCGTTTTACTGCGGGTCTTTTCATCCACCCGCTTGACGATCACCGCACAGTTCAGATGGGGGCCTGGCGCGCCGTTCTCAAGCGGTTTTCCGGGCATGGACCCGCTTAAGACCACCGCATAGGCGGGTACGCGACCATAGGTGACCTCACCGCTAACCCGATCCACAATGGGGGTTGAGGCGCCGATAAACACACCCATGCCTAAGACAGCACCTTCCTCCACGATGACCCCTTCAACCACCTCGCTGCGGGCGCCGATGAAGACGTTATCTTCAATAATAACGGGGTTAGCCTGTAAAGGCTCTAGCACCCCGCCCAAGCCAACACCGCCAGAAATATGGCAATGGCGCCCGACTTGGGCACAGGATCCAACGGTGGCCCAGGTATCAATCATGGTCCCCTCACCGACCCTCGCGCCCACATTAATGAAGGACGGCATTAAGACAGAACCGGGCGCCACATGGGCGGAATGGCGGACAACAGCACCCGGCACGATACGCACTCCCGTTGCCGCAAAATCCTGTTCACAAAAATGCTCAAATTTCAGCGGCACCTTATCAAAGGCGTAGGGATATCCATAGACCGACTGGTTCTCTTGGATGCGAAAGGACAGCAGGATGGCTTTTTTCACCCACTGATGAACGTGCCAGATTCCGTTGAGCTTTTCGGCGACCCTAAGGCTTCCCTCATCAAGCCTTGCCATCACCGTTTGAACGGCCTGGACAGCCTCTCCAGATGACTGGGGCGTTAAGGTATCGCGTTGGTCCCAGGCGGTGGAGATGAGATGTTCAAGATCCATGATAAATCTGATCCTTTCACTAAGTGATCCCCTAGTTGTAGCTGAAGTCGCGCTGCAGTTCCAGCCGGCACCTCAATGACGAAGGCCACGTTTTTCTTGCAACTATAAGGTTTTAAATCATGGGGCTGGGCGTCCTGGCGAAGGCATACCAGGCGTCCGTGGTCATCCATGAACAACATATCAAGGGCCACAAGGGTATCTTTCATCCAGAAATGGGCAGGCGCCGGGGGATTAAACACGAACAGCATTCCTTGGTCGGGCAGAAGGGAGTCCCGATGCATCAGCCCTTGCTGACGCGCGGATTCAGATTGGACAATCTCCACATGGAAAACCTTCTCTCCCATGGGCGTTTGCAAGGCAAGGGATTGGCGGGGTAGAGCCAGCGACTGGGCAAAGCCCCCCGCCACTGCAAAAACCGCCATCAACCCAGCCCCTATGAGTCTCAATTTAGCTCTCTCCTGACTTTGAAGACGTCTCCATACATCTTCTTCTTGAAAGACATCTCCTCGTGCTAGATGCTAAAAATTCAATTTTTCTCGCATTTGATGACGCCAAGCACGGAATTGCACGCGAAGCCGGATGAATAGAGGGAGGTCTGCGCCAATATCATCAAAAAATTGCAGGACATCTGCGCGTGCGATTGTACTACTGCCATTAAGCCCCCTGCCCAACCAACTATTACCATGACGACGCTTAAAAGCTTTTTCAAGATCACCGGGTATCAGCAATAAACGTCGATTCTCCCCACCCACTGCAGCCGTTGCGGCCGTCAACATGGGCGGACCGGAAAACAGCATAACCGCCGAAATATATTCTTTGCTAAAGCGATTAAGGAAACGATCAAGGTCTCCTCTTTTTGTAAGACCTTGAAGCTTTTCGAGAGTAGTCACGATCACTGGGTCATTGGCTTTTGTTGCGATGACATTATGGCTGACGATGCCTTGATCGAAATATTCCGTGTTCATCACGGCATCAAAAACATCGTAAACATTTGCGAGACGAAAAACAGTCCAACCCATGTCAGAGTATATGCCCCCATCACGCGCCAGGATTTGCAGCCTGATAATATCGGTGGCATTTGCAAATATATTCTGACGCAAGTAAGCTTGCCCAATTTTTGTCCCAGGTAGGTCACGCAACTCCTCAATCGAACGCACCTCAATGCCGATCTTAAGGTCACCTAGTTTTTTCAGGCTTGGCTTGAGGGCTTCAGGGTAGTTCGTCCAGAGAATGTGACGATAATCCGGAAATTGCTGACAGGTTTCAATCAGTCCCTGCAGCTGCTTTTCCGGTATATCATGGGGGTTGTTTGGGTTGGTGAGCCAAATCTTATGGATGATCGCCGGGATGGGCGCAGGATTGATTTGGGGAGATTTGATGAGCTGTTCGGCTTGGGTATGAAGTTTGGACATAACCCGATTGGCATCCGCAACACTCATAAGGAAATCGCGTTTCAAAAATTCATAGTGTCCCAACCTTTTCTTATCGGGATGACTTTGATAGGTGATCAAGTCCTCGATTTTGAGAGTTTTTGACGGCGAGCTGGCCTGGGAGGTTTGTTCTTGAGCCTGGAGGGGCATGAAGAACACGGCACTTAAGACAATAAAGAATGCACCAACCCCAAATCTTGCTTTGCTCATTGCTTACTCACTGTTATGTCATTTTCTTCGCTTTTGCTGCGCCGTTGATGATCAACTGATGATCAACGCACAATCCAACCGCCGCCAAGGACGCGGTCTTCTTGATAAAAGACGCAGGCTTGTCCCGGCGACACCCCGTACTCGGGCGTTGCAAGAATCACGCGGGCTTGGTTGCCCTCATCCAGCAACACTTGGGCGGGCAATGGCGTGCCGGAGGAGCGAATCTTAACCTCCACATCATGGCAGGTCCCGGGCTGTGAATTGTCCCCCAACCAATTGACCTCGCGAAGACGAATCTGGGTGGTCGCCAGCGCCTCGCGGGGGCCAACAATAACGCGATGATGCTCAGGCTCTAGACGCACCACATAAAGGGGCTCCCCGCCACCGTTGTTGGAAAGATGCAGACCACGGCGCTGGCCAATGGTGAAGTTGATAATTCCCTGGTGACGGCCCATAACCTCGCCATTCAGGTGCACAATATCTCCCGCCTCAAGGGCACCCGGACGCAGCTTAGCCACAACGCTGGCGTAATCCCCATTGGGCACAAAACAAATATCTTGGCTGTCGGGTTTGTTGCTGACCTGAAGGCCAAAACGCTCGGCATGGGCACGTGTCTCAGACTTGTGCAAACCACCCAGGGGAAAGCGCAGTTTTGCAAGCTGGGCAGATGTTGTTGCAAAGAGGAAGTAGCTTTGATCTTTTGTTGGATCTATGGCGCGACAAAGCTGGGCCTCCCCCGATTGTCCCCGCATCCAGCGCACATAATGACCTGTGACCAGCACATCTCCCTCAAGCTCTTCGGCTGCCTTAAGAAGGTCACGAAACTTCACAGTCTGGTTGCAGCGAACACAGGGGATGGGGGTCTCACCGCGCAGATAACTGTCGGCAAAGTCGTCCATCACAGCCGCTTTAAAGCGGGATTCATAATCCAGAACGTAATGGGGAAAACCGATGCGCTCGGCCACTTGCTGGGCATCATAGATATCAAGACCCGCGCAGCAAGCTTTTTGCTTGGCCAACATCTGGCCTTGATCATATAGCTGCATGGTGAGACCAACGACGTCGTAGCCCACCTCATGCATCAAGGCAGCTGTGACCGAGCTATCCACGCCGCCAGACATGGCCACGACCACGCGGGTTTTTGAAATAGGTTTGTCAATCCCCTGTAGGGTGAAGGGGTGATTCATGGTGCGCATCATCCTCAAACTGCGGCCAACCATCGCCCCAAGCTGCCTTACGGGCGGTACGAAAGGTGGCCTTTTGACTTTTGCCAATGGTAATGGTTTGTAATCCTTCTGCTGCACACAAATCAAGCATGACGTGACCACCGCGCACCCGTGGTGGTTTGATGACCCTTGCCTCCGGCACAGGCAGCGGTTGTTTACTGACGATCAAAAAGCTGTATTTCTCATCTTCATGGCCCCTATCGCCCTCTTTGAGATAGCGATGCGCAGCCGTGCGGGGCACGCGGGCTGCAAAATGGCACCAATCCGAGGTGGCCAGGGGGCATGTGTTGGCATGGGTACAAGGCGCCACCATGTAAGCCCCCATTTTTATGAGGGCCTCTCGGTGCAATCGGATGTGATGAAATCCCTGCGGCGTGCCAGGCTCGATCAGGACCAGTGCTTGACGCGCAGCTTGCCACGCCCGGGCGATGATCTTTGCTTGTGCCTGCTCGCTCAACTCATTCAGCACATACGAGGCCACAACCACATCATGGTCTGGAAAGGGGATCTGCTCAAATGCGCCCAGAAGGGCATCCCATTCAAGATCCGCCGCGCGACAAAACTGCCCTGCAAAGTCAAGCATGACGCCATCTTGCTCCACAAGGGTGGTGCGCGAGGCACCCCCAGCAAGTGCGGCGAGACTTGCGGCTCCAGGTCCACAGCCCAAATCAAGAATAGAAGCGTCTTGGAGATCCAGATGGCCCAGCACGGCCCGATTCACGGCATAGGTCGCTGGTAGGCGCGCCAACATATAGGCGAGGCGTTCTTCTTTTGAGAAAAAACCCCGAAAGGTCTGATTTCGATAACGCGCGGAGAGGTCCGCATAGCTTTGCCTGAGGAGGGCGGGATCTACACGTTCAAGATGCTGTGCCAGCACCTGCGCCCAGGGCGCTTGCGGGCGCGATATCACCCGCGTTCTTCCAGCCAAGCCATTTGAATGGCTTCGAGAATTTTCTCGTTACTGCGCTGGGGATCATCGGCAAAGTCCGGCAGCTCTTGGATCCATCGCCACAGGTCCGTAAAACGGACATAGCGCACATCCACATCTGGATAGCGTTCATCCAGGGCGATGGCGATGTCGTGAACGTCAAGCCACTTCAGCGCCATTTTAGTCAACCATCATATTCCGGGTGGCGGAGGGCAAGCTGACCACAAGGCCATCCAATTCAGGCTTCATGATGATTTGGCACCCCAAGCGCGAGGTATGCGTCAAACCCCAGGCGAGATCCAACATGTCTTCTTCATCTTCTGTGGCTTCTTGCAAGACGTCATACCACGCCGGATCGACGACCACGTGGCAGGTCGAGCATGCAAGGGAGCCCTCACAGGCCCCTTCCAGGTCAATCTGATTTTGGTGCGCAATTTCAAGCACGGATAGTCCGTTGGGCGCATCCACATCAACCCGATTCCCTTCAGGCGTAATAAAAGTCATCTTTGGCATTTAACGGCTGATTCCTCTCGTTTTGCACAGGCACACAGCGCCCAGGCGATTCATCAAAAGTTGTTCGAATCTAACAGAAGTGCGCTTGTTTTGACAACATCACATGTGAAGGGCTCCAGTTTATCACGGTGAGATCCGTGAGGGAGCAGTCAGGTCTTGAGCACAACCAAAGCTCAGATAGCTTGCTGAAATTAATACTCAGCCGACGTCAAAAGCTCCTCTAAGTCGCGCAGCAATTGTGGTGCATTATTACCAAAGGCCTGGAAGAACTTGGTTTCCTCTGCTTCAACCACCCCATGGGCACGCCGCAAGCGGACTTCGCCGAAGGATGTGAGGCGGGGAATCTTTGCCCGCGCATCTTGGGGCGAATCTTTGCGGGTCATCAGTTGGCGGGCCACCAAACCCCGTATCACTTGGGAGGCCACATTGACATCACACCCAGCAGCAGCTGCTATTCGGCATTGGGTGGCCGCTTGATTGTTTTGGCTCAATTCAAGGGTTGCATGCATCAGCAGATATTGCACATAGGTTAAGTCTTGCGCCTGCAGTGCCCGATCAACGGCGCGACGCCAGCGCAAATGGACCTGCCAGAGTGTAAATCCAAGTCGAGACCCGGTTTGGGGTTCCTCCAAAAGGTGAGTCACGGCCTGCATTTATGCCTCCTGTTTTTCTTTTTATCGTGCGCGCTGTCTTTAGCCTAGCTGGGCGCCATGGTAATGCAAAGCCCAATTCAGACTCCACAAAACATCGAAGGGGAAAATAAGGTCCTTTTTTGTAAATTTTATTTGCAAGTGGCAAAATTACAGTGTTAGGCTTTCAACTAGATTATTGGAGTTTCGATTTAGGTGATAACAGCACCGCGCTTCACAGCTTTCTTCTTTTTCTTTGCGCCCGCAGGCGCAAATATACTTTAACTCACCCCAAAATAGTCATACTTATTCCTCCTCCGAGATGTCGGAGGTAACTTCATAATGGAGAAATGCGATGAAACGCACTCTCGGTTCCGCCTGCCTTGTGGCAGGTACCGCCATCGGCGCAGGCGTGATGGCCCTGCCCATGACCTTCGCAGCCCTTGGCATTTTACCCACGGCCCTTTTGATGATCGCCGTGTGGGCTGTCATGCACTATTCTTCGCTGATTAACCTTGAGCTTAATTTGCGGGCCGGAGACGGTCTGCCTTTGGGGGCGCTTGGCCGTCTGTTTTCTGGGCCAAAGGCTGAATGGCTTGGCACCCTTAGCCTGCTGGTCTTGATGAACGCACTCCTGGCGGCCTATCTTTACGGCTTAGGCTCAGTGCTGCAAAGTTTCTTGCACACCAGCCTTGGGATTGATGTTTCTAAAACCCAACTCACCACCGCTGCGACCTTATGTCTTGGGGGCGCCCTCCTATTGCCTACAGCGAAAGTCGATGCTGTCAATCGTGTGTTATTCATTGCCCTGGTCGCCATCTTCACCGCGGTGATTGCGTGGTTGCTCAGTCATATGGAGCCTCAGAGCCTGCCCTGGATATTAACACCTTCTGATCCACTCAAAGTGCTTCGCATTGCCCTTCCGGTGGTGTTCACGTCCTTCGGCTTTCAAGTCATCTTCCACACCCTAACCCGCTATTGCAACAAGAATCCCCTGCAACTGAAGCGGGCCTTCTTTTGGGGCAGCCTGACGCCTCTCATTCTTTATGTTCTATGGACCGTGTGCGTTTTGAGTGTGGTGGCCACCCACAGACCCGATGTTTATGGGCTGATGCAACAAGGAACCCTGGATGTGGGCGGTTTGGTGGAGGCCTTGGCTGAACTCAGCGCCAATAACAGCCTCAAAGCCGGCAGCTGGATGATCATGATTTTGGCCATTGCCACATCAGCCATCGGCGTGGGGCTGGGTTTGGCCGACAGCTGGAGAGCCAAAGTCACTCAGCACACAAGCCATCGCGTCTTCCGTCACGCCTGGATTCTTAGCCTGACACTCCTTCCAGCCTATGCCGTGGCCGTGGGTCTACCAGGGGCTTTCATCAAGACCCTCAGCTTTGCGGGAATGATTTTGGTGGTCATTGCCTTAGGCCTGCCACTGTACCTCTTGCATGCCAGCGACAAACTGAGCGCAAAGGTCTACTATCCTCTGGTACGCCATAGGGGGCTCCGTCTCATGGTCGCGCTTTTTGGCACCCTGATTATGGCAGCCGAAATCTGGAATATGCTGGGCTAGAAAATCACCGTTACTCCCTGGAGGGACTCTCCTGTCCTTCCAGGGGTTTTTGCTCGCCATAGCGCGCCACATGGTCGCTCTCCGCATGCTCAAAGGCATCCCGAAGCATATCCGCAAGATCATCGGGTCCTAGACCATAGCTTGGCTTCACAGCCACCTCTTGAGTGGTACCCGACATCAAATCCTGGGCCGAGACACTTAACAGGCCATCCGCATCCAGTTTAAAGCTGACACGAACCCGAGCGCGCCCAGCAGGAAGGGGCGGCAGGCCACGCAACTCAAAGCGCGCCAGTGACCGACAGCCATGGGCCAGCTCACGCTCGCCCTGCAAAACGTGGATCAAGATGGCCGTCTGCCCATCTTGAGAAGTGGTGAAATCTTGCTGGGCCACGGCGGGGAGCACTGTATTTCTGTTGATCAGACGCTCGACCATTCCCCCCATGGTCTCAATGCCCAGGGAAAGCGGCGTCACATCCAGAAGTAAGGACCCATGGGCTTGGGTCAGGGCGGCCGCCTGACGGGCAGCGCCCAAAGCCACAACTTCATCGGGATGCAAATCGGTCAGCGGCGCCTGATCAAAAAAATCAGCCACAGCGCGGCGAATCACCGGCATTCGGGTGGCGCCCCCCACCAAAAGGACTCCCTGAATGTCCTGGGGCAAAACCTCGGCATCTTTCAGTGACCTAGCACATGCGTGCAGGGTTTTCTGAACCAAGGGTTGCGCCAAAGTCTCGAACTGGGCGCGACTGAGGGTGATCTTATGGGTCTTCTCTCGACTTTTCCAGATCCAATCCGAGTTCTCATTGAGGGTGAGGTGTTCGCGGCATGCACGGGCAGCCGCCAGAGCTTGACGCAACTGGGCGGGTTCTAGCTTTTCTGAAATGCCCAGCTGGTGCAAGCAGTGGTTGACAATCAGGTGATCAAAATCATCCCCGCCCAGGGCCGTATGACCGCCGGTGGCAAGAACCTGAAAAACACCCTTGGTCAGGCGCAGTAAGGAAATATCAAAGGTACCTCCTCCCAGATCATAGACCGCATACAGTCCCTCAGCGCCATGATCAAGACCATAGGCCACTGCCGCAGCCGTGGGCTCACTTAAGAGTCGCAGCACTTCTAAGCCTGCTAAGCTTGCCGCTTCACGGGTCGCTTGCCGAGCCACATCATCAAAGTGGGCAGGAATGGTGATGACTGCACGATGCACAGGCTTGCCGAGCGCAGCTTCAGCCCGGGCTTTAAGTGCCTTGAGGATCTCGGCTGACACCTGTTGCGGGGTCAAGGATTGATCGGCCACCTTAACGGTGGTCAATTGTCCCGCCTGGCTGCCTTTTCCCATCAGACGTTTAATGGAGATCACGACCTGTTCCGGGCTATCCTGAAGACGCATGAGGGCATCGCCCCCCACGTACGTTTCTTCCAGATATGCAACAACCGACGGCATCAAGGTCTGCCCGTTAGATCCTGACAAAACACGCGCCCCTGCTTCATCGGCAACGGCCACAAGCGAGTGGGTGGTGCCCAAGTCAATCCCAACGGCAATCTCGTCTTGCTGGCTGTGGGGATCGGGTGTTGTACCGGGCTCAACCAATTGTAAGAACATCAAATTATTCCTTGTTATGACGCATTTTTCGGCGCTGCTTCAGGACACTTCAAGAAAACCATCCCTGCGCTTATGCGCGATCCAGCTCAGATAAGACGCATTCAGATATGAAGGCCTACAGATCTTCCTCTAAGTCATCATGCAGTTTTTGCAAGTACTGCATCTTTTGGGCCAGTGTCAGGGCCGCAGGAGAGTCTTTATCCAGAAAGGCCTGGCTAAGAGCTCTCTGGATGTCCTGAAGCGTGTCTCTTACATCTACTTTCAGCTTCCGTTTCTCATCACGACTGGCACAATCCTCAGCCCGTTCACGCCACAAGAACATTTCATTGAGTAACGCAGGCGAAGCTTGACTTTGATCAAATTCAATCCCCTGAAGATGAAGAAAATAGATGGCACGTTTGAGAGGATTTTTGAGAATACCATAGGCCTGGTTTATAGCGGCGCTAAGTTCATCTGCCCGGTCACGTAAACCAGCCTGTTGAGACAAAACTTGGTCAGGATGCACCCGCTGTTGGGCGGTAAAATAGGCTTGATCCAATGTCGCGCGATCCAGATCGTAGGATCGGAACAAACCAAAGAGGGCAAAATAATCCTCGGGCTCAGACATGAAAGGATTCACCACACCCACAACGCCCCTTCTCGTTGGGATTTTTAAAGGTAAAACCAGAGGTGATCTTGTCATCCACATAATCCATGACAGATCCCACTAAAAACATCACAGCCTTAGCATCTATGAGAATGGTCACACCCTTGTCTTCCACAACCTCGTCAAACTGCGCCTTTTCATCCGCATATTCCAACGTGTAGGAAAGCCCCGAGCACCCCTTGGTGCGAATGCCAATGCGAATCCCCACGGACGGCTTCCCCCGCGCCTCCAGCAGCTCTTTAACCCGCGCCGCAGCCGCATCGGTGAGTGTCATGATGGCCCGTTTGGGGCGCGGTGAACCAGAGGAGGGCGGAAGGGTTGCGTCCATCATCACTATGCTTCCTGCGGCGCACCGGTTTGTTTTTGATGATAATCCTGAATGGCGGCACGGATGGCATCTTCGGCCAGCACCGAGCAATGAATCTTAACCGGTGGCAAGGCCAGGTGCTCGGCAATATCCACATTGCGGATGGTCAGGGCTTCATCCAAAGTTTTTCCCTTGACCCACTCGGTCGCAAGAGAACTGGAAGCGATGGCCGATCCACAGCCAAAGGTTTTAAAGCGCGCGTCCTTGATCACGCCGTCTTCCACCTGAATTTGCAACTTCATCACGTCTCCACATGCAGGTGCCCCCACAAGAGCCGTTCCCACATCCGATGCATTTTTATCTAAAGACCCCACGTTGCGGGGATTTTCATAATGATCAATGACCTTAGAGCTATACGCCATGGTTGTTCTCCTTTATTTTCAGAATCTTAATGGGCTGCCCATTGGACTGATTTCAAATCAATACCTTCTTGCATCATTTCCCACAGTGGACTCATGTCCCGCAAGCGATTCACCTCTTGGACAATGCGTGCGGCAGCGTAGTCAATTTCTTTTTGTGTGGTAAAACGACCAAAACCAAAGCGGATCGAAGAATGAGCCAATTCCTCTTCAACGCCCAGCGCCCTTAGAACATAAGAGGGTTCAAGGGAGGCGGAAGTACAGGCCGATCCCGATGACACGGCCAAATCTTTAAGTCCCATCATCAGGCCTTCGCCTTCAACATGGGCAAAGCTGATGTTCAAATTACCGGGAATGCGCTGCTCAAGATCACCATGGACCTCCAGGTGAGAGAGATTATCCTGCAGATGCTTGAGAAAACGCGACGTCAGTCCTCTGAGGCGTTCAGTCTCGGCCATCATTTCTTCGGCTGCGATTCGGCACGCGGCGCCAAAACCAACGCACAAAGCGGGCGATAAGGTGCCTGAGCGCATGCCACGCTCTTGCCCGCCTCCATGCACAAGGGCCTGCAACCGCACACGGGGCTTACGGCGCACATAAAGGGCACCAATGCCTTTGGGGCCATAAATTTTGTGCCCAGAAAGGCTCATGAGGTCAATGTTCATGGCCTCAACGTCCAATGGCATCTTACCTAAAGCTTGGGCTGCATCGGTATGGAAAAACACACCCCGCCTGCGGCATAGAGTCCCAATTTCCGCCATGGGCTGGATCACGCCAATCTCATTATTGACGGTCATAATCGAGACAACAAGAGTATCCTCACGCATCATGGCCTCCAGCTGGCCAAGGTCGATAAGCCCATTTTTTTGCACAGGAAGGTAGGAAACATCAAATCCCTGCGTCTCAAGCTGACGACAGGACTCCAGAACGCACTTGTGCTCGGTCACCACCGTGATGATGTGGCGCCTTTGATCACCATAAAAGGCGGCAAGACCTTTAAGCGCCATATTGTTGGACTCGGTCGCACCCGAGGTAAAAATCACTTCTCGAGGATCGGCATTGATCAAATGGGCGATATGATTGCGGGCTTCCTCGATGGCGTCCTCAGCGGCCCATCCGTATATGTGACTGCGACTGTGGGGATTACCAAAATGCTCATTAAAATACGGCATCATCGCCTCAAGCACCCGTGGATCAAGGGGGGTTGTGGCTTGATAATCTAAATAATAAGGCTTACGCATTGGAACGGCAGACTCCATCGCGGCGAAATTCATAAGCTTCATGAACCTTACTCCTTTTAAGCTGCGTTATCCGCAGCGCTTTGCTGCTGAGCACGCCCATACACTTTTCGAAAGCTGGCCACAAACCCTGCCAGCTGCTCTTGGGTTGTTGTAGGCGTCAAACTGATACGAATGGCCGAGCGCACCAAGCGCTCTTCCAATCCCATGGCTGTGAGCACATGGGAGGGTTTCACCTTTCCTGAAGAACAAGCCGAGCCTGCACTCACCGCAAAACCATCCAAATCAAAATTCATCACCGCCAATTCACTGGTCATACCGGGTAGGGTCACACTGGTGGTGTTCGGCAAGCGAGGCGCATCGCGGCCAATGACCATCACATCAGGACAGGTGCGGCTAATCTCGTCTTCCATCCAAAGACGCAACGCCTCGGTTGCCCGCCAACGGTCATCTTGAGGGATAGCAGTAGCCTCGCCAAAACCCGCAATGGCGGGCGTATTGAGGGTCCCTGCACGGCGGCTTTGCTCTTGACCACCGCCCAAAAGCTGCGGCATGAAAGCTGCGCCTTGGCGCAGAATCAAAGCTGCGACCCCCAAAGGCCCCCCAATTTTGTGGCTGGAAAGGGTCATCATTTGGGCACCGCTTTCAGCAAAACTTAGCGGAATCCTCTTAAACGCTTGCACCGCATCGGTGTGAAAATGCGCCCCATAGGATTGACACAGATGGGCAATTTCCTTGATGGGCTGCACGATTCCTGTCTCATTATTGGCGGTCATCACAGAGACCAGCAGGCCGTGCCCCTCATGGTCCCACAAAATCTGCTCAAGAGACTCAAGATCAACTACACCGGCTGAAGTGACGGGTATCCTCACGGCCCCATCAACGGCGTGCAAAACGGAATCGTGCTCAATAGCCGACAAGCACACCTTAACACCGCGCGCTTGGGCTTGATGCAGCGCAAGATTATTCGCTTCAGTACCTGAGGAAACAAAGATCACCTCATCGGGCCTTGCATCCACCGCCGCCGCAATCTGGCGCCGCGCATGATCCACAACCCCACGCGCTCGACGCCCAAAGGTATGTACGGATGACGGATTGCCAACCAGCTGTGCAGCATGATGCACGGCCTGCAAAGCCTCAGGGAGCATAGGCGCACTGGCATTATAATCCAGGTATAAGTCACTCATGCCACATGCACCTCTGCCTCAGGAGAGACACAGCCTGAAGTTTGAGCGCGTAGTCGCCCTTCGGCAACATCTTCAAGGCTAATACCTTTTAAATACGTATCGATGACCGTACCCAGCCCATGCCAAAGGTGGTGCGTCAAGCAAGGCTCGCTCTTGCCCTGACAACTCTTTCCGCCACCCACCTTGCAACGGGTTGTTTTCACCTCTTCTTCGGCGGCTTCGATGATTTCGGCGATTGTCATCTCTGAAGCGGGCCTGGCCAAAACGTACCCTCCACTTTGACCGCGGACACTTTTAACCAAATTCTGCCGGCGCAAGCGCAAGAAAAGCTGTTCAAGATAGTGGACGGACAATTCTTGACGTTCCGCAATCAAGGCAAGGGCGACAGGCTTATCACGTCCTTGACGCGCAAGGTCAATCAGCGCCATAACTGCATAGTGGCCACGCGTACTCAAACGCATAAAAACCCCGCACACTTGTCAGATGAATCAACTTTAATCCAAGGATATGAATCCCGACCAGAATAGTCAAGTTTGAATTCAACAAACGCCATGCATGAGGAAACACCAGGGCTAAATTTGGAGAAAAAAAGGCCGGTACGGACAAGCCGTACCGGCAGTTTACAGGGAGGTTCATGCGCAGTGCGCATAGCGCAGGGAATGACCATACCCCACGCTTTTCGGACGCAAGGGACGCGCCACGAAAACTTAAGAAACTTGCTGGCACTCGACGGTCGATACCTTGTTTGAACTGACTGTCTTATGTTTCGATTTAAGAAACACTGTAACCATAATTTGGAATATATGGATTATGTTTCATTTTGTCAATGCAAAAAAAATAAGCCCTTCTCATAGAAAAAAATAGCTCTATTGCGCCACGATCGAGAATTTTTCAGCCCCTACTTACAACGACTTATGCACCTCACTCCCATCGCTCAAGACCCCATAAAGTGTTATTTATCAGAATGTTCTGAAAATTCACCGTTCAAAAACTTTCCCACTTCACGCCACCTTATGTTTCACTTTTTGCAAAACTGTGATAATTATAGAAACAGTTAATTAGCACGACAGCAGGCAGCGCAAACGATGGATGTTAACCATTTAAAGAATTTTTATGAACTGGTCTTGGCCGGCAGCGTCCGCCGCCTGGCGGAAATGCGCAATATGCCAGTGAGCAACATTTCACGGCAGCTGGCCAACCTGGAAAAGGAAATGGGGCATCCTTTGCTTGAGCGCCGCCAGGGACTCTCGGGGTTAAAATTAACACGGCAAGGTGAGATTCTCTTCAAAGCGCTGCCCAATGTTTTCGGTACTTTTGATAACGTTCGTGTCATGATGGAGGCCGATCCTGAGGTCAACAAGGGCGAAATCACCATTTTCACCACGACGGCCCTCATTGAAGAATGGCTCGTTCCCATGTTGCCAAAGCTCAATGCGACCTATCCCAATATTCAGCTGAATTTTATTAGCCATGACAGCCTTATCCCCCACGAGATGAAGCAGCGCAGCATCTCGATTTCGCCAAAAGATGATGAAAATCAAGACATTATTCAAACACCCCTCCTGGAATTTCACGTTGGCTTGTGGGCCTCACCCGATTATCTTGATCGGTATGGGAGACCACATCACCTTGAGGATTTGGTGCGGCATAAATTGATCGTGTTCGCCAGGGACTTTGATCAAATGACCTATCCAAATATTGATTGGCATATCAAAAGCCTCAATCAAACCTTTCAGGGACGCCCGCTGGACATGGTGTGCATTAATTCCACCCGTGCGCTCATTAAAGCAGCGTATCAGGGGCTTGGAATCATCTCCCTCTCGCGCGAGGCCATACGCGCAACAGGGTACACTTTAGAGCGGGTTCTACCCGACATCGATGGACCCACCGTGAGTATGTGCCTCACCTACCCCAAGTATTGGGGTGGGCAAGATATCATTCATAAGGTGAGGGACTTTTTGATGCATGAGTTTAAGACCGCCGCAAAACGTATGGAAGACGAGACGTGACCGGGCGCACTAAGCGCACCATCGCTGTCATTGCCGGACATGTGATGGAGCACTATGACATTTCTCTTTACGGTTTTTTTGCGGTCCTTTTGGCACCTTATTTTTTCCCTGAATCCTCGGCTTATTCCGCCCAGATTGCAAGTTTTGGCGCCTTTGCAGCTGGATTCGTGATGCGCCCGGTGGGTGCTACTGTTTTCGGTTACATCGGTGATCGCTTTGGACGCCGCCGTGCACTGATTGCCTCGATTATTTTTGCAACTCTACCGACCCTCCTCATTGGGCTTTTACCCACCTATGCCGAAATTGGCCTCTTGGCACCCATAGCCCTGATGATCTGTCGCTTAGCCCAGGGCATAAGTGTCGGCGGAGAATTTTCCGGCGCGCTCGTCTACATCTATGAGCACAATAGTCATGACAGACCCGCTTTCAAGTCAGCCTCTCTCTTGGGTGCCGGGTTTGCAGGCGCGGTCTTGGGCACAGGGATTGGCGCCCTTTGCACCGCCGATCAAATGCCTGCCTGGGGTTGGCGCATCCCCTTCATTCTGGGTGGGGTTCTTGGAATTTTGATCTATTGGTTAAGGCGTAACCTTGAAGAAACCCCTGATTTTCAGAATATTTTACACACGCAAGGGCTCATACGCTTGCCCCTTGCGCAAGTACTCAAGCACAATGGACGCGAATTTTTATGCACCATCGTATTCGGTGGCGCCAATTTGGTACCTCTCTACTTGGCAACCGTCTATATGAATGCCTGTTTCAATAGTTTAGGCATTGGCAAATCGACGATCCTTGCCAACAATGCCTGTGTTCTTCTTGCATCTGGCCTTCTGATGCCCCTTGTGGGCCTGGCTGCAGATCGCTTTGGCCTTGCGGTCATTATGAAAGTGGGCTTGGCCTTTTTAGGACTTTTTGCCTTACCCGCCTATACCTATCTCACCCAGGACCCAAGTTTCGAATCGTATGTCCTATTGCAAAGCTTCCTTGTGATCGGCAATGCCCTGGTGATCGCACCCCTAACAAGCTTCCTACCCCGTCTTTTCAGGCCCGCCCATCGTTACACAGGGATCTCGGTCAGTTATACTCTAGGACAAGCCTCTTTGGGCGGATTAACCCCTATAATCGCCAGCACCCTTGTGGCAGCAACACACGCAAACTGGGCACCGGGATTGTTACTGGCAGGTGCTGTGTTCGTTTTCTACACCGCGCTGAAGGCCTGCGAAGGAAGGGTCAGGGCCTAGTTTAGTCTGACTTAGCCGATTGATCTTGTTGATTGGCCGATTGAATGGCATCAGCCAAAACACCAACAACCGCATTCCATAAAAGCATCGCCACTGCGATTAAAAAGGACACACAGTAAAGGGGATAGAACGCATCCCCCTTAATCGCCCGCATATTATTCCCCCAATCGTCGCCAAGCATAATTTGCGACAAGGTGATCAGGCTATCACCAAAGGTACCGAACAGTTCGGGCGCTTTCTGGGCAAACAGGAAAACACCCAGAATGCCATAAACGGAATAACACAGCATCACAAGGGCAATCACATTCACCACACTGGGAAGCGACTTAACGAGGGCCTCAAGCAAGCTTTGGGTTTTGGGCAACAGATTCAGGCGACGCATGGTCTTAATCAAACGAAAAGAGAAAAGTAAGGAAAATTCATACTTATCGGTTAAAAAGCACAACGCTAGAATAAGAAGCGTAAAAAGGTTTTCCAGGCCATGAAAATACCTTAGACGACGCACCGCAACGCGGGCGAGCGTTTCAGCCACAAAAAAAGCGAAAATAAGGTGGTGGGCATGCAAGTAAAACTGAGTATCTTGATCTGGCAAAAGCACAACATGACCAATGCACACAGCGTTCACAATAATAAGCGCGACATTTAACCAGTAGAGACGCGCGCCGAATAAAGTTTTTTCTATTTTTTTCAGGGTCATTGTAAGACCTTCCCCGTTTTTTTTATAATGTTAATTTTTTTATCATGACCTGTAAAGCGCACACCTCACCCAGATGTGGCGTGAACGGTCTTTTGGACTCGCAAGGCATTGAAAAAAAATTAGATTGAGGTGAAGTAATCGTTTTGAACGGAATGCTTGACCTTTATGGGGCGAATTGGTTTTAATCTCTAATGCTTATGTAATGGACAAAGGTTATTCAATGCCCGAGGTAATCATCAACGGACCCGATGGACGCATCGAGGGTCGCTATCACCACACCGCAGAACCGAACGCCCCCTTGGCTCTGATTCTCCACCCCCACCCCGAGCAAGGTGGATCCATGAATAGCAAAGCAACTTATGCGCTGTTCAAGACCTTTGCGGATCGTGGGTTTAACACCATGCGGTTCAACTTTCGCGGCGTTGGTAAGTCCGAGGGCAAATTCAGCCAGGGTGAAGGCGAGCTTGCCGATGCTGCCTCTGTCCTGGATTGGATGCAAACCTATAACACCAATGCGCGGGCATGCTGGGTTGCAGGCCACTCTTTTGGCGCCTGGATTGCCATGCAGCTATTGATGCGGCGCCCTGAACTGGATGGTTTTATTGCGGTCAGCACGCCCGCCAACAGCCAAGACTTTACTTTTTTGGCTCCATGTCCGGTCTCTGGTGTCATGATCCATGGCGATCAAGATGTGATCGTGCCCAAGGAATCTGTGATTGATTTGGCACGACGTCTCTCTGCCCAAAAGAACATTCAAGTGGAGGCGCGTGTGGTACCAGGCGCGAGCCACCTGTTCGATGAAAAATTAGATCAACTGATGCTTGCCGCCGGCGATTATTTGGACCACTCCAATGCTGCGCCCAAGATGATGCCACTGCGGGCCTAGCCGCACTCCATTCAAGGGCGGGCATATACTTAAGCGCCCGCCGTGCCCTTTCCCGGTTTTGGACTGAAATGCTGGGCGAATTTATCGGGCACATCGCGCCACGCATCCGCATCTTTCGGCACATCCCCAATACGTGTAATGCGCGGCCAAAGCTGGGCGTAAGTTTGATTCATCTCGACCCATTTCTCAGCACCCTCAACCTTGTCAGAGGTAATGGCATCGATGGGGCACTCAGGCTCGCACACGCCGCAATCGATACATTCCTCAGGATTAATCACCAGCATATTTTCCCCTTCATAGAAGCAATCTACAGGGCAAACTTCGGCGCAATCCATGTACTTGCACTTAATGCAAGCTTCATTGACAACGTAGGTCATCTTTAGGCTTTTTCTCCCCTTAAGGCTTTGATGGCAAGGGACCAATCGGGCTGACCCAAAATGGCCGTTCCGGCAACCAAAACATCGGCCCCAGCGGCGAGGACTTCAGGTGCTGTCTCGGGATTAATTCCGCCATCCACTTGGATCAAGATGGGACGTTCAGCGGCCAAAGTTTTGACAGCTTTGATCTTGGCGAGGCTTGAGGCTATAAACTGCTGCCCGCCAAAGCCGGGGTTAACACTCATAACCAACACCAAATCCACCTTATCCAAAACGGGCACCAGCATTTCCACCGGGGTGCCTGGATTTAGCGCCACTCCTGCGCGAATTCCATAGCTTCGAATCAATTGCAGCGTGCGGTGTAAATGTGGGCCTGCCTCGGGATGAACCGTTAATGAATCAGCGCCTGCCTCTGCAAACGCCGCGATATAGGGATCAGCCGGGGCGATCATCAGGTGCACGTCAATGGGACAGGTGGTATGGGGGCGAATCGCCCGGACAACCCCTGGGCCAAAGGTGATGTTCGGCACAAAATGGCCATCCATCACATCCACATGGATCCAATCAGCGCCTGCGGCTGTAAGGCCTTGCACTGCTTGCCCAAGATGGGCAAAATCAGCAGACAGAAGAGAGGGCGCAATAAGGGGCTTTACCATCAAGATCCCTTGCACGAATGATCAACCTTCTATAATCCATACACGTAAAGAGGAGCCAAGCAAAGCACCGTGATGAAGCTGATCTATCTTGTTGCCGACGATCAATATTTTTGCAGCCACCGCCTGCCGCTGGCCTTGGCCGCGCAAAAGGCGGGGTATGATGTGCGTGTGGCAACGGTGATTAAAAACCACGGCCCCGCCATCGAGCAAGCGGGACTTAAGGTGATTGCCCTTAAACATTTCAAGCGGCGCCTCACGGGCCCCTGGCAGGACACCAAAGCCCTGTTAGAGCTCTATTATCTTTACAAATCAGAGCGCCCCGATGTGGTGCATCAAGTGGCCATCAAGCCGTCCATGCTGGGCACGTGGGCTGCCCGTTTAGCAGGTGTGCCACGAATTATTAATGCTTTTGGTGGGCTTGGCTTCATCTTTACCAGCCAAGCGTTATGGGTCCGCCTCCTGCGTTTTGGGCTGATACAGGTGATGAGGCTGCTCTTCCATCGCCCGCAAGACCGATTGATTCTACAAAATCCCGATGATGCTGCGGTCCTCACCGGATTGGGAGTGATTACGCCGCAACAGATCACCCTGATCCGTGGCGCTGGCGTAGACACCACGCAGCTTCATCCCGTGACCCCACCGACCACGCCCCCTGTCATTGTGACCTTGGCGTGCCGCATGCTGAAAATGAAGGGCGTTGAAGACCTGTTAGAGGCGATCAAACTGCTGCACCAGCGCGGCGTGAACGCTGAGTTTCACTTCCTTGGGGATGTGGATCCCAGCAATCCGGCGAGTCTTTCGAGAGAAGTCCTGCTGCAAGCAGAAGCCTCGGGCCTGATTCGCTGGTTTGGCCATGTGTCCAACGTCGCCCACCATTACCAGCACAGCCATGTGGCCGTGCTACCCTCGCGCGGTGGTGAGGGGATTCCCAAGTCCCTCCTCGAGGCGGCTGCCGTGGGACTGCCCATCGTCACCACGGATACACCTGGATGTCGTGAAGCTGTTCGCGACGGTTTCAACGGTTTCCTTGTGCCGCCGGCTGCGCCCACAGAACTTGCCCGAGCCCTCGAGGCCCTCATCACCGATCCGCAACTGCGGCAACGCATGGGGGAAGCCTCGCGCACCCGGGCTGTGGCGGAATTTGAAGTCAGCAAGGTCATCGCTGCCACCCTTGAGCTTTATCACCCTGATGAAGGAGCCAAAGCATGCCCATCGCCCAATTAAACCGGGGGATCTTAAACTTAAGCGGCGAAGACGTCATTCCCTTCTTACAAGGCATTATGACGCAAGATGCCCAGCGTCTGCAGCAGGATCCCGCCCTTTATGCCGCGTTCTTGAATCCCCAGGGTCGTCTCCTTCACGATTTCCTCTTGGTCCCCACTGAAACGGGCGTACTTTTGGACACCGAGGCTGAGCGTTGCCGGGATCTGTTACGGCGTATGTCCCTTTATAAGCTGCGCTCTAAAGTGGTTATTGAAGATGTCAGCGCGAATTATAAGGTGCTGGTTGCATGGGGAAACAAAGACGCATCTCATTTGCAGTCCCTGGGGCATGCTGTGATGGACCCCCGCCTGATGGACCTTGGATGGCGTATTTATCAAGAGGCACACGCGCCAAACGCAGCAACCGCCAGCGCTGAGGAATATGACCTTCACCGCCTCCAGCTGGGCGCGCCCGATGGCAGCCGGGACATGATTCCAGAAAAAGCCATCCCCCTTGAATGCGGCTTAGATGAGCTGAATGCCATCAGCTGGACCAAGGGATGCTATCTGGGTCAGGAATTAACAGCCCGCACCAAGTACCGAGGGCTGGTGCGCAAACGCCTGTTGCCAGTGCGCCTTGAAGGGCCGGCGAGCCCAGGTGACAGCTTAACTCTTGGCGGTGAAGAGGTGGGCGAGATGCGAAGCACTCACGAAAGCTCAGGTTTGGCACGCCTCAAGCTGGATGCTGTTCACAAGGCAATCCAGGATGGAACCCCCTTCCACACGTCGAGCGGCGCAACAGCCACCCCGATGATTCCAAGCTGGATGAGGCTTCCATCAACAGACGCTCAAGGCTGACCCAAGCACGAAGGGGCAAAGTGCATTCACCTAGATGTATGCAGCCAGTTTAGCTTTATCATTATTACGGCAGCCAAAGAGCCAACGGTAACACAAAGATGCCGCTTTATTATGGAGAGGGTCGTATGAGGCTTTTTAGGGTTTTTTCTTCATTACTGGCTGTGCTTTTTGTTATGGATTCCTGCGCCCTTGGAAATTCCCTAACCTTGCCGGAACCAAAAGGAAACTATGGCGTCGGTATGGTGAATGTTGAGCTCATGGATCCTGCGCGAACCCAACTTCGGAGCCCGGACAAACACCGGTGGATGGCAACGGTTTTCTACCCAACATTAAAAACAAGAGCAACAGCCCCTTATATGACCGGAACACTCGATGATGGGAATGTCTGCGGAACAAAAGTTTTAGGACATGCCATCCCAGGTGCAATGATTATTCAGGACCATCAATTTCCCATCATCATCTCTTTTCCTGGCCGTGGCGGAGAACGTCAAAAAGAAACAATCCTTTATGAAGCTTTAGCATCCCATGGCTACATCGTGATCACGATGGATCAACCTTATGTGGCGAACTTTGTGAAATTTCCTGATGGAACAAAAATAACTTTAACATTTAAGGATGTCTGGAATCTCCCGCGGGATAGAGATTATCGTTACATATATGACGATGAAATCATTGCACGTGCTATAAAAGACATTGATTTCCTGTTGGATCATTTGCTGTTTTTTGGAGACCTCTCCAAAGCCTTTGATACCAAGAACATCGTTCTTATGGGGCATAGTATTGGCGCTAATATCGCGCATATTCATGGCTTTGCTTACAAGAGAATCAAAGCGGTTGTCGATATTGATTCTAAAATAACCGAACGTGCTGTGTTCGGGCGTATTGGCATACCTCCAAACCCGCACGCTAAGCCCGTATTATTCATAAGAGGGATGCTTCAGTATCAAGAAGATGTGGGCGATCAATTAACCAAAATCGCCAACAGCACCATTTGGCGACCGAACGTTCAGCATAGCGCGTTTAGTGACGATGCTTATTTTGCTGCTAAAATCCCAAATTATGGGATGGGTTTTTGGCACTCAGTTTATAATTGGCTTTTCAAAAAAGGACCTTATTTCTCGACCACCGATACAAGCTTAGGAGATAACCCAGTCGATGAATGGTTTGAAAAATATCCCGAGTACATTCTGAAATGGTTGGATAAAATAACGAAAGTTTGATTTTTCAACAGCCATACCGTTGATTCCCAGCTGGATGAGGCTTCCATCAACAGATGCCCAAGGCTGACCCAAACACGAAGGAGCGGGATGTATCGCGTCCCCTACCCTTAGATCAGCCTACCCTCATCCGGGTTAGTTTAGTTTTTCTCAGGACTTGGCAGATCAAAGGTGCCAGGCAACAGCGTATAGAGGGGTGTATCGACCCACTCGGTTCCAGCTTTATAAATGACCATGGACCGCTCGCCAAATTCGCTAATGACTTGGCGACAGGCCCCGCAAGGACTGCATTCGCCCTCATGTCGATTCACAATGGCAGTGGCCACAAGACGCATGCCCTCGCCCTCTTCCGAGATGGCCTTGGCGATGGCGTTACGCTCGGCACAAATGGTCATCCCGTAGGAGGCATTTTCCACATTGCAGCCCGAATAGATATGTCCAGCCTCGGTCAAGATGGCGGCACCGACATAATAGCGGGAATAGGGGGCGTAGGACTTCTTGTTGGCCTGCCTTGCGGCTTCGATCAACTCTTTACGAAGTTGTGCGGTCATTTTAGTCATGGGATCCATCCTCAATTTTTGAAAAGTCAGCAATATGCTGTAATGTCGTGCGTATCATGGTCAGCAGGCGCAACCGATTGATGCGAAGCGCTGCGTCCTCTGTATTCACAACCACGTTCACGAAAAAAGCATCAATGGGGGCACGTAATTCTGCAACCTGCTTCATCACGCCGGCAAAATCTCGCTGGGCGAGAGCCGCATCAATGGTCGACCTTTTGGCACTCAAGGCCTCATAGAGGTCACGTTCAGCGGGTTCCCTGAACAACTCTACTGAGGGGGTTTCACCAAAGACAGTGTGATCTTTTGCCTCTTCAATGCGCACAATATTGGTCGCGCGGCGGGCCCCAGCCAGGAGATTGGCGCCTTCAGCCTTTTCGGGGGCAAAGAAAGTCGAGAGCGCTCGAACACGGGCAAACAAGACATAAAGGGGATCATCGGCTGCCACAGCAAACGCAGCCGCAATTAGATCATGGCGCGTCCCTTCTTCGCGGCAGTAAACTTTCAAACGCTCCAGCACAAATTCACGAAGGCTTCCAAGGGTGGCCTCCAGATCCTGGGCATCCTTGTGATGATTGAGCGTTCCTTCGTATCCCTGGTAGGCAGCACGGAAGGCGTCTTGAAGGCGCACTTCTCCCTGGTCGGACAGAAGGCGTATCAGGCCAAGGGCGGCGCGCCGCAACGCAAAGGGATCTCGGGATCCTGTGGGACGTATATTGAGGGCAAAGAAGCCCACCAGGGTATCCAGGCGGTCTGCAAGGGCCAACACCCGCCCAAGGGGTGTGGCAGGCAGATGATCCTGGGCGCCTCGGGGCAGATAATGTTCTTCTATGGCCGTTGCCACTTCTGCGGACTCGCCTTGGGCCAGGGCATAAATACGCCCCATGATGCCCTGAAGTTCGGGAAACTCACCCACCATATGGGTGGTCAAATCTGCTTTGGCGAGCGCTGCGGCATGGGCGGCTTGGTCCGGATTCACATCAAAGAAGGGGGCCAACCAGCGGCTGAGGTTTTGCAGGCGCTGAACCTTGGCTGACATCAAGCCTAAATCCTTGTGGAAAACAATATTTTCCAGGCCTCGCGCATGGGCGCCGAGGGGGGTCTTTAAATCCTGTTGATAGAAAAAATGGGCATCGGAAAAACGGGCTTTCAACACCCGCTCGTTGCCATCCACCAGGGTTGCGCCACCATCCTTGGCCTCAATATTGGCCACCACCACAAACCAGGGCGCCAGATGACCTTGATGATCTTGCAAAGCAAAATAGCGTTGGTGCACCCGCATAACGGTCATCAGCACTTCCCGGGGCAAGGCCAGGAATTTCGGCTCGATGGCACCGAGATACGCCACCGGCCACTCCACAAGGCCTGTGACTTCGTCTTCAAGACCTTGATCCTGCCAAACGCTTAGCCCTTTCTCTTGGGCGCGCTTTGCAACCTGAGCCTTTATAGAGTCACGGCGTGCATCTTGATCCACCATCACGAAACGCTGTTTTAGACCTTCCTGGTAAGCCGCAAGGCTATCCACCGCAAAAGCGTCGCGCTCCATAAAGCGGTGTCCCACGGTCTCGCCCCCAAAGACTACCTGCGGCGCATCCAAGGCCTCCTTGTTCATGCTCAAGGTGAAGGTCACTGGCCGGCCATCAAACACGCAAAGACCCGCCGACAAGGGGCGCACCCAGGTGCGGTTCCCCTTGCCCCAGCGCATGGACTTGGGCCAGGGAAAGCGGCTGACAATATCTTCAATAAGACCCGGCAACAGATCCGCCAACGGTTGGCCTTTTTGCTGTGACAGGGCGAAGTAAAAAATACCTTTGCCGGTATCACGTTGTTCGCACTCATCCAGCGAAGACAGGCCTGTCTGGCGCAAAAATCCCTCTAGGGCTTGGGCAGGCGCGTCAATGCGGGGCCCACGTTTTTCCTCAACCCGGTCAGGTGTGGCAACAGGCAGCCCCTGGGCTGCATAGGTCAGCCGACGGGGGGTGACAAAAGTTTGTTCAGCCGCCGGCGTTATGCCTAAATGCCCCAAAGCATCGCGAAAAAGCGTGACCAGATCTTCGCGCGCCCGGCGCTGCATGCGGGCTGGGATTTCTTCCGAACGAAATTCAACAATTAAATCAGCCATAACGCCTTAATCCTTATGCGGTCACTGAATGAAGATAAGCTTCGCAACAGCCACGGGCTAAATCGCGCACGCGGGCGATGTAGCCGGCACGCTCAACAGGGCTAATGACCCCACGGGCATCCAGCAAGTTGAACGTGTGGCTCGCCTTAATACATGATTCATAGGCAGGCAACGGCATTTTCTGTTCCAAAAGCTTACGGCATTCAGCTTCGGCATCCTTAAAGTGTTGCCACAGCATGTCTGTGGTGGAATGTTCGAAGGCATAGGCAGAAAATTCCCGCTCCTGCTGCAAGCGGACATCGCCATAGGTCATCTTGGCCTCACCCTCTGCCCCGTTCCAATCCAGCTCATATACCGAATCCACACGCTGCAGGGCCTGCAAACTTAAACGCTCAAGACCATAGGTAAGTTCGGCGCAAACAGGATCACAGGCAATGCCGCCTACTTGTTGGAAGTAGGTGAATTGGGTAATTTCCATGCCATCACACCACACTTCCCAGCCAAGACCGGCCGCGCCCAGCGTGGGACTTTCCCAGTCATCTTCCACAAAACGCAGGTCATGGATGGCAGGGTCGATTCCCAATTCATAAAGGCTCTCCAAGTACAATTCCTGCACATTGGCGGGAGAGGGCTTTAAGATCACTTGAAACTGATGGTGCATGAACACGCGGTTGGGGTTTTCACCGTAACGCCCATCGGTTGGACGGCGTGAAGGCTGCACATAGGCACAGCGCCAAGGCTGAAGCCCTAAAGCCCGCAGGGTGGTCGCCGGATGAAAGGTTCCCGCTCCCATCTCGAGATCATAGGGCTGCAAAATGACGCATCCCTGTTTGGACCAAAAGCGTTGCAATCGCAAGATAAGTTCTTGAAAACTAAGGTGGTTCGCCATGCTACTCGACTTTTGCTTGGAATTTCAGCTTCAAAGACTAGACCAGCCTGGAACCTTGGTCAAGTTTGGCGGAAGATGACCTTGTGCCGCGAAGGAGCCTGCTTTTTAAGGTGACATTCTCCACTTAGCCCCTCAAACATAAATCAGGTCTGTAAGACCCCGCCCCGCCTCAAGAATCTCTCGTGCCGCTGGCGTCCAAGCACCACAGGATTCATGCAACACCAGACCCGGCAAGATCTTAAGGGGTGTGCGCACCCCTTTACGCCCACTCAAGATCACGCGCTCTGCCGGCCGGTCTGCTTTTGCATAAATGGGCAGAATCTGGATATCGCCTAAGTGCTTGGACATCTCGCCCAGAAGCTCGTGACAACGAAAAGACGGCAAGATAAAGGTTATTTTTCCCCTAGTTTTCACCAATTGTAACGCCGTCTTCACCCATCCCATCAGATCTCCATCACCAAGTTGATGGCTGATTTTCTTCTGGGAATGGGGCGAAGCAGTGGAAGCACCTTCCTCATAATAGGGCGGGTTTGCCACCACATGATCAAAGCTATGGGGCGCAAAGGGGGGAAACAGAGCGTTCCCCACGACAACCGACGCGCGTGCTGCAAGGCCATTCAACTGAATATTACGCCTGGCTAAAGATGCCATGTCAGGCTGAAGCTCAAGCCCAACACTCCTCAAGGTGGGCTCGCGAAAACCAGCACACAAAAAGACAGCCCCCACACCGCAGCCCAAATCGAGGAGGCTCTGGGCTGGCTTAAGGGTGAGGGACGCGGCCAATAAGACAGGATCAAGGGCCACACGATACCCTTGCTGCGGTTGCTCGAGGATAACCTGCCCAGCCAGCAAAGAATCACGGGTTGTCGCAAACATACGTCATTATCTCTCAGTTTTGGTTTATTTTAGTACCAGTTTGTTGCATAGTCATGGCATTCAGAATAAAGAGAATACAACCTTTAATTAAACGATTTGGCATGACCCAAACCCGCACAAGTTCAACGACCCAGGATATGAAACCTTCCCTAGAGCCCCTGCTCACGCTGGTGCAGCAAGAGCTCGAGGCGGTGAATGCCCTTATCTTGCGGCGCTTGGATTCAGAGGTCAGCCTGATCCCGCTCATGGCAAGCCACATTCTTGCCGCTGGCGGCAAACGTCTACGCCCCCTTCTCACCATCGCTGCCGCCAAGGCCCTGGGCTATACGGGAAACCGACATATCAACTTAGCGGCCTGTGTGGAATTCATCCACACTGCAACCCTGCTCCACGATGATGTGGTGGATGCCAGCGAACTGCGCCGCGGCCTGCCCACGGCCAACACCCTGTGGGGCAATGAAGCCAGTGTTCTAGTGGGCGATTTTCTATTCTCACGCGCGTTTGAGCTGATGGTCGAGGATGGATCTCTCGATGTGCTGCGCTTGCTCTCAAGGGCGTCTGCCCGCATCGCCGAAGGTGAGGTCTGGCAGCTGACCACCAATGGGGATTTAGAGACCACAGAAGAACAGTATCTTAAAATTGTCGAGGCCAAGACCTCCGCTTTGTTTGATGCGGCTTGCGCCACAGGCGCAACCCTTGCAGGAGCAGGCCCTGAAGATATTGAGGCTTTCAGTGCCTATGGTCGTCATCTGGGGATTGCCTTCCAAATAGCCGACGACGTCCTGGATTATCAGGGCTCAGCCGCAACCATGGGCAAAGCCAAGGGCGATGATTTTCGCGAGGGCAAAATGACCCTTCCCGTTATCCATGCCGTGCGTCACGCCACAGAAGAAGAAAAAGCTTTCTGGCACCGGGTGATGGTTGATCAGACCCAACAGAACGGCGATTTGGAAGTAGCGTGTCTTTGCATCCAGCGCACAGGAGCCCTTGAGTACGCTAAAAACCAAGCCTGTTTCCATGTGGACATGGCCCATAAAGCTCTCACCTCCATCACGCGCTGCCCGACTGATTTCCATCAAGCTCTTGCCATGGCTGCCCAGCATAGCCTGATCCGGGGCGCTTAATCGCATAAGAACATAGAAATTCAAAGAGATCTTTCAACGCTCTCCTTAAGAGAACTTTCTTCGGAAAATTAATATTTAAATCGCGTCTGCTTTTTCAACTTTACTTATTGGCACATTTTCATCATTTTGTCTTAATCTATTGTTGAATTATTTGGAGATGACCCATGAACACCTTTTTATCTACTTTGTCTCGACGACTAAGTCCATTATTTATTCTCAGCCTACCCTACATGGCTCTTACCCCAAGCTGGGCTTCCCAATCAGTGCGAGACATCGAATCCCTTGAAGAGAATCCTGAACTTCTGAGTCATGTCTTTTCGTACCTAAGTCCCCTTGAAATCCTCAAGGGACCCAGCCAAGTCTCAAGAAAATGGCATGCGGTTAGCCACTCGAACACCTTGTGGGATCAGCTGCAGCGAGAGCAGCGCCATCTTGATCTGCCGACTAAAATAAATTTTTTTACCGAGCGCAGTATCAGCATCCTAACCATGCCCTCGCTGACGACCATCAGCGCTTCAGTACATTGTCGCGACTATGTGTTGAAACTCTCAAGCCCCCGTCTCAAACTTGCGGGCGAGGGTTACACACCGCAATTGCTTGGGCATCGATGTGATACGACAGAAAAAGCTTTGCGCAAAGGGCACCACCCAGGGCGCAAGGATCGATTTGCTTTTGGCGTTCCCATGACGTTGGTGAATGCGTGCCAACTGGAAGCCGAAACGGCACTGTGTCCCCAGGCGATCTTGGGCATAACGCCTCCCACAGTGGATCTTTCATCGGGACAGGATCTGGTCACACACCTTAATAATGGCCAAAACTATACATACCAAGACCCGGACAATGGCCTGACTTGGACGTTGGACCATGGCTTGTCGCGCCCCTATACTGCGGGCCCCATTCGATCGGTTGACTTAGAACACAAATGGGCCGAGATTCGTCATCTGGATCAGGACCTCAAGGCAGTGATTAGCTTTAGTTATAATCTTTCGGGATGCGTGGCCGTATTGCGAAGCCATATCGATCTGTTTGCTCTTTATTATCGCAATCAACTGACACCCGTCGCTCAAGACTAAAAGGGACGGGACGGGGTTACACACTGTTCTCGATTGGATGGTGACCCCTTCCTCCTCTAAAACAAATATTGATTAAGGGATGTTTGCGTTTTTATCTTGCACGAAGGCGCGGAATAGAGTTTAGTGCGTGCTGTTTTCGAATAATTGATGAGGTAAGATTTAAAATGCTGCGGGTTATTTTCAGCTTATTGATTGGGAGTATAGTCCAGATGCAAGATGTATTGGCCTCAACCATGCAAGAAGAAATCACTCTTATTGCTGATCCCCGCGTCCTTGCCATACCTATCCTAGAAGATGGGGAGGCTATGGTCGATCTGAGAACCCAGGATACCATCCTTTATGGACCATCTCCTGAAATCCCGGACAACACGGACTATACCTTCATGCGCCGCACAGTTTATGAAAAATTGTGTGCCGCTCAAAAGCAGCTGCCAGAGGGCATCCGCTTTAAGATTTACGAGGCCTACCGTAGTTTAAGCCTCCAACAAATCCTTTTTGACAATCGTTATAATGAAATTTCCGCCCACTGTCCTGATTGGGATGAAAAACAGCGTTTTAACGAGACCATCAAAATGGTCTCGCCGGTGGTGAATCTGGATGGATCGCGCAATATCCCACCCCATTCGACGGGCGGCGCCATTGACGTCTACTTAGTTGACGCCGACGGAAAAGAT
The DNA here is from genome assembly GCA_046318415.1 of Holosporales bacterium. GTDB lineage: Bacteria > Pseudomonadota > Alphaproteobacteria > Caedimonadales > Caedimonadaceae > JBKCUK01. The sequence goes on along the minus strand of JBKCUK010000012.1, from coordinate 89,159 downwards.
CTGGATATGGGCATTCATCCCAAAGATTGGACGCAAGATCTTGCTGGCACCCTGTCCCTTACTGCAAGCACGTGCATCTCTGCTGAAGCCCAGAAAAATCGTCGGTTAATGGCAGAAGTTTTGCAAGCTGTTGGCTTCGTCAATTACCCTACCGAGTATTGGCACTGGTCGTACGGCGATCGCTATTGGGCCTATCATGCGAAGGAAAAGTGGGCTCTCTACGGCAGTTATGTGCCGAAGGTTAAGTAAAGCAGTTTCACAGCTGCTCTTTTTTTAAGCCCCGATTGGGGCTTTTTTCTTTTCTCGCGAATCCGTTGCACATAATTAAAAAAGAACTAAGTTCAACCTTTTGCCGTTAGACCACCGGGCGGTCAGCGAGCATACCCCCCGATTGCTGTTGCCACAGGCTTGCAAAGTGACCACCTGACTTCAGCAATGCTTCGATGGTCCCATCTTCAACAATCGAGCCCTTATCGAACACCAAGATACGGTCCATGTCATGCAAGGTGGATAAACGGTGGGCGATCACGAGGGTCGTGCGGCCCCGCATCAAGTCTTTCATACTTTCCTGGATCAATTTTTCAGTAATCGAGTCGAGGGCGGCCGTTGCCTCATCCAGGATCAAAATGGGCGCGTTTTTCAAAATGGCGCGGGCAATGGCAATACGCTGACGCTGACCGCCCGAAAGCCGGCCACCCCGCTCCCCCACGATGGTGTCATAGCCTTCTTCAAGCTGCATGATAAAATCGTGGGCATGGGCCTTTTGAGCCGCCTGGATTATTTCTTCCTGCCCAGCGTCAATGCGGCCATAGCGAATATTATCCGCCACACTGCGATGAAACAAAAGGGGCTCTTGCGGAATCATGGCGATTTGCGCCCGTAAGGATTCCTGGCTGACTTCTGAGATATCTTGCCCATCAATCAGGATACGACCACCCGTGACATCATAAAGACGCAAAATCAAGTTCGCGAATGTCGTCTTGCCCGAGCCAGAAAAACCAACCAAACCTACCTTTTGACCGGGAGCAATACGAAGACTTTGATCCCGAAACAGATTCCCATTACGTCGATAGGTAAAGGTGACGTGATCAAAGATGATTTCCCCTGATGTGACCTGCAGATTCTTGGCATCCGCAGCATCGGGGACATCGTGGGGTTGCACCACCAACTCAAGGGCCGCCTTTGCAGTACCGGCGTCCTTGACCAAATCGGTAATGGCAAAGCTCAGGTGCCAAACCAAGCCCAACAAACTAAAGCAGGACATGGTAATCTGCGTAAAATCACCCACCGACACCCAGCCTTCGTTCCAGCCTTTGATCAGCAATCCGATGATGGCAAACATGAAGGCCGTGGTCACCAACGCCCGCAGGATATTGACGATCTCCAGCTGCCACAGGGCCTCGCGCTCCAGCTTACGGCTGGTCTTTTGCTCTTTGTGCATGCGTTCGCGCTCATGACGACTGCGGGCAAACAGGCGCATGGCCATGTTGTTGGCCAGCACATCGACAATATGCCCCGAAAGGTGCGCACGGTAAGAGGAATAACGCGCATGGGCATTGGCGACACGATCTTGAAACACAAGGGTCAGGCCGATATGGGCCGCAAACCAAACCCACATCAGGGCACTAAAGAGGGGGCTGATGTGGGCGATGACAAAGGTGCTGAGGGTAAAGGCGGCCGTGATCGCAAAAACGTTATGGATGACATGCTCGATGATGGATTCTGTGGCCCGGGTCATGTCCTCGATGCGAGCCGCCACACTGCCACCAAAATGCTTGGTGAAGTATTCGTGCGAGTGCCGCTGCACGTAGGCAAACATCGCATCCCGTACATCTGTTTTGAACTTAGGTTGCGTACGCCTTACAAAATAACTCTGCACCCGGGACGCCCCATCCATCATCAACCAAAAAAGCCCCAAACCAAGGGCTGGAGGTCCTAGAAACTGCCAGAGATCTCCCTGACCAGGCGTCAGGCCGTTGACCGTATCAATCAGCTCTTTAATAAAATAGGGAAAAAGGGCTTCGTTTAAAGACCACGCCAAAGACCCCAGGAGGATGATAAAGAATCCGCCTTTGCGTTTCATGATAAAGTGCCAAATAAATGGCGTTAATTGTTGCGGTAATTGCATTCTTTCACAGTACATGAAAACTCAATCTCCGTATAGCCAAGGCTGAAGCCAAGATTCAACAGCATGGATGTCGTTTGCCAGTCACGCATCCCTCACATAAAAAGACACTGCCTCTCATCAAATTTCAATTTGTCAAATTTAATTGACAGAAAATGTTCACATTGGTAACTTGAGGCCGCTTAACTTGTGCCTCTTACGCATATAATGAGGAAAATGAACATTATGAACTTAACACGTTATCGCCCTTTCTTGATGGGTTTGGGCTGCACCCTCATTCTGAACTCCCTTGATTCAGCTGAGGCATCTTTTATTCAAACGAACAGCTTTTTTGATGATGGGGATAGTACTCCCTCCCTCACCACCAAGAGCGCAATTTTGGTACGCGACCAAATTATGGCTGAAATTCAGAACAACCCATACGGTCAAGAGTCTGAAACCCTTCATCGCTTAATGGCAGCATACCCCGCAGAAGTAGCGTTCGATTTGGTGTTCAGCCCTGCCTATAAAGTGACCTCTCCTACAGCAGAAATCTATGTTATGCAGCATATGGCAGCCATTGAAATGAGAGATATTTGGAAATTTTCGGAAAGTGTTCTCATCAGAGATTTCCTTGAGTCTATGACAGCGCAGTGCACGCTGCTTAAGGATCTTAATCTGCTTAGAAATGATCTTGGCCAAAAGATGGCCTGTCTGCTGCCCCTCACCCGCCTCACCAGCTTAAGTTTAAGCTTAAACCGCATTAGCGACCAGGTAAGCGTCCTGGCAGAGCTCACCAACCTGCAACGATTGGACCTGCGCGATAACAGAATTGGAGCTCATGTTATCCATCTGAGTGGTCTCTCCAATCTGACCGCGTTAAATCTGGGGGGTAATCTTCTTGGCGAACATGTAACTGCGCTGCGTGGAATGACCAATCTCACAGAACTGGATGTCTCGGGCAATGAGATCGGTGAATCCATCACCGCCCTGCAAGGTCTAACCAACTTAGCGGTCCTCGGCTGCTCCTCCAATCCGATTGAACACCATGTGAGTACACTAAGATCACTGACAAACCTTACGAGCTTTGACATAACTTTCTGTAATATTGGTGCCCATGTCTCCGCGCTGAGCGACCTTACTCAGCTGCGTGACCTCAGAATTGGCATGAATCTTCTCGCTCATCACGCCTCCTGGATCGCCCAAATGCAAGGGCTCACATTCTTGGATATATCGAATAACGACATCACCCAAAATGATCTCATTGAGCTGCAGCATTTACCAAAGCTGAGAAAAATTGATATTACTCTTAGCAATTTATCTGAAGGATTCGCGCAACTCAAAGGTTTCACCGCTTTGACCCACATCAGGCTAAATAGTGCATGTTTTTCCTCCATCAGCCTCATTAGAGATTTTATTCCACACCTACATAACCTGCGTCGAATCAAGATTGATGATGGGGATGCTTCGAGGTTGAGTAATGATGACTTAGAGTTCCTCGAGCAGAGGGGGATCAAGTTAGAAAAAGGTTTTTAGCAGGTCCATTTCGGCGAATCTTGATGGGAGAAGGGGGCAGGTTGAGGTAGCCTGCCTTTCTTTTTTTCTGTGGTCAGTTCACTGTACGCAAGCTGTCGATCCCACTTTTTGTTACCTTCAGGACAAGATTTCTCTTTGGCTCTTAACTCCTAAACCCGCAACATAAAATAATAAATTGTCAAATTTTATTGACAAAAGGAAATTTTTTTAAGTATTGTCTTCCATGGAATTCGTACAAGTATTAAACCTCAGAGGGACAACAGCATTATGAAAACTCTTATTAATGGGCGATTCGGGCGCAGCATCGCTTTCATCCTGGCCATGGTCGCCACCTGTGAAGTGAGGGCAAGCTACCTCTACCAAGATTCTTTTTTTGAAGATATCAACAAAGAACAAGTTGCACCGCTTGCCCGTCTTGCCGGTGCAGTTGTGAAAAAAACGATCATTAATCAGTTAAGATCGCCCAATCCCGATGATGCTATTGCAACCATGAAGCAATTAAGCGCCGCCTTTCCTGCAGAAACGGCTTTTGATTTGGTTTTCAGTCCCTCGTACAGACTGCAGGCCATAGATGTGCCCAATCTTTTTATTGCAAACCACATGGTTTCCTTGGATCTGCGCATGGTGAACATTTATCGCACAATGGATTGGAGAGTTTTGGGTCTTATTGCTCAGTGTTCTCCTTCCTTGCGCCACCTCGATATCAAGGGAATCTTTTTGGGCAGTGATACCGTTTCCTTACAGCAATTTACCCAGCTGACCAGCCTGGATGCGAGCAATAACGAAATCGCAGAACACGTCACCGCACTTGCGCCGCTGACCCAACTCGAACGGTTAAGTTTGGTGAATAATACAATCGGCGCCCATGTGAGTCATCTGACCAGCCTTAGCAATCTCAACGCATTAGATCTTGGCCTTAATAGCCTTGAAGATCATGCTATTGCACTGCAGGGGATGACCAATCTGACAGAACTGAATATCGACGAAAACAGTATTGCTGGCTCCATCGGTTTTCTGGAAAACTTAACCAATCTGACCTGCTTAAGCTGCAAGAACAACCCGCTTGCACAACACGTGAGTGTTCTGCAATCACTTCCCCTTCTCACACACCTTGATCTCAGCAGATGCGGGATTGGGGCCCATGTGTCTGAGCTCAGCGCCCTCACCCAGTTAGAGCACCTCAGACTCGGAGCAAACGCCATTGGACACCATGCACAGAGTCTCTCGTCGCTGACGAACCTCACATTTCTGGATCTCTCGGCCAACCAGCTTGAGGCCGATGTCGCTGCGCTGCAGTCATTGACCAATCTGCGCAAAATTGACATCAGCTATAATTCTCACACGGCTAAAATGGATTTTCTCCTCAAGCTCACCAAACTCACCCATATTAAAAAAGACCGTATGCCGAGCACCGAAGTCATGGATCTCTGCAAGCAGCTACCCCAGCTTGTGCGCCTTGGTGTGCACCCTGACTCCCTGCGTGATTTGAGCAGGGAAGATAGCGCGTTTCTTAATGGCAGCGGCATTGACATCTCTGTAACGGAGTGGACGCCAGATGTTCGATATGTGGGCGCTCATCAATAAAACTTTGACTTGGTAAATCCATCTAAAAAAAGGAGCAGGCAGAGTTAACCTGCTCCTTTTTCTATAATTTTGCGGGGTGTCGGATTACCTCTTCTATGGGAAGGGTGTTACCCACGGAAATTCTCTGTTTGCACCCTCAAAGAACGCGGATCATCGCATAACAATTCTCAGCCGCGGTTTTGGTGCATTCCCCTCACCAGCGTGGCCACATTATGGCGCATCATTTGGACGTAGGTGGGGGCTGGCTCATCTTCGTTTGACAGGGCATCGGAATAAAGCTTACCCAGGACGTCTGTTCCGGTCTCGTCAGCGATTTGGCGCACCAGATTAGCATTGGCCATGTTTTCGATGAAAACAGCGCGAATTCCCTCTTCGTTAATCTCGCGAATGAGGGCGGCCACTTGCTGGGCTGAGGGCTCTGTCTCGGTGCTAATTCCTTGGGGCGCTGAAAATTCAACGCCGTAAGCCCTTGAGAAGTAACCAAAGGCGTCATGGGCCGTGACCACTTGACGTTTGATCTCTGGGACGTAGGCAATTTCCTCGCGCACCCAGGCCTCCAGCTTTTTCAGGCGTCCGATATAGGCTTTAGCCCGTTTTTCATAGTCTTTTTTATGGCGCGGATCCTTGGCAACGAGGGTATCGCGGATTAGTGCAACCGCCATCTTAGCAAAGCCAATATCGTGCCATACATGGGGGTCGGGCATGAATTTTCCTTGGCGCTCAACCCGTTGATGCTGATAATCAATATGATCTGCTAGAACAATAACGGCCCCTTCACTGGCGCTGGCTTCCAAAAGACGGGGCATCCAGGTCTCGAACTGCAGGCCAATGGCAAACACCACATCCGCCTGCTGTATCTGTTTTACGCTGTCTGGTGTGGGCTGGAAAACGTGGGCATCACTGTTGGGACCCACCAGAGCTTGCACGGTGATATGCTCGCCCCCCACCTCAGCAACCCAATCTTGAAGAATACTAAAACTGGCCACAACCCGAAGTTTTTCCGAAGCCTGGGCGCCCGCTAAGCACGCCCACAAAAGCCACACATAACGAAGCCAGCGCCCCTTAGACATGCCCATCACTCCGTCGCAGCAAGCCGCCATGGCCACCGAATAACAGGGATACGAGATAAATAAACCCGGCAATCATGACGATGGCAGGACCCGAGGGCCACGTGAAGTGATAGGATAACAGCAGTCCGGAGACGGAAGAGAGCAAGGCGATTCCAACAGCAAGAGCAAAGAACATCCCCAAATGACGCGCCCAAAAGCGCGCCGCGATGGCCGGCAGCATCATCAGTCCCAAAGCCATCAACGTGCCAAGTCCCTGAAAAGCTGCGACCATATTCACAACCACCATCACAATAAACAGGTTGTGATAGAGGGCACCCTTCGCCTGCAAGCCACGCATGTACTGTGGATCAAAGCATTCAACAATCAGCGGACGATAGATCAGCGCAAGACTAACCAGGGTTAGGCTGGCAATACCGACGATCATCAAAAGCGCATGGGGCGTAACCGCCAGAATCGAGCCAAACAGAATATGCAAAAGATCAACCTGACTACCCTTAAGGGAGACAATCACAGCCCCCGAAGACAAGGCAATCAGGTAAAATCCCACAAAGCTGGCGTCTTCACGAAGGTGGGTGCGCCGCGCCACAAAGCCTGCCAACAAAGCCACCAAAATGCCCGCCACAAGGCCACCTATTCCCATGGCCGGCAGGGAAAGACCGGCAAACAAATACCCAATGGCGACACCTGGTAAAATCGAGTGGGACAGGGCGTCTCCCATAAGGCTCATGCGGCGCAAGACCAGCAATACGCCAACGGGGGCACAGCTGAGACTAAGGGCAAGACACGCCACCAGAGCGCGCCGCAAAAAAATGTAATCTACAAAAGGCGCAAACAAATAATCATACATCATGCCCTCTTTACATCGTCATTTGGGGGTGGGCTGCGTAAGTTCTTGGGTCTTGGCTCCACTGGCGTGAGAGCGCCTTTGCCGTGCGTAAGTTGTCGAGGGTGAGCGTCTCCTCGGTTACGCCCCAAGCGACCGGATGCCGGGCAAGAATCAGTGTGTGGGGAAAGTGCTCTCTGACCAAATCCAGGTCATGGGTCACAACGATCAACGTCTTTCCCTGCTGATGCCAGCTTTTGAGAAGGTGCATAAGGTCCTCTACGGTATACGCATCAACGCCTGAAAAAGGCTCATCCAACAACATCACATCACAGTGTTGCAGCAAAAGCCGTGCAAATAGAACGCGCTGGAACTGGCCCCCGGAGAGTGCATCCAGTGCACGATCGGCAAGGGCTGTAATACCCGTCTCGCGCATCGCTTGCTCGATTAAAGCTAGATGGTCAGAGGTAAAGCTATGATAAAAGCCAACACGATTAAATAAACCTGATGCCACCACATCCCGCACCGTCAGGGGAAAGGTGCGGTCAATGTCGCTGGTCTGCGGCATATAGGCGATGCCTTTTCGAGGAAGGGCGAGCCGCATCTCGCCCCTGCTTGCCCTTAGCTGCCCCATCATCAGCTTTAAAAGCGTGCTCTTACCACCGCCATTGGGTCCAAGGATAGCGAGCATACTGCCCTTGGGAATCTCGCCAGAAAAACCCGATAACGCTTGCATAGCGCCATAGGAAACGCCGACGTCGCGAAAGCGGAATAAAGGTCGCTCCGTGTCATCGGGTGCAGAAAAAGGTGCGGTTACAGTGCCCAAAAGGTTGCTCCTGCTAACATAAGGACAAAAAGCACCGCCAACATCACACGTCTGGTAGCCCCCCACAGCATCATCGACATGGCATCTGTTCTCCACAGGTTGTGGCCGTCTGCATAAGCCAAGTGAGGGTTTGATCTAACATCTGGTGATACACTTCCTTTAGGGTCGCCATGGCTTTCGCAAACGTCGCACCTTCGAGTCTTCTCACTAAAGTCATACGCTGTTGTTGGAGTACGCGCAAGGTATTGGGATCCGCAAAGGCCACGCGCCACACAATTGTGGCTTCGCCAAGACTTGCCCCCTCATCCATGGTCAAATCAAAGCGCTCGATCGTTATCTCAAGGATTCTGTCTTTCGCATCCGCCGGACGAAGCCTGACACCATGGGCAAACAACTTGGTATCCTCAATCATCCGGGCCACATCGCGCTGAATCAACAGGGGAAGACGATCCTCGTATTCATATCCTGCAACCAGATCAACCAACTGAACCCCTTGGGAATCCTGACGACGCAGCACGATACGCGCACCTTGATAACGCTCTGGGGCGATCACGGGCGCCACCACAAGGGATAAGGGCAGAGACTGAGACGCTGCATGCACTTTGTGCGTCGATGCCATGGCCACGCGGCTACGCGGCGGCTCGTTACTGCCAATTTGAACACATCCTGCCAGCACTAGACATACTACGAGACTCCAGACAGCCTGTATACTCATTGGACTGCGACCCCCTTTTCTGTGCCTTGGCCCCAGAGGGCTCCCGGGCCTTGTTCCACTTGCATCAACACCCTGGACAACGTATTGGCCGCTTGACCCACTTCATGCAAGGTCATCGCCATTTGACGTAAATTGGTCTGCCATAGGGTTTGATTGGTGCGAAGGAAATGCCCGACCTCATTGGCTTGCTCTTCCACATTCTGCAAGACGCCGCCTGCCCCATCGGCAAGGGAGCCAAGCTTGTCCATGGCGCCTTTAACACTGATGAGCGTGGTGTGCAGCGCCCCCTCACCCTCCGCCAAGCGGCCAGAGACGATCGCCAAATTGTGCACCGTCGCGCGAAAGTTATGTCGGGTTGGTGCATCCAACATCTCATTCATGTGCCCTAAAAGCTCATAAAGGCGCTCGAGAATCATGGGGGCTTCAGCGACCACCCGCTGCAAACCGGATGAGCGCGAGGGAATCACGGGATAGACCTCACCTGGTTTCACCACAATGGGGGGATTTTTCGCCCCGCCCCCATTGAGCTGAATATAGCTAAAGCCGGTCAGGCCCCGGGCCTCCAGTGAGGCATAAAGTCCCTCGCGAATTAGCTCAGGCTGTTCGATACTGATGCGGACCCGTGCGCGATCGATGCGGTTTGGATCAATACTAATTTCCTCTACCGTACCGATGGCGATTCCGTGATAACGCACGTCCTCGTTTTCACGAAGGCCGGTGACCGCTCCTTCAAAGTAGATATCGTAATAGTGGGCTGATTCACTAAAGTTCACTTTCGACATCCACAGCAAAAACAGCACAAATCCCGTGATCAACGCCACGACAAATGCTCCTACTGCTGTGTAATTCGCCCGGGTTTCCATATTATCATCCCTTATTTCCCAGACAGGCCCGTCCCCGTGCGCCCGAAAAATAGCTTTTGATCCACGGATGAGAATGGGCGCGCAGCTCCTCAAGTGTGCCGACGATGATGTGACGGTCGACTAAAACGGCCACGCGATCGCAGACACTGACCAAACTATCCAGATCATGGGTGACCATCAAAACTGTCAGCTTTAGACTAGACTGCAGCCTTTTCAAGAGACTGTCAAATGCCTCAGCGGACACGGGATCGAGTCCTGCCGTTGGTTCATCAAGAAAAAGAAGCTCGGCATCAATGGCAAGGGCACGGGCAAGCCCAACCCTTTTAATCATGCCGCCCGAGAGTTCACTTGGATACTTCAAGGCATCTTCGGGTTTCAACCCCACCATCATCAGGCGGGAAAGGGCCAATTCCTCGGCGAGGGATTGGGGAATTTTGGCGATTTCTCGCATGGGCATTTGAATATTTTCAGACACCGTCAGCGAACTGTAAAGAGCGCCACTTTGAAACAGCACACCAATGCGCGCGCGCAGCGCCTGCATTTGCTGTGGGGTATTGGCTTCTTGCCCCAAAAGCCGAATTTTACCCCCCTGCATGCGGCGAAGGCCCAAGAGGGTGTTCACAAAAACCGACTTCCCCGACCCCGAGGCACCGACCAGGCCGTAGATCTGCCCTCGGGGAACCTGAAGCTGCAGGTGATCATGCAGCAAGGTCGAGCCAATTTGCGTCACTAAACCCTTAACATCGATGGCAAGATCGCTTGTCTTCATCCCTAAACCCCTGCGATGGAAAAAAGGATGGAAAAAAGGGCATCCAGCACAATCACAAGAAAGATACTCTCAACCACCGATTGGGTGGTGTGCCGCCCGACACTCTCAGCGCCACCCGAGACGCGCAATCCCTCAAAACAACCCACAAAGCCAATGATAAAGGCGAACACCGGCGCCTTGATCATCCCTGCCCAGAAATTCCAAGGCTTAATAGACAGATTGAGGTGATGGAAAAAGTCACGCCACGTCAGGTCTATGAGTGTAAAGCTCATCAACGCGCCGCCGATGAGGGCCATGATATTGGCATAAAAAGTTAGCAGGGGCAGCGCCACCATCAAGGCTGCAATGCGCGGCACCACTAAAAGCTCGACCGGCTCTAGGCCTAAGACCCTGAGGGCATCCACTTCTTGATTAAGTTTCATAAAGCCCAATTGGGCCGTAAATGCGCTGCCCGATCGTCCCGCCATGACAATGGCGGTCAGCAAAATGCCGATCTCCCGCATGACGGAGATGGCCAGCAAATCAACCGTAAAGATCTCGGCCCCAAAGCGACTGAGCTGGTCAGCGCCCTGATACACCAAAACGATGCCAATTAAAAACGAGATGAGTCCCACAATAGGCAGGGCCGTATAGCCCACATGCTGTAAGTGGTAAACAAAGGGCGTCATACGAAAACACAGCTGACCACGGACCATGGCGCCAAGACACAAAGCAAGATGCCCCAGAAAAGAAAGCATGGCCCTTGCGGTGTCCCAAAGGGCTACGGTTCCCCGTCCGATGGTCTCCAATTGCTGCAGCCAAAACGAGGAGACCCGGCGCTTTTCATCGGCTAGGTGAGATACCACCTCAGCCTGCTCCACCAAGGCCTGGTGTGCTGGATTCCAACGATCCAGCAAAACCTCTTGATGGCCTCGAAGCCGCAGGATAAACCGCTTAATCAGCCAAGCACCCGCAGTATCCAGTGTCTGCAGCGCTTGACCATCCAGGCAAACGCGACGGGCTTTACCGAGATCTGGATGATCGAGAAATGAGGCCGCATCGGCCAGGGTCGTTGCCTGCCAAGACCCTTGCAGGCGGACGCGGACCATGCCCTCTGCCACGCCAATGTGCCCCATGTGCTGCGCCATGCCCTACCCATTGATGTTTTTTCAATGAGTATAGGCTGTTTTTAGAAAAACAAAAAGGCGACCAATGCCAATGGAATCGCCATGGCCGAGAAGGCAAACACCATATAGCCAAAAAACGACGGCATGGCGATGCCGCGTTCCTCTGCGATGGCCTTAATCATAAAGTTCGGCGCGTTGCCGATGTAACTCATGGCGCCCATGAAGACGGCGCCACACGAGATGGCCGTCAAGACCGCTGCACCCGCAGTCATCAGGTATTGGGCATCGCCACCCGCCATGTGGAAGAACACCAGATAAGTGGGGGCATTATCCAAAAAGGCCGACAGCAGACCCGTCAGCCAAAAATAGAGATCTGCGTGGGGTGCACCGTCCTTGTTCACGATTTGGAGTAGCGGCGCGAAAGGCCCCTCAAGTCCCTGATCTAACATGGCAATCACAGGCGTTGCGGTAATAAAGATGGCCAAAAACACCCGCGCCACCTCGCTAATGGGGGCCCAGCTAAATTCATTGGCCCTTCGGGCTTTTGGCGCAATAAACCGCACGGAGATAAGCGCAATGAGGGCAAACAGCACCTCGCGCACAAAGTCTTCGATGGCAAGTTTGACACCCGCAAGTTCCAACTTACCAAGATTAAGGGCACCAAATCCCACCAGGCTTGCAACGATGATCAGTAACAACAGTAGGTTGTGTGTGCCGGACACCTTAATCTTCACTTTGGTGAAGCGGTGGACACCAAGGAGTCGCCGGTCATATAGCCAAAAGGCTATCAGCAGTGGGATGGCCATGCACACCACCGGCAAGAACAGGTGAATGGTCGGCCACATGAAGTCAACGCCCTGTAAATAGCCGACAAACAAAGGTGGGTCACCAATGGTGGAGAGACCGCCGCCAATGTTACACACCAGCAACAAGAAAAACAGCGCCAGGTGCTGGCGTTGAGCGCGCTCTTGGTTCAGATTCAACAGCGGGCGAATAAACAACATGGCCGCACCCGTGGTCCCAATAAAACCGGCAGCAACGGTTCCCGCCAACATCCACAGGGTATTAAAACCCGCGCTGGGTTGGCCACGTACTTCTACATGAAGGCCGCCCGCCACCACATAAAGCGCGCCAATCAACATCACGAACGGCAAATAGTGATGCAAGACGGCCTCAACGAGGACATGGGCAAGAAAGCCAGCGCCAAAATGAAGCCCGATGATCACCGACAGAGCAACGGCCCAGCCATCGGTGATCAAACCATAAAAGCGATGCCAAAAGTGCGGCGCAATCAACGGCATCAAGGCGATGCTGAGCAGCAACCCAACAAATGGAATGCCGTAAAGCAGATCAAAAGTTGCGGAATACATTTTATTTCATCAGTCCTTTCAACAAACCTTCAATCGCTTTTTCAGGATTCTTTTTGATGTCTTTAAGCGGATCAGAACCTTTTTCTTTGCTCGGCTTTTCCTTTTGAGGCGCACCTTGGTCTGGTTGCGCTTGTTCTGCTCCCTCTTCATTTTGAGGGATGACACCCGGCAATAGCTTGTTCAGCTTCTTACCCAGATGGGTTTTCTCCAAAACCTTGTTCGCCACATTTTGCAGGATAAACTGCTCAATCTGAGCGGTGTCGACGGTCTTTTCTGGATTATCGAGGGCCCCCACCACGCGAAGCCCCACAGGGGGGTAATTGGGAAGATCGCTCAAGCGAAATGTGGCCTTGATGTCCATCACATAGCGCGGCAAATCAATTACACCCTGGGCTGAGCCGGTGGCTCCCTCGGCATCCAGCACGAAAGTGCTGAGATTCGCAACGCCCTTATCGATGGTAAACTGGGCATCAAGTTTGGAAAAACGCGTCTCGCCCGTGGTAAGCGCCGATTGCGCGAGACCGAATAGCCCCGCTGGTTTGCGCAGATCCTTCAATTGATCGCGCAAGCCCTTCAGGTTAATTCCCGACAAAACACCATCGCTGGCACTCACCCCTGCCCGCCCTTTGAGGCTTGCCACAAGATCATAGATGCTGCGCCCAGCCCCCGTGACATCGAGGCTAGCATTCATCAAGCCATTCTTGATTTTAAAGCGACCCTCGGTTTGCACCAGGCGCCGCAGCTTTGCACCCTGGATCTGGCCTGTGACGCGAAGGGCATTGCTGCGCCCCGTATCCAACGATGCGGTGGCGGAAGCTTGGCCGCCATAACATTGGGCTTGCAGATTTTGGACGCTCAAGATACCGCCTGCCAATTGGAGGGATGCGGCCACCTTTTCGAATACCATATCCGCCTGACTGATACTGGGGAAACTCAGGCGGACATCGGCATCTAGGCTGTTGAGGGACTTCAGATCAAGTGGATCTTTGGACCATTTATCGGCCACACTACCCTTGGCTGCCACCAACCACAGGTGTGGCTTATAAGGATCGGAGCCTTGTTCATTCTCGAGAAAGGCCAAAAGCTCGTCCAGTTTCAGCGCCTGCCCTTGAAGATCTGCCGTCAGCTTTGGACGTGCGCCGGTGAGATCAATTTTGGCACTCCCCTTAAGGCCTAGACCACCCACATTGAGATTGAGAATGGTGAGATTGGTCTGCTTTGCTGAACCTGCGACTTGGGTTGCCGCGAGCACAGCGCCCTTAATGGGAGAAGGTGTCACACCAAACTTGGCCACAAGGGATGCCGCATCGGGGTGGGTGAGGCCCACATTCAGGTTATGCTGATCATCCGGCCCGATGCTGCCTTGTATCTTGGCACTTAAACTTTCGGCTTTGAGATCCACATTCAGCTGGGTAGCCTCTCCAAGGGTCACCGCGCCACTGGCCCCTAATGTGGTAAAGCCAGACGGAAAGCTCTGCCCTGCCAAGGCCGCTAGGGCCTGGGGTGTCGTGGTGGTGAATTTAAACTCTACTTGCGTCGGTTGTTTTGCCGTTTTGACGCGCAAGCTTCCATTAAGGGACGCCTGACCGGCTTGCACGTGGAGGGTTGGCACGTCGATGGCACCATCTAGCAGGCGAAGACCCGCCTTGATGGCCAAAGAACCTGCCGCCAATTCCTGTGGAAGCCGCGGTGCACTGATTTCCATCCCTTTAAGGAATTCCGCAACTTTTGCAGCCTTGAGGCTCAGATCGATCACCATGGGATCCTGCCCCGCTGCCGTCGACAGCTGCAGAACGCCGCCACCCGGTAAGTTCGAGAACTGCCCCCGGACACCGACTTTATCCCCCAATGTGATATCCACAGCCCCCCGCGCCCGCACGCTTCCCATGTCCAATTCAGCGTTGATGATTTGCAGGTGCTCTGCCGTTGCCTCCACCTGCGCCAACACAGAAGCTCCTTGGCGAAGCTGGCCCACATGGACTGCAGCAGGCTTTGTCATTTCCTCTGGCAAAGCGAGATTGAGTGTGCCCGAAGCGGATTGGGTGTCGATATTTGCAGTCCCCCTAAACTTCATCCGCGCACCCGCAAGGGTCGCACGCACATTGATGGGCATATCGCCCCACAGTTTGTCGGCCGCCACATCCACATCCACTGGAATGCCGTTCCACTCACCCTGGGTATCAATGTTGAGGGGACCCTGCACACCGCCAAGGCTTGCCTTGACCATCACTTTGCTTAAGGTATGGGTCGCCTGTCCCTTTTTATAAACAAAGGTTCCGTCCTTCAGGGTTGCAGACTGAATTTGCAACTGGAAATCAGCACCTTGGGTGCTTCCCGATGCTGCCATCTGCCCTTCCATGGGCACTTTTGTGGCCTGGGTCTTGGCACTCGATGCGCCCATTTGCGCGAGCACGTTCTGCACGCCCACGATGTCCACATGGGGCTTTTGTAGATCCACTGCTTGGATCACCAGGCGCTTTTTCAATAAGGGCAAAAGCTCGGCAGACAAGGATAACGCTTCAATTTGGGCAATGGCGCGGCCATCCGGAGTGCGTCCAAACACAAGACCTTCAATTTTAATAAAGGGCGCCGGCAGAAGGCGCAACCGAATACCCCCCTTAAGCTCAAGGGGTTGGCCTGTGATCTTCTGCACTTGGCTTTGGATCTCGCCTTTATAGCGATTCAAATCAATAAAAGCCGGTACAATGAAGGCCGCTGCAACCACCATTCCCACTAAAATTCCAAGGCTGATAATCAGGCGTCGCATGCGAATTCCTCCATCAATGACTCGCGCTACTTTATCATTGATGTGCCGCCCAGGAAAGAGCGGCATCGGCAGCTTAAGCCTCAGATTACCTTGCATTTTATGCATCAACCCTTGAAATTTTTGTTGCCGAATCGTATAAATAGAAAGTGTGAGAGGTCTTCATTGGACTCTTACGTGATGAAAACAAGGGTTTTGTTGGGCGCCCGCATGGGGTCTTGCAAATCTGCTTACGGAGGAAGATATGAGTAAAGTCATTGGTATTGACCTTGGCACCACCAACTCGTGCGTGTCGGTCATGGAAGGTTCGACTGCAAAAGTCATTGAAAATTCAGAAGGTTTCCGCACAACTCCATCCATGGTAGCCTTCACAAAGGACGGCGAACGCTTGGTGGGCCACGCGGCGAAACGTCAGGCTGTCACCAACCCTGAAAACACCCTCTTTGCCATCAAGCGCTTGATTGGCCGTCGCTTTGAAGATCCCACCACCAAGAAGGACATCGATTTAGTTCCTTACAAAATCGTGCCATCAGACAATGGCGATGCGTGGGTCGATGTGCAGGGCACCAAGTACAGCCCCAGCCAAATTAGCGCGTTTATCCTGCAGAAAATGAAGGAAACCGCCGAAGCTTATCTTGGGGAAAAAGTGACCCAAGCGGTGATCACGGTTCCCGCCTACTTCAACGATGCCCAGCGCCAAGCAACCAAAGACGCCGGTCAGATTGCAGGCCTTGAGGTCTTGCGCATTATCAACGAGCCCACCGCCGCAGCCCTTGCCTATGGCCTTGAGAAAAAACACACAGGTACCGTTGCCGTTTACGACTTAGGTGGCGGAACGTTCGACGTCTCGATCCTGGAAATTGGCGACGGCGTATTTGAAGTGAAGTCCACCAATGGTGACACCTTCTTGGGCGGTGAAGACTTTGACCAGGCCATCATCGAATATCTGGCCGATGAATTTAAAAAAGAGCAAGGCATTGACCTGCGCGCCGACCGTCTTGCCCTGCAGCGCCTGAAGGAAGCAGCAGAAAAAGCAAAAATCGAGCTTTCATCCTCCATGCAGACCGAGGTGAACCTGCCCTTCATCACTGCCGATGCCTCAGGACCTAAGCACTTGAATGTGAAGCTCACCCGCGCGAAGCTTGAGGCGCTTGTGGATCCATTAATCGAGCGCACCGTTGCCCCGTGTAAGGCGGCATTGAAGGATGCTGGCATCTCGGCCTCCCAAATCGATGAGGTGATTTTGGTGGGTGGCATGACCCGCATGCCCAAGATCGCTGAAGTGGTGAAACAGATTTTCGGTCGCGAACCCCATCGCGGCGTCAACCCGGATGAAGTGGTGGCCATGGGTGCCTCTATTCAAGGTGGCGTCTTGCGGGGCGATGTGAAGGACGTTTTGCTTCTGGATGTCACACCTTTGTCCCTTGGCATTGAGACCTTGGGCGGCATCTTTACCCGTCTGATTGACCGCAACACCACCATTCCCACGCGTAAGAGCCAGGTATTCTCGACCGCCGATGACAATCAAACGGCGGTGACCATTCGTGTCTTCCAAGGTGAGCGCGAAATGGCTGCGGATAACAAGCTTCTGGGCCAGTTTGATCTGGTGGGCTTGCCGCCAGCACCCCGTGGCATGCCACAAATCGAGGTCACCTTTGACATTGATGCCAACGGTATTGTGAGTGTGTCAGCAAAGGACAAGGCCACGGGTAAGGAGCAGCAAATCCGCATTCAAGCCTCAGGCGGACTTTCCGATGCTGACATTGAAAAAATGGTCAAAGATGCTGAATCCCACGCGGCAGAGGACAAGCAGCGTCGCGAGCTAATCGAGGCGCGCAACCACGCAGAAGGCCTTGCACACTCGACCGAGAAATCGCTGTCGGAACATGGCGATAAAATCTCGGCGGAAGAAAAGGCCGCAATCGAAGCCGCCATCAAGGACCTTCGTGAGGTCACCTCGGGCGAAGATGTGGGCGCCATCCAGGCGAAGACCCAGCACCTGATGCAAGTGGCCATGAAGCTTGGCGAGGCGCTTTATAAAGCCCAGCAGGACCAAGCTCAAGAAGGTGCTGCCGCTGAGTCCACGGGATCAACCTCAGGCGCAGAGACAGCCAAGGAAGCCGAAGTGATCGATGCTGAGTTCGAAGACATCAGTCACGATAAGAAAAATCAGGCCTAAACTTTAGCGCCTCTTTTATATCCATCAAGCGGCCGAGTTTTCTCGGCCGCTTTGATCATAAAAATCAACAGTGGATGCAATCATGGCAACAAAACGTGATTTTTACGAAATTCTTGGGGTGTCTAAATCCGCATCGGATGATGATCTGAAGAAGGCTTATCGCAAGCTGGCGATGAAATATCACCCAGACCGCAACCCCGGTAATCAAGAAGCAGAGGCCAAGTTTCGCGAGCTCAATGAAGCCTATGAAGTGCTGAAAGATGCGCAAAAACGGGCTGCCTACGACCAATTTGGCCATGCGGCATTCGACCCTGCCATGGGGGGCGGACGTGGAGGTCCCGGCGCCGGCTTTGGCGGGTTCCACCAGGGGGATGCCAGCGGCTTTGCCGATATTTTTGAAGAAATGTTTGGCGATTTCATGGGCGGCGGTCGCGGCCAAGGCGGTGCGGCGGCGGCGCAACGGGGCGCAGATCTGCGCTACAAACTGCGCATCAGCTTGGAAGAGGCCTTCAAAGGCACCCAGGCGAAGATTCGCGTTGCCACCCTTTTGAAATGTGAGCCCTGTAAAGGGCTGGGGTCGGCAAAGGGCGCGGCACCAACGGTATGTTCCACCTGCCGGGGTCGAGGAACCGTGCGCTCGCAACAGGGATTTTTCACCTTCGAGCGCACCTGCACCAGCTGTCAAGGCGTTGGCCAGACCATCTCGGATCCCTGCAAATCCTGTGGGGGCTCGGGGCGTAAAACTGGGGAACGCACGTTGAACGTTGCGATTCCAGCCGGTGTTGATGATGGCACCCGCATCCGCCTGGCCGGCGAAGGAGAGGCCGGCGTGCGCAATGGCACGCCAGGTGATCTTTACGTCTTTGTTGAGGTCAATCCCCATGCCTTTTTCGAGCGTGATGGATCTTCCTTGCATTGTCGCGCACCCATCTCCATGACCACAGCAGCCCTGGGTGGCTCCATTGAAATTCCCACCATTGAAGGTGGTAACGTCAAGGTCGCCATTCCAGAGGGAACCCAGTCGGGCAAGCAGTTCCGCCTTAAAGGCAAGGGCATGAGCATCTTGCGCCGCTCCCTTCGCGGTGACCTTTACATCCATGTGCAGGTGGAAACGCCGGTTAACCTCAGCAAACGCCAAAAGGAACTGCTTGAAGAATTCGCTAAGCTGGAAGCAGGGGGGCGCAATAGCCCTGAAAGCGAGACCTTTTCTGACAAGGTGAAGAAGTTCTTTGAATCCCTAAAGGATTGACTGATGTGGCGCAAGCCTAAGCTATCGTGAGGTCTTTAAAGAGCATTTTCCCCAAGGCCTTTTTGAATCCCCCATGTACGCTTTTACCCGTGCTTGGGGGGGCATTATCGGCATATGATGCATTTTATTTATCAATATCCTGCCTTGTGCAGTGCATAAATAAGACTGCCGCCCCTTAGCAAGGGCAGCACAAGTGGCAAGCCAGTTCAATTCTTGGTTTCGATCGGGACAGATGTGAATGATGTCTGAGGGGATGAGACAAGGAGGGTGTTATCCCCCCCCTCGTCATAGCAAGGCTGCACCCCTTGAGATTACTCAGAGGTGTTAAGTTTTAATTCGAAGTGATACTTGATGCGATTAAACTTCTGATCCCAGCTAAAGGTCCGCAGCCGGCCGAAAGGATCATAGCATTGATAACGCACACCAGGTGATAAAGGGCTTGGCGCCCGCTTGCTGTCAAACAAAGCCATAAGGCTGTCGGCCTCAAAATTCTGCCAGAAGACCTGCTCTTTTTCCCGGGACTCGAGTCCATCAAAGGTCGGATGATCAGGATTTTCAAAATTGAAGATCCCGTTTGTGACGCACACACGGGATTGTGCTGCACCAAAACCTCTCTGATCCATGGCTTTCCATGACGCGATATTTTTTGGACTTGAAGTTGCATCTAACTGCGCCAAGGTCTGGTTGTCAAAGCACCGAAAAGCTTCAATCATGTTCATATGCTGACGTTCATCAAGCCCCACGCCCAATCCAATGCGACGCACTTCAGGCGCCCAACTTTCAACGATTTCCCCAAGAACAGAAGAGATAATCCCCTGCCCCCACAACCTTTCCTGACGCCCCTCCACATCCAGGTAAGGATTCAGCCCGTAAGCTACTTCTGAGACCCCAGGGCCATCCCCTCCGCCAGCGACAGCATGACCAATGGGCTGGCGAGAATGCACTCTGCCCTCTTCCAGATACGCTTTGAGCAAGGTCATTCCCCCATGGGGATGGCCATTGTCAAAACGTGGAATCCAAATTGTTTGCAACCTCTCCCGTGTGGCGTTTTTTTCGCGCCGTTCACCAGAGCCATAATTCTTCATGACCCTTTCATCAAAAAAGTGATCCTCCATAAAAGGAATATCCTTTTCTTGGACATCGCGGGCTACCCACTGGATACCCGCCTTAGAACATCCCCCAAGTCTTACATGGAGCCTTTTGGCTCCCTCTGAATCCTCATAGTAAAAAATTTCTGAGCCCGGAACCGCGCTCAGATCTGTGGCAAGTGTTCCAGAAAGACCACTAAAAAAACCCAGAAAAAGAGCACAACGCTGCTGTAATAATGACTGTAGCATTTTAACCTCCACTCAAATTTGTTTCGTTCTTTGCGATGCGCATCTCAAGCCCATCTCTTACCAGTGTTCTGGCAGCCTAGGGGCCCTGCACAGGCGAGATAGGATGTTGAATTCCTAATGCGTGATTCACTTGGTTGTGTTTATGTTTAATTCAAAATGGAATTTGATTTTTTGGCGTGCTTGAAATCCAGGTTGTGTATAGGTTTTCTGGCTGAACACCCATACCTTATCCGCGCTTTCCAAGTAAAAGTAGCAAACATCAGCCTGAAGGGCATCCGGTCCTGAATAGAAATCACCCAAGGCTTTTTCAACCCGCTGCCAATACGCATAAAAAGCCGCACGGTCATCGTGAGGCGGTCTTTCTTCTTGTGGCAGGACTATAATCTCATCATGGTTGCGCACCGCTGCAGCAGCTGGTCGAAAACCATTCTTTTTTAGTACCATCCAAGAAGCCACATTGGCAGGGCTTGCTGTTGCCACCAGCTTCTTTAGAGGAGAGTTTTGAAAACACTTGAATTTCTCAATAGCGGCGCTGTGCTGCTGTGGATCTAATAGCTGGCCGCAGGCAATGCGATGCAGCTCAGGGGCCCATTGGTGGGTCAAAACTTGCACAACAGCAGAAGCCAAGCCAGAATTTTTACAGCCATGATCAAAGATATAACCGATTTCTGCAACGCCAGGCTCATGTTGCTCCACACAAAAAATGTGGCCCACCGGCTGATGTTCCAGCAAAATTGTAAGACCCCCCAGTGGATAGCCGGCATGCCCCATGGCGGTGTAATGATTGATCGACGCCTCAACCTGCTCGGCATTTTTTGCATAACCAGCCGCAAAGTACTGCATAAGCGCGGCATCGGTCATCAGGCGTTGCATCAGGGACAGGTCTTCATGACGGATCTCTCGTGCTTGCCACTGACGTCCCTGTTTGGTCTCACCGCTGAGGCTTACATGTAATCCCGTTGCGAGCTTGATATCGTCATAATAAAAGAGGGGCGATCCTGGAATTGGGGTGATGGCTTCTTCAAGATCAGTGGCTTTGGCAGGGCAAATGAATGCGCAGACCAACACCAGCAACGACGCTAAAAGAGGTTTTTTGATCATCATTTTCATTTTGTCCTTATTCTCTTGCGAACGCGATTAAATATCAAAAAGGACATTAAGGCAATAAGGCGATTTTTAACAAAGGGCGTACCCTTTTCTCCAACCGGAAGGAATCTTGCAGGTCCATGAAAAAAGGGAGCCCTGAAGGCTCCCTTGCGATCCTTAGCAATCAAAGGCGGCTTATTTAAAAAGCTGACCCATGCGATAGGTTGCGCGCAGCATAACCGTGTCAACACCGGCGCGATGGCTGATGCGGGTTTTAGAATCAGCTGTATCGGTTGCCCTGAGGCGTGTGGAAACCAAACGGCTCTTCTTCTTGAAGAAGGCTGAGCGGGCTTCAAGGCCTAGGCTCAGTTCCTTGGTGATGTTGCCTTCGACACCAAGACCAAAGGCTGGGGCCCAACGGGTCTTGCTGTGGGAATTTTTCATAGTCTGAGTTGTCACGCCAAAAAACACGTTGTGACCGCGAACCTTGAATTGACGTGCCTCAACACCGCCACGAACATACATCAACAAATTGTCGTTGTAGTGATAGCCCATGCGAAGCGCCGCGTTAAATGCACCACGGCTCTCAACGCGCACCCAATCATGTCCGGTCATGGAGCTGCTGTTGATCCCTTTTGTCTTTGTCTTGGAGGAAGCGCCAAAAAGGTACTCGATTTCAGGCGCCATGTGGAACCAATTCATTTTGAACGCCCAACCAAGTGCAACGCCACCTGCGAGGACCTGCTTATTGGAATTCAAAGATTGGTATGTCCAGGCAGCACCCGCATCAGACTTAGCCATGCGCACCTTGTTACGGAACATCTGGGCCCCTAATGCCAGACCTAGGTAAGGGCTATGCTCCACTGCATGGGCAACGCCTGATGCAAGAACGCTGGCAGCAGCCGCGCCAATCAGAAACTTCTTCATTGCTCAACCTCATTTTTAGTTTGCATTTTTGGAAATACACTTTCCCAAAAACCATTCAAATCATTTTAAGAAGATGCGTCAAATTTTAATTAAGTTAGAGATAGTGTCGCTTCCCATTGTGTCCCGCTCGCCACAGTCTAATATTGACAAAAGTCTTTTTTATTTGACCATTAATCATTTTTTAATTCCAAACCGCCTAGAATTGCCATGTAAGGTGTTGAATGAACTAAGAAAGGAAAAACCCATGAAAACTAAGATGATGAAGGAAATTTTACTGTCCTCTGCCGTGATACTTTTTGCCTCAGGCTTTAGTACAGTTTACGCCGCAGAACACCAGCAAGAGGCCATAAAATCTGGAACGCCAGGCATGATCACCAACAGCGGCACCATGGTTGCAGAAAAACACGAGGGTGCAATGACATCCACAACGCCAGCCATAAAACCGGACGTGAAAAAAGATCACGTTAAGAAACATAAAAAACATAAACACGGCAAAATCGATGTGGTCATTCCTGAGGATAAATTGAAAGCAGCCGACGTGATGATTGGCTCAGCCTCCGGCACACCCGTTGCCAAGAAGCTTGCTAAAAAAATCGTTAAAATTGAGCATCCTGAATATTGGCAGATTCCCCTGCCGACCCACACGGGCATCCTCCCCAGCAAGGATGACGTGATGATTGGATCAGCCGTTGGCAGCAAAGCAGGGGATAAACTTAAAGATCTGAAATAGGTTTAGACTTTCGATGATGCAGACCCGCCCTGGCCTGAGTTCTCAAGGGCTTGCGCCAGGGCAATAAATTGCTGAACCAAGAGCTCTTCCGCCCGTTGGGTTGGTTTAACGCAGGCGGTTTCCATGGCCTTGGCTAAAATTTCCTCGTCATATTCTTGCAAACAACTGCGCAGCATCTTGCGCCGCATACTAAAGGCGTCTGCAACAAGCTTTTCCATAACCGGCCAAGAGGGCTGAATAGCCTCCAAAACACGAGGGATAAAGTGAACAACGGTCGACACAACCTTGGGTGGTGGCAAAAAGGCACTGGGTGGCACATCAAAACATGTTCGGACCTGGCTTTTCCATTGCGACATGACACTCAAGCGACCGTAAGCAGACGTGCGTGGTTGCGCTACCAGGCGCTGAGCCACCTCTTTTTGGATCATGACCGTGATGGAGGCAAAGCGCTCGATCTCTCGCAACCACCCAATCATCAGGGGCGTTGCAATATTGTATGGAAGGTTAGAGACGATCTTGATGGGCTCGCTCCACTGCGCCCAATTGAAGGCAAGAGCATCTTCATGGACAATTTCAAGCCGACCTGCTGCGGCATCGGCAATTTCCCGCAGCACGGGTAAGAAACGGGGATCCTTTTCGATCACTATAACCTTTGCCGCCCCTTCCAATAACAGCGCACGGGTCAACCCCCCCGGGCCAGGCCCCACCTCGACGATGGTCGTCTGAGAGAGATCCCCAGCAGCACGGGCAATGCGCCGCGTCAGGTTGATATCCAGCAAGAAGTTCTGACCTAAGGCTTTTTTGGCCCATAAACCCTCGCGGGCGATCACGTCGCCCAAAGGGGGTAAGTCCGCAACAGGATCCACGTCTACATCCGCATATCGATGTGTGCATTCCGGCGCAGATCGCGGATCTCACGTTGCGCTTGGTTATTGATTTTCTCTTCTTGCAACATCAGGCGTGCGGTCTCTAGCGTCAGTTCTTCCGGCTTTACCTCTTCCTGATTGCAGACCATAAAGACAATCACACCAATGTCGGTCAAAATGGGTTCACTGGGCCGGTTGAGACCCAATCCCAACAGGAGATCGCGCAGTTGCGGCACCATCTCACTGACAAGCGCGTCATTGACTTCACGAACTTCGACATCCTTTTTATCCTTGGCAAGGGCTTTAAGGTGCCCGCAGCTGGCAACGCCAGAAGTTAATTTCTTGGCACGCCCCATGGCAGCGCCGATCTTCTCATCACTGAGCTGACCCTGCAGGGGAAATAAGGCTTGGGCAAAGGTCAGCGCCGTATCTGACTTAGCCTCTGCACCCGCTGGCCGCACACCCCGTAGCATCAGCAAATAATAGCCGTCCTGGGTGCGCACCGGCATGGAGACATCATTGGGTACCATGCTCTTAACGACCGCCTCAAGGGCAGGATCCAGGGAACCTTCTGGGATCCAGCCAATATCTCCCCCTTGGGGAGCACTGGGTGCCTGGGAAAACTCGCGGGCAAGGGCAGAAAAATGCGCCCCTTTACGCATATCGGTCATGAACTGCAGCGCCTGTTGCTTAACCTTGGCCTCATCTGCTGCTGACTCCACGGGCAAAAACAACTCAGCAATCAAGTAATGGGTTTTGGCTTTGGCACGCTCTTGCTCGGCCATTTTGCGCGCCACTTCTTCATCGCTTACCTGGACTAATTGGCCGTATTTCGCACGCACATACTCACGCCATGCAATCCCCGCCCGCAATTGTTCGCGCATGATGCGCAACGGAATACCTTTTTCCTGAAGCAATTTACGCAATTCGCCCTGGGGCATGTTATTGCGGTGCTCGATATCATCAAAGGCCGCCTCAACTTCCGCATCGCTGATTTTAATCTCGAATTTATTGGCAATTTGTAACTGCAGAATTTCATCAATCATCAGCTTTAAGACTTGCTCTTTCAGCTGGTTGCGAACTTGGGGCGCATCCTCAAGGCCCGATGAAATGATGGTGAGGCTGATGCGTTCATCCAAATCGGCACGGGAAATGATTTTATCATTCACAACGGCAACAGCGCGTCCCATATCGGCCGTTGAGGAGGCTGCAACACCCTGAAAAGCGGATACAACAAAACCAACGAGGGCAGGGAAAATCCAGCGAGAATAATGCATCACATCTACCTTCTATACTCTTACAGGCGCCAAAATATCTTGGAATGTGCCTTTATCTATACTAGAACTAGGTACAGGCTCAAGATGCAAGGTACACAGACCTGCGCCTAACAAGCAACAGAAAGCTGAAGAAAGTCTCGCGGCATTGATTTACTCGGTCTATGTCTTTCGCCAAATGGCCCTGGCAATGCTCTCCATTACTGGTGTGCTCACCCTTGCCGTATGGCTGACCCAGTCCATGCGCTTTATCGACATCGTTTTGAACCGCGGCTTATCCTTGAGCATTTTTGCGCAGCTGGTGCTCCTGCTTGTTCCGGACTTACTTGGCCTGATTCTGCCCATTGGCCTGATGATTGCCGTGCTCACAACCTACAATCGCCTAATCCAAGATAATGAACTCATCGTCATGCGCAGCGTGGGTCTCAGCAATCTACAGCTGGCAAAACCCGGTCTTGTCTTGGCACTCATCGTGGTTGGGATCCTCTATTATCTTAATCTAAGTGTGCTGCCACGATCCTTCCAGAATTTCAAAGATATGGAATTCAGGATTCGCAATAATGTGGGCACCTATTTACTGACACCGGGCGAGTTCAATACATTCAAGGACTTAACCGTTTATGTCCGCGAGCGACGACGCAACGGAGATCTCAGAGGACTCTTTATCCACGACGCCCGGGATGAACAGCACACCTATACCCTGACTGCTGAGTTTGGGGCTGTTATTGAACAACCTGAGGGCATGCGGATTGCCATGCTCAATGGGCACCGCTATGAATTTTCATCCAACAGCAGCGCACCGCAACTTTTAACATTCGACCAATATACCATTGAACTCACAGGTCTAACCGCCGAGCCCACAAAACGCACCCGCAAACCCTGTGAACTTTATCTCAATGAGCTCATGTGCGCAGATCCTGAAAATCTTGGAAAGAAAACAGCTAGGCGCTATCACGCCGAGGCCCATAGTCGCCTGCTGATGCCCTGGACAGCCTTGATTTACGCTCTCATTTGCCTCATCAGTCTCTTGCAGGGTGATTATAATCGACGCGGACGGGTGAAGGCCCTTGGCCTTGCGGCGGCAGCGTGCGCCTTTGTCCAGGTAACCCTTTTAGGCCTCATCAATTATTACGAACGCTGGACACCCATTATATGGCTTGCCTACGGTCTTGTGCTGGCCTCCACACTTGTCCCTTCTGTGCTTTTGCTGCGACAGCATCAAAGGAAGTATGCGCCTAAAGCAAGGAGGGCATCATGAGCCTGACATCACCAACCCTTGTCCGCTATCACATCAAGAACTACCTCAAAGCCTTAGGCCTTGTCTTAGTGGTGGTCACGTTGGTCATTGGTATGTTTGATCTTGCAGAAATTTTGCGCAAAGCAGCCCTCAAACCAGACGTGACCCCAGGAGTGATTACGCAGCTTTTGGTTTTGCGCTTACCCAATTTGATCGAGCGTATTTTGCCCTTCATCTTCTTCTTTGCGGCCGTATTAACCCTGTGGCGCATGAATCGGTTTCGGGAAGTGGATGTTTTGCGCGCCAGCGGTCTTTCCATTTGGCAGATGTTGATGCCGCTTGCCCTTGCTGGATCTTTGCTGGGTGCCGTCGATGTGGTTGTCCTCAATCCGGTCTTTTCAAAAATGATGCGACGTCACGAAAAGCTGGAGCGAAAATACCTTTTTGGCGAGCAAGAAAGCCTGACTCTCTCGGATACCGGTTTGTGGATGAAAGAATCTTTGATGGAAAACGAGCGTATTTTTCACGCCAACCACGTCAATCCCAAAGAGTGGCTATTTCGCGATGTCACCCTGTTTACCTTTAATCAGAAAAATCAGCTTCAGGGGATTCTGACCGCAGAAAAGGCCCAATGGCAGAACGGCCAATTCGTCTTTTCAAAAGCTTGGATGACGCGTCCAGGGCTAATGCCGCAACACCTGGAAGAGTTTCAGATTTACACTGGAATCACCCCCCAGTCCTTTGAAGAGCAAGGCACCGCTGTCTACACGGTCTCCTTTTGGGATTTGCCGCGCTTTATCCATCTGTTAGAGCGCGCCGGTCTCTCAAGCCAAAAATATCTGGTCTACTGGCACAGCTTGTGGGCGCGAATGTTCTGGTTGGGGATCATGGTTTTTCTTGCAGCCGCCTTTGCGTTACGGCCCCTTCGCCAAGGGCACCAGGCTTTTTGGCTCACCGCTGGCATAGCACTCGCGTTTGCACTATACGTGCTGCGCGATATCTCTTATGCTTTGGGAAGCGCTGGAACAGTGCCAGCCATGGTCGCTGCCTGGATTCCAGTTGGCGTGAGTTTGGCTGTTGCAGCCTGGATTTTACTTCACCTTGAGGATGGTTAATACGCAATGCAGCTTGGACGCTCTCTTCCCCTTTTAGCCTTTATTTATCTCTCCACCACGGCTCTTGTTGCGGCAGACTCCTCTCCTCAATACCCAGGCGGCACCAAGCGTGAGGTGCAGAAAAACCAGCCCATACTACTGATCTGTGATGAACTTAAAAATGATCGTGATTTAGGACTTACCATCGCCCGGGGCAATGTTGAGATCGTCCATGATGGCAGGTTGCTGCAGGCCGATGTGGTCACCTATAATGAAGAAAGCGACCTTGTCACAGCATCTGGTAATGTGCGCCTTTATGATCCTGCAGGGGAAGTCTCGTTCAGCAATTACATCGAGCTGACCGGCGACATGAAAGAAGGCTTTGTCAAAGACTTACAGGTCATCCTTGCCGATGAATCCCTGTTATCAGCACGCCAGGCACGTCGCAACGTGACAAGCGTCAGCGAATTTGAAAAAGCCGTTTATTCCCCCTGTAGTGTCTGCCGCAGTCCTTCCTCTCAGCCGCCTCTGTGGCAGATGCGGGCTGAGGATGTAGAATGGGTCAAAGGCAATGAGGCTGAAGGGGTGAATGAAGATATTATTTATCGCCACGCCACCATGGATTTCTTTGGCATTCCTGCGCTCTACGCACCCTACTTCCGCCATCCAGCACCAGGCGTTAAGCGCCGCTCGGGTTTCTTAACACCCTTTTTTGGCAATTCTTCACACAATGGCTTTACCACGGTCATTCCCTATTACTGGGTGATCGATCCCACATCGGATTTATTAATCGAGCCTGCCTATCTGGCTGATGCGGGTCCTGTGTTTGGCGCGGAATATCGCAAAAGCTTTAATCGTGGTGTTTTTGAAATTTATGGCAGCGTGACTGAGATGAAGCGCGGTGCCTATGAAAAAGTCAAAAAGGACATTCAAAAAACCAAACAAGGCCTTGCCAAAGCAGGTCAAAATAATCCCGACCTCGGTTTACAAAACATTAAACGGGTTCGCGGCCATGTTGATCTGTTGGCGCGGGTCAACATCAACAGTCACCTGCAAGCAGGCTTAAATGTGCTTCGCACATCTGATCATACATATCTAAAGCGCTATACCCATTTGGGCTATCAGAAAAAATCGTTCTTGCGCTCGACCGCTTATGTGCGTGGTTTTTATGGCCGCAGCTATGGGAACATCCGCGCCTACAGCTTCCAGGGCCTCAACCCCGCCGACCGTGACAAGACCACTCCTCTCATTGCGCCCCTTGCCGACGTCAATTTCCTCTCAAAGCCAGACTCTTTTGGCGGGCGGTTCTCGGTTGATATGAACGGTATGAATCTTGAGCGTCGCACCGGTGGTGATATGCAGCGCCTCAGCGCAACTTTCGGCTGGCAGAAAGTTAATACCTCCTCATGGGGCGATGTGTTCACCTTTGGCGCTCGGGTGCGCGGTGATCATTATCACATCCAAAACTTCCGACCCGATATTGCTGAAAAGCATGACATATCCCGGGATGTGCAGCGCGGGATTCCCCAACTCTATGTGGACTGGCGCATGCCGTTTGTGCGCTATGGACAATCCACAACGTGTATTCTCGAGCCCATTGGCGGCCTGGTTGCTGCTCCTAAAATGAATAAGAATATTTGGATTCCCAATGAGGACAGCCGTTTCTTCGAGCTCAATGATAGTAACATCTTTAGCGAGAATCGCTTTGCCGGCCTCGACCGCATCGATGGAGGAACGCGCGCTTACTTGGGGTTGCACCAAGATCTAAGCTCAGGACCTGAAAAGCGTCTTGATGTTTTGCTGGCGCAATCCTTCCAGCTTTCCAGGCGGGATGATGTTGCCTTTGATAACGTCTTTGGTCAACGCCAGCGCATCACGCCTCCCCCTGCTGCTGGGCTCAACCCCTGGCGCCGGCTCAGCAAAAAAGAACTCAAAATCCAAGATCGTCGCCAACAAAACGCGGCGGGACTGCGACAAGGCGCGTCCAATTATGTGGCGCGTCTCGCCTGGCGCTATACGTCGTGGTGGTCACTGAAATCTTCATTCCTCTTACGTGAATCAGACTTTAAACCGCGCCGCTCTGAGATTCTGACCACGGTTGGGCAGCCCATTTTGAATGTGACGGCGACCTTTACGCAACTGCCTCGGCTGGAGGAAGATTCAAGGGATCAAAAGGGTAAACAGATTGATCTGGCGCTGGCCTCACAATTTCACCGGAATTGGAGCGTGGGTGTTGGCACCTTACGGGGTATTGGTAAGGACAAAGGCAAGCTCGAACAACGGGCCAATCTCACCTACAGCGATGAATGTTTTACGCTTACAACCACCCTCAGCAAGACCTACTACCGGGATACGGAAGACCTCAAACCCGCAACGGCCATCATGTTCCGGTTTGTCTTCAAGAACTTAGGCGAATACTCGCTGACGCCAAATATGGTCAGCCGCGATCGGGAGAAATGAGACACTGCGTTAGACTTTGGCACATACGCATGATATCCCGTCGTTTAATTTTTTGAAAAATCATATAGTGATAAAAAGAAAAAAAATAAATGGATTTAGATGTCTAAAAGATCTTTTGTCATAAGACCATCAAGAAAATTCATTAACGCTAATCGCGTGATCCTTTTCTTATTCACTTTTTTGCAGTGTTCAATATTATTTGGCATGGCTTATCTTTCCATGGGTAGGGAGGTATATCTGGGGTTAAAGCTTGGCCCAAGTCTATTTTTTTTCACGTTTGTCTCCTTGTTTGTTATTCACTGGGTAGACCGGGTTGCAACCCGGGAAGGGGAGACAATCACCATGGAAAGCGGTCGGGTTTTCCAGCGCAGCCAGAAACGAACCCGACTCAAGATTTTCTGGTTCACAGCTTTGCCGTTGATGATATTTAACCCTTGGCTGGCGCTGGGCATCGCGCTGTTGGCTTATCGTTCCTACGATATCTACCATGACATTACGCCGTCAGCATTTGATGAAATTACGATACATAATGCAGGTTCAAGAAGACTTAGTGCATCTATGCTTAATGGCACACTGCATGTAATACCTGAAAACCCAAGATTTAGTCGTAGTATTTTCAAATAAGTTATTGTTGATCAGGCACGATCACTTTTTGAGATGGAACTGGGTGCTTTCCTTCATCGACCAGCATCGTGATTAAGGTTCTCACCCTTTTTGTTCCGCTCGAGGATCAATCTGGCACCAGATTGATGCCACCATGAATACGCGCTGCTTTCGCGGAGTGCTTTTTTTTCGGTCTTTTTTGCACTATTCGTGCGCTATTTCAACAGCTTTATCCGATGCATCCTGGCCATCAGAAGACTGAATCCTGTGATTTTTCATGTAAAACTCATAAAAATTCTCCCAGCCCCAGTGAATGAATGACGCGTGATCCACACTCAGTGCCTCAGAAGAGGCTTGGGCTGTGAGCCCATGGGCCTCATACAGTGAGGCTGCCAGCCATTCCCCAAGGGCCGCACTTCCCCGCCGAAACGGCATGGTGATGGCCCACGTGTTTTGAAACCGCGCAATGACTCTTGCCACCTCTACGGGGGAGGTGGAATCCGCACCAAGTGCGGCGTAAAAATTCTGCTCACAGCGGTTCATCCATGGGTTTAGCAACAGCTTTGGCGGATGGCACAACAACAGGGGTATGGGTTGTTTTTGCTTGAGGTGGCCAAGACTTGGCGTTACGCCCGCAAAACTAAAGACAGGAACAAACGCATCCTCTCGTTTCTGTTCGATATGAATGCGCACCAAACGCATCGCTTTAGGGATGTTCACATCGGCATCATGGAGCTCACGATATAATTCTGGCCGATGACAGCAAAACAGATTTATGGATGACAAACCAGAAAGGGGCATCCCTTTTTGCTTGAGGTCCTCGATCTTTGTTGCAAACACCTGCTGAACGAGATTCACGACGGCTCTTTGATAGGTGAAATAGTGGTTTCCACAACGGCAAATTCCCCCATCGCCGAGTAACTCTGCCATGTATTGGCTCTCGAGAACGCGCCGGGCCAGCTGCAGATCTTCTGAGGTCAGCGATTCTTGTGTGGTCAACAGCTGGGTATAACGTTCCAATTCTTCTTTTAGGAGTAAAATTGGCCATTCTTCGGGGCGTAAAAATTGCACCTGATAGCGGCAATCCGCGCTAAGGGGAAACCAGGCATCAAGGGGAGTTTTGGCATCTGCTGATTTTTTTTGGCTCAAATGGTGATGAATCACCTGGTGGAAGTGATCACGAATGACGTCGTATTGGGCAAGATAAAGGGGCGTAATGGTATAGTCTAATTCTGGGTCCTCAGCGCGCAGAATCAAAAAATCACTCACTCCTTCTTCGGCCTCCATACCCTTGGCGGCAGCTTGAGCGAGCTTGTAGCGCTTGCGAGCAAGCTTCATGATGATAGTACGAAATGTCTGTGGACTGTGGAGGCTGACATCCTCACGCAGCACGCGCAAACGATTGGCTAAGCTTGATTGAATTCGTTGGGATTTAAGAAGAAATCTTTGATGTCCCTCCCTTCCGCCATAAAGCTCTTTCTCGCCTTCATTCGATGACGTTGACCTGGCAGGAGAGAGTGCCGCAGACAGCACATACAAAAAAATCGTCACCATAGGGGGGAAGGGGATTCTTTTTGTCACCTGAGACAGCTCTTCTGGACATGGGTATCACTTCCTAGTTCATCATCCATCCGGTCTAAGTGTTAAGTTGAAATAAACTTGTATTTTAACTGCTTAAGAGAAGTAGCCACCCATGCAAAAAACGCCTCAGCGGGTGAGCCACCCCCATTTGATAAATATCAAAAGAAGATCTTTTAAAGAAGTTAAATAAGATATATCACATAAATTTTCAAATAATTATTTGGTAAATAATTTTATCAATAATACAGCAAACAAATAAATTCAAACATAGTGTGAATTATTATTTCTATTAACTTTTTATAAAGAATGATTTGTCAAATTAAACATAGCAGTGCTCCCGCAAAAATATTCAGGAGACTTCAATGAAATATGCAATATTATTTATGCTTACCCTAGGCGCCCTGCTCTACCATCAAAACAGTTACGCCACCGTTTTGATTCAGCCCCGCCACACGGGACCAACGGTCCTTGAGCCTGCCCATCCTAACCACCCCCAAACACAACAACATCAACAAGGGCCTACCCAAACCAACGCGGCTGATCACCAAGTCAACGCCATAGGTGTGGTGATTGAGGAGCATCGTGACGGCTATAAAGTCTACATCAAACAAGATATGGGTGGGAAACATGAGTTTGCTTCGCACGAGACGCTCTACTTACCAAAATCCATCATCCAAGGCCATCCGTTAAAAACGAATCAGGAAATTTTGATAACGCACGTTACCGACGATAAGCATGTGGTTGAAACAGGCCATACGAAGGTCATCGTTGGCGTCGATATTAATCCAGCAAAACCAGTTGTGACCACGTCGCATCAGACGACAGGGATCAAGGTAAACTTCGTTGAGGCCAAGCTGACCAATGATCCTACAATTGGAGGGCAGTTTACGTTTCTGATCACCAAAGGGGATGGTCTTCTCAAAAAAGGCGAACGCGGACGGGTGTCGGCAAAGGTTTTAGAGGCCTGCCAAATCGATGAAAAAACAACGAATATGAGGAAAAATTTTGCTGTTGCTTTCTACATCACGAAGGTATCAGAACTGATAAGACCAGCAGATCATTCCATACAGCCCTATCGAGAGGTCTTGGAATGCGAGAATATTATGGCGCGTAGAAACTGAAAACCTCTGGACGCCAAGGGACACACAAATATAGGCCAGACAGTGTCTGGCCTATATTTTAGCTCAACAAGGTTATCCTTTTTGTTCGATGAGGGTGCCCTTTGGACTCCGCGAAGCATGAATCATGATGGTGCGAGGTTTCATGGCCTCGGGAATCTCGCGCTCAAGCACAATGCGCAATAATCCATTCTCCAGGCTTGCTTCACCCACTTTAATGTAATCGGCCAGCTGGAACTGCCGCTCAAATGCACGCCCGGCAATACCCCGGTAGAGGTATTGAATTTTTTCATCATCCATGCGTGCTTTTCCAGAAATACTCAAGGTATTGTCTTGCACCGTAATGGTGAGATCCTCTTCACTAAATCCTGCTACGGCCATGGTTAGGCGATAGGTGTGTTCGTTGACTTTTTCAATATTATAGGGGGGATAGGACGATGTTTCCTCAGCCCGCATGCTGGCATCCATCATGCGCATGAGGCGGTCGAAACCGATACTGGAACGAAACAAAGGGGTCAAATCATAGCTACGCATTCTTATCCTCCATCGAGCAATAAGCGTTACACACAAGGGCTGCCGTCTTGCCAGCCCCAGATCAAGCCCAAGCGGCACCTAATCTTAAGTTGAGATTACTAAATATCCCAATTAAAGTCAAGAACTTAACCCCAAAACCTGCAATAGTCACACCACGATCAACCGTTTTATGTAATAATGATGATAGTAAATTCAGAACAAAAAAAGAAAACAAAGTCATGCCATAGGAGAATGTTATGGTGATTCGAAAAAATACTTTTTTTGATCCTTTGTTTTCCGAATGCATGGATTTGCTCGATCGTACGTGGAAGTACAGTCAATACCACATCCATCGCGACACGCAGGCTCTGCAACCTGAGACTATCTTACGCCTGCACTGCGAGATGACACGCATCACCGCAAGACTGACCCAAGTAATGGCGTGGCTTCTTGCCCAAAAAGCAGCGATCGAGGGTGAAATAACGTATGCGGATGCGAACTCAAGTCAGTATCAGCTGTCACGAGATGCCGTCTGCCTTGAAGACAATGGTTTATTTAACAGAAAACAGTTACCGGGAACGGTTTGTGATTTACTGGATCAGACATTGAAGCTTTATATGCGCGTGGCAAGATTGGCGGACCGCAGGCGGCGGCCACGCCAACATAAGAATGTCTCGTGAGGTTTACTTCTTGAGACCGAATCCAGCAAAACGGCTGTTGAACTTAGACACCTGACCGCCAGAGTCAACCAAGCGGTGAACGCCAGTCCAAGCAGGGTGGGAAATGGGATCAATATCCAGGCGCATGGTGTCGCCTTCCTTACCCCAGGTAGTGCGGGTCTCAAAGGAGCTGCCGTCAGTCATGATCACCTTAATGGTGTGATACTCTGGATGAATTTCGTTCTTCATAATCGTCTCCAAAATGGTCGAAGTTAATTGCCTTATAAAAAACCTTGAAGGCAATTGCAAGCTTTACCTGTTGTCAGCGTCCTCTTTTCCATCGGTGCTTAAACCTGCCTCGGGCCCGCTGCCTTGCTTTGCAACCGCAACCATGGCTGGGCGCAAAAGGCGATCATGCATGACGTATCCGGACTGCAGTACTTGCACAATGGTGCCTGGTGCCACATTCGCCGATTCGACCTCGAACATGGCCTGGTGATAATTGTGGTCAAAAGCCTCACCTTGGGGGGTCATCTTGCGAATACCCTGCTTGTCGAACGCGGCCAGCAATTCCCGCTCGGTCATCTTGACGCCCTCAACCAATTGTTGAACGGTATCATTTTCGACTTGGCTGGCGCTTTCCAAAGCACGGGCCAGGTTATCGGCCACGTTCAAGATATCCCTTGCGAAATTCGCACCAGCATAGCGTTGCGCCTCTTCCCGCTCACGTGTCGCCCGTTTGCGGACATTTTCCACCTCAGCCAACGTGCGCAGCAATTGATCCTTTAAGCGCGCGACTTCTGCTTCAAGTTCTTCAACACGATCACCCGATGCAGGCGTTTCTTGACCCTGCTCGGCCTCATTTTTCACGTTGTTAGCAGATTCTTGTCCATCGGTTATGTGGTGCTGCTCATCATGTTCTGTTGTCATCTCTCTCTCCTAACCCAAAAGGCGGCCTAAAACCCTGGCGCTTTGATTCACCAGAGAAGCCAGCCGACCATAGTTCAAATGTGTTGGCCCAATAACACCCACCGCACCTACCACACATCCTTCGGGTGACGTGGACGGCGCTAAAATCAGCGATCTGCCAACCATACCAAAAAGTTCTGAGTCCGCACCAATAAAGATGCGCACCCCATCAGCTCCCTCAACAAGATTAAGAATCTTTAAGGCATTTTCTGCAGCTTCTAGTGCCAGAAAAAGCGAACTTAGGCGCTCAAGGTCTTCCGTGGATCCAATGGACTGCACCAAATGGGCCTGCCCTTTGAGGATGAGGTTAACCGGCATCGGCCCCTGCTGCAACACGTTGAGGGCACGGATTGCCACCTGCCAAGAGAGCTCATCCACCAGCTGACGTCGGTGTTGGATATCCTTTTGAATCTCAGCCACCAATTGGCGGAGCGTGCGCCCCAGGGCAAGGGCATTGAGAAAGTTACGCACCTCCTCCAAAACACTATCGCTGATTCCCTGGGGAAATTCGATCAAACGGTTTTGCACCACGCCATTCTGCGCCACAAGCACAACGAGAATACGCTCGAAGCTTAAGCGCACAAAATCCACATGCTGGATCGGCGCATCATCCTTAGGCACGATGACAACACCGGCACAGCAAGACAGCTCAGCCAGTAAAGCGGCGCTGCGCTCAAATAAACCGGCTGTGTTGGCTTTCACCTCTTGTAAGGGCGCCTCAATTTGATCGAGAACAACCGCATCCAGTGGCGGGGCCGGTGTTTGCATCAGGTGATCCACATAAAAGCGAAGTCCCAGGTCAGTGGGAAGACGACCCGCCGAGGTGTGGGGCGCATAAACCAGTCCCATTTCTTCCAAATCAGCCATGACATTGCGAATGGTGGCGGAAGACAAGGCAAGCGGCAGCATTTCCGCCAGTGTCCGTGACCCCACGGGCTCGCCACTGCGGCAGAAAGCCGACATCAGATGATCAAAGATGAGCTGTGTTCTGGCATCCAGCCTGATCTCAGAAATCACTTCCCCTGCACCTAAAAAATAGTGTAATCCCAAACTATAATATCGTGCACACTCTCTACACAATAAAGGAACACGCCGATGCGTCCATCTGGTCGAGCCGCCCACGAACTTCGTTTTACCACACTTAACCTCGGTGTGGCAAAATTTGCCGAGGGCTCATGCCTCATTAAATCAGGGGACACACATATTTTGTGCACCGCAACAGTTGAAGAAAAAGTGCCTGGATTTCTCAAAGGCACAGGTTCGGGCTGGGTCACGGCCGAGTATGGCATGCTGCCAAGGGCCACCCAACAACGCACGGATCGTGAAGCGGCAAGGGGTAAACAAACCGGAAGAACCCAAGAAATTCAACGCCTTATTGGACGATCCCTTCGATCAGTGGTTGACCTGAAAGCATTGGGCGAGCGCCAGGTGCGCATCGATTGTGATGTGTTGCAGGCCGACGGCGGCACACGCACCGCCGCCATCACAGGATCATTTGTTGCCCTCCATCAAGCGCTGCAAAAGGTGGTGAGCGACGGCTTACTGACCAGCCTTCCCATCACGGACCACGTGGCTGCCATTTCATGCGGCATTTTCGAGAACACCCCCGTCTTAGACCTGGATTATGCCGAAGATTCCAATGCAGAAACCGATGCAAACTTTGTGATGACGGGAAATGGCGGTCTTGTGGAAATTCAAGCAACGGCCGAGCGCACACCTTTTAGTGAAGCGCACTTTCACGAGTTGCTGACCCTCGCCCGTCAAGGTGCCGCCCAGTTGGTGGCCCTGCAAAAACAAGCATTAGGTCTATAGAAGATGGAGCTGCTGTTAGCCTCCAGTAACCAGGGAAAACTTGGTGAGATTCGCCAGATGCTCATGCCCCTTGGGATCTCGCTGGTGGATCAGAGCAGCCTCAATATCATCGATGCCGAAGAAACGGGCAGCACCTTTCACGACAACGCCCTCATCAAAGCCCACCATGGAGCAAAGCTGAGTGGTCTTCCCACGTTAGCCGACGATTCAGGCCTGTGCATTGACGCCCTCAATGGAGCCCCCGGTATTTTCACCTCAATGTTCATGAAAGAACATGGCGGACAGGCAGGCGTCTTTGCTCATTTAGAACAAGCCCTGCAGGGTCAATCCAAGGATGCCCATTGCATGACGGTTCTTGCCCTGGTAACCCCTACAGGCGAAGAGCACCTTTTTGAGGGCCGCATGGATTTGACCCTGACCTTTCCGGCACGGGGCACCCATGGCTTTGGCTATGACCCCATCATGGTCCCCGATGGTGAGACGCGCACCTTGGGCGAGATGACAAGGGAAGAAAAGCAAGCCCTTAGCCACCGTGGCCGTGCCCTGAGACAGTTTCTTGATTTTATGCAAAAGCACCATGGCTAAACCTTTCGGTCTTTACATCCACTGGCCCTTTTGCCTGAAAAAGTGCCCCTATTGTGACTTTAATAGTCACGTGCGTGAGCGCATCGACGAAGACCATTGGCATGAGGCCATGCTGCGTGAGCTTGAGACCGCAGCGGCCGAGCTTCCCCAAGACTTTGAGCTGCAATCCATCTTTTTTGGCGGAGGCACGCCTTCGCTGATGCCGCCGCGTATCACAGCAGCCCTCATTGAGCGCGCACGCACCCTGTGGCCGACGACCCGTGATCTTGAAGTGACTCTGGAAGCCAACCCCAGCACGGTAGAGCGCGCCAGGTTTCAAGCTTTTCATGATGCAGGGGTGAATCGGCTTTCCATTGGCATTCAAGCCCTCAATGATGCGGATCTTAAGATGCTGGGGCGCCTTCACGACGCCCCTACGGCCCTTCAAGCTCTCGAAGCTGCAAAGCAGGTGTTTACGCGCGTG
Source organism: Holosporales bacterium (assembly GCA_046318415.1). Taxonomy (GTDB): domain Bacteria; phylum Pseudomonadota; class Alphaproteobacteria; order Caedimonadales; family Caedimonadaceae; genus JBKCUK01. Next base: position 50,887 of record JBKCUK010000012.1, on the reverse strand, counting down.
TCGTTTGATCTGATCTACGCCCGACCTGGCCAAAGCCTAGAGGCCTGGCGAGAAGAGCTGACTCAAGCCCTGGACCTGTCAGCAGGGCACCTCTCCCTTTATCAATTGACCATCGAGCCTGGCACCGCCTTTGCCACCCTTTATCAGCGAGGCGAACTTCGGTTACCTGAGGATCAGCTGGCCGGTGATCTGTTTGAGTTGACCCAAGAACTGGCCCAGGCAGCAGGGCTGCCGGCCTATGAGATTTCCAATCATGCGCGCCCTGGCCAAGAGAGCCGCCATAATCTGATTTATTGGCGCATGCAAGATTACCTTGGCATTGGACCAGGCGCCCATAGTCGCCTGCACTTTGGGTCTGAGGATGTGCGCATCATTCGCCGGCACCGCGCCCCCGAGGTCTGGCTTTCACGGGTACAGGACCAAGGTCACGGCACAGAGGAAAGTGTCGCGGTGACCAAAGATCAGCAAGTCACTGAAATTCTTATGATGGGGCTGCGCTTAGCGGAAGGTGTCCCAGCGGCACGCCTTAAGACTATTGCCCCTCAGGCATGGCAAGCGCTGACCACCTCAAGTGCTGTCAAGGACTTGATTGAGGAGGGGTATCTGACCCTGACCCAGGATCGCATCACAGCAACGCCCGCCGGCCGTCAGCGCCTGAATCTGGTGCTTCAACACCTTTTGCGTGATCTTTAGCAGATTAGGGCTCCAGGATCAGCTGATCTCCCTCAATGCGAAAGCTGGAAAGACCCTCTAAAAAGCGCATACCCAAAAGCGAGGAGTTAAGGCCCTCCGAACCTACTTTGGCAGCAACATCGTGGTGCTCAATGGGTCCTATGGCAAGGGTATCTAGAGTGATGGGCGCGCTAAAGGCCATTCCATTCGCTGTTTGGACAGGGATGGTGTAGGACAGGGTGTTGGGATCAATGCCGATGCGCTCAGCGTCTTCTTGCGACAACGTGATCCCGGAGGCGCCTGTGTCCACCAGAAAGCGGACACGTTCTCCATTCACAATGGCCTCGATGCGAAAATGGCCATCATCGTTTTTACGAAAAGCCACACTACCCGTTGGATTCACAGCACCTTGGCCGGGTATTAGATGGGAGACAAGACTGCGCCCCATCCGTTGTAGGGATTGACGCTCGCTGTAAAGCAAGGCCACGGCAAGACCAACTGCCGCCCATATCATAAGTGCTTTTATGGCCTCCCCAACTTTGATTCGACTTGAGACGATCCAAAGCACAAGCACCCCCAGTATGGCGAGAATACGTACCAATTCCACCTGACGATCTTGAGTTGTCAGGACATCGGGATAGGCTTTCATGAGATAGAGAACCAAGCCACCGGTTACCGCAATAAGAGCAACAGCAATGATCCAAGCTTTATTTTTCATGATCTGAGTTTTCTCTTGTTTGGCTTTATTTGATTCTAATGCCATCTACCAAAGAGGGGAACGAAAAACAATTTTTATTTAAGGAGTGCAATGGAGATAAAAAACCCGGCCTGAAAAAGGGCCGGGTTTTGAAGAAAGAAAAATATTAAACTTTAAGCCATGTTTGCGGCGGCGAATTCCCAATTGACGAGATGATCAAGGAAGCCATCCACAAAATCTGCACGACGATTTTGATAATCTAAATAGTAAGCATGCTCCCACACATCAAGGGTCAAAAGTGCCTTGAATCCATGGACCATGGGCAGATCAGCGTTTCCTGTCTTGATGACCTTGAGTTTGCTATTATCCTCGACCAGCCACGCCCAGCCGCTGCCGAATTGGGTTGTGGCAGCTTGTTTGAATTCCGTGCGAAAAGCCTCATAACCACCGAAATCCCTCTCGATGCGTTGCGCGAGGATCCCCACGGGATGCCCACCGCCCTGCGGCTTCATGGAGTTCCAAAAGAAGGTGTGATTCCAGATTTGAGCCGCATTATTGAAAATGCCAACCTTATTGGAATCCTTGGCACTGAGCAGAATGATCTCCTCAAGTGACTTACCATCTAAATCCGTTCCCTGAATAAGCGTGTTGAGGTTGGTGACATAGGTCTGATGATGCTTGCCATGATGAAAGTTAAGGGTGCTCTCGCTCATCACCGGCTCAAGGGCATTGGCCGCATAGGGCAATGGTGGTAATTGAAAAGCCATATTTTCTCCTCCGTATCTTTTACACTACGATTTAGGCAATAGTCTCGCCAGCCAATAGACGATCCAACTGCCCTTCCTTATCCAGGCGATGCAAATCGTCATAACCGCCCACATGAAAATCACCAATAAAAATTTGCGGTACCGTGCGCCTACCACCTGCTCGTTGGATCATGGCCTCGCGAACACCAGCTTCACTGGCATCGATTTCTTCAAACTCGACCTTCTTTTTTCGCATAATCAACTTAGCCAAATCGCAATAGGGACATAAGCGGGTTGAATAAATGACTACCTTAGGTTGGGACATTCCTGTGTCTTCCTTACGTTTAATGCCTATGAATTGAGGGACCTGTGACCCTAGCAAAGGTCAGAACGTCGACCTGCTTAGCACCAGCCTTAAGTAAGACTGCCGTTGCGCACGACACGGTTGCACCGGTTGTTAATACATCATCGACGAGGATTATTTTTTTATTTTTTAAAACCCTAGCACGGTGCGGGTCGGCGGCAAAGGCCGATTTCACATTTTCATAACGCTGAGTTCGGTTGAGCCCGCCTTGGGAAGGCGTCGCCACAACGCGCTTCAGACTTAAAACATCCATCTCAAGGCCCGTCAGCTTAGATAAAGCCGTGCACAAAAGCGCCGCTTGGTTGTAGCGCCTGCGCAAAAGACGTCCAGGGTGAATGGGCACCGGAACAAGAAGGGCCCCAGGAGAGAGCAATTCTTTTCCAGCCCCTGCAAGCAAGGGTGCCAGCGTCTCTGCAAGGTGCGTGGCATCCCCGTGCTTCAGGCGCAAGATGAGCTCGCGCCCCACACCGTCATAAGACACAACAGCGCGGGCTTGATGATAGAGGGGCGGATGCTGGGCGCACGCAGCACAGAGGCTACCCGGTTCTTGGGCGTAGGGAAAAGGAAATCCACAACACGCGCATTGGGGATCCGTAATGAACGTCAGGCGGTGATAACATGGGGCGCACAGCCGGTGCGCCTCATCCACAAGGGCGCCACAGCCAGCGCATCGGGGCGGCAAAAGGTAATTGAGAAGTTGATATCCAAGTGCCTTTAACACAGTGATTCTCTGGGAAAAGAGGGACTTAGGCTCAGTATGCCAAGGAAAAATAGAGGAGAGAAGAACAGAGGCATGATGTTCTCTAATTTTCTCACCTTTCACTCTTAACGCTAAATGAATTCTTCCTCTCTAATGACTCACCTCGATTCGCGCCTCACCTTCGATTATGCTGAGGATACAGAATGATTCACACCACCGAGGTATCCATGCACGTCCTGGTGCCCCCTGCGCTTCAAGAGACCTTGCTCCAGCTTCATGGTCATCGCGGGGAACAGTGGATAGCAGCCCTGCCAGACCTTTTGGAGAGATTGGGGATGGAATTCCATTTGCAGGACCTCAAGCCCCATGGCCAGCTCAGTTTCAATCTCGTGCTTTCTGGAACCTGTGATCATCAACCGATTATCTTGAAGCTCGCCGTGGATGAAAAATCCCTTGCCCAAGAGGTGGCGGCACTTCAGCATTTCTCTGGCTTTGGTGCGGCTCAGGTTCTGCACCACGGTCCGGGCTGGGCCTTAGTTGAGCGCATCCAACCCGGAACATCCTTGAGTCATTCAACAGCCCTGGATGCAACGCAAAAAATACACCTTTCATGCCAGGTCATGCAGACTCTCCACCAGGCGCCACCTCTTCATTCCAAGGCTTTTCCGCAGATTGAGGAATGGCTGCAAATCTTCGATCACAGCTGGGATCTACCGGAAAACCTTCTCACCCATGCACGCCGCTTGCGCGATCAGCATTTATCGTCCTCTCAAGCTGCGGTATTGCTTCATGGTGATTTGCACCACGGCAATATCCTTGCCCACGGGAAAGAATGGAAGGTGATCGATCCTCAAGGCGTGATGGGTCCAAAGATTGCCGAATGTTGGGCCTTTATCATGGACATTGAAAAAGATACGCAACTCGTTGCAGACTTTTTTCACTGGTCGTTGCAAGAGGTGCGGGATTGGTATTTTATTCAAGTCATGCGCACCTTGTGTCATTGCCTTGAAAATCAGGTGGACCCATACCTATTCAAAGACCTTGCGCAGCAAGCCTATTCGCTTAGATCACCCATGTTCTAAGATACTCCTTGCCCCATTCGTTACAAAATGACCCACTCCTCTTTCAGCAGTAACCAAGTGCTTTATCTATAAAGCCTACCCCACGCCCCTATCACGCTGCACTGAGGAGCTATTTTGCCTTAAAGGACAGGGCTTCATCCCAATGCTCCTGGTTGATCTTGGTTTCGCGCCTTAAATTAGATATGATCTGCCCATGAAGAATTGACGCTGCTTTCAACACCAGGAAAGTGCAATGCTTAAAATAATAACCCTATGTTTTCTTGCTTTTATTTTCATAGAACCCAACAAAGCTGAATCTTTTATTATGAATCCATCAACAAGCCAAATTCAGACCATTGACTTCATTCTGATTGAAAAAAGCAGACGTAAAATGCACGTCTATCATCGAGACGTCCTCTTGAAGACCTATAGCATCGCCCTTGGATTCAACCCTCAAGGAGCGAAAGAGCGGATGGGAGACGGCAAGACGCCTGAAGGCATCTATGCCATCACCGTAAAAAATGCACAAAGCGCCTATCACCGCTCCTTAGGCCTCTCGTATCCTAATGCGGCGGATGCAGCCAGGGCAAAGAAATTGGGGGTGAATCCGGGTGGGCATATTATGATCCATGGTCTTCGTAATGACCTCGCCTGGCTGGGGCCTGTGCATACTTTCATGGACTGGACCCAAGGATGCATTGCTGTCAGCAACCCAGAAATCGAAGAGATTTTCGAGGCCACATCCATTGGAACCCGCGTTGAAATTCGCCCCTGAGGTTGAGGGCAGTATCGCCGAACAACCGAAGCTGTAGGGAAAGGACACACTATCCTAGTGGACTTCCACCCCAAGTGGGCCCACTCTTGAGCCTTACATTACTGATTAAGGGAGCCTCATGGAGACTTCAAAGAAAACCCACCCTTCAGCCTTGACCCATCTCTTGCAAGGCTCATGGGCCTTTGAGCGAAAGGTGAGCGACCCTAATCTTACACTTGTGGGTCAGGCCATCATCCACCCCATTCAGCGCAACATCTTGCTTTACGAGGAATCAGGCCTTTATCACCTTCATGGGATGTACCACTCCTTTTACCAGCGGCGAAAAATCGTGTTTCAGGGCAGACAGCTGCTTATTTTGAAGATGAATGATGAGGTATTGCATGACTTTATCTGGGACAAAGGGGCCCATTTGCCCCTTTCCCTAAAACACGTGCACCATTGCGGGCAAGATGTTTACAAAACCGAGATCATCTTTCAAACCGTGACGTGCTTTTCACAAGCCTACAGGGTAAGGGGGCCGCGAAAAGCTTATACAATCCACACCCGCTATCGGAAAATAACATAGGGTATGCCCCTATTTACGGCGCACTCAGACTGTGCGCACCCGAGGCGCATCACCATCGGGTGCATGTGGATTGCTCTAAGCTCAAGAACCGCCACATCTTTTTGAACAGTACTTCACCGCCTCCCAACACTTTGCCCACTTCTTTCGCCACGTAAAAGGCCGGCCGCAAGTGAGGCATATCTTGGAGGGGAGATCCTGCTTTTTCACATTTTTACCGTTCTTCTTCATGGCTTATCGCATCTTAGGTATTAGAGGCCGCCACGGGTCATATTGTCCAGGTGGGACCGGGCCTGGTCACGGATGGCTTGCTTCTTCGCCTCGCTGAACTTATCCCATGTGGCATACATATAGCTCATGCGCTGGTTGGTGCGCAGTTTATCCTGATGGCGGCCAACGAAATCCCAATAAAGGGCGTTGAAGGGACAGGCGCGCTCACCGACCAGTTCATTGGGATCATAGCGGCATTTGGCGCAGAAATTACTCATGCGGTGAATGTACTTCCCGCTGGCCGCATAGGGTTTGCTGGCCATGAGCCCACCATCCCCCCAAAGGGCCATGCCCAAGGTATTGGGCATCTCAACCCACTCAAAGGCATCGGAATAAACAGCCAAGTACCATTCTTGAACCTCTCGTACATCAAGGCCTGCCAGCAATGCAAAGTTTCCCGTGACCATGAGGCGTTGGATATGATGGGAATAGGCATGATCGCGCGTGTGGCGCACGGCCTCGGCCACACAAAACATGTGGGTGGCAGCACTCCAGTAAAAATCCGGCAAGGGACGAGTGGCGTCGAAATGGTTCAGCTCCGCATACTGGGGCATGAAATGCCAATAAATGCCGCGCACATACTCGCGCCAACCCAAGATTTGGCGAATAAATCCCTCGACCGCATTAAGAGGTGCCCTGCCTTCCCGATAGGCCTCTTCAGCCATTTGGCACATCTCAAGGGGTAATAAAAGACCAGCATTCAGGTAAGAGGACATGAGCGAGTGATAAAGATAAGGCTCGCCCGCCACCATAGCATCCTGATAATCACCAAATAGGGGCAGCAGTTCATCAATGAAGTGGCGCAACTCACGCAAGGCCTGATCCCGCGTCAAGGCATAATGGAAGGTTCGCAGGGTGCCAAAATGCTGGGGGAAATGGGTTTCCACCAAATCCAAGACATCCATCAAGTGGGTCGATGGGGCATGGCTGATGCGACGCGGCGAGGTCATCCCCTTGGCAGGCGGCTTACGATTTTCTTGGTCATAATTCCATTGCCCCCCTGTAGGTGTCCCATCGGCTTCCATCAAGATATGGTGCTTCTTGCGCATCTCGCGGTAAAAAAATTCCATGCGCAGCTGTTTTTTAGACCCTGCCCAGGCCTTGAACTCATCTTTCATGGCCAAGAAACGAAAATCCGGCAAAATATGGACATCGGTGTTTTGCTGCGCGCGCCAAGTTTTAAGGTTTTCAACGAGATGCCATTCACTGGGCTCGGTGATGACCACTTGGGTGGGTTTTAGCTCTGCCACGGCGCGGGTCAGTTCATCCAGAATGCTGCCCGAATTTTGAGGATCATCCAGCTTGACGTAACGCACCTGAAAGCCACGCTCAACCAGCTCTTGCGCAAAATGACGCATGGCTGCAAACAAAAATGCCAGCTTTTTCTTGTGGTGCGGCACGCTTGTGGCTTCCTGCCGCGTCTCACATAGAATCACAATGTCTCGATCAGGATCCCCCTCACGCAAACTGGAAATACTATAAGAAAGTTGATCCCAGTAGAGAAACCTAAGCACCGTCATCGTCTAAATCCTCTAAACACGGGGCGCCCCTTGTGCGCTTGGAATGCTTTGCACTGCGGCCAGACACGCGCTTGCGCCACGTGCGAAAGCTTCCAGGTTTAAGGTGCTGGCGCATGAGTGCAATGACCTGTTGTTCAGACAACCCAGAAGACACATGGATCGCTTCAAAAGAGGTTTGATCATCCCAAGCCATGGCAATCACTTCGCTGGTTATGAAGTATGGGGGCTGTTCCGGAGCGCTTATTTTTTTCATTTTAACCCATATCCTCCGATGGTTGCAGCTGAGGAGATCTAAGGACAAAAATTAAGAAAGAGTAGAAAAATGAACTGGAAAGTGCTGGCGGAGAGAGAGGGATTCGAACCCTCGATACGGTTTTGCCGTATACACGATTTCCAATCGTGCGCCTTCGACCACTCGGCCACCTCTCCATCTGGTTGAGAATTAGACCAGCGCTCCGCGTCTGTCAACTGTAAGATGGCAGGCGGTCCAGGGTTTTTCTCAACAGAGTTTTTGGCCATTGGGGACAGGTACGCCAGGGTGAATCAAAGAAATAGCGCCATCCTCATCCGCAAAGCCCAGAAGCAAAAATTCTGAGAGGAAGCCTGCGATATTTTTAGTACCCAAATTAAGACACCCCGCTACCTGACGCCCCAGTAGGGATTCAGGGGTGTAGTGCACCGTTACCTGTGCTGAGGTTTGCTTGATCCCCATCTCAGGCCCAAAATCAACCCAAACTTTATAAGCTGGTTTTTTCGCGCGCTCAAAGGCTTCAACTTTAAAAACCGTGCCTGAGCGAATCTCAACTTTTTCAAAATCTTCGTAAGCAAGAATCATGATTAAAACCTTTCAGATACCGCAGAAAGCCCCAACAGTTCATAATAGTTTTCAGGGGCGAACTTGGCCTCAGCCGATTTGCGTGCCGCCTCACCCAAGGCCAAACGCATGGCTTGGTCGTCTTTTAATTGGCGCAGCCAGTGGGCTGCATGGGCCACGTCAGGTTCAGCCCACTGACCATCCGATGGATGATAGGTCTGGGTGGGATCGACGATGTCCTGCATGGTGTAATCGACCAGCGCAGAATTGTCGATATTCATAAATTCCAGATTGCCTGACCAGCCTGTCGCCACCACCGGCTTACCCAAGAGCATCGCCTCAGCCAAACTCAGGCCAAAGCCCTCTGCGCGATGGAGAGAGACCACCACATCCACGCAGTTGGTCAGGCCTAAAATCTGATCGCTGCTTAGCGTTTGCGTCAACAGAATGACATTTTTAAGGGACGCCAATTCCGCCTGGAGTTGCGCAAAACCTTTAGGGTCTTCTTGGGGATTTTTCACACTCAAGACCAGGCATGCATCGTCATCCCGTCCCATGGCTTCTGCATAGGCACGAACGACGGCCAGAGGATTTTTGCGATAGAGAAGGGACCCCATGTGAAACACCGAATAGACGATAAATTTGTCTGCAGGCAAACCAAAGTCAGCACGCGTCCATTTCTCATAGCCAGGAATCAGTCGCACCGGATGGGGAAAGGCGCGTACAGGCACATCCAGGCGCGCTTTTACTGCATCGGCAACAAACTGCGAGCAGGTCCATACTTCATGAACAGAGTCCTGCACCAATGCCCAGTGGGCCGGCACCCGTTCCTGCTCCCAAGCCCAGTAACCGATCACTTTTTTCTCTCTGAGGGCTTGCTTACCAATGACGCCCAGAACAAGGGGAATTTGCGGCGCATTCAGGTGGATAGTCAGCGTACCCGGACCTCCGGGAATCGCCTCTATGGCGCCTTGGAACGCAAGATCCGTCTCGCGAAACACGGAAGTCACGTCAAAGGCGTGGGTGGGAAGCCCTAGTTTCTGGAACAGCTCATAATTAAGTCGCGCCCCCTCACCAAGACCGGTAATCGAGGTCATCATCCCCACAACGGTCATGGGATGGGGAATACCTTGGGGCGGATGAGACTCGATTTTTGGCGCACTGAGGGCGCCAATTTTCGTGATCAACTTCCGCCGTGTGGGGGCTGGAATACGCCACCACAGTTTCCCTAAGGTCGCCCGCAAAAAGGCATATTGCCCTTTCAGCTGCCCCAGCCTATGGAACGCGGTTGTAAATGTCTTCCAGGCGGACAATGTCATCCTCTCCCAAATATGCACCAACCTGCACCTCAATGAGGGTGACCATGGTGCCGGTGTTATTTTCCAAACGATGGACTTCACCGATGGGGATATAGACCGATTGATCGGGCTTAAGGGCCATCACGCGATCACCCACGGTGACGGTAGCCTCCCCTTCAACCACGGTCCAATGCTCGGCTCGGTGGTGATGTTTTTGCAAAGAGAGCTTCTGTCCGGGTTTCACGGTGATGCGTTTGACTTGATAGCCTGAGCCACTGTCGATGGACTCATAGCTACCCCATGGACGGCGCACTTCGGCAGGGTGCTGCGATTCAATACGATTCGCGTCCTGCAACAGCTTTACCACATCGCGAACATTCTGCGAGGATGAGCGATGCGCCACCAAAGTTGCATCCTTGGTCCCGATAACCACCAGATCTTCAACACCGACAACGGCAATCGGCTTAGCTTCTGCGCGCACATAACAGCCACGGGAATCCACGCTGATCACATCGCCCACATGGGCATTCGCATCGTGATCCTTAGTGGCATGATCCCACAGGGCCGTGAACGAGCCCACATCACTCCAACCTAAATCCGCAGGTACAACAGCGGCCTTATCGGTGCGCTCCATGACCTCATAATCGATGGAGTTTGCAGGCAGAGACTCAAACATTTGGGTCGAGAGGGTTGCCTGCCCATTCTTCCATGTGGCGCTTTGCATGCACTGGTTGCACAGGTCATACATCTTGGGGTTGAAGTGGCGCAGCTCTTCAAGATAAGTCTTCGCCTTGAAGACGAACATGCCACTATTCCAGTAAACACCGCCTTGGGCCAACAGCTGTTGGGCGCGCTCCAGATTGGGCTTTTCGATGAATTTCTTTACTTTTTCAACGCCCGAGCCTTCAAGGGTCTCTCCGCCCTCGATGTAGCCGTATCCTGTCTCAGGAAAGGTTGGTGTGATGCCAAAGGTCACAAGGCAGCCATGGGTGGCAGCTTCCACAGCTTGTTCGAGCGCCTCAAAAAAAGGATCTTCTTTTGCAATCAGATGGTCTGCGGGCAAGACCACAAGGATGGCATCGGCAGAACGCGTCAGGGCATGAAACGCCGCAAGCGCAACTGAAGGGGCTGTGTTCTTTCCACATGGCTCGAGGATCACATCAGCCTTCAAGTCCAGATTCGCCATCTGTTCCTGGATCAAAAAGCTGTGGTCTTTGTTGGCAACGATGACGGGTTCGGCAAAAGAGGGGCGGTTCTTAAAACGACCCAGGGTTTTTTGAAACAGACTCTCATCTTCCATCAATGCCACGTATTGCTTGGGCATGTGCGATCGGGATAAGGGCCATAAACGGGTACCACTGCCGCCGGCGAGAATCACAGGGACAATAACGGACATGGAAAGCTCTCTTGATAAATCCTTGTCAACATGCAGCACTTATACCAGCGCCGGATAGGGACTCAAAGTTTTTTATTACGGCAAAGTGTTACAAGGCTCACATACAGTCTTTTTCTATCAGTCCAAAAAATCCGAAAGCGTTTAACACGGCGACTCAAGCCTAGATTAGAGGAAAAAGTTACAGTACAATGCCGGTAAGTCAGACTTCTGTTTATTTTTATTAGGATTATCCTTCAATCTCATGCGTAATGAAAAATCTTCTCGCCCAGACATGGCCCAAGTACAGACCAAGCGAAGCCCGCTGTTAACCTATGCGTATGCAAGACTCCAAGAAGTTCTGGGTTTATCTCTCTTGGCCTTGGCAGGGGCGATGTTTTGGGCACTCCACACCTATGATCCGCTGGATCCGTCTTGGAATGTGGCGACCCCGGGACCGGTACACAACAAACTTGGCGTTTGGGGCGCTAACTTCGCGGATCTCAGCATCCAGCTGTGGGGTCTGGCAGGATACCTCATACCGGTGATGTTTGTCCTTTGGGGCTGGCGCATCATCAGGGATACCATCCCCAGACTCTTGGCATGGCGGGGCCTTGCCATGCTTTTGACTCTCATTAGCGGTAGCCTCTTAATGGCTTTGGTTCTTGGCCCTGATGTCACTGAACCCTATCAAGGGGGAGCAACAGGAATGTTGTTGCGCGCCCATATGATGCCGATTGCAACCCATTACATGCAGGCTTTTGCCCTTCCTGCCCTTAGCGGCGTATGCGCCATGATTTTTATACTCAGCTGCTATTTCTCAGGGTTGATGAGCTTTGAATCCGTGCGCACCCTGTTGCGCACGCTTTACATTTTTGGCTTTCACCTCCAACGCGCTTTCGCCCGCTGGCGCGCGCAGCTTGCAGAAAAGCGCGAGGCCCTCAAGACATACGCTGAAGAGCAAGAAGCCCAAGATGATCTCATTCAGGAAAGCTGGGACCTCTCTTCTGAGAAACAAGATCCCACATTTTCTTCAATCTCTGCACCAGACCAACATGAAGAGAAACCCTTAACTTCAGCTTTGGATCTTGAAGAGAGTGATCCTTTCACGCCAACAAAAAGTTTCACCAGCGCACCTGAGCCCGCACCGGCAGCGCCGCCCAAAACAGCAGCTTCGCTCTCAAAAGCCTCTAAGATCCAGGGCGATTATTATGATCTGGCAAGGGGGGGGGACTATGAGCTTCCAGGCCTCAACCTTCTTGAAGCACCGGCACCGCAAATCCAAACCGCCCAGGAATCTGAGACAGAACTCAAAACCCAAGCGCAGATGCTGCAGCAGGTCTTGGAAGAATTTGGCGTGCGGGGGGAAATTACAAAAGTCCGCCCCGGTCCTGTTGTCACCCTTTATGAATTGCTGCCTGCCGCAGGCACGAAATCTTCTCGGGTGATTGGACTTGCCGATGACATCGCCAGGTCCATGAGCGCCCTTTCAGCCCGTATCGCCGTCATTCCAGGACATAATGCCATCGGCATCGAGCTTCCCAATAAAACCCGGCACGCGGTTGCGTTGCGCACCCTTCTCACCCACGCCGATTACGAATCACCCAACGTCAAGTTAGCCCTGGCATTGGGTAAGGATATTGGCGGTGCGCCGGTCATTGCAGACTTGGCGCGCATGCCCCATTTACTGGTCGCAGGAACAACCGGATCTGGTAAGTCTGTGGCCATCAACACCATGATTTTGTCCCTGCTTTATCGCCTACCGCCGGAAAAATGCCGTTTCATCATGATCGACCCCAAGATGCTTGAGCTCTCGGTCTACAACGGCATTCCGCATCTGCTGTCTCCCGTGGTGACCGAGCCCAAAAAAGCCGTCTTTGCCCTCAAGTGGGTGGTGCGGGAAATGGAGGATCGCTACCGCGCCATGTCCCGCTTAGGGGTGCGCAATATCGAAGGATATAATACCCGCCTGACCGAAGCGGCGGCCAAAGGTGAAGTCTTAACCCGCCAAGTGCAGACGGGTTTTGATGCCGAAACCGGACGTCCGGTGATCGAAACCCAACCGCTTGATACCACGCCTTTGCCCTATATTGTGGTCGTGGTTGATGAAATGGCAGACCTCATGATGGTTGCCGGCAAAGATATTGAGGCTGCCGTACAACGTTTGGCGCAAATGGCCCGAGCCGCAGGCATTCACCTGATTATGGCTACCCAGCGCCCGTCAGTGGATGTGATCACCGGCACCATTAAAGCGAACTTCCCAACCCGCATCAGCTTTCAAGTCGCCTCACGCTTTGACAGTCGCACGATTTTGGGTGAACAAGGCGCCGAGCAGCTTCTTGGCAAAGGCGACATGCTCTACATGGAGCCTGGAGGCAAGATTGTGCGTGTCCATGGCCCCTTTGTGAGCGATCATGAGGTGGAGCGTGTGGTGAAGCATCTCCAAGCCCAGGGCCAACCCGATTACCTGGAGGCCGTCACCGAGGAAGCTGGTGACAACTTCCTGGATAGCCTTGGCGGAAGTGCTGAGGGTGATGAAGGAGATAAACTCTATCAACAAGCCGTTGATCTGGTGCGCCGCGAGCGTAAGGCCTCGACGAGCTTTATCCAGAGGCATCTTCAGATCGGTTATAACCGCGCGGCCCGCATCATTGAACAAATGGAGGCCCAGGGCGTTGTAAGCCCAGCCAACCACGTCGGCAAACGTGAAGTTCTTTTAGTAGGATGATATAAAATGCAGAAAATTTTTATGCGCTCTCTTTTTACGATCTTTGGCTTTGGCCTTGTCCTTAGCCTGCCCTGCGCAGCCCAGCAAGGCCCGACCACCATTGAGTGGACCCAAAAAATTCAACATGCCTTGCAAAATTTAGTAACGGCAAAAGCCCAATTCGTGCAAACCAACCCAGACGGCAGCCAACACAGTGGCACTTTGTATCTAAATCGGCCTGGACGTCTGCGCATGCAATACGACAACCCAAAGGGGCAATTGGTTATTGCCGATGGCACCTGGATCATTTTTCACAACCCCAATATGGATGACACCACCTATCTCGGACTCAATGAGACGCCCGCAGGTTTGCTGTTGAAGGACCGGATCGACTTTTCAAAGGGTGTGGCGGTGATTGACATGCAAGAAACGGCAAACGATATCACCCTTTCTTTTGTGGATGTCAATGCCCAGGAAATCGGCACCTTAAGCCTGATTTTCAACAAAGCTACCCTTGATCTTAAAGGCTGGATTGTTGAAGACAGTCAACGGCAAAAAACGCGCGTGATGTTCGAGGGTCTCCAAAAAGGGCAAAAGCTGGACCCCAAGCTGTTTATCTTTGAACGCCCGAGGTTCTGAGGGTTAATGATGCCACCTGGCGTGCGCGGCTAAAAAAGGTCCATGGCGTCATCATTTCCAGCGGCACCAACACGGTGCCCCACGGGGCTGGGGTTGCGCACTCAAGAGCAGCGCGGATAAATCACCTTGATTTTTCCCTATTGTCTTCTATAAAGGCTCGAGAAATTTGAAAGGGCTTTTTGATGACTCCCTCTTTTGCGCCATGGCTGTGGCTGAACTTGCCGCCAATATTGAGCGACAAATCCAAGCGTTTTGCCGGCCTATACCGTGGCGCATTGATTGCCCTTGGGGGGCTCCTCCTCGCGTTAACGTGCCTAACTCATGTCAACGCCAGTGACCCCATCTCAGACCAAGAAGAAGACACGCATAACCGCCCAGTTTCCGCGATTAATACAAGCCAAAAGCTCCGCTTAAGCCCCGATGTCTACAATTCTATCCAAGCGCGGTGTCGTGACCAACTTGCACAAAAACGCGCGCGTCCGCCGCTCACTTCTGTGAAAGGACTCCTAAACTTTGGGCTTAAAGAGGATAGGCCTTACCTCGAATCCTCGGGCTATATGACCAAAAATCCAGGCGCAACTAAACAAGTGAAACACAAGCATACAAGAGGAAAAGCACATTCAAACGCGCCCCATAAGGCCAACACTCCAGCGTACTACGCTTATCCTGATCCGACCTGGGACTGGATCATGAAACAATTTGAGCTTTGGCTTGAAAACGGCTCCCCCATTCATGATTTCAAGCCTTCTCCCCGGCCGAAACTTATGCCCCATACGAATTTCAGTAAGCTGAATCTCTGCCTTAAAACCCCTGCCGATGCATGGTGTTTCACAATCTCTTGGACCATCTGCGCGGCAGATGCCCTTAGTCTCGTCCAAAACACGCAGTCTTCATTTATCAACCCAACAACCACGGAAGTTAAAAATTTACCTATCTACCCCGAACAAAGGCAGTTCAGAAAAGGCTTTAACACCTACGCTTTCGTGATCCCCCTCGTGCAGCAAAATCCATACAAATTGATTACCCAGTGCATATTTTCGCTCAAAACCCTCCAAAGCCAGCCCTTTTCTGACAAAAAAGAAGGACAGCTGAACCCAAATCTTGCTTTCGAAGAAGCTGAAATCGAGGTCAACTGTGATCCCATGGTAGAGCAACTGACGGCGCAAAAACCCATCTATGTCCATGGCGCTTGTGATTTCATCCTGAATGTAGATCTTTGCAGCCGTGAACAAAGCGTATCCCTCACCTTTTCCTGTCCTTTGGCTAACTGCAATTGCCACAAAAGGAACAAGCTCCCGGGCCGTTCGGTGCTGCGCATACGCGCGGTTTGACAAAGGGCTTGTGAAATCACGATGGGCAGAGGCAAAGCTTACTAGAAATGCCATGGTAGGTGAGAAAAAACGCGGCAGCTTTGCTATGCTTCACATACGCTTTGTTTTAGACTGGGATTTGTCGAATTTTGGCGCGCCCGAGAAGATTCGAACTCCTAACCTTCTGATCCGTAGTCAGATGCTCTATCCAATTGAGCTACGGGCGCAATTTCGTGACTGACAAGGAGGTGTTTAGCGAATTTCACTTCCCATGGCAAGCATTAAGTTCCTTCACGCGCATTTTTTTTGGTAGTACCAAAACAGCACCGGAGAGACAAAATGACGCGTCAGGATTCCAGCAAAAAGAAAAGGGCGGAAAAGCTTTCGCTTGATCCGCCCCCTCCCTGTAAACTGCCGTGTCGTCTTTTATGACGTTCCGGTCCTTTTCAATTGGTATCTAAGCACACTTCAGCCCTGGTGACAAGCCAAAGCTTTTCTTGCCCATCCCCCCGCACACAACTCTTTTCAAAGAAGGCCAATGGTCCGGGGACAGCAGTCTTTTCCTAAAGCGGTATGGGCGTAAATTGACGCCGGCAAAAAATTAAGGGTTGATCCACCTCCGAATGGGCTAAGCCCTCAACCTCCACCAGCATGATGTCATGATCACCGCCATCATAAATGGCACGTACCGAGCCAGCAAGAAAGCCAACACTCCCCCGAAATTGTGGCGCTCTTTCATTGGCCTCAAGGGTCACCTGCTGCCAATCACGCGTCTCATAGCGGGCAAAGTGCCGAGAAAGATGTTCTTGTTGAGCGCCCAAAATATTCACGCCCACCGAGGAGCCAACATCAAGCTTTGTGCGAAAAAAGCCGCCTTTTTTTAGGCAAAACATAATCAGACTGGGCTGCAAAGACACGGAAACTAGGGAATTAATGGTCATCCCCAAGGGCTCTTTGTCTTGATCCCAGCTGGTCAGAATCGCAACCCCTGTCGCAAATTGAGACATCACCTGGCGAAACAGATCAGAACTCACAGAAGATGTTTTTTTACAATCATTTTGAAGTATTTGCATTTCATTAACCAAAATTTACCCTGGCTGAACTATCTTTACCAGGTATAGTGGAGATTAAGAACAAAAGGCAAAATAAAAACCATAGAGGGAGCCTTCAGGTGTTTTGGGCAGGTGTCGCAATCGTCTTCGTATGCGTTTTTGGCGGCTATATCGTGATGGGCGGCAATATTCTCGTCATTGCCGTAGCCGCACCGAAAGAGATGCTCATCATCGGCG
Organism: Holosporales bacterium; assembly: GCA_046318415.1. Lineage (GTDB taxonomy): Bacteria > Pseudomonadota > Alphaproteobacteria > Caedimonadales > Caedimonadaceae > JBKCUK01. Next base: position 34,091 of record JBKCUK010000012.1, on the reverse strand, counting down.
GCGCAGCCGTGGGTGCTTTTTTGATCGCAAACTCAAAGGTTGTCGTGGGCAAGATGGGCCCGGCGTTCCAGGATTTGCTCCGCGGTCCCATGTATGGCAAGCAGGACTACCTCGAGCTTCTAAGCTTGATGTATATGATTTTCAAACTCACCCGCACTAAAGGCATGTTGGCCCTCGAGCAACACATTGAAAACCCTCATGAAAGCAAACTGTTTCAGCAATTTCCTAAAATTATGAATGACCACCATGTGGTGACCTTCTTGTGCGACTATTTGCGCATGATGACCATGGGCACAGATGATCCCCATCAAATGGAAGACCTTATGAATGAGGAAATGGAAACGCACCATAAGGAGCGCCACGCTGTCTCGCACGCTTTTACCAACATGGGCGATGGTTTGCCGGCCCTTGGTATTGTCGCCGCGGTATTGGGCGTGATCAAGACCATGGGTAGTATTGATCAGCCACCGGTGGTCTTAGGAAAAATGATTGGCGGTGCCCTCGTGGGAACCTTTTTGGGTGTTCTTTTAGCCTATGGCTTGGTGAGCCCCATAGGAACAGCGCTCAGCGGTATTTATGATGAAGAGGGCCGGTTTTATCAGTGCATCAAGACTGGCATCATCGCGTTTTTATCCGGCGCCGCCCCCACGGTCGCCCTTGAATTTGCGCGAAAAACCATCAGCTCGGACAATCGACCAAGTTTTTATGATGTCGAGCAAGCCGTCGCCAACCTGCCCAGCCCAGAATAATCACTCCCATGGCAAAAGAAGATAAAAAACCCATTATCAAAAAAGTCAAAAAGGTTGTCGGCGGCGGCCACCACGGTGGTGCATGGAAAGTGGCGTATGCTGACTTCGTGACCGCCATGATGGCGTTTTTTCTGTTGTTGTGGATTCTGAATTCCACCACAGAAGAACAAAGAAGGGGTCTCTCCCAATACTTTGGTCCGCCCGGTAAGCTATTTGGGGCTGGCGGCGCAGGCGGCGTCATGGGCGGCACATCCATCGAATCTGAAGGCTCTTTCAAAGAAGCCCGCGCTTCTTCACCTGTGACCACCGATAACATCCTATCTGAAAGTGGCAAAGATGAGGGTGTTGATGCTGATACAAGTGATGAAAATGCTGTCGCTGGTAATCGTGAAAACCAAGCCGAATTCAACCAATCTCGAAAAGATAATCAAACCCAAAGTCCAAGTGATCAGACGTTCCCTTTAACTAATCAAGGCCAAACTCAAGAGCAATCTCTTAACCGTGAAAAAACGGAAAAGATGATCGAGAAGTTCGAAACCGAGACCTTTCAAGAGGTCAAAAAGCAACTGGAGCAAGCCCTGAAACTGACACCGGAACTGCAAGCCCTGGCAGAGCACTTAATTATCGACATCACCCCGGAAGGTCTTCGGATTCAATTGGTGGACAGAAACAGGGTTTCCATGTTCCCCAACGGCAGTGCTGAGTTGATGCCACAGGCTAAAAAACTTATTGAGCTGGTCGTCAAAGCCATTGAAAGGCTTCCCAATCGCGTTTCCATTACCGGCCACACCGACGCAAAACCCTACAATAACCGCGATTATACCAACTGGGAGCTTTCCGTTGACCGTGCCAACGCCACCAGGCGTTACATAGAACAGCAAGGTATTCCCGACGAGCGTCTTCTCTATGTGGTTGGGAAAGCAGCGAAAGAGCCCCTTGATGCAACCGATCCCTTCTCAGACGTCAATCGCCGCATCAGTGTGGTGTTGCATCGCTCAGACCCCAAAGCATCAGCACAACCCCCCAAAACCAACGAAACCCCAGAAGCCACACGCTAAAGGTATAACGTTTTAACAGTCCTGACATCCTTAACACCGACGCCATCAGTCCCTTGCCCGCAGAAGAGGGCCCTCTTTTTTCCAAAGCCCAGCCCTATTACCCTCGGGGCGCCGTAAAAAAGGAGACAATCGGGTATTTCAAAGCTCTAGGCTATTGAGACGGGCCTTGCCTATGACGAAATTTTGGTCTGTCCTCGGCCAGGCGTTGGGGTTTTGATTGGGGGTGTTATTTCTCACAAGCGCTGCGGGGTCGCCGTTCTTCATGAACTCACAGGTGGCACTAGAGACGCCAATGGCGCTAGCGCCGCTAGTACCGCTGATTGTATATGTCGCTGCTGCGCGGCACCTTCTCCACCAATACCATCTTGCGCACTAAAAATGAATGAAGGGTTAATGAGAGCGGCAGGAGAGAATGTGGCGTTGTAAGGGTTGGCGGTACAGGGGTAAGTGCAGAACTCAATTTTAGCGAGGATTGGCTGTGCAGAAGGGGCGAGTGCGCTGCCGAGTAAGTGCATGGGCATGGGCGAGTGCGCAGCTGGGTAGGGGCGTTATTGGGTGAGTGCACTGCTGGGTAAGCACCCGATAAAGTGAGGCATTGCTATTCTTACCGATGTCTTCACTGCTGCGCAGCATGTTTTCCACCCATACCATCTTGCGCACTAAAAATGAATGAAGGGTAAACGGGGAGCGAGAACAAGGTTTTTTAGAAGAGGTGGTCGCTGAAGTAAAAAGTATTGATTTTGTTCATTTTTTTGATACTGCCCATTCCTTTTGCATGACGCTGTCTCGACCTGAAAGGTTCAAAACAGCCTGAATCGCCACGCGCGTGGATAACTACAGTTCACCTGGTTTATTCTAGCTCGGGAGAAAAAACAGTCTGAATCGCCACGCTTAATCCCCTCGCTCGCGATGACGGGGGGTGGAGGTGCTAGTCACACCATGACGAGATTTGTGGCGCTGGGCAAGTGATGGCCTGCACAGATGTACTCAGGATGAATGCGCTATCGCCCATTTTGTCATTGCGAGGGGCATCAGCGACGTGGCAATCCATGGATGCACGCCATCTTCACCGCTGGATCATGCACTAGGAGACAGAACTGGATCCCCGCCTTCGCGGGCATGACGGGAGTATGCAGAGATGGCAGCAAAGGAACTCGGTGGACAGATAGAGCCTCAGGGTGCGTCAATAAACGTACCGGAATTCATGGTAAGCGTTTGAGTGTTCCAACCGCACCGTTATCATCCCCGTGAAAGCGGGGATCCATTCACCAACAGCCTGAATCGCCGCGCTCGATCCCCTCGCTCGCGATGACGTGGGCGGAGGTGCTGGGTGCGCGATGACGGGGGGATGACCCTTCGCGGATGACGAAGCCGTGAAATCATTCTCCACTTCCATCATCCGCCTTCTACCATGGCCGCCGAAACGGTTTATTGCTGTGCTTGGATGCTTTGAGCAGGTGTGACATGATCCTTGAAATTCTTGATTTCTTTTAAGAACGCACCGCGCACCTCATCCACTTCCATCAAAATATTATGACGGCTTGAGTCGAACGTTACTTGGCGGCAGTTCTGCATCAGACGGCATAACTCGGCATCCTGGTGGGTATCCACAACCCGATCTTGTCCGGCCGTGACCCACAAAACCGGTACCTTGATGGCGGACAACACTTCGGGTCGATTCAAGAAGTCCATGGATTGCATGGCGGCATGCACCCAGGCGTTGGTGGGCCCGCCGCAGGTGAGGTGCATGTTTTTCTCGCACAAAGCTTGCTGGCGGTGCCAGCGGGCATAGTCGTTGGTGGTTGTATTATTCTCAAACTTAGATCTTCCAGGCACAAAGTCGCCGTAACCTGGCGCATAAGCATCCCCATAACCAAGGGCGGTAAGGGACCCCACAATCCAGCGAGCTAAGGGCTTCGGAAAAGGCTTAGTCACCACATCCATCATGGGCGCAGCTAAAATCACCCCTTGCACGTCTTCGGGATAAGCGTAAGCGTAACGCAAGGCCAGATGTCCCCCAAGGGATTGGCCCAGCAAGACAATGGGCTTATTTGTCTTGGGCTTCACTACTTGCTGCATAATCTCGTGCATGTCTTGCAGATAATGATCAAAGTTTTCGATATGATTTTTTTGTGGATGATCCAGCAAGCGATCAGAGCCGCCCTGACCACGCCAGTCAAAGGTCCATACATCATACCCCATCTGCGTCAGGTCACCGATTAGTTCGTTATGCTTTTCGATAAAAGAGGCCCGCCCCTGAAGCAAAACAAGTGTCGCATCAGCTTTCCCAGAGGTGGCTTTCTTGTATGCAACGCGCACCTTCATGCCATCGCTGGTAGTGACTTTGTTGATTTGGGTCGCCTGCAACCATGATGCAGGCAAGATCAGACTAATAATGAGTCCCAGTAACCAGTTTCTTTTCAGCATGGTGTCCCCTCTTTATGGTGGAATAGCCTTGACGCTTTGATCTTAGTCATGGAATAAGCAAAACATGCCATTATTATTGATCATACATTTGGAAGACCCATGCAAGATCATTTTCATATTGAAACCTTCCGTGCCGAAGAAGACAACGACTTTCGGGCCGTTCGACTTAAAAAGCTGCAACAGCTTTTGGACATGGGCATCAATCCCTATCCAGCAACCTTTAAAAAAAGTCGTGAACTTACTGAGCTTCATCAGCATTATGAAAGTCTCGAAGCAGGCCAAGAAACGCAAGACTCCACTGTAATTGCTGGACGCATTGCCTCCATACGCAATAGTGGTCTTTTTATCGATCTCACCGACCCCTATACAAAGCTTCAGGTCTTTTGCCATGCGGATCACCTGGACGACCAAGCAAAGGCTTTGCTACCCCTCTTGGACTTGGGCGATATCCTTGGTGTGGAAGGCCTGGTTCGCCGGACCAAGCGGGGCGAGCTGACGGTGGACGCGAGGTCCCTGACCCTGCTGTCCAAGGCCACCCTGCCCCCGCCAGAGAAATTCCATGGCCTTGCCGATCAAGAGACCAAATACCGGCAGCGCTATTTAGATTTGATTGCCAATGCTGAATCAAGAGAGCGCCTTCGCGCCAGGTCCCAGCTGATTCGATCCCTTCGGGACACCCTCAACAGCCAGGGGTTCATGGAAGTTGAGACCCCCATGTTGCAGACCATCGCAGGGGGTGCGGCGGCAAGGCCCTTCGTCACCCACCATAATACCCTTGATATGGATCTTTACCTGCGCATTGCGCCCGAGCTATTTTTAAAGCGCCTCATTGTCGGCGGTCTTGCCGATAAGGTCTACGAGCTCAACCGTTGCTTTCGCAACGAGGGGATCTCCACCCGCCACAATCCCGAATTCACCATGGTGGAGATGTATTGGGCCTATGCGGACGCCGATGACATGATGAATCTCACCGAAAAGCTGGTGCAAACCATCGCCCAGCAAGTCTTTGGCACCCTTGAGTTCAGCTATGGCGAGCGCCAATTGAACTTTGCCGGCCCTTGGCAGCGCCGCTCGATGGTTGACCTGGTAAGAGAGCATTCAGGCATTGATTTTCTCGCGATTCACTCCCCAGAAGAAGCACGTACGGCGGCTAAAGCCATTGGTATTTCGACACCACCCCACGCCAACTGGGGCCAGGTCATCGAGGCTGTGTTCGCCGAGAAAGTTGAACCCACCCTGATTCAACCCACCCACGTCACAGACCTGCCCCGAGATATTTCCCCCCTCGCCAAGGTGCACAAGACGGACCCAAGGCTGACCGAGCGTTTCGAGAGCTTTGCAAACACCTGGGAAATCGCCAATGGATTTTCCGAGCTTTCCGACCCCATTGATCAATGGCAGCGCTTCCATGCGCAAACCGTGCAGCGGGATAAGGGCGATGATGAAGCCCACCAGATGGATGAAGACTTCGTCACGGCCCTTGAATACGGGCTTCCGCCCACAGGTGGGCTTGGGATTGGCATCGACCGGCTGTGCATGTTGCTGACTAACGCCAGCAGTATTCGCGACGTGATCGCTTTCCCCACCATGCGTTCAAAGTCCTAATCATTCAAACATCCCCCTATTAACCGGCAAGATTTCATAGTCTTGCCGGAATATTCTTGTAAATATACAAATAAAATATTCAAAATAAAAACCCGTTATCTGAAAATTAATAAATAGCTGTTATTTTGTTTTTATGATGCTTTGCACGCAGGATTCGAAATAAATGCATAGGATTTTTACCGCATCTATTTTGCTTTTGTCAATTTTTTCTGCAGTAAATGCTTCAAATCAACTGCCCAAACCCACATTCCTTACGCATCAACTGAACGATGCAAAAGCAAGTTGTAAGAAAAAGATCAATATCCTTAGAGAAAAACAGGCACAGCTTGAGAAGGAGCGATCTCAGCAACATCTTAGTGCCGCGCTAAAGCCAAATGTGTCACTGGATGCAGTGGAACAGAAGATACGCGTTGAGGCGGAGAAAATTGAATCAAATACCTCCAGCTCAACACATACGGACCAAATCAAACACTATGCAGAAACCTGCGACCTGCTTTATCAAGACACGCGTGCCCAGCTGGATCGTTATGAAGCCGAGTATCAAAAAATCAGAATGGAACGCAAAAATAACAAAATCATCAAAACAGGTCATTAATCCCTGAATGGAGGAAGGATAGATGAAAACAATCACAATTTTGATGACCTTATGGGTCACACCGCTCATGCTTCACGCGTCCGAGGTTGCGCAAGAGAAAAAGGGGCTAACCAACGCCATGGTAGAAGCCATGCGGACCTGCACAGAACGCGTCAATCAATTGGAAAACCATCGCCAGCTTTTGACCATAAACCCCAACAAACAACAAAAAAAGTATGCATCTGATCCGTTCTTCTTAACCCCAGAAAAATTTGAAACACGATTATCTCAATTGAAAGCAAACAATTCGGAACAACTAAAAGACATTAAAAAAATCATCGACGGCATCCAAAAAGCCAAGAATCAAAAAACCCTCGCCAAATTTACCGAAAAGCTTGATCTATACCGCGGCAATTGTGAAAAAACCGTGCGCGTGACCATTGAACAACTTGAAAAACAAAGCGGATCGAAACTAAAGAATAAAAAATGAGAGAATTATATTTTAAGATACAATATGGACACTAATTTATTCAAAAAAAATAAAAACAATAATTGTTAAATGTTAATATTTGGGAGGAATGACATGATTAAGAAAAGTTTTATTGCAGCCTTACTGATCACGGGCCATACCTACGCAGAGACAGCCATTGACACCCATACATCAACACCCAACCAAGCCAAAACAGTTTTTGCTCAAGCACTCGAAAGTGTGATCAAAGAATGTAAAACCAAAGTTGATAACCTGACACAGGCTTCGAAAACTCTCCCTTCGCGCCTATCGCCAAGTGCGCTCTTGAATATCATCAAGCGGGATCCCTATTTTCTAACCCAATCAAAATTCAAAAAGACGCTTACTGAAATCGAGGATTACAATCGTAAGCAACAGGACGTGGTTATGAAAAAGATCGCCGGCATCACAGTAGTCGATGCGAAAACAAGGAAAGATGTCATAGACGAGATCGATGCTTACAAAAGTCATTGTGAGCGTTCAGTTCAAACGACTCTAGACCAAATCAATAAGCAAAAGAAGGAAAAGCTCTAGGCGTTGTGGAACTTGTCATATTTCGGGAAGGGTGGTGGGCGCTATAGGGCTCGAACCTATGACCCGCTGATTAAGAGTCAGCTGCTCTACCAACTGAGCTAAGCGCCCGAAGACAGAAGGAGATCTACCAAAGATCTCCGCCCTTGTCGAGAGTTATTTAAAAAAAAGTTGGCCACGCCACCCTTCCCATGAGGGCAGGGCCGAACATGATTCGGCCTACAGCTTCCCCATTGAACCAAACTTAGAAAGAAATGCCTCTAAATCTTTCATGGATTTTGCCGCAGCATCCGGATGATAAGCACATTTGAAACCAAAAATGGCACTCCTACTCAGATGGGCAGTAAACTGATCCCATGAAACAAAATCATGGGGCAGAAGATTGTCCAGCACTTCACCATTATTGAGGGGCGCATAACCCAAGGGTGAAACTACGACCCCCGCGCGCTTCATGGAAAGCACCGGAAAGTCGGCGTCGTAGACTGTTGCGCTTGTAGAGGATGCGAAGTCATGGGGAAGCAGAGGGCCAGATTACGGGACTGCATTTGGGGTAATTCCTTTGACATTTGAAGATTGCGCGATCTTTATCATTTTGGAAAAATTGTTGCAAAACCTCTTAAGATCATGCTTTGTAAAATCACTACTGGAGGCACAGTTGTTAGGGGATTGAAGAATTCAATGATAGCAAAACAAATTCACATCCATCCCTATAACCCCATGTGGCCAAAACTGTTTACAGAACAGGCTGACGCGCTTCAAAATCTCCTTGGGCGCCATTATCTTGCGGTGCACCACATCGGCTCGACCTCGATTCCTGGACTCTCGGCCAAGGAGGACATCGATATCTTACTGGTGGTGGATGACCTTAAACAAAGCCTTCAGCTTCAAGGCCACGGCTATGTTTTTAAAGGCGAGCTGAATGTGCCGCTGCGTTTTTATTACTCAAGGAATAGCCCGGCGTGCAAAGTGAACCTGCACGTCTGCGAGAAAGACCACGGCTTTATTAGGCTGAATCTGACGTTCCGGGATGCCTTACGAGCCTCAACCACACTCAGGGATGCGTACGGGAGTTTAAAGCTGTCGCTGATCCAGGAACCCCGATCCCACGAAAAAAGACCTGGACAATTCTCAGGCTATAACCTGGGCAAGGACGCCTTCATTAAGAAAGTCCTCAATGAGGCTGGATTCCAGGACTGGATGTTGACTTTCTGCATGCACCATGACGAGTGGCACCACTATCACCTTTTGCAAGGCAACCCAACCTCTGATCCATTGCCTCACGGGGTTGATGCGGCGCACCTGGTGCTTGCTTACGGCACCCAAATCGTGGCCAGCGCGCATTTAAGGCTAAAGGATCAAAGCGCCACCCTCATCAAGATTGCGACATCTTCAGATGGGGCAGCTCATGAAGCCCACCCCATGATGATGACGCTTCTCAGCCAATGGCTGAGGTTTCATGGCAAAGAATGGGATGAGACAGGGCGCGCAGACAAAATTTAAAACGGTGTTTTAGAAAGAGGCTCCCTCTTTCCCACGCCTAGCGGTTTGAACAAGAGGGATGAGACCCTTAAAACGAAGACCCGAGGCACCACAGTGCCCCGGGCCCATAAAACTTACTCGCGATTTACTTATTTTTTCGAGAGAAAAAAACTATATCCTCTCTGGGTCAAGGCCTCAGGCCCCGCGGTTACCACCCCAGAGACATTCGAGTAGCCAGATTGAACATAAAATTCAGCGGTTGCAAAATGGTCGTTTATCTTCAGCGTATCCATGTAAAGACCAGCCATTGAGTCCAGACCCTGTCCATAAACTTCTTTGTCAGCCTTAATACTCACTTGAATGGCCTGAAGCTTAGTCTCATCAAAAATGCTGCCATGCGCCTGGTTGATGGCGCGCAGGATAGCATCCTCCAAGCGGGCCGGATCGTCAAAGAAAGTATCTTGTGTGCTTTGACGAAGTGAGGACAAATTGACCCAAGAATTGTGATCCACTGCTGGACGTCCACGGAATTGATCATAGGACTTTTCAAAATCATCAAAGACATCGGAAGCATGGGCTGTTGCGGTCATTGCCGCAATTAAAGCGAGCGAGAATAATTTTGTTTTCATCATCTTAACCTTTCAATTACTGAATGAACATAATTCCCATAAAGAATTATTTGTTACCAATAAGGTTAATATTGAGATTTAATATGGACAATGATAGTAGAATGCTAATATTATTTTAAAATAAAGAGGTATCCGATAGATTTACCCTCAATTCCTATGACATTTAGATCATATTTTTGGTTTTATATTTGTGAGTATTGGGATCTTCCTAAACATTAAAAGGGTAAGTTCAATCGCCTAAGATTGACGGCGTTTAAAAACAACTGCTTTGGACCCCTTAAAAGGTAGGAAAAAAACTCACCCTATCGGCCCATGCGCACATCACGATAGATGGCAATGGAAATCAACAGACCCAAGCCCATCATCAGCGTCAGCATGGCGGTGCCCCCATAGGACACAAGGGGCAAGGGCACGCCAACCACTGGCACCATTCCCATGACCATGGCGGTGTTCACAAAAACATAAAGGAAAAACAGGGTGGTAAGGCCTATGCCTAAAAAGCGACCAAAGGCGCTTCGGCTCATGAAACTGACCTTATAACCATAAAGGATGAGAACGGTATAAAGACTAAGAAGGGTTACGCCGCCAAAGACACCAAATTCTTCACAGAACATGGCAAAGATAAAATCCGTCTGTTTTTCAGGCAGAAAATTCAGGTGGGCCTGACTGCCATGACCAAACCCCTTCCCCCAAAGTCCACCTGATCCAAGGGCGATGTTGGATTGCAAGATATTATAGCCTGACCCCAACGCGTCCCGACCAGGATCAAGAAAGGTCAAGACACGTTCGCGTTGATAGGCATACATCATGCTCCACAACACGGGCATGGCCGCTGCCACCAACGCCAAACCCCCGCCGATAATCCACCACGAAAGGCCAGCGGCGAAGAAGATGCTAAAGCCCGCCACCATTAGCAGCATGGCCGTACCCAAGTCGGGCTGGCGCAGCACCAAAAGGGTTGGAAAAAGGGTCAAAAACAAGGGAAAAGCAAGGGTCTTGGGCTTATTCATCTCTTGCGGTGAGACGCCATGAAAATAGCGGGCCAAGGCCATTAATAGGGTAATTTTCATGATTTCAGAGGGTTGCAAAACAACAACGTAAAGGTCGATCCAACGTTGCGCCCCCATGCCAATACTACCCATGACTTCAACGCCAATCAGCAGGATTAAAGACACCCCGTAGAGAATGTAGGCATAAGAACGCCAATAGCGAATATCCACAATGGCCACGCAGGCCAGGATGGCCACGCACACGCTAAAGCGCATAATGTGACGCCACGCCCAGGGATCAAAGCTGCCCTCTGCCGCGGAAAAAAGCACGGCTGCACCAATGGAGGCAATGAGGGCCAACACCACAACAACCCACCAATCAATCTGTTGTAGCTTTCGGATGAACGTGCGCATATCCTACTCCGCTGCTGCGATCATTTGGGTTTTGATGAGGATATCACGGGCAATGGGGGCTGCGACCCGGGAACCTCCACCCCCGTGCTCCACCACCACACTCACCACAAAGCGGGGTTGCTGAACCGGCGCAAAGGCACAAAAGAGGCTGTGCTCCCTCTCCTTCCATGGCCGTTCCTCATTCTTCAAGACGCGGGTGCGGCGCTCGTGCATGGAAATGCGTTTCACTTGGGAGGTTCCTGTTTTCCCGGCCATCTCGAAACCCGGCATGTCGATGCGGGCCCCATAGGCGCTGCCGGTGGGGACATTCACCACACGGTCCATTCCTTGTCGAACCATATCAAGGAACTTCGGATCCAGATCAAGGAGATCAAATTCACGTCCAGCATTCTTAATCAGCGTCGGGACAATGCGGCGTCCCGTGGCAAGACGTGCGGTCATGGTGGCCAGCTGCAGAGGGGTTACCATCAGCGATCCTTGGCCGATACTCACGTTGATGGTATCCCCCATCGTCCATGGCTTTGAAAAACGCTTCTGCTTCCAGGCTTTGGTTGGGACCAGGCCTGCGCGCTCGCCCGGAAGATTAATCCCGGTCACCTCGCCAAAGCCGAACACCTGGGCCATCTGCGCAATGGCTTCGATGCCTATTTTTTTTGCACACTCATAAAAGAACACATCGCAGGATTGGCTGATGGCCTCGGTCAGATTCATGGTGCCATGGCCATGTTGCGTGCGCCAACAATGGAAGCGATGGGAGCCCACATCCATGTGGCCAGGGCAAAAGACCGTTGTATGCTCATCAATGCGACCAGAGTGCAACGCCGCCAGCGCCACCATCATCTTAAAGGTCGACCCTGGCGCATAAAGTCCCTTAATGGTTTTTGCATTCAACGCCCCATAAGGGTTTTGCACCAATCCCTGCCAATCGCGGGCACGGATACCGTTCACAAAAAGGTTTGCATCAAAGCTGGGGTGGGACGCCAAGCCCCAAATCTCGCCCGATGGAATTTCCATCACCACCGCCGCCGCGCTCTCCCGCTCTTTCAAGGTGTGATAGATACTTTGCTGCAGCTCGAGATGCAGGGAGGTGTGGAGTGCTTCGCCGGGATGACTCGGGATGTGGGAGAGTTCACGCACAATGCGTCGCAGTGCGTCCACCTCCACTTCCTTAAAGCCCGGCGTACCGCACAGTTGATCCTGAAAATGGCGCTCAAGCCCCGATTTACCAAGGCGAAAGTCTGGCTGGCGCGCCAGCTGAGGATCCACCTGATCTTGGTCTGAGGGAATTTGCACATACCCGACCACGTGGGCGGTCTCCTCAGGGTGGGGATAGGAGCGCTGGAAACCCTGAATAATCTGGCACCCAGGCAGGTCCGCCATATGCAATTGTAGGCGACACATGGCTTCAAAATCCAGCTGGGGAATCACCGTGTAGGGTAAAAACCTTGGTTGCCGTTTAATCTGGCGAAACACATCCACAAGGCGATGATCGCCAAGGCCGACCAGGCGCTCGATACGGGCGAGGACCCGGCCAAGATCCTTTGCCTGATCTGGGACCAAGGCGAGGCGAAACACCGGTAGATTGGTGGCGAGCGCTTGTCCTACCCGATCATAAATCATTCCCCGGTGGGGCAGCTCAATATGCAACTTAATACGGTTACCATCGGCCAGCGTTCGATAGTGTGACGCCTTGAACCCGCCAAGATAAACCAGTCGCCCCACAAGGGCCGTGCCCAGCAGCGCTTTCCCCATGCCCAAGAGAAAGGCACGCCTGCTAAAAACTTGTTTTCCCTCATCGGGCGAAGGACCACGTTTGCTCATGCGGGCTCAGGCCTGTGAAGAAAGTTAAACAGGGTCATCAACCACGGAAAACTCACCGTGGTCACACCAAACTGCAGTAAAAACCAACTGATATTCAATGGCTTTTGGTGCAAAACAAGGCCCAGCGCCAAAAGCGCCATGTAAATAACCACCACCAGGCTAAAAACCGCCCACAGGGTCAGGAACGATCGATGCACAAGGAAACGGCGCTGCAGCACAAGGACACCCCAGACCAAGCTGGAAAGAGCGCCCGTTAAGCCCAAAGACACGGCATGACTGATGTCATAAAAGCAGCTACAGATCAACATAATCCAAAGGGGGAACCATTGGGGCGCAAAGACTGCCCAGAAAAACAGAGCTGCCAAAAGCACATGGGGAATAAGCGCCTCATAGAGTCCAGAGCATAACCAAGGGATGAGACTTGCCCCCATGATGATAAGGCTTGGGGTCAGGCGTGGCCAGGACCTTAAAGAGAAAATCGTGACAGCGTTCATCAATTATTCGTCCTGGGGCAGAGGATCGAGACCCTTGATCACTTGCACAAAATCAAGTTGCGCCAAGTTTAAGCTTGTCGCCGCCCATCCAACAGCACCCTCACGCCCCTGGGCAACGGCCACAAACAAGCCTTTGGGGAAAAGCCCCCCGCGCCCTGAAGTCAGCAGGACCTCACCTTGCTCAAGCAAAACATCGCTGCCTTCGATGATACTCAATTTAACGGGCTTTGCATCTTGACCCGAGACAATACCATGAACGCCTGATCGCACCCCCACAACCGGCACATGGGATTGGGGATCTTGGACCAGCAGAACGCGAGAATAGTTGGGGGTAACCTCTACAACACGGCCAATCAGATGCTGACCAGAGACCACCACATCACCTTCTGCTAACCCCTGTTTGTGTCCAGCACCCAGCCAAAGGCTCGAGCCCGTGGGATTAAGCCGTACATCCACCACCGCCACCGTCTGATAGGATAACTCGTGTTTGGGCATGACCTTGAGGTTATCCCGCAACGCCTGGTTTTCCTGCTCAAGCTGCGCAAGACGTACATTAAGCTTTTGCAAATGGAATTTATGCGCCTCGGAAAGTTCAGCCTGCACAAAGTGACCAACGGTGTCCTCAACACTGCCCTTAAGGCCGGTGAACAGCCCATGGACCGCGCTCCGGATCTGCAGGGCGCTTTCTGCTAACGATGAGCGCAGGCTTTGCGTCAGCCCAACATGGCGCAGCGAAGCCCACAATAACCCAGCACTCAACAGCAAAATCAGCGCTAAGCGTCCATAGGACACCACGTGGGTCAGCAAGCTTTGTTGCTTACGTGCTGCAGGCGCATGGGAGCGAAGCAGCATCATCGGCGTTCCCCCTGGTTTAGTACATGGTCACGAGGACGTCGCGAAGCGTGTCAATTTGCTCGAGCGCCTGCCCAGTCCCAAGGGCCACACACTTTAGCGCATCATCGGCAACGGAAACGGGTAGCCCTGTGACCTGACGCAACACCACATCCAAATTGGATAACAAGGCGCCACCGCCGGTGAGAATAATGCCCTTATCCACAATGTCCGAAGACAGCTCAGGCGGCGTGTTTTCAAGGGCAACCTTCACAGCTGCAACAATGGCAGCTACAGGCTCTGCAAGGCTTTCAGCAATTTGGGCTTCGTCCACTTGAACTTCTTTGGGAATACCGTTCATAAGGTCGCGCCCCTTGATGAACATGGTGCGCCCAACACCATTTTCCGGCTTAATGGCAGAGCCAATCTCTTTCTTAATCCGCTCGGCTGTGCCTTCCCCAATGAGAAGGTTATGGTTGCGGCGGATATAGTTGATGACCGCCTCGTCCATGCTGTCTCCACCCACGCGCACCGAGCGTGAGTAAACGATGCCGCCCAAAGACAACACAGCGACTTCGGTGGTGCCGCCCCCAATATCCACAACCATGGATCCACAGGGCTCGGTCACGGGAAGACCAGCCCCAATGGCAGCGGCCATGGGCTCCTCAATCAAATAGACGCGGCCAGCACCCGCACTTTCAGCTGATTCTTGAATCGCACGCTTTTCCACCGCCGTCGCACCGGAGGGGACACACACGATGATTTGGGGGCTCACAAAACTGCGGCGATTATGCACTTTGTGAATAAAGTGCTTGATCATGGCCTCGGCCACTTCAAAGTCCGCAATCACGCCCTCTTTTAACGGGCGAATGGCCTGGATGTTGCCTGGGGTACGCCCCACCATTTGCTTGGCTTCTTCGCCCACAGCCAGAACTTGTTTTGGGCCTTTTTTCACGTCAATCGCCACAACCGAAGGCTCGTTAAGAACAATCCCCTTTCCCTTGACGTAAACAAGGGTGTTGGCCGTGCCAAGGTCGATGGCCATGTCCGATGAGAGCATCCGTAGCAACTTTGAAATCATAGAGTCATATCCTTTTATGCCGCTCACCCCGGATGGGGTTACAGTGGTTGACGTGTGCTACCAATATTTACGACAGCCAAAGACGCTGGTCCACACTTATTCAGCATTTTCCTGCAAGAAATTTACTTTGATTTCATCCCAGCAAGTTTCAGAATAAATTTTATTAAAAATGAAGGGATTCTTTAACTGCCCCCGAAACCAGGTATATTGGCGCTTAATATATTGCCGCGTCTGCAGCATGGCTTGCTGTAATGCTTCATCTAGAGCAATCTCACCCCGAACATGGGCTGCAAAAGCTTGGAATCCCAGGGCGCGACTTAAGTAGCCACCATCGGGATAGTGGTGGAGGAGAGTTTGAACCTCGCCCACAACGCCGTGGTCAATCATCGCCTCCAGGCGCTGTTTGGCGCGCTGTTCTAAAAGATCACGGGGCGGCATAAGGGCCATGATCTGCCATTCCCATGGCAGCTTTTGACGTGGCTGTTGCTGCCAATGGGAGAGCGGCTTATGACTGGCGTAGAAGATTTCCAGTGCGCGGGTAATACGTTGGGTATCCTGTGGAGCGTATTTGGCGGCACAGATGGGATCGACGGTTTTCAGTTCCTCATATAATGTCGCCAGTCCCTCATCTGCAACACGCGCAAGAAGGCGCGCCCTTATTTCTTCGGGCACCTCCGGAATAGGCGGTAGCCCCTCTACAAGGGTTTGGATATAAAGCCCCGTCCCCCCAACCACGATGGGCAGATGACTATTTTGTTGCAGGTCCAGGAGGTGGGACGACAGCAGCTTCAGCCAATGCCCCGCGGAGCAAGACCTATCGGGGGTCAAGACGCCATAAAGGTGATGGGGAACTTGAGCACAGTCCTGGGCGCTGGGCTGGGCGGTCAAAAGCGGTAGACCTTTATAAATCTGCAAACTATCCGCGTTGAAAATAATGCCCTGGTGCGCCTTGGCGATCTGCAGGGCGAGTGCCGACTTACCACTGGCTGTGGGACCAACGATGACAATCCCCTTGGGCATCATAAAAAGCCCCCCTCGCCGAGCATCACAAATCCAATCCTAACCCTTTAAGAGATCGATGTTTTTGCCGTTCTAGCCCCGCCAGAGCTTTTTTTGGCGGGCGGCATCACCTCTTTAACTTTTTGGGCCAGGGCTTGCAAACTAAAAGGTTTCGCCAAAAAGTGCATATCTGAACTGCGCTGATCCAATTGACGCCTGAAGGAATCTTCTGCGTAGCCTGAGATGAAGATAACAGGCAGATCCGGCAACAGTTTAAGCACCTCCTGCGCCATCGTCGGCCCATCCATTTGCGGCATCACCACATCCGTGATCATCAAATCGAGCTTTTGGCCGCTGGCCAGATGGTCTTTAACAAAGGCTAAACCCTGCTCTCCTGTACCAGCTTCATAGACGTGATACCCCTTATCGCGCAGGGCCCGGGCAGAGAAAATGCGAACAGCCTCTTCATCTTCCACCAACAAAATCGTGCCCGAGCCGGTCAAATCCTTGGGCAATTCTTCAGCACTTTGATTTTGTTGAGCCAATCTCTCATTTTCTGTCATGGCATGGCGAGGCAGATAAATGCTGAATTTTGTCCCCTTACCCACTTCGGATTCCACCACAATGTGGCCGCCTGTTTGCTTCACGATGCCATAGACGGTCGAAAGACCCAAACCGGTGCCATAACCCGCTTCCTTGGTCGAGAAAAAGGGATCAAAGATGTTTTCCAGAATCACGGGCTGGATACCACAGCCATTATCAATGACTTCGATGGCCACATAGGATCCCACGGGCACAAGCTCATGCCCCACTTGTTTTTCTTCGCGATAGGTTTTGTTGGACGTTTTAATGGTGATTTCGCCATGATCCTGAATGGCATCGCGTGCATTCACCACTAGGTTAATAATGACTTGCTCAAACTGGCCTTGATCAACGCGGACCAAGCCTAAGTCTCGTCCATGCATGATGCGAAGATTCATGGAAGGACCAATCAAACGCTGCAAAAGAAGCGACAAGTTGGCCAGGGTTTCGGAAATATCAAGGATCTTGGGTTGCAGGGTTTGTTGGCGAGAAAACGCCAGCAGTTGCCGTACCAAGTTGGCGGCGCGGTTGGCATTTTGCTTGATTTGCATGATATCCGTAAAGGAATGGTCTCCTGGTGTATGCCGCAGCAACAACAAATCACAAAAACCAATCATCGCCGTCAACAGGTTATTAAAGTCGTGGGCAATGCCGCCCGCCAATTGGCCCATGGCTTGCAATTTTTGCGATTGAAGCAAGCGCAGCTGAATGGTGCGTTGCTCTGTATGGTCAAAGATATAAAGGGCAAGGCCCTGCAAAGGCCCTTCCTCACCCTCAATGGTAATGCGCCGCATGCCACCGATATAGGCCAGCGCGGCCATGGCTTCCCGGCCCCAAAAGGTGAGGTCGATGGTCTGCACTTGGCGCTCGCCAGAAATGATCCGCTGAAAAAGTTGCTGAAAATCCTCGCGGGTGTCATAGCTCAAAAGCTCGGTCAGCGGTGTGCTGAGATCAAGGGTGTCCCGGGTGGTGAAGCGGCGCAGAAACGTCTCATTATAAACCCGAATGCGCCCCTCTTGATCCAAGAAGACAATGCCTGCTGGCGCCAGATCAAACAACTCACGCAGATCAAAAGAGCGTAAAAATTCACCCTGTTGATACACATTTGCAAAGGCGCGCACCCATTCTGGACGCTCCATTTTCCACAGCCGCATTCCATTTTTGAGGCGATGGCGCAGGGTCAACCACATGGGATGCTGAGTGCCCCCCACGCCGGTGACCACCACCTCGACACGGCTTGCTTGCTCTTCACAGGGCAGGTGGCTGATGTGGGCCAGCAAGTCTCGTGCCGTCTCATTGCGGTGAAGCACTTCACCCTCCGGCGTCGCCACCACATACCCGTCCTTGAGTTCATCCAAGAACGTGTAGTCTGTGGCAGCGATCATATTGCCGTTGAATCCAGCCTTCCCCGTAAAAAAGCGTTTGATATTCTGTGCAAATCCCATGATACAGTGGTTGCTCTGGCTTATTATTATCCTTGAACCTCATGAAAGGGTAACAGATGTCGACCGATCTGCAAAAGGAAGAAGCACAAGCTGGGCGTCTTCTGAACAAAGTAGCCCTGATCACCGGCGCCAGCCGGGGAATTGGCGCAGCCGTCGCTGAACGTTTTGCCCAAGAAGGCGCCGATTTGATCGTTCTTGCCCGCACAACGGCCGACCTCGAGCGGCTGGATGACCGCCTGGCCATCTATGGCCGTGAAGTGGTTTTAGTGCCTGCAGATCTGCGTCATTTCGAAGCCCTGGATGAGCTGCCCCAACACATTTACAATCGCTTCGGACGTCTTGATATTCTTGTGGGCAATGCGGCGGTCTTGGGAACCCTCTCTCCCATGCCCCATGTGACACCCAAAATTTGGTCCGAAGTTTTGGATATTAATTTGACTGCCAACTGGCGCTTACTGCGTGCCTGCGAACCGCTGTTGCGTCAAGCCCCCCATGGGCGTGCTCTGTTTGTAACCTCGGGCGTCACCCAGTCCATTCATCCCTATTGGGGCCCCTATGCAGTTAGCAAAACTGCGCTCGAGACCATGGTTAAAACCTACGCCGCAGAGGTTGCCAATACCAACCTTCGCGTCAATCTGATCGACCCAGGCGCTGTTGCCACAGGCATGCGGGCCAAGGCCATGCCCGGCGAAGATCCCAATACTCTTCCCAAACCAGAAGACATTACCGAGGTGTTTGTGAGAGCCGCGTCAGAGGAGTGCAGCGATCACGGGATGATCTTAAAGGCCTAGGCATGCATGGCGGTGCCCTCCTGGTGCACACCTCAAAGAATACCCAACTCGATGTGCTCAGACCCTCTAATAGCCTGACTTTGCGTGTCTTTCTAAGAGATCTTTCATCTTAGCCCTGGTTTCCGGAGAAAGACGATCGCATCCTTTAAGAAACTCAATACCCTTAACAACTGTAATCGTTGTCAATTTGGGCGCGTAAAGATCAATGGACTCCAGGCTTGTGCAGCCTTCAAGAAATCCATAGGAAACGCATCGCAACTCTGGGGTATTCAGTTCGATTTTTGTGAGTTTCGCGCATCCCATAAGAAACTCAGACTCAAGCTCAACAACATCAGGAAAAGCGATTTTAAGGCTCAGCAGCTGTGCGGCATTTTCCAAAAAGCCAGACCCTATTTTTTTTGCATTCCCACGCTGATTTGTCAGGGTTAAGTGCCGCACAGCTCCTGGAAGCCTGGAGCTATCAAGCCGAAGGGTTTCAACGTTTATAAAGGGCTGCACCCCCATATCCAAAATAACGTGGTGGTCTGGCTGTGCCTGCAGCATCAGTGACATGATGTTTCGGGCGTTTGGTTTTTGTATATCACGATCATCGACCACCAATGTGAAGGGCTGGTTTGCCGCCTGAACAGCAGCCTCTTGGCTAAGATCCTGAAGCGTAACGTAGGGGGTATTGGCCTTATAGTCCCCGAGTATAAACTCAAGCCGATGCTTCAGTTGACGGAGAGCAAGATCCTTTTCACCGTTTCTTGCCCAAATCCTCTGCAGTGGAAAAACCATACGCAGGTGGCTAAGGGCCTCTCGGTACTGACTGTCGACCAGATGGGAACATGGCATGGGCCGATGAAACAGGGCCTCATAAACCATCCCATAGCCCTCTCTTAGCGTCTCAAAATCGTCGATTTTAACGTCATCGAGAGAGGGATTAATCGGCACGGCGATGAAATGGTCAGTGTTCATTAAACGCTGCAATCCTCTCACCACAAGCTGCTCAGGAACTCCCTGGAGATCAGTCTCTTTGGCACCTAGGCGCCGATTAAATGTACAATCAGCGACCAACTGATCGAGGGCCTCTTGAGAAGACTTCTGCAGTGCATGACACACAAGCCCCGCACGCGCGATGGCGTGAGCTGGCAAGTGGCCCATGACCTCTTGCTGGATTTCCTCGGGCAGCGCGCCCAAGCCGAGACTTGGTTGTGGAGTGCCTTGCGCATCTCTCTCACTCAGTTGGCTTGCACACAAGGGCGCCCATGACAGGCTTGCAAGAAAAACACTCAACAAAACGAAGGTTTTGCCCCTAACCATGAGAATTATTCCCTACAAAAAAACTAAAGCATAGGGATATCACACTAATGTCATTTAGTCAATAAAGTTGCGAGGGTCATTGCGCGTCATTCTAGGAAGGCCCGACCTACACCGCTGGGCCAGGGAATGCGGAACAGCCTAGGTCGCCGCGCGCGTGCCGCGCTCGGGATGACGGCGTTTAAAGTGCCACCGGACACGATGACCGGGGTGGCAGTGCTGCGCGCGGTGAGGTGGTGTGTTGCACGGTTCGTCATTGCGAGGAGACCTTGGGCCGCCGTGGCAATCCATGGAGGCCTGCGCCCTTCACTGCTGTACCTAGCATTGAAAAAAAGCACGGATCCCCGCCTACGCTGGGATAACAGCGGGTTGGAGATAAAAAGGGTGGACCTCGTTTGCCCAGACTCGAAAGAAAAAACAGCCTGGATCACCGCCGATCTTTTTACAATTTGCAAAGTGCAGGCTCAGGCGGTGTCGTTGTGCAAGCCTATTTTCAACAATACCATGGTGCGCCTTAAGGATGAATGAAAGGTTAAGGAGGATGAAGAGAAGGACGTTTCTTAGGAGACTTAAAAGGAAAAATTGTTGATCCTGTTATTTTCTCCGATACCGCCGACTCGTCTTACAAGGAGCTCTATCGCGCCAAAGGAATCAGAACGACCGCGGATTCTGGGGTGCTCAGGCGTAACAAAAAAGCTTAAAGGACAGAAATAGCTGCAGGTCTAGCAAACAAAAGTGGAGGCATTATAGCTATGAACTCGGCGCTTGAGCGGCCAGAAGAGACGAATGTCATCCCGGCAGCAACAGGAATCCATTCATCAACAACTCTGCATCGCCGAGCACATTCCGCGCACGCGGTGACTGGTGCACAGCCTCAATCGTTATTTCGAGCACGCCAGAGGTCGACGCGGCAATCCATGGAGGCCTGCGCCCTTCACTGCCGTACCTGGCATTGAAAAATAGCACGGATCCCCGCCTACGCTCGCGATGACAGGGTGGGTATGCCGCGCTCGCGATGACGGGGATATGTCTGCGTACGCAGAAAATGGGGTGGGAATCTAGTGATCGCGATGACGTGGGTGAGCAGACTGTGCACGCGATGACCATATTGAGCTGCAGGGGGCACGATGACGAGGGTAGAAGCGCTCATAAACCTTACTGTGCTTGTTTGTGGTAGCGGTGCTGCAATCACCCGCACAAAATAAAAAGGGCGCCGAAGCGCCCCATGAATCGGTTCAGACCCTCGCTTAGTGGAGGTGAATGTCCACACGACGGTTGTGTGGATCGACTTCTTTACCTTCTTTCTCACCCAAGCCCACGGCGGTGATGCGCTCTTTTGGCACGCCAGCCTTAACAAGGGCTTCCGCAACGATGGCAGCACGGTTTTGCGAGAGAACCAGGTTGTTCTTGCGACCGCCGATCATATCTGTATGACCGGAGATGGTGACGGTGTGACGATCCATGTTCTGGCTGACCTTTGCCACTTCCGCAATCACCTTCATGGCTTCAGGGCTGAGCTTGGAGCTGTTATAGTCAAAGCGGACGGTAAAGGTTGGAGCCTTCGTGTTGACCATCTTTTCCATTTCGATCAGGTTGTCCATGAAACCCTTTTCGCACTTCATGATGTCTTGGGCATCGAAGTTCTCTTCGCTTTCCTCAATGGCGCAGTCGTACATGACTTGAGTCTTGGCTGCGAGAGCTGGCGCAATGCGCTTACCACCCTTGGTGAGCGTGAAAATCAAACGCTCACGCCAGTCGAGGTATTGTTGCAACTTGTTGTTGGGGATTTCCCAACGGCGGGGATCTTCAGGAAGGACTTCTTCGCCTGCTGCAGCCTGGATACCCTTAACTGCAAAGTGAGAGGCATCAATTTCATCATTCATTTCGCGTGATTCTTTTTTGGCAAAAGCATCATATTGAGCAGCCAACTGGCGTGAGAACTCGTAGCCCTCTTTATTGGCAGCTTCTAATTCGCGGATATTGTATTCAGCACAGCCTGAAAGCAAACCGGCTGCAGCGATAATACCTGCACTAGACAGCAGGACTGATTTCTTTTCCATTCATGAACTCCCTTACTTTATAAAGTGTTGAAGAGTATGGTTTTTCCACACAATCCAAAGAAAAACATACACCTTAATTAAAATTGTTTCTATCCCCCACAGCATGCAATACTTTCAATTCTTCCATCCTGTGGCAGAAGTGCCAATCATTCCCGAGCTTAAGCGGGAATCATTAATAACTTACTAATAGCGCTGGGCAAAGTTGGCTGAGATCTGCTATCAATGGTGCTGAAAATTTGCAAACTGGGCTAAGGATCGTTAAACTCGGGTTGCATGTCAACAAAAGCATCCAATCAAGAGGTCAAGATGCAAGGACAAAATCAAGGGGATAATGAGTTTTTTCAAGAGGTGACAGAGGACGTCCGCCGCGACCAGCTGCTGCAACTGTGGCAAAAGTGGGGCAATGTTCTCATTGGTAGCGTTGTTTTTATTTTGCTTTCAGCCTCGGGCTTTGTTTGGTGGCAACATCAACAAGAAAACAAGCTGCTTGCGCGCACAGCGTCCTTTGAAAAAGCCCTTGAGGAGGTTCAGGCAGGCAACAGTGAGCGGGCTATTGAACTTTTCCGCAGCCTTTCCGCATCCCATCATGATGGCTTAGCCGTGCTGGCCATGCTGGAACAAGCGGCCGTTCCAGGTGTGTCTTTTGGTGAGCGCATCAGCCTTTACGATCAAATCACTCAGAACACATCCTACCCCACGGTGTTTCGTGAACTTGCAACCCTTTTGGCTGTGAGCCTCCAAGTCCAGGACGGAGATCCCAAGACCTTACTGAACACCATTGAGCCGCTGGCCAGGGGAAATGGCGCTTGGCGGGCAAGTGCGCAAGAACTGAAGGCGTTATTGCTGGTGCGATCAGGCGCAGTCGACCAGGCCCGCGCGCTTTTCAACGCCCTTGCAGAGGATGAGGCTGCGACCCAAGGAATACGTGCCCGCGCCACGGCTTTTGCCCAAAGCCTGTAGGCCAAGACAAGGGGCATCTTGCCCCACCAGTGTATGATTGAAGAGTTTAAGGAGTAAATCCATGTCCCCCACAGGACGCATCGCGATTATGACCTCTCTGCTGGCTTTGGCAGGGTGTGACAGTCTCTTTGGAAAGAAGAAAGAACCCTTGCAAGGCGCAAGGGAGCCGGTTTTCATCTCCCATGAAAACACGCAACCGGATGTTGCGCCCGGAAGCCATGAGGTGACATTACCTCAGCCCGAGGCCATCAGCAATTGGCCCCAGGCCAGTGGCGCACCCCACCATGTCATGCCGGCCGTACAGCTTGGACAAATTGGCGAAAAACCCGCGTGGACACGTGATGTGGGACGTGGTGCAGGCTCCGAACGCCGTTTGATGGCTGGGCCCGTGATTGCCAACGGCGTGGTCTACACCCTTGATACGATCAGCAGGCTCACAGCGGTTGACCTTGAAAAGGGCGAGGTCTTGTGGGAACAAGACGCCAGTGCTAAGGATCTCGAGCATCCCGCCTTTGGCGGCGGCGTGGCCGTTGAGGGCGGCATCGTCTTCGCTGGCACAGCAGCGGCCGAAGCCCTGGCCTTGGACGCAAAAACCGGGACAATTTTATGGCGGACACGGGTTGCAGGACCTGTGCGCACTGCCCCTGCGGTGAAAAATGGCCGCCTTTATGTGGTGACCCTTAACAACCAGCTGGAATGCTTAGATGCCAAAACCGGTGAGGTGTTATGGACCCACAGCGGCATTATTGAAAGCGCTGGTCTTTTGGGCTCGGCCAGCCCAGCTGTGGGCGATGATCTGGTGATCGTTGCCTATTCCTCAGGCGAGGTCTATGCGCTCAAAACCTCCAACGGTCACACCTTATGGTCACAAAGCATTAATCCCACGCGACGCCTGGATCCGGTCTCGTCCATCAGCCATATTAAGGCCCGCCCCCTGTTGGACGGCAATCGGGTATACCTGGTCAGCCACGGCGGCCGCATGGAAGCCCTTGAGGTGCGCACAGGCAAACCCATCTGGAGCCGTGACGTGGGCGGCATTCGTACCCCCACCATTGTGGGCAACTATCTTTTCATGGTCAGCGGCGAAAATCGTCTGATTTGTATGCTGAAGCAAAGTGGGAAAATTGTCTGGTCTCAGCAGTTGCCGCGCTTTGAAAACGAAGAAAAATCAAAGAACCCGCTGCTTTGGGCCGGCCCCATCGCGGTGAATGAGCATTTGGTTTTGGCGGCAAATCATGGCCAAGTCTTGATGGTACGCGCCAAGGATGGCCAAACTGAACAGCAGCTGGAGTTGCCAAGCGGCACATCCCTGTCCCCCATTACAGCAGCTGGATTCCTTATCTTTTTAACCGATTCAGCCAATTTGGTGGCTTATCGCGAAACCCGCTGAGGCTATCATGCGCCCAATCGTTGCTATTTTGGGTCGACCCAATGTTGGAAAGTCGACCCTGTTCAATCGCCTTGCCGGTAAAAAACTGGCATTGGTAGAAGATACGCCAGGCGTCACCCGCGATTGGCGGGAAGCGCCCGCACGCCTTGGCCACCTGGAATTTAGTGTCATTGACACCGCCGGCTTGGAGGGATTCGAGGATCCATTACTCAAAGACCAAATCCTGGAGCAAAATCGCCGAGTGGTCGATCGCGCGGATGTGATTCTTTTTGTGATCGACGGCCGTGAAGGTGTCCTCTCCAGTGACGAAGTTTTGGCAGGCAAGCTGCGCGGCATCACCAAGCCCATCATCCTCCTTGTGAACAAGGCGGAATCCAGATCAACGGCTGGTGCGGGCATATTAGAATCGCACAAGTTGGGTCTTGGCGATCCTGTGGCCATCTCGGCTGCCCATGGTGAAGGCCTTGCTGAGCTTTTTGAGCGGCTTGAAGCACATATTGGGCCGCTGCAACCGCAAAAAGAACCCGACGAAGATCAGGTTTCTTCTGGCGAAGACACTCCCCAAGGAGGGCCATCGAAACCTCCGCGCCCCCTCAATTTGGTTATCCTTGGCCAGCCCAATGTGGGTAAATCGACCTTGATCAACCAAATGATCGGCGAGCAACGCTTGCTGACGGGGGATCGCCCGGGCGTTACCCGCGATGCCGTCACGGTGGATTGGACCTACGAAGGTAGGCCCATCCGCCTTCATGATACGGCTGGCGTGCGCAAGCGCGGCAAGGTCAATGAGTGGGTGGAGCAACTCTCGGTGGCCGATTCCTTGAAGGCCATGCGCTTTGCTGAAGTGGTGGTGCTCCTTTTGGATGCACGCCAACCCCTGACCAAGCAAGATCTGCATCTTGCAAGCCGTGTTGTGGAAGAGGGACGTTGCTTGATCTTAGCCCTCAACAAATGGGATTTAGTGGCGCCCAAAGTCTTGAATGAGGTCAAAGCGCGGCTTGAGCGTGAGTTACCCCAGGTGAGCGGCATCCCCGTTGTTCCGCTTGTGGCCCTGACCGGTCGCCATGTGGATCGGTTGATGAAAGCCGTGACCGAGCTCTACGACCTATGGAATGTGCGTCTTTCCACCGGTCAGCTGAACAAATGGCTGGCCTATGCCATCGAGCGTCACCCCCCGCCCATGGTGGGACGCAATCGGCTTCGGGTCAAATACGCAACCCAAATCAAAACCCGCCCTCCGACCATTGCTTTGTTTGTGAGCAAAGCGGCAGAGGCGCCCGAGTCTTACATTCGCTATTTGGTCAACTCGCTGCGTGAGAGCTTTGAATTGCCCGGCGTTCCCATTCGGATTTATTTGCGCCAAAGCAAAAATCCCTACGTGGGGCAGAAATAGAGAGATCGCGACCGAAGGCACACGCTGATGGTGGTGGACGCGGCATCACAAGGTTTGACACGGCAGGGTAACTCCGCGTAAATGGGATGCTATGATTGCATCGCTTAAATCCATTGTTGCTGCTGTACTAAGCCCCCTGCAAAAAGCGCAGAGTGAGACCCTTTATGGTGTTCCTGAAGGGGTGCACGCCTTTTTGCTAGGCGAGCTCAGCCAAGCCTGTCTGCAAACCCTGGTGCACGTGACCCGCCATGAGGCGCATCTTGACACCCTGGCCGAGCAGCTGCGTCTTCTTTATCCTGAGATCGACGTGATTGTGATCCCCGCGTGGGATTGTTTGCCCTATGATCGCACCTCCCCCGCCCGTGACATTGTTGCAAAACGGGCAGCAGCACTGGCACACCTACATCATCCCGCAGCAGGTCCGCGTCTGGTGCTGACGTCGGTCTCTTCTATCTTGCAACGCATCCCGCCTTTGAGCCTTTTCGACGGGGGCAATCTCAAGCTCACCACCGGATGCCAAGTGAACCAAAGTGACCTCACCATAGCCTTGCTAAATCAAGGGTATCGGCGTGTGGAGACGGTCAGAGAACCGGGTGAATTTGCCCAGCGGGGCGGCATTGTCGATTTATTTTTAAGTACCCACGAGCACCCTGTGCGTCTGGACTTTTTTGGGGATGAGATCGAATCCCTTCAATCCTTCGATCCCATGACGCAAAGAAGCCTCTCGCCGGTGAGCGAGGTCCGTCTTGAGGTCAGTGGCGAAATCATCCTGACCGAGACCACCATCAGCCAATTTCGCCAAGGCTATCGCTTGAACTTTGGTGCGGTTGGCGAGAATGACCCCCTGTATGCGGCCATCAGTGCCGGTCAAAGTTACCCTGGCATGGAACATTGGATGCCTTTGTTCTATCCCAATCTTGCAACCCTCTTTGATGCGTTGCCAAACGCCCTGTTCACCCTTGAAGATCAGGCCCTGGAGGCATGTAAGCACCGCCTGGCCCAAATTGAGGATATCTATCAAGCCCGCCTGCAGTTTGAGAAGTCACCGGCGGTTAAGGGGGCTCTGCCCTATCATCCCCTCACTCCAGACCAGTTGTACCTTGGGTTGGGCGAACTGGATCAGCTTTTAAGTCAGCGTCGCGTTCTTCATCTTGTTGCGGGTTCAAGTGCTCAAGCGGGGAGTGTTGATCTTCACATGACCAGCGCGCAGCCCCTCATTACCCGCCGCGTGCCCGAGGACCAAACCCCCTTTGATACCCTGCAGCGGATCCTTCAGGAAGATATTCAGCAACAACCAATCCTGATCGCTTGCCCCAGCGAGGGCAGCCGGCAGCGCTTGCTCTCGATCCTGCAGGAACGGGGGATCACCGCGTGCGCCCTTCAGCATCCATCGCAGATCACAACCCTTTCCAAAGGCGTTATTGGCCTTGTCATTCTGCCCCTTGAGCGGGGTTTTCGCCACTCCTCGCTGTTGGTCTATGCCGAGCAAGACTTACTGGGCGAGCGGCGCGTTAAAGCCACGCGCAAACGCAGCAAATCGGGTTTATTTTTCCAGGAACTCAACACCTTAACCCCTGGCGACTTCATGGTTCACGTGGAACATGGCATTGGCCAGTACCAGGGCCTTGAGACCCTGATGGTTGATAAGTCGGCCCATGATTTTGTGGCCCTGTTGTACGCCGAAGGGGCCCGGCTCTTGGTGCCCGTTGAGAATCTAGAGTTACTCTCGCGCTATGGGGGTGAGGATTCCCATGCGCAAGTGGACCGCCTGGGCTCGGCCGCGTGGCAGCAGCGCAAAGCAAAGCTGAAGAAAAAACTCAAGGATTTGGCTGATTATCTGCTGAAAATCGCGGCAGAACGCGAAGTCTTGCGCGCCGAAGCTTTTGAGATCAAAGAGGGCCTCTATAGCGAGTTTACCGCGCAATTCCCCTTCAATGAAACCGACGATCAATTGATGGCCATCCAAGATGTTTTGGAAGACCTCACCAAGGGGAAGCCCATGGATCGTCTGATCTGCGGCGATGTGGGGTTTGGCAAGACCGAAGTGGCGCTGCGTGCCGCATTTGTGGTGGCCATGAGCGGCTATCAAGTGGCTGTTGCCGTGCCAACCACACTGCTGGCGCGCCAACATGCGGCGACGTTTAAAAAGCGTCTTGAGGGCTTTAACCTAAGGGTTGCGCAACTCTCACGTCTTGTCAGTGCCAAGGAAACCAAGCAAATCAAGGAAGATCTGGCAGAAGGGCGTGTGGACGTGGTGGTGGGCACCCATGCGCTCCTGAGTAAATCCCTCAGCTTCAAGCGCTTGGGCCTAATGATCTTGGATGAGGAACAACACTTCGGTGTGAAGCAAAAGGAACGCCTCAAAGAACTGCAAAGCAATGTGCACGTTCTCACCCTGACGGCCACGCCTATTCCGCGCACCTTACAGCTTTCCCTAACAGGGGTGCGCGAGATGAGTCTGATCACCACACCGCCCGTAGATCGCCTCGCGGTGCGCACGTTCGTCACCCCCTATGATCCCGTCATCTTGCGCGACGCCCTGCAACGGGAGCTAAGCCGTGGCGGCCAAATTTTCTATGTCTGCCCGCGCATCGAAGACCTGGACCAAGTTGCTGAATCCATCCGCACCCTGGTGCCCGAGGCCCGCATGGTCATGGTGCACGGCCAGATGACAGGATCAGCCCTTGAATCCATCATGCTGCAGTTCGCCGAACGTCAGGCAGACATTCTTTTGGCCACCAACATTATCGAATCGGGCCTGGATATGCCCAATGTGAACACCATTGTGGTGCACAACGCCCATCTTTTTGGCTTGGCGCAGCTGTATCAATTGCGAGGTCGAGTGGGCCGCGGTAAACAGCGGGGATACGCCTATTTGACGACGCCGCATAACCGTATCCTCAACGAAACAGCGCAAAAACGACTTGAAGTCATGCAAACCCTGGATACGTTGGGCGCAGGCTTCCAAATCGCAAGCCACGACATGGATATCCGCGGCGCCGGTAACTTACTGGGCGAAGAACAATCCGGCCACATCCGCGAAGTGGGGGTCGAGCTGTATCAACAAATGCTGGAAGATGCGGTCATGGCCGCCAAAGCGCGAAGCGCCCAGCACGATGCAACCGAGGCAATCTCCGCCCACGACTGGTCACCCCAAGTCAATCTTGGGATTCCAGTCCTGATACCCGATACCTATGTCCAAGACTTGAATGCGCGCTTAAGTCTCTATCGGCGGTTATCGACGCTTTCGGACGACGAGGCGTTAGATGATTTTGCCGTAGAACTGGTGGATCGCTTTGGTCCCCTGCCCCCTGAAGTTGAAAACCTGATGGTGGTCTTAAAACTAAAATCCAAATGCCGGGCTGCCCATATCAGTAAATTGGATGCGGGCGAGACAGGAATCGTGCTGACCTTTCATCAAAACCAATTCCCCAACCCCGGGGCATTGATTCAAGCTGTGCAAACAAAACCTGGATACAAGCTGCGACCTGATCAGAAACTGGTCATCCTGATGCCAACCCTGAAAGGTCAACAAAAGCTGAACACCATTCGACAGCATCTGGATCTTCTTGTTAAACTCGCCTCATAATCCTCAAAAAACATCGGGGTGATGGTGCTCACCGTTGAACAGCTGACACTGCGCGTCAAGACAAGGACTTTAGTTGAAAACCTAAGCTTTCATCTGAGGGCAGGTGAGGTTCTGCAATTGGTGGGCATGAATGGAATTGGCAAAAGCACGCTGTTGCGCGCCCTTGCGGGTCTTCACTCGCCAAGCTCAGGTCACATTCACCTCAAGCCCGGTGTGGATCTGCTCTACCATCCCCAACCGGCTCCCCTTTTTCTGGATCTGCGCACCCAAGATCAACTGGAATTCTGGATCGCCCTCGAGGGCCCATCGAGAACTTGCCTCGATCAAGCCGTCGAGGCTTTTGGCTTGCAGCCTCTGCTTTGCAAACAGATCAAAGACTTATCCTCGGGCGAACAACAGCGGGTTGCGCTCTCACGCCTGGTGATCAATACTTGTTCTCTCTGGCTTCTTGATGAGCCGTGCAGCTTTTTGGATAACGGGTTTTGCAGGGTGCTTCACCAACGGATTGCCAATCATACGGGCCGGGGTGGTGTGGCCGTGGTGGCGACCCATGCACCTTGGCCTTGTTGGCCAGCCCTTGTCCTTGAATCCTCAGACAACGGTTCCTTGGAGGCACCACAATGGGTCGCCTAAATCTGTTTGTTCTTTGTGAGCTCAAACTCATCTGGGCGCGACGCACGCAGATGATCACCGAGGTCCTCATGGCTGGCGTGATCCTCACGGTGGCGATTCTGCTGGCGCGGGGTCAGAATCATCTTGTGTCCATGGTGTTTGCCGTTGCAAGCCTGCAAACCAGCCAACGCCTGATTGCTCTCGGATGGCATCAGGGACAAACGCGGTCCATTCCCCATGTATTGGCCACCAGCAAACACAAACTGATGTTTCTTGCCGTGCGCCTGATCTTGGGCGTGGTAGTGACCACTATGGCGCTCAGTAGCTTCGCCTTCATGCTCCACTTTTTTCTCATGCCGTTCAACAGCACCCAATTCGCGGCCTTTTGCTTAGTGATAATGGGCTTTGCCATTTGTTTCAGTCTGACCGTAGTCTTGAGTTGGGAGGCGCAAAGTCGCGACAGCTTAAGCCTATTTTTAGGCCTTCCCTTAATTTTGCCCCACTTATTTTACTTCAGCATGCTGGTCCAGAATCAGCCTTTGCCGCCACTGAGCAATTTGCTTCTCATTCATTTTTTTGAAATATTTATTGTATTCAATCTTGTATACCAACGCTTTAATCCACAGCAAAAGTCTTGATTAAACAGCCCTCACGCCCTATTTCAGACCTCTTCTTTAAAATACTGGACAATTTACCGCTTTTTAACAAACAGCATCGTATGATGTTAGTGGGAAAAGTTTTCTTCGGTGTGGCCGGGGAATTTTCATAAGGAGAAAAAAAATGAGAGAGAGCCTCCAACATATGCTCGATCACGTTCGCCCCCCACGCGTTCAGATCACCTATGATGTGGAAATCGGCGGTGCGGTTGAGTCGCGGGAATTACCCTTTGTGATGGGGGTTATTGCAGACTTATCTGCGGATTCTGAAACACCACGCCTTGCCATCAAGGATCGCAAGTTTGTCGATATCAGCAGCGACACCATGGGCGATGTGATGGCTTCTATTCGCCCCAAGTTGAACCTATCGGTGGCCGATCGGATTAGTGGCGGCGACAAAAGCCTAGGCCTTAGCCTAACCTTTACGACCATAGATGATTTCGAGCCCTTGCGCATTATCGCCCAGGTTTCCTCATTGAAGGCCCTTTATGATGCCCGCACCCGCCTGAGTGATCTCATCAGTAAATTGGACGGCAATGAATCCTTAAACAAGGCCTTTGATGAAGTCCTGAATGCCAAGGATAAAAAAGCCAAGAAAGCCGAAGACATCGTCAAGGACACCAACTTGGTGCGCGATGCTTCACAGGCCGAATATGCAACGGCCCTAGTGAACGAGTTTCTCACCAACGTGGCCGGTGGCGCCAGTGTCCCCAACGACGCAATTGCCGCTGTATCGCAGCGCATTGCGCAACTGGATGCAGTCATCAATGCCCAGTTGAATGAGATTTTGCACCATCCCGCCTTTTTGAAGCTTGAGGGCAGCTGGCGGGGCTTGAACTATCTGCTCAGCTCCACGGATCAAAGCGAAAAGATCCGTATTCGCCTTTTCAATATCAGCAAAGCAGAGCTGCAGTTTGATCTCGAGCGTGCGGTTGAGTTCGACCAAAGCCAACTGTTCAAGAAAGTCTACGAAGAAGAGTACGGCACCTTTGGTGGTTCGCCTTACTCCTGTTTAATGGGTGATTTTGAGTTTGGACGCAATCCCCAAGATATCGCCCTACTGACCAAGATCTCTCAAGTGGCTGCCGCAGCCCACGCGCCCTTTGTGGCCGCTGCCGCCCCCACTCTGTTTGATCTGGATAGCTTTGTGAACTTAGGTGTGCCTCGGGATTTGTCCCGGGTGTTTCAAAACACCGAGCTCGGCAAGTGGCAGGCCTTCCGGGAGACCGAAGACTCACGCTATGTAGCCTTAACCCTGCCCCACGTCCTGATGCGTGCACCCTATGGCGAACAAGGCGTGATGGTGGCAGGCCTCAACTTTGAAGAAGATGTGGATGGTGCTGACAACAGCCGTTTCTGCTGGGGCAGTGCGGCCTGGGCGCTGGCGCAGCGCATCATTACCTCGGCCACCCTCTATGGCTGGCCAGCCTCCATTCGCGGTGTCGAGGGCGGTGGTCTTGTGGAAGACCTGCCCTATTACACCTTCAAAACAACGGACGGCGATGTGGCGCTGAAGTGTCCAACGGAAGTGGCCATTACAGATCGCCGCGAAAAAGAATTGTCCGATCTTGGCTTTATTGCCCTGTGCCACTGCAAGAACCGCGACTATGCCGCGTTCTTTGGCAGCCAAACAACGCAAAAGCCTAAGGTCTATAACTTGGACGAAGCCAACGCCAATGCGCGACTGTCCGCACGGCTCTCTTACATCCTGGCGGCCTCCCGCTTTGCGCACTACATAAAGGTGATTATGCGCGATAAGGTCGGAAGCTTCATGTCACGTATTGAGGTCGAGCGCTACCTCAATAACTGGATTGCCCAGTACGTGTTGCTGACCGACGATGCAGGGCCCTCTTCCAAGGCACGTTTCCCCTTGCGCGAGGCACGTGTCGATGTGGCGGATGTTCCAGGCATGCCTGGCAGCTATCGTGCGGCCGTCTTTTTAAGGCCGCACTTCCAGCTGGAAGAGCTCACAGCCTCTATCCGCTTGGTCGCCAACCTGCCAAGGCCCGCCGCTCGATAAGCGCGACGAATACAAGGGAGAATAGATATGACAAAAACAACCCAATCGAATGCGATGTCCACGCCGCGCAACATAACCAATCTGGGTTTATCAAGCTCAATTGATCAAATGAACCTGAACGAAAACTATCGTGAAAGTTCACAAACGCCTGAATTTATGATCAAAATTGATGGTCTTTTATCCTCAACCATCGATGGATATACTGATCACGCGCCCTGTTTCTTACTGCAAAATGAAATTTCGCGATTTACCAATGCGAATGCGGCAGATCAGCTCTATACCTCATCAAGGGTGGTCATCGAAGATCCGATTATTGTGATCCCCAACGGCGTGTACGTGCCGACAATTCAGATGAAGTTGGTACGCGGTGACGCCATTAACGAAATCAAATTCGTGCGCCTTGCCAACATCAATCAAACCAACGTGGTCCAGCAGGAAATCCTCTATACATCGTGCTATTTTCAACGCGCGATTCCACGTGGGGATGTGATTTGGCTGACGTTCCGTGCTAAGACCTTTAAAAATACAATTTATTGTTACGACCAAGATACTGGTAAAAATACAGGTCAGCAAGATGTGACCGTGGATGTCAGCACAGGAACGGTCGTCTAAAGCATAAGGATTAGGATGACCGTTTATTCACGGCATTACACCAAGGTCCCGCCGGCAGCACAGCGCGAAAAGCTCAAGCGTCTTGTGGTGCCGGCGCCTCTTTTTGATCGCCTGTGTGATGCACCCAACGAAGAATTGGGCTGGGGCAGGCATGCCGTACTTGATCTGGAAAATCTCAAAAGCTCGATCCAAGATGAGGTCAACTTGATCGCCAACAGCCGCCGTATGGATCAAGATCTGAGATCAGCAGACGGTTTACCCTCCACTGAAGCCCTAGAGGCGATGCCCCAAGCTTTTGGCCTTTATGACTTTAATCACCTGGATGTCTCGAACCAATTGGGACGGGCGCGGATGGAGCGGGAAATGGAAGACATGATCACCCGCTTTGAGCCCCGTTTACGCCGCGTCCGGGTCAAGGTAGTCGAGCTGAATCGCTCAGAAAATAAACTGATTTGCACCGTCAGCGCTGATATGGTCATGGACCAGGTCCACG
>JBKCUK010000011.1:0-67530 GCA_046318415.1 Holosporales bacterium | reverse complement strand
GCATTCAGAAATGTCACGACTATTGAAGGTGGTTTCCTCTCCAAATGCAGCGGTTTGACCAGCGTGGATCTGTCAGACCTTACCAACGTTAAAATAATTAATCTTCCCTTCCTCTCTATGTGCCCCGCTCTCACCACCGAGACAAAAGCTCACATCAGTGCCTTTTGTAAACAGCGGCGTGTGGAATGGAAGCCATCGTAGAGGCGCACCCCATAACACTTTTCTAACCGCATATGAGATCATCATCAAACAGAGGCGGCTCCCCGCCTCTTTTTTTTGAAGACAAGGGGTTTTTATTCCTTTTCTTGCTGGTTTCAGTGCGATAAGCGACATGGCGCTCAGGCTGAGGAATTTTGCTTAATCTAAGCTAAGATTTTTAAGCCTTTGCCCTGTTTTCCTGGCTCGAGGAGGCTTTTGGCTAATCTTCGAGAAGCTCAAAATAAGCATGTTTCTTTTTGCCCACGGAAAATTTCACTTTTCCATCCACCACATCGTTTGGCGTTAGGGTCCGATCTTCCTCTTGAAGGGGGGTATCATTGAGCTTGATGCCACCGCCGCGAATCAATCGCCGCGCTTCTCCTTTGCTCGCGGTCAAATTGGCTTTGACCAGCAGGTCCAGCACGCTAAGTCCTGCATCCATTTCAGCTGTGGTGATCTTGCCTGCAATAACGGCAGCCGCGGCTCCACTGGCGCCCTCAAACAGTTTTGCTGCCGCATCGCGGGCGGCGCTGACAGCCTCATCTCCGTGGAGAAGGCGGGTGGCTTCATCGGCCAGGATCTTCTTGGCCTCGTTAATGTCGGCACCTTCTAGGGCTTCAAGGCGCGCGATTTCCCCTAAAGGAAGCTCGGTAAACAAACGCAGAAACCGTCCCACATCCGCATCATGGGTGTTACGCCAGAATTGCCAATAATCGAAGGGCGCAAGTAACTCGGCATCCAGCCAGACGGCGCCAGAGGCTGTTTTACCCATCTTCGCACCCGCCGCAGTGGTGAGAAGGGGAGTGGTGAGAGCAAAAGCCTCTTTGCCTTCAAGGCGCCGCACCAGGTCTGCGCCACTGATGATGTTGGCCCACTGATCGCCACCGCCACATTCCAGCAAGCAGCCAAAACGTCGATGGAGGTAGAGGAAGTCGTAGGATTGCAGCAGGATGTAATTGAATTCAATGAAACTGAGGCTTTGCTCGCGTTCCAGGCGCAGGCGCACCGAATCAAAGCTCAACATGCGATTCACTGAAAAGTGTGCGCCAATCTCGCGCAAAAAGTCGATGTAATTAAGACCCAGAAGCCAATCGGCGTTGTTGAGGTAAACTGCATCACTGGCCTTGTCGCCAAAGCGGATAAATTTCTCAAACACACGACCGATGCTTTTGATGTTGGCTTCAACTAGGGCTTCATCCAGCAGGGGGCGCTCATTATCGCGAAAGGACGGATCGCCGATGCGGGTGGTGCCGCCACCCATCAAAACCAGCGGCTTGTGTCCATGTTTTTGCAGCAAACGCAGAAGCATAATTTGCACCAGGTTGCCCACGTGAAGACTTTTCGCAGTGGCATCAAACCCCAGATAGGCTGTGATCGGGCCTGCCGCCATTCGCGAATCCAAGCCTTCCAGGTTGGAGCCTTGGTAAATAAATCCTCGTCCTTGTGCTTCTTGCATAAAAGCGGATTTGAATTGCACGCTACCATTCCTTTCCTGAAAACCACGGGATCATCCCATGGTTTTAGCGTGCTGTCCATGCGCCATCAACAGGTAATGCAGTGCCCGTCATGGTATCGGCGGCGGGGCTACACAAAAACGCCACCAGCCCACCGATGTCTTCGGGTCTTACAAAGCGCAAGGTGGGCTGTTTTTCAGCTAATAGATCCCGGGTGGCTGCTTCGCGGCTGAGGTTTTGCGAGGTCATGCGGGCTTCGATTTGCTTCTCGACCAAAGGGGTCAGCACCCATCCGGGACAAATGGCATTACAGGTTATGCCAGATTCAGCTGTCTCTAGGGCCACCACTTTGGTCAGTCCCACCAAGCCATGCTTGGCAGCCACATAAGCTGCTTTTTCGCTGGATGCCACAAGACCGTGGGCGCTGGCGATATTGATAATGCGTCCCCAGTTCTGCTGGCGCATGAGGGGGAGGGCCCGCTGCATCGCCCAAAACGCCGCCGAGAGATTGAGATCCAGAATTTGCTGCCATTTTTCCAGCGGAAAATCCTCAACCTTGGCCACATGCTGGATGCCCGCGTTGTTAACCAAGATATCGACGCTGCCAAAATGCTGCGCTGCCTCGTCGATGAGGCGTTGATTTTCTTCTGGCTTCATCAGGTCTGCGGCAATGTAGTGGGTTTGAACGCCGTAGCCTTCCAACTGCTTTTGCGTGGCTTTTATTTGATCTGGCTCGCCAAAACCGTTGAGAATAATGTTGGCGCCTTGTTGCGCTAAAACTTCTGCAATACCAAGTCCAATGCCACTGGTAGAGCCTGTGATGACAGCCGACTTACCTTTCAGCATGTGTCTCTCCTGCGTGTCGAAAGTGTCTGTAGATTAACTATAGACCCATTTCTTTGAAGGAAAGGTTAATGCAGGATTAGCGATGGTGCTCCAGCATCCATTCAAAGGTCTGGGTGAGCGGGATGGGGGGGATATTAAATGTGCTGCACAGACGCTTGTTTGAGCCAACTTGATAGGCAATGTCATTGGAGCGGACGAGGTTCTGATCCACAACGATGTCGATGTTGTGGCCTGTTAACGTGCTCAAGATCTCAATAATATTGCGAATGCTGGTCGCTTGCGAGGAGCAGAGATTGTAAATTCCGCGTGCGTCGGTGTTCTGTGCCAAATGCACATAGGCCTCTGCAATCCAGCGCACGTCCGAAAAATCCCGCGCGATTTCTGTGTTCCCGAGATGAATGACCGGTGCTTGCCGCGCGAAATGGTCGACAATTTTAGCAAGGAGAAATTGGATACCTTGCCCAACACCGGTGTAGTTGAAGGGGCGCGTGATGACGACCTCAAAAAAATCCTGATACGTCTTCGCGATGAACTCCATTGCCAACTTTGAGCAGCCATAATGGTTGATGGGTGCTGGTGGCGTTGCCTCATCCAGGAGGCCAGCTGTTCTTCCATAAACATTGCTCGAGCTTCCCAGAATAACCTTCTTAATCGTCTTAGCCTGGGCTTTGCAGGCCTTCAGCAGGTTGTCCGAGCCTATGGAATTAACCCGGTAAGTCTCTATATCATCTGCTGTAGGAACATAAGTCAGGCCCGCCAGATGAATCACAACTTCGGGTTTAAGATGCTGCATTTCATCCAGAACAGCCTGGGCATCGGTTAGGTCACTGGTTAAAGGGAGCGCGTCAAATGCTTTTTTTGCTAAAAGGGACATCAGGTGGTGACCTGTGAACCCTTTGCTTCCTGTGACAACGACGCGCATATGGTGCTCTTTCTTAAAAACAGCGGTTCTCTCGCACACGCCTGATATCAGCCTCGACCATCATTTGGCAGAGTTCTTCTAGGGTTGTTTTAGGCTGCCATCCGAGGGCTTTTTCGGCTTTCTGTGGATTACCAATGAGCAATTCTACCTCGGCTGGGCGATAAAAGCGTGGATTAATTTTTACAAGAATCTCACCGGTTTTTGTGTCGCGACCAACTTCATCTGCTTCTTTTCCGTGCCAGTCTAGGTGGATACCGGCAGCAGTGAAAGCAAGATCAACAAACTGTCGAATCGACCAGGTTTTATTGGTCGCCAGGACAAAGGTGTCTGCCTCTTTATGTTGCAGCATGCGCCACATGCCCTCCACATAGTCCTTCGCATAGCCCCAATCGCGCTGCGCATCTAAATTTCCTAACTCAAGGGGAGCGCGATTGCCGTTCACAATCCGTGCAACGTTTGACGTAATTTTGCGGGTGACGAACTCTTGGCCTCGCAAGGGCGACTCATGATTAAATAAAATCCCACAAACGGCAAACAGATCATAAGATTCTCGATAATTAATGGTGGCCCAGTGGGCGAACAGCTTTGCAACAGCATAAGGGCTTCTGGGATAAAACGGAGTTTGTTCGTCTTGGGGAATGGCCTGCACCTTGCCGTACAATTCAGAAGTGCCCGCTTGATAGAATTTGATTTTGGGATTCACAATGCGAATGGCTTCAAGCAAATTGAGCGCGCCTGAACCTGTCATCTGTGCGGTTGCCAGTGGCTGTTCGAAAGACACGCCAACGAAGCTTTGGGCGGCGAGATTATAGACCTCGTCAGGCTGATATTTACTGCACAGGCGAATGGCGTTGCCTGAGTCAAGGAGGTCATATTCTTCCAAGACCAGGTTGTCGTGGTTTTGGATGCCCAGTTCCTCGATGCGCCAGAAATTCGTTGAGCTAGTGCGTCGGTAGGTGCCGATCACTTTGTAATTTTTTTGCAAGAGTAATTCAGCAAGATAGGCGCCATCTTGGCCAGTGATGCCGGTAACAAGAGCTGTTTTTTGGTGCATTTGCAGCAAACCTCAATATGAAATAGACAGTTTTCTTTGGATGATCCTAAAAAAAACATCCCTACCGATTTATTGCAAATGATTTTTAGTGTGCGTATCCACGATTATGTTGTAAACGTGGCAAAGGAAATCATCCCAAGTCGGTTCTTAATAGCAGGTTTTGATGTGGTGTTAGTGATTGCTTGGTTTTGCACGTTCACGTGTGGACTCAAGTATTTTTTCACCGCAATCAACCAAACCGAGACAGGTAATGCTTGGGGAGACCTTGTGCTCTGGGCAAGGAATTAATCATAAGTCTCACTACTGTCTTTTTTAAAGTAATATACCCATCGAATCCACGTTTTACGGCTTTACGCATACCGTGCTTCAAGAAAATACAACCCTTCCGCAGGCGCTGTAGGACCTGCGGCGGCACGGCTTTTGGCGGCAAGAGCAAATCCAACGTCATCGATCATCCATTTTCCTTTTCCAACCAACACCAGGGTGCCGACCATATTGCGCACTTGATGATGTAAAAAGGAGCGCGCTTTCACATAAAAATGAACTTCATGCTCTGCATTTTTAACGGTGAAAATTTCAAGGGATTTCAGAGGTGAACTCGCCTGGCATTGGCTGGCGCGAAAGGACGTAAAGTCATGGGTGCCCACAAACGCTTGAGCGGCTTGATGCATTTTGTCAACGTCCAGTGCTTGTGGCACATGCCAAACAAGACCCTTCTCAATGGCGGGCGGAGCTGCTCGGTTGAGAATACGGTAGAGATAGGCGCGACTGAGCGCAGAAAAACGGGCATGAAAATCTGGGCCCACCTCTTCAGCGGAGAGGCAAACCACAGGATGGGGACGCATATGATAATTAAGGGCTTCACGGATACGATGGGTCTCAAAACTTTTTTCCAGATCTACATGGATTACTTGACCTTTCGCATGGACCCCTGCATCGGTGCGTCCTGCGGCGTGAATCGTCGGCATAATGCCGCAAAATTGGTAGAAACCCTCTTCAACGACCTGTTGAACGGCCAGCCCATTGGCTTGACGTTGCCAGCCAACAAAGGGACGTCCATCATACTCAAGGACCAGTTTATAGCGCGGCACGATTAAGGGAGTCTCCGCGCTTGAGGCGCATACCATTCATAAAGTCGGCGCCAGACACGGCTGTCTTTCCAGGGCGCTGCACTTTAACAAGGCGCACAGCACCCTCACCACAGGCCACGCAAAGATCGGGTGAAAGAATCTGGCCAGGCGTGCCGCTGCCCTCTACCTTCTCTAAATGCAAGACTTTGATCTCTTCCCCTTCGTAGCCAAAGTGAATGCCGGGCCATGGATGGAGGGCACGATATTGGCGATGGAGCGCATGAGCATCTTGGCTCCAGTCTAAGAGGCTGTCGGACCTGGTCAATTTGGCAGCGTAGGTGACGCCCTCACAAGGTTGCGGAGTGCTGACCAGTTGCTTTTGTTCCAAAAGCAATAACGTTTCTTGAATGAGCGCCGCACCTATCAGGCTCAGTCGATCATGCAGTGTTTGCGCTGTATCGACCTCAGTAATCGACGTTGCTGCTTTAAGCAGCATGGGGCCGGTATCCAGGCCTTCGTCCATGCGCATGGTAGTAATGCCCGTCTCAGTATCGCCCGCAAGCAGCGCACGCTGAATGGGGGCAGCGCCACGCCAACGAGGTAGAAGTGAGCCGTGAATGTTGATGCATCCCTCGCGGGGGGCTTCTAATATGGGCTTTGGAAGCAGAAGCCCATAGGCAACAACCACAGCCACATCGGCGTTGAGAGCAGTAAACTGTTGTTGAGAGTCTTCTGCGCGCAGGGTCTTGGGTGTGAAAACAGGGAGGCCCAGCGACTCGGCAAAGGTATGGACTGCGGATTTTTTCAGCTGTAAGCCGCGGCCCGCTGGTTTAGGGGGCTGACAGTAAACACCGACAATGGTGTGGCCACTCTCCAACAAGGTCTTCAGGGCAGGCACCGAGAAGTCGGGTGTGCCCATGAAGATAATACGTAGGCTCATGGGCGATAAGCCTTTTGCAATCGTGCCTGTTTTTGCGCCCGCTGGAGCAGCATGCTGCGTTTGAGCTGAGAGAGATGGTCCACAAAAAGCTTGCCGTCCAGGTGGTCGATTTCATGTTGAATGCAGGCTGCCAAAAGTCCCTTGGCGTGCATTTCTTGCGGGTGATTATTTTCGTCCAAATACTGCACCTTGACTTCAGCTGCGCGGATGACAGACGCCGACTGTGCAGGCACGGAAAGGCAGGCTTCCTCAAGAGCCGCTGTTTCCGGTGAATGCCACAAAATTTCAGGATTGGCGATCTTATAAATTTTGGTATCTGATCCGCCCGGGATATGAATCACAATCACACGCTGTGAGATGCCAATCTGGGTTGCGGCAAGGCCCATGCCGTCCTCGTGGTACATGGTCTCCAACATATCGTCCATTAAAAGGCGCACGCGATCATCAACGCTGGCCACGGGTGCGGCCTTAATGCGCAAGCGCGGATCAGGAACTTTCAATACGGTTCTCAGAGCCATAGGATACGACTTTCCAGCCTTCGTTGATCAACTGCAAATTTCCGGACGAATACAATAAGAATATAAGAAAGTCGACCAGTTATCTGCAGAAAAAACTATTTCATTGCTATATTCAACTAGTAACTCAGTCAATTTTTGTCAAGTAGATTGCTGGGAAGCTACTCTACAGGCGCTTGATGGTATGGGTGACAACGCCTATGACTTCAAGATCCTGGTTGCATTCTGAAGATAAGGCCACGATGGCAGGATCATCTGCATAGAACAGCCATTCATGACCACTGCGAAAGAAGCGTCTCACCAGGTAATTTTTACCGTTGCGCACTAAGACAAGAGCGCCATCTTGGGGGCGTGAGAATCGGTCGATGATGGCCACATCACCAGGCCCCAGGCCAGAATCTTCCATCGCCGCGTCTTGAATGGAAAAAGCCATGGGTGCCTCATGGCTGGACGAGGCCACATAATGATTAAGATCAAGCGAACCACTTCCTGCATCATTGGCCGGCATGGGAACGCCTGCCGGCACAAGGTGCTCGACCAAGGGCAGGGCGCCTCTCGTCGCCCCTAACGCGATGGGCTGTGGTATTCTTGGAAGGGGTAATTGCTTGCTGCGGTTTTTAAAGGCAATGACTGCCACTTCAGTGCTCCCTCCCACGTTGCATATAAGATTTATGTTACAGTAATCTTTTTGAGGTGCAAGATTAAAATCAGCGGAATAAGGAGAGGATTTAACGTCCCTCGCTGGGGTTGGAAGCCTCTTCGAGGTCCTCCTCTTCTTCACCTTCGGTCATAGATTCCTCTGGTGTTGGTTCAAAAATGCGCCGGATGATGCCCGGGGTCAGGGCCGAGAGCGGATTGACCGATGCCTGCGGGTCCGAGCTTGGGCCTGAAATATGATAATTCACCGCCCATAATCCTTCGTGTCGGCCGCCGGTAATCAAGCTGCCAATCAGGGGAATCTTCGAAATTAAGGTATTCAGGGCATACGCCGGAATAATGGTACCGTGAAGATCCAGCGTCTTCATGGCACGGTTCACATGGCCTCTTAGTGTAAAACCTAGCGATGAGCCATGTCCGCGGCCTTTGTGAAGATCGAGCATTCGATCGTTCATGCTGAATTTGCTTCGATAAACACTCATCTCAATTCCCTCTTTTGAGCGCAGAATATTGAGGATGGTGGTGGGTGATGTCAGGGTCAGGAGATGGCTGATCAGAGGTGCCTGCAAGATGCGGAAGTGGGTGCATAAAATGCGACCTTCCCATGGGCTGTTAGCTTGTTGATCTTTGTTGGTGGCCGTGACGATAGCCTCGCCCGAAGCGATGTTATCTAAAATATCAAAAGCGCGAAGAGAGGCACCCGCGTTGTTGGTGTAAAAGCTGAAGGCACGCCCCGTTTCACTTGGTTGGATGCTTGCTTGAACATAATGGTCTTTGGCTTCCTTCAGCTTTGCTGAGAATTGTAGGTTTTGTGTGCGCTTTCCATCATAAAAGGCTTTGAGGCTTGTCTGATAGAGGGCGCCTTGGGGGCTCAATTGGACTTTAGCCACGTTGGCGTCAACCTTAAAGGCAGAGGTCAGCTGTTGATCTTGTTTCTCTTCTTGAAACCACTGTTGCAAATCAAGGGCGTGGCCCCTAACAGTCATGGCGTAATGGGTTTCGTGGGGAATGAGGGTCATTTGGATATCGTTGGGGCCAAATTTGATGTGGTGGAGGTCAATCCCTTGCCACTTCCCGGTTTTAGGATCTGTGAGCGCCCTTCCCTCGATAAGCGTCTGATTGCTTTGCTTGAGTTCGACTTTATGGATACCCTCAAAGGACCTCTTGTTCAGCGATAGCGCCAAAAGTGCCTGTGCTGGCTCGTTCTCAGTTTTTTCCCAACCAAGAAAGTGGATTTTAGCAGGTGTTAAGTCCGCCTTGGCTTCAAGAAGCCCATGTCCTTGAGAGTTTTCCTGAAGGGTGAGTTTTAAGGGGACTTCCCCAGATTTAATGTAGCTTGCGTCAATCTTGAAACGTCGCAACACCCCTGGCGTTAAAGACGTTTCTACCCGCAATTTACTCTGCTGTTTGGCGCGATCATCAAAAAGTCGTTCCCAATGAAGGCGCATGGGTGTTTGGTGGTAAAGTCCCTGGCCCGAAACCATAAGACCCCTATTGTTCACCTCCAGTGACAGTTCGCTCTCCGTCAGGTCATAGGGCAGGGCGGCTACGGGCTGCTTGAGGGCAAAGCGATGTAAGGTTGCGGTGGTT
The DNA here is from genome assembly GCA_046318415.1 of Holosporales bacterium. GTDB lineage: Bacteria > Pseudomonadota > Alphaproteobacteria > Caedimonadales > Caedimonadaceae > JBKCUK01. Next base: position 58,284 of record JBKCUK010000011.1, on the reverse strand, counting down.
TCCACTTTAACTTCACGGGGCGTCAGGGTCGTGCTGAGGGGAAAGTCTAAAATGGTTTTTGAGACGCTTGACCCTTCAACGTGTTCGGGATTGAGTCCCAACATCTGTGCATATCGAAGCGCCGGTGAGTCGATGACTTTGAGGGCATCACGTATGGGGCCCTCCACAGCCAGTTCCAGATGGATGTGTTGATCTTCCGCATCCATTTTTGAGATCAACACCTTGGATGGTTTCAAAGCGAGGCCCATTGTGACCCCGGAGGAGACGTCGATATTAAAATTAGCCTGGTCATAATGGGCCACGCCGTGGACTTGGGTCACAACAGGCATGCCTTGCATGTAGTGAACGTTGGCGTTGTGAATGCCAATATCACCGCGAAGATCGTGCGTGGCAAAAGTGAAGCCGGTGTCATCGCGGGTGAGGCTGGCTTTGAGATTCAGAGTGGCAAAGGGGGCATGGCCCCCCTTGATATTCCGTGTCACCCAGGTCCAAGGGGTGGGGGCAAGTTTTGCTGGCCACAAGAAACGCAAATCATCCAGGGCAATATCTTTTCCCTTAGCCTGTAACGTAATGGTAAGGCGTTTTTGCGCGCTATCCCATACTCCTTCGCCGGTGGCGTGCGCTTGGCCGCGGGAAACCATAAGTTTAGCCTCGGTCAGGCGGATATGTTGATGATCCAGGTTCATACGGGCATAAGCCCCCTGAATGGGAACCGGTTCTGCCATGAGGTCAGGAATAAAAACGGTGCCCGATTTCAGGGTTAATTCGGCCTGCCCACCTTCGGGTAGTCCATTTTCTTGGATTTTGAGCTTTGCCGTCAGGGAAAGGGGTGTGGTCATATGTTGCCACGCCTCAGGTTCTGGGCCTCCTAGGGAATGAAGCATGTCTTTAAGTTGAGGGCTGAGCGACGCCAAAAGGTCTGGCCGGAAATCTTGGATTGAAAGGTTGAAATCCGATGTGTCTTGCCACATCAAATGGTCAATCTGGCTGCTGAGTCGCGCCTGTCCAACGTGGATTTCGGCATGAAGATGAATACCAAAGCGCTTGCGATATAAATCCAAATCCACATTCTCGACCACCAAGGGCGCTTTCATCTGCGGGGCCTGGAAAGTCACCTGCCCTTTCTCGATCACCAATTCCTTGAACTTAGGTTTCGATCCACTGGGCAGCCACGACAGGGGTGATACCGAAGATTTTGATGCATCAGGAAAGTATATATCTCCTGTGATTTGGATCACCGGTTGGCTGAGGCGGAGACTTTTAATGCGCGCCTGGCCAATCAAAAGGTGAAGCCATTCTAAATGAACACCCAGCTGGCGTGCGTTGGCCCTAAGTTCCATATTTTTGTGGTATTGGACATCAACGTCCTCCACCGTAATCTCAAGGGGTTGGCTCAGTCCGCCCCAAACCAGCTGGGGACGATGAAAGGTAACGTCTGCTTGGGGTAGGGCGCGTTGCAGCGCCTTTTGGATGTGGGGACTATAATCTTCAAGGGATACAGGACCTTGTAACAGTCTTGCGATGATCAGCCCAAAAATAGTCGCGACCATCAAACCGAGGATCAGGATGGTTTTGGCCAAAGCGCGAAGGGGTATCAAAAGGTGTCGCAAGAGTTCTTTCCAAATTTGTGATTCAACGCGATAATACTTCTAGTTTAGTGATTTGCCAGCTTTGGGTAAATTTAATAGTGCGACAAGGAGGATAATTTTGACACTTTCAATTGGCCAGGCTGTCCCTGGTGATGCATTTCAGACCGATGGCAACAACACCCTGAAGCTCACAGACTTCAAAGGCAAGCCAGTGATTCTTTACTTCTATCCCAAGGATGATACGCCCGGATGCACCCTTGAGTCCTGTGGGTTTCGCGATGTTCATCAGCAGTTGAGCACCCTTGGTATTCAGGTCATCGGCGTATCCCGGGATGATGTGAAAAGCCACGATAAGTTCAAGGCCAAATACGAGCTTAATTTTCCGCTGATTGCCGACACGGATGATCGCCTGAGCACAGCCTTTGGCGTCTTAAAGGAAAAAAGCATGTATGGTCGTAAATACATGGGGATTGAGCGCTCAACCTTCTTGATTGATGCTGAGGGTGTCATTCAAAAGGAATGGCGCGCTGTCTCTGTTCCTGGTCACGTGGATGCCGTTGTCGAGGCGGCTAAAGCGCTTCTTTAAAGTATGAAAAGCAGGGAGGGGAAGGATGCGCACGCTCAGTGGCATTGAATTGTCGGGTCGTCGTGTGTTGGTGCGTTTTGACTTCAACGTGCCGCTGCACGAGGGGCGTATTTTAGATGATACGCGCCTTCGGGCATCCCTTCCCACATTACATGAGCTTTTGGATCGGGGGGCGCGTATCATCATCTTAGCGCACCTGGGGCGTCCCAAAGGGCCCGATGCCGGTTTGTCCCTGGCTCCCATTGCTGCGGCCTTGGGCGAGATGCTACAGCGCCCCATTCCCTTGTTGGCGCAGCCGGAAGAGGCGCTCCATATGGGCTCATCTTCCCTGTTGATGCTGGAAAATCTGAGATTTTGGCCGGGTGAGGAGGCCAATGATCAGGGCTTTGCACAAACGTTGGCGCGCGCAGGAGACCTTTATGTCAATGATGCCTTTGCGGTCTCCCATCGGGCCCATGCGTCGGTTGCGGCCATCACACAGTGTCTTCCTTCATGTGCGGGCCGCTTAATGGAGAAAGAACTGACCGCTTTGCGTGAGACGCTAGAGCATCCCAAGCGCCCCCTCATGGCGATTGTCGGTGGATCCAAAGTCTCCACCAAGCTTGAGTTGCTTGAGAACTTGATCCGGCAAGTTGACGTGCTTGCCCTTGGTGGCGGAATTGCCAACACCTTTTTGCTCGCCCAAGGCAAGGACATGGGGGCATCACTGGTCGAGGCATCGTTGGTCCCGCAAGCACACGCCATTTTGCAAGCCGCACAGGGTCGATGCCAGATTTTATTGCCCGAGGATGTCCGGGTTGCGCCTCATTTGGCCCAAGGACAACAGGCACGGACCTGCAGCGTTGATGGCATTGGCTCTGATGAGATGGTCTTGGATTGGGGACCACGAACACTAGCGATGTGGGCTGAGGCTCTCACCCAAGTTAAAAGTGTTATATGGAATGGTCCCGTGGGTGCGTTTGAGTACCCTCCTTTTGACGAAGCATCTCTCATGATTGCAAAAACCCTTGCACGTGCCACAACCGATGGCCACATCAAAACACTGGCAGGCGGCGGCGAGACCATCGCGGTTCTCAATCAAGCGCGAGTGTTTGATCAATTCAGCTATGTGTCCACCGCGGGGGGTGCCTTTTTAGAATACCTGGAAGGTAAGCTGCTGTCAGGCGTCGCAGCCTTGATGGAAGCGAAAGATAAGCTGAGCGCTTAGGTTTGCGCCCAAATGAGCGGCTTCGCCTTGCCCTTTCGAGTTTTGCATAAAATGCAAACGGCCTTTCTTAACATGCGATTCGCTAAGATGCATAATCTGACATATGGTGACGATGTCTCGCGGGTCAGCTGTGCGCCTCACAAAGGCCGCGAGACGCCTTTTCTTCACATCTCATTCCCGTCGGTACTGGCTGTGCGTTGCAAATGATGCAACCCCTTCTTTAAAAATTACTATTTGTCATTTTTATTCATCCCATCTATTTAGTCTCTAGATTCATTTTTCAAACAATAGACAAGTATGAGGTTAAGTGATGCGTTCTTCCTTCTGGATGATGATGGGAGTGAGTCTTCTGGTGGGTTCTGTTCAGGCAACAGATATCAAGTCTGATCTGGAATCCTTACATGTTTCACCCAAGAACATGTGGATATCCGGTGATGACAGCGAGGATGAGGGCTATGCCACGGCCTCCGAGGGGGATCTGTCCGATGCCGAGGGCGAAACCCAAAATTCACCCTGGAGTGGTGGCGATGATGATGATTTTCTTCAAGAGCTCATGTCCAGTGACTGCTTGTTCAGGGCTGATGCGGATGACGAGAGGTCTAAGGACAACGCGAAGGGACTTGGTCGAGTCATTGCTGAAAAAGCCGTGTCTGAGGGTCTCTCCTCCCTGGTACAAACGCTGCCCATGGGTAAGGCCACCGTTGCTGCGGTTAAGGCAGGGGCCAAGGCCCTTGGCTACGAGGGGGCAGTGCATGCGCTTAGTGATGAGCTGCATCACACGGATACCACCAATAAACGCGCACACGCGACGCGTCTTGTGGATGCTGGCTTGCAGTTGGTAAGCCCGTTTGTTCCTGGCCTTCAGGCGGTTAAACCCCTCGCAGACGCTGCAGCCAATTTGCAGGGTTTTGATGATGCAGCCTCCATGGCATCTGGGGAACAAAGCCGGAAAAGTGACGCCCGCCTGAAAACCCGTGCGGTTGCCAATTTCCTAAGGGGTACGGTGAGTAACATTCCGGTTGTTGGCGCACCGCTTGTGAAAGGTGCAGGGATTGCCGCGGGCATTCTGGGTGAGGAAAGTCTCACCGCCCTCGTTGCCCGCAAGGTTTTAGGCTACAACTTGGATCAAACTCACCCTGCTGAGACTAATGCTGGGCAGCCGGCTGAAGCCCAAGCGCAGTAGGGATTCGTTCCTGGGGTTTAGCGCGCACATAAACGGCCCACAGCAGCAGCCATAGGATGAAAGCGCCCATTTGATGGCTGGCTGCAAGGGCCGTTGGCACGCCATAAATAAGCGTCAGGATGCCGAGTGTCATTTGTAGCAATGCCATGCCCATAACAGCATACCCCCACCAGGGCGCAGATTTTAAGGTTGTGACCGCCCAAATCAGGCTGAGCGCCACAGTGGTCATGGCAAGCCATCGGTGGATCAGCTGTAGGGTTGCCGGATTCTCAAACATGTTGCGCCACAGGGGTTCGTAATGCAGCACTTCAGCAGGAATCCAGTCATTTCCCATGAGGGGAAACGTATTGTACATAAGGCCTGCCTTGAAACCTGCGACCATCGCACCATAGGCAATGGTGATGGTGGCCAGCACAAGTGTGGCTGCCATCAATGGTGTGCGCGGCATGCCCGCTTGTTTTGTGTTGTTGCGTCCTAAGGAGAGCGCCATATGGCTAAGGGTTGCCACGATAACCAATGCTAACAACAGGTGCAGCATCAGGCGATAGGGGCTGACGTGTGGTGTATCCACCAAGCCGCTTTTAACCATAAACCAACCTGCCGCACCCTGAAGGCCGCCAAGGGCAAGGACACCGATCATTTTGGGCACATGGCGGCGCAGATTTGGGGATCGCCAACTGAGCCACAGGGGCACCAGCATCACCACACCCATCGCCCGACCCCAAAGCCGATGCAGATACTCAAGCCAGAAGATCCCTTTGAACTCCTCAAGGCTCATGCCGAAGTTAATTTTATTGAATTCGGGAGAGGCTTGGTACTTCGCGTAAAGATCGGCCCAGTCAGCGGCAGTCAAAGGGGGCAGGGTGCCCACCAACACATTCCATTCCACGATGGAAAGGCCTGATCCAGTGAGACGCGTCACCCCGCCCAACGCCACCATGATCAACACCATACCAAGCACAATCCACAACCACCGGGCCAGTTGCGCTTCTTCTGTCGGAGGATTTGAACGCATGGTTAACCTCATTACCGTTTTCTTTTTTTGTTGCGCCATAGGTGCCAGAACACCGGATGCGAGAAATGACAACAGCACATCGTCAGATAAATATAGCGCACATCCGAGGCCATGGAAAAGAAGGTCAAAGTGGTGAGGAGGGCAAGGCCCATCCCATTGAGCATCACCAGGCTTCTGGCATCATGGCAAGGATCGTGACGTAGATTCTTGAGGCCAAAAAGCAGATAAAACAGCATCAACGGCGCAAACAGCAGAAATGAGGTAAGAGTCTTGAGCACGCCAAGGATGCCTGTGTGATCCAAGACCTGCAGCATCTGCAGTAAAGCAGGTGGGATCGTGGCGCGATCGCTTTGAATTTCGTCGGGTGTTTTAAGGGGGGAATTGGTCAACATAAAACCCAGCAAACGTATGCGATGTTTCAGGTAACTTTTGGGGTAGCGGCGCACCGTTTGCCACCAATAGTCCCACAATTCCTGACGTTGTTCTTCCGTCTGGCCTTTGATCAAAATGGGCTGAGGGATGAAGACATACTCATCCACACGTCGTGGATTAAAATGATCGTGAAGCGCTTGCAGGGAGAACCTTGGATGCGCCTTCACAAAATCGGGGAACAGGGCTTGGTTTTGCTCCAAACTGATGGCAGCAAGATCATAAAGCTTAACGTATTGCCACGAGTGGTTTTGCTGCTGGGTCGTTGCTGCGTTAAAAAAGGTTATGGCAGCAAAAAAAATGCCATAAAAAGCCATGCCACCTGCCCATCGGACTTTTAAGGTCCGGTGCTGCAGATAATTGAGGGCGATCCACAAACACATAAACGGCAAAACAAAGATGCCTTGATATTTGACGGCAGCACCATAAAACAGCAAAACGCAAATGATGCCCAGTTCGACGGGGCTGAGACGTCGCTGCTGGCGGCCGGCAAGGATTAAAAAACTGCTGGCCAACAGAAAGGATAGCGCAAAGCCCGCGTCTTTTAACACAAACAAACCATAACCTAAGACTTGGGGAATAAGAGGAATAAAGGTAAACAACCAGCGTTGCGGCGTCCCTTTATAGGCATGGGCCATGAGCGCGGCACTTAGCCATAAACAGGCCATATGGCTTAAAAACAATAGGCCCGGTCCAGGATAAAGGTGATTCAACAGCCGCCAATAGGCTGCCATGATGGGGGGGTGATGATCGCTGTATGCCCCTTGAAGCGCCTGCTGGTATTGGGTCAAGCTATCTTCGCGCAAGATACCGGGCCAAAAAGCCATCACGGTGAGTCCTGCAAAAAATCCAATTAGGATATGCACGCCATACTTGTGAAAAAAACGGGTCATGAATCTTGGTACAACCATTTAAATTAAGCGTTCTAACCGTTTATTGTGGGTTTGCTCCAACCCTTTTTATCACGGGCCACGCTCTTAGCGTTACAGTTGTTTGGGCTTTTTCTGACTCACCTTAAAACCAGGTGTTCTGCGTCTTAAGGTATAGGGGTTTCATCCCAACGTCCAGGTTGTTGGTCCTTTCTCGTATGACGCTTGGGTTTATATTATCGCTTGGATTGCCACGTCGGCCGTTAGCCTCCCCGTAATGACGAAACCGAAAACAGAGCCTTTAACGCGGGTGACGGCTGTGAATATACCGCCCTCATTACGCGCGAGAACCTTCATCATTGTCATTGCGAGCGAGGGAATCGCGCGCGGCGATCCAGTCCGTTCCTCGAGACGTTGGCTTAAGTAAGGCTTTTTTGAATGAAGGGCGGGACCAATTGAATAAGGCGCGGCACCAAGGCCTATCCCGGGGAAGTGTTGCTCCTCCATAAAAACCTACTCCTATCTTTTCTGTTCATCTTTTGTTCATTTTTATGGTGCACCGTGAAATTGGTGGAAAAGATCTGGCGCAGCAGTTTGCTTGTTGTTTCATTCTTCCTTGCTGACTGAATAACGGTCTGGAGGTCTACCCCACGCGGCCCATGGGGTTTTTATCTATCTTCACCTCCACTGCTCTCTTGAACTTTGCGCATACTTCGCTAGCTGTCGATGGGCCCAAGCTTTGGTATCTCTGCGCCAAAGTTCCAGTGGTTCAAGGAACATGAACCTTTTCATCCGGGCCATGCGTCAATTCCTAAAGCCCATCGTACAAGGCCAGATTTCGCTTAAAACTGGATCTGTCATTATTCCCTGTTAATTTGACTTAATGGACTTTATGTGCTAGAGAGGCAATCCGGTTTTGGTAAAGAGAGTGGTAGACCATGGGTCGTCGATTTGTTGCAGCTTTGTTTGTGTGGGCCAGTTGTTTTTCTTTGGGTTTTTCCTGTGAGACCCCTGAAATGGAGAAAAAAAACGAAAAACATTTGCAAAGTCTGAAGGTTTATCCCGACGACTGGGGCCACGAATGGCAACACATCACCGTGGATCGAGCACTAAAGCCGCTGGAGACCCTTGAGCTCATGGATCTCGTGGCCCAAGATCATTTTGCTGACTTAGCCCAAAAACTGCACAATATCTTTGATCAGGCAGATAAAACTGGCTACCTTCCGCTGCGCCCAAGGCTTAATAAATTCGAAGATATTTGGGGAGTTAAGTCAAGTTCCAGCACGCATTCAACGTCGGCTGTAAAGGATCTGCAAAACCTCGATGAGCTTTTAAGGCGTTATTTAGGTGTCATCGATCAACTGTGGCCTGGAGCGCTGGACTGGAATTCCCCCATGGATGAGCATCACCTGTCGGCATTCGTCCATCGTCAGAAAATTCAGCTGATCTTGAGATTAATGAGATGGGATCCTGAAGGAGACTATATTTTTGAGCATATATCCTCGTTTCGTGAAGCGTTGAACACCCATCCCTGCCTATGGGCTGATCTGGTTCTGCGTCACCAGGCGGCAAAAAACGATACCGATTTGTTTGGGTATGAAATGCTTTCAGCATGCAGGCAGGCGGGATGGTTAAGCCCTGAAAAAGAGGCGTTAAAGCCCGAAGTTCAGTACTTAAAAGCCTACATGCCGTTTCATTTGGTGTTCAGGGATTACTATGAAAAGGCCATCGCCTTTTTTGCTGGGGAGCATAATGATCCCTCCTTCATGAAAACTCTTAATTCACTGTTGCTGATGGCAGAGCCTGAATTTTTTGAAGGTTATCCCCATGCGCGCCGCGCTCTGTCTACTATGGTGTTGATGTGGCAGGACTACGCAGAGAATAAAGCCGTTTTTAATCTTGGTGTCCATGAGGCGACAAATTCATACGGTAATCTTCAAATGCTGATGCATGAGCTTGATGCAACAAAAAACTGGTATGCCATGGATGCGGTGATTGCGTTGGCATTGAAAATGTGTGCAGACGTCCGGGGTATGGAATTAACAGTCTTTGAATCTGCCAGTTCAAGCGATGGAATGGCTGAAACACTCCATCTGAGTTTCGATGTTCCCCAGCTATTTACGTTGTCGTCAACGCCTGCAACCAAAGGGGATGACCTTGAAAATAGCCAAGAACTCATCGCCATCGCCCTACGGCGGGAATGGATGGGACGCATGAAGTTGGTTCAATGTCCGCTTCTAGAGGAAGATAGAAAAAAATTAGAAATCTTGGCCGAAAAAAGCGTTTATGCGGATGGATTGTTGACTCTTCACTTATCAAAAGAAATCAACCAAGCCACAATTAAATCTTACATTAAGCGCCTCAAGCAAGCGCGTGAAGGCGCCCTTCTTCAACCATTTGTTGATGGTATGTTGGCCAGGGCCTATTACGATCTCGCCAAAGTGATGCTGGAACAGAGATGGCCGGGTCAGAAAGCCTTGGAATACCAGACTCTTAGCGCAAGGGATGTGCAAGCGATAAAGACAATCCGCGCAACGTTTCTGGAGGTCTTGGATCATTTACCCAATAATCCATTTGTTATCAGCCGAATAATTGACCTTGATTTACTGAAACTCCAGGACCTGAAATCAGCGTTGGATCTCTTGCAGCGGTACAGAAGCTGTCTTGAAAAAGCAGGGTGCTATGAGCGGCACCTGAGGCACATGACTAAGCAGATCATGACTGCTATCTTGTTGAATAAAGAAGGGAAGCAACACCTTTATCGCCTGCGTGACCAAATTTTTAATCTCTTTCCTGTTCAGGAAAACGCGAAGGCGGGTGTATCTCCACAGGGTTCGGCTAAAGAACCCGTAACAAATCAGTCCGCAATCGGGCCGATCAAACGGCACTACCGGAAGAATCTGCCAGATAACGTGTTGGCGACTTTGCGTGAAAGGTTACGCCGTGAACAAGTGCAGGCCGCAGCAGAGCTTGAGCCTGTGAAGCTCTCGCAAAACACTGCGAGTAGCAGCAGCTCAAGCTCGGCTGACGTGCAGCCTAAAAAAGCGCACCCGCAAGAGCGCAATGTGGACCATCTGATCACAGCCCAAAGCTTGGCCTCGGTGAACACTAAGCCGCGCAAAGGAAAAAAAGCCAAGAAAGTCAAAACGGAAAAGACGGAAACTCCAACACAGTCTTCTTCATCCTCTTCAAGCAGCCTCCTGCCAGAAAATCCTGAAGAAGAGGTGTTCGATGGCTTGTCCCGTCAAACGGCGATCATTGATAAGCTTAATGAAAACCAAAAAGCCACGTTAGATAAGTTTTTCATGAAAGAACTCAAGCCGACGCAAGTGCGGGATGCGGATGTGATGATCCGCTTTCAGGATTTTCTTAATCTGATGCAGGCCCTATCACCTAAGGAGATTACCCAACGGGGATCTCACGTGAAGGTCATGTTGCCGGTGCCTATGGGCGAGTTTTCAACTCAGCTGGAGGAGTATGCAACCATCGTTGTGCCGAAGCGTGGGCGCCTTGATCCTCAATATATCGCCCAGATTAGGACTAAGCTGAAAATGCTTGGGCTTTACACCGAAACCGTTGCTGAGATTTATGAGGATATATCAGCCCTTACGGAAGCATCTTCAAGCGAGGAGTCCTCATAAAAAGCATCCCCTTGGCCTTAGCCATCTTCAGTCTCGGCCTTGGTGGCCAAGCGGAGGTGTGCTAAGGTTTGCTCGACTGAATCGAACAAATAAGGTGGATTTCAAGATGAATTTTGGGCTTCTCAAGGTATTTTTCGTCGCCCTGCTGTGCCTTCACACGGCGGTTGCTTTACCTGATCCCGCAACCCTGTCCCATGTGCCCAAAGACACGGTTCTCAAGGAAGCCAGCTCCCTTAAAGCCAGCCTTTTTCGCGGGCAAACCCTCTGCGAATCAGACTTAAATGCGCAAACGAGCGCTTTTGAGCATCTTGTGGTCAAAGGCAACCTGACACTGGTCGATAGCGAAATTTTCGGTCAAAGCCAAATTGGGGGAGATGTGCGGGCGTCCAATAGCCACTTTCGCGATGCCATGATCCTGAATGGACAAAAAGCCCATTTTGATGAATCGGTCATTGCGACCATTATCTGCGATCAGCCTGCCAAGATTACGCTTGCAGGTAGCACCTTCGTCGGTGGCAATATCGAGTTTAAAGGACCTGCTGGTCACGTGATTATCGTAGGTGATTCTCAGGTTCTGGGAAAAGTCATCAATGGCACGGTCAGTCAAAGATAAAGGAGTGTCCGCCATGCAGAAATTCTTTGGCACTGATGGCGTGCGTGGGCGCGCCAATGTGCATCCCATGACACCGGAAATGGCCATGCGGTTAGCCGCTGCAGCAGGACAAATGTGGCGCAGGCCAGGGCATCAAAGTCGGGTGATCATAGGTAAAGACACCCGCCTGAGTGGCTATATGTTTGAGCCCGCCTTGACGGCGGGGTTTATCTCGGCGGGATTTGATGTGATTTTGCTGGGCCCCTTGCCCACACCTGCCGTTTCCATGTTGGTGCGCTCCATGCGGGCAGACTTGGGCGTTATGATTTCCGCTTCCCACAATCCTGCCGAAGATAATGGGATTAAGCTTTTCGATGCCACAGGTTCAAAGCTCAGCGACGCCCAAGAGCAGCAACTGGCTGCTATCGTTCAAAACGGCCAACCTCTGGCGGGAGTGGATGCAGCCCACCTTGGTCGCGCAAAGCGGGTGGAGGACGCGCCAGGCCGCTATGTGGAATTTGTGAAGGCCACTTTTCCCAAGGGCATGAATTTAGAAGGCTTAAGGATTGTTGTCGATTGTGCCCATGGTGCCGCTTACAAAGTCGCGCCGTTGGTGTTTTGGGAGTTGGGGGCGGAGGTCTTGACTTTAGGTGTGCAACCCGATGGCTCCAACATTAATCGTGGTGTTGGGGCAACGGATGTGGCGGCCCTGCGCCAAGAAGTACTGCATACCCGAGCAGACCTTGGCATCGCTCTTGATGGGGATGCGGACCGCGTGGTTTTGGTCGATGAACAGGGGGAACTCATTGACGGTGATCAAATTTTAGGGCTGATCGCCAAGGCCTGGCAGGCGCAAAATCGCTTGGGGGCGCCTTCTATCGTTGGGACGGTTATGAGCAATCTTGGTCTTGAGCGCCACTTGCAAAGCTTGAACTTAAATCTTGAGCGTGCCGCCGTCGGTGATCGTTTTGTGGCAGCGCGCATGCGCGAGAAAGGCGCCAATGTGGGTGGCGAGCCCTCGGGACATATCATTTTCAGTGATTATGCAGGCACGGGCGATGGGCTGATTGCCGCTTTGCAAGTGCTCTCCGAATTGGTGCGCCTCAATCGGCCAGTTTCAGAGGTTGCCCACTGTTTCGAGCGGGTGCCGCAAATTTTAAAAAATGTTCATGTGCATGGTGCTGAGGCTTTACAGGATCAATCGGTCCTGCATGTCCTTGAAAAAGCGGAAAAGCGCTTGCGGGGTGCGGGTCGATTGTTGGTTCGCCCCTCGGGAACAGAGCCGCTCATTCGCATCATGGTCGAGGGGGATGATAAAGAACTATTAACCTCCATCGCCGATGATATAGCTGAGGCCTTGTTAAAACACGGCCGAGCATAACACAACCGCCAGCATAGGTGCGAGGTGAGCTTTGGCGACGATACTGAGTATTGGAAAACTTGATCCAAGAGGTTTTGCGGGAATTACCCGCGATGTGATCACCGCAACAGAGCACGGTGTTGATACCAGGTCCGTTGCAACCTATTGCGTCAGTCCAGAAGATGGCGCTTTTCACCCTTTTGCTGTGTCACTTGTGCAAGCGCAGCTGAGTCACCTTTTGACGCCTGATGTGTCGTGTTTGAAAATCGGCGCCCTCGTTACTGCTGAAATGATGGACCTTATCGGTGATTTTATTGAACAGCAGGTTTTGCCCCGTCACATTACGATTATTCTTGAGCCTGTGATGACCTCGGCACGGGGGAAGAAGATGGTGATGGAGCCAGAGGCTATGCGTGCCTATGAGCGGCGTCTTTTTCACCGTGCCCACCTTTTATGCCCCAATATCAGCGAAGCGCAGCGCCTCACTGGCCTTGAGATTCGTGATCTTGAGAGTATGCGCCATGCCGCCGACATGTTGATGACCCTGGGCAACAGTGCTGTTTTGCTGACGGGAGGATCCCTGATTGGCGATGTGGTTTTCGACATCTTTGCCAGTGAAAACGGTGTCTTGACCTATTCCAGTCCCCGATACGGCGATCGTTCACCCGAAGGGACGGGTGATGCGCTGACGGCAGCTATTGCCGCCAACATTGCCTTGGGCTTAAGCTTAGATGAAGCCGTGAGGCAAGGCCGCGAATATACACGAAAGGGCATCCATGATTACGCCACTGCATGCCTTGACAGCAGTCCAGATTCACTTCAACGAGGGGCCTAGACTTAAGCCTGAGCGAGCGATTTCTGTGGCGTGGCCTGCCATGGGTTATGTGGTCTTTGGGATTCTCGGTAAAGATTTGGTGCGCGTCGACTTTGCTGACCAAGCATCAGGTGAAATCCTCGATGAAGCCGATGTCATCCCCATTCAATATGCCAGGGTGCAGGGAACACCCTTTCAGCTGAAAATATGGCAGGCCTTGCGGCAGGTGGAGTTAGGGACGACGTTAACCTATGGTGATCTTGCCAGGTCCATAGGCCATCCGACAGCCGCCCGTGCGGTGGGGTCTGCGGTGGGGGCCAATCCCCTCTCCATACTGATCCCATGTCACCGTGTGGTTGCAAGGGGGGGTGCGCTGGGTGGCTATCACTGGGGTTTGGACCGCAAGCGTCGACTTCTTGCCCTTGAGGGTGTATAACCTGAAGAGAGTCCTTTTCTGGAAGAGTTTTAACCCACGATGCACTATCCTAAACCCCAGCGTCCTCAGTTTTCTTCGGGTCCTTGTGCCAAAAGACCAGGATGGAGCCCCAGTGTTCTTGCGTCCGCTCTTCTGGGGCACTCCCACCGCTCGCAAGTGGGTGTCGCCCGCATTGCTGCTGTTTATGAACAGACGCGTCAGATTTTAGAAATCCCAGCTTCCTACGTGATCGCCCTTATCAATGGTTCTGCAACGGCCGCCATGGAAGCCATCCTGTGGAACCTTATTGGCGCCCGGGGTGTGGACGCTGTTGATTTTGATGTGTTTAGTCACCGTTGGGTTGGGGACTTGCAGCATTTGATCCCCCAAGATTTGAGGGTTTTTGAAGGCTCTGCCCAGCAGTTACCTGATCTGGGGCAGGTCAATTTTGAGCGCGACGTGATGCTGGTATGGAATGGCACAGCCTCAGGTCTTGCCATCCCTTCGGGTGAGTGGATCCCAAGGGATCGCGGCGGATTGGTTTTGTGTGATGCAACATCGGCAGCGTTTGCCACAGACTTGCCCTGGGAAAAGTTGGATGCGGTGGCGTTCTCTTGGCAAAAGGGCCTGGGCGGAGAGGGAGCGCACGGCATGGTTGTGCTGAGTCCGCGGGCACTTGCACGTCTTGAGACCTACACCCCCCAGTGGCCCATACCCTATTTGATGCGCTTCAAAGATGGCGAAACCGTTCGCAAAAACTTGTTCGAGGCGAAGCTTGCCAACACCCCCTCCATGCTGTGTGTGGAAGATGCCCTCGATGCGCTGGCGTGGGCGCAAGCTCAAGGTGGTCTGAAAGGTCTCTTGGCCCGGGTGCAGCGCAATTATGAAACCCTGTGCGATCTGGTTGCACGTTCTTCTTTTTTAGATTTTATGGTTGCGGATCCGGCGCAACGCTCAAAGGTCAGTGTCACTTTGAAAATTACCACGCTGGAGGAGATGGGTGTTGCTTCCCAGTGGCGCTTTGTGGAAACACTGTGCGCATTGCTGATCCAGCATCAGGTGGCCTATGACATTAAGAATCATGTCTCAACAACGCCCGGCCTTCGCCTGTGGTGTGGGCCCACGGTAGAGGCGGAGGATATCGCAGCCCTCGGGCCATGGCTGGAGTGGGCTTATAAAGAAACCCAAAGCAGCCTCTAGCGACGAACGCCTCAGCAGGCACTGAAGGTTTAATCACTACTCCTGCGATGGATAAGGGCAGACCGGAATATCTGCAGATGCTCCGCCAGTCCTTTGCCAGCGTTTCCTTATGATGGATCTATGCCGCGACTTGATGGCTTAAATGATGAATGATTTGCTCTGCGGCATGCTGAAAAACCCCACACGTGCTATCTTGATGCACCTGGACGTAGGGTTTGCCCGCATCTGCGCTTTCACGAAGGGCCATGTGTAAAGGAATGGCGCCCAAAAAGGGTACTTGAAGGCGTTCGGCTTCTTTTTCAGCCCCGCCATGGGTGAAGATAGCGCTCTCGTGACCACAGTTGGGGCAGGTGAAGAGGCTCATATTTTCCACAAGTCCCAGGATTGGCACGTTCAGTTTTTGAAACATGGCAAGGGCTTTACGGGCATCTAAAAGCGCTAAATCCTGGGGTGTCGAGACGATCACTGCACCGCTCAAGGGAACCTTCTGCACTAATGTCAAATGGATGTCACCGGTTCCGGGCGGTAAATCGATCAACAGGACATCAAGAGCCGGCCAGTTGACATCCTGCAGTAATTGTCGAACCGCTGACTGGACCATGGGGCCACGCCAAATGACGGGTTGTTCCTCGTCGATCAAAAAGCCAATGGACGCAGCAAAGAGACCATGGGCCTCGACGACCTGTAATTTCTTATTTTCAGCGAGCACTGCTTTGGTATTCAGGCCTAAAAGTTTGGGCACCGAAGGGCCGTAAATATCAGCATCCAGAAGACCGACTTTAAGCCCCAACCGCTGCAGGCTGGCGGCTAAATTCAAGCATATGGTTGATTTGCCCACCCCGCCCTTGCCGGATCCCACAGCAATGATGTGCTTGAACTGCGGCAGTTCCCACTGACCTCTTGCAATGGCCCGGCCTTTGGGGTTGTTTGCGGGATCTTCTTTGTGATCCGTGAAAACAACAAAGACTTTTCCAGCACCAGGTAGGGTTTGAAGCGCTGCTGTGACTTTTTGGCGCCATGGCTCCCAGTTTTTGGCATCTTCAGCGGTTGCTAAAAGACTGACCACAATCTGATGGTGATCCACCGTCACGCCTGCAACCATTTGACATGTAACGATATCTCCCAACTGGGGTTGGTTGGGATGCTGAAAAGTCCGCAAGCGCTCAAGGACATCAGAAACGGTTAAAGGCGATGACACGGTAACGAACTTGGATTGTAGGATCTCATAACCTCATTTATAAAGGATAGAGAGAGAATGCAAAACAAAATCATGAGGGTGGTGCTTTATGGCTTGGCAAGACGGTGATGGCCCTTGGGGAAGTCGCGGTAAGGGTCCATGGGGCGGTGGCAATGGTGGCGGGAAAGGTCCAACGCCACCCGATCTCGAGAAGATCCTGAAACAGCGCCAAGAAGAACTTCAGCGCTTGATGAATAAGTACCGCCATCCGGGAAAAATGGTGGGGCTGGGCCTTTTGGTGCTTGCCCTGCTGTGGCTTTCCAGCGGTTTTTATCGTGTCTCGGAAGGCGAGTTGGGTGTAGAGTTGCGTTTTGGTAAATTCACCACCATTACCCAGCCAGGTCTGCGCTACCACTTCCCTTCGCCCATCGAACAAGCCATTGTGACCAAAGTCTCGCAGCTGAACCGCGTGGACAGTGGTATCGCGTCGACTTCTGTTGCGGCGCTGCAAAGTGAAGAAAGCCGGAACTTCATGCTCACGGGCGATGAAAACATCGTCTCAGTCACCTTTACGGTTTTCTGGTCCATCAAAGACGTGAAGCAGTTCCTCTTTAACAACGCCCGCCAAGAACAAATGGTGAAATTTGCGGCTGAAAGTGCTGTGCGTGAAGTCATTGCCCAAACCCCTATCGCCTCTGCTCTGACGACAGGTCGTGCGGAAGTGGCTGAAAAAGCTCAAGGGTTGTTGCAAGGCATGATGGATGAGTATGGCCTCGGCATCCTAATCCACGAAGTGCGTTTGCAAAGCGTCGACCCGCCCGAGCAAGTGCGCGATGCTTTCCTTGATGTGCAAAGGGCGCGCGCTGACCGTGAGAGTAAAATCAACGATGCAAAGAGTTATCAAAATGCTGTGGTGCCGAGGGCACGAGGTGAAGCCCAGCAAATTCTGCAGGCAGCAGAAGCTTATCGTCAGTCTGTCGTCGCAGCGGCGCAAGGTGAGACCCAGCGTTTCCTGGCCGTTCTGCAGCAATACAAGGCTGCGCCTGAAGTTACCAAGAAACGTCTTTACATCGACGGTGTGGGCGGCCTGCTGAAAGAAGCGCAAAAGATGGTGCTGCCCAATGGTAAGGCCCAATCGACCCTGCCTTATCTGCCCTTACCTGGCTTAAAAGCATCAGAACCTGCCAAAAAACCAGCCCAGGAGAACGCACAATGACGATGCCCACATCTCAAACAAAATTCTTTGCGGGTTTGCTGGTCGGTCTTGCCCTCGTGTTCGGACTCATGCTTTCGGTCTTTACGGTGCCGCAAATCCAACAGGCTTTGGTCTTACAGTTCGGACAGGCTGTGCGCGTCATTGAAGAGCCGGGTTTGAAGTTCAAAATTCCGCTGATTCAAGAGGTTCTCTACTATGATAAGCGCCTTTTGGATTACAATCTGCCTGCCATCGAGGTGACTGCTGGAGATCAAAAGCGCCTTGTGGTGGATCTTTATGTTCGGTTTCGCATCAATAATGTGCTGACCTTTTATAAAACTGTGGCAACCATCGATGGGGCGCAAAATCGCCTTGCCGCCAGTGTGTCGTCGACCATGCGTCGGGTCATCGGTCGGGCGCCATTATCGGAAATGCTCTCTGAAAATCGCAGTCGAATTATGAACGAGATCTTGAAGGAAGTGCGGGCTTCAGCCGAGGGATTTGGTGTTGGCGTCATTGATGTGCGTGTGGTTCGCGCCGATTTGCCGAAAGAAAATAGCGAGGCCATCTTCAAACGGATGGAATCCGAGCGTAAGCAAGAGGCAAAGCAAGAGCGCGCAAAGGGTGATGAGCTTGCCCAGGGAATGCGCGCCCAAGCCGATCGCGAACAGACGATCATTTTGGCAGAGGCAAAGCGTGAGTCCGAAATCTTGCGCGGTAAAGGTGATGCTGAGGCCGCCAAAATCTACGCTGATGCCTTTAATCAGGATAGTGAGTTTTTTGCTTTTTGGCGCTCGCTGCAGACCTATCAGGATGCTTTGCAGTCCGGGAATACCACCTGGATTCTGAGTCCAGAGGGTGAGTTTTTTAAATATCTCAATCAACATGCAAAATAAATTCTGCTAAGTTAGTCGAGCTAATGTGCATGGTGCGATGTTGATGAGGAGAGGGTTGTTTTGATGATGGATTTCATGCCGACAAAGCTTAAGCAGACCGTGATGCTTTTGGCTCTTGGCGTAATGACATGGGGTCTGCCGGTTCATGCCGCGGTGACGCCTCCCCATAACTTTGCGGATATCGTCGCCCCACTGATGCCGGCTGTGGTGAATATTTCGACCACGACAGAAGTGTCTCGCGAGCGCCCGCCCATGGATATGCCAAATTTTCCTCCGGGCTCACCCTTTGAAGAGCTCTTTCGCCATTTTTTCGAGGGCAATCCCCAGCTGCGTTCGCGCAAAGCCACATCCCTGGGATCCGGTTTCATCATCTCGCAAAATGGCAAGGAAGCATTGATCGTAACGTGCAACCATGTGATTGCCGATGCAGAAGAAATTACGGTAACCCTTCAGGATGAAACCGAGCTAAAAGCAACGGTCGTCGGGCGTGATCCCCGCACGGATTTAGCGCTGCTGAAGGTGGTGACGGACAAAAAACTGACGACCGTGGAATGGGCAGATCCAAAGGATTTGCGTGTGGGTGATTGGTTGATCGCCATTGGCAACCCGTTTGGTTTGGGCGGCACTGTGACGGTGGGGATTGTCTCCAACATTGCCCGTGATTTATCCGCCAAGGCACCGGGGCTGGCTGCTGCTGACTACATTGATGGTTACATTCAAACGGATGCCTCCATTAACATGGGTAATTCGGGTGGTCCCATGTTTAATGTTCAAGGCAAGGTGATTGGCATTAGCACCGCTATTTTCTCGCCCAATGGCGGTAATATCGGGATTGGCTTCGGCGTGCCAGTGGATATCGGCCGCACGGTCATTGATCAATTGAAGAATTTTGGTCGTACCAAGCGCGGTTGGTTGGGCGTCGAGCTTCAAGAAGTTGATAAAAGCACCGCTGAAGCCTTGGGTCTTGAAAAGCCCTCCGGTGCGCTCGTAAAGCAGGTTGTGATCACCAGTCCGGCTGCGAAGGCCGGTGTGAAACGCGGTGATGTCATCGTAAAATTCAATGGGCAAGCGGTGCGAGATCTGCGGGCGCTTCCTCGGTTGGTGGGTGAGAGTGCCATCGGCCAGAAGGCAACGATTACCGTTTGGCGCGCAGGTAAGGAAGTCAACCTGGAAGCTGTTGTGGGGCAGTTTGAAGAAGCCGAAGAAGCTGGGCTCATTGCAGAAGAGGGTGATGAAAGATTGCCTTCGACCACAAAGGGCGAGCGTGTGCTTGGACTGACACTCCAGCCTTTGCGCCCCAATTATGCCGAGCGCTATGGTTTGCCCGATGACACCAAGGCTGTGATGGTTGTCCACGTTGATCCGGACAGCGATGCAGCCGAAAAAGGTGTGCGTCCTGGGGATCTCATCACTGAGATCATCGTCGGGACCCGCACGGAAAAAATCACCACTCCGGCGCAAGTGGCCAAGCTGGTTGAGGAGGCGCGCAAATCAGGTCGTAAGCAGGTGTTGCTGCTGATGAATCGGGGAGGCACATTGCGCTATATCCCTGTTGCTTTGCAAAGTCCTCAGGATAAGTCGAAGCGGGACAAGAAATAGCGATCTCGCAACAGCAATGGGACGTCCTGATGCAAGAGACGCTTGAGGTGGCGGTTGCTGAGGCGGGTCGTGGTGCCCGCCTTGATGCTTATTTGGCCCAAACTCTACCCCAGTTAAGCCGCACGCGACTGAAGGAGCTGATCGAGGCTGGTCAGGTAGCGTGTCAAGGGCATGTGGTGACAACAGCCTCCCTCAAACTCAAAGGGGGCGAGGTGATTGTCGTGACGATTCCGCCCGCAGCACCTGCCGCAATCGCCGCCCAAGAGATCCCTTTGGATGTTGTTTTTGAAGACGAAGACATCATCGTCATTAATAAATCTGCGGGCTTAGTGGTCCATCCTGGTGCGGGCAATGTCGATCAAACCTTGGTCAATGCACTGTTACATTACTGCGGGGATCGTCTATCGGGCATTGGTGGGGTGGAGCGTCCTGGCATCGTGCATCGTCTGGATAAGGGCACAAGCGGGCTTATGGTGGTCGCAAAGAATGATGCGGCGCACCACAGTTTAAGTGCCCAATTTGCCGATCGAACCTTGTCACGGCTTTACTTGGCGCTGGTCTGGGGGGTGCCAAACCCTCTGCAAGGTGTTGTTGAGGGCCATATCGGCCGTAGCCGCCACGACCGTCAGAAGATGGCCCTGGTGACCAGCAGCGGTAAGCCAGCCCGCACGCACTATATCACGCGACGCAGTTTTGGTAGAATGGCTAGCCTTGTGGAATGTAAGCTGGATACGGGGCGTACCCATCAAATTCGCGTGCACATGACCAGTATTCAGCATCCTTTGATTGGGGATCCCCAATATGGTCGTCCACCACGAGGCGTTCCAGCCGGGTTTTTGGCAAAGGTGAATCCGTTAACCGAGGACAACACCCGGCCTTGTTTGCATGCTTGGCGACTGCAGTTGCGTCATCCACGAACAGGCGAATTGTGTCACTTCGAAACCGACCCACCTGCTGATTTCCTTGCCGTTGAAGCGCTTTTAAGCACGCAGACCTAGGCTTTAAACCGCTGTGATGCCACGTCCCCGCGAGGAGGCCATGGGCCGGCGCGGCAATCCATGGATGCAGAAGAAAAAACCGTTTTGGTTACTAAGGAAAGAGGCGGGAATAATGAGCCACCAAACCCGGATATTACTAATCCCCATGGTTAAGGAATCATATCCTTCCTTGGTTTCCCAGATGACATCCAATGGCCACCAAGGCCACCAATAAGATCGAGGCCATCGAGCGCCAAATGAAAAAATAATCAGAACCAAAAGAGCTTTCACAACCCAAGAAGACGTCATCAAACGCCTCTTTTTGGTCTTGCAAAATGGCCTTAGAAAGGAGATTGTTGCACTTTAAGAACAGAAAAAAGCACCTAGTGCCTTCATCCTTCTCTTTGAATAGATTTGAACAGTTACTATGATATCTTCTAAATTTTTCTCTATTTTGGTAGTATTTTTCAAGCGTTATTCACTCTTTTTGTCGCGTAGTGTGGTGATCCTCCTCATCATCATTCCCTTTTATTATCTCGGCCAAGTATTATCCTTAGTAAACTTGGCTGACTTATCGAGAGCTGATGTCTACCACCGCCCTGAATCCGAAAAGGGATACAGTCTTCATCTTGTGACGTATGCCCATGGCCCAGATGTCTTTCATAAAAATCGCAGTATGGAAGCCTATTCAGGTATAAACCGTGGGGTTGATTTTATTTATCTGTACCGCAAAGAGCATATTGATGCAGAATTTCTAAAAGAAAATCCAATCCTGCATGAAAAGATCGGGGCAGGATATTGGCTTTGGAAACCCTATTTCATTTTAAAAACATTGGAAAACATTCCTGAAGGTGATGTGCTTTTGTATGGAGATTCAGGATTTTTGATCCGGCGTCCCATCACAGAGTATGTTTCCTCTCTTTTGAAGGATAAAGATATTGTCCTGTTTGATTATCCGCCGGAAGAATATGGCACGGCTTCCAGGTGTGCAACCGGTGATACATTTGCCGCCATGGGGTGCCAGACAGAGGAATGCTACAAAAGTCCACATGTTTGGGCAGGTCTTATCTTATTGAGAAACACACCAAAAACTCGAGAGTTCATCCGTGAATGGCTTAAGTATTGCCTGAATACAGATTTACTCACCGGGAAAGAGTCAAAACTTCCCAACCAACCCAATTTTTCTTTTGCACAACATGATGAAGGTATTTTGTCGGCTTTGGCGGGAAAATATAAAAAAGATATATACTACGAGCGGATCAACAAAAAGTTTTATCATTATTTCTCAAAGCATAGACGAAAGGCCGAAAACGAGCATAAATCTCTGTTAGGAAATAGTCAGGGTATGGCCCTTAGAACCCAGACAAAAATCTTGAATGATGTGTTTATTCGAAATTACATGCGTTTTGCGACTTATCTGAGTCGCCTGAAAAAAAGCTTTTTTCAAAATGGCAAAGAAGACCAGTTTCGCCCGAGAATAATGTCTTAAGCTTGCGCTCTTTATTCGTCGTTGCGAGGAGCGTTAGCAACACGGCAATCCAGGGATGGCCTCTGACATTCATCGCGGCAACAAGAACTGCAAAACAGCGTGGATCGCCACGCTGGGTTCCCTCCCTCGCGATGACGGGGGTGGCGGGCGCGCTCGATGACGGCGTTTAAGTTGCCTCCGCAAGCGATGAGGCCAGTGAATAGGGTGAGTGCGCAGTGACGGTTGAGTATCCTCAGCCGTCACCCGCGAGGAGCATGAGCAACGCGGCAATCCCTAAATATTCCATATCCTTACTGCAGTTGAATGATTCCCAGTTGCGCTAGTAAAGCCTTAGCAGCCTCTAAGGTCAGGCCCGTGGGCTCCCCTTGGGCATTGGTCACCACATATTTGCTTTTGTAGAGGTTCTCGTCTGGATCGAAAGCTTCGCCTTGGAGGAACTCATTAATAATGCGCAGCGTCAGATTCTTTTGGCCGGCTGAGATCTGAATGGAATCATTGTTCAGCATTTCATGGACAATGCTAATCACATCCTCAACCTTGTAATACTGATAGAACAAATCCAACAGCTGTTGTTTGGATAACGCACGCACTTCATCACTCACAGCGCTGGCATTAAAATCGATGGAGGGGGTTTCATTATCCATCAATAGGCCCACTTCGGCGCCGATAATACACCTGATGTAATAAAGATCGTGTGGATCTTCATGATTAATCTTCAAGCCATTTTTAAGCATGAGCGTAAGGGTCCCCTCGCGCTTGCGTCGCAGTTCTTCTTTGAAATAATCCACTATTTCCCGCTTGAATCCCTCGGTTCCCAGCACGCTTTCATCCAGAACGCGTCCCTGATTGAGGAAAATATAGCTGTGGGTAATGCCATTGAGCTTACCCGTCGCGCACGTCTGGATATTCATTAACAGTTGCAAGAAAGCGCTCAAGTTAGGCCCCATTGGCCCGTCTTCACGAAGCTGTATTGCCCCGCCCCCGCGGATATGGTGCAACACCTCACGCAACATCTGGCTGTGGGTTGAAATCTTCGGGCTGACCTTCAGACTGTCTTGGGGATCCAGCAGGGAAGTCATAACCTGATGATCGCGAAGGGCAAACAGATCCAACACCTTGACATCACCTAATATTTCAGCGAAGGCATCCCGATTGTCTTGCACGACCCGTTGTAATTGGTCAAAGAGCCCATGCCACACGTTAAGAGGCATGTGTATGGATTTCATCTTGCGTGCTTCTTGTATCACATCTAGATTATGCTGCACACCAGGAGTCAATTGGGTCATGTTGTGCAGCACCTCGTCTTCGCGCTTCCTCAACATTTCTTGGTGCACGGCCAAGAAGGAATTGGGGTTGTCAGCATTCTCGTACCCAAGAACCCGATGAATATAGTCTTGTGCCAGTGGATGCTCCGTGCCGAGGCGCTCGGTCAGATGTATGAGGAAATCTTCGCGAAAATCCTCGTCAGAGAGAGCTTCTTCTATGGCATCGGCGATCTCTTGGGCACGGGATGTCCCCACCAGCGTTGCGAGGGTAAGGGCGCTTCGGTCCTCTTTTTTGTAGGCTAACCAAGCGTATGTTTGCACTGTGGTATGGCCCTCTCCCAAACGCTCACACAGATAGGATAAAAACTTCTCGCAAAATTCTTCATCTGCCAGGCCTTCGTCGATATAATCGGCGATCTCTTCGGCATGCGGTGTGTCGACAAGGGCAGAAAAGGTGGCAGGGCTGCGGTCACCATTTCTAAAGGCTAACCAAGCGTAGTGTTGTCTTTTTAGATTGTTCTTTTCTGAGATATCGAAATAGAACGATAGAAAATCTTGTGCAAAGTCCTTTTCCAAATGCTCTGAAAAACGCTTTTCAAAATCTTCTTCCGAAGCATCTTCAAAATCATATTCTGAATAATCTTCAGAATCCTCTTCAGAATCACCTTTACTCAAAAGCTCTTCAATCTCATTTTCAATGTCTTCAGCATGCTGGGTATCTGCTAGAACAGCCAGCGTTGCACTGCTGCGGTCTCCCAGCTCGTAAGCCATCAAAGCATAGTGTTCTAGTTTGGCGCGTTCGGCATCCATTTCATAATAAAGGCTCTCAATAAAAGCTTGGGTAAAGCCTTCATCTAACATAACTTCTTGCAGTTTTTCGGCCATGGCTTCTTCGTGAGGCGTTCCAACCAAAGAGGCGAACCTGTGGGGGTCTCGATCACCGTCCTGGATGGCCAGCAGGATGTAGCGTTGGTGGGCCTTTGGGTTGTCACGAAAATGTCTTCTTAAATTGAATAGGAATGCAGATCTAAAACTCTGGTCGGACATTTTTTCTTCAATGAACGCATCCATCCCCTCCAAATTCGGTGTCCCCGCCAAGGCTGCCAGGGTCTCGGGATCGTAGTCACAGTTTTGGAAAGCAAGCAGAGAGTAGCGTTGCAGGATTTGAGGATCATTGTAGAAACGTATGCGCAGGCGCGACAAAAATCTCTCTCGGAAATACTTGTCAGACATTTTCTGTGTGATCAGTGCGTCCATGTCCTCTGGGTGCGGGATGCCGACCAGCTCCGCCAATGTTTCGGGCTCTTGATGACCATATGTAAAAGCAAGCAAACAGTATCGTTGTATGATTTTGGGGTTCCTATTAGAGATTCTATTAATCTCAGAGATGAAACGATGTCGAAAATCATGATCCGACATTTTTTCTTCAATGAACGCTTCCATTTTCTCGAGATGCGGTGTGCCCACCAAACAAGCCAGGGTTTCGCCGTTACGATCGCCCTTTTGGAATGCCATGAGGGCGTAATGTTCGAGACTTTCGTGATTGTGACCAAAGCGTCTTGATAAATTATATAAGAAATTCCACCTAAAGTTCGCATCACCCATGGCGGACTCAATGTAAGGTGCGACCTTTTCTTCATGGGGTGTTGCCACAAGATCGGCTAATTTGATGGGATCTCGATCCCCCTTTTGGAATGCGAGCAGGAAATAGTATTGGAGACGTTCATGATTGCTGCCAAAACGCATGGATAGATGGAATAAAAAATTTTTCCGCAACGCCGGATCATCCATAATGACCTCAAGGTAGGGAACGATTTTTGACTCATAGCCTGTTCCGACCAACGCAGCCATGGTTTCAGGATTGCGCTCACCCTTTTGAATGGATAGCAGTTTATAGCGGTTCAGAATTTGAGGGTTGTCGTAATGGCACCTGTTGAGCTGTGACATGAATCGGTGTCGAAAATTTTCATCCGACATTTTTTCTTCAATAATCGCATCCAACTCCAGAATAGGCTGGGTACCAACCATGGCAGCCAAAGCTTCAGGGCTTTGCTCGCCGTTTTCAACGGCAAGCCGCTTGAAACGTTGCAGAATTACAGAGTTTTTATCATGGGATCTGTCGAGCAGTGGCATGAAACGCTGTCGAAAATTTTCATCCGACAGTTTCTCTTTAACGAGGGCGGTTATTGCGTTTTCGTGGGAAGTGCCAGCCAACACAGCTAGGGTTTCAGGGGTGCGATCTCCCTTTTGGTATTCTATCATGTAGCAGCGTTGAACAATCTCATTAATTTTCTGAGATCTGTAGTACTTATTGCTTATAAAAGCCGATCTAAAGAAACGATCTTCCATGGCGGTCTCAAGGAATGGGATCATAGCTGTTTCTTCGGAAGAGCCTATCAGTCGCGCAAATCTGTATGGATCCCGATCACCGTTTTGGATGGCCATCAGGATATAGCGATTCATCTTGTGCGGCTCGTTACCAAACCGCGTTAATAAGTTGGTGAGAAATCTATTTCTGAATGTTTCATGAGTGATGGCAATCTGCAGTTCGGGAGCCATGGTTGCTTCATGGGGTGTTCCCAGCAGCGCAGTAAAGGTTTCTGGGCTGCGACCACCATTTTTGAAGGCAAGCAAATGATAATGCTGCCAAATTTTTTGTTCATTAAGCGCAGGTGTGGGGGCCTGAGACACAAAACGGTCGCGAAAATGGTTATCAGCCATTTTTTCTTCGATGAATGCCTCCACGTCCTTTAAATGGGGTGTTCCGACCAGCGCGGCAAGGGTTTGGGGCTCGCGATCGCCCTTTTGGCTGGCCATAAGTGAGTAATGCTGGATTCTTTCATGGTTTCTGTAAAAACATCGATGAAGGTAACTTAGAAAACGCCCTCTGAATCCTGAATCCTCCATACCGGATTCAACTAACTGAGTAATAGTTGCCTCATGGGGTGTGTCCACCAGCGCAGCGAGAACCTCTGGCTCTCGCTCTCCATTTTGGTACGCAATTAGGCTGAAGCGTTCGATCGTTTTTTTCTCATCAGAAAAGATCCCTGATGTTGAAGAGGGTTTCAATATGGTTAATAAAAAGCTTTTTCTAAATGTCTGATCAGCCATGGCAGTGTTCAACTGCTCGGCAACGGCATTTTCATAGGGCGTATCCACGAGTGCAAGAAAAGTCTCGGGATTTTGATCGCCCTTTTGGATGGCCAAAACCAATGCGCGTTGGTAAACATCGTGTTTTTTATTAAAGCGAATCGATAAATTGTTAAGAAATCTCTGTCGAAACTGTGCGTCATCCATGGCGGCGTTCAGATGCTCAGCGACGGTATTTTCATGGGGCGTATCGATCATTAGTGAAAATCTGTCTGGATCCCGATCACCCTTTTGGATAGCCATCAGTGAGTAGCGTAACAGAGCCTCATGATCTCGAGGCAAAAGACGTGCGAGAGTTGCAAGAAAAGTATCTCGAAATTCTTGATTGGACATTCTCTTTTCAACAAGAGGAGCGACTGCATCCATGTGAGGAGTGTCGATCAACCCAGCCAGAGTATGGGGAGATTGATTGCCGTTTTGAAAAGCAAGCACGCAGTAGTTTTGGCATGTCTGAATGTTTCTGGTGTATGCAAGCATCCACCTAATAAAATTATTCGTGAACTCTCTATTCGTCATGGCTTGCTTCAAGTGCGGGAGGGCAGTTTTCTCATAGGCGGTGCCTATAAGGTCTATGAAATTCAGAGGATTTAGGTCTCCCCTTTGGATGGCCTGCAAGCGAGGTTCCTGGAGAGGGCCTATAAATCCTAGCGTTGCGTGCTGGGCTCTCTCGGCAAAGGCGCCCTGTGGACTCAGTGGCGTAAAAGGTGCAGGTGTGAAGCCACGTTGATTCTTTTGCGCCTCTTGATCGTCCTGGTCAGGTAGGTGGGTGGCGTAAATTGGGGAACAGCTGAGTAAAGCCGCAAGGATGGATGCTTCAATACGGGTAGATTTGGCCATGCTTTCGTCACCTCCTATCCTGAGATATGTTTATTTATTGTTTGGCACCTAGCCATACCAGGCAGAGGACGTTTTGTGAATCTGAAAATACTGCTTGGTTTGAGTCCATGCTTATCAGGTCGACCCCCTAAAAATATTAACAATACAGCGGACGTTTCAGGGTGCTCCCTGTGGTGCCATCGGCGTCTAGGGGTTTTGATTCTCTTTGGGAATATTTTCCCTCTTTTTAGATACTTAAGTCCTGTTCTGCTTTGTCTAAGTGGGTGACGCAGGGGATAAGTTTTGCTACGACTAAGCTCAGTGCCGCAACGGTGCACACCATAATAAAAGAGGTTCATCAAATGAGAATTAATTTGGCCCTGTTCTTGGTCTTTTGCTTGCAATCTGCATGGGCGACCAATCCGGTAGACGATCAAGACCTGACAGATGAGAGGCCCCTAACCGGTGCTTTACAAAGGTTGAACATGGGGCAGCTGGATGTGTGGAGAGGCAATGGATCCATTGATTGCCGTTATGGAAGATTGACTATAAGTGCCGCTCCCCAAGAGACGGGTTCAAACTGGTCCTGGTCAGCAACAAACCAAGATTCAGTTGAGATCATCCCCCGTGAGAATGGTCAGGTTGTTGAGGCTTCATACTTTAGTCAAAAAAAGACTGCAAAACATCAGGTCATCACCCTGTCCCATGACTCCTTATCAGAACTGCCAAATGATCTGCTATGCGTTATCTTTGGATATGTCCCCCAAGCAGATTGGGCAGCGATTCTGTCCATCTCCAAGCTCTGGAATCATCTCGCAAAAAAATCTATCCAGGATGACCATATTGTTGATCTCAGCCATGTGCAGGTTGCAAAATTTCTCTATATTGACCAACAAAAAAACGCTCCCCATCCATGGGCCGCAGGCATCAAACATGTGCGTTACCGCTTGCCCGAAATAATTCCTGCCCCCGGCGCGATCCCTTTGAAAGCTCAGCCTGATTTGCAGAGATTTATGTCTATGCTCAAAATATGTGAGGACTTATACTTAGAGGAAAGGGTAATCCAAGATCGTCCCCTTGAGGTTCATAATTTCCTTGATCAGATAATGCAGCGCGCAAAACGGTTGCATCTTAGCTTTTGCGGGCGCCAGGCGCGCGCGCCCTTCTCAATTAACCATGGGGCGCATAGAGGGCATCCTTGTTGGAGCCGATGGTTGTCACAAAGCAATTTATATTCCCTTAATGTTGAGAAATGCACACCTCAACTCTGTGTTGGAGTCAGAACAACGAACGGGGATTATTTGAATCTTGATGAGATAATCAAACATTTGCCAAACGAGACGCATGTGAAGCTTGTTTTGCAGTTAGATGCCTTCGACGATGAATTGAATGATATCAGAAACAGTATGATCCGGGCTGCTGGGCATCTTTCAGGAAAACTGCAATCCGAGCTGATCTTTTCGGTGGCGATGTTCTCAGAAATGCCTCCAGAGCCTTTTTCCACCGAGTTGTCAACGTCAGTTCTTAATTTGCTTGGGGATCTGCACAGTCAAAGGGATCTGACGATCCACTTGAAGAATATTTTCTCGCCCTATAGCAGGAATTTGGATCGTCAATTATGGGGGAATCCAAGGTATCTTTCGGCTAACAACGCGGTCTTTCGGGGTGACTTTGAAGAATTTGAGGTTCATTTGTCCTCGCAATGGGATGCGTTCTTAAGCCATCTGACCGCTATGAGCAATAAGGTGAACTTTGTTTTAGATTTCGATCCCAATCGACCGCTCTACGCCAACAAAAGCAAATTCTCGGCATCCCTAGCGCAAACCTTCAATGATATGCACCGCCGTGGCACCCTTGGTAGCCTGATTTTGCGTGACGAAAACAGCAATGACTTCTCATTAAGCATCAACAACCGCGACCCCAAGGCAGACGTTGATCCTTTCGAATACTATGATTTTCAACAAGAGTTTTACGAGGCCGTATACGGGAAACAGGGAAATTCCACCTCCTCGATTTCCTCAAGCCCAGCGAACTCATAACCAAGACTCACTTGGCACCCTCTCAGGCCGCACTGCGCGGCCTTTTTTCTTTGCTGATCTGGCTGATCATGCCAGCGTTAGGGTGATGTTGCCTTTTTCTTTTTTTGGTGGAGCATGCGAGGTGAATTTAAAAATCAATCTTTTCAATGCTTTGTTTGAAAAAAAGTATGCCTATCTATGAAAAATATAAATACAAACAAAATACGGGTGTTTATTAAATTATTGATTCACCGACCGTTATTTTTTATGTTTGAGGGTTAAGAAACTTCGTCGCTCGGTGGCCTTCTCGATTGATCCTGAAGAGAGATCGGGACCACGAACTCAATTTTGCGTTTTGTGAAGGTGATGCAAATTTGGGCCAATTCGGCTTTCAAAGGAAGCGCCCGGTGCATTTAAAAAAGATAAGAGCGAGGATACTATGATCAATACAGTGATTCGGCCCGCGCAGCAGGCAGATGCAAAGAGCCTGGTGCCATTGTGTGCGCAATTAGGGTACCCCCTAAGTTATGAAGAAGTATGCCACAACCTCTCGATCTATTTGGGGCGCTCACACTATGGGGTGGCCGTCGCGTTAGTTGATGAGAGGATTGTCGGGTGGATAGCTTGGACGCAAATACGAAGGTTTATCTCCAATAAATGGCTTTTTCATATTGAAGGTCTCGTTGTAGATACTGCCTATCGCGGCCGTGGGGTGGGTAAGAAGTTGCTCAAGCATGTTGAAGGCCTTGCTGAGAGTTGTGCGCCTGCCTTGGTTGATTTGACTTCTGGCGTGCGTCGGGCAAGTGAAGGCACCCATGCTTTTTACCAGCGCCTGGGCTATGGCAATGAAGGACCCTATGCAAAGCTATATTTTAGAAAGGAGATCAAATAACGCTAGCGACCAGGAAAGAAGCTTTTTGACAATAATGTTCCAATTAATAAAAAATACATCTATGTGTGGCATTCTAGATTTGAAGGAGAAGAAGATGCCCACACGTCGCGAGGAACAGCTGCGAGAGATAGCGCAAGAGGCGCGGCGGCCCCAGTTGGGACGCGATCCCGATGCGTTGCGTCACTTGGTGCACGAAACCCGCAAATTCACCCTCCTCAGTGAAAAGGAAGAGCACGCTTTGGTACGTCGCTATCAGGAAGAGGGGGATACAAAGGCGGGTGATGCGCTGATCAATAGTCATGTGCGCTTGGTGTTGAAGGTGGCCAGTGGCTATCGCGGCTATGAAATGGCCCTTGAGGACCTTGTGGCCGAGGGAAATATTGGTTTGGTGGAGGCTTTGCGGCGCTTTGATCTGGATAAGGGTGTGCGTTTTTCCACCTATGCCCTATGGTGGATCAAGGCCCACATCAATGAATTTGTGATGCGCAATTTTTCCATGGTGCGCATCGGGACGACGGCAGCGCAGAAAAAATTGTTTTTTGGTCTGCAGCGCGAGCGTCGCGCCCTTGGTATCCAGCCCCACGAGCATCTTTCCGGAGATCTTGCGGAGCGAATTGCTGATCAAATGGCGGTGAACACCAAGGACGTTTTAGATATGGATGTGCGCCTAAGGGGGCCTGATTATTCGGTGAACGCCCCCGTGCGCGAGGAGGGCGAAGGCGAATGGGGAGATTGGCTGGAGGATGAATCGGCGCTCCATGAAACTCAGTTTGTCGCAGATGATGAAAAATTAAAGCGCATGCGACTCGCCAAAGAGGCGTTTGCCATCCTCAGCCCCCGTGAGTTGCAAATTCTGACCCTGCGACGCCTGCGCGAGCCGGCGCTTACCCTTGAGCTTCTCTCACAAAAATTGGGCATATCCCGTGAGC
This sequence comes from Holosporales bacterium, assembly GCA_046318415.1. Classification (GTDB taxonomy): domain Bacteria; phylum Pseudomonadota; class Alphaproteobacteria; order Caedimonadales; family Caedimonadaceae; genus JBKCUK01. The sequence continues at coordinate 26,981 of JBKCUK010000011.1, read as the reverse complement.
GTGTGCGGCAAATTGAAGCAGAGGCCCTGGGCAAGCTGCAAAAGCGGGTCCAGCGGTTGTCGCGTGAGCGCAATTTGAATCTAAATTAGGCTGAAGAAGGTCAAAATGACTTGACGCCAAGCTGATCTTGGTGCCAATGTTCCCAACAAGCAGCTTGCTACTAGACATGTCAACAACCGAGTAATCAAAAAACATATGCGCATGACAACGCTCATCAAAAACGCCTATCGCGATTTGCGTGCCGCGTTCATGAATTTTGATCAGTGGGCTTACATGGGTGTTCAAGATATTGTCCTGCGTTATCAGCGGACGCGCCTTGGCCCCATTTGGGTTGCCGTTACCATGGGCGCCACCATCCTGGGCATGGGCGTCGTCAGTGCAAGCCTTTTTAACACGGCTCTCAGTGATACTTATCCCCATTTGGCAACAGGTTTCCTGGGCTGGGCTTTTATCTCCAGCATTGTGAATGAGAGTACCAACGTTTTTGTTGCCGCCACCGGCTATTTGCAGAACCTTAACATTAGTCCTGCAAGCTTTTCTTTGCGCCTTGTGGTGCGTAATTTTATGATTTATTTGCACAACCTGCCTTTGGTTTTGCTGATTCTCTTGTATTTGGGGCGGTTGTGGGACGTGTCCCTCGTCGGTTTGGGTGCTGCGCTTCTCATAGTGTGCGTGAATGCGGTTGCAGTCTCCTTGTGGCTCGGCATGATTTGCGCACGCTACCGTGATCTGGGACAGGCTGTTCAAACTTTGATGAATATGGTCTTTTTCATCACACCCATCATGTGGCCGGTAAAAAATCTGGGAGAGCGCGCCTATCTTGCTGAAATGAACCCCATGACCTATTTCGTCGAATTAATGCGTGCGCCCCTTTTAGGAAGTTTTCCCAGCACTGACTATATGATTGTCATAGCTGGACTGACCTTTTTGAACATTATCGTTGCATTTATGAGTTATGCGGCCTACCGCCGCAAACTCATCTTCTGGCTATAGGAGACTGGTCCATGGCGCGTTTAACCCTGGAAAATGTGCAGCTTTCCTACCCGGTTTTCAATACCGAGGCCCAGTCCATTCGTAATAACATTCTGCGGATTGTGAGTGCCGGTAAGGTCAGCTCGAAGGATCACACCACATGGGTCAAGGCCCTTCGAGATGTCACTTTAGAGGTCAAGGATGGCGATCGCCTGGCCTTGATTGGCGGGAATGGCGCAGGTAAGACCACCCTTCTCAAAGTGATGGCCGGTATTTATCAGCCGACCCACGGTAAAATCAAGCGTGAAGGTAGTGTCTCTTGTATGCTCGGTACCGGCTTTGGCATGGATGAAGAAGCTACAGGCTATAAAAACATTATATTATCTGGGATTTACCTCGGGTATACCCGCAGGCAAATGGAAGCGCTGATCCCTGACATTGAAGCCTTTACCGAGCTTGGAGAATTCTTGTCCATGCCCCTTCGCACCTATTCCGCAGGCATGCGAGCACGGCTGGCCTTTGCCATATCGACTTCGCTAACGCCAGAAATTTTATTACTGGATGAAGGCATTGGTGTGGGAGACCAGCACTTTTATGAAAAAGCTCAGGCGCGTGTACAGCAATTCATGAAACGTGCCTCCATTTTAGTTGTGACGTCCCATTCCATGGATCTGATTCGCACTTTTTGCAATCGGGCCGTCTATCTAAAATCTGGCACCGTCGTGACCCAAGGCGATGTCGAGACCGTGATTGAAACCTATATGAAGGACGCCAAGGGCGCTTAAGGAACGCCCCCTTTATTCGCGCCCTACGCGCGCGGCACACCGCTGGTTGTTGAGTATTCAAAGTGCCAAGCCTCATCCGGATAAATGACCTTACGGGCTTGATGGGCTGCCTGTGCGGCCTCTGAGAAACCACAGAGGATCAGCTTCAGTTTATGGGGATATGTGGCCACGTCGCCTATGGCAAAAACACCCGGAAGGTTTGTGGCGGTTGTGAGGGGATCGATGGCGATTGTCGATTTATCGAAATTTAATCCCCAGGCCGTGATGGGCCCCAGACTGGTGGCAAGTCCAAAAAACGGCAGCAGCGTATCCGCCTCTAGGGTTTTAATGTCTCCCTCAAGGGTGGCAACCTCCACCGCTTCCAGAACGCCGTCTCGTCCTTTGAGGCCATGCAGCTGATAGGGAATTACCAGTTCGATTTTGTTGTCTTGGGCAAGGCGCTCCAGCTGAGCTGTGCTTTCTGGGGCTGCGCGGAATTTGGCGCGCCGGTGCACGACGTAAATGTGTTCAGCCACCTCTGCCAGGGACAGCGCCCAATCAACGGCAGAATCGCCCCCGCCAGCAATGACAATACGCTTGCCGCGGAAGTCTTCACGCCGTTTCACATAATAGTGGACGCTTTTTCCTTCATAATCTTCGAGGTGATCAAGGGGAGGGCGATTCGGCCCAAAAGCCCCAACGCCTGCGGCTATAACCACCACCTTAGCAACAATAACCACGCCTTTTGAGGTGACCAGTTGCCAGCGATCATCTGGGGTGCGTTGAAGCTGCTCCACCTGCTGATCCAGGTGATAGGTGGGATTGAAGGGAGCGGCTTGGTCATAGAGGCGCTGAACCAGTTCTGCCCCATCCACCTTAGAAAAACCGGGTATGTCGTAGATGGGCTTTTCAGGATAAAGCGCGGCGCACTGCCCGCCCCAAGTATCAAGCGCATCGATCAAGTGGCAGCGAAGGCGCATCATGCCGCATTCGAAGGCCGCAAACAAGCCTACGGGTCCGGCGCCAATAATCGCAACGTCGGTTTCGTGAACTGGATGTGCGATCATTGTTGCAACCCCTTAAGACGTTTTGGTCTCGCCCGCGGCTTTGATGAAAGGTAAGCCAAGAATGGCAAGACCCGCAAAACAACCGCTGACGGTGAAGGCGATGGTGGGGCTTTCTTCAAACAAATGCCCGGTAATCTTATTGGCGATAAAGACAGCAATACCCACCAGCAGGTAGTAAACACCAAAGCCGGTACCACGAATTTCTTGGGTCGTGGTGTCGGCTACCTTGGTGAGTAGCAGGCTTTGAATGATACCCACTTGCAGACCCCAAAATCCTGCACCCATCAGGACATGGTTTGAGTGTTCAGCAAGGGCCAAAAAGGCGTTGGCTGCCATGGCGATGATGAAACCAAATCCGATGATATAACGGCGATCAAAACGATCCGCAAGCCAGCCAACGGGCAGAGCAGACACCATGGTGGCCAGGTTTTGTACGATCATGGCCTGGGATTCGGCACCATCGCAAAGGCCGTGGCGTGTGGCGTGCAAAATGAGGAATGCGCCGCTGAAGTTCGAGAGCATATAGACAAAAGCGACCAGGCTGACGCGCCAGAAATCAGAGCTGAGTTTGGTGACCAAGTTGAGGGTTTGTTTCAAACTCAAACGAGGAGCCTTTTGTAGCCGAGGTGCTGCAGTTTCTTTAACCAACATGGGCAGAACAATGACGGCCGCAATGGGCGGAATGGTAGCAATCCAGAAGAGGGTTTTGTAATCCATGCCCCAGGTCTTGAAGCCCCACTGAATAATCAATGCGCCAATAAGTGAGCCCATCATGGTCATGCTTTGACGCAAACCGAATGAAATACCCTTGAGGTTTTTGGGCGCCAAGTCACCGACCATGGCTTCGCGGGGTGTGGCTTGAATGCCGTTACTCATGCGGTCTAAAAACCGGGCCGCGAAGATCATGCCAAAGTTGGGGGCTAACACAAACATCACCCGGGCAAAAGCCGTTAGGGCATAGGCGCCCATCAAAACCGGGCGTCGTTTATGAAAAGCATCGATCATAACGCCTGAAAAAATGCGGGTAAGCCATGATGTGGCTTCCACCACACCTTCCAGTTGCCCAATGCCACGCATGCTGACCCCAACAACTTGGGTCAGATAGCTTGGCGATAAGCTAAAGACAATGATGGTGGAAATATTGATCATCATGGTGATGAAACCGATAGCCCAAATGCCGCCTGGAACGGCACGTAGGGCAGAGAAGAAAGAAAATACGCGTCTTACAACCATTGTTCCAATGTTGAGGCTTTCCGCCCCGTATCGATCAAGGTGACTTCAGGTGCACAGCTTATCCCATATGGTGGGACAATTGCACTAAAAATTTCCTCTTTTTGTGCCATAAGTTTAATTGGCATTTCGCTCGCGTTTTAAGGTATGCTTCTCCATCTTTTTTCTGGGTCTAGCGAAAGGAAGTACCGCCATGTGGCAGCTGAAAAGTGTGCAAGATAAAGAAAGTGCCGCACGTCTTGCGGACATTTTGAGCGAAATCGCCGATGCCACCAGCTGGTTCGAGGATCCCAAGGGCTGGGGCGTGCTGGCCATTTTTGAGACGAAACCGGTCGAAGAAGGCCTCAATGAGCTTTTTGCCGCAGCCGGTCTCTCGGTCAATTACATCCTGGAAGCCCTCGAGCAGCGGGATTGGCTGGCTGAAAATCGCAAACATTTCCCCGCACTCACCATTGGTAACTTTTATATCTATGGCTCCCACATCACCGATCCTTTGCCTGCAGATAAGATCTGTCTTCTGATTGATGCGGCAACGGCCTTTGGGACAGGTCAGCATGGCACAACTCAGGGGTGTCTTGCTGCCTTGCAACGACTTGCGTCTGATAAACTCTCACCAAAGCGGGTGTTGGATTTGGGCTGTGGCACCGCCATTCTGGCCATGGCGGCGGCGCGGCTTTTCCCCAACAGCACTATCATCGCGGCTGATAATGATGAGGAAGCCGTGATGCGGGCTCGCCTCAATAGTATTGATAATGCTCTGGACGCCATAGAGGTTTGTCTGAGTGAAGGTTTTTCCCATGAAGACCTCCACCATCCCCACGATCTGATCCTAGCCAATATCTTGGCCGAGCCACTGATTCATCTGGCGCGAGATATGTATCGCTACACAGCGGGCGGCGGGTTTGTCATCCTCTCAGGTCTTTTGGTGTCCCAGCAACAAGCCGTGGTTGACGCTTACCTGCAGCAGGGTTTTCAGCTGATCGAGGCCCAGCACATCGGGGAATGGGCAACGCTATTACTGCGTAAACCCTGAGTCAGGGGGGCTTTAGCGGCCGGGCTTATGCTGACTTAAAAACGCATCCACAGCCTTAATATAGGTTTTGCATTTATGGCTGACGATCCCGTCGTGGGGAAGTTGGATGCCAAATCCTGCGTGGTCATAGATCAATGTGGCATTCACCACGGGGTCGTTGTCGAAATAAAAGCGCCAGTGCCGCAGGGTCGGCATGTAGAGGGTGTCGAGGATAGAGCACAACTTTCTATCCAGTACCGCAGGCGCACCAAAGGTGAATACCGAAGGATTCAAATGCTCAAATTCCCTCTTTTTATGGGTGATATCAAGGAGACCAAAGGTGGCCAAGGCACCCCCCAGACTGTGTCCCGCAAGGATTAGGGTGTCCTCGGCATCAAGATCGAGGTCGCGTAGCAATTCAGGGGCCCGAGTATAACGTTGCTGTTGATAAATTCCACCCATACCGCCGTGGAAAGAACCTTTGAGTCCAGGATAGAGTTTATTAGCTTTTTCAGGGGTCGCGGATAGATCCTTCGCAAACTCTTCCCAAGTATCGGTTCCTTTGTAGGCGATCACTGTCGTTTCTTCCTTTTGGGCAGTGATCACATAGGGGCGTGAATCGACATTATTTGAATGGAAAACGATATCCCAACCATGCTCCAGAAGTTGAGCGTGAAAGGGTTGTTCTGGGCCATAGCTCACTTTACACAGGCGCACCACGTCTTTGATCTCTTCATCCGAAAACAGAATCGATATCCCTGAGGAAGCGGCGATCTTGTGGGGCTGGGGGAAGAGAGCTTCAATCTCCTCTTGAGCCTCCTTCATGTGGGACTGGAAGGTGGGATCCTCAAATACGGCATCGATTTCTGGCCGATACGCCATGGTTTGGCGTGCAAGGCTTGCGCTTGTCTGGAATAAAAACGCCATGTCATCAGGATCGATGCCAAAGGCTTCGTAAGGGTTGAAGCTGGCGTGTGCTGTTGGCACAGCACCGCAAAACAGGGCGGAGATAAGGGTTAAATAAAGGGTGGTCATTTTTCTCATTTGGATATCTCTTGATTGTTTTTTTGTTTGAAGAGGTCATTCCCATGGACTTGGGGAAGGCGGGCTTTGGTGTGTTTTTTGAGGTGGTGCCGGATGTCGGATTCGAACCAACGACCTACTGATTACAAATCAGTTGCTCTACCAGCTGAGCTAATCCGGCAATGATCTTCTTCTATCACAGGCCGCGGCGCTTTGGCAATCGGCTGTTTAATTTTATGAAAACCCCCATCACTTCAAGGTGGGTCGACCAGTGAAATTGATCAATACCCTGCACTTGGATCAGGGTGTAGCCACCTGCACATAGAATAGCTGCATCCCGCGCAAAGGTTTGCGGATCGCAAGAGATGGACACAATACAGGGCACATCGCTGTTGGCGAGGTTGCGAGCCTGCGCAAGGGCGCCTGAGCGGGGTGGATCCATAATCACAGCGCTTGCTTCGCGAAGCTCAAGGGGGGTGAGCGGTTCCTTCAAAAGGTTGCGCCGGTGGACCGTCAGTTTGTGCTGGGCGTGGTGTGCTACTTTTGTGAGCGCCTTCAGGGCCTCCTCCTCGGATTCATAGGCCATAACAGCTGCAAGCTTGGCCAGAGGAAGGCTGAAGGTTCCCCGCCCGCAAAAAAGGTCCACGAGACGTTTTGGTTTGGGGCAATGCTGCAAGATCGCCTTCAGGCAAGTGTCTACCATATACGCTTCACTCTCAGCGCTGGCCTGCAAAAATGAGGAGGCATCCACCGCGACCTTGACGTCTGCAAAAGAGAGATGGGGGGCGTGGCGCAGAAAGATAAGATGCTGATTGACGCGAAGGCGGGCGAGGCCGGATTGAGCCTCAGCCCATAGCAAAAGCGCTGTATTGTGGCGGGCGTTCATCTCAGATTTATTGGATGCCAAAATATGCACATCAAGCCCTTCGTCGGCAGCTAAAACGTGGATCTCGGCCTTTTGATTTTCTTGTAAAATATGGCGCATGCCATCGCGCAAGGGCTCAAGAAAGTCTCGTATCAGGGGCTCAACAACAAGACAGGTTTGGATGTCCACCAAGGTGTGAGAGCGCCTGGCGTAAAAACCAAGCGCAATCTGACCTTCCTGACGCTCCGCTTTAAACTGCACCCGACGACGCGCTGCTGGGGTAAAGGTCTGCAGCTGTAGGCGATTGGTGCAGGAAATGCTGTGGGCTTCGAGGGCTATGCTCAGTAGGTCCTCTTTTGCTTTTATGTACGCGCTGTGATCCAGATGCTGTAGCTGGCAGCCGCCGCATTCACTTAAGTGGGGACAGAGTCTTGCTGTCATCGGCCGTTTCCTTAAGCCTCACCTCGTATTTTCTTGAAGACCATCTCATAATCACGGCCTTGATTCATAGCCTGCAGCAGGCTCGGAAAATGCGCACGCACTTTTTCTTCCATCCCCCAGGAGGGATTCAACAGCAAAAAGCCAATGCGATTCAGGGCAGTTGGCGTGCGTGTGACATTCAGCGTAATATCCATGAACCATGTTTCCGGTAACGGACAGGTCTCCAGTTGCTGCAAAAATGCTTTGGTGTGGTTCTCATTTTTAATGGGGAACCAGATCAGATAGCTGCCATGGCGAAAACGCTTGAGGGCTTGCATCAGTCCTCGTGCCAGATGATCGAATTCTGCGCGATCCTCAAAGGCAGGATCAATTAAGATCAGGCCGCGCCGCTCTTGTGGGGGAAGTTGGGCAGCCAGCGCCTGAAAACCATCGGTTACTTGAACCTTGGTTTTGCGATGATCAAAAATGGTGAACTGGAGGGCCTTGGCATCCTCAGGGTGCAGTTCACAAAAGGAAGCACGATCATCATCCCGTAAGGCCATTTGAATCAGATAAGGTGAGCCAGGATAAAATCTGAGAGGGCTCTCAGATGAGGTGTCGTTCAGTTCGTCCAAAGCCGCAGTATAAAGGCTTGGGGGCAGGTGGGGACGGGCCCTTGCGATGCCGCCCATGAACTCTGGCGAGCGTTGTGCGGGTTCGCTGGTGAGGTCATAGAGACCAAGACCTGCGTGGGTGTCCAGAACAAAAAAAGGTGTTGGTTTTTGGCGCAGATGCTCAAGTTGCCAGGCCAAAAGTTGATGTTTGAGGACATCGGCAAAGTTGCCGGCATGGAAGGCGTGGCGGTAATTCATTGATTTTGACAAACCCTAGGTGATAACGTAGTCTAACTTGCCTGAAACACTCTTGCGAATGCAAGCGTTCGTTGTTAGGTGACGTTTTCTTCGAATAGGAAATGAGGAATTTCATAATGTTGCATCACCATCATCACTGTACAAAAAGCCCTGGTAGACCTTATGCATTAGAAAAAATAAATGGAGCCCTTCAATGTTACGTCGTGTTTTTGTCAGCTTCCTCTCGTTCTTAATTTCTTCTCCTGTTTTTGCCGCAAACTCTCCTACCGTCGGCGTTCTTCAGATCATCGAACACCCTGCCCTTAACCAAACCCGTGATGGACTTCTTGCCCGCTTGAAGGAAAACGCCACCACCGTTGAGGTACAAAATGCCCAAGGCAACCCGGCCTTGGCAGCCCAAATCGCGCAAAAATTTGTGGCCAGTGGCGTTAAAGTGATCGTAGCCCTTGGGACAACGGCTGCCCAAGCGGCTGTTTCTGCTGCAAAAGCGCGCGGCGTGCCCGTGGTGTTTAGCTCGGTCACCGATCCTTTGGGGGCAAAGCTGGTGAAAGACTTGAAACAGCCAGGATTGCCGGTGACAGGGGCTTCCAATTACATTCCTTCCCTGGAACTCTTGACCTTTGTGAAGTCCGAGCAACCCCAGCTAAAGCGCTTGGGCGTCATCTATAATCCGGGTGAGGCCAATTCGGTCTCGACCCTCAATGAGATGCAAAAAGTAGCCAAGGCTTTGGGTTTTGAAGTGGTGGCCGTCAGTGCGACCAAGTCCGCGGAATGTGTGGCGGCTGCCCAAAATCTTGCGGGCAGTGTGGAGGCCATCTTGATTCACAACGATAATACGGCGCTTTCGGCCTTTGAGGCCATCGCCAAGGTCGCCAAAAAGGCCCAGCTTCCCCTTTATGCCAGCGACCATGATGTGCTGCCTTTTGGGGCCACTGCCACCTATGGTCCAGACCAATATGCTTTAGGGGTTCAGACGGCCGAAATGGTGCTTGAGGTGCTGGGCGGCCGCCGTCCCGAAGAAATGCCCGTGACCTTCCCAGAAAAAGCCTATTCAATGCGTGCGCCGCAAAATCAGTGAGTTTAATACTCACGGATTGTAGCTACCCACTGGTTCTTTAAAAAATAAACCCGCTGATTCAGTGATCAGCGGGTTAGATTCAGTACCGTGACTGTTTCAATAGACTGTTAAAGATTGATCATGACACCTTTTTTCTGAATCGCTTCAAGCGCTGGATCCCCCAACCGGATTTGGTTGTAGCGGATTTCAAGGCGCTTGAGATTGGTCAGGTGGTCGAGAACCAAAAGACCCGCCGCGCTAATGTCATTGCCCGCAGCGTCTAGAAATTCAAGATTAACCAGGGAAGACAAATGGGCAAAGCCAGCGTCGCCGATCCGATTTTCCATCAGCTCAAGTTCGATGAGGTTGGTAAGGCCACCAACGACAGCTGCACCTTCTGCGCCAATTGGATTCAACCCTAGGTTTAGGATCTCAAGGTTGGTCAACGATGAAAGCGCGCACACCCTTTGAGGTGTAATGTCCATACCTCTAAGGGTAAGGTGCCTCAGCTGCGTCAATGGGCTTAAGTGCTCAAGGCAAAAACCATCGCCTACACAAGCACTAAGGTCGAGGATCGTTAGGTTCGTCAGCGAGGTCAGTGCTTCTGAATGGCCGCCCACATGGCCAGCCGTGTGGAACAGATTTAGGTCTGTCAAGGACACCAACTTGCCGATGGAGGAAAGACAGTGCGCGGTGTTTCTATTGTTGGTGAGGTCAAGGGTTTGAAGGTTGGTCAGCGCCTCTAACCTGGCGATATCGTTATCTTTCAGCTCAGTGTTGCTGAGGTCGAGAGTAGTCAGCCGTGTCAGCGAAGCTAAATGATGGATGTCGCCTCTCATTTTGGTCCATGAAAGGTCTAGGATTTTTAAGTTGCTCAGAAGATTAAGTTTTTCAATAATGAATTTCGTGCCCGAGTAATGTAGATCAAGGTTTGTGAGGACAGTATTGTTTTGCGCAAACAGCTCAAACATGCTCTGAATTCTGATCCTAGAATGCATTTGCAACCTAAAGCCGAACTTAATTGTCGGGAATTCGCGAAGAAAACTTCTATTGAGATGTTCAAAATCACGCACATCATAAGAAGATCCGAAAAGGACTTCTATGGTCTCTTGAGGGCCGCGAGCTTCTTGCGCGAGTACAAGGGTGGGTGGCAATTCCGCCGGGTTGCGCTGAATTTCGTCTTCAATGGTTTTTCTTATAAACTGGGAGCATGAGTCGTAGAGCGAGGGCACTTTTTTAGGCGGATTGTTGTCTTCCATTGCCAGAGCGTCAGTTGCGTGCGCGCATGCGCCAGTGCCCAGGGTAGAGGCCAACATGAGGAAGTCAAGGAAGGAACGTGAGCGGATCATGTTTTGACTCCTGTTATCGATGGGAAGCTTTTAGCCAAGAGAATGCGTAGACGTATCGACCAAGAATGTCAACATTTTTCCAATGAAGCATTTTTTGTTGTTTTTTTGGCGGGCGCTAAGGCACCCTCTTTGTTGACAATCCTGGATGGAGAGCCGTTGCGGCCATTTTAGGAGGTGATCCATATCCTTGAGTCAGGCTCTCAGGATGCTTTATTTTTCCATGAACTGATAGGAATGAAGATCTGCTCTTCACCATTGAAATATCAATTTGTCCTCTCAGAAAGCGCGGAGGGTTGACTCCACTGGCTTGGCTGCCTATTTGGGATTAGGGCGCTCCGGCCGAGGCGAGCCTGGGTGAGACATTGCGCATGGCAAGGCACCGTTGACCTTGGTGGCTGAGTTTTTGGCAAATGCGCTGGGCGCTGGCCCGATCAAGACCGGCGAGACGCGCGCGAAACTGACGTTTGGTCTTGCGGCCTGTGGGGGTGATGGCAATGCGCGCATTGTGTCCCGACTGCGCCAAATGACGCAGGGAGGCTTTGGCAGCTTGTTGGGCGAGAGCCGATGTGCGGTATGTGCCCAGTTGCACCGCCCAAGTGGGTGGATTTTTGTTAGGCTTCTGATGCGGCACGTCATAGGCCACAGCGCGGGTCAAAGCCGGCTTTGCTTGAACGGGTTCGGCTATATCTTCCTCAAAATCATGGGCCTGGGCAAAGGTGGTTTGACCCCGCTCCATCATGCGGTAGGAAGCTTGGAGCAACTTGCCCATGCGTTGATCGCGCCAGCGCCAGCTGGGCCCGCCCATCACCACCGCAAAAAGACGCTGACCACGTTTGATGGCCGATGCCGCCAGGTTAAAGCCTGAGGCATTCACAAATCCCGTCTTGATGCCATCCACAATAATACTCTCATCTTGGGGCAGGGGGCCCAACATGTGGTTGTGGTTGTGGATGGGCTGCCCCCGATAGTGAAAAACTTTGGTGGCAAAGTAGCGGGTGTAGGTGGGGAAATGCTGAAATAAAATCCGTGAGAGCTTGGCCATCTCCCGTGCGGTGGTCAGCTGCCCTTTGGCTGGGACGCCGGACGCGTTCTTAAAAATAGTATGCTGAAGGCCAAGGGTGCGCGCTTTTTGCGTCATCTGGTGGGCAAAGGCACTTTCTGTTTTTGCAACATGTTCCGCATAGGAGGCCGACACATCATTGGCTGAACGCGTCAGCAACGCCAGGATGGCTTGTTCAACGGTAATTTGCGTACCCGGCTTAACGCCCAGTTTTGTGGGTATTTGTCGGGCGCCATGGGGTGTGATGGTGATTTTTGAGGAGAGTTTCAGTTTTCCCTGTTGCAGGGCTTCAAAGATCATATATAGGGTCATCATTTTTGTGAGCGATGCGGGGGGGGTGAGGGTATCCGCATTGTGGGCTTGGAGAACCCGACCGGTGGCTGCGTCCATCACCACATGGGCATAGACCACAGCCTCAGCTGTCGCAGCCCTAAGCCAGAAAAGCACGAAGGCTAAACCCAAAAGAGATCTAGAAATCAAGGAATGCAAGGGTCCTTCTCCTTTCTGGAAACAGCTATCCGACTATTTTAGCTGCACTTCGAGTTAAATTTTCATAAAAACACTAACATCATTTCCCAGGGGTGCCAAGCAAAAGTGTGGCATCCGTACAACAGTGTCTTGCAACTTTCAGGCGAAAACACGAGACTGTTGAAGGTTCAATACCATTTGTTATGCTGCAAGCGTGCTGAACCAATCACGTTTGGCATCAAACGTTAAACTTTTAGGAGAGTTAAGATGCGTTTCATTCCAGTTGCTATGATTGCTGCTTTGTTTGCTGCTCCTGCTTTTGCTGCTGCTGACAAGGCTGCTGAGCACAAGGGTAAAGACCATAAGATGGAAGCTGCTGCTCCAGCTGCTCCTGCTGCTGAAGCTGCTGTTCCAGCCGCTGCTGAAGCTGCTCCAGCTGCTGACAAGGCTGCTGAGAAGAAGTAACTTCTCGCTCTCGCAAGAGAGTAAAGCTTCGGAAAAAGGCGCGAAAGCGCCTTTTTTCATTTGGGCAAAGAGAATGGGTTTGGCAGGAGTATGAGTTTGGCGTGCTTGCCCCGCAATGGCGTCTTTACAGTGAGTCCTGGTTGGCTTTATAGATAACCGATCTTCGAAAGGCAGAATGCGCTGTTCTGAAAATGATCGCCCTGTTCTATTCTATATTTTGGCAACGCTCATCGCGTGGGTTGCGTGGTTTGTTGTGGCTATTTTCAGTCATGTGGAGCCCCCGCAGCTGGGATATAAAGTGAGCAGAACCCAAAGTAGATATGAGGCCGTAGCGTTTTAAAAGGCTTCTTTGAAACCGCTTAGATATTTTGAGTCAAAATGACTGAAATTCAATATTACGATCGTCCCGTTCTGTTCTATGTTTTGGCAACACTCATCACGTGGGTTGCGTGGTTTGCTGCAGCCGCTTTCAGTCATATGGAGCCCCCGCAGCAGGGACATGAGATTATCACGGGTGTTTTGATGCTGCTTGGCTTGGCAAGCCCAACGTTGATTGCCTTTACCATGATGTATAGAAATCCTCACTTACGTCGTGATCTGTTGCCGCGGTTGTTGAGCGTTTCAGGGGTTAAGCCCCACATGATGCTTTTGGCGTGTGGTTTGATGCCGGCGAGCCTTTTGCTTGCCCAAGTTCTTTCCTTATTCATGGGGCATGACCTCAATCAATTTCGTCTTGCAGAAAAGCCCTCCTTCAATTTTCCTCTGTTTCCGGCGTGGGTGATGCTTTTTCTGGCGCCTCTCGTGGAAGAGTTGGCGTGGCACTCCTATGGTACGGATTGTTTGCGGGCACGCTTTAACTTATTGACCACCTCGATCATGTTTGCACTTTTTTGGGTGGTCTGGCATTTTCCACTGTCGTTTATTAAGGACTATTATCACAGTAATGTGGTTGCTACCCATTGGATTTATGGTGTTAATTTTGCATTGAGCCTGTTTCCTTTCGTCATCTTGATGAACTGGCTCTATTACCGCAGTAACCGAAACATCCTTGTGGCGGTTGTTTTTCATATCAGTGCTGGATTTTTCAATGAATTGTTTGCAACGCATCCTGATAGTAAAGTCATTCAAACATTGCTTCTGATGATCTTAACAGGCGTGATTCTCTATCGAGAGCGGCCTTTGTTCTTGAAGCGGGATTTTGCGCAAAACGAAGCACCTAAGGGCTGAGCCTCAAGGAGGTTTGAGGACGTCATCAAAGAGGATTTAAAACATACAAAGATAATCTATATCTTTAGTATTTTCTGGTTTATAAAGCCCTTTATGATTGATGCACGGGATGCTCTTTTAAGTTGGTATGACAGCAAAGCGCGCACGCTGCCCTGGCGTGTGCACCCGCCGCGACGTGCCAATCCTTACCATGTGTGGCTGTCAGAGGTCATGCTGCAGCAGACAACCGTGGCCACGGTCATTCCTTACTTTTTGCGGTTTATAGAGCGGTGGCCCTCCTTAGAAGCATTTGCAGCTGCTGGCTTAGATGAGCTGCGGGTTGCCTGGCAGGGGCTTGGTTATTACCGCCGGATCGAGAATCTCCATAAGGGCGTACAGTATGTGGTGGCCCACCATGGCGGTGCTTTGCCCCAGGATGAGGAATCACTTTTGAAGATTCCAGGTGTGGGTCTTTACACCGCTGCGGCCATTGCGTCCATTGCCTTTGCCCGTCCAACCCTACCCATCGACGGTAATATTAAACGGGTGATGGCGCGTTTTTCTGCCCTCGAGGGGGTGGGGGCCGAGCTTGCCCGCCAAGTGCAAAAGCCATTGCACGCCTTTATCCACCCAACCCGCAGTGGCGATGTGGCCCAGGCCTTGATGGATCTTGGTGCCACCGTTTGTACGCCCAAAAATCCCGAGTGCGGGCAGTGCCCAATCCAAGCCTCTTGCAGGGGCTATCAGAATGGAAACGCCACGGATTATCCAAAAGCATTACCCAAAAAAGCCAAACCTGATCAGTATGGTGTGGCCTTTGTGGTGAGGGATCATCGCGGCCATATTTGGTTGCAAAAACGGCCTGAGCAGGGCCTGTTGTCAGGATTGATTGGCACTCCTGGAACCCCCTGGCGACCAGAGAGGTGGTCTCAGTTGGATTGGCAAGAACATCAACCCGTCCACGCCCAGTGGCAACTCCTTGAAAAACCTGTGGTTCATGTTTTTACGCATTTTAGGTTGTTTCTTGATATCTATTGTGCGCATGTCTCTGATGTTCTTGAGGAAGCCGTGCACCCGCGGGATTTTCATCATCACGCTTTGCCCACCTTATATAAAAAAGTGCTCAAGGCAGCGCTGGACGCTTTCTAGGCTGCGTTCATCAAAGCTGCAATCGGCGCAAAGCTTTTGCGATGTTCGGGGCAGGGGCCAAGCTTTTGCAGCGCTTCTTGATGTGCTTTTGTGCCATAGCCTGCGTGCTTTTCAAAACCATAGCCGGGATAGGTTTCACCTAGCTGCTCCATCAGGTGATCACGCTCAACTTTGGCGAGGATGGACGCGGCTGCAATGGAATAGGATAGGCTATCCCCTTTGATGACCGAGCGCTGCGGGACGGGGAGGAACGCTGGATAAGTGCCATCCACAAGACACGCCGTGGGGGGCACGCGAAGCCCATCAAAGGCGCGGGTTAGGGCCAGCATGGCGGCTTTGCGAATGTTGAGGGTGTCGATTTCATCAGCGGATGCCAGACCTAAGGCATAGACGAATTGATGAGGGGGCAAAGCGCGAAGCACCTGATTGGCTTGCGCACGCTTCTTGGCGGAGAGCTTTTTTGAGTCATCAAACAGATTCATAACTTCTGGTGGTAGATTTTGGTCCAGGAACATGGCAGCTGCTGCAACCACGGGTCCAGCCCACGGTCCACATCCTGCTTCATCAAGGCCTGCCACGTATCCTAAATAGTCGCGCTCCAGGCTGAAATCCGGCATCGCTCACTCCATTCCAAAATCACGCTGCCCTCAGCAATAACCCTTTTTTAATAAAAGTAAAGCATACTGATAAGAAACCAGTTTTGGGATTTTTCCAATGCGCATTCTCTTTATTCTAAGTTTTCTCTTCTCCATTGGGCCTGCTCATGCTTCGCAAAAGTCAGTATTGGGCCAACAGGCTTGCTCAAGTCCAGCGTCATGTTGGCAGTTTTTGATCAAATCCAACCACTGCGTGGCCTGTAATTTGTCAGGGCTTGACGTGCAGCATGGTGCCGGTGGAGCCCTTGATCTCAAAACCGCCAACATCTCGAGAGCCAATTTTTCACGCTCTGAAATCGCTGATCTCGATCTCAGCCAAGCGAATTTGAGCGGGGTTAATCTCTCTGGAGTTCAATTTTACCGTGTCAATTTCTCTGGTGCCAATCTGAGTCAGGCCATCGCCAAGGGCGCTACTTTCCATGATTGTCGCTTTGACGGCGCCAACTTGAGTGAGGCGAATTTTAGTGGTGCCCATTTTAATGGCGGATCCTTGAATTTAACCCATGCAACCATGAATCAAAGGACCTCTTTTGAGGGGGCATCATTCACAGGAACACTCATCAAAGTTGATGGGAACAGTACAACCCAGGCCTGCCTCTCGGGACAGAAGATGACCCTTAAAAACCTAAGCCTCGAAAATCTGTTCTGTGAGGGGAAACAGTTTGCAAACACCAGTTTTACCAATGTGGTTTTTTCCGGCGGGTCTTTTAAACGGGCAAGCTTTGCCAATGCAAGGCTGTGGAATGTGACGACGCAGGAAGATGTTGATTTTCGAGATGTGCAGACGTCCCATGCGCGCATCAAAGGTGACTTTCGTGGCGCCCTGGTGAATGCAAGTTTGAAGGGCGATGGCGTGGATTTAACCGATGCCTTGTTCACCAAAAACCAACAACAGCTCATCACCGGAGGGACTTCTGGAACACCTATCGATAGCACTGGGCATGGCACCTATACCTTCGTTTGCGACCGCAGTCTGCAGATTAGCAGCCTGCCTTTCTACGGGGCGCTTGAAAAATCCGTTGTGGAATTTTTCCACAAAAAGCTGGCCTTGCCGCGCACAGCCCAGACATTGAAAGATAATCTTCCATTGGTTACGGCCTTTGTGGCAGTGATGGCAAGCTATTACGCCGGTTTGATCGATCAACAAAGCATCGCCGGTTACGTTGGTTCCATTGCCGCAGGCCTGCCCGAAGGCTCAGTGCGCGACATCTTAATCAGCAAGAAAGACATGGTTGTACAGTTTATCCTGACACCCAGTACGTACATCGCTTTTGGCTCTTTCTTTGCGCCTGTGATCAAAGATTTCCGTGAGATGGACTATCGCGCGCAGTTTAAGGCGTTTGTGGCGTCCTGCCAAAGTGCGAGCCAAACCCTTCGAGGCTACTTGGGCCGCTTAAAAGGCGCCTAGGGGGACCCAAGGGCTTGGCATGAGGTCCTACTGTTGTGTAAAGCTCCAGACCCGCACAAAGCCAAGGGCGCAGTCGCTAAGCCAATCCCATAATGACAGCTGCGCTTCAGGGCGTTGATCCTGTTGTGGGTGGGACTGAAGGAGTGCAATCACTTCTTCAATTTTTTCACCAAGCGCTGGGTCCTGATTTGAGATTTGCCTTAGGTGCATGTCATAGAGGTTTTTTGCAGGAAGCCTCTCGCCGGCAAACAGCTGCATCTTAATGGCCAGTAAAACAATTTCTGTTTTTTGCACCTGCACCTGTTCTTGAGTTTCTGCATCTTGGATTGTGAAGCGCATTTTTTCATGATCGATGAGGGAGAGGGCACACTGGGCGATGACCGCAATTTGATGGGGTAAGCGTTTATGGTTCTCTTCTGGATTTTCGCTGTTCCAATAGCCCTGTTGCTGGGTTCTGGTGAAGTTGTCCATGAACTTGAAAAAGCTTGAAAAGTTCTTTGCGTCCACATCTTCGGGAAGGTTGAGCAGGAGCATGAAGCTTTGCACATAGGGCAGCGAGAGATTCATATGCAGTCTGGTTAACTCGACGGGAGTACCTTTCGCTGTTTGCAGCGTGTGCATAATCTGCTGTTGCACAAGAAGCAGGGTTTCAGCTGCCCGTTGAGGGGCTGGCGTGTTTTGAAAGTCCGCGATCAGCTCATCTGCTGATGAAAAGCTTGGCGTTGATAAGCTTTTCAGGATTTGGGCATAAGGTGCAAGGTCAGGACTTTTTTGGATAAAAATTCTCTCAGCGAGGGCACTATTCAAACTGCGGCTGGTTTGACGCAATGCACCGCAGGATAGGGGGTCTAAAAAGCTTGCAATTTCTTGCACCATCTCCTTGGGCAGCTGTGCCAGAGTCATGGTGTGTGCAGGGCTGGCGTCATCGTGGGTTTGCTCTTGCTGCGCCAGTTCTGAGCCATAACTAGATTGGGTCATCCCAAGCGCCATAAGCGCAGGCAACACGATAGAAATTCTCAAGGACGACTCCCTTTAAAGAAGTTTGTTAACTCTTGATATAGAGATTGCGTTTTGCTTTTCAAGGTTCTTTTGAATCTGAATTTTCATCAATAGTTTTGTGGCCGGCACACAATGCCCTTGATTAGAAATACACTCTTTTTGATGGCTTCTTGTGTTGCGATTTGACCGCAAGAATCATGGGATGCCTTTAAAGGCGTGCTTTCTAGTCACGGATTTCTTCTTCTTCTGGCCCTAACAGAACAAGGGGATAGGGGCTTTGCTGCACCGTATGAGCTTGGGTTGCTGGTGGTTGTATGGGGAGAGAGGGCATCGCCGTGCGATCTTTACGTTTTAAGGTGTTGCACCGCAGCACCTTTAGATTTGTCAATTGTGTCAGCCACCAGGGCGTTGATGGGCCACGTTCAAGATGGTCGAGATTAAGTTCTGTTAAATTGCACAGTGATGTAAGAGCTTTTGCTTCTCTTAAGCTAAAGTGATTTGAGTCAAGGTTAAGGCTTTGTAGTTGGGTAAGGGCAGTCACGTGGGCGAGATGCTGGGTCGTCATGCCTTGACAAGGCACGTCAAGCTTTGTGAGTTGGGTGAGCATTGTTAAGTATGCCAACCCCGTGCCATCCAAATGTAGGTGGGGATCAATTTTCAGCTCAACAAGTCTCGCGTGATAAAGTCCAAACACACTCCATGGGTTCTCTGAGACTTTTGCGGTAATGCGGGCATAGCTGGGGCTTGTTGGATAAGGGGAGACATCGAGCCGAATTTTGGGATTTCCGTCCTGATCAAGGCTTGGTAAGCGCACCAAATGAAAGTACATACTATCGAGCAAAAGATCGTCCTCAAGCGGAATGTGGGGAGAGTTCTGGCTTGGTGTTACCGGGCTGGACCAGCTGAAATCGAGCCATAAAAAAAGCACCAAGATCCGGTGGGATCTTATCAAAGTCATCTTTAAAGCAACCCTGTTTTTTATGTTTTTTTGTTGATGTCTGAGATTATGCGCTAAGGTTGGTTAATCTTTCTTTGATCATCAAAAAATCTCTCCAAGCATATCGCTTTTGACCAGGAGAACGAAGCAGGAATGCCGGATGAAAGGTGGCCACTGTAGCTATTGGGGCGTCAAGACCAGGGCTTGTATAGTTGACGAAACGGCCGCGAAGGCGGGTAATCCCCTCGTTGGTCTCAAGCATCGCTTTAACCGCAGTGCCGCCCAACAGCACGATAACTTTGGGTTGGACGATTTCAATATGACGGCGAATAAAAGGTAAGCATTGGGCAATCTCGGCAGGGGTGGGTTGGCGGTTTCCTGCGGGACGCCAGGGAATGACATTGCTGATGTAGACGCTGGTACGATCACGACCGATGGCGGCGATCATGCGATCTAAAAGTTGGCCCGAAAGGCCAACAAACGGTTTGCCTTGGCGATCTTCATCGGCCCCTGGCGCTTCGCCGATAAACATCAAGGGGGCTTTTGAGTTGCCGTCCGCAAAAACCGTATTCATGGCTGTCTTTTTAAGATCACAGCCTTCAAAAGCAAGAAGCGCCTTCTGCAGTTCCTCCAAATTTTGCGCTGCCATGGCTTGGGCATGGGCTGCTTGGGCTGAGGGACTGATTTTTGCAGCCTTCGGCGCGGCTTTGGTGGGCGCGATGCCTTCAGCGCTTGGTTGCGGTTTTGCCGTCTGCCCTGAATCTATTGCTGTCGAGGGGAGAGATTTTCTGGGTAGTTGAGCTTCTTTAGTCGCACGTTTTTGACTTGGGTTCTCGGCGATGATTTCATCAACACCGGCCTCAAGGTGCAGGGCTAACAGATCCAGACGCGGGTCACGCACACCTTATTTCCAAAACTTGGTTTCCATCTCGTTGATAATCATATCAACGGTGACCTCTGGGGGCTGGTGATCACAGTCGATGACGATATCTGCTTCAGCATAAATGGGATAATACTCACGCATCAGGTCTTCGAGAATTTCTTTTTTATCGCCTTTTTCCAGTTGCGGGCGATGGGAACGCCGTGCAACGCGGGGCATAATGGTCTCAAGGGATGCGCGCAGCCAAACGGAATGGGATTGCTCTTTTAAAAGCGTACGCGTCTCTGGGGTGATAAACGCCTCAACGCCGGTTGACAGAATGTGGCATTTTTCTCCCAACAGGCGTTGGATGACGCGACGTTCGGCGTCTTTGAACGCTTGCTCTCCATACCACTCAAAAATGTTGGCCACCGAGCATCCTGCTGCAGCCTCGACCTCGATGTCTGAATCTTTAAAGGGTACACAAAGACGGCGGGCAAGCAAACGCCCGACGCTGGTTTTACCAACGCCCATCATCCCCACAAGGGTGATGGTGCGTGGAAGTGTATTTAAGCGGTACTCGTCTTTCGCGTCGTACACCGTGGCTTTACCCCCTTTTTCTGTTTGAGGTCAGACCTGCAACGTTAAAAAAGCATAATTTTCATATTATTTTGGTTATCGTATACTCCCTAACAAGATGCAAGGGTGGAGTTATAGAGTGAACTCAAGTTTGAAGATTATTTGGGCCGTGATGGGCCTATTTGTGGTGCTAGGCGTGATTCTGCTTGGCTTTTGGGATATTCCCGCACCTTCTGCGGAAGTGCGCAAAGAAGTTGCCGTTGATGTGCAGCGTCCGTGAGTAAATCTCAACTTTTGGTTGAAGAGTTTCTTGAGGCCTATGCTGCAGAGCGGGCGGCTTCGCCCCATACCTTAGAGGCCTATCGAAGAGATTTGCTGGATTTTGCGGCCTTTTTGGGGGCTAACCCTTTGGAGGCCGCCACACGCGCCCACTGTGAAGCCTACATGGCGGATCTGGATCGACGCGCCTTTGCGCCACGCTCAAGGGCACGCCGTTTTTCGAGTCTTCGCCAATTCTATCGTTTTCTTAGCTCTGAAAAGCGCATCAGTGTGAATCCCATGGTCCACCTGGAGGGGCCGAAAATCTCAAAGAGCTTGCCGCATTTTTTGACGCAACAGGAAACGCTGGCCCTACTAGAAGCCGCCATCGAGCTGTCCGAGCCTGAGTGCGCGCGCCTGTTTTGCCTTGCGGAGTTACTTTATGCCTCTGGGCTGCGGGTCAGTGAATTGGTCACCTTACCGTTGGCTGCCTTAAAGGCTCTTCATGACAGGCATGGACCGCTGGTTTTGAGGATTTTGGGCAAGGGCAATAAGGAGCGGATGGTCCCGTTGAATGAGACTGCTGTGGGGGCTATTCAGCGATACTTAAAGTTCCGTGGTGTTTTCATCGCCAATGAAGCCAGCGAGCGGTGGCTCTTTCCGTCCTATGGGCGCTCGGGACATTTGACGCGCCAAAGGGTGGGGCAGCTGCTTAAACAATTAGCGCTGGCTGCAGGCCTAAACCCGCAGCGTGTGTCGCCCCATGTGTTGCGTCATGCCTTTGCCACGCATCTTCTTGAAGGCGGGGCAAACCTGTTGAGTGTACAAAAATTACTTGGGCATGCTGACATCAGCACCACAGAAATTTATACTCATGTTATGACAAAGCGGTTGAAAGACGTGGTTGAGACCTATCACCCCTTGTCAGCGTCAGGCAAATCTTCTACCAAGAAGTCGAACAAGACCGAAAATGTAAGGGAATAAAGGATGGTTGCCCCCTTAGAATTTGAACAAGCGATCGCGGAACTTGAGAGTAAACTGAATGAACTCAGACATCTGGCCCATGCCGGTGATCTGAATATTGCAGATGAAATTACGCGCTCGGAGGCCAAGGTGCAAAAACTGTTGGCGCAGACCTATGCCACGCTCACGCCCTGGCAAAAGGTTCTTGTGGCGCGGCACCCCGAGCGTCCCCATGCCTCAGACTTTATCAGCGCGTTGATCGAGGACTTTGTGCCCCTGGCTGGTGACCGTCAATATGCGGAAGACCGCGCCATCGTCGGTGGTCTTGGGCGTTTTCGCGGGACATCCGTAGTGGTCATGGGCACGGAAAAGGGCCGCGATGTGGAAAGCCGTGTAAGACACAATTTTGGTATGGCTCGGCCTGAAGGCTATCGTAAGGCTGTGCGCCTCATGGAACTGGCTGACCGTTTTCATCTACCTGTTGTCACCTTTGTGGATACGGCGGGTGCCCACCCCGGCATTGATGCCGAGGAGCGCGGACAGGCTGAGGCCATCGCCCGATCCATTGATGTCATGCTCAATCTTCAGGTGCCTGCCGTTGCCACCATTACGGGCGAGGGAGGCTCAGGTGGGGCAATTGCCCTTGCCACTGGCAATAGCGTCTTGATGATGGAGCATGCTGTATATTCGGTGATCTCGCCAGAAGGTTGCGCCTCTATTTTATGGCGCACCGCCGACAAAAAGCAGGAAGCAGCAACGGCACAAAAACTCACTGCACAGGATTTGCAGGAGTTGGGCGTAATTGAAGCCATTGTCGCAGAACCTTTAGGAGGAGCACATCGTTCGCCAGGATCTGCCATGCAGGCGGTGGGTGATCAGATTGAGGGAGAGCTCAGAAAACTTCTGACGCTCTCCGGTGAAGAATTGAAGCGTCAGCGTCATGCTCGCTTCCTGAGCATGGGGCAAAAAGGCTTTTGAGTGTGCATCCCTCCAATCTTTCCGTCTCAGGGCGCATGTGGCGCCTTGTCGAACCTGATCTGCGCCTGACCCTTGCGCTCTCCCAACGCTTTGGCGTGCCTGAGGTGGTGGGGAGGCTCCTTGCCAACCGTGGTTTAACCTTAGATACGGCAGAGGCCTTTTTAAATCCGGCGCTTAGAACGTCATTGCCTAATCCCTTCCATCTCAAAGACATGGACGTGGCTGTGTCACGCATTCTGGATGCCATTCAAAAGGGCGAGGCTATCTGTATTTTTGGTGATTATGATGTGGATGGGGCGACATCCTCAGCACTTCTGGTGCGCTATCTCAAAACCTTAGGTGCCAAGGTCAACTTTTATATCCCGGATCGCCTGAAAGAAGGGTATGGGCCCAATGGCCCAGCCCTTCAGCAGTTGGCGGCCCAAGGCGTTCGTCTGGTGATTTGTGTGGATTCGGGCACCACAGCGTTCGAGGCCCTGGATGTGGCGGCCGCCATCGGGCTTGATGTGATTGTGGTCGATCATCACGTGGCCGAGCCAAAACTGCCCTCGTGCGTGGCCCTGATCAATCCCAATCGTCTGGATCAAGAAAGCCCGTGTCAGCATCTGGCAGCGGTGGGTATTTGCTTTTTGCTGGCTGTGGCCTTAAGGGGAGCGGCCCGCGCAGCAGGGGTGGGAGACCCCCATTTTGATCTGTTTTCTTTGCTGGATCTGGTCGCCCTTGGAACTGTCTGTGATGTGATGCCACTGACAGGTTTGAACCGCGCTTTTGTGAGCCAAGGGTTGAAAGTCCTTGCCAAGCGCCAAAATGTGGGGCTACGTGCCCTTTCTGATGTGGCCTCAATTGACGAGGCACCCACGGCCTATCATCTGGGTTTTTTGCTGGGGCCCCGCATTAATGCCGGCGGGCGTATTGGCTGTGCGCGCCTTGGGGCTGAGCTGTTAACAACAGAAGATCCTCACCTTGCCCGGTCCATTGCCGAGCGTCTCAATGCCCTTAACAGTGAGCGTCAAGCCATGGAACTTCAGGTGGTTGAAGAAGCGATGCAGCAGGCTGAGCAGTCATCAGCCGAGGCTGTGGTTGTGGCCGGACAAGGATGGCATCCAGGCGTCATTGGTGTGGTGGCGGGGCGCTTAAAAGAGCAGCTCCATCGTCCAGTTATTGTCATTGGGCTGGATGAACAAGGGATGGGAAAAGGCTCTGGTCGATCGGTGCCAGGGGTCGACTTGGGTGCCTTGATCATTGCCGCGCGCCAGCAAGGTTTGCTCTTGGCGGGAGGCGGGCATCCCATGGCAGGCGGTTTGACCATCGCAGCCGAACAAATAAAGCCCTTTCGGCTCTATGTGCAAGAGCGTATTGCAGCACAAAACATGGATCTTACGCCGGTCTATAAAGTCGATGGTCTTTTATCTGGCCGTGCGGCGGGGCGCGATTTATGTCTTTCTTTGCAGAAGTTAGCTCCATTTGGGCAAGGAAATCCCTCGCCTCGATTTGCCATCAGCGATGTGCGTGTATCAAGGGCAACTATTGTGGGCAATGGTCATGTGAAAGCCACCCTCAGCCATGCAGATGGCACCTACCTTGATGGGATTGCCTTTCGTGCGGCGGATACCCCCCTTGGTGAGACACTCCTGGCTCCAACATTGAACCGAAACCTCACCCTTGCCGGATCCATCAAGCTGGACACCTGGGGAGGCAAAGAACGGGTACAGCTACTCATTGACGATGTGCATCTGAATTTTTCGAGTGTCATGTCGTACGTTGCATGACATCGTTTCATGGAGAGCTCCTGGTAATGCCGGCTGTTTTTTAACCTTGAGGCCCAAGAATCACGGGCTCAGCCTAAAAAAGCTGGCCACTCGTTCATAATCAAAAAACTTCAGTTTCCATTTTGTATCTGTGCTAAGGATCGGAGCAGGAAGGATCTAAACATGATTTTCTTTATTCGTTTTCTCGTTATTTTTTGTGTTCTGGGCAGGGTGGTGTGCCCTTTGTATGGCTCAGATATACCTGATAACGAACAGCAGGATTGTTATATTTTATATCGCGGTTTCCATTTTTTAGAAGGACAAGAGATTCCCGATGGAATTATGAAAGAGCGCGGTATCAAAGCACGCGCCCTGGCTGAAGGCGACATTGCTGAAACTGAATTTTCTCAGGTGCGCAGCAAAATTCAAGGTCTAGATCGTCCTTGGACTGTTGAGGAAAGAAATACCTTCCAACCGACAACGCAATCACCTCTCCAAGAACTGGTGCAATGTTACACGAACACTTACGCCAGTTTCATTGCACAGCTGGGCGAAGAGAAGTCTTTGGTGCGCCGTCTTCTTCAATCTGTTGGTCTTGAAAAGGTGACGTCAAACTTTTTTCTATCCACCAGCCTTAAGGCTTCTCAGGCCTATGCTTATGGTGCAGGCATGAAACTCTATGGAGAGCAAGATAAACGGCGTTATCCTAAGTATGTGAGCAAATCCAAAAACACCTCTTTTGAGGCGACAAATCCTCTTCTGGGCTACGTCGATGTTATCCGTGTACCCAAAGCATTCATCGAAGAAACGGGGGCCTTTTTTGTGGTGGATTCGTTTGCCATTGGTGCCACAAAACTCAGCTATCACTTCAGTAAAAATCTAACGGAAGAACGGGAAGTTTTGTTCCCATTTTATATCGCGAAAAAATTTCACTTAACCCGCTTGCCGATTCAGGCCCCCACAATTAGCTCTTTTGGGTCAAGATACAGTCTCCAGCACACGCATTGGTATCGGGGGCTGAGAGACGCAGAAACCAAAGCGCAAAAAAAGGATCAAGAGACAAAACTATTGAAAAGTCTCCTTAAAAAGCGAGCTGCCAGGGTTGAGAGTAAAGTCGATGAAGCGTTGTTGAAAAAAGCCATGAAACGTCTCTTTCATGCGCCTTTCATGGCGGGCCTTGGGAGGGCCATCCTGCCTAAAGAAGCGAGCGAGGTAAGGCAGAAAATCATGGAATACGTTGAGAAGATTTATGCTCAAAATAAAAATAAGCAAACCTATAAAGTTGCGTTACGCAAAATTACCTTCCACATTTCCCATGCCATTAAGCATGTTGCACGATCAAATCATCCCCTGATGTTAGAGGCTCGATTCAGTATGAGAACCATAAACACTGAAGTCCTTGGATTAATGGGACTGTTTTTAGATGAAAACGCCATAACCCATATCTCCTTTAAGGGCGACCCGATGATTGCACCAGATCTACTGGAACAGTTCCGCACCATAGACTTTCACGATGATCAAGCCGTCGCGGCTATGGAGGACCTTTGGTTTGATCCAAACCCGCAACTTATCGATCATTTGGGGCAACTCACGCGCAAACGCCAGGTCGCCCTGACCCTGGATGTAACAGGCCTTGGTCTGGCGCCCTGTTATTTTGAGGCGCTGCAAGATAAGCCACAGCTATCGCTTGTAGATAAAGGTCGTGAGGAACTGACTAAAGCTTATACTTATGTCATCGATGGTGCCGATTGGCTTGGGGAATACATGCGCAAAGCCCTCGTTTTACACTAAGATTTTTCGTTTTTGTTTCGAAGCATTGCGGTTGAGAGGACCAGGATTTTCCTGGTCCTTTTGTTTTGGGTTAGTATTTCCAGAGGATGGTGGTGTTGAGGGTATGGGCTTTGGTGTGGGTGTTGGTTTGGTGTTGGTAGTTGATGCTGAGTCCAAGACCGTTGCTGTGGGTGGCTTGGAGACCTGCGCCCAGGAGGAGGGTGTTGGTGGATCGGCGCCCGCCTTGGAGGGTGAAGGTTCTGCCGGCTCCGCCGACGAAGCTGGCTTTTTGCTGCAGCAGTTTGCGGCTGAGGCGTCGGTGTTGATAGCCGAGGCTGATCTTGGGCCGGAACAGGGCTGAATCGGTTTGGATCAGGTGGGCGATGTCGAGTTCGATTTTTTCTGAGGTGAGGGTGCCTTTTTTGCGGTTGATACGCAGGCTGATGTCTTGGGCGTTGCGCTCGGTGTAGGCTTTTTGGGTGATGAAGACCACGCCTGGTGTCAGTTTGGGTGTGATCTGCCAGGTGGGCAGCGGCGTGAGGTCATAGCCCAGGGTGATGTTGGCGTGGGTGCTTTGGGCTTTGGCTTTGGCTGTTGCGCGTCTGGTTTCATCGGCGAAGGAGATGGTCCGCCGTGTTTTCCTTTGATGATCGGTGTGGGTGGTGGCGGCCTGGACGAAGGCGCCGTTTGTTGCGGCGTGCCAGGAGGCATAGAGTCCAGCACCCTTGCTGGAGAGTTTGTTTCGGGCGATGTCGTGGGCGAGGGGCGCTTTGGTGTGGG
Source organism: Holosporales bacterium (assembly GCA_046318415.1). Taxonomy (GTDB): domain Bacteria; phylum Pseudomonadota; class Alphaproteobacteria; order Caedimonadales; family Caedimonadaceae; genus JBKCUK01. The sequence continues at coordinate 67 of JBKCUK010000011.1, read as the reverse complement.
CTTTATGGGCCATGAGTCCCAGGGTGAAGGTGGGATGCAGCTCGATATCGGCACCGACGGCTGCGCC
>JBKCUK010000010.1:0-258554 GCA_046318415.1 Holosporales bacterium | reverse complement strand
CATGATGACACCCTCCCGGTTCTGATCAAAGCTGGAATAGCCCATGTTCAATTTGAGACTATTCACCCCTTTTTAGACGGAAATGGACGACTTGGACGTTTGCTGATTACGCTCATGCTTTGTAACAGTGGGATGCTTGAGGAACCCGTTCTTTATATGAGTTTGTACCTCAAGCAAAACAGACCTACATACTATAATATGCTTCAAGAAGTGCGTCATTCAGGTACATGGGAGACTTGGCTAGAGTTTTTTCTAAATGGGATTATCATGACGGCTAACAGTGCTGTCGAAACAGCTCATTTAATTAATGCTCTGTTTTGGGAAGATTCCCAAAAAATAGCACACTTAGGAAGGGCGCGCTTCGCAGCGGAAAAAACCTTTGAATATATGAAGCATCTTCCGCAAGTGACAGTGCCTCTTCTAGCTCAAGCTCTTAACATATCCGCACCTACAGCAAGAAAATCTCTTGAGTCAATGGTCGCAATGAAAATTTTGGATGAGGTGTCTGGAAAGAAGAGGGACAAAGTCTACATTTATCGCAGATACCTGAGTATCCTTGAAGAGGGCGCCGAGCCATTGGCGCATGAATAATAAATCGCCTATTGCACTTAATGAAATCAGCAAATACTCCAGGGGCGCAATAAAATGCGGCATAATGTATAGTAAAAAAATATTTAAATAATGTTAACAATAAAATTGTTTCAATGATTTATATCAACGAGTACTGATGATTTGGCGGGGTGTGATTGGATAAGTGAAGGTGACCCGCAAGCCTCTATTCAACATGGTTGTAGTATCCATCCTAGCCGCACTCACGGCAGAGAGCGCACGATCTACTGCCTACCGCACGGCTGAGGAAGCGTCCCTAGCCTTTGAAGCTGCGTGGAATGATCCAAAACATATACGTTTTCGCATGACTCCGGTGGCTTTGAATGCTGCATTTGCTGCAAAGAGCGTCCCAACCCGCATCACCAAAACGGAATTGTGGGCCATCGAAATGGCAAAAGCGGCAGCACCTCAACTCTACATCCCGCATGTGGAGCTTAGCGCTTTTTGCTTAATAAAGTATCAAGTTCCAGAGGAGCAATTTCAAGGGGCGGGTTATACCATAAGGTGTAAAATCTCCAATGGGCAGCCGGTCTATAATTAGCTAAGTCACACAAAACAGCTGGTGCGCAGCCTTGTGTGCGGCCTCCAGCAGGTGTGTTAAGGCAGGGCCCTCCACTTGGAGTTTCCAGGCAAGGTTCAGTTTTGCTGGGCTCTTGGGATATTGGACGGCCTTAATTTGTAAATCTCCCCTTTGAACGTAGGGCGCCGCCAAATGTTGGGGCAGGTAGCCAACGCCAACCCCTGCCAGTTGCAAAGCTATTTTTTCTTGCATTGAATTCACGAAAACTGAACCTGGTCCACTGTGAAAGCCGCTGGAAAGGGGCGCCAGTCTGGTTGTGGAATCGCGTAAAATAATTGTCCGATGGCTGCTGATGTCATCTGGGGCGAGTGGGCGGTTAGCTGCAGCCAGTGGATGCGAGGGATGAACAGCAAACACAAAGGGAATGGTTGCAAGCGTCTCAGTCTTGCAGTGGAGGTCAACGGGCGGAGCGCCAGAGGCGCCAAGAGCAACCTCCGCACGTTCGGTGAGGAGTGAATCCCACGTGCCGTTTAAAACTTCTGCCTGTAGGCTCAGTTGATGTTGCGTGTTGGCCGCGAGAAAAAACTTGGCAACCTCAGCAATGAATGTGTCTCCTAACAGTTGATCATAGGCAACGTTGAGCGCGCATAGACTGCTCTGCAATCCCCGCTCGATTTGTTTTTCAAGCTGCTGCGCCTGGGATAAAAGTCGCCGCCCTTCTTCCAATAAATGTCGACCCATATCTGTCAATTGGGCGCGATGGCCGCTTCGATCAAAAATTTGAATCTTTAGTCGGGATTCCAGCTGTTGAATGCTATAGGTGAGGGCCGATGGCGCGCGATGTATCTCTTCAGCTGCGAGGGAAAAGCTCTTATTTCTGTCGATGGCATCAAGGATGCGCAGGGCCTCAAGGGAAATCTTCATGTTCAAAATATTTGAATAAGTTTATCGAATCTTTTGTCTATCATAGCCTCTATTTGCCTTTTAATGTCAAAGGGTATTCCAAATTCAAACAGGATAAAAATGAAGATGACCCGCAAGCCTCTACTCAACATGGTTGTAGTATCCATCCTAGCCGCACTCACGGCAGAGAGCGCACGGTCTACTGCCTACCGCACGGCTGAGGAAGCGTCCCTAGCCTTTGAAGCTGCGTGGAATGATCCAAAACATACACGTTTTCGCATGACTCCGGTGGCTTTGAATGCTGCATTTGCTGCAAAGAGCGTCCCAACCCGCACCACCAAAACGGAATTGTGGGCCATCGAAATGGCAAAAGCGGCAGCACCTCAACTCTACATCCCGCATGTGGTGCGTGCGGCCATTGCTGGGCAGATGACCCGCATGAATGACGATTTATCCTTTCTCTCCCGTGTTTCTGAGCAACGCAGTTGGTTGAATCCCGAGGTCTACGTCACCGTTAAAGAGGATGTTTACATCTTGCCTGGTGAGCAGCGCGTGCTTTTTTTTGGGTGTGTTGTAGATGATAGGCAGAGCAAGCTGCAACCTATTTTCCATGTGGAACATGCCGCAGAGGGGGTAGAAGAAGACCCCATAAACACCTGGCGTATCGTGCACTTAACTCCTTGCCATGACACCCAGCTGGAGGGTGTCATGCAGCGTTTAGACCAGGTCACGGATCCCATCTTGAGGATGGTGGATATCCACAGATCTTTGCTGTCTTCTTGTGCGCTTCGAAGAAACAACGAGGGACTCTGATTTTAAGGTGCTTGATTGAAAGTTGCACACGACCCTGAAGCTTGTTTGTGTTGTTCGTGTGCGGAGATTGGCTGTTGTTGAATAGAGCCGTGAAGGGTCTTTCCTGATCTTCGCATGCGGCTCTCTCTTGATCTGCGCAGTTTCCCCCTGGCCGAAATGATCGATGTGGCTTATAACTAATGCGGCATATTGATTTTTAAGTGAGGATTCAGTCATGGCGGGCTCTGTCAACAAAGTCATCTTGGTGGGTAACTTGGGGCGCGATCCTGAAGTGCGCCACCTGCAAGATGGTGCAAAGGTGGCCAATCTTTCAATTGCAACATCCGAAGCATGGCGCGATCGCCAGACGGGTGAGCGCAAAGATCGCACCGAGTGGCATCGCGTGGTGATCTTTAATGACAAAATCGCAGATGTAGCTGAGAAGTACCTTCGTAAAGGAAGTAAGGTCTATATTGAAGGGCAGCTTCAGACCCGCAAATGGACGGATCAATCGGGTCAAGACCGTTATTCCACAGAAGTTGTGCTGCAAAAATATCGTGGGGAGCTCTCCATCCTTGATGGCCGTCAAGAAGGTTTAAGTGAGTCTGAATTCAGCAGTTCTTATGAAGCGCCTAAGGTCTCCGGCGGCGGTTCCTCGCCCAGTTCTTATGCCAGCGATTTGGATGATGAAATTCCATTTTAGTCTGTCCTTTGAGAGGAAAGTTATTTAGATTTTAATCGGTTAGGGTTACAAAACAGGGGTCTGAGCTTGAGCACCGAAGCGCCACAACAGCCAAATCAATCACCACAAGATATTATTCCCGTTACCATCGAAGACGAGATGCGCCGCTCGTATCTCGATTACGCCATGAGCGTGATTGTCAGTCGCGCTTTGCCCGATGTGCGTGATGGTTTGAAGCCCGTCCATCGACGTATTCTTTATGCGATGAAGGAATCAGGCTTCGAATACAACAGGCCGCATCGTAAGTCGGCCCACGTGACCGGTGGCGTGATGGCGAAATACCATCCCCATGGTAACATTCCCATCTATGATGCCATGGTGCGTATGGCCCAAGACTTTTCCATGCGTATCCCCTTGATTGATGGACAGGGTAACTTTGGTTCCATGGATGGAGACCCTGCAGCGGCTGAGCGCTACACAGAATCGCGCCTGTCCAAGCCTGCCCATACCCTTTTGGATGATATTGATCGTGACACGGTTGATTATAAGTCCAACTACGATGATTCGACCGTTGAACCCGTCGTTCTGCCTGCACGTTTTCCCAATTTGTTGGTGAATGGTGCCGGCGGTATTGCCGTGGGTATGGCCACCAACATTCCCCCACACAACCTGGGGGAAGTGATTGATGCGTGCTGTGCTTACATCGACAATCCTGAGGTCACGACAGAAGACCTGATGGCCTATGTGCCAGGTCCTGATTTTCCCACAGGTGGCGTGATTCTTGGGCGGGCAGGCATCTATGATGCGTATCGCACTGGACGTGGTTCCATTGTCATGCGTGGACGCGCGTCCATTGAAGAGATCCGCAAAGATCGTAATGCGATTGTGATCACAGAAATTCCTTATCAGGTGAACAAAGCCCGCATGCTTGAGCGCTTTGCTGAAGTGGTGCGCGATAAAATCATCGAGGGGATTTCCGACTTACGCGATGAGTCAGACCGCCAGGGTGTTCGCGTTGTTGTTGAGTTGAAGCGTGACGCCGTTCCCGACGTGGTCCTCAATCAGTTGTACCGGTATACGCCATTGCAAACCAGCTTTGGCGTTAATGCGCTAGCCCTGGACAAGGGCCAGCCAAAGGTCATGACCCTTCGCGATATGATCGCGGCCTTCGTCCAGTTCCGCGAAGAGGTCGTCACAAGGGGTGTGCGCTATGAGCTCAACAAAGCCCGCGAGCGCGCCCATGTGGTGGTCGGTTTGGTCATGGCTGTCGCCAACATTGACGAGATGATTACCCTCATCAAGAATGCGCCAGATCCCAACGTAGCGCGAGAGCAAATGATGGCGCGGGAGTGGCCAGCCCACGATGTGGCACCACTGATCGAGCTGGTGGCTGAGCCCGGTTATGCAGTGGTGAACGGGAAGTACCGCCTCTCCGAGACCCAAGCGCGCGCCATTCTGGATTTGCGCTTGCATCGCCTCACCGGGTTGGAGCGTGAGAAGCTTGCCGCAGAACTCTCTGATCTTGCGGATAAAATTCGTGATTATTTGGATATTCTCGCCAGCCGGCCGCGCATTTTGAAAATGATGCGGGATGACCTGATGGCCATTCGCAATGAATTTGCCGATGACCGTCGCACCACCATCGAAGAAGCCGACGGCTCGGTGGATATGGAAGACCTCATCCAGTGTGAAGATATGGTCATTACCGTGTCTCAAAATGGTTACATTAAGCGTGTGCCTTTAGCGAGCTATCGCGCCCAGCGCCGTGGCGGCAAGGGACGCACCGGCATGTCGACCCGTGATGAAGATTTCGTGCGCGAAGTATATGTGGCTGATACCCATACGCCCGTGCTGTTCTTTTCGACCCGCGGGATTGCCTACATGATGAAAGTCTATCGCTTACCCATTGGGACGCCAACATCCCTTGGCAAAGCCATGATTAACCTTTTGCCCCTGCAGCAGGGTGAGACCATTGCAACCATTCTGCCTTTGCCCAAAGACCAAAGTACCTGCGAGCAGATGTCCATCGTATTTGCCACCTCAAAGGGCGATATTCGCCGTAATGCCTTGTCTGACTTCTTAAACGTGAAGTCCAATGGCAAGATTGCCATGAAGCTGGGCGATGATGAAAGCCTTGTGGGCGTCCAGGTGATTACAGAAGATCAGGATGTATTGTTGTCGACCCGCATGGGTAAATGCATCCGCTTCTCCCTCGAAGAGCTGCGAGTCTTTGCTGGGCGCACATCAACAGGGGTACGCGGCATACGCTTGGCCCCCGATGACGAGGTGATCTCCCTTGCTGTGCTCAATCACACGGACTTCACCATGGAAGACCGGGACGCGTACTTGCGTTGGGCGCGCAAAAACCGTGGTGCTGAGGAAGATGAAAATGTGGCTTCTGATGAATCATTAGCGACTTCTGAGCAGGTGAGCTTGTCACCTGAGCGCCTTGCCGCCATGGCCGCGGCCGAGCAATTCATCTTAACTGTGACCAACAAGGGATATGGCAAGCGCACTTCTGCGTATGAGTACCGCATCACCGGTCGTGGTGGTCAGGGTGTGGCCAATATGGAGCTGACAGCTAAAAATGGTCAGATTGTAGCTTCGTTTATTGTTAACGAGTTCGACCAAGTGGTTCTGGTCACCGATGGTGGTCAGCTGATCCGATGCCCGATTCACGACGTTCGCATCGCTGGGCGCAAGACCCAAGGCGTCACCCTGTTCCGTGTGGGTGATGGAGAAAGTGTGGTGTCGGTCGCGCGCATTGAGTTGAGCGAAGAAGATCTGAAGGCTGAGGCGGACGCTGAAACGGTCGATGATGAGGGCGCAAACGTGCAAGAAAGCCAAGAATCCTCTGCTGTGTTGCCGGCAGCAGGTGAGTCGGGTGCTTAACAATGCGGGTAGCGGTTTATCCCGGAACTTTCGACCCCATAACCCTTGGTCATGTCGATATTATTAAGCGGGCAGGGCGCCTGTGTGACCACCTGGTGGTGGCCGTTGCGAAAAATGCTGGCAAAGGCCCCATCTTCTCTCTCGACCAGCGTCTTGAGTTGGTGAAGCAAGATGTGAAAGACCTACCGTTTGCTGTCAGTGTCGTCTCTTTCGATATCTTGTTGATTGATTTTATGCGTCAGATGAACGCGAACCTCATTATTCGCGGTATTCGGGCTGTAGCCGACTTTGAATACGAGTTTCAAATGGCTGGCATGAATGCTCGTCTCGCGCCCGATATAGAAACCGTCTTTCTCATGGCATCGGACCGGTGCCAGTTTATTTCATCTCGCCTGATCAAGGAAATCGTTGCCCTTAAGGGAGACGTGCGCCAGTTTGTCTCGGATCATGTGGCGTCTGCCCTGATGGATCTTCCGCCCGAACGCTTCCAGCTTACCTAAGGAACCTTTTATTATTGGGATTCATCGCGGAATTCGCTGCGGTAAATGAGCGAGCGCACATTGCGCATCCGCTGGGGGTAGAGAATACCCTCAAGATGATCACATTCGTGTTGGAAAAGTCGCGCAATAAAGTCATGGGCTTCAAGCTGGCACGGCTTGCCACTGATATCCTGATAATCGACCCGGATGGATCGGTAACGGGGGACAAGACCCTGTAAAACTGGCAGGGAAACACATGCCTCCCAATTCTCCACCTGTTCTTCCGATAAAGGCGTGATCGTGGGGTTGATGATCACCATAGGATCGAGTAGGGGACGGCCGCTTTGTCCTAACTGCCTAGCTGTGATACGCGCCACCAAGACTCTAAGACTCACCCCGATTTGTGGTGCCGCTAGACCAACACCAGCTTGTTGTTCAAGGGTATCCCATAGATCATGAATGAGGACTTTTAGGTCGTGAGAATGAAAATCCACTACAGGCTCTGCAGGACGCCGAAGGACAGGATGGCCCATCTTGACCACAGGGCGAACAGCCATGCGCACTTCCTTACCTAAGTTGCAAATCCTCTCACCAAGCTTCCCACCAGAAGATGCCAACCGTCAACCAGGACAAAGAAAATAATTTTAAACGGTAGGGAAATCATCATCGGTGGCAACATCATCATACCCATGCTCATCAAAATCGAGGAAACCACCATATCGATGATTAGAAAGGGTAAGAAAATAAGAAAACCAATTTCAAAGGCGCGTCTCAGTTCACTAATCATAAAAGCTGGGATCAAAACCTTGAGGGGTGTTGCCTCAGGCTTTTCTGGCTTTTCGATGTTGGCAAGGTCGACGAAAAGGGCCAGATCTTTCTCTCGCACGTTTTTCAGCATAAAGCCCTGCAAGGGTTGCATGCCACGCCGGAAGGCTTCTTCTTCTGAGATTTTTTCTTGGGAGAGGGGGGCGATTCCCTCGTCATAGACTTTCTCAAGTGTGGGGCCCATGATAAAGGCGGTAAGAAACAGCGCCAGTCCCACCATCACGGCGTTGGGTGGTGATTGTTGAAGTCCCAAGGCGTTGCGCAGAAAAGACAAGACCACCACAATACGGGTGAAAGAGGTCATCATCACTAAAATAGACGGGGCAAGGCTTAGGACGCTGAGAATGAAAACCAGCTGAACAAGTCTGGCCGTATAGGAACCCCCTCCGGCGCTCCCGAGATCAAGATTGAGAGACTGCGCAAGGGCCAAAGAGCCGCAAGTCATCACCACAAAGAAAGCCAAGCTCAAAGTGGCAATTCGCCGAGGGGAAAGGAATGGTTTCATCCGCACAGTTATCACCTTTGTGTTACGTCTTCCTGTAATGTGCCAAGCACAACATCTTGGTTGGAGCCAAGAAGGATAAGGAATTCTCGGTGGTCACATTGCACAAGCAGCAGCCGCCTTCTTGGATCAATGGGCAGGATTTCTTTGATTTTCAGTCTGCGGCCAGAGGAGGTTCCTAAACGGAGGCCTCGGTTTTGCAAAAATCGCCAAAGCAGCGCGCACACGCTGATAAGGGCAATGACTGCCATAAGGCTTAGGCCCATTTGTCCAAGATTGGCTGTCATGTCCATGACTTAAGTCTCTTTGCGGCCTAAATTTGCAATTGTTTGGTAAGCCCTGGCCGATCGATGTCCTGCTTCCTGTTGATGAAGCAAGCTTTTGATCTGGGCTTGCTGTGCTGAGACAGCCGTCATCAGCTTATCGACGCTGGTGCGAAGAGCTGTGATTTTGCTCAACAGACTGGACGTCATGGTGAGCTTTCCCACCTCCATCAGTACGGTGTTGATTTCCTGAATCAGCGGATCATAGCTGAGCGGTTTGTCTTCTTTGATTTGGCCAGCAAGGAAATCAACCTGGGCAGTCAAAGTTTCGAGCCGTGCAAGAAGTACGTCATCAGGGGCAAGGGTCATTGGAGTTCCTCCTGCAAGAGGTCAAGGCTGGCTGCCGCATTACGATTTTCATCCATAATCCGTGCATACAACTCTTCGCGAAGGACCGAGGTATGGGGTGGGAATTCAAAGGCAAGCTTCGCTGTGCGGCCACGCACTTCTGTTACCGTCACCTTGATGCCCCCATTAATGATCACAGCCTCCCCAGGCTTTCTTGCAATGTAAAGCACTGAACAATGCCCTTTATCATTTTGTTTGATATTAACACAAATTTTAAAAATTTACGTATTATTAATCGAAGCGCGCCACAAAATGTAGGTGAAGGAGTGTATCCATGGTGATGGACTTAAAAAAAGTTAACGTTTTTCAAGCGATAACAGCGCGCATGCATTATGAGTCTAAAAATCAAGAAGTGCTTGCGGACAATATTGCGCGTGCACCTATTCCTGGGGCCCAAGAAAAACGTCTCCAGCCTTTTTCGCTTCACATGCGCGCTGGTGAATTGGCGAAGACGCACCCTAAGCACCTGGGTGGTGGTGAGAAGGGTGGCGCTTACAAAGTCAGCAATACCCGTGATACGGCGCAATCCTTGAATGGAAACAATATTGAACCGCAAGAGCAGTTACAGCGCCTGAATGAGTCAAGTGTGCGTTATAATGAAATGGCGAGCTTGTATAATAGTTTTGCAAGTCGTGCGCGGTTGATCGCCCGCATGGGTAAGTAAATGATGATCAGGCATAAGGCAAAAACAGGGGCTTAAGATGGCAAACCATGATGCGCTTATGAAGGTTCAGATGATTGCAAGCCGCGCCATGCAGGCCTATGAGAAGCGCATGGAAGTGGGTATGGGAAATATGGCCAATGCCCAGTCGGTGGGCTATGTGCCCAAAGGTGTCAGCTTTCAGGCCACCGTTGATCGTGCGACGGGGGTTGAGGTGGTCAAAGCCAATCGGCCGCAAGCCCAACCTAACCGGGTGCGGCAACAGTATGACCCTCAGCATCCGCTTGCCAATGCCGATGGATACGTGTCCATGCCGGTTGTTGATCCGTTGGTGCAGATGATGGACGTGACCCAAGCCAAGCAGGATATGGAGCGGGCCATGAAAGTTTACGAAAACGCAACGGATTTGCAGTATAAAACCATTAAGCTGATTTCTGGAAACTAGTGGTTTACTGATTTGTGGGCGCTTCCCCTTTGGTGGCGGTCTTACGGAGAATAAGGGTTGCTTTGTCAGAGATCCTCGTGGGTTTTGCAGTAATCGCGTTGCTTGTTGAGGGTCAGTAAAGAGAAGATAGGTCCATGAGTGGACAAAGGCTGAGCCGCTCAAAATGGTGAATGAAGACGGGCGAGGAGCTTGGAAGTCGCCGGGAAGGACGCTTCGATAACGAATAAGAATAAGGGAGAGCTTCAATGACGCAGGCCATAAAAACGTCACCGCAACTGGCAAGCCAAGCGTATGCTGGGGCTGCCAATATTGCACCGCAGGCCCCCTCATCCGGCTCATCCTTTGCTGCGTTTTTAAATGAGCCCATTCAGGGGGCTATTGAGGCCTCTCGGCAATCGGAAAGCGTGGCGCTTGCAGCTGCCCAAGGACAGGCGTCACTGTTAGAGGTCATGGAAGCCAGCACCCGCGCCAATATCGCGGTCCAAGAATTTCAATCTGTCTGGTCCAATCTTCTTGAGGCGGTGCGAGAGATCAACCGATCAAGCATGTGAGACCGCTTAGCTCTTGTGCGTGATGAGTCGGTCATCTCGTTGGAGCGCTTAGGGGTAGCGCTGTTGGAATCTATGACTGTGAATGACCACCTAATATCCAGTCTTCTGGAACGATCAGATACTGTATTGTTTATCCCTCTTAGGGCCGTCATGACTGCTGCAGTCATTATTTATCATGTTTTGTTGGATTCGTCCCCTCAGTGATCGCTTGGAATTGGTGCCTTTATAGAAAAGGAACGATGCAAGCGCTTATGACGACAGTGGACACTCACCTATGAATGGCAAAGAATGGCAAACCGGTAATATGGCGATTTCGCTCAGATGTGTGCCGGTTTGAGATGCCTTTGTTGTTTGTACTTTGAGAATATTGACCCCATTTGACCCTTGCTTGGGATCATATGCCCGCCTTTGACGCTCTGGGTTGGTCTCGAAAACTTGCTGACATCTTAGGTATCGTCAGATCCCTGCAGCTGGGATGTTTGTGGGAAAAAGGGGCTCCAGTTTTACCTTCCCTTGTGCTGATAGGGTGGCTTCAACATCTAGGCATAATACCTGCGCATACCGGATGTGTTCCATTCATTCGGGGTGTAGAGGAAAACTTTGGTTCATAATTGCATCAATAAGACGAGATCGTGCGCGTCATGCGCCTGGTTTTGTGCCCAGAACAAGCAGGGGAAACTTGAAGGATTTCCTTTTTAGCTCACTCACTATAACCCGTTTTGTGGGCACGAATGTCCGCCTTTTCATGAACGCACAGCCGCCATTGCAAGTGTGAAATGTTAAAGTTAGAAAAATACGCCTTGGTTCAACTTGGCATGACTTAACCCTATCGTCAAATATGCCAAAATTGATTCAAAGGTAATGGGGTAACACACGATGTCTATTCAAGGGCAATACAGTCAGAAATTGGTTATGCCTGCTCTTGCACTAACTTTCTCAATGCTAGGGGCGTTCGTGGTCGGAGCCAGTGACCTTGCCGAAGATATGCAGTCAAGCTCACCGATTTGCTTGTTCAATAAGGTGCACGAAGAGCTTCAGCAAACCATCTTGTCTTATCTCGATGGACGGGATGCTGTTGCCGCATCCTTAGTGTGTCGCCAATGGAGCGAGCATATCAAAGGTCTTTCTTTCCTTCGGTCTGTTTATGATCTGGCGACGGGCACGCCGGTGAATAGGGAAATGGATTGGCAAGATAAAGAGGGTGGGATCATGGCGGTGTTGCCTGCTGAATTAAGGCTCCATGTTTTCTCCTTCCTAGAACGCGCAGAGCTCGCCCGTCTGGCGTTGGTGTCCAGGGACTGGAAAGTGATGGCTGAGGCTCCCTCTCTTTGGCGTGCACTGCAAATCAGTGACAGAACTATCCACATCCCATCTGTATCGAGAAAAGGCCTGCACATTTCCTCTAAGGGCTTAAAGGGGGCGAAGTTTTCAAAGATGTGCAGTACGGTCCTTGTCATGTGCGCTGGTCAACGGGCCGCTTCTATTTGTATTCTGAGTGTCAATTGCAAAAAATCAGCGCTCATCAGAATGCTGTGCCATGCAAAAATGAAATCCACTTTATCTACACAGAGGGTGTGAAGGATACGTTTAAGACTACCCAATCCTTTTCTCCCTCACGCGTGACAGGTCTAGCGTTTCCAGCGGTAACCATCGAGCAAGTCCAAGATTGGGTTGAAAAGGTCAATGCTCAAAAAAATGAGCATAAGCCGGCACAAAGCCTAGAATTAAGATGGCATGACCCCGTCAGCAAAAAAGAATGGAAAATTCATAATTTATCAAGTCTGAGATATAAATCTCTCGAAGAACTGCGAGAAATTCATGGAAATCACTTTGATTATTGGATGATCGGTCGGCCTAATCCTGATTTGCGCCCCTATGGCGAACAATCGTTAACACTCAAGAGCCTGCGATGTTATCGCGCCGTTCTTTTGCCGAATGGGACGTATGCGTTATTTAGTATGGCGGCAAACTTTGATCTCTGCGATCTTTTTTATTATGACTGGCGCCTCAAGGATGAGTATTCTTCCACATGACTTTTTTGAAATTCTGGCCGCTCTTTCCTGGGGTGGGGCGGCCAGATTTGCGTCAGCTTTATTCCTTTCCTTCGTCTTTGTCCCTCTATTCTTTCCTGGCTTTATTATGAATCAACGATGAAGCCCAAAGAATCCTTGTGTGAAAAAGCACGCAACAAGTTTTCCCGGCTTCAGTTTTTATTGAAAAGTTTTGTGTTCTCAAAGCCGGCAAAGTGCATGGATTGCACTTGGTAGAAAAGCCGGAGCTTCTTCAATTTGTCATTTTGACATTGAGTCTCCATAAAAAAGGAGTGTAATAAATGTGGAGTTTCCCATGCAGTTTTTTAAATCAAATACAGCACCGTCTTTGTTCCGTGCTGCCTTGCTTTTGCCGGCTTTGATGTTGTCATCGGTAATGGCCAGTGATCTCAATGAAGAGACTTCCAATATAGCGCATTCGTCAAGTGGTCAGCCTTTAAGAGGGGGGTCGGCCCAGGGCGAGGCGTCTTCAGACCTTCTCTCCCGTTTGCCTTATAACTTGAATCATAAAGTTTTATCTTATCTGACAAGGGAAGAGTATGGTCGTTTAGCGTGCGTCTCGAAAGGATGGCATAAGCTCTCCAAAGATCATTTGTTTCCCTATTATGTCGACGACAGAGACATGACGCTCAAGGCGCCTCCGGTGAACGCAAAGAATATCCAGGTGATCCATGAGGAAGTCATGGAAAGTCACGATTTAATGATGGTCCAAAAAGATGTGCAGTACGGCCCCTATAAGATTCAATGGTCGGCAGGTCCTTTCATTGTTGGTCCTGAATACACCATGGAAATCCCAGAGCCAAACCCAGTCCAAGGACGGCATAAAGCAGAAATTCATTTTGGTTTGCCCTATCTTGGAAAGGTAGTAACCGTAAAAAGGGAATTGCTTCCAAGTTCAATAGAGGGATTCGATTTGCCCACAGTCAGCATTGAGCAGTTAAGAAGCTGGGCCAAGAAACATAGTGAGGTTAAAAAAAATCTTTCACATTTTGAGTCTGCTTCCCCGCTGATTTGGAGCCAAGAGGGCACACTGCGAAAGTGGAAAGTGTATAGCCCATCTATTAAGAGCGAAGAGAGCTATCAGGAATGGCTGAGGCTAAATGGTGAAAGAGTGAATAGAGTCTCTATTGGTGCGCCTGAAGATGACGGGGAAGGGGTTGTGCATAGCGCCCTAAAATCGCTCAATGTTTGCAGGGTCATTCCCATGGGTGACGGGACCTATGGTACCTGCTTTATGAGTGGAAATTTTGATCTTAAGCATTTGCTATACTATAGCTGGCGCTTTAAATAGGAGGTCTTCTGTAGGTCTCATGGTCACTGCCCCCCCCTGCACAGGAAGGGGGGGCAGTGGCTGCTCTCTTTTTCTACCTATTTCAAGTTATAGCTGTCATCCTCTCGCGCTAGAGCTGTTCGTAGCTGATTTTGATTAAAAAATAGAACTAATAACAACATTTTGTTTTGTAAATCTATATTAATTTAGTTTTTATTTCGATATCCGGATTATTTATTTTAAATAATTGTATGTGATACTAATTATAAAATTATCGTTAAACAATAGGATGTGAGATATGAAAAATTTATTAATTGATGTAGGTAAGAAGCGTTCCAGCGTAACCAGGGCTATTATGTTCTCAGCACTGTCTTTAAGTTGTGCGTTGGCGAGTGATCTTGTGGGGTCACGGGATGAAAATACCCCTCTGGTGTCCCTCCCTCACCAGAATGGTGGATATCAAGAATGGAACGATCATAGTTATGAGGGTTCTGCGCCAAACCCCTCTTCTGTCATGGCAAGTCCTGTGATGGATAATCAGGTAAACATCTTTGATATGGTTTCGGCTTTGCCTGCTGAATTAAGTCAAACCCTTTTCACCTATCTCTCTAGGGAAGAAGTTGGCCGTCTTAGACTGGTGTCTAGAGCTTGGAGGGAAATCTCCGAAAGCCCATGGGTTTGGCGTCAATTGCAGCAACAAGATAGATCAATTAAATTAACGCCTCGAATCGTCAAAAATCTCTGTGCGGATTTAGAGTTGAGTCCTGTTTTGCGTGTGACTATGGAGACTCAGCATGGTCCATACACGATTCAATGGGGCGCTCGCTCGTCTTGTTTGGGCAAAACAGTATTGCGTACCGAGTTATTGAGTCCCAATGAAAAGGATGAGTTTTGTGTTGTCACGTCCGATCGTTATGAAGCAAGGATCACACAGCCAAACTTTCACCCCGTTTCCATTAAAGGGTTTCAAGTACCGTCCATTAACGCACACCAAATCGTATCATGGGAGAAGCTGTTTAAAGACGCTCAAGAAGAATCGCCGGACCTTAAGATCATGCCCAAATGGGAAGACCCTGAAACCGGTGTGGAGTGGGGGATTGACGAGGCGCTGATTGTTTCGCGGGCTATTTACGATGAAGAAAGCGCCCAAAACTCTGAAATATTTGAGGTTTTTAAGATTCATGACGAAGTTCCGGATCTGAAAATTCCGACGAAAAATGTCTCAAAAATGGTCAGTATAGAATGCGCTCAAAGCTTGCCTGTGGATGATGAGAACTATGGATTGGTTGTTATGAAGGCCAATTTTGATTTGTGTGACTTAATGTATTATAGTTGGCGTTTAAATAAATAAAAACTCTAAAAAATATAAAATCCCTGTTTTTTGGAAAGGCAGGGATTTTTTATCACATATATTTTTTTCTTTTCTAGTTATTCATCTTATTTGCGCTGTAGATTTTTTCTCTTTTTCAATATCTCGGCGAAAAAAAACACTATTTATCAATTTTCCAATAAATTGGTCGTTGATTATGCAAGTCCCAAGATTATTAAACGAAGTCGTTCGGTGCTCAATGGATGAAGCTTGTCTGAAGGAAAATAGGATTCTTTTTTCGTGGCTCCTTGTGAAGCTCTGGATAACCTTGATGGTGCCCGCTGCACTTGCCAGTGACCTCAGAGAGGTGGGCGCGCAAGAAAACCTAGCACCAGCGCCAAAAGCTGAAAGAATGGACGTCTGTGGTTTCCCTTGTGATGAAGACCCAATCCATGCGTTGCCTGCTGAGATGCGCCTTGAGATATATTCGCATCTCTCAAGAGAAGACTTTGGGCGCCTCGCTCTTTTAGCGAAGAAATGGAATTCTATTGTTCATGATCTGTGGCTATGGCACTCATGCCTGATGGAATCGCGTGATCCTAGCTATTTAGTGCCAAAGGTTGATACGAGACATTTCAACATAACCTCACGTGAGAATAGGGTAGTCTGCCGCATCGCACGCAGGATGCAGTATGGACCCTACGCAGTAGAATGGTCGACTGAGCCCGACTGGACTGATGATCAGACTTTGTTCTGTGGCGTTTGTCTAACTCCTGTTCGTGGAGAGATGAAAGGTCTGATCCAGCTTGATTGGGAGCGCCAGGCAGTGAGGCGGTCATCAACGCATGTATTTCAGCCAAAATATATTTATGGATTTAGTCCTTTGGCCATTGCGCCCGAGAATATGGGGCACTGGGTTAATCGATTCCTGACTTTTAAGAAAGGCACCTCGCATAGTCCAGGTGACTTGCCAATGTGGAACGATATTCAAACAGGGCGTGAGTGGCAGATTGAAAAAGCGGAAATCCTCAGCAAATCTGCATACATGGAATTCAGAGATTACTATGGAGAAAATGTGAATAGATGGGAGCTTTGTGATCCCGTTGAAGGTATTCGCAGCACAACTACTGACCGCGCAGCGCTGAGGGGGCTTTTTTCACGCGTCGTTGTGCCCTTGGACGATGAGCGCTTTGGGGTTTGTCAACTTAAAACAAACGTTGATCTGCCTTACTTATTGTATTCGCGCTGGCGGTACGTGGATGAATAGCGCGGTTTGTCATTCTATAACGCCCACCTGGACTTTAAAATGAGTGGGGCTCTCCTCGTTAAACCCAAAAAGCCAATATCGATCACAGTGCCTTTTTATCTTGCGATGGGGGTGCTTGAGACATCTCGTGTGTTCATGACTCACGCTTTGGCCGGTGGCGAGCCAGACGAGGGCAAATCTCGTTTTGTCCCTGTGTGTATTAATCTTTTACATGCTAAAATTCAGCAGTCAGTCCTCGCGTATCTCGAGGGGCGTGATGCGGCAGCGGCGGCCTTAGTGTGTCCTGCTTGGAACGCCTCAATCAAAGGTCTTCAGTCTTTAAACCAGAATGAGCATTCCTCATTACAGCGAGGCCCTAATAAAAGCCGAGATGATGTCGTGCGTGTTATGCGCGATGCTCTGGAGCTCAGAAGGCACACTGCAAAAGTGGGAAGTGTATAATCCCACCATTATGAGCGAAGAAGCTTATCAAAAGTGGCTGAAGGTAAATGAAGGTAGGGTTAATACTGTCCTGATTGGTGCGCCCGATGAGGATGGCGAAGTGCTTGTAAATAGCCCCTTGAAATCTCTCAGTTTTTCCAAAGTTATACCCATGGGGGATGGCACTTATGGCATTTGTGGTATGCGGGGAAACATTAACCTCAGGCATTTACTTTACTATTCTTGGTGCAATTAATAACTAAGTCAGCTCAATCCAAGAAAAAAGGCCGCTGCTTTTTGATTTGAGATAATCAAAAAGTGGCGTTTTTTTATTTTGTGTCACTTGCGCGCATTTTTCTTTGTAAGTGTGTTCCCATGCCCAAAAAGGTTCGCAGAAATCCCTTGGCGCCCTCGTGTCAGCCGTCTATGATTCAAAAAAAGAGGACAGATTGAACCCATAATAAAGGGAGCTCCATACTTGAATCTACTCCTACGTTTGATTCTCCTGCTGTTAACCGTGCGCTCCAGGTCTCGTCTGGGATTATTTGATGAGAGCGAACTCGTTTTTCATGTTCTGCCGACGGATCTGGACCTCAACATGCATATGACCAATTCGCGCTATTTGAGCCTGATGGATCTGGGGCGTATTGATTTAATGTTTCGTACCGGTGTGGGTCGTCAAGCGCTGAAGCGGCGCTGGGGCGTGGCGCTTGGGGCATCCACCATTCGCTATCGGCGCAGCCTTACCCTTGGTCAGCGCTTTGTGCTGAAGACCCGTGTGGTGGGGTGGGATGAAAAATGGGTGATCATGGAGCAAAAAATCGAGCGTGAAGGTGAATTGATCGCCCATGCCCTTATGAAGGGTGTGTTTGTAGCGAGAGGAAAGAGCGTGCCAACACGGGAGATTTTTGCCTCAATTGGTGTGGATACCGATCCGCAGATGTTGACTTCGGCCATGGTCTCTTGGGCCCAGTTGGAAGAGGCGATGAAAGCAGGCGAAGGGGAGGAAAGTTAAGATGCGCCCAGTGCACACCTCAGCTTCTGATGTCCTTCTTATGGAAGAGATCGAAGCCGGCCTCATGGTCCTTACCTTCAATCGTCCGGAGGTGATGAATGCCCTCAACCGTGACTTAACCCATGCTCTTAGCGATGCGTTTAGGGCGGTCAGCGAGGACAGCAATGTTCAGGCCCTGATCCTGCGCGGGCAGGGCGGAAACTTCATGGCCGGCGGTGACATTCACCTTTTTTGCGAAGCCCTTGAGTTGCCGGCCATTGAACGTCGTGATTACTTTTATCAACTGGTGGGCTATGTCAATGATTTGATGCGGCTTTTGGTGGAAATGCCAAAACCCATTATCACATGCGTCGAAGGGGTGGCTGCCGGATTTGGAGTGAGTCTTGCACTGCAGGCGGATAACGTCCTGGTGCATCCGAAAGCAAACTTTACCATGGCCTATAATCAGATGGGCCTCAGCCCTGATGGGGGCGCCAGTTATATCCTGCCGCGGGCGGTTGGGGTTGTGCGGGCACGGGGGCTTTTTGCCGGCAGTACCAATCTCTCGGCCCACCAGGCTCATGATTTTGGCCTTGTGACAGATGTGGTGGAAAATACCTTTGAACATGCAAAAAAGGCTGCCCATTCCCTTATGGCTCTGCCTCAGGAAGCACTGGTGCAAACGCGCGCCTTGCTTTTGGATAAAGAAGCTTTTTATCAACATCTAGAACACGAACGGCAGGCGTTTGCCACGTGCGTTGCCACCGATGCGTTTGCCCAAAGGGTTCATGGGTTTTTGAATAAAAGAAAGACCTCCTAAAACACATTAAATCAAAGGAGAATAAAATGCTCTGGCACGGGAAAACAGTTTTTATCACCGGTGGTAGTCGAGGGATTGGGCGGGCAATTGCGCTAAAAGCAGCGTCCCAGGGCGCCAATGTTGTGATTGCCGCAAAGACCGATCAACCCCATCCAAAACTTGAAGGTACCATCCACACAGTGGCCGAGGAAATCAAAGCAGCGGGGGGGCATGCCCTGCCGGTTGTCACCGATGTGCGGGATGAGGCGCAAATCGAAGCGGCGGTGGCGAAGGCCGTTGAGGCTTTTGGGGGCATTGATATGCTGATTAATAATGCCAGTGCCATCCAACTCACGAAAACCCTGGACACCCCCATGAAGCGTTTTGATTTGATGATGGGGGTCAATATGCGGGCAACCTTTGCTGCGACGCAGGCCTGCATTCCCCATCTGCAAAAGGCCGACAATCCCCATGTTCTTATGCTATCGCCGCCGCTGAACATGAATTCCAAATGGTTCAAAAATCATTGTGCCTATACCATGTCGAAGTACGGCATGAGCATGTGCGTTCTTGGGATGAGCGAGGAATTCCGCAGCCATGGGATTGCTGTGAACGCGTTGTGGCCGCGCACCACCATTGCAACAGCAGCCGTGAACATGCTGGGGGGCGAAGCCTTGATGAAGGCAAGCCGCAAGCCAGAGATCATGGCGGATGCTGCATTCGCCATTTTAAAGCGTCCTTCACGCGAATGCACGGGGCAGTTTTTTATCGATGATACCGTGTTGCAAGAAGAGGGCGTCACCGATTTATCGGTCTACGATGTGACCCCCGGTGCACGTCTTGTGCCTGACTTTTTCCTAGACTAGGGAAGCATAATTGGTGGGGAGGCCTTCCTTGCGCATACTTTATCCTGCCCTCTTTGCTGCAAGTGTCCTTGCGGCGGAGTGTCTTGAGGCATCGGACTTAAGTTCAGCTCCTTCTGACGACGAGCTTTGCCATTCATGGATGCGCCCTCAGGTGTCGATTTCTGAAGGACAGCAAGGGATAGGCTCAAAGGGCGACCTTGCAGGTAGCCATCCGAAAGGAGGGGAGGTGCTCCGCGTCGTTGATTGGTCTGAATCAACGGTGACTGACGAAGATGTGAAGCATCTCGCATCATCAGCGGCGATCAACACCCTTGAAAAGCTAAGTGTCAAAAAAGCTCATTTTCTCTCTGCACGGGGGCTGCAACAACTGGGCGCTTTTCATCATCTGTCCCATCTTGATCTTTCCTTTGTGCGTCTTGATGCCAAAGCCCTCATGAGAATTGTGACGGGCTGCGGCAGTTTGGCCCAGCTTGATATTGAAGGTGTGGTGACTTTGAGTGGGGATGTCCTTGAAAATTTAAGTAATCTCAGGAACTTAACTTCCCTTAATGCCCGTTCCACTGCCTTGAATGATCAAAGCCTGGCCAAGATCATCCATGGGTGTCAAGGGTTGCAGGTTTTGCGGCTCAGCGAGTGTTATGATCTCACCGCCCGTGGTTTTGATGTGATCGCGCATCTACCTGAATTGCGGTGTTTGCGTGCCGCAAAGACAGCCATAGATGATCATGCCCTCATCAGCATTGCTGCTGAATGTCGGGCATTGAAGATCTGCGATGCTGCTGGTGCACTCTCGGTGGGGGATCAGGGGGTGTCGTCTCTGGCAGATTTGCCCCATCTGGAGGCGTTGTTTCTTGATGGAACACGTATGACGCGGGCTGGACTGGCGCATGTTGTGGAAGGTCAAGCTGGCCTTCGGGTGCTAAGTCTTGCCCGATGTGAGGGCTTGTGGCCAGGAGATTTGTCCCGCCTTTCAGAGTTATCGAGTTTAGTGGCCCTGAATCTGAGTCAATTACAGCTCTATGCCGATGATCTGGAGGCCGTTGTCACCCACGCCCATCACTTAAACGAGCTCTTTTTAAATGAATGTGAACTTGATGCGGATGTTGATCTTGGGGTGATTGGTCTTCTCGGCCATCTTCATGTGCTGCACATGGAGGGGCTGCCCATCGCCGATGACGAACTGATGAAGATCACCAAGGGCTGCCAGCACCTTTTTTGGCTCAATCTTCAACAATGCTCGGTACTGAGTCCACAGGGCCTCAAACGCATCGCCGATCTGCCGCATATCCAGGTGGTGAATCTGCGTGGCACCGCTGTGGATCTTGAAACATTAAGCACTGTCTTAAGGGCTGGCAGGAAACTTGAAGTCGTCGAATTGGATGAACCGGATATTTCCATACGGGCGCTTTATCAGTTAAAGAATCAATTTCCCAAAGTGGCCCTCGAATTGAATGACATCGAGCGTAATCTAACCGATGTTGGGATGCAGGAGGAACCTGCAGTGGCTGAAGCGCAGGTCCTGCATTCGTCGGACTCTCATACCTCTCTTGCTGTTGAAACAGGGGACTATCAAAGCGCTTCGACACTTGATTCGGACGAAGCTTTAGGTCTTGAGACAATTGAAGAAAGATCAGAGGAAGAATCTGACGAAGAAGGAGCGAGGTCTTGAGGGACTTGGGCGCTTATGCTGCCGTTTGTCTGCACAAACGCTAAAAAGAGAGAATCAGGCTTGCATTTTGTGGGCCTGGCTGGTAATAGATCAGGGTTATCTCTCGTGGCGTGGCGATAAGGTTTGACCTTGGGCATGCCTAATCCACGAGTTATTTTCGTTCATCATTTAATGAGGTTTAAAATGCCCAAATTGAAAACCAAAAGCAGTGTGAAGAAGCGGTTTAAAGTTACCGCCACCGGTAAAATTGTCATGGGCCAGGCTGGTAAACGCCACGGCATGATCAAGCGGACACAAAAAATGAAGCGCAATGCGCGCGGCACGACCATCATGAGTGAGTCTGATGCCACGATCTTGCGTCATTTTATGCCCTACAGCCGTTAAGCGTTTCAAGTTAAGGAGTTAGTGCCATGGCACGTGTTAAGAGAGGTGTGACTTCCCACGCCCGTCATAAAAAAGTTATCAAGCTCGCCTCTGGCTATCGCGGTCGTTCCAATAACTGCTATCGCGTCGCATTAGGCAAGGTCGAGAAGGCCCTGCGTTATGCCTATCGCGATCGTCGCGTTAAGAAGCGCGATTTCCGCGGTTTGTGGATTCAGCGTATCAACGCAGGTGTGCGCCAATACGGCGTGACCTATTCCCAGTTCATCAATGGTCTCAACAAGGCTGGCATCATCGTCGACCGTAAGGTTTTGGCTGATCTTGCCATGCACCAGCCCGAGGCATTTAAGACCATCGTTGACAAGGCGGGTGCGGCTCTCGGTAAAGCATAAAATCAGATCAACTTCTTGAGATTAAAAAGAAGTAGAGACGTTGAGAAAGAGCCGCTTGATGCGGCTCTTTGTTTTTGGTGGTCCTAATATTGAGGATAGCGATGCAAGACTTAAATGCACTGCAGCAAAAAGCCCTTGACGCGATTGAGGGGGCGCAAGACCTGAAAGCTATAGAGGCGCTGCGCGTTGACATGTTGGGCAAACAGGGCGAGATTTCCCAGCGCATGCGCGGTCTTGGTGCCATGGAGCCGGAAGCCCGCAAAGCTGCTGGTGAGATGCTTAACAAGGTGAGGGATGCCATCAGCAGGGCGCTTGAGGCGCGCAAAACCCTGCTTGCTGAGGCCGCGTTGAGTGCGCGTCTTGAGGCCGAGCGTGTGGATGTGACGTTGCCTGTGCGCCCAAGCCCTGAGGGCCGCGTGCATATTCTCAATGACGTGATGGATCAGGTCATTCAAATCTTTGCCGACATGGGCTTTGTGGTCGCCGAGGGGCCTGATATTGAGGATGATTTCC
The DNA here is from genome assembly GCA_046318415.1 of Holosporales bacterium. Lineage (GTDB taxonomy): Bacteria > Pseudomonadota > Alphaproteobacteria > Caedimonadales > Caedimonadaceae > JBKCUK01. The sequence continues at coordinate 236,091 of JBKCUK010000010.1, read as the reverse complement.
ATAACTTTACCGCCCTTAATATCCCCGCATCCCACCCTGCACGCCAAGAGCAGGATACATTCTACCTGCCGCCAGTACAGGAAGGGGACGAGCCAAGAGTGCTGCGCACCCACACGTCTCCGGTGCAGATTCGCACCATGATGCAGCATCAGCCTCCCTTGCGCATTATTGCGCCAGGTCGAGTGTATCGCTCGGACTATGATCAAACCCACACCCCCACCTTCCACCAGATCGAGGGGCTTTACATTGATAAGGCTGTGAATTTTGGTCAATTAAAAGGCTGCATTATTGAGTTTTGTCGCCGCTTTTTTGAACGCCCTGATCTGCCCGTGCGTTTTCGCCCCGGTTACTTCCCCTTCACCGAACCTTCGGCAGAGGTGGATATTGGGTGCTCGCGCAAGGAGGGTAAGTTGCAGTTGGGAGCGGGGGGTGACTGGCTGGAAATCCTCGGCTGTGGCATGGTGCATCCTAATGTTTTGCGTAACTGCGGCATTGATCCCGATATCTACCAAGGCTTTGCCTTTGGCATGGGGATTGAGCGTATTACCATGCTGAAGTACGAAATTGCTGATTTACGGGCTTTTTACGAATCTGATTTGCGCTGGCTGCGCCATTACGGGGTGAATGCTGAGCGCGCCTTCTTGCGAGGAGCTGGACGATGAAACTTACCTACTCTTGGCTGTTAGAGCACCTTGAGACGTCAGCTGACGTGCAAACCCTTGCGGATAAGCTGTCATCGCTTGGTCTGGTGGTGGATTCCCTGACCTTTCCTGGTGAAGCCCTCAAAGGCTTTAAGATCGCCGAGATTCTCTCGGCTGAACAGCATCCCAATGCGGATCGTTTGCGCGTATGCCGCGTCCATACAGGAACGGAAGAGCTGCAAATTGTGTGTGGTGCGCCCAATGCCCGGGCAGGTCTTCGTGTGGTGCTGGCATTGCCCGGCATGACCATCCCTGCCAATGGTATCACCTTAAAGCTTTCTGAAATTCGCGGCGTGCAAAGCCAAGGCATGTTGTGTTCGGCTGCCGAGCTTGGTCTTTCTGAAGATGCAGAAGGAATCATCGAACTTCCCCTTGATGCGCCGGTGGGTGCTGAATTTGCGCCCTGGGCAGGCCTGGATGATCCTATATTGGATGTGGAAATCACACCGAACCGTGGAGATTGCCTGGGTGTGCGTGGCCTTGCCAGGGACTTGGCGGCAACCAAGATTGGTACTTTAAAGCCACTTAAGATTCCAGCCGTGAAGGGGAGTTTTGCAAGCCCAACAAAGATTACCATTGATCTTCCGGATCCCGCCCAAGATGCCTGTTCCTTTTTTGTGGGTCGGGTGATTCGCGGCGTTAAAAATCAACCAAGCCCCGAGTGGCTGCAGCGTCGCTTGAAGGCCATTGGTCTTCGTCCCATTTCAGCCTTGGTTGATATCACCAACTGGATGACGTATGACATGGGTCGTCCCATGCATGTGTTTGATTTAAATAAGCTTTCAGGTCATCTCACCGTACGCTTGGCGCGGGAGGGTGATGAGCTTCTTGCCCTTGATGGCAAGACGTATACCTTGAACGGGTCCATGACCGTGGTGGCCGATGAACGGGGTGCTCAAGCCATCGGCGGTATCATGGGCGGAGAAGAGACGGGTTGTACCCTGGAAACCACGGACGTTTTTCTTGAAGCTGCGCTTTTTGCGCCCGTGCGTACCGCAGAGACCGGACGCCAATTAAATATTCATTCCGATGCCCGTGCGCGCTTTGAGCGCGGCGTTGACCCTGCAGTCATTAAACCTTGTATTGACTTGGCCACCGATCTGATTCTGCAAATCTGCGGCGGTGAGGCGAGTGAAATGGTGAGTGCCGGATCCGAGCCCACAAAGCGTCGCACCCTTGAATTTCCCCTTGGCCGCGTCAAAAGCTTAGGGGGTCTGGACCTTGATGATCATGTTATCACCGCGCAACTGGAAGCTTTAGGCTTCCAAGTCGCTGGATCCGGCGAGACGCGAACGGTGACCGTGCCCTCATGGCGGAATGATATTGAGGGGTCAGCTGATCTGGTTGAAGAGGTGCTGCGTACCCAGGGCTATGATAGCGTGCCGGTGGCAGGGATGCCTAAGGTAAGCCTTGAGGAACTCAAAGTTGAAAATCTGACCACCCGCCTGACTTACGAGCGTGTTTCGGCGGCGCGCAGAGCATTGGCCGCGCGGGGTCTCCATGAAGCGCTCACCTGGTCCTTTTTAGCGCCCCATGTGGCTGAGCATTTCGGTGGGGGGGCAGCCTCATTAACGCTGCAAAACCCCATCAGTGCCGATCTAGCGGTGATGCGGCCCACATTATTGCCCAATTTGCTGCAAGCGCTGCAACGCAATGCCGATCGTGGAGTTCCTGGGCGCGCGCTGTTCGAAGCGGGGCATGCCTATGGTGAAACGCTGTCTCAGAAACAAACTCTGGTGGTAGCAGGTGCACGTCAGGGTGAGCAGGCTTTGCGCCATTGGGCCCAAGCGGCCCGCGTGGTGGATGTATTCGATGCCAAGGCCGATGCCATGGCTGCCATTGCCGCCATGGGCTTTGAGGTGGGGCAGGTCCAAATCGAGGCCAAAGCCCCGTCGTGGTATCATCCGGGCCGCTGCGGTGCCATCAAACTGGGGCCAAAGGTCGTGTTGGCTTACTTTGGTGAAATCCATCCCAAGACCGCTGAGTTCTTAGGTCTTGATGGGCCTGTGGTTGCCTTTGAAGTGATGGTTGAGGCTATTCCTGCACCCAAGGCCGGTGCAAAGAAGTCAGCACTCACCTTGTCAGCTTACCAACCGGTGAGCCGTGATTTGGCGCTGCTGGTGGCGGACGAGGTGCCGGCGCAACAGCTGATCACCGCGGTGCGTAAGGCAGAACCATCGTTGATAACGGATATTTCAATATTTGATGTGTATAAAGGGTCTGGTGTGCCGGCCGGCATGAAGTCGGTGGCCATTAGCTTTAAACTCGAGCCCAAAGACCGGACCATGACCGATCAGGAGATACAAGACGTGACTGCAAAAGTCCTCAATGCCCTCAAAACCAACGCCGGTGCGGAGCTACGCGCATGAAACAAGACCATATTCGTAACTTCGCCATCATTGCCCACATCGACCACGGTAAGTCAACCCTGGCGGACCGCTTGATTCAGTATTGCGGTGGGATTGAGGACCGTGAATTCCACGATCAAGTGCTGGATTCCATGGATATCGAGCGGGAGCGTGGTATCACCATCAAAGCGCAGACGGTGCGCCTCCACTACAAAGCCAAGGATGGTAAGACCTATCAGCTGAACCTCATGGACACTCCCGGCCACGTGGACTTTGCCTATGAAGTCAGCCGCTCCCTTGCCGCGTGTGAGGGATCGCTTTTGGTGGTGGATGCCTCGCAAGGGGTTGAGGCCCAGACTTTGGCAAACGTCTATCAAGCCATTGAGAATAATCACGAAATTATTCCAGTTCTCAACAAGATTGACTTGCCTGCTGCTGAACCTGAGCGCGTCAAACAGCAAATTGAGGATGTGATTGGTTTGGACACCTCTGATGCTGTGCTTGCTTCTGCCAAGAGCGGAATTGGTATTGAGGATGTGCTGGAAGCCCTTGTGACCCGCCTGCCAGCACCCGAGGGGGATAAGGAGGCAACGCTCAAGGCCATGCTGATTGACAGCTGGTATGATCCGTATCTTGGCGTGATTATTTTGGTGCGGGTGCGCGATGGTGTCTTGAAAAAAGGCATGCGTGTGCGCTTTATGTCGACCAATGCGGCCTATCAGGTGGACCGTGTGGGTTATTTTACCCCCAAGCAGCACACGGTGGATGCCTTGTACCCAGGTGAGGTGGGTTTTATCACCGCCAGCATCAAGTCGGTGGCCGACTGTAATGTGGGTGATACCATCACCGATGATCGCAATCCAACGCTTGAACCCTTGCCCGGCTTTAAGCCTTCTGTTCCGGTTGTGTTCTGCGGTCTTTTTCCTGTGGATGCCGATGACTTTGAATCGCTGCGGGATAGCCTTGCAAAGCTTCGCCTCAATGATGCCAGCTTTAGTTATGAGGCCGAGACCTCGGCCGCGCTGGGCTTTGGTTTTAGGTGCGGTTTCTTAGGCCTTTTGCACCTAGAGATTATTCAAGAACGCCTAGAGCGTGAGTATAATCTGGACTTGATCACCACTGCGCCCAGCGTGGTCTATAAGATCCATAAGAAAAACGGCGAGATGATGGAGCTGCATAACCCCGCCGATTATCCCGATGTGGTTTATATCGACCATATTGAAGAGCCGTGGATCAAAGCCACCATTTTCGTGCCCGATGAATATTTGGGATCCATTTTGCAGCTATGCACCGACCGCCGCGGGGAACAGATTGACCTCAACTATGTGGGCAACCGCGTGATGGTGGTCTATCGCCTGCCCCTGAATGAGGTGGTGTTTGACTTTTATGATCGTCTGAAGTCCATCTCGCGCGGCTATGCCAGCTTTGACTATGAAATGGATGAATACCGTGAAGGCGATTTGGTCAAACTCTCCATCCTGGTCAATGCCGAGCCGGTGGATGCTTTGTCCCTTGTGGTGCACCGTGCCCGTGCGGAAAGCCGCGGTCGTCATCTGTGCGAGCGCTTGAAAGAGCTGATCCCGCAACAGCTGTTTAAGATCGCGGTTCAGGCTGCCATTGGCGGTAAGATCATCGCCCGCGAAACCATTTCGGCGCTCCGCAAGGACGTGCTTGCGAAATGCTATGGCGGTGACATCAGCCGTAAGCGCAAGCTCTTGGATAAGCAAAAAGCTGGTAAAAAGCGGATGCGACAATTCGGTAAGGTGGAGATTCCGCAAAGTGCCTTCCTCGCTGCGCTGAAGATGGGGGATGACTAAAAGTCATGGGTCTAATGAGCAAAGGATTGGCCATGAAAAAGGTTCAGGTAATGGCCGTCCTTGGGGCGCTGATGGGATTGACTGGATGCAAAGAGGAACAGCATCAGGCGCCGCTCATTCTCGATACGCACAATGTGAAAACGGTCGAGCCCAGAAATTTCCGCATGATACCCCAGGGAAAGGCGCGCCAGGACATTTCAACAGTGGGCATTCGCCAGGTGCATGCATCGGGCAGCGGCCAGTTTAACGCTGTAGGCTTGCAATGGATTCAACAACAACTGAGCGCTATCGGTGTGCAGCCCCGCCATGTGGTGATGGTTGATCTTCGCGAGGAACCCCATGGATTTGCAGCTGGTCAAGCCATCAGCTGGTATGCCCCTAACAATCACTATAACTTAGGTATCAGTTGGCAAGAAGCACGTGCCCAAGAGGAGACCTTGCTGCAGCAATTGGCCCAGCAACCACGCATTGAAGTGATCCAACTGAGGAAATTCAATGAAGATCACCTTAGACAAGGTCAAAAGATTTCATTATCCAGTCAAAACCTTGCAACCGAAGCACGATTGATTGCGGACCAGAAGGACATGCGCTACGAGCGCGCCCCAATCTCCGATCATAATGCCCCTGAGCCCCGTGATGTGGACCAACTGGTGGCGTTATTTGTGACGGCAACACCGCAAACCTGGTTCCATTTCCATTGTCGCGCAGGGCATGGCCGTACCACCACGGCCTTAATCCTTTATGATATTTGGCTCAATGCCGGTCAAAACAACATCACGCTTGAAGAAATTAATGACCGTCATCGACGCCTTGGGGGCGCCGATATTTTGGGCCGAGGCGAGCGGCCACTGGCCAGCGAGAACGAAAAAGCCCGCGCCCACATGGTACGCGCCTTTTGGGACTATGTTCTGGCCCGACGTTTAGGCGAAACGCTGCGGTTCAGCGATTGGCTGAATTCAGATCAAAAAGAACTGCGTCAGCTGTATCTTGAAGGCCGCTACTTACAAAGTCATCCCAAGACGCCAGTCGATAGAATTGCGGCACTTGAAAAGATCAAGAAAGCTGCTGATGGTGGGTATGTGCCAGCTAAGCTTTTGTATGCTTTGAGCCTGCACAGCGGTGGTGTACTCCCCGCAGATCCTGAGGCCGCTCTCCCATTGATCAACGATCTACTGCCAATGCTGAAAGATAGTGCCGAGCGGGGCAATCTGGATGCCATGGTGGGGTACGCGAAACTCCTGCAGCAAGGCCTGGGCGTGGCGCAAGATCGCGCGCATGCCAGAATTTTGTTGCAAAAAGCCGCAGCAGCAGAGTATGGCGAGGCCATGTATGAATATGCCGAGATGCTGCGCAACGGCCTTGGTGGACCACAGGATATGCAAGCAGCACAAGACAATTTTAAACGTGCAAGCGACATGGGCTTCAAAGACGCTACTGTAGAATACGCCCATTTCTTGAACGCCGGTGAAGTAGGGGTGAGCGATTCCCAAAAGGCAGGTGATCTTCTGAACGACCTGGTTGAAACTGGGCACCTTGGTGGCATGATCTGGTACATGCATTGGCTGAGCGCAAATGCAAAGACCGCAGCAGATCACGCAAAGGTGAAAGAGCTCAACGCCAAAATTGTTGCAGCCCTTGGGCATCCCTTGTGACGATTTTCAGGGTGAGGCGCAGCACGAGTGGGCCAAGAGCAAGCGCTTTTATGATCATCACAAAGCATTTCTTGAATGCTGTTTTTTTCGGTGTCCGTAACTTTTAGCATCATCTGTCTATCTTCATTTTGATGCGGTGAAAACACTCAATCCACAGGCCCTACCTTCAGTCATACCCCCCCTCTGGCAGACCATGCGGGGCTAATTCTTGCCAAAAAAAATGACAAATAAGAAAAATATTGCAAAATAATTCCAAATAAGATATATTGCCGATGTTAATTCAACCATAAGGTGAAATGATGATGAGAATATTGACGGTTGGTTCTGTGTTAAGTGCGGCGCTGCTTTTAAGCGTATCTTACGGCTTTGCCAGTGACGCAAAGGAATTCGCAGAGGACCTTGGTGTGACCGCAGGCGGCGCACCTGTGACCCCAGCACAGCCTGAAAGCGACGTTGAGCTAGCTGCTGTTGGGACTCAAGTTCAGGGTCAAGCAGCTTCCATCAATTCCATTTTGCCACTTGAGCTTATCCATCGCGTGATGATGCAACTTCCTGCAGAAGATGTCCGCGCAACACGTTTAACCTGTCGTGATTGGCAGCACCTCAGTGATGTCAGCATGGTTGACCAAGTGCGCGGCTTAACTGTGAATGGGAAGTTAACCGCAGAACCAAGCTACGATACATCAAAGCTTCGTCCTGCTTTTATACAAAGGGTCCTGTCAGATATGGCTGCGCGCGACGGTGTCTTGGTGCTACCGACTGACTCTTCTTTATATAAGCATGTGCCGCAGACCTTGGTACAGCTGACGGCTGATGATCTTGCTCACCATTTGCCCGAAGCAAAACGGCTTTACCAAGCGGCCTTTGGCCAAGACTTTGATGCAGCCGTCATAAATGAAGATCAGACCATCATGCAACAAAGCACGAGCGAAGCGCTAGATGACGTGGCTGCAGTGTTGGCCTTGGGTGGGGTCTATCTGGATCCAGCAAATCGTAATCAGGCGATCGAGAAGTTTTTCGATGTTTATATGGATGCAGTGATTGAGCACCTTCAGGCAGTTTCGATGGATAGGCCGTTCTGCAGCTTCGTTGGTCCTTACATTGACAGCAGGGCTTGTAAGAACGCTTTGCAGCGACAGCCCCATACCTTGGTGATTTCAGATAAAATGCTGCAGACCTTTTATGGCAGTACCACGCTAGAGACGACACTCAGTTCTACCCGAAAAGATCATCGGGTGCTTTTAAGTGTCAGCAATAGTAGTTTTGTCAGAAATGGTGATACCCTCTTGCTTCCCTACATGGATCCGGGTTTTGGTGAGTGGATCCCCCGATATATCAAGAATCTCACCGTTGTGAATCCTTCGGACACGATTGAGAAAATTGGTGATCGGGCACTGAGCACTTATCCTGATATTAAGTCCCTTGATTTAACGCGTTTACGGAAATTAAGCACTATTGGTGCGGATTTTTCGATGCTGCTGGGCCCTTGAGTCTGGATGAGCCAAACGATATTGAAGTGCGCCTACCCGCACGTGACATTCAGCGTTACTAATCTTAAGCCGCTTCAATAAAGAGACAAGGCTCCTGGGATAATTCCCAGGGGCTTCTTCTTTTTTGAGTATACCATCTATATAACTGTGCTAATGAAGAGAACTTTTTGCAGGCTTAGTGGGCGAGGAATCCATAATTTTTTTGATCTGAGCTGAGCTTAAGGTGGCATAGAGGGGTTTGATGAGAAGCCTTGCGCGGCATTCCATAAGTGTTTCTTGATCCTTTTGCCTTAATGCTAAATCGTAATAAGTGAGAAGCAGCTGGGCCAGGGAGGGATGATCATGTTGTTCGCCAAGGATTTCAATGGCCCACGTCAACAGGCCTTGTGCGCAAGACCAAAGCTGAAACTGGGGTTCCATAAAGCATTCAACCAATTGCAAGACCGGGCCAACGTTAACAACACCTTTTAGTAGATTTTTTCCAACATCTGGAAACAGGACCGCAAAGCTCTCCCTCCACACACGGGCGGGCAAAATCAGCTGCTGCACAAAAAACGCCCGAAAGGCTGGGGTTAAAAAATAGGTATCGATATTTACACTTGGGGTTTCTGGCCTGATCAGAAAAGGCTTCGTGATGTGCTGGGCTAACTCCTCAAAATGACAGATCTCTTCGGCAAGTGCAGGCCGATGGTGCGAAGCATTGCTGAGGTGAGTCCGCACATTGAGAATTTTTTTTTGCTGTCTGAAAAAAAAGTCATCGGCGAGATGAATGTCTGGCTTGCGGATAAAAAGCACCATCTGCGCAAACGCCACGTTAATCAAATTTTCAGTGAAGTTCTCAGAAGTATTGAATAGATAATGGCGATAAAGCTTTTTGGTGAGCTTATAGTATACCAAGGGTGTGGTTGTGGGATCATGTTGTGCCTTCCCATGTACCAAGAGACGATAGTTTTGCACGGTGTCTTCCAGGACATGCTGGGCATCACTGAGCATGGATTCGACGGATTCTTCGCTGATCATGGGCATCAAAAGAAGTAACTTATCAAAATCTTCGAGGATCTCTTCTTCGTATCCTTCATCCCTTCGTGAATTGGCCAGCGAAAAAAGCGCAATAAGGACACGGGCCGCATCCTCCCATTGATTCAGACTTTCATGCAGCTGATAGGCGCGTTTTCCAGCTGAAGCCTCAAGGAAAATCACGAAGTGGCGCTCAAGGTTCAATGGTTGTGTCTCACGTGAAGTCTCTTCACAGCGAAGGTGGATGAGGTCATGGGCCGCCAAGGTCTCCCGCAAGTGTGACCAGATGATAAAGGCGCCAAAAGTGTTGGATCTCAGGTAATATTTGTCAGCTAAGGCACTCAGCTCATCAACACCAAGATAAGGCTTAACCAAATGAAGGTACTCGAGTTGATCTGGATGCGCGTCATAAAGCGATTCGAGATGGTGCAGGGCATCTTTCATAATGGTATTGGCTCTTTGGGGAAGAGAGGGATCAATACCCGAATCTGTTCGGATGATCGCCTTAAGTAATTCTAAGTTTTCTCGCCATGCCCCAACTCTGTTTGGGGAGAATTGCCCGGATTCAGTCAAGAGGGGAGGCCATTCCTGATAGGGGGCAGGGCAGGTCAATGTGGAATGCTCACGGCCTGGATCAAACACGTCCTCCTCAAAATAACTGCTTGATGAGGCAGCTGCTGTGTCAAAGAGCAAGACAAGAAAAATAAGACAAGCGCGCAAGGGATTGCTCCAAAGGAAACATAACGTCATCTCTTTTAACCATAAAATGCCTCTTAGGACAAGGCAAGGCTTGCAGGTGGGGAGGAGGATTAGTCAGACTTGGTGTCTTCTTTGAGTTCACCGATAAACTGGCTGAAGTCCTCAGCCACGTGAAAGTCACGGTAGATAGAAGCAAAACGGACATAAGCCACCGAATCAAGGTCTTGAAGCGCTTCCATCACCATTTCGCCGATGGCGGTACTGGGAATTTCCAATTCACCACGCGCTTCTAATTGGCGCACGATGCTTGAGATAACGCGCTCGATGCGTTCTGCCTCAACGGGGCGCTTATGAAGGGCCAGCTGAACCGATCGCGCCAGCTTGTCCCGGTCAAACACTTCTATAGTGTCGTTCTTTTTTTGCACTTTAAGGGGCAACAGCTGCACACGCTCGATGGTGGAAAAACGGGCACTGCACTCGGTGCAGTGGCGACGGCGGCGGATGCTAGTGCCGTCATCCACAACCCGTGAATCCTTTACTGAGGTGTCCATGTGACCACAAAAAGGACAGCGCATGGCTACAGCTCAGGATAGAGGGGGAAGCGCTGAGTTAAGGCGTGAACGCGCGCTTTCAAAGCGTCCATCTCGGCTGCAAACGTGCCTTCCTTGAGAGCTGTGATGGTCTTTGCAATGATGCGCGCTGTTTCGCGGCAGTCTGCCTCGCTAAAGCCGCGCGTAGTCACCGCAGGCGTTCCAATGCGAATGCCAGAGGCTTTGCCGGGCGGCAGAGGGTCGTTGGGAATTGCATTCATATTCAGCGTGATGTGAATCTGCTCAAGGGCCAAAGAGCTATCGTAGCCCGTCACGCCTTGATTGCGCAAATCAACCAAGAACAAATGGCAATCGGTTCCTTTGGTGAGCAGCTCAAAACCCTGCTGCATCATCTCATCTGCCATGACTTTGGCGTTCGTGACAACTTGGTGAGCATAGGTTTTAAAGCTTGGCTGTAAGGCTTCGCCAAAAGCCGCAGCCTTGGCGGCGATCACATGCATCAGGGGGCCGCCTTGAATGCCTGGGAATACCGAGGAGTTGAGTTTTTTCCCAAGCTCGGCGTCATTGCTGAGGATCATACCTCCTCGAGGGCCACGGAGCGTCTTATGGGTGGTGGTCGTCACCACATGGGCGTGGGGCAGGGGGCTTGGAAAAGCGCCGCCGGCCACAAGACCTGAAAAATGCGCCATGTCCACCATTAAGTAGGCGCCAACCTCGTCGGCAATGGCGCGGAACGCGGCAAAATCAATAATTCGGGGATAGGCTGATCCACCAGCGATGATCAATTTGGGCTTGTGTTCAAGGGCCAAATCGCGCACCTGGTCCATGTCGATCAAGTGGGTATGGGGATCCACGCCATAGCCAATGGCATTAAACCAGCGACCAGAGAGGTTGACCTTGGATCCGTGGGTCAAGTGACCACCGGCGTCAAGGCTCATACCAAGAAAAGTATCGCCCGGATTCAAAAGAGTGAAAAACACCTCTTGATTGGCTTGCGCGCCAGAATGGGGCTGCACATTGGCAAAGGCGCACTTAAACAGTTCTTTGGCGCGCTCAATGGCCAGCAGTTCTGCCGCATCAACATACTCACAGCCACGGTAGTACCGTTTCCCAGGATAACCTTCAGCATATTTATTGGTCATGACATAGCCTTGAGCGGCCATAACATGAAGGGAAGTGAAGTTTTCCGAGGCGATGAGTTCGATGTGGGCCCGTTGGCGTTCAAGTTCACCGGACAGCGCTGCTGCCAGCTGGGGATCTTGCTGAACGAATGATGGTTGAATCATTGGTGTCCTCCTGAAGCTGGAAGTAGTCTGCTGAAAAAACTTGAATTGGTGAAGGGGGATTCTCCGACACTTTTGAATATTTTTGAAGCTGGCGTCCCCAGCGGGATTCGAACCCGCGTTGCCGCCGTGAAAGGGCGGTGTCCTAGGCCTCTAGACGATGGGGACCACGGGTGAATAGATACCCGTTTCACTGGGGTAAATCAACCCCATTTTTTAATTTTTTTGAACATTCGCACAGCAACAGTCTATGGGGTCTTTTGTAAAGGCCCAACCCCTTGGGTTTTTATACGGGTTCCACCACCAACAAGGTGCCATCGATGCTCTTGATGCGCACTTTTGTGCCTGCGGGTGTGTCTGGGCCTTCCAGGCGCCAAACGCTATCATCCATTTTAGCGGTGCCGCGCCCATTTTCGATGGCTGTTTCCAGGGTCAGGGTACGGCCAATTAACTGATCGCCGCGGCGATTGAGCTGTGAAGAGAGTTTGTCCTCGCGTCGAAGATTGCGGCGCCAGAACCACAGGCCAAGACCCAGGCTTGCAAGACTGATCAGAGAAAAAACCATCATCTGCGTTTGGAAGGAGAGTGTTGGCAGCAAAAGCATGATCAATCCATTGACCAAGGCGCCGGCCCCAAGCCACAGAAAAAGGCTGCCCGGAAATAGCACCTCCAAGCCTAAAAAAATGGCCATGGCGATCAGCCAGTGCCAATACTCGACGCTGTGGAGAAGGGCAGATAGCGTGTCCATTGTGTCGATAGCCTTTTGTTATTTTTGTTTGAAGGTTTCCTTGGCCAGCTCGGCGATGCCGCTCAGGCTTCCGATGATGCTGCTGGCTTCCATGGGCAGAAACATGATTTTTTGATTATCGGCCTGACCGATACTTTTAAGGGCATCCAGATATTTTTGCGCAACAAAGTAGTTGATCGCCTGGACGTTGCCTTGGCTGATGGCCTCGGACACCATTTGCGTCGCCTTACTTTCAGCCTCAGCTGCGCGCTCACGGGCTTCTGCATCCCGAAAAGCCGCTTCTTTACGGGCTTCGGCTTCAAGGATTACTGCTTGGCGTTCACCTTCTGCGCGAAGAATGGCTGCTTGACGCTCGCCCTCTGCCTCCAGCACCATGGCGCGCTTTTCACGCTCGGCCTTCATCTGGCGTGACATGGATTCAACCAGGGCAGGCGGCGGTGTAATATCCTTAATTTCCACGCGGGTGACCTTAACACCCCAGGGGGCTGTGGCGCCGTCAACAACGCTCAAGAGGGACGCATTAATGCGTTCGCGGTGGGACAACAGCTCATCCAGGTTCATCGATCCCATGACAGTGCGGATGTTGGTCATGGTCAGGTTGATAATCGCACGCCGCAGGTCTGCCACTTCATAGGCAGATCTGGCTGCGTCCATTACTTGGAAAAAGACTACACCATCCACCTTTACCATGGCATTGTCGCGGGTAATGACGTCTTGCGAGGGGATATCAAAAACAGTTTCACGCATGCTGACACGCATACCAACGCGATCAATGAAGGGCACGATCACGTTGAGCCCCGGTTGCAACGTGTGGGTATATCGGCCAAAGCGCTCGACGGTCCACTCCTCACCCTGAGGTACCCTTTTGACGGCAGAAACTAGGACAATAAGCCCAAGCGCCGAAAAGGCAAACGTGAACAGCATGGAAGGGTCGAGAATCATGGTGTTGTCTCCTTGAGTACACTTTTTTATGCTAGCAAGGCAGTAGTGCGTCAGCAAGAAGACAAAGTCGATCCATGAAAAGGTGAATGATTATTTCCGAAAATACTCTGGTCCGAAAAAGCGGGTGATGAACACGGGTACATGCTCGCCAAAGCCGGGCTGGTTGGTGTCGCGCATGGGCGGCAAAAGATCTGGGTGTCCGCTGCGTCGGGGGCGGCGCTGTTTGACAGCGGAAGTCTCTGTCTTGGCCTCACCCTGTTCGGCGCGTGATTCGTTGCTGTTGCTGCGGTCTTCAGCTGAAGCTTTGCGTTGACGGCCGCGGCCCTTTTGACCTGACGAGGCATCCTTGTCTAAGGTGCCAAACTGCCCATCCAGACTGAGTTCGCTAATAGGCTGATCCAGAAGCTTTTCAATGTTTTGCATGGCATTGAGGTCTTCTTGCCCCACGAAGGTGAAAGCTTTTCCTGACCTGCCGGCGCGTCCCGTCCGGCCAATGCGGTGTACGTATTCCTCAGGCGATGTGGGAGGGTCGAAGTTAAAGACAAAGTTGAGTGATTCAACATCAATACCTCTTGCAGCCACATCACTGGCAATCAGCAGGTTAATCTCGCCAGCGCGAAAGGCATCAAGGGTTTCATTGCGTTTAGATTGATGCAAATCGCCGTGCAAGGGGGCAGCCTTGTATCCATAGCGCTTCAGAGAAGTGACCAAGGTCGTAATGTCTTTTTTGCGATTACAAAAAATGATCGCACTCGAGACTTGCTCGCTCTCTAAAAGGTGACGCAAAGCTTTACGTTTATTCTCAGCCGGGACCAGGACTTTCACGTGCTCGATGGTCTCTGCCGTGCGCGAGGTCGGGGTGATGGTGACCTCTGCTGGGTTCAATAGGAATTTCAAGGATAGAGCGCGAATTTCGTCGGAAGCAGTGGCCGAGAAAAACAGAGTTTGACGGGTTTTAGGCAGCAGGCTTACGATCTTTTCCACATCAGGAACAAACCCCATGTCCAGCATTCGGTCAGCCTCATCAATCACCAGCAGTTGAATATTGGTGAGGATGATTCGACCCCGCTCGAAAAGATCCAATAACCGTCCGGGAGTTGCAATCAGCACATCGACGGCGCGAGATAACTTGCGCTCTTGTTCATAAACCGACTCACCGCCAATCAAAACCGCAGTTTTAACTTTGTGATGACGGCCATAAAGCTCGAGGCTTTCTTGCACTTGAATGGCTAGCTCACGGGTGGGTGCAAGCACCAAAGCGCGCGGCAGGCGAGCCCGTGCGCGTGATGATGCCAGGACATCAAGCAAAGGCAGGGTATAGGAAGCCGTTTTGCCAGTGCCTGTTTGCGCACAGCCAAACACATCACGAAGTTGTAGGACAATGGGGATCACTTGTGCTTGGATCGGGGTTGGGGTCTCGTATCCCGCATCTTGCACACCCAAGAGGGTTTCTTGACTTAGGCCTAAGCTTGAAAAATTCATGGAGTTCTTAAATCTAGTCTGTTGTATTTTGATTGCTGATCATCAGATGAGTTAATAGACACGATTCTAGACAATTATGTCAAACATAATTATTTATGTTTTCTCAACATAACCTCATGGCTTTGTCGGTGATGCAACAGTCGAGGCTGTCGGCTGTCCTGCCAGCTTGCTTTGCAACCAAGACGTGGCCATAGCGGCTGCCATGGGGCGCGCAAAGAAATAACCTTGGCCTAAATCACACCCTAACTCTCGAATGCGATTATACTCTTGTTCGGTTTCGATCCCCTCCGCGACTACTTCAAGGCCAAGCTCATGACCCAGTGTAATGGCACTGCGCACGATGGCCTCGGCGGCAGAGTTACTGAGCATCGAGCGGATGAACACCTGATCGATTTTCAAAACATCCATGGGAAGTTCAAACAGATAATTCATGGATGCCTGCCCCGTGCCAAAATCATCCACCGCAATGCGCGCACCCATTTGCCGCAAGGTGCGCAGCACATCCGCAGCATGGGCGATATTGGATGAAATGGCGCTTTCGGTAATTTCAAGTTCAATATAGGGCAGCGGGATGCTGTATTCCTCGGAAAGACGTGAAAATGTCTCAATCAACGCAGGTTCTTGTAAGTTTTTCATCGAGAGGTTAATGGAGACGCTCACCGGCATATTTTGGTTATGCCAGGCCTTTAATTGCCGAAAGGTCTGCTCAACCACCCACTTTGTAAAGGGATGAATCAACAGTGTTTGCTCGGTTATGCCAACGAATTCGATGGGCGGCACCATGCCATAGGTGGGGTGCGGCCAGCGTACAAGCGCCTCAAAACCCAAGACGCGGCCGGACATTAAGTGCAGTTTGGGCTGATAATGCAGAACCAACTCGTTGGTATTGAGCGCATGATTCAGGTCATGCATAATCTGCACAGCGCGGCGATTATTGAGATCATCCGCAGGGTCGTAACTCGCCTTTTCATATCCCTTTTTTTTGGCTTTTGCTGCTGCCACCTTGCCTTTGCGAACAAGAGAGGTCAGTGACTCACCCTCGTGGTCAGAGCCTTGGGCAAGTCCATAAAAAAGCTCAACGAATAGAGGAATGTCATTTATGGTGAAGGTTTTACCCACATTATGACGCAGCGTTTCGAGAATGCGTTCACTGTGCGCACCATCATAAACAAGGATGGCAAACTCGCCTGTTTCAATGTGCGCGATACTTGCATGCGGCGCAAGATCCGCCGAGAGGCGCTGGGCCATTTCCCGAATCAGCGATTGGGAGCCGTCAGGGCCGATGACTCGATCAATATCGGCCATTCGGCTCATCAAAGTGTAGATGATGGAGGGACCTTTGAGTATTCCCTCCCGATGCGCCCTCTTAAAGTCTCGCGTCAACCCGCTAAGATTATGTAATCCCGTCAGAGTGTCTGTCAGATAGCGTTGTTCAAGTTCGCGAAAATACGAGCGCAGCACAGAGGATCCAAAACCTGAAAGGGCGCCGATCAGGAGAAAAAAGATCGAACGAATAAGCCAATTTTCAGTGGATTGTACCACCCCGATATCCACATCCGCAGGCATATAGGGGCCGACAATCACACTTGCGATAAGAGCTGACACTATGCCGCCAGACAGACCAAATGCCATGCCGGTCATGATGATAGGAACGTAGAAAACATGCAGATAGGCGTGATGGGTGCCGCCAGTCATGTAAACCAAGGAACCAGAGGCTGCCAGCATAAGTCCGGCGAGAAAAAGGAGGTAAAAGACGGCGATTCCTCGTGGATACAAGAACATGGTGGCCAATTGGTTCAAGCGCACGATTTTATTATCCTTATGCGTGACTCTATCATGAGGTTATCACAAGCTTTTTAGACCTAACAGGCCCCGATCAGGGGGAAGATCACATCTTTTTGCAAAAAAAGATAAATTGCTCTTGAAATCCATCATGAGTTCGGCTAGTTTCCAGAACGTCCGATGTCCCCATCGTCTAGAGGCCTAGGACACCGCCCTCTCACGGCGGCAACGCGGGTTCGAATCCCGCTGGGGACGCCACTTCATTTAAATCCAATCAGAAACAGCCAAATCTCAAAACAATAAACCACCCTTATCTCGAGCTACCTGCTGAGATTTAAGCCCGCTTTTCCCTCCTTCAAGAAAGGCATCACCTGAGCTTGCTCAACGCAAAAAGGGCGGCACAATGGCCGCCCTTGGGATAGCTGCTTGATCGCAGATTTAGGCCATGCGCTTGCCAAATAGCCGCGCAAATACCGTTGCAAAGGCCCCGTTGCCATTCACGTTGGTGACGGTAATCAGGGGATCAAACACGATATAAAGGGCAGTGATCAATCCCACCATCTCAGGCGTAAAGCCGAAGACACGCTCCAAGGTCGGTACCATCACCAGAATGCCGCCGCCTGGAACGGTTGCCATGGCGAACTTGTACATGACAAAGAGGGCGGTAAATTGGAAGAAGGTCTCAAAGCTGGGCATGGGCATGCCGAAGGACCCCAGAATTACCATCATCAGCACTGGAATGCCAATGCCGTCACCCACCAAGTGAATGTTCACTGTTGCTGGGATCAGGGCTTGAATGAGTTCAGGTTTCGTGGTGTTTGTCTCTGCTCCCTTCAGGGTCAAGGGCATGGTGGCCGCGCTGGACATGGTGCTAAACGCCGTCAGGGTTGCGGGACCCATATTTTTAAGATGCCTCATCCACGTATTGGGCTTAAAGCCGGCGCCTAGACCATAGAACAGCACAATATAAACCATCATAATCAGGGCCATAAGTGCAAAGACAGGGCTGTAGGTCATAAAAATCTTACCCAAGGCACCATCGCTTTTAAGCTTCAGCACAAAGCCAAAAATAAAGACCGGCAACAAGGGAATAAACAGCTTGGAAAGGCCAAAATTGATCATTGCTTTGAGGCGATGAATGCCCTGGCTCACCGATGGACTGGGAAAGAAAGCAAAAATCAGGCCGGTGAGGGCGCCAATCATGAGGGCCACCTCGTTGGCAATCAGGCTTGGAAGCTTGAATGTAAAGAGGGGCTGTAGACCAGCAGCGGTGGATCCTTCACCGGAATTCAGGCATGACAGGCAGAAAAAGTCGGTAAATGTTAACGGGAACAGAACAATTGTGCAGAGAAAATTCGACACAATCACGGCGCCCAAGACCATGAGAATGAACTTCAACGCTGCCTTATGAAAAGCTAATAAACCCGAGACTAAAAAGGTAAAAACGATAAAAGGCAGAAAGAAGACCAAAGTTTCTTTAATGGCCAAACTCAGCGCAAAAGCGAGGCTTTGCAGTGAGGTGGGAACTAAATCGCCGAAGAGGAGGGTGCCGGCGAGGACCACTGCCAACTGAAAAGGAAGGGATTTGAAAAGTTTCGTCATAGTCTGCGTCATGGGATACCATCATCCTTGCTTGTGATGGTCAAAGATTAACCGCATTTCGTGGTTTGTCAATCAACCTGCACGGGCAAGCGTTTTATACGCGATGATAGGGATGGCCTGAGCTGATTTGCTGAGCGCGGTAGAGTTGTTCGACCAAAAGCACGCGGGCCAGCATGTGGGGAAACGTCAAAGGACTCAGGCTCCAGACCCATTGGCCTGTCTGGCGTGTGGCCTCTGTGTGACCGTCGGCGCCGCCAAGGATAAAGCACACTTCACCAAAACCCCCTGTTCGCCATTGCTCCAATTTCCGGCTGAGATCGCTGCTTGAGACTAAGGCGCCGCGTTCATCCAAGACCACTCTCACGGCATGGGGCGGGGTTGCGTGATGAATCAGTTCTGCTTCTGCAGTTTTTAGCGCGTCGCCGGAGAGGTTTTTTTTGGCCTCGACCTCGATGAGTTTCGGGGAGGGCGTTAGCCTTTTGGCATAATCCTGATAGAGATCAAGTAACGGGCCCTGTTTCATGCGTCCAACGGCAATAATCGAGGTTTTCATGGTTGAATCCGCGGTCTACGCACAAGGGTGCGCCATTGGTTCAGCATAAGTCCGCCAATGATCAGTCCACTTGCTAAGTATTGAGACGCTGTCAGGCTCTCGTCAAACACCCAGTGTCCGGCAAGAATGCCCACAACCGGCGTCAGCAGCGTAAAGGGCGCAACCCGTGCGGGCTCGCAAGCTTTGATCAAGTGCGCATAAAGGGTTGATGCAAGAAGGCTGACCAAAATGATCGTGTATCCCATGGTAAAGATCAGGTTGATGCTGAGTTTTTCGCTGGCAGCAGCAAGAGGGGCAATCCCATCCATGACTAAGGCACCCATTAAAAAGATGGGCGTTGCAACGGCGCTACTCCAGACGATGAGGGCAAACATGTTAATGGGCTGGCTTTGGCGCTTGAAAAGGAGATTGGAGAGGGCAACACCCAAGGCGGCGCCGATCACATAGAGAAGAGGCGTGAGCTTCTGCGCGTCATATGTCCAGGCAACGATCCCAATTCCAGCAAGGGCCAGAATAAGACCCATGACTTCGGGCGTCTTGGGTCGATAATGAAACATCATAAAAGAAAAAATCAGTGTCAGCGGTGCATGGGTTTGCATCAAAAGGGCGCTGAGGCCGGTGGGAGCGCCTTGATAAAGCCCGTAGGCTAACAGGCCCAGTTGAGTTACCCACATGAGCAGGGCATAGCGCCAGATGAGACTCCAGGAACAATTCGGGCGCTTTACAAAAAGAATAAAAGGAAAGCAGGAAAAAAAGAAACGCAGGAAAAGAAACCAAAACGGTGTAAAGGTCTCTAAGTTGGTTTTCATGACCACAAAATGCATGCCCCATAACAGGACAACGATAAGGATGCTGACGATTTGCAGCGCATTCATGGGGTGTCGTGTATCCTGTTCGGTCTGTGCTGTTTTCTTTAGGCAACACTAGCGACCCCCCTTCATCAGGTCAATAAAATTGAGATTTCATGGCATCGAATCCGTCTTGCTTTGTGCTGATTTGTCGTTAATGTTTAAATTATAAAAAATATTAAACAGGGAGTGATCAATGTCGGGACGTGTTGCGATTGTGACCGGTGGAACACGCGGGATAGGTGCGGCCATTTCTGCCCATCTTTTGCAGCAGGGCTACCGGGTGGCAGCCGTGTATCACAGCAGCGATGCAGCCGCAGAGGCTTTTCGCCGCGCAACGGGTGCCGAGATCTTTCGCTGGGATGTCTCAAGTTATGAGCAGTGCGTTGATGGTGTGCGGTGTGTGCGCGAGCGTTTTGGCACCGCCGTTGATATCCTGATTAATAACGCGGGCATTACCCGAGATGGCATGTTCCACAAGTCCACGCCTGAGGATTGGCGTGTGGTCATTGAGACCAATCTCCTCTCTTGTTTCAACATGACCCACGCTGTGATCGATGGAATGCGCGATCAGAATTGGGGACGGATCATTAACATTAGCTCGATTAATGCGCAAAAGGGGCAACTGGGCCAGACGAATTATTGTGCGGCAAAAGCGGGACTTTTAGGCTTTACCAAAGCCCTTGCCCTTGAAAATGCCAAAAAAGGGGTGACGGTGAACGCCATCGCGCCAGGCTATATCGATACGGATATGGTGCGCGCGGTGCCAGAAAATGTGCTCCAGCAGATCGTTGCGCAGATCCCTGTCGGTCGACTGGGTACATCCGAAGAAATTGCGGAAGCCGTAAGTTTCTTGATTTCTGATAAGGCAGGCTTTATGACGGGGGCAACACTGACAATCAATGGGGGTCAATTTATGACCCCATAACGGGGTAAGTATGACCACAATCAAAATACAATTTTCTCTGGCCTTAATCGCGCAGATCTTAGCTTTTGAGGCTTCTCATGCCACCGAAGAAATTTTTGATTTTGAGAGCGATTCGTCATCCGGACTGACGTCAGCTTCGAATACAGTACCCTTGGGGCGCTCTTTTTCGCCTATGAAAAATTCAGGTCTCAATCTTTCTTCGTTCAGGCCCTCTGAAACCGCAGGTCTTGGGTTTGCCAAGGGAAGTATGACAAAACCTATCCAGTGTAAATCTGCAAAAGCTAGCCCGCATCCCTGGCGCTCCTCCAGTGAAGGCGGTGCGTGGTCGAGATCCTCTTTAAGCCAAAGCCTGTTACCACATTCCCTTAGAATACAAGAATCAAGCGATTTCGATGATGAGAAGGTCAAAGAGCCGTTTGCAGATGCCCCGCTTGAGGTGGACACTTTTGAGGAAAATTTCTGGGCAGGATCCCTCAAAAACGATAAAGCCAACATGACGCCCATTTCGTCTTCTGGGGAGTGGGAAAAGCATGACAGCAGGTTATGCCAGGGTGGACTCGCAGACCGGATGACGCGCTCTGTCCCCGATTATCAAGCTCCCCAAGATATCTTCTTTGGTGATGAGGACGCTGAGGGCCCAGCGGATGCTTTGTTTCATAAAGTACGCCACGATGTGGAGAGTCTCATCGAGCGCCTGGAGACATGCACCAGCGATCAATTTACCCTGGTCAAGCTGAATGCTAACCATTTAGCGGAAGAGTCTCCGTTACGCACCAATCCTCAAGTGGCGCACCTTCTTGAGCGGCTTCATTTGCCTTATGAATCGGGCGAGCATGAAATCCTCATTTTTAAAAAAACTGGTGCTGCAGGACCTGTCGAAGAAGTGCGGGTCTGCCATCGACGTTATGCGCCAGGCTTGGGCATGGTAGAGAAAGAGTTAGATTCTTCGCTGCATTTGAGCGCCAATAATGTTCTTACGGCGCTGGGCGAGAACCAGTTATGTGTGACGCACCTGCCCGTCGTGGTTGAATACGCGCCCAAGGTTATCAAGAGATTTCTGCAACACACCCTTTTTGAATTCAACGACCTTTTCGATAATCTTGAAAAGTTTGCGGATAATCATAAAGCAGGAAAAGTGATGCTTGAGGCCTTTCAGAGTGTGGGTTGCCTCGAGGATATGGCGGATCAATTGCCTCAGTATGGTCTTACCCTTGGGAAAGAGGGGCGGTTGAAAATTTTAAAACTACCCCTTTTGGGTCGGTCTGCCGACGGCCATACAGTTGGAAGCAGAAGATCCCTTGCGGATGTGCTACAGGAGTGTCCAGAAAAGCTTGTGGGCTGGCTCATCGGCAATGAAGATGGGATTGCCCCAACTTCATTTGCCGGGCGCTTGTCGCACCTTTTAAAGCATGTGCTGCACACCTTGGTTTCTTCCTCGCAGCACTAACAAGCGGACATACCTTTCACTCGGTAGGCCAGAACAAGAGGTAGGCCAGAACAAGCTGCCCTCGTGCCTGGAAAATTGGTCTATGCCTAGATTACAGTTTATCCTCCTCCTCAAGTCTTTGCTGGCGATGCTCAAGGAAGGTGCGCCTTGCACTGAGTTTTTCTTGGACCTCTTGGTGCATGCCCACGTGTTCTGGGTTTTTGAGACCAAAGGTTTGGGATGCTGCATCCTTTAGAATGGAAAAAGTGCTTTTGCGCGCTGTGAAGACACCCTGAAGGTTGATACAGCTATCCAGAAGATTCTTAAGTTTTTTGATCTTGTCTGGAGCGGTTAGGTGTTGCGCGTCCAGGTGAGCATAGGCTGTGTTGAACAGATCCTCAATTTCTTGGGCGTCACGTGTGCTGTGAAAATATCCTCGGTAAAATCTTTGTGCCTCCTCAACATGAATAGCTTCGCCTTGGCTGATTTTAAGGCCGACCGCAAAGGCATCCAGTTCTTCTTGATATTTCTCGTGATAACCGGTGACCACCAAGGTGCGCAATTTCGATGCAGCACTTTTGACCTGGTCGTGGCGTTGGATGGACGATTTGGCAGCCTCGATCCATTTTTGGAGAGCGGCCACTTGATCACCGGTGAGAGCGTTATACGTGTCGATTTGAAACAACATGCGAAAGAAATGGCGCCGCCCTTGGTGGTGTAGGGCTTTTCGTATGTCGTTTTCCTCCTTAGCGATGGGATTTTCATAAGAGCTTCGAAAATCCTGATAAAGGTAGAATGTCATGATGTGGTCGCCGTAGTTGAGGCTGGCATCGGCACGCTGCAGAGGGGCGCTACGCAGTTGGGACAGGACACCATGGACCGATGTCCGAATCTTATCGACGTCGATTTTCAATGGATGCTCTTCTTGGACATAAGGTCGCAATAAGGCTTCGCACAATTGGATGAATTCAGGCTGATAGACTTGCTGTTGAGCCCGGCTTAACAGGTGGGCAAGGGTTTGGGTTTCGCTGTGGTCAAGGACAGCATGCTCGGGGTCCAGCTGAATTTGAGAACGGTGGTACGTCATCAGCCGGACTTTGCGTCCTGGATCGGCTAAATCATTTTGATTTAGAAGGGCTAATTGATGATGGGTATCCTCACATCGGGTCTTGATTAGCAAATCCCATAGGTCTGGGCCTGAGGAGAAGTTTTGCGAATGTGTGAGCGTCAAGCGTTGTGTTGTGTCGCCGGATCCAAGGGAAAACACCGCCATTTCAGTGGGTTGCTGCTTTTGCATGAAGAGGTTGGTGTAAAAATCCAGACAAAAGCGGGCCGGATTGGGTTCGCGAAGGGCGCCGCTTAAGGCAGGGCCGAGTTCTTGAGAATGGTATATGATCCGTGTTTCTGGTTCATAAATACCGGGAAGGGCGGTGGTCATACGGGCAACTTGGACGATGGGGACCGCGGCCCAACCGGGCTCGTCACTTTTGGCGCCAATACCTTCGTGCTGAAGCACCCGCAACGTGCATCCAGCAATCATCACGGGTCTGCGACAACTTTTAAGTCTTAAATCCCCCCACAAAGACGCTAAATAGTCATCAAACTTAGCTGTATCGTAGGTGACTTGGGGAGAGAGAGACGTGCCTAGCGTGTGTATCCTTGGATACAATTTTTTGCGTCCAAAGCAAAAGATGCGCAACGCCTCAAGTGGGTGGTGGGGTTCTTGTTGCATCGCCCCTTCGCGGGGAGAGGTGGTGAGGTAAAGGGCCAATAACCCACCCATGTCACTGCCGGCCACCGCATCAAAAAGATCGATAATGTGGGTATCCTTCGTCGGTGGATACTGTTGCAGGAGTTCTTGAAGGACTGCCAGCTGAAAGGCCTCGATGACGGCACGCCCACCACCGGCATCAAGGCTTAAAATATTGAATTTTCGAGGCTGATCTTGACTTGAAATTACGGGATAGAGCCGTTGGTCTTTGGCCCCGGGATCGCTTGCGTTCAAACTGGCAACACAGCCAAAGAGATGAAAGAGAAAAAAGGCCCAAACCCTCAAGTTCCTCATTTTGATTTCTCCGTAGCATTGGAAAAGAGGTCTTTGCGCATGCGTTCGCAGTAGGCAAGCAGTGCTGGTTGGGTCATCACAAAGCTGCGTAGCGGCGTGTCAATCGCGGGGCGATAGGTGGCCTCCACAAAAGCAAAGACGGTTGCATCCACGGTGGTGGGCTGATCGCCTAAAACATAGGGCCGACTCTCAAGGAGCATGGACAGCATCTGAAGATCTTTGAGGCCAAAATCAAAAATCACACTTTCCGTGTGCCGCATCAGGCCTTGTTGATGCAAGAAACTTCGAATCTTGCGTCTCAAAAACCAAGCGGCGAGATCACCCAGAACAGGGGGGGCGTTCTTAAAGACCAGCGCCTTCATATCCCGCCAGCCGGGCTCATAGATCCATCGGGCATAGACCAAGGTGTAGATGTAAGCGTCTTCCAGCATGCGCCGAATGGCATGGCCTTCTGCCTTTTGATCGGGCGAGAGACCCTCATCAAGATCAATTCGGTGGTTGCCGCTTAAATAGTCGATACACAGTTGGCTATCGGGAATAATCATCGAGCCGTCTTTGATAAAGGGTAACTTTCCATGGGGGCCCTTTTTGGGATTGAGGGTTGTGACGATTCGATAGGGAATATCCGCCATGCGCAGCCAAGCCTCCAGCTTCAGGCAGTAGGGACTCATTTGTATGCCGCGGATATATGGAAATTGATGAAGTTCGATCATATGACTCCCCCTTGGTCATTTTTTTTAAATCTTTTAATACCTTAGCGCAGAAATCAAGCGCCTGACAGCACCCATATTGATGGGATTCGTGAAGAATTGCATTGACCCATTTAACTTAAAACCCTATTTGTCATGAATTATTTTTTATTTGGCAAGGGTATCTTATGTTTCACCAACGTCTCATCAACAGTGTTAGTTTGCTGTGCATCACTTTGCAGTCTGTTTCTCCTGTCTTGGCAAGCTTTCCCGTCTCCCTTGATGATGTGCAATCTAATTGGGAAAACGCGGGGCAGAGTGAAATGCGCTCTTCCCTTGGTTTTCCAGCGGAGATGGAGCGAACCGCGGCGGGTGTTGTGCATTACGCCAACCTTGACGGTGTGCCCCACGTGTTGTTGGGGCGACGCGTTGATGAGGCTTGCAACTCTCAACATGGGGAAACTGGAAGCTGGTGTAATTTGGGGGGGGGAACGGATGCCCAAGATAGCGTGGAGGGTGAGTCCCATGTAAGCCTGGCCCGCACGGCATCCCGTGAGGTGGCTGAGGAATCTAACGGAATATATGCCCATCATCCTCTTTTGCTGCGTCAGCGTCCCTATGTGGATACCTTTAATGGTGAATTGCTATATCGTACTTATTTTCAGAGGGTTCAGCATATTCCCGCTGAGACTTTCCTTGAAAAACAGGCAGAGGCTGTGGCCCATGGTCGCGAATATACTTCCTTTCTCTGGGTCAAGGTGGCGGATCTTTTAAGCGCTCTTAAGAAAGGCACGGCGATGGTCTACCCCAACGCTGACGAACCCGTTCACCTGTATCCTCCCTTATTGCAGACCCTCTTAACGCCGGCAGCCATGGCTTTCTTGGAGCATATCGCAGAGCGGGGTGAGATTTCACCTTTCAAGCGTGACATTCGCCAGATATCTGGACGCATTTACTTCACGAACCAGAAGCAAGACAGGGAAAGCGTCAAAAGTGATGGAGCCCTGCCTGATGCTTCTCAAAGCTCAGTTGATAGCTCTGTTCAGCCATCGCCACGTCCTGTGTTGGCTATGGATCCCCAAGAGATTGCTGAGGCCGCTTCGCGGCGTGAAAGAATGAATTTATTGCGCACCCCTCTTGTGGTCCGACCTGTCCAACGTCAGGAAGAGTCAACTGAAGAATTTAATCGGCGACATGAGGCCTATCTTGCGGCGCGCACCCATTTTGCCCTGGTGCAAAAAGAGCGTTTCGCAGATGAGGTATTTGAGCCTGGTATCTACGAGACATTGCCGATTAGCTCGCGTAAAGAGGTCATGGATCTCTCATTAGCGGTTGCATCCCGGGTCAATATGTTGCTTGAGCTTAAGGCGCACCCTAAATTCGCCAATGTGGACATGCCATCGGATGCAGACGTCTCAACACGATCGACCGCCGCAGGGGCTTATAACCCAAACGCATCAGACTCAAC
This sequence comes from Holosporales bacterium, assembly GCA_046318415.1. GTDB lineage: Bacteria > Pseudomonadota > Alphaproteobacteria > Caedimonadales > Caedimonadaceae > JBKCUK01. Next base: position 210,000 of record JBKCUK010000010.1, on the reverse strand, counting down.
CAGTCATATCTCTTTAAGAATTATTTTAGGGCCGGACTATAAGCTACCCCAAAATTTTCCAGAGGCTAGTGATCCCCAAGATGCGGCAGACGAGGCCAATCTTCAGCTGTTCCTTGATCGTTATTACAGGAAATCCCGATCCACTGAGTTTGGTCTTCTTGATGCGAGACGCGAAGTTGAGGTTTTGCAGTCGGACTTGGATAATCTCAAGGGCATCTTAAAATGGGAACGCACGCATAAAGAGTGGCCAACCTTTTACCATGCCACCACCGAAGCGCTTGGAAATTTCTCTAAAATTTTCAGGTTACTGCACCAGTTTGTCTTAGGCCGTCCGCTCGCAAGCTCGGGTGGTTTGCGGGGGACAGACCTTTATTTCCACAACATCAAGACGATGCAAGATGCCTTGGATCGTTTTGGTTATGAAGATTATGGTGGGCGCCAGAACCTTGTTTTGTCCGCGAACATGACGCTCCTGGCTGGATTGCAGACCACTCAGACGACCTCATCCTCTGTCGAATATATGCTGAACAATCACGCGGTGAACCCGCCCAGCGGTCTCAATGTGTTGCAAGAAACCCTTGCTCTTTGCGGTTTTTCCACAGCCACCGATCAATACTTTCAATCCCTTTTCCAGCAGTACACCTCGGACACCAAAGGGGCGCATGGCAACGGTGTGATGTTTGCTGTACAAATTCATCCTGACCAATTGGATCGGTACGTCTATGCGGCTTATGGCGGTGGTAAACGTTATGAACTTGCCAAAGGCGGACAGGTGACGAGTCTGCATCAGCTCTATGCAGGGCTTTATGAAGAATGGAGGCGACAGCTTATCTCGCCAACCTCCTTTGATACCGATCGAGATCGTAAAGCTGCGCTGATCCCTGAAGTACGCATTCTTCTTCACCCCGAACTTGTACAAGATCCCCAAAAAGCTAGGATCAAGAGTTTTTCTAGGTTTCCCATGGAGGACACCAAGGATAAAGCCTTCTGGCAAGAATTATCCCAGGTCATGGGTGTCACGGTAGCAGAATGGCTGGCCGAAGAAGGCGAAGTTTTAGAGGGAAGTTTTGCAACGTTTCCCTTACCAAAGAAAATGTATCGTCAGGTCTACAAAGGACTGACGGGGCATGATCCTGTGGAAAAACCCGCCAAAGAGGGGTTCAAGCACCTGGTTCGTCTTGGCCAGGGCAATCAAGCCAAAGCTTTGTGGCAGAGTTATCAAGGGAAGATGAAGGTCACTTCAGAAGATTACGATGACCTCGTGCGAAGTGCGGTTTTGAGTAACTCGAAAGAGGCCATGGAGTTTGTTACTGAAGAAGTTTTGAAAAAGACATTAAACCTTGAGCTGTCATTTAATGAAATTTCAAAGCTTTCGCATATTTGTTGGAATCTGTATCTGCCGAATACACTAGGTTTTTTGGGTGGGTTAATAGAAAAAACTGGCGTGCTTGAACTAAAAACCAACCACAAAACATTAGGTGCTAATCCGTACAATTCGTTTTTATTCAAAATGCTTGCCCGCAAAGGCACATATTTACAACCCCTTGATCCTCACGTCCATATCCCCCACTTGATGGCAACCTACGCGATGATGAAGGGGTATAGTCGTGATGAGTTAATGTCCATGCCGCATGCCAGAAAAGCAAATCAACTGCTTCACTCTCTTCTGCTCGCGCTGGTAGTGCCGGATTACTCTTCTTTGATCTGTGCTGAAAGCGAAAATCCACCAAATAAAGAATTGGCCGCCATTCTTCATTCCTATGTGTGCAATATACCAGGCTTTCAGCTGGTCGATTTTTGGGCAGATTTGATTGAACAGGCTTCCGCCACCAAAAATGTAACGGTTTTTCCGACCGTTGCACAGCGACGCTTGGGGCATTTACTGAAGACACATGACCCTCAAGGAGAGTGGCTAAAGAGCATAAATCCTGGGACTCAATCGCCTTATATATTTGATTTGCTTGGCTTTAGCTCCCCTCTTGAAGGCTCGTTGATGAATTATTTAGCAGCGCAAGATTGGCTTTTGCACGTTCGTGATCTTCACGGTCGAAGCCTGCTGCAAGCTGCTCAAGATGGCTTCCTGAATGGGGGGTACGGCTATACTTTGCAGGCGCTTCTTTGTCTTGGCGCTATGCGTAACGCAGATTTTACGGCGGAATTACATCCGTTGTTTCGTGGTGGACTTGTAATCAAGTTTCTGGAAGCTGATTCATCGATCGTTGATAGTCTTAAACATCCTGCACGTCCAAAGATCGAGTTCACTTTTGAAGAAAATAGAAATTGGATGGAAATCTTGGCCCTTGCGGAAACCGAAGAGCAGCTCACAAAGGCCTATGAACTTTGCCCGGACCCGGATCTTTTACAGGTATTCGAGGGATTTTTTCATGTCGTTCGGCTTAGTCCTTATGCTTCAGCCATCCAAGAGCGAAAAAAAGACTCCCTGAAAGCATGGGGCAGTAAAATGGTAGTCACGCTGAAGACCAAACCGTCCGACTCCAGAAAAAAAACATCGCTCTTCGGCGCGGATATGGGGGGTGGCGATGGCTTGGCGCAATTGTTGAAATCCCTTTTAAAAGTGGATATGCAGGCTGACAACCCATTTGCCCTGCTTTCGTCTGCGGCGCAACACAGCCTGGCAGAACTTATACAGCAAATGCCTGATTTTGTTTCGAATCCAGAGCAAATTCAGGATGCTCTGGGAATGTATACTGGATCTTTGATGGCAACTGCAGAATGGAAAGAAACACTCTTACCCCTTCTTGAAAAACGCCAGCCTGAAGAGCTGAAACAACTGGAAGGCTGGAAGTCATCCTTGGTGATCGCCGTTGATCACCAAGCGCACGCTGGCGTGAAAAAGTTGCTTGAAGACATGCCCTATCTCGATCGGGAAAACATGAAGTGGGCCTTGAGCACCCTTGCCATGATGACCCATCAGGTTGCAGAGATAAAGCGCACGTACCCCGCGCCGCAACTGCGCAGACTTTTTTTGGATTGTGTGCACAAGGAAAATTCGAGCCGACTTGACGAGATACTCCCGACTGTGTTTCACAACCAGCAGGATTTCGAGCGTCTCTTCACCTTTCCACCGCAGGGAGCCGGTACGTTAAGCTTTCAAGCATTCAGCTTTTGGTTGGATATACTGAATTTGGACGACCCGCTTGCTGTCCTTAAGGCTTTAAATCCATATACGACAAAGGCGGTGATGCAGAGTTGGGCCCAAAATACGCCTGATGAGGTGTTTGAGTCTTTCCTCAAAAAGCCAATGGTGCGCGCGCAACTGAACGAAATCATCGACCTTATGCCGGAGTTTTTTGTCTATCACGGCCAGGGGAAGGATATATTCGAGCGGTCTTTGATGGTGTTGCCACCTAAGATCCTGCGTACGTTGATCGCCCTTAAACCAGGATGTTTATCTGAGATGCAAGAAGGCTATTCCTTCATGCCCTACGTGGCGCTGTTGCTATCAAAAGACAGTCATGCGTTTGTGGTGCATGATGCGTTGCACCAGGATCCTTCTTTGCTGAGCTTTGCGACCCTTGATGGGCTTAGCCTCTATGAATATGCTCGTTTTGTGGCTTCTCCTGGAGTCTGGCGGGTGATTCAGGAGTTTAAAAACTCTCATGGAAAGTAGGGCGTAAGGGTTTTAGGCCACCAGGGTGCCATGATGGCGAAGTCGTGAAAGCCAGGATCTTTTGATTCTGGCTTTCCTATTTGGATTCAAGCTTACAGATAACACCGAGCAATTTTGGTGAAGCGACGTTTTTTCAAGCTGGTTTTTAACTAGCTACTGGACGCTTGATGCAAAGGCTGTATGATGGGCGTGAAAGCGTTTTTGGTGCATATGTCACCCCAAAAGCGCTGTAAGAATGATCACAAGGATAAGTCCGCAATGCGTTTAAGTCGCTATTTCTTGCCCACCCTGAAGGAAAACCCCAGCGAGGCCCAGATTGTTTCTCATCGCCTGATGCTGCGCTCTGGCATGATCTATCAAACCGCAGCAGGGATATATTCTTGGCTGCCCATGGGGGTGAAGGTTCTCAATAAGATTGCTCAAGTGGTGCGGGAAGAGCAAAACCGGGCAGGGGCCCATGAGGTCATCATGCCCACCATTCAGCCTGCAGATTTGTGGAAGGAAAGCGGGCGTTACGATGCCTACGGTGCTGAGATGCTGCGCATGCAAGACCGTCATGAGCGGGATTTGTTGTACGCACCAACGGCCGAAGAAATCGTGACAGACATTGGGCGCAAATTCATCAAAAGTTATCGCGATGTGCCGCAAATGCTCTACCAGATCAATTGGAAGTTTCGCGATGAAATCCGTCCTCGCTTTGGCGTAATGCGCGGGCGCGAATTTCTGATGAAAGACTGTTATTCCTTTGATCTGAATCAGGAAGATGCCCATAAGTCTTACCGTGCCATGATGGAAGCCTATGTGCGGACCTTCCATCGGTTAGGATTAACGGCGGTGCCCGTGCGGGCGACAACCGGCCCCATCGGGGGAGATCTCAGCCACGAGTTCCAGGTGTTGGCGCAAACAGGAGAGAGCACCCTCTACTATGACGAAGCTCTCGATAGCCTGATTGATCAGGGCGGTAGTGTGGACGTTGATCGCTTGATGTCCCTTTATGCCCGCGAAGAGGAAATGCACGATCCCAGCACCTGTCCCGTGCCGGCCGAGCGCTTGAAAATGAAGCGTGGTATTGAAGTGGGCCACGTCTTTTATCTAGGCACCAAATACTCCGAGGCGCTGAGCGCAATGGTCACCGATCGGGATGGCAAAAGCCGCACAATCCATATGGGGTGTTATGGCATTGGTGTTTCCCGATTGATTGGCGCCATTATCGAGGCCCACCACGATGAGGCCGGCATTATTTGGCCTGCAGCCGTTGCGCCTTTCCATGTTGGACTCCTTAATCTTAAGGTTGGCGATGCTGTGTGCGATGCTCTATGTGACAAGCTCTACGAACAGCTTCACCAGCAAGGTCTTGAAGTGCTGTATGATGACCGCTCCGACAGTGCAGGGGCTAAGTTCGCCAATATGGACTTGATTGGCCTGCCTTGGCAGGTGCGGGTTGGACCTCGCGGTGCTGCAGCCGGAAAGGTTGAAGTGAAAAACCGGGCAACGGGCGAGGTGGTCGAGGTGAGCCTCGATGCTCTGCCGGCTGCCCTTTCGGCTGCGTGAGAAGACCGATGGCTTTTGCTTTTGAGCGCAAGGTTGCCTTTCGGTATTTGCGACCCAGCAAACGGGAAGGGTTTATCTCTGTCAATGCGGCCTTTTCCTTTTTAGGAATCCTGCTGGGGGTTGCCACTCTCATCATCGTTCTTTCGGTCATGAACGGCTTTCGCGATGATCTTTTAGGGCGCATCCTGGGCTTTAATGGCCACATTGCTGTGAGTCAGCCGGGTGGCGTTGATCGCTATCAAGAAAAAGTAGATGAAATCCGTAAACTACCCGAAGTCACCATCGCTGCGGCAGTCGCCGAAAGTCAGGTGATGATGACCTATAAGGGCAGGGCGACAGGGCTGTTGATTCATGGCATGCGCCCAGAGGACCTAGCCGAGCGCAAATTGATTGCCGGCAATCTGCTGTACGGGTCACTTGATCGTTTTGCCGACGATAATGCTATTGTGATCGGCAAGCGGTTGGCCGAAAAGTTTGAATTACTTCCTGGTGATGCGGTAACCTTGATCGCGCCCGAGGGTAATGCTACGCCCTTTGGCACCTTACCCCGCACCAGGCAGTTTGTGGTGGCGGCCATCTTTAGTGCGGGAATGAGTGAGTATGATAATTCGGTCGCCTTTATTCCCCTTGATGCCGCACAAAAATTCTTCCGTACCCCCGATCGGGTGGGCGGTATCGAGATTTTCCTGCATCATCCCGATCAAGCCCCGGCTGTGGTGCGAAAAATTGAGGCCATGTTTGGACCCCAGGTCCGAGTGATGGATTGGCAGATGAGTAACGCCAGTTATGCGACTGCGCTGAATGTGGAGCGTAACGTGATGTTTACGATTCTAACCCTCATCATCCTGGTGGCGGCCTTTAATATTATCTCGAGCATGATTATGTTAGTGAAAGATAAAAGCCAAGATATTGCCATCCTGCGGACCATGGGGGCAACACGCGGGATGGTGTTGCGCATCTTTATGATGACAGGGGCCAGTATCGGGATTGCTGGTATTGCGGGGGGGAGTGTTTTAGGGCTTCTTTTTTGCTGGAATATCGAATCCATTCGCCAATTTATCCAAAAATTAAGTGGCACTGACCTTTTCAATCCTGAGATCTACTTCCTCAGCAAACTTCCTGCCAAGGTTGATGGGGGAGAAGTGCTTTTTGTTGTGGGTGTGGCCCTGGTTTTAGTCTTCCTTGCCACCATTTATCCCGCATGGCGGGCTGCACGCCTCGATCCTGTGGAGGCCCTGCGTTATGAGTAAACCTATTCTTGACTTAAAAGATATTAAGCGCAGCTTTGTGCAGGGTGGCCATACGCTTGAGGTGCTGCGTGGCATTAACCTGCAGATCCATGCGGGCGAGGTGGTGGCTCTGGTAGGCTCTTCGGGTGCTGGTAAGTCAACATTGCTGCAAATTGCAGGCTTACTTGAACCTCCTTCCTCGGGTGAAATTTGGCTGCATGGTCGCAAAGTGGCGGCACGCAAAGACCATCAAGCAACGGCCCTTCGTGGGCGCGACATTGGTTTTGTCTATCAATTTCATCACTTGCTGCCGGAATTTACCGCCCTTGAAAATATTCTGCTGCCCCAGATGATCGGCGGTGTTGGCGAGAAGGGCGCCTCCGCAAAGGCACGTCATCTCTTGGCAACCTTGGGTCTTGCCTCCAGAGAACATCACAGGCCCTCCCAGCTTTCCGGTGGCGAGCAACAGCGGGTGGCCATTTTGCGGGCCATCGCCAATGACCCTAAGTTGCTGTTGGCAGACGAGCCCACGGGAAACTTGGATGAAGCCACCTCTGAAGTTGTCTTTCGAGAGCTGATGACCCTTACGCGGGAAAAAGGCATGGCCGCATTGATTGCAACCCACAATCCAGATCTCGCTAAACGTATGGATCGCATTGTGACATTGCATGGTGGTCTTTTGATCTAAGGGCTTCGTTATCATCCTAGGAAAAGAGTAAAGCGGCCGGGCGCCGCTTTGCTTATATCCTAAGGCGAAATCCTTTAGTCAGCGCGGATGTTAGTTAATGCAACGCCTAGATGTCGTGTGTCCGGTATATCAAAAAGGCTCGGTGAGATGGATTCGGGATAGATAAAATCAAGCTTCAAAACGCCTTCATTGAAATTGCCAATTCGTAGGATATGGGGGCAAAATTTTAGAGTTACCCTCTTGTTGTTGTTAGATCCATTATAGCTGATTTTATTATTTTTAATGAGTTTTCCATCGCTCATGATTTTTAACCCTCTGTAATAAGATGGGTCTTCACTATTAATCCTAAACGAAAGGACCTGCGTATGACCATTGTGCACGAACGCTAAGGTGTCAAAGCTAAGGCTGAGTTCTTTGTGCGGGTTGAGCGCCGATAGATTTAGGTGCAGTCTTGCTGACTTTCCCGTGCCCCAATTTTTTACATCTTCAGGGAAGTGCCACCATCCCTCACCACAAAAAGCGAGGCCTGCTCCCGGTTTGGTGACTTCATAATCCCTTTTGGCTACTAAGACGCTGTTGGGGCTGTAGTCTTGAGGCAATTCATCCAGAAAGCTGAATTTCATTGCTTCAAAGCCAAATGCTGAGCTGGCGTCATTGCAGTTATCAAGCGTGAACGTCATGGCAAGCTTGTCATAAGGAGAGAGTTCTTCTATCGCATACTGGGGAACGATAAGGCTGGTGAATTCAACAACGTCTTCTTTTCTGGCGTTTGCCCCATCATTCACGACGCGCAAACGACCCAGGGGGATGTCTTGATAGCCCCGATAGTTATCGCTGTTACCATAGACAGAAACGGTCGTTACATAATCTTTTCCTCTTCCTTTGGCGCCAAGAAAAGTTATTTGCACATGGCGCGGATCAGCCTTCAAAATCGAATGGATATCCAGATCCAGTTGGTATTTGACCTCACCATTTCCGCTTGTGGGGGTATTATCTTTGATTCCGGGATTGGTCCAAGCTGTGTCATGATCAACAATAAAACCGCTTGGTTTGGCCTTCTTTTTGCCAAGCAACCCCGGCAATAAGTCCATTGCATGCATGATCTTACCATCTTTAAGATCTTCCTGAATTTTCAGATAATCTTGTTTGTGCATCAGACTTAAAAAATTGGTTTCGGTGCAGGATGTAAACACTTCTGCAACTTCAGGGGTGTAGGGTAAGCTGTGCCACATATGGTTATAATGCTCGAGAAGGTGTCCGGTCTCAGCAATGGTGTGAAGGGTAACCGCCGCCCTTTGCTCTGCTTTATGATAGATGACAGACCAGAACTCTGTAATGGGCTCTGCCTGGAGGCCGGTGATTTCGCGACTTGGCTCAAGTAAGCTTGCAATCATCGTTGGTCCGTAATCCTCAGTCTGATTTTTGATGATGGCTTTTTGATGAAGAGCGGCGCCGCCGCCGATGGTGACACCTTTATTGATGCCGCGGCCGACCACAAGGGTTAGGATGTCGGTCTCATGGTGAAAAGGATCCGTACTACTACGTGGCGTGCCAGGGAAAAGCCAATAGTGGGGATAGAGGATAAGGTTTGGCTTGTGTTCCTGTAATACGTGAAATAATTCGATTTTCTCCGGCCGCAAAGTTATTCCCTGGGCTGCGCAAAGATCTAAAATTTGATCGGGAAGCACCTTGATATTGCTCACATCCTCAAGGCGCTTTGTTAATGAGAAAAACGGAAAAAAGTCAACCTGGTGAAGGATGGGTACATTGACCAAAGCGTGGGCAACAGTTCCTTCACCATCAACGGTGCTATACTGCTCTACACGTTGGATGGGCTCATAGTCATGAAAAAAGGGGCGCATGGGCAGCGTGTCTTCATACTGTAGCGCCCTCAATTCAAGGAAATCCGAATCTTCCGAAAGATGCGGGCTGAGAAGGAAAGGTTCTTCTTTTTCCCGCTCGAACTTTTCGCTGGCGTAGGCTGTCCCACTGAGAAGAGCTGTCCCCAAAAAAGCTACTTTCATCATTCGTGAAAGAGTTTTCTCTAAGTGTGCTGCTGCATACTCGACTTTTGGGTTGTTTTGGTCCTGTGATTTCATTGTTTTTTCTCCCTGTGAAAGCACAACTTCCCACATTGGTAATTGTGATATTTTTCAAGGCTAATCGGGCTACAAAGGGGATGGGAGTTTAAAAAAGAGAGAATTCACAACATCTTCCCAAGAGCCCGGCCAGCTAGCCAGATAGAGCGGGGTTATTTTCCCCTCGAAACAGCCGTGACATTGCGTGATAACGGGGCTAAAGTAGGCCCCATGCGTAGCGTAAATTCTTCGATTCCTTTTGTGCATTTAAGGGTCCATTCGGCCTATTCTCTGGCTGAGGGGGCGATTAAGGTTAAGGATCTCGTCAAGCTCTGCCACAAGCGCCATATGCCGGCCGTTGCTCTCACCGACACAAATAATCTCTTTGGTGCCGTTGAGTTTTCTATGGCAGCTGCCAGTGCTGGTATTCAGCCTATTTTGGGGTGCACCCTTAAGATCACGCCGCCTAAAGGAGATCCAAGGCTGCGAGATAATCGCTTAAGTATGGCCTCATCCCCTAGACCCCTTGATACCCTTGTGCTGTTGGCTAAAAGTCAGCGCGGCTATCAAAATCTGCTGAAGCTGGTCAGCGCCATGTATGTGCAGCAATTGGAGGGCGCCGAGTTACACGTGCCTTTTGAGGCCTTACAGCAATGGGGTGACGACCTTATTGCCTTAAGTGGCGGCCGTGATGGCGCTGTTGGTCACCATTTGCTTCAAGGGCAAAGGGCCGCTGCGGAAGCTGCATTAAAAGCCTACCTTGATGTATTCGGCGATCGTTATTATTTAGAAGTCAGTCGTTTAGGCATTCCCCAAGAACGCCGCCTTGAAGCTCAAGTGCTTGACTTAGCCGATACGTTCGGGGTCCCATTGGTGGCGACCAACGAAGCGTTTTTTGCCGACGAAGACATGTATGCGGCCCACGATGCTTTGCTTTGTATTGCCAGCGGCCGCTATGTGGTTGAAGAAGATCGTCGGCGGGTCAGTCCCAACAATCGCTTGCGCTCAGTGGAAGAGATGCAGCGCTTATTCGCTGACTTGCCCGAGGCCTTGCACAATACGGTGGTGATCGCGCAGCGTTGCGCCTATATGTTGACGCCGCAAAAACCGATGCTGCCGTCGTTCCCTTGCGAGCATGGCGAGGATCACGAGCTGCGTGCCCAAGCCACAGTGGGCTTAGAGGCGCGTCTTCAGCATGTCCTCACCCCCGATATGACCCAAGAGGAGGTGGCCAAAACCCGTGAGACTTACGTTCAGCGATTAGAGCGTGAGTTGGATGTGATCACCCGCATGGGATACAGCGGTTACTACCTGATCGTTGCCGACTTCATTAAGTGGGCAAAAGCCCAAACCATACCCGTAGGTCCAGGGCGTGGTTCGGGCGCGGGATCGCTGGTGGCCTGGGCTCTGACCATTACCGACATCGATCCCATCCGTTTAGGGCTGCTGTTTGAGCGCTTTTTGAACCCAGAGCGCGTCTCCATGCCCGACTTTGACGTGGACTTCTGCCAAGATCGTCGCGATGAGGTGATCGCGTATGTCAGTCAACGCTATGGTGCTGACCGGGTTGCACAAATCATTACTTTCGGTAAGTTGCAGGCGCGGGCGGTGCTGCGCGATGTGGGACGCGTACTTGGCATGCCCTATGGCCAGGTGGATCGCCTGTGCAAAATGGTGCCCAACAATCCCGCCAATCCGGTGACCCTTGAGCAGGCCCTTGAGCAAGATCCCATGCTGCGTCAAGAGCAGCAAAACGATCCCACAGTGGCAAAGCTTCTGGATATGGGCATGAAGCTTGAGGGTCTTTACCGCCATGCCTCGACCCACGCAGCCGGTGTGGTCATTGGCTCAAAGCCTTTGGACGAGTTAGTGCCCTTATATCACGACGGCAAGTCAGCCTTACCAGCAACCCAGTTCAACATGAAGGATGTTGAAACGGCGGGGTTGGTGAAATTCGACTTTTTGGGTCTGAAGACCCTGACCATCATTCAACGCACGATAGATATGCTGGCGGATCGTGGGATCAAGATCGATATTTCAACCATCCCGTTGGACGATCAAAAGACCTTTGAAATGCTGCAGCGGGTGGAGACCATGGGCGTGTTCCAGCTTGAAAGTGCGGGGATGCGGGATGTGGTGCGGCGTCTGCAGCCGGATCGCTTTGAAGAAGTAATTGCCCTCGTTGCCCTTTATCGACCAGGGCCCATGGACGATATTCCGCGCTATTTGGCATGTAAGCATGGCCACGAGGCCGTGACCTATGCGCACCCCATGCTGGAAGAGATCTTAAAAGAGACCTTCGGTGTGATGGTTTACCAGGAACAGGTGATGCAGATTGCCCAGGTCATGGGGGGATATACCCTGGGCGGCGCAGACTTGCTCCGCCGGGCCATGGGTAAAAAGATTAAAAGCGAAATGGACGCGCAGCAGGAGTTGTTCGTCAACGGCGCGGTGAAGAATGGTGTGGATAAGGCCGTTGCCTCGCAAATCTTTGAATCCATGGCCAAGTTCGCAGGTTACGGCTTTAACAAGTGTCACTCGGCGCCCTATGCCTTGATTGCCTACCAAACGGCCTATCTGAAAGCCAACTATCCGGTCGAGTTTTTGGCAGCGACCATGACCTACGATATGTCCAGTACGGATAAACTCAATTTGTTCCGTCAGGAACTGCAACGGTTGCAGATTAAGCTGCTGCCGCCTGATGTAAATAAGAGTTTCTCTGAATTCCGTGTTGAGCAAGATGAAGACGGTGCTTTGTGCGTGCGCTATGCTCTCGCCGCCATCAAAAACGTGGGCGCAGCAGCCATTGATCAGATGGTAGCTGAACGGGAAAAAAATGGACCCTTTACGGATATTATAGATTTTGCACGACGTCTTGATAGCCGGGTGGTGAATCGGCGTTTGCTGGAAAACCTCATTGCTGCAGGTGCTTTTGACACCCTCAATTCAAATCGCGCGCAGCTTTCTGCATCCCTTGATTTGGTGTTGCGCTTTGTGGGCGAGGCGATCGCTGAGAGCGCCAACAATCAGGTAAATCTTTTTGGGGGCGCTGAGACGCCCGTAACCCAAGTAAAGCTTCCGGATGTGGATTCCTGGCGTCACTTAGAAGCGCTGCAGCGTGAGTTTGATGCTGTGGGTTTTTATCTCTCTTCCCATCCTTTGGATGCCTACGGAAGCTCCCTTGAGAAGCTGCATTTGCACCCAAGTACGGTTTTGCAAACCCATTTTCGTCGTCATGAGGGAAGTGTCCTGGCCGTGGCAGGCGTGGTGATTGCCAAAAAAGAACGCCTCAGCAAGGCGGGTAATCGCTTTGCCTTTGTGACCCTTTCCGATGCCGCAGGGGTTTTTGAAGTCACTGTGTTTTCAGAAGCCTATAACCGTAATCGGGAACGCATCGAGGCAGGGGCCACCCTCTTCATGCGGGTGGCAGGTCGTGTGGAGGATGAAAACTTACGCCTGACGGTGCAAGAGCTTGCACCTCTTGATGATGTGTTGGCGGCTGCCCCTTCGATTTTAGATCTCGAAGTTGTGAGCCAAGATGCGTTTGATAAAATTCGTATGTTGCTGAGCGCGGCACCCAAGGGCAAACATGTCATACAAGTGTCGCTTTTGCCGCAAAATGGCCGTAAGGTCAGCTTGGCCTTGCCCGGCCGGTATGTGATTGGGGTGGAAATGCGTGAAATGATGGCGCGTATCCCAGGTGTGGTGAACGTCCGCGAACTGCAATAGGAGAGCACGATGCAAAGCCTTCAGATTGATCGCCGCTACTGCTCTCCCAATTTCGATGATCGCCCCCCAGGAAGCACTATTGATATGCTGGTGTTACACTACACGGCTGTGGATTTTGAGCGCAGCATTGAGATTTTATGCGATCCTCACAATCCTCTGGGGCGCGTGAGTGCCCATTATGTCATCGACCTTGATGGCCGTATCTATCAACTGGTGGATGATCAAAATCGGGCGTGGCATGCGGGTAAAAGCGCGTGGCGCGGGCGCACATCACTAAACGGCTCTTCTATTGGTATCGAGGTAGTGAACCCAGGGCATGATGTCACACCCCGGGTGCCTTATAGAGAAGCCCAGATCGAGAGCATAATTGCTTTAAGCCGTGGCTTGATCGAGCGCTATTCGATTCCCGCGCATAATATTGTCGGGCATTCCGACATCGCGCCTACCCGTAAATCTGATCCTGGTGAACACTTTCCCTGGCAGCGGCTTGCAGAGGCTGGTGTGGGCCTACAAACGACGATGATCACCCCTCAGGCTGACGCCATGTTGAGGCTACCAGATCTGATAGAGGCCCAAGCGCTTCTTGCGAAGATTGGCTATCAAGTGCCCCAAACGGGTATTCTTTGCGCCCACACAGAAGCTGTTGTGCGGGCTTTTCAAATGCGTTTTGTACAAAATGCTGTCAGTGGTGCCTTGTGTGAACAAACCCTCAAAACGCTGCCGAGGATTGCCTCCAGCTTTCCTCAAGACGCCACCGTGCTTGCCTAAATCCTATTCATGTAAGCGCATTCTTGGAGGCTGCGTAAAAGTCGACTAAGATGTATAAAAAACAATAAAGTCTCAACCATGTCGCAAAATGCTTTTTTAGCCATCGTGCCATCGGATTCGACAAAGCTTGAGATTAAACAAAAGCTACGTCTGCCTTTTCCGCCAGACCAAGTGCGTTGGGTCAAACAACAAAATCTTCATATTACACTGGGGTACGTGCATGACTTGGAACGTGAAGATCGGCCGTTATTGGCGGAATGCTTCAAGCCGCTTGCCCAGTTGCGGGTTTTTAAGGCTGTTATAAGAAAGCCCATTATCCTTGGCACCGGTAATACGCTGTGTGGTGCTGTTGAGCCGCTATCTGAAATGGCTCAGCTTCGTGAAGTCTCCATGGAGTTGTTGGCCAAGGGTTTGGAGGGGCGCTATGACTTTGATCGTACCTACGATTTTCTGCCCCACATCAAAGTGCAAAGTGTCCGCAAAGCCTTGCCTGAAGACATGAAAGCCGCCTTGCGTCAGGAATTTATGATGCGTCCTTTTCATCCCATCGAATTCAAGGTTCATCACGTTGCCTGGATGGAGCGGGCGGGAGATGACTATCGAATTATTCGAAGCTTTTATCTGCGTTAATGTCTAAGATTATTGTGCTTGGTGCGGTGTACCCCATTGAGAATCTCCGTAATCCAGGTATGATAGGGGCATAATAACAAAGGAAAAGAGGAGAAGCGGTTATGGAAGCGCTACTCCGGGCGTACGCACCCATCATAATTTTTATTGCGATTGCCATCGGTTTGTCGCTGGTTCTGGTTGCGCTTGCCTATATGCGCGGGCCTAAAAAGCCCGATGTGCAAAAGCTGGCCCAGTATGAATGCGGTTTTGATTCTTTTGGTGATCCGCGCGCCAAGTTCGATGTGCGCTTTTATCTGGTAGCGATTTTATTCATTATTTTTGATCTGGAGATCGCCTTTCTATTTCCCTGGGCGGTAAGCCTTGGTGAGATTGGCCTTTTTGGTTTTTGGTCCATGATGGTCTTTCTGGGCATTTTGACGGTGGGCTTTATTTACGAGTGGAAGAAGGGGGCGCTGGAATGGGAGTAACACAAGATCCTGTCACCCGCGCTTTGCAAGAAGAGCTGCCCGACCGAGGCTATCTGTTGACCAAAATCGAGGATGTGGTCGCCTGGGCCCGGGCAGGCTCCATGTGGCCCATGACATTTGGTCTTGCCTGTTGCGCCGTTGAGATGATGCACTCGGCCGCCAGTCGTTATGACTTGGATCGCTTTGGCATGGTTTTCCGCCCCAGTCCGCGCCAGTCCGATCTGATGATCGTCGCTGGCACGCTGACCAATAAAATGGCGCCCGCCTTGCGTCGTGTTTATGATCAAATGCCAGAACCGCGGTGGGTGCTTTCCATGGGATCCTGCGCTAATGGCGGTGGGTATTATCACTATTCCTATTCGGTGGTGCGGGGATGCGATCGGATTGTGCCTGTTGATGTGTATGTTCCGGGGTGTCCACCCTCGGCAGAGGCGCTATTATACGGGTTATTGCTGTTGCAGCAAAAAATTCGCACCCAACACCGGCGAACCATTGTGCGGGCGTGAGGATCAGTGATGACAAAAGAGCTTGAGTCTTACGCAAAAAGCCTTCAAAAAACCTTCAAAAAGGATTGTGCGGGCTATGAGGTGGTGCTGGGAGAGGTGACGCTCTTGATTGAACGCGCTGCCATTCTAAAGGTGCTCAGCTACCTTCGGGATCATCAAGACCACTACTATCGTCAGCTGATTGATTTGTGTGCCGTGGATTATCCCGATCGGAATCCCCGTTTCGAGGTGGTCTATCATCTTTTGAGCTTAAAGCATAACAAGCGCCTACGCCTTAAGGTTCTCACCGATGCCTCGACCCCGGTGCCTTCGTGCGTGGACTTATTTAGTTCAGCCAATTGGTGGGAGCGCGAGGCCTTCGACCTTATGGGCATTCTTTTCGAGGGGCATCCGGATCTGCGCCGTATTCTGACCGATTATGGTTTCGAGGGGCACCCTTTGCGTAAGGATTTTCCGCTGACCGGATATGTCGAGGTGCGCTACGATGACCAGCAAAAGCGCGTGGCCTATGATGCGGTGCAGCTGCCGCAAGCCTTCAGAACCTTTGATAATCTCAGTCCATGGGAAGGGATGACGCCGCATCTTCCTGGGGATGAAAAAGCATCGCAAGGGGGCGCATAATGGTCGAAGAATCCCGCCGCCAAATGATTAACTTTGGCCCCCAACATCCAGCCGCCCATGGTGTGCTGCGCCTGTTGTTGGAATTAGACGGAGAGGTCATTGAGCGCGCTGACCCCCATGTGGGGTTTTTGCACCGTGGCACGGAAAAGCTGATTGAGCATCGCACCTACCTCCAGGCGCTTCCCTATTTTGATCGCCTGGATTACGTTTCGCCCATGTGCCAAGAACATGCTTTTGCCCTTGCTGTGGAAAAACTGCTGGGCCTCGAGGTGCCCCTGCGCGGTCAGTACATTCGTGTCATGTTTGCTGAGATTTCCCGCATTCTAAACCATATTTTGAACCTGACCACCTATGCGCTCGACGTTGGCGCCATGACCCCCTTCTTGTGGGGGTTTGAAGAGCGCGAACACCTCATGGGCTTTTACGAGCGGGTCAGTGGTGCGCGGTTGCACGCCAATTACTTCCGGCCCGGCGGGGTTCACCAGGATCTTCCTGAGGGTTTAGAAGCTGACCTCTATGCATTTATGGAGCGCTATCCCAAAGCCATTGATGATATGGAGCGCTTGCTGACCAACAACCGTATCTTCAAGCAACGAACCGTCGACATTGGTGTCGTCACCACCCAACAAGCTTTGGATTGGGGCTTTACCGGACCTGTGCTGCGTGCCAGCGGAGTGGCTTGGGATTTACGGCGTGCCCAGCCATACGATGTCTACGATCGGATGGATTTTGAGGTGCCCGTCGGTGCCCATGGTGATTGTTATGATCGTTACTTGGTCCGTGTCGAGGAAATGCGCCAGAGCGTGAAGATCATTCAGCAATGCCTGAAGCAGATGCCTCGTGGCCCCGTGATGACCGAAAATAAAAAAGTCGCACCCCCCAGTCGTGACGAGATGAAATCGTCCATGGAAGCTTTGATTCATCACTTTAAACTGCATACCGAGGGCTATCACGTTCCGGCAGGTGAGACCTATACCGCGGTTGAGGCGCCCAAGGGGGAATTTGGCGTTTATTTGGTGGCTGATGGAACGAATCGGCCCTACCGCTGTAAGATTCGCGCACCTGGTTTTGCCTTTATGCAGGGTGTCGATTTTATGGCTAAGGGTCATATGCTGGCTGATGTGGTGGCGATTATTGGCTCGCTGGATATCGTTTTTGGAGAAATCGACCGGTGAAAAGTACTTTGCAAGCTGTTGGCGTAGCCTTTGAGTTTAGCGCCGAGAATAAGAAAAAAGTGGCCTCCATCATCGCCCAATATCCCGAGGGTCGCGAGGCGAGCGCTTTGTTACCTTTGTTGGATCTGGCCCAGCGTCAAAATGACAATTGGCTGTCGCGCGAGTGCATCGAACACGTGGCAACTCTTTTAGATATGCCGGTCATTCGCGTTTATGAGGTCGCCAGCTTTTATTCCATGTTTAATATGCAGCCTGTGGGGAAATATTTTGTGCAAGTATGCACCACGACACCCTGTTGGTTGCGGGGTAGTGATGGGGTTCTTCAGGCTTGCCGCAAGCACATTGGAGATCAGCCCCGTCAGGTGAGTGGGGATGGACTGTTTTCGTACATGGAAGTTGAGTGCTTGGGCGCCTGTGTGAATGCCCCCATGGTACAGATTAACGATGACTTTTACGAAGACTTGGATGAGGGGTCCATGGGGCAGATTTTGGAAGATTTGCGTGCTGGGCGAGAGGTGAAACCAGGAACGCGGGCGCCCCGGTTGAACTCGGCGCCCATGCAAGAAGAGGTGCCTGGTGGTGCAAACCCACCCCCAACTAAGAAAAAGCAAAAAGCATAGGTGAGGTCGATGCTGAAAGATCAAGATCGTATCTTCACAAACTTGTATGGCCAAGCCGATTGGCGCCTCAAAGGCGCGCAGGCAAGGGGCGACTGGCGCAATCCGGCTGAAATCCTTGCAAAAGGGCCGGAATGGATCGTCCAGGAAGTCATTGCATCGGGTTTGCGGGGGCGAGGAGGGGCTGGATTTGCCACGGGACGCAAGTGGTCCTTCATCCCCAAGCCCAGTGATATTCCCCATTATTTGGTCATTAATGCCGACGAATCCGAGCCTGGAACCTGCAAAGACCGCGATATTTTACGTCATGAGCCCCACAAACTGGTGGAAGGTGCCCTTTATGCGGCCCGCGCTATCCATGCCCATAAGGTCTATATTTATGTTCGCGGCGAGTTTTATAACGAAGCGCAGCATCTGAAGACGGCCGTTGACGAGGCCTATGCCGCCGGTTTGATTGGCAAGAACGCCGCCGGTTCTGGATGGGATGTGGATGTGGTGGTGCATCGAGGTGCCGGTGCCTATATCTGTGGTGAAGAATCGGCGCTTTTAGAAAGTCTTGAAGGCCGCAAAGGGCAACCGCGCCTCAAGCCACCGTTTCCTGCCATCGTTGGGCTCTATGGCTGCCCCACCATTATTAATAACGTGGAATCCATTGCTGTGGTGCCCACCATTCTTCGCCGCGGGGGGGGCTGGTTTGCTGGCCTTGGGAAGCCCGATAACACGGGCACCAAACTGTTTTGCATTTCTGGCCACGTGAATCGTCCCTGCACCGTCGAGGAAGAAATGGGAATTCCCCTAAAGGATCTCATTGAAAAGCATGCTGGCGGCGTGCGAGGCGGCTGGGATAACTTGCTGGTCGTGATTCCAGGGGGCTCGTCGGTGCCGCTGATTCCAAAGTCCGTCTGTGACACGGTGACCATGGATTATGATGCCCTTCGGGCCGCCAAATCCGGTCTTGGTACCGGTGCGGTCATCGTCATGGACAAATCCACCGATGTGATTAAAGCCATCGCCCGTTTGTCACGGTTTTACATGCATGAAAGCTGTGGTCAGTGCACGCCTTGCCGTGAAGGGACCGGGTGGATGTGGCGCATGATGGAAAAAATGGTGCGCGGTGAGGGTGTCCCTGAGGACATTGATATGCTTGAGGAAGTCACGCGCCAAGTGGAAGGCCACACCATCTGTGCTCTGGGTGATGCGGCAGCTTGGCCGATTCAGGGCTTGATTCGCCATTTCCGACCACTGATCGAAGAACGCATGGCCAAACACAAAGCGGCCTAAGAAAAAGCGGGGGATGTCCATGATAAAGCTGACCATCAATGGTCAAGAAATCGAGGTGCCAGAGGGTACGACCATTTTGCAGGCGGCACAAATGCTGGGCGCCGAAGTGCCAGTGTTTTGCTATCATCCGCGCCTGCCAGTGGCCGGCAATTGCCGCATGTGCTTGGTACAGATGGAGGGCTCTCCCAAGCCCGTGGCCAGTTGCGCCATGCCTGCTGGCAATAATATGGTAATCCACACCAATACCGAGTATGTGGAAAAAGCCCGCAAAGGGGTTTTAGAATTCTTGCTAATCAACCATCCTTTGGATTGCCCCATCTGCGATCAGGGTGGTGAGTGTGACCTGCAGGACATTACCATGGCTTATGGCCCCAGCAGCAGTCGCTTTGCGGAAAACAAGCGGGCCGTACCCGATAAATATATGGGCCCCCTCATCAAAACCTCGATGACACGCTGTATCCACTGCACCCGCTGCATTCGTTTTGCCACCGATATTGCCGGCGTCAGCGAGCTGGGTGCCATCGGCCGCGGTGAGGATATGGAAGTCACCAGCTATCTGGATCAGGCAGTCACTTCCGAGCTTTCTGCAAACGTGATCGATTTGTGTCCAGTTGGCGCTTTGACCTCAGCACCCTATGCGTTTCAGGGACGCCCTTGGGACCTCACGAAAACCGAAAGTATTGACGTTTTGGATGCTGTGGGCAGCAATATTCGTGTCGATACCTACGGTTTGAAGGTTGTGCGCATTTTGCCGCGCCTGCATGAGGACATCAATGAGGAATGGCTTTCCGATAAAAGTCGGTTTGCCTGCGATGGCCTGTCGCGTCAGCGCTTAGACCGACCCTATGTGCGCCAAAATGGGGCGTTGGTTGAAGCTTCATGGCAACACGCCCTGGAGGCCGTGGCCGCTAAAGTCCGCCAAAGCCGGCCAGAGCGCATGGGAGCCCTTGCTGGCAACCTCGCCGATGTGGAGTCCATGGTGGCGCTGAAAGACCTCCTGACGCGTCTTGAAGTCACCAGCATGGACTGTCGTTTAGACGGTGCCAAGCTAGATGCTTCGGTGCGGGCCTCGTACCTTTTTAACACCACCATTGCCGGGATCGAGCGCTCAGACTTCTGCTTAATTGTGAATAGCAATGTGCGCCTTGAAGCACCGTTGATCATGGCCCGTCTTCGCAAACGTTACTTGCAAGGCGGTTTTGCAGCAGCCTATGTGGGTGGGGCGCTTCCCGAAGACAAGGACCTCACCATACCCTACGAAAACCTCGGCGCCGACCCAGCGCTGCTGGAGGCGACCCTTGCGGGCCGCAATCCTCTTGCTAAGCTGTTCAAAGCAGCCGCGCATCCCATGCTGATCATTGGACAAGAGGCGCTGACCCGTCCCGATGGTGCGCAGATTCTGCGCCTTGGCCGTGAGATTGCCGAAAAGTTCAACATTGTGCGCGATGATTGGAATGGTTTCAATGTGTTGCATAAGGCGGCTGCCCGTGTGGGGGGCCTTGATGCGGGATTTATCCCAGGGGCCAAGGGGCTTGACTTAGAGGGAATGTTAAAAGCCTCAAAGGGCAGGGCGCTTGATGTCTTGTTCTTGCTGGGCGCTGATGATTTTGAGATTAAGAAACTCGAGCCCGAGACGTTCGTGGTCTACATTGGACACCATGGTGATGCGGGCGCGCAGCGGGCCGACGTGATTCTGCCCTCAGCGGCCTATACTGAAAAATCAGCGACCTATGTCAATACCGAAGGGCGCGTGCAACGCACAATGAAGGCCCTCAACGCGCCGGGTGAGGCCAAGGAAGACTGGCGGATCATTCGCGCCCTGTCGGAAGTATTGGCGCAGACCTTGCCCTATGACACGGTTGATGCGCTTCGGGCACGCATGGCGCAGCTTAATCCTGTGTTCGCCCATCATGACCAGATCAGCATGGCGCCCTGGCAGAATTTTGGCGTCGAGGGGGCGCTCTTGGGGCAGCCTTTTGCGGCGCCCA
This sequence comes from Holosporales bacterium, assembly GCA_046318415.1. Classification (GTDB taxonomy): domain Bacteria; phylum Pseudomonadota; class Alphaproteobacteria; order Caedimonadales; family Caedimonadaceae; genus JBKCUK01. The sequence goes on along the minus strand of JBKCUK010000010.1, from coordinate 189,041 downwards.
GCCCCGGGTTTTACATGACGGATAGCATTTCCCGTCATTCCGAGACCATGGCTGCTTGCATCCACGCCCAGGACCCCAGCGCAAAAGAGGGAAGGAGAGCCATTTATGGTTGAGTTCATCCAAATGCACCTTCCTTATCTTCTCAAAACCTCAGGCTATATTCTGTTGATCGTGCTTCCGCTGATTCTCTCGGTCGCCTACCTGACCTATGCCGAGCGTAAGGTCATCGCGGCCATGCAACTGCGCGTAGGACCTGCAACCGTGGGGCCGCTTGGCTTATTGCAACCGATTGCTGACGCCTTGAAGCTGTTGCACAAGGAAATGATCATTCCCGCAAAGGCTAATCGCCTTTTGTTTCTCTTCGCCCCTGTGTTGACCTTTACCCTCAGCTTGATTGCCTGGGCTGTGATCCCTTTTGATGAGGGCGTTGTGCTGGCGGATATCAACGTGGGCATCCTTTATTTGTTTGCCATTTCTTCCCTTGGGGTTTACGGCATCATCATCTCGGGTTGGGCCAGTAATTCGAAGTACGCCTTTCTTGGCGCTTTGCGTTCGGCTGCTCAAATGGTCTCTTATGAGGTTTCCATTGGTTTCGTGATTGTTGCCGTCTTGCTATCAACGGGATCCTTGAATCTAAGCGCCATTGTAAAAGCCCAGCAAGGCATGTGGTTCGTGATTCCTCACCTTCCCATGTTTGTGATCTTTTTTATCTCGGCCTTAGCCGAGACCAATCGTGCCCCCTTTGACCTTCCCGAAGCTGAGGCAGAACTGGTAGCCGGCTATAACGTTGAGTATTCTTCCATGCCGTTCGCGCTCTTCTTCCTGGGGGAATACGCCAACATGATTCTGATGAGCGCCATGGCCGCGATTTTGTTCTTAGGTGGTTGGTTGCCACCCATGCAAGTGGCGCCGTTGACATGGATTCCAGGTTTCGTCTGGTTTGCCCTGAAGGTGGCGTTCATGCTGTTTTTGTTCCTGTGGGTGCGGGCAACGTTGCCGCGTTTTCGCTATGACCAACTCATGCGCCTTGGCTGGAAGGTGTTTTTGCCTTTGACCCTCGTGTGGGTGGTGCTCACCTCGGGTACTTTAGTGGCCTTTGATTTGTTGCCCAAGCATGGAGGAGCCGTGTAATGCAAGCTCTTATTCAGCGTCTGCAAGGCTTTGTCTTATGGGAGATTCTCTCAGGCATGGCTTTAACCCTGACATACATGTTCAAGCGCAAAGTGACGCTGCAATATCCTTATGAAAAAGGGCCCATTTCGCCGCGCTTTAGGGGTGAGCATGCCCTTCGTCGCTATAGCAGTGGAGAAGAGCGCTGCATCGCCTGCAAATTGTGCGAAGCTGTGTGTCCCGCCCAAGCCATCGTCATTGATGCAGCGCCACGCAGTGAAGACGGCAGCCGCCGTACCGTTCGCTATGACATTGATATGACCAAATGCATTTACTGTGGACTGTGCCAAGAAGCTTGCCCCGTGGATGCCATCGTCGAGGGGCCCAACTTCGAGTTCGCCGTCGAGTCCCGTGAGGAGCTGTTTTATAACAAAGATAAGCTTCTCGATAATGGCGAGCGTTGGGAGTCACTTCTGGCGGAAAATATCAAAGCCGACTTGCGCTATCGCTAGTCGACTGTTCTCACCGCGAGCGAAGCAGCGCTAGCTTGGTCATTGCGCGTCCAGTAACCCTATTGTTTGTAGCGTGCACACCTTATACGCCTTCGTCATCGCAAGCGAAGCGTGGCGATCGAGTCTGTCTTTAACAGTTGGTGCCGCAGGGCCACTAATCTCGTCCCCGTCATTCCCGCGAAGGCGGGGATCTAGGCTATTTGCCAATTCTTGATAGAGCAGTGTAAGTCAAGGGCGACCATGGATTGCCACGTCGGTCGATGACTTCTTCGCAATGACGATTCATACCAACCCCCGTCATCTGCATTCTGCACTCGGTTTAGTTGGTATTTTCAACCGGTACAACGTGGTAAAGCCAGACCAGTTCTTTGCGACCCATGGGGCCTTGGGGGTTTTTGATGCTCAAGACACAGGCATCATTGTTAAAGGTCTGGATCATTTGGCTTGAATCTTGTTTTAGTTTGTCGAGATCCAGCTTAATTTTCTCGCCTTCTGTGGGGTTCGCATACCTCACAGCATACAAGACGGGGTGCCCTTCATGCTGAAGGCGAACGAGGGCAAATTTATGTTGCGCTTCCCGGGCATAGGGCCGCACATGGGGCGCGGTCTTTGAGAAGGTCACCAGTGCGTATTTGGGGTTTGCGAGCTTTTCCATGCCGGTTTTTGTTTTTTCAGCGCCACTGGCTCCAATGACTGTGCCTTTGAGCAGCTCAAGGATGTTTGGGCAGGTCTTCAGGCTGGAATGGCGCTTTTCAACCAGTGCCACTTGGTAATTTTTCTGCACCTTTTGGGTGATTTCCGCTTCACTTGCCTTTTCCTCGGCTTGCTCGGCCTTTTCCACCGTTGCTTCAGGTTCTTCAGCATTTGTGGTTTGAGCATAGGCGTGCGGCGAAAGCGCCAGCGCGGATGTCATCAAGCATAGGGTCAGAAAACGTTCCATAGACATTCATTTACTCCGTCAAAAACAAAACACATTTTATTGTTGTTTTCGCCACATTAATTATTCGTTAAAATTTTAATGACTTTATGAAAATGAAGCCTAACTTGGCCTAAAGGTTGCAAACGCATTTTAATGATGAGTCGAAAAGTCTTTGCTTTCCTTGTGATACTAACGTCCACTCAAGTGTGGGCACAGACCTTGTCGCCTTTGAATTCCCACAATGCGTGTCGAGCCCACATTACAAGACAAGAGCTGCTGAAAGGTATTCCACGCCATCTCTTAACGGCCATTGCAAAGGTTGAATCAGGTCGCTGGCACAAGGAACGTAAGGAGATTGTGGCCTGGCCGTGGACAGTGAATGCCGAGGGTGAAGGGCGTTATTTTGCGACAAAAGCAGAGGCAGTTGCGGCCGTACGTCAGCTGATGGCGCGCGGGGTGAAGTCCATTGATGTGGGATGTGCGCAAATTAACTTACACCATCATAAACATGCCTTTCGGACCCTTGAAGAGGCCTTTGACCCTAAAACAAACGTCGAATATGCGGCGGATTTCCTATTGCAGCTTAAAAATACGCAAGGCTCATGGACAAAGGCTGTGGCTTACTATCACTCGGCAACGCCTGCTCACCATATTCCTTATGCGCGCAAAGTCTATGATATCTGGACAAAAGAACGTCAAAAAGGTCTTGGTGAGTGGTATGCCGAGGCGCAGCAAGCCGTGGGCAGGATCGAAGCTTCACGACCTGTTTGGGGCCGCACCATTCGGCCGCTGTCTGCCGCGAGTCCTCGACTTCATCGTGTGGCCCATCCCGCGCAAAAAGCGATAGCTCAAGGTCCTGCGACTTATACGCCATCTCAAACCAAGGCCACCTTGGCACGCTACCGCCAGGCTGCTTTACAATCTTACCGCAAAAATGCCGCTGCTTCACAAGGGGGCGAGGCTGCGTCACAGCAAGAAGCTCGCCCCGTCTGGGGAAGGATGGTGCGGGTATCGAGGCCCGTGATGCACCGGGTCTCGCCAGCTAAGGCTGTTGAGATGAAAAAACTCCTGCGTCCAAGGGGTGTGCGCCCCCTGAAATAATCTGCGTGTGGTGCAGGAATTATAGAATTCCCTTGGGAATAAGTGTATATTTGTTGAAATTTCATGCCTTTAGTTAGAATCAGGATCATGAAGCGCTGGACATTTATCGTGGCCCTTGTGGGATTGTGCAGTGGATCTGCTTTTCTTGGTTATTTGTATCACCGCTTGCCGAATCAACTGACCCATGGGGATCAGGGAACCGTCACCATTGGTGGTCCATTTTCCCTCATCGATCACACCGGCCGCGCGCGAACACAAGCGGATTTTCGGGGCAAATGGATGCTGGTCTACTTTGGGTATACCTACTGTCCGGATATTTGTCCGGCGGCGCTTTATCATATGAGTCAAGCCCTTCAGCAATTGGGGCAGTACGCCAAACTTGTGCAACCTCTCTTCATCACCATTGATCCCGAGCGTGATACCGTGCCGCATCTGGCCCGCTATATCGAGAGTTATCATCCCCAATTCATCGCCTTGACCGGTACAAAAGATCAAATTGCCGCCGCAGGTGAAGCATATCGCGTTTACTTTGCGCGGGCCTCAGAAGATCGGGGTGCCAATGATTACCTTATGGATCACTCATCGATTGTTTATCTGATGAATCCGGAAGGAGAATTTGTGACCCATTTCAATCATGAAACGCCTGCAGATGAAATGGCACAAGCTTTGCAAGATATTCTGACCTCATCTTCTGTGCGTCATTAATTAGTTATCAAGACTTTTTTAAAGGATCTGGCCTTATGCTGCAAAAAGTCAGCAAAGGATAGGTCGCATGTTCGATTCAAGTCTTAAGTCTCCTCATCCATCATCCGTCTTGGATGCCTTGATGGCGCAAACATCGCGCTTGATGGATATGCAAAAAGATGCGGAAATGACGGCCTACTATTATCTTAGAGACATGCAAGATCTCTCGCTAACGCCTGTCCATTATCTCTCCACCATGGGGCGCAGAACCTGGGCAAATCCATTTAATCTCAGCAGCTTTACCAGCTATGGTCGAACGCTCGCAGCCCAATACGAAACCCTCGAGCGCAGTACAAAACGCTTTATGAAGCCCAGTTTTGATATTGATTCGGTTCTTTCTCAAGAAGGACAGCTTTTTGAAATCAAAGAACATATTGTTAAAAAGCGCACTTTTTGCGATTTAATTCACTTTGAGCGCATCCCCGTCAGCGCCGGGGAAGGGGGGCGGCCAAAGTCCACGCGCCCGGTGCCCTCCGTACTGGTCGTTGCGCCCTATTCTGGGCATTATGCCACCCTTTTGCGAGATACGGTACGCACCCTTTTGAAAGACCACGATGTCTACATCACAGACTGGAAGAATGCCCGCGATATTCCGCTTTCGCGCGGCCTTTTTGACCTTGAGAAATATATTAGTTACTTGATGGATTTTCTAAAATCCTTTGACCGCCCCATACATCTGGTTGCCGTTTGCCAACCAGCCGTTCCGGTTTTGGCGCTTGCTTCCTTGTGGGCCTCGGCAGATCACCCCCTGCAGCCGCTCTCCATGACATTAATGGGCGGTCCAATCGATACCCGCGTCAATCCCACAAAAGTCAACAAGGCTGCCCATGAGCGTCCCCACTCTTGGTTTGAGAAAAATGTGATTGCACGTGTACCTGTCTATTATCCAGGCAGTATGCGCCGCGTCATGCCTGGGTTTTTGATGTTATCTGGATTTATGAGTTTGAATCTTGAGCGGCACATGTCAGCACAAATGGATCATTTCGGTCATTTGGTGCGGGGAGATCAGGATGATGCTGAGGCTCACCGTAAGTTTTATGACGAATATCGCTCGGTGCTGGATTTGCCGGCTGATTATTTCCTAGACTCAGTTCGCACCGCTTTTCAAGAGCACCTGATTCCCAACCATAAGATGACCTGGAAAGGCCATAAGGTTGAGCCTCAAGCCATTACGAAGACAGCTCTTCTGACGGTTGAAGGTGAGAATGATGATATTTCGGGTGCTGGTCAAACCTACGCTGCCCATGAATTATGTCGCAATCTCGACAAGACGAAGCAACACCACCACCTTCAAAAAGGGGTAGGGCACTATGGCGTTTTTAACGGGCGCCGTTTTCGGGATGAAATTTATCCGGTCATTCGAAATTTCATCGCAACGCACAATAATTGCTAGGCAATTTTGACCCTAGGAATTTTTTGCCGCCAGTTGGGTGGGAAAAAATTACCGGATTTGAGGTTGGGGATACCCATGACGTAAGTAAAGCAAAGACAGTCGAGGGGCTGGAAAGTACTGGAGGACAGCGAGAACTGAAAAAAAACGCTTTTAAAAAATAAAGTTCGAGCTTGGCACAAAAAATGCAAGAGAGAATGTGGGAAACTCTCATTCCCACAGTAAAGGTGCCAAGAAGGCGCTTATAATAAACGCAGGAAGCGAAGGAGAAAGAAAATGGGAGCAGTTACAGGTCTTACAAATACAGTCGCATCAGGTGCGATGCTTGCCCAAAGTAAGCACTCAGAAAACAGCGCGAAAGCAACGGCAATGATGTCTACGGGTTCCAGGTTGGTTAAGCCATCCGACGGATCTTCTGATGCCGCCATTGCTGCTCAGTTGGGTTCAACGGTTGAAATTCTAAAGCAGGGCCGCACAAACGCTCAAAACCTCTCAGGTCTTCTGCAGGTTGCGGCCGGTGCGGTGACCAACATTCGTGATCTTTTGACCGCCAAGGGTACCCTGGCCGCAAAAGCCTACTCCGGTGACTTGGGTCCAGACTCCCTCAGCATGATTAACAACGAGTACCAACAGCTGAAGAGTCAAATTGACGACATCGCCAACAAAACCCGTTGGAACGGCGTGAGCTTGCTGAATGGTGGTAGCTTGAATACGGTTGCGAACGCAGGTGCTGTTAACAACGGTACCGCTGGACAGGGTATTGCCTCAAACCTGGTTGCAGGCCCCACAAACACATTTGGTGCTACGCCATTTTCTGCGACAGTTTCTGATGGATTTATCAGTGGAACCGTATCGTCTGCTACTGTCAAGGTCAGCAATGGTGGTGGTTATGATGTGACTGTTCAGGTGGGTGACCAAACATTCAAAGCCTTTAACGAGGTCCCAGCCGACGGTGCAACGCTCGAGTTGTACAGCGTAACAGATCCAGCAAACATTATCGCTCTCACATATGACGCTGACAGATCTGGTATTACCAATGCGACCACATTCCAGACCGCTCTCCAGCAGACCCTGGGGCTTAATGCGGGTGCAACTGCGGCACAGTTTACTTCGGCTTCTTACGCACTCAACGGTGGTGTGACGGCCATTACTGCTGGTACACAGACCGGTGCTGGCACATACATGCTGCGCATGGGTGCCAATAGCGGCACGCTCGAGATCACCAATGGTACTCAAGTATGGCAAGCCGCGGTTTCCGCAGATGGGGCGCAATCAGTGACCTTTAACAATGGTGTTTCTGTGACATTGGATGCAACATTTGCGCGTGCAACAGCCATTAACCAGTCCGTCTTTACGGTGACTGCTGGAACAAGCGTGAGTCTGACTTCTCAAATTGGTGAAAAGTCATCCACCGATACGTTGACAGTGAAAATCGCTGCACTGACCGCAGAAGCTTTGAACGTGGCATCAACAGACGTCACCAATTCCGAAAATGCGCAGACCGCTGGTACGCGAATTCAGCAAGCACTAAACGCTGTTAACAACATCTATGCGACACTTGGTGCGCAGCAAAAGCGACTTGAGTCTGCGATTACCAACGTGTCGACTCAGGTGCAAAACCTGACTGCGGCAAAGCAGAACTACTCGGATGCTGACATTGCCCAGACCATCTCAGACTACACCATCGCAAGCACCATGTCCGATGTGGCATCTCGTGGTATTGCTGACGGTCTTGAGATGACCAAAAAGTTGCTAAAGCTGGTTGAGCGCGCCTAACACCGCGTTTGACACTTAAGTAATAGGGAGGGCGGTGCCGCGTTTAAGCGCGGTGCCGCTTCAACGTAACAAGTGCAAAGACATGAACAAAACGTTAATAGTATGACTTTGGCACGAAGTTTGCATAATTATAATATATCTGGCGGCACGTGTTGTGCTTGGCAAGAGGAGGCCCGTAAGAGGCGGAGGTTAAGATGTCAGGAGAGATCAACAGAATTGCGCAAACGCCACCTGTGACTCCATTAGCCCAAACCACGCGTCATCGCGAAGGTGGTGTCGATGGTGCGATATCCAATGCGCTCAAACAGCAGGTTGCTGCGGAAGGGACTTTTCGGGATCGCTCTGAGCTTCAAGACAGGAAGTCGTTCAGTAAAGAGCATCGTTCAAGTGATAAGCGTCCAACCTTTGAGACACAAGTGACAGAGGTTGGGGGCACACTCTTCATTCAAGAGCGCGATGAAGCCACCGGCGAAATTGCTTTTCAATTCCCAACTCAGGCTGTGGTGCAGGGATATGCCCAGCAAAGCAAGGTCCCGATGGATGCAACCTTGGAAGGGATGGGGGGGCAGCCAACTCAGTTGGTAGATGTAAAGAGCTAAATTGCCGCCGGTCTTTTTGGTAGGCGATTCATTTCGACCGAAAGCGGCATTTGAGAGATTTTGGGAGCGCCAGCATGTTAGAATCGTTAGGAAATGTGAATGTTTCCGCTGAAGGTCGCGTTACAGTTAGTCGCAAATCCTTGGGGATAGATCCCAATGAGGTTGCCAACCAGGTTAAAGCTGCAAAAGAAAAAACCATTCTCAATCCTGTGAAGGATAGCATTGAGCTGGTCAATAAAAAGCAAGCCGCCCTGTCGACGCTGCAGGTGAAAACCCAAGCTTTGCAATCCAGCTTGTCCCAGTTGCGAGGTCCTCAGGTGGGCCTGAGTTCTGCTGGCGTTTTTGCAAAGAATCAAGCTTCTATATCTTCAGATAGTTTTGTTGATGGCAGTTCTATTCTTGGCGTCGTCATGACAGATGCTGCCAAACCCGGAACCTTCTCCATGCGGGTGAACCGCTTGGCAACCCAGGATACCCTTGTTACATCAGGGAATGCGAATGTCACCACTTCAACGAGCGCCCTTGGATTGCAAGGTACCCTTAAGCTTGGTGTGGAAGGTGGCCAAACCATCACATTAACCGTTCCCAGCACATGGACGCTCCAGGATTTGGTGAATAATATCAATGCCCAAAGCGGTACATCCAAAGTGGTGGCAACCTCTTTTGCTGCGGGACCAAACGACATGCGCCTGAGCTTGCAAGCCCAAGATACGGGTAAACCTCTGGTTATAGATAATCGTTTGGCTCGTCAGACCCCTGGTGTTGGTGCAGATCCTGCTGTTCTGGTGCGTTCGGCAAAAACCGATGGTCTTGTTGCCGGCACCGGGTTCAGTGATCCAACTGTGGCGCTCAATTGGTCTGGCACCCTGACCCTTGCCACCGGTCCAGGGACTTCAGTAACGTTGAACGCCGACGCGAATTGGACAGCTGCCGATTGGGTCGACCAAATTAATCAAAATGCTGCAACCTCGGGCGTGCGCGCAAGTCTTGCCCGTGAAGGGGATGCCGACTATCGCCTGGTATTGCGGTCAACTCGCGCTGCAGCCAATATCACTGTCACCAACGGCCTTTCCACAGGCGGGTCCGTGGATCCTGCGACGGTGATTCCAACTAGTGCCCAAGTTCCCGCAACACTTAGTTCTGAAGTTGTCTATCAAGGTCAGACCCTCTATCGGGATAGTAATAAAATCACGGATCTATATCCGGGTTTGACCCTTGCGTTACTGCGCAGGGATACGGGAACCAACGTGACCGTCGAGATCGAGCCAGATCGAAACGCTGTCGCGCAAGCAGTTGACTCCTTTATTTCGGCCTGGAATGATCTGACAGCAGAACTGAAGGTTCACATGGCCCTAAAAGAAGACGGCACAGGAAAATCTGACGCTGCCTTGCTTTTCAATGACAGCATAGTGACCACCGTCAAAGACGCCATGTCGAGTATCATGTCCGGTAATGTCAATGGGCTTTCGTCCAGCAATTTGCGTAGTTTTGGTCTGACTTTAAAATCAGATGGCACCATCGTAAAGGACGTGGATAATCTTGGTAATCCTTTAACCCGCCTGGTGGGTGGGCAAAATGTGCCCGTAACCGTTGCTGATTCCATCAATAACCGTTTTGAGGATTTCCAAAAACTGTGGGCATTCAGTGAGTCCAGCACGAATACAAAGTTCCTCCTCGATGGTCATCCAGCAAGGCTTCCGGCAGATATCTCGCAAACGCCGGTTACTGTGACCCTTAATCGCGATATGAGTGGCACCCTCAATGCTGTGTTTTCTCGTCCAGGTGGCCCAACGGTAAACGGCGCCGTAACTGTCCTTGGTGGGGGAAGTATCGTTCGTATTGCAACACCCGCAGGGGACACCAGCGTTTACGCCGGGTTAAGCTTTACCTATGTAGGAGCTTCTTCCATCGCCAATGGTGGCTCAGATAGTGCCCAAATCACCATGACCCAGGGACTTGGGAATATTCTTGATCTAAGGCTGCAAAATTATCTCGACTCAGATCCTGAAGTCGGGGCATTTGCCCAGAAAAGCCAATCTTTTTCTGAAGATATTCAAGATAAACAAGAAAGATTAACCCTGTTATCTGCCAATCTGGAGCGCGAGCGTGAACGTTTGTTGAGCTCATTTGGCTCTCTCAACGATCTCATGGCGAAATTAGCACCCATCGATCGTATCTTAAAGGTCATGGCTGAAAAAGCGGCGAATGCAGCGTAGGAGTTGGGTATGTATAACCAAATTAATCGTTATGTCCAGCTTCAACAGACAACCCAAAGCGGTCAGAGGGCTGTGTCTATCTTGCTCCGTCGTGCCTCAAGTGCACTGCACGAAGCAGAAATCGCCATTGAGAAAGGCGATATCGAGAAACGCGTCAAAATGAGCGGCATCGCCAGTGATCTTTTATTTGGTCTTTCCAATATTTTTCGTGAAGCAAGCGCGCAAGGGGATGCAAAAGCTCAGGAATTGGCCGAGTACTTCGATGCGATGGTCGATTTGATCAACCGGATGAATTTTCATAATGAGGCCAGGACTGCCCAAGCTTTGGCCGATAATCTTGCAAGATGCGCCCTTGAATGGGATAAAAATTCCCAGTCTCAAAAGGCTGCCCCAACGCTTCAAGGTCAAAAGATGCAGGATCTAAATGCTCTTGTGGTCTAACTTGAGGATTGTTTAGCCACTCTCCAAGATATTTGCACCTTAATCTCAGATGGTTGTAAAGAAACCGTCATTTTTTGATAATTTTTTGCACATTAGCATAATGTAAAGTGCAAAAAAAAGTTTTTATTATCACCTTAAATTAAACCGAGCATATCCTTTTCTCTCCTGCTTCCTAGGAGTATCTTAACCTTATAAGATTTGATTTTAATTAAAAATGATCTATGAAATCAAAGAGGTACCCTCAATCTAGTCGGGGAAGAGAGAATTACGTCATTCTGCAAGACTTGCGCACAGAAGTCCTTAAATCCCACCGGCTTCTGCATGAGACAGTTGTGCTCGAGGATTTTGTATCTTCAAGAGACTCCTATATTAGGAAACTTATGCTTCTTTATGGTGTTCTCATGCCAGTTGAGCAGATGATCGAACCCTATTTGTGCCATCTTCCAAAGCAGCTTGGTTTAGAGCCACGGCTCAAAACTGGGTGGATCGAGAAAGACCTTCTCAAGTTAGGTCTCACAGTGGATGAGATAGCAGACATCCAAATACAGAGTGATGTGCCTAAGATTAACGGTTTGGCTGAGGCAGTAGGTGCTCTATACGTCATAGAGGGATCTACCTTTGGTGGTAAAATCATATATTCCACAATTAAAAAAGAACTCCGCCTCCATCAGAATAATGGAGCCCGTTATTTTTATGGCTATGGTGCTCAACAAGTACATAAATGGGAGTTTTTTTGCCAATTTATTGAAAGTTTTATCAGGGAACAGCCCCAGCACTTTTCCCCTTTGAGTCATACAGCTCGCGAGACATATGAAGCCTACCATCGATGGTTCTTGCGTAACAAAAAACATCAGTTATGAGGTCAATAATGGCGCACCCTGTGGACCTTGCAGAAAAAATCAAGCGTTGCAAAGACGAGGCTGTTCACATTATTGGTGTGATTCAATCCTTTGCTTGTGTGGTGGTGCTTGATATTCCCAGCCTTAAAATTGTCCAGGTCAGTGAAAATAGTAAAAAAATAACCGGATACTCCCCGCAAAAATTAATTGGAAAAAAAATTCATTTTTTATTGGGTAAGCATTATGAAGAGATTCTCGAAAAATGGATGCTATACACCATCAATGCCTCCGTACCCTGTTACCTTTTTTCCATTAGTTTTGAATTGATAGGCATAACCAAAGCTTACGATGTTGCCGTTCATATCATTAATAATAAGTTGGTTTTGGAGTTTGAACCCGCTTCTTGCGATCCGCAACTTGATCAACAATACTTAGATGATTTAGATCATTTAAAATCCTTATTCGGTTCTGTTGATTCTCAAGCTGAGCTCTCAAAGCTTCTTGAAAACGTGATTCAAAGTTTGAAAAGGTGCACTCCCTTTAACCGCATTATGGTTTATCAATTTCAACTGGATCACCATGGGAAGGTCATAGCAGAAGTAAAAGATCAGGACCTTGAATCTTATCTTCATTTGCATTATCCCGCATCGGACATCCCTTCCCAAGTGCGCCAGTTGTTCCTAAAAGGATGGGTTCGATATGTGGCGGATATTAACGATGCGCCCATTGCCATGTTTCCTGCGACTATCGCTCAGTCACAGGTGCTCCTTGATATGACCTATCTTGTATCACGGGGAGTTTCTCAGGTGCACATTCAGTACATGAGGAATATGGGTGTCAGGTCCTCGCTGGCAGCAACACTGAAAAATGGTGATCAGCTGTGGGGTTTAATTGCGGCACATTCTGCAGATAATACCTATGTGACACGGGGTATGCGCGCACTTTTTGAATTTTCAGCCCAAGCGCTTTCCGATCATATCGCCCGTCATGTAGCACGTGAGGTGGAAGAACGCTCATTATTCATAAAAAAAATTGAATCGAATTATCTCAGTCGTTTTGCACAACAGGGCTCAATCATGTTGCAGCTGATTGAAGGATGTTCGCCTTTGTATGCCTACCTGGATGCTACAGGTGCAGCTGTTGTGTTCGACGGGCAGGTTCAAACCATTGGCGTGACGCCAACGAAAGTACAGATACTTGAACTGCTACAGTTAATACAATCTTCTGCAGACGAAGAAAGTAAGATCTTTAGCTGTAATTGTCTCGCCGAGAAATGGCCACAAACCAAAGCTTATAGTGCAATTGCTGCAGGTGTTCTTGGCATTAAGCTGTCGCCGGGTGGTTTAGATTACATCCTATGGTTTCGGCCAGAACAGCTGCAGACCATTGACTGGGCAGGCAACCCAACAGAAGTTTATGAGAATGTTCAGGGTGACATTTCTCCGCGTCACTCTTTTAAGAAATGGCGTGAGATCGTTCGTCATCGCTGTGTGCCATGGACCGAATTTGAATCTCAAGCTGCTTTACGGTTTTGTGAAGCTTTGGAGAAACTTTCTCTTCGAAGGTTGGTCAGGGCAGAGGTGATGTCAGAAAACCTTCGTAAAATAAATGAAGATCTTCAAGCATTTGCCTATGTCGCTTCCCATGATTTGCGTGAACCTTTGCGCGGGATCAGCATTTACGCAACCCTCTTGCAGCAAACCGCAAGCACCAAGCTTGATGAAGAAGAGAAAGATCGACTGCATACCATCATGAAAATGGCGCAGCGCATGGATAACCTCATTAACTCGCTCATGGCTTTTTCTGATGTGAATTTACGCACCATGAATCTTCATGAGGTGAATCTTAATCAGGTTTTGCAGGATGTTCTTGAAGATCTATCAGCTATGATTAAGAGAAATCGCGTGGAAATCAAAATTCCAAGGGAGCTGCCTTATGTCTTGTGTGACCCATTACGAATTGCAGAAGTCTTGAGCAACCTCATTTCAAACGCAATAAAGTATAATGATAAAAAAACAAAAATAGTCGAGATGGGTTACGATTTTCGAGTAATTCCTGGCCTTCAAGATGAAGAAAAAAAAATGGTTTTTTATGTTAAGGATAACGGAATTGGCATTGACCCCGATTATTTTGATAAAATTTTTCAAATCTTTAAACGTATATATTCTCCTGCCCTTTCGAGCGAGGGGTCAGGAGCTGGACTGACCATTGTCAAACGTATTATTGATCGCCATCAAGGGCATATTTGGCTTGAATCAAAGCCGGGTGTGGGAAGTACCTTTTTCTTTACTCTTAATGTGAATAAATAAAGCTAATGTTCGACATTCAATCGCGCCTTAACAAATATCTTATTTTCCTCGTTGAGGATAATGATGTTGATGTTGAAATTTTTATTTACATATTGCGCCAGTCAAGATTCTCATCCATTGATATGCAGCGCTTCTGCTCTGTCGATGCTGCAATTAACGCCCTTGAGCATTACCAGGGTAATAAACACTATATTCTCATTCTGTTTGATCTGAATATGCCTGGCCGGAGTGGGCGTGATTTATTGCTTTACGTGCGCCAAAGTAGACGCTGGCATGCAAATCCTGCCATTGCCTTTTCAACCTCACTCAATCCCCAGGATGTTGCATGGTGTTATGCAAATGGCGCCAATAGCTACATCAATAAAGCCATTGATCTACAGCAGTTTATGAAGATCGTCGATATTACTTTGCGTTTTTGGCTTGAGATTGCTATTTGGCCTTGCAATCGTTGAAATGGCGGGGAATTTTCCCTGAAATAAATAGCTTTTTTGGTTTTGAAGCCAACTACAGAACCGAGGCTAAGCAAGTTTTTCTCGCCCAAATGCCGTTATCGCCGTTTAGGGCTTTCTTTTCATATGCGAGAGGTTTCCATTATTTTGTCAGGGTGCCCCTGTGAAGTGGGTGGAGAAACTTTTGAGCTCCCCACCTCATTCCAGTGTCGCGTTAAAAAAGGACGAGGCTTTTGGGCCTAATCCTTATTGCTTCGGCTGTGCTTTTTACGCTCGTGTGGGTCAAGGTAGCGCTTGCGGATACGAATGCAAGATGGCGTCACTTCGACCAGCTCGTCATCTTCGATGTAAGATAGAGCCTGCTCAAGCGTCATAATCCGAGGCGGCGTCAGGCGAATAGCTTCATCCTTACCAGCCGCGCGAACGTTCGACAGTTGCTTTGCCTTCAGCGGATTGACTTCCAGGTCTTGCTGACGATTGTACTCGCCAATCACCATGCCGGTGTAGACTTCATCCCCTGGGTTTACGAAGAAGATCCCACGATCTTCCAATTGGAATAGGGCGTAGGCGACGGCCTTGCCGCTGTCCGTTGAGATCAACACACCATTGCGATTCTTGGTGATGGCGCCTTTGTAGGGGCCATAGCAATGGAAGACGCGGCTCATCACACCGGTACCACGGGTATCAGTCATAAACTCGCCCTGGTACCCAATTAACCCACGAGAAGGGGCGATAAACGTGATGCGTGTCTTGCCGCCGCCCGAGGATCGCATGTCGGTCATTTCAGCCTTGCGAAGGCCCATCTTCTCGACTACAACGCCAGAGAACTCTTCATCCACATCAATTTGCACTTCTTCCATAGGCTCAAGGCGCTGACCGCTCTCGGCATCTTCCTTGTAAACAACACGCGGCCGGCTGACGGAGAGCTCGAACCCTTCACGACGCATGGTCTCGATCAAAACGCCCAGCTGTAGTTCACCGCGCCCGGCCACCTCAAAAGCATCGTTTTCTTCACTGACGCGCACTTGAATGGCGACGTTAGATTCAGCTTCCCGCAGCAGGCGGTCGCGGATTAGACGTGATGTCACTTTCTTGCCTTCACGTCCCGCAAGGGGCGAATCATTCACCGAAAATGTCATCATCAAAGTCGGCGGATCAATGGGAAGAGCAGGGATGGGGTCCGCCACCTCTGGGGCGCAAATGGTATCTGCCACAGTTGCCTGTTCAAGGCCAGCAACAGCAATAATGTCGCCAGCCGAGGCCTCTTCAATCGGTTCACGCTTTAGCCCACGAAACGCCAGCAACTTGCTCAGGCGTCCTTGCTCCACCACATCACCTTGGCGATTCAGGGCTTTAACCGCACTGTTCACCTTGATGGTGCCCGATTGTACCCGGCCTGTGAGAATACGGCCCAAGAAAGGGTCGGATTCTAATGTGGTCACCAGCATCGAAAACGGCGCATTGAGATGAACGTTGGGTTCTGGGATGTGCCCTACGATGGTCTCGAATAAAGGAGTTAAATCCTCACGGGGATCATCCAGCTCTCGTGCCGCCCATCCATGGCGGGATGAAGCGTAGAGGACTGGGAAGTCTAGCTGTTTGTCATTGGCATCCAGGGCCACGAAAAGATCAAATACTTCATCCAGAACTTCTGCGGCGCGTGCATCGGGGCGGTCGATCTTATTGACCACGACGATGGGACGCAAACCCAGCTTAAGGGCTTTCATCACCACGAATTTTGTTTGTGGCATGGGGCCTTCGGCCGCATCGACCAACAACAGCACGCCATCCACCATGCTTAAAATACGCTCAACTTCACCGCCAAAGTCTGCGTGGCCTGGCGTATCGACGATGTTAAGGCGATAATCTTGCCATTGTACGGACGTGCACTTGGCAAGGATGGTAATGCCGCGCTCACGCTCTAGGTCGTTCGAGTCCATGGCCCGCTCGGCCACCTGCTGATTTTCACGGAAAGTTCCGCTTTGACGAAACAGGGCGTCCACCAAGGTTGTTTTACCATGGTCAACGTGGGCGATAATGGCCAGATTGCGTAGATGACTTAAGCTCATGACTTCAATTCTATCGTGAATAAGTTGCGAAAGTGTTAGTGCAGAAAAAACAGACCCCCGTGACAATGTCAACGGGGGATCTCAAATAATTATTGCTGTCCGCTAAATCTTAGCGACCAGAGCGGTCTGCCACAATACGTGAACGTCCTTGGTGGGAGACCATAAGCAAGACAGACTGACCAACTGAAAGGGCTGGCTCTGGGCCTTGCACAACGGTACGAAGCTCACCATTATTCAGCTCAACCGTGTATTCGGTTGCATCCTGGGACTTGAGGGCTTTTTCAGCAAAGGCACCACCCACGGCACCGGCTACTGCGCCAAGGGCTGTTGCGGCCACATTGCCCTTACCCTTACCAAATTGAGAGCCAATTAGGCCACCGCCAACACCGCCGGCAACGCCACCCAAAACGTTGTCCTCAAGGTATTCCTTGTCTTCGACGACCACGTTACGCATGGCAACGATAACACCGCGGAAAGTGCGGCTGGTTTCACCAACAGCGCTTGCTTTGTAGACGTTCGAGCTAATGTTGCGTGCACAACCAGATGCAAGAATTGCCACGGCGCATACTGCTGCTGTCATTGGTGCGGCGCGAAGAATGGAAGAGGTAAACATTGTTTGTTCATCCTTTATTCATTACATTTAGTCACTTTTGTGACCGTCAAATCATATCATTTTAGTCATAGATTGCAAGAAAAATCTCTCGCCCAAATGACCATTAAGCAAAATTATTTTACTGGGCACTGGAAAGCTAGTTGAAAGTAAAACCTATTTATCAGCTTCCTGGCGCATCAATCGAGGCTGCAAATCAACATGGACAGATTTGGTTCGCTTGCTTGCCATAGGTGGGAGTAGGGGAAGAAAGTGAATTCAAAATAATGTTTTTTTTCATTAAGAGGAGCTGCCTAAATTCTCGATCTGAGCGCTGGCTAGCTTGCTTGCTGCGGGCATGGCAGAAGAGACTGATCATAACCGGCTTCTTTCATTTAGCTTGATGAAAAAAGTGTTTTTATTAATACCATTTCGCGGCGTGTTGGGGGCAAAGTCATCCGCGCGTGCCTGCTTTCTAAACCACGCACCAAGGGTTAAAGAGCAGCATAAATCTCGGTGGTGACCTCGGCTTGGTTGTGGTTGCGAAGACTAAAACCCATGTGCAAGCGCTCAGAGGGAGGGGCAGTGCATGCTGAGCATGCCTCTAGAGTCCGTCGCTAAAACACTTTTCTGGGTGCTTCAATGTTTATTAAGCATTCGTTGTCACTTTGGTATCGGTGGAAAAACTATGGCGCGGCAGCTGAAAGTGAAAGCTTCTGAAATCACAGCAACATCAACTGCAACTGCAAAAGACAGTATTGTTATGACTAAATTTCCAAGTCAGCCAACACAACTGAAGTCGAGGATTAGTCATAGCCATAAGAGTCACGCGTCAGCAACACTAGGGGCAGTTACAATTAAGAAATAGTAATCGAAGCCAACAATAATAATAGAAGTGATGATTGGGCAATCATAATAAGAAGTGATTGAAAAACCAGACTTCGAAGGCCAATAGTCACATGGGCACCACCAGATTTGCGCGGAATATGGTCAAGGGCGGAGATACCACAGGAAAAAGCCCTAGCCACCGAGAAAGCCGTCAATAACAACGGCCTCAAGTCTCCGTATAGGGGCGGGTGGGGGCTCCAAACCAATCAGGCTATGTCGGGAACGCCCCACTTCAGTTTTTATCTTAGGCCGACTGGCCCATTCACAATTAATGCTTGGCGTTTAGCTCGGTATTCTTGATTTCTATTTCTACATGCCCATAGACATAAGCTGCCACATCATAGGGGCTGAAGACCACGCGGTAACCGTCCTCCAAAACCTCGGTATGCTCAGCCAGAAGCTTCAGCATCTGATCCTGTTCTGGCCTCAAATAGCTCTCTTTCAGCTGCTGAGCTAATTTTTTATCAAGAATATTCAGAAACGCCTCTAGTTCTTGGGGGGAGAGGATTTCTTTGAGGGTGGTGGGCTTACCATCCTGCTCATGATCAAAAATCTTGATCCTTGACGTGTGTGCTGGGTGCGCTGCGCCCACATCCCAGTATGTGCCCAGCTCAGCATTCACATAGCGTTTGCGGGCATCACGAACCTTCACATCGACCGTCAGTTTTGCGCGGCGCATAATTTCCTTGCGCTCAAACAAATCATCAAAGATGTCCCGTGTGCGTTTGGCGAGGTCATTCAGACTCTCACTGTTGAGCAAATCAGCTTTCTTTTCGGGTGCAAGTTGTTCAATGGCTTGCTGCACTTCTTCGATGACCAGGAGCTTAATGGCGCTTTCGATGGTTTTGTCTTTGGGGTAGGCCAAATTAAACTCGATGGTTGTGCAGCCTTCCTCATCACTTGTTTTGGGATCGCACTTGGGATCCTTTAGATGCACTTTTTCAATGGCATGCGGCCCCGACTCAGCCACAAGCGGCGCAGTAAAAGTGCACAACAGACCTACTGCCGTCAAACTGGTTTTAAGCAGCAGATGCGTTTTCCCTTTCATGGTACTCTCCTGTGGTCGTTTCTTGTGTTTCTTTCAGACGCGTAATATTTGCGCCGCATTGGGCTAATTTCACTTCTATATTTTCATAGCCGCGGTCCAAATGGTACACGCGGTTAACAAAAGTCTCACCTTCGGCTGCTAAGCCTGCTAAAACAAGAGAGACAGACGCGCGCAGATCAGTGGCCATTACTTGCGCACCTTGAAGGTTTTCCACGCCACTGATAATGGCGGTATTGCCTTTAATCTTGATATCAGCGCCCATGCGCGCCAGTTCCGGCACGTGCATGAAGCGATTTTCAAAAATTGTCTCTTGAATCACAGAGGTGCCTTTGGCGAGGGTCATCAGGGCCATCATTTGGGCCTGCAAGTCCGTGGGGTATCCTGGATAGGGCTCTGTCGTGATATCGATGGGGCGGATCCCATCCTTGGGCGCTTGGATACGAAAACCACGCGGTGTTGGGGTAATGGTTGCCCCAGTTTGCTGTAAGGCCTGGATAAACGTTGGTAAAAGCTCGATTTTTGTGTTGGTCAGCTCAAGGTCGCCCCCACTGATGACGGCGGCGATGGCGTAAGTCCCGGTCTCGATACGGTCTGGTAACACAGGGTGAATGGCGCCATTCAAACGCTCTACGCCCTCAATGGTCAGGACATTGGTGCCAATCCCTGTAATTTTGGCGCCCATGGAGACCAGGCATTCCGCAAGGTCAACCACTTCAGGCTCTTGCGCTGCATTAATCAGGCGTGTGGTTCCTCTGGCGAGCGTGGCGGCCATCAGGAGGTTTTCCGTGCCGGTCACCGTGACCACGGGCATGGTGATATCCGCGCCCTGAAGTCCATTGGGCGCATGGGCCTTAATGTAGCCATCCTCAATGGTGATCTCGGCACCCAAAGCCTGTAACCCTTTGATATGAATATCAACCGGCCGCGCGCCAATGGCACAGCCACCGGGAAGGGAGACTTCGGCATGACCTGAACGGGCCAGCAGGGGGCCTAAAACAAGGATTGAGGCCCGCATTTTCCTAACTAAATCATAGGGGGCACAGGTCGAGGAGATGGTTTTTGTTTGTAGGGTGAGGGTATGTTCATCCTCCCATGAGGCGCTCACGCCAAGCTCTTGCAGCAGACCAGTAAGAGTATGAATGTCGGCCAGTTTAGGCATATTGGTGAGGCGCAGCGGTGATTCGCTCAACAGCGTTGCGCACAGCAAGGGCAGGGCAGCATTTTTTGCACCGCTAATTTGAATTTCACCGTGAAGTGGGGTGCCGCCCACAATGCGAATTTTATCCATGATTTTTTAGAACCTGAGGTAGAGTTACGCCAATCTGGCCCATATATTTTCCGTTGCGATCTTTATAAGACACTTCGCATGGTTTGTCACCGCGCAAGAAAAGAAACTGACATGCCCCTTCATTGGCGTAGATTTTCGCTGGTAACGGGGTGGTGTTCGAGAATTCCAACGTCACATGACCTTCCCACTCTGGCTCAAGGGGCGTCACGTTGACGATAATGCCACAGCGCGCGTAAGTGGATTTACCCAGGCAAATCACCAGTACATCGCGGGGTATTTTGAAATATTCAACGGTGCGTGCTAAAACAAAACTATTGGGCGGGATGATGCACACATCGGTTTTGCGATCCACAAAGCCAGTCGGTGAGAAATTTTTGGGGTCAACGATATCATTGTCCACATTGGTGAAGACCTTAAACTCATCCGCCACGCGCGCATCATAACCGTACGACGAAAGACCGTAGGAAATTTTGCCGTCAGCTGTTTGGCGTTCGACAAAAGGTGTGATCATGTCTTGTTCAAGGGAGGCTTGGCGGATCCAATGATCAGAGAGTATGGCCATGATTTCCTTAATCCACTTCTTCTGGTTGCATTTAGGCTTTGAAAAAAATATGACCGAGCTTAATCCGGAATACAAAGGAAATTAAGATCAATGTTTGCGTCCCTTGACGGTGGTTTTTGAGTTGTCCTTTGAGGGGGCGTCGTCTTGATGTCCTTCATGGATAAACCGCTGGCTGCAGTAGGGGCAAACGGCGTGATGCTTCTTGCTGAGATCAAGGAAAACACGGGGATGGGCTGATTCAGGGGTGCTGCCGGCACAGGCCGTAGATTGTGTGTGCACAACAATAACGTCATGGGGCATGAAGACGGCTCCCTAGGTTTTTTTCATATACTAGCGTGTTGTTCTGGACGCATCAATGGAGCAGTATCCGCTAACGAAGTATGGGAACGATTCAATTTCCTGTGATACAGCAAGATGACGAAAAGTGGCATCAGACTTGAAAAACTCACAACGGTGAAAAATTGTGACCAGGTGAGTTGATCTGCTAACCATCCAGAAAAACCAGAAACCGTATTCCGGCCCAGATTGACGCAAGAGGTGAAAAGCGCCATCTGTGTTGCCGCGTAGGCTGGGTTGCACAGACTCATCTGCAAAACAAACAACGCCGTCAGACGCATGCCGCCCGTAATATGCTCAATGGCCACAGTCAGATACAGGGCATTGAGATCATAACCAATGTAAGAGATATAAACATAGGAAAAGGTGGCCAAGCCATGGAGAAGGGCAAACCAGAACAATGCTCTCAGCATACTCAGTCGGGTGGCAAGCATCCCACCGATAAACCCACCTAGCATGCTTGACCACATACCAAAGACTTTCACAGCGCTTGCTATTTCTGCGGCCGTATACCCCACGTCCGCATAAAAAAGAGCGCTCATGCTGCCAATCAAGTTGTCGCCCAGCTTATAGGTCATCATCAAAATAAGCGCATAAACCCAGCCCTGGCGCTTGGCGAAATCTCGAAAGGGACCCACGACAGCGTCCTTAAGCCACGGCCCAAGGCCTTTTTGGGTCTCGGAACACAATTCCTCTCTGCCTGGGGGCACTGGCGGTTCGGCACATAAGAGTGTTGTCACAAATCCCACGCCCACTAAAAGGGACATGAGGCTGTATACAACCTGCCATGAGAGGGTCGTAGAAAGAAACAGGGCGCCTGCACCACCTGCAAGCAGTCCCATGCGAAAACCGAACACACCACTAGCCTCACCGGCGCCAAAGGCACTGCGGCCTAAGCGCTCCACCTGATAGGCCAGAATAACTGTGTCCTGAGTTGCCGAAGCAAAGGCCACAACAAGGCTTAAGGCAATCACGCTCTTAAGATTATGGGACGGGTCCATTGATCCCAACACCGGCAGGACCAGCATTAAAATGGTTTGGCTAAACAGCAGCCATCCCCGCCGGCGACCAAAGTGCTCGGTAAAGAACGGCAGTTTCATTCGGTCGACTAAAGGTGACCAGACGAATTTAAAGGCGTAGGGCAGGTGCACCAGCCCTGCAAGACCAATGGCGGTATAGCTGATCCCCTCTTGACGCAGCCAGAAAGCCAGGGTCGATCCGGTCAGCAGAAGGGGAACGCCCGCGCTAAAGCACATGAGGGTAATGACCGCGATTCGGCGGTTAAAGTAGACTTTTAAGCTTTGGATCACGTCCTTGGGTTCTCCTTGCCTCTATGCACGGGGAAGCTTAACCAAAATTTTTACAAAACGTTAGAAAAAAACAAAAATAAAACGAAACAGTGAACAGGCCCTTGACAGCGATCATCAGTCGCGGTAAACGCTACTCTCACATGGTGCACATTGCACCATCCCTATGGCGGAGTAGCTCAGTTGGTTAGAGCGGCGGAATCATAATCCGTAGGTCGGGGGTTCAAGTCCCTCCTCCGCTACCATCCTTAACAACGTCCAAATAGATTACTTGCTGAATCAAGACATCTAACCTTATTTCAATTGTACTAATGCTCAAAATCAAAGTCGACATCACCTGCATACCTCAAGCGATATGTGCAATGCGAATACTGATCAGTTTTTTCGCTGCATCAGCACAGTTTAATAAGCCAAACATCAGGTTTTCATGTTTCGCTTAACTTTTCCCTTCCGATTTAGGATTGGGGTTGGTTTGAGCGGGCGAGGTTGAGTATTTTTGAGACAGGGCCGTGATTTCTTCCTTAGCTTCTGTCACGCCAAGAGCATATGCTTTTTCAAAAAATTCCAGTGCTTTCTGGTCATTCTCTTTTTGGTCGCCGCCAATACGCTCACCGTTTACGTACATTAAGCCCAGAGCGTACATGGCATCTGGGTTGTCTTGTTCGACAGCCTTCTGAAGCCAATAAAGGGCCTCTTTATCATTAGCTTTTTGGTCAGGTCCCACCCCGCGTCCTTTCCTGTACATCAGGCCTAAGTTATTCATTGCGGTTGCTTCGCCCAAATCCGCGGCCTTGCGGTACCATCTAACAGCCTCAAGATCATTGGCTTTTTGATCTGCTCCAACACCTCGTCCATAGTCATACATATAGCCAAGGTCTACCATAGCAAATTCATGGTCCCTATCAGCGGCTTTTCGCAGCCACTTTACGGCCTCTAGATCGTTCGCTTTTTGATCGGGACCTGAAACCCGACCCTCCCTATACATGACCCCAAGAAGTCTCATGGCATCGGAGTGGCCTCGTTCTGCAGCCTTGTGAAACCATTTGAGTGCTTCTCGGTCGTTAATCTTTTGATCGCGCCCAACGCCACGACCCTCCATGTACATCCAACCCAGAAACTTCATCGCCTCAATATTGCCGAGGCTCGCAGCCTTGCGCAGCAAAACTACGGCTTGGTCATCATTTGTTTTTTGGTCAGATCCCGTGCAACGTCCTTCAATCAACATGACAGCAAGCGCTTTCATGCCGTCCTCGCAACCTAATTCAGCCGCGGCACGAAACCATTCCATGGCTCTCTGATCACTCACATCAGAGGATATGGTATCGCTATAACCATCCTGATAAAAGTATCCAAGGTTAACCATGGCATAGATGTCGCCCTTGTTAGCGTTCTGCTGAAATAATTTCTGGATAGCGGCACGATAGCTTGGGTTATCAATACCGGCCTGCAGCTGTTTCAAGTAGACATATGCCAACTGAAACATACTCGGCACATGGGATTTCTGGGCGTTTCGCTTGAGCGTTTTGATGATAAAGTCAAGCCTTTCCTCAGGGGTGCTGGCTGAGAGAATGCCACGATAAAACAAAATGGCTTCAAGGTAGGAAGCTTCCACATTCCCAGCGGCTGAGCGTGCTTTGATTTCAGAAAATACTTTTGTTTTTTTATCTAAAAGCTCAGGTTGCATAAAAGCCACGAAACTACCGCGCTTAAGATCTTGTAAAATCCACGTTTCAATATCCGTAGTCCAGTTTTCAATGTGAATTATGTCTAAGATTTCTGAGTGAAGAGGGGAAAATTCCCAAATTGCAATCAGTCTGTCTTGGGCCTTGACGTCACCTTGATCAGCTCTATCGACGAGCGACTTTAATTCGGAAAGCGGAGGGATTGGTTGCAGCAATTTTACCTGAGGTAACATGTGCTGAGGATATTGAGCTTTAACACTCTCTTTAGCGTTGACATAACCAGAAAGACCACAAAGTGTCACGAAGGCCAACGTTGCCAACCGCCACTCGCGCTGCTGCATAATTCTTTACTCCCTACAAAATACGAACTTGAGCCTGGTTTAAAAGATCCTGAGATTGGGTGCAACACTAATTGTGACAAAATGCTCTCTAGGTGATTTGCGCCCAATCGAGTGCATTCGCATTAGGTTAGGGGATTGCTAGACAAGAAGTTTTTTTGAGGGACTTAGGCCAATAAAAATTTAATTAAAATCCAAACATCCACGTTGAAAGCCTCCAGTCATTCTGACAAACTTTTAAAAAAGGAACAGTGGCAGGAATTAAGAATTTTTTCATTCTGCGCCAAAAAGAGCCTCTGTTTTAAAAAGAAAAACAAATGCAAGGGAAGGAGAATCATAGTGACTTATGAACATTATGCGGTTTTTGCGAGTGCTGGGGCCGCACTTGTCTATGGTGGGCTCACTGTGCGAAGAATATTATCGCTTCCTTCCGGAACACCCCGCATGCAGGAGGTTGCGGCAGCCATTCAGGTGGGCGCAAAGGCCTTTTTGAATCGCCAATACATGGCCATAGGCGCGGTTGGTGTGGTTTTGGCGCTTCTGCTTGCTGTTTTCATGGGAGCGTATGTGGCCGTTGGTTTTGCCATTGGCGCTCTTCTTTCTGGTCTTGCTGGATATGTGGGGATGAACGTATCGGTGAGAGCCAACGTGCGCACCGCCGAAGCGGCTAAAAACGGAATGCAGGCTGCCCTTAATGTGGCGTTCCAGGGCGGCGCCATTACTGGGCTTTTGGTTGTGGGCTTAGGGCTATTGGGTGTTGCAGGATATACCTTTTATTTGCAAGCTGAAGACCTCAGCCAGCGGCAGCTCATGGAAGCCCTCGTCGCGGTTAGCTTTGGCGCTTCGTTAATCTCAATCTTTGCGCGTCTGGGAGGTGGTATTTTTACCAAGGGCGCCGATGTGGGGGCGGACTTGGTGGGAAAAATTGAGGCCGGTATCCCCGAAGATGATCCAAGGAATCCTGCCGTCATTGCCGACAATGTGGGCGATAATGTCGGGGATTGTGCAGGCATGGCCGCCGACTTATTCGAGACCTATGTGGTAACCATCGTCGCGACAATGCTGTTGGGAGCCATCTTTGCGGATGCTTTGTCTGCAGGACAGTTGATGCTTTATCCTTTGCTGATGGGGGCTGTGTCGATTCTTGGCTCAATCATCGGCACTTTCTTTGTGCGATTGAGCAAAAACCAAAACATTATGGGGGCGCTCTACAAAGGCCTTGCGGTCACCACAGGCGTATCGGCCGTTCTCATTTACGCGGTGACCCACTACCTGTTTGCAGATGTGTCTCTTACTTTACGCGGCACCGGTGTTTCCTCTCTTAATTTATTTGGGTGCGCCATCACCGGGCTTTTGGTCACGGGACTGATGGTCTGGGTTACCGAATACTACACCTCAACAGCCTTTAGGCCCGTGCGCAGTGTGGCTGCTGCCTCGCAAACCGGCCACGCAACCAACATTATTCAAGGTCTTGCCGTCTCAATGGAGGCCTGCGCACTTCCAGTTGTGGTGATCTCGGCAGGCATAATCCTCGCCTATTTGCAGGGAGGGCTTTACGGCATTGCTGTTGCCGCCTCTGCCATGCTGTCTTTAGCAGGCATGATCGTGGCATTGGATGCTTATGGGCCAATTACGGATAACGCCGGTGGCATTGCTGAAATGGCTGAGCTTCCTGCTGAAGTGCGCAAGGTCACCGATGCACTGGATGCTGTGGGCAATACCACCAAAGCGGTTACCAAAGGGTATGCCATAGGCTCGGCAGGGCTGGCGGCGCTGGTGCTGTTTGCCACCTACACCGAGGATTTAAGCCACTATTTCCCGACTTTTTCCCTCTCGTTTAGTTTGCAAGATCCTTACGTGGTGGTTGGCCTGTTTTTAGGTGGTTTGCTGCCCTATTTGTTTGGTGCCATGGCCATGATGGCTGTTGGGCGTGCAGGAGGGGCCGTTGTGGTCGAAGTGCGTCGTCAATTTAAAGAAATCAAAGGACTGATGGAGGGTAAGGCCAAGCCTGAATACGCGAAAGCCGTTGACCTGCTAACCCAATCGGCCATTCGTGAGATGATTATTCCTTCCTTGTTACCCGTTCTTGCGCCTGTCTTGGTTTGGGTCCTTATCCGCTATAGCATTGGCGCTGAGGCAGCATTCACAACCCTTGGGGCATTGTTGATGGGGACTATTGTCACTGGCCTGTTCGTGGCGTTGTCCATGACGTCTGGGGGTGGGGCATGGGATAATGCGAAGAAATATATTGAAGAAGGACACTTTGGCGGCAAGGGGTCCGATACCCATAAAGCTGCCGTCACGGGAGATACGGTTGGTGATCCTTACAAAGATACTGCAGGACCAGCCATTAATCCCATGATCAAGATTGCCAATATCGTGGCTTTGTTGCTGCTGGCCCTGATCGCACAATAAAGACCTGTGCAGGTATCATAAAAAAAGCCCCGGAAAACCCTTCCGGGGCTTTTCATTTACGTCGCCTTCTGCGCTTGCTAGGCCGCTTGAGGAGCTTCTTTTGGATAGACCTCGTTCAAGCTATAAACCAACAGGGCAGCCACCACGAGGCTTGCTGGGATAATGGCCAGAGCATAATGAAACGCCTCTGTCGAGTAGACCCTTGCGCCGTCAACCATCGTGCCATCCCACAATGTATCCAATACCTTGCCGATGATTGGTTGCAACAACGTCCCAGAGATCATGCACAGCATGTTGTGGGTCCCTGACGCAGTTGCTGTCCTGGTCTTGGGGTTAATTTCTGCGACAGCGCCAAAGGCCACAAACTGGCCCGAACTCACAAGGCCGGCCAGGAAGTACAGGACATAGATCCATGAAAACGGCACGGACACATAAATAATCACAGTGAACAATGTGAGCGTGAGAATTGCACTCAGGATCAAAGTTTGGCGGAAGCTTTGCAGGTGTGTCAGCACAAAAGACCAGGTTGGGGAGCCTACACCAACACCAACATAAAAGAAGGAAATCGCACCCGCAGCAACTGTCCGATCCACACCATAGGTTTGTGAAAGATAGGGAATACCCCACAAATCAGCAAAGCCTGACAAGGGAACGTACATTAAGAATCCATAGGCGCCATAGATCCAAGTTTGTGGATTGCGAACGATCTCAAACACGGAATCGAGGACAGAACGCAGCGGATTCGTCCCGTGATCTGCACGGGTGAGGTAGGGACCATGATCGCGGACAACCGCCCAGCTAAACACGGTCAAAAGGGCGCTGAATCCACCCAGAATTTGGATCGCCGTCCGCCAGTCGGTTAACTTGACCAGGCTCGATAGGGGAGCCCCGCCGGCTGTGGCGCCTGTCGTTCCAACCACAAGGGCAAGACCCACGAAAAGGGTGATTCGATGTGCTGGAAACCACATGGAAGCGATCTTAATGCAGGTCAAAATACCAAAGGCTGACCCAATCCCCATCATCAGGCGTCCGAAACCAAGAAGGATGGGCGAGGCGCCGGAGGCAAACATAAAGCAGCCAATGGCGCACAAAAAGCATGCCAGCGCCAGCGGACGTCGTGGCCCGATCAAGTCTAGAAGCACACCGGCCGGGATTTGCATGAAGGAATAGCCATAATAGTAAAAGGAGGCAAGGGTGCCAAGAAAACACGCATCAAGAGAGAGGGCCGCCATCAGATCATCCGCCATCACACTGGGGGATACGCGAATGATGAACTGAAAACCATAAAACAGAGCGGCGCACAGCCACATCGTAAAGCCTTTTTTGAGGCGTTTGCGATCTATCTCATCAATTGACATTTTGACATCCTTGTTCATCTGTTTTGTCACATCAAAGGCAATATCTGCCTATTTTGCCGCCCTAAATTGTTTGCATTGAGGTTCATTTCACCTGGGTGAGCGTTAACCTTTGACGTATGGGTTGCAAAAATTTGTTCAGCATCTTCTATCTAAAGGCATCGCAAGAACTTTTGTAAACTCTTATTTTAAGAATTTGTTAAGTTTCTCTTACAGGGGTCGTTTGCTTCACAGACGTTATGTCCGGCACTAAAAAAAGAAAATCATAAAATCAATTACATAAGGAAAGAAGGGGCTGACCAAGAAAGATGTTCTGATGTCAAAATAAAGATACCAATCCTATTCGCAGGCGCTCAAAAAGAAGACTGACCACTAAAAAATATCTAAAAATTTAATTTATTTTGTTATGACTATCAAAATCTCTATTTACCAACCATTAGTAATTGATTAGTACCTTTGGATTCATGGCGGCACGAAACCAACAACAAGAACCGCCGACAGGTGTTGTTATAGAAGGGAGGGTAAAATGCTGCCAATTTGCCAAAATGATAACCGGGATCGTGATGCTGCGTGTCGCCCAAAGGATCTTGAGCCACGGGTGAGTAAGGCTTCGATTCCTTTCAGGTTAGAATTCGAGAGAAATTTTTTGCGTCTTTTTGGCATTATGATGAGCTTGCCCCTGGCGGGACTCGTGATGCTGGTGATGAATAATCAATTTTAGGGGTCCACTATCCTGAACTCCTTGAGGAAGAATTGGAGGATTTATGGTGATCCGCAAGACTTACATAGACTGACCGTGCCAAAGCCAAGTAGAAACAACTTTAGGGGTCCTCCATTCTGGACTGCAGGAGGGAAATCCAGAAGATTTATGGCAATCCGGAAGACTTGCTTAGACTGACCGTACCACTGCTAACTGAAAACAAAGTCTTGTTCATGAATCCTCAAGGTGCGGTCACGCTCTTTTCTGTTGTGTTGGGTCAGCGATCCTTGAAGGTCCGAAGTTGAGTGCGTTCTGTCCGGAGTTGAGTATGCTCTGTCTAGCGCATCGGTCTTCGTGGTGCGGTCACACTCTTTTCTGTTGTGTTGGGTCAGCGATCCTTGAAGGTCCGAAGTTGGGTTTGGTGAGTTTAGCTCATCGCTCTTCAAGGTTCAGTTACATTCTTTTATGTTGCGTTGGGTCAGCGATCCTTGAACGTCCTAAGTTGAGTATGGTCTATCCGGAGTTGAATATGCTCTGTCTAGCTCATCGCTCTTCAAGGTTCAGTCACACTCTTTTATGTTGAATTCGACGGATCCTCCTTGAACGTTGTGTCACATTCGGCCGGTGTTCGTTGAAGGTCTGAATTTGAGTGCACTCAGCTGGCTTCTCGAACTTCAAGATGCGGTCAATTTCTCAGTCTTTTTTGATCTGCCGAAACTTTTGAGTCATTACGCAGGTTGGTTTTGGCATTCAAATGACGTCGACTTTTATTTATCCCTTGCATCTTGCAAGATCCTGTTCCGACTGTGGCGCGTGTCACAAGCGGTTGCCGTTTCCCTATGACGAATCCGGTTCATGACGTCGTTCAGGATCGGCTCTAATAAGCCTTTATTCAACACGTGTCCTGGCCTGGTGCAGCGTGGTTCTTTACATGGTAGGTCTTCAATGGCTAGTCTCTCACTTATGCTGGGCTTTTTACATTGCCAGGCATTAAGTCCAGGAGTGTATTCAAAATCAGCATCGATTACTTGCAGAGCGCATCAGGCCGCATGAACGTAATGAGGACAATCCCCCTCTGCGGTGCATCTTTCATCGTGCGTGGTCAGATGGCCTTATCGTCCAAGTTGTGTCATTTTGGACTTGCCAGCAAGGTGTGTTTGTCATTATGTCTAATATTCTAAAAATGTGGTGTGATTCCTATCCTGCTATAGCTGAATGGAGTGTCAATTGCTGAAAAAAATTGGGCAAGTTTTCTTTGCATTGCTATCGGTGGCCTACACAACACCTCTCTGTCACGACCCCACTGAATTAGGTTGCGACAGCCCTTTGCGAGCGGATAGCCATGTGCAACAAATGCAAAAGTTAATTTCATATTTGGACCGGCAT
Organism: Holosporales bacterium; assembly: GCA_046318415.1. Taxonomy (GTDB): domain Bacteria; phylum Pseudomonadota; class Alphaproteobacteria; order Caedimonadales; family Caedimonadaceae; genus JBKCUK01. The sequence continues at coordinate 158,673 of JBKCUK010000010.1, read as the reverse complement.
CACGATGCAGAACAGGTGATGGTTGAGGATCGTAGGTGGACCAGTGACGAGGGGTCGCCATCCGGATGGTCTTCTGATGATTCTCGTTTTGATGATTCTCGAGCAGTAAGCCTAGGCGGACACCCAACGGATACGCTTAGCTACGCCCTTTACGATGCCCCTGCTTACTTTCAGCTTTGTGGTTTTTATGATGGGGCGCAAATCATGTGGGCATGGGTGCCCTCGGCGGCGCTTCGCGAAGCACTCATTCCTGCGTTTTATACTGGCTCAACCCTTGGTGGTCAGAAAGCTTATTCAAACATGTATAGTGAATTTAGAGAAAATACTTTTGCAGAGGATTGTACACACCCAGATGTCAGCTCAGATGGCTCAGAATCTGACTCTTACCTGCGGTCGGATAGAATTATCGTTGGGGCTGGCAGAACCACAGCAAACGCAGGCAGCCCGATTACCCATGAGCTTTTCTTCAACTGGCGTTACAACCCTTTCCTAGATTTATCGCGCATGAAGCAAGAAGGAGAGCTTGCTGATGGAAGAGGGGAAGCCAGCCTCGTTTCTCGCGGGCAAAATTTGGAGTGGGACCAAGACGTTAATGCAGCGGTGAGCACTGGTTTCCAACCTTGGCGCCAGCCCATGAATGTCCCGAAGGAACCCGCACCTGCTAAAATCAAGCCCAGCTTCAGTGACGTCCTAAAAAAGGTGAACACCCCCGTCAAAAATCCCATGCTAAAGCTTGACGTTGACGGTATCAATGTCGGTTTTCGGCCCAAGAAACTGCCGTCGACAGCGGCTTTAAGTGCAAATCCACAAAGTGCGGCAGCCCATCCTGAGCCTCAGCTTTCTGCAGTTGTGCCTTGGAGTGTCATCGCAAAGTGTGCAAACCAAAATTCTTCAAGGGCTCGTTTAAATCTTCGCGCGCAGAGAGCCTCCGCAACCAAAAGTGAAAAAAATAAATAATAAATATAATGAAAAGTTATTGTCATGTTCACGTTCAATGAAGTTTTAAGGATCAAACGACGTGAGAAATAGATTTCTAGTATTGCTGGCGCTGTTATCAACTAAGCATGTTTATGCCAGTGATGCACCTGGTTTTGATCATTTGCCTCAAGACATGATCAGTCATACTTACCGCTTTTTACCCCAAAGCGACTGGGGCCATTTGGCAAGTGCCTCAACAAAAGCTAATCAAGGCTATCATCAAGCTTTAGAGACGCACCTTGAAGCATATTTTGAAGATGGTTGTTTGCTGCGGAAATTCTTGAAAATCGAGGGGCAGGCAGTCCTGGTCCCAGAGATGTTTTTATCCGAAGACCCTAATGCTATGGTGACGACGGATTCGAAAGTCTGGAGCTCCAGTGGGGACAGGGCACCCGAAGAATTGCCAGTTCTTGTTCCCCGTTGGTACCAGGAAAAAAATCTGTCTGAAGCACCTGCCCATTTTCAACAAATGTTCTCAAACGCCATGCCTGATCCCCTGTCCATACACGCATTAAGCCGGGTGCAAACGTATCGCACAAACCCTATGCTAAAACATGTAAAAAGGGTCAAAATCGCCCCTTACAATGACGACTCTTGTGTTGAAGAGGATTCGGTGACGACACAGGAAATTCGCTTATCGAACGCAGAGCGATCTGATTCCCCGGTAAGCTTTGGGATGCATCCAATGTATTCGAGTATTGCGGATGTTACCATTGCAGATCTCGTAAGTGAAAAAATAAGCTTAGACTCATTGCATCTTCATTTTTGGGACGAAGATGAAGATCCCGATGAGTATGAACAATTGTGTAAGACACTGTTAAAACATCAGCCGAATGCTCGATTAAAAATTACTTACGGCGGGTATCAAACCTTAGACGCAAGGTGGAACTGTGAATTTAGCCTGGATCATCTGGCGCAGTTAGTGGCGCCCATACCACCTCAAAGACTTGAAATTGTCATTGCAGATCAAGGATTCCATTTTCCGAGATTGAATGAAAAAAAAATAATCAAGGCCGTTGCGGATAAATTGGGCTTGATCCCAAAGGACATGAAACTGTCATGGTTATTAAGTGTTACGACGGGAGCGAGAGATGCTCTTTATAACCTGAGCGATAATGAAAATCCTATTCACCTCTACAGCAAGATCTGTCAAAGCGACCTCATTGAACAATTTTATCGTCATTTTGGCCATAACTTTTATTTCCACCTTGAAATTGGCGAGTGTTCTCCTGGAAGTTTTTTGTACGCCGCAAATTATTTGCGACAAGCAAAATCCTCTCAAAATCTGAGCGTTGATATGTGTCTTTCTGGCTCTTTCTCGACATTGAATGATTTTATCCCTAACCCAGGTAATGGGATTGTCGCAAGGGCAGGTCACCCCATGGATTCCGTGGACATTCTTTGTGATGCTCTTCGTGTCCTGCCGCACTTGGACCTTACCCTCGAACTTGCATATGCTAAGGAAGATTTCCCCACCTCTGCTTTGTTAAACACGGTTGCTGCTATGATCGATCAAGGAACACCAACGAAGTTACATCTGAAAGTATGCTCGATTAGGGGCGACAATCACAAGGGAGTCGAAGGCCAGGTGAAGCTCTATCAATCGAGTGTACTGCAGCGTTTTTTCCCCAGCGGACACTTGCCTTCGCATGTGGATTTGAGCGTGGCTTATCCGAAAGACTATGCAGGTGAGCTGCTTCGCATAAGGCCCGCTGTCCTCATCCCTGCCGCACTGCCTGCTGTAGATAGGATGAATGTAGATCAGGGGCACTCAGAAATTGACGTGCTGCCCGTGTTTCTTGGGGCCGGCGAGGCGCCTGGTGAAAACTTCGACGCAGCCCTGCCCGCCGCCAAGCGCCGCAAGATTCACTAACAACAATTCCCAGCAAAAAAAGCATGAAAGGCCGCATTTGCGGCCTTTTTGTTGTTTTGGGTTGGATTTTTAAGCTGCTTCTTCCGTGTCTTCCTGGTTGTCCTCAGCCAGCATCACGGTGCTGGCGCGAATGGTGGCGCCTTCAACAGCGCTTAAGTAAAGATTGACCAGTTCTTCTTGTTCTTCACGCTCGGCGCGCTCCATTTTGCGCAGGCGAATGATGACGCGCATGATTTTTGGATCAAAACCTTGTGATTTCGCTTCGCCAAAAACTTCGCGAATGTCAGCAGCAACTTCCGCTTTGTCATTTTCAAGGCGTTCGATGCGCTCAATAAACTGACGCAGTTGTCCCGCAGCAATTCCGGTGACGTTTGACATTGTTCCCTCCAGATTCCCAGGTTAATGTTGCAGATGAGAGATTACGCGCACCAGCGTACGGATGCAATCGTGAGAAAGGAAAATTTATGCGGCGACTGCGCAGTACAAAAGTTGTGGCAACCTTGGGTCCGTCAAGCACTACCCCCGAAGTTATTGAAAAGATGTTGCTCTCGGGCGTTGATGTGTTTCGCCTGAATTTTTCCCATGGCAGCCATGACGATCATGCGATGCGCTTTCATATGATTCGCGACTTGGCGCAAAAGCATGCCTATTCTGCCAGCATTATGATGGATTTGCAGGGTCCAAAACTGAGGCTCGGCACCTTCGCTGCAGGCAAGGTGCAGCTGAGTGTTGGTGATCGTTTGACCATAGATATGGATCCAACACCAGGCACACAGCATCGCGTCTGTTTGCCCCATCCTGAAATCTTTGCAGCCCTTCGGGTGGGGGCTGAGCTGCTGCTGGATGATGGCAAGGTTCGCCTTAAGGTATTGGAAACAGACCAAAAATCGGCGGTGTGCCAGGTGCTAGTTGGTGGCGTGCTGTCTGACCGCAAAGGGGTGAATGTACCCGATGTGAGTCTTCCCATTTCAGCACTCACCCCTAAAGACCGAGAAGACCTTGCATTTGGCCTCGAGTTGGGGGTGGATTGGGTCGCCCTGTCCTTTGTACAGCGTCCAGAAGACATTGAAGACGCTAAAAAACTTATTGGTGAGAATGCTGGGATCATTGCCAAACTCGAAAAACCTCAGGCTATCGACCACCTTGATCAAATTGTGCGCCTTTCGGATGCTGTCATGGTGGCCCGTGGCGATCTTGGTGTGGAAATGGCGCCTGAAGATGTGCCCGCCATGCAAAAGCGCATCATTAGTACCTGCAGGGCCCTTGGGCGGCCAGTGATTGTGGCCACACAAATGTTAGAGTCCATGATTCACGCCCCAACCCCAACGCGGGCCGAGGCCTCCGATGTGGCCAATGCTGTTTATGACGGCGTGGATGCGGTTATGTTATCGGCAGAATCGGCCTCAGGTTCCTATCCCCTTGAGGCGGTGCAAATGATGGACCGCATCATTAAGCGGGTGGAAGCGGATCCGCTGTACCGCTGCCTTATTAATGCCAATGCCACCACCCCCGATCCCACACCCTCCGATGCCATTACCCTGGCCGCACGCCAAGTGGCCCATACGGTCTCGGCAAAGGCCATCGTCAATATGACGACCACAGGCTCTACCACCCTTCGAACAGCACGCGAACGCCCCGAAGCGGTAATCCTAGCCCTGACGCCCAGCAGGGAAGTGGCCTCGCGCTTGACGCTGGTTTGGGGTGTGCTGAGCGTGCATACCAAGCCTTTCATGAACATGAGTGACGCCCTCGATGAAATGGAAACAGCCCTTATCCACGAGGGCATTGCCGCTAAAGGCCAACTGATTGTCTTAACGGCGGGCACGCGCCTGAATGCCTCGCAGCGGCAAACGGTGTTTGCGCCGGGGTCAACGCGGGTGCTGAGGGTCCACACCGTTGGGGAGGATGACATTTAATCATGATGGACGATTCAAATGGTGTCACCCACCGTCTTAAGCGCTATGCCAATGTGACCACCTCCCTGGGCGGTTCGGCCTTGAAGTTTGCCGGCGCCAAGGTGTTTGGCCTAGACGTGGCCCATGAAGCCGAGGCCGAGGCGCTGACCAAAGCCCTGGGACAGCTGAAAGGGCCGGTGATGAAGGTGGCGCAGATGCTGGCTACCATTCCCGATGCGGTCCAGCCGGAATACGCGTCTGCCTTCTTGCAGCTACAATCCCAGGCGCCCAGCATGGGGGCGGCTTTCGTTAAGCGTCGCATGCAAAAGGAGTTGGGGATCCAGTGGCGCGACTGTTTTGCTGAGTTCTCCCTCGAGGCCGCCGCCGCTGCCTCCCTTGGCCAGGTGCACCGGGCAAGCCTGCCCGATGGCACGAGTGTGGCCTGTAAACTGCAGTATCCGGATATGGCCAGCACCCTCGAGGCTGACCTCAATCAGCTGCGTCTATTCTTAAAACTTTATGAGAAAACCCTCGGCGCCCTTGATACGGAAGGGCTTTTCGTTGAGATTTCCTCGCGCCTTCGTGAAGAGCTGGATTACCGCCTGGAGGCCAAGCACATGGCGTTGTTCCAAAAAGTGCTGGCCGACATCGACGGCGTGCATGTGCCCACCTCTTTTCCCGATCTGTCAACCGACCGCCTGCTGACCATGGCGTGGCTGGAGGGCAAGCCGCTACGGGCCATGCAAGACCTGCCGCAAGAGCAGCGCAACCAGATTGCACGAACCCTGTTTCGCACCTGGTACGTTCCCTTTTATCACTATGGCCTCATCCACGGCGATCCCCATCTGGGCAACTATACTTTTACCGATGCGGGCGAGATCAACCTCTTAGATTTTGGCTGTGTACGCAAATTCACCGGCACCTTTGTGCAGGGCGTCCTTGATCTTTACCATGCCCTACAGCGCCAAGATGAAGAGGCTGCAGTTGCCGCCTATGAAGCCTGGGGATTCCAGGGATTAACCAAGGAAAAGATCGAGGTGTTGAACCTTTGGGCAGGCTTGCTGTACGAACCGATTATGGATGATCGCGTGCGCCCCATCCAGGCGGAACATAGTGGCGTTTATGGCCGTGAGACCGCCTATGAAGTTCATGAGTCCTTGCGGCGCTTGGGCGGCGTTCGTCCACCACAAGAATTCGTCTTTATGGACCGTGCTGCCGTGGGGGTGGGCTCGGTCTTCATGCACTTGCGGGCTGAACTCAATTGGTATGAGGAATTTCAAAAGCTTATCGCGGATTTCTCCGCCGACCAATTGCAGAATAGGCAAAATCAGGTCCTGGCAAGCGTTGGTCTTTGATCCGTTACACGGAAAGAGGGGGGCAAGTCTGGTGTTACCGCCCGTCTGACGCGCGATCGTCACAAAAAATGATGTCTGCTTGAAAGTCACAAATGGGGTGTGCTACTGATCGGGCACTGAGGGCTGGCCTGCATCGTGTGGCGAGTCCCTTTGACAATTTTATATATAATGTGAGGTTCCATGACTTTTTCTGCTTTTAGACCGTATCGCGCGGTCTCGGCCCTGTTGGCTGCCGTGTTGCATTTAGGGGTTGCCCCTGCAAGTGAGCTGCGCGAACAAGACACGCTATCCACCTCATTCCATAACTTGCCTAGTGATATTGTGGGCGAATTGGGCAGCTATCTGGATGACCTGGACCTGAAAGCCGCCATGGGGGTGAATAAGGCGTGGTCTGAGGCCTTCCGCCACGTCAAGGCCCAGCGCATGGTGGTTTATCCCTGCCAAGATCCAGAAAGCTTTGCCGGGCTACAGCTTTACCTGCAAGCGGCCGCACGCCAAGGCTTGCAGATCAATGTGTGTCCCGCTTTCATTAACAGTGCGCAAATTACAGCGCTGGAACAACTGGCACCAGCCTTTCGCCACCTGAAGCTCCTCTGGCGCGGCCTTCCCGCCGCCGAGGCGGCTAAGCTTGCCGTGTTTGCAGACGAAGTCAGCGTGACTGAGGCCGAGGGTAGCTGGGGTCTCACTACCGGGGCCATGAAAACCATCGCTCACTTGCCCAACTTAACCTCACTTATTGCCGAGATGAAAGACCGCGGCGGTCAGTCCCTTAGGATACTAGCCGAGGCCCAGCCCAAGCTGAAGCAGTTACGCCTTGACGGGTTAGAGGAAATTCAAAGCGTTCACTTAAGGCATTTGAGTGCGCTGACCACCCTTACGGATCTCGATGTGAGCGAGAGCCAACTGGATGATGAAACTTTAAAGGCAATCGTTCAGCAGTGTACTGGCTTAAAGTGCTTGGAAATCTCGGCATGTAACGCGTTGAGCGCGGAGGGGTTGCTTTGCTTAACTAATCTTGCAAACTTAAGCGATTTATCCGCCTCTGGCCTAAAAATATCTAATAACGTTTTAAACAATATTTCTGAACAACTCGCAAATATCCAAGAATTAAACTTGGATAAATGCTATGGTATTAGCTCTGTAATTTTAAATTATCTTAATAGATTCAAAAACCTAGAAAGTCTTTTCGTTGGGAATAATCCAACCCAACATCATTTGCTGCAAATACTATCTCAATCACAAGCTCCTCTGAAAAAGTTTCACATTGGTAATGATACAGGTGAAGATTTACGCTGTAATCTGAGAGATCTCGATAATTTGAAATATTTTACATCCCTGAAAAATCTGAGGTTAGCGGCATCTAACTTAAAAGGTGCCACGGTGATCCAGGTCTTAAAAGATTTAACGAATCTCAGCAAACTTGATCTCCCAAATGTGTCATCGTCAACAGTTTTGAACGACAGTTTACTGAATGGGTTGACCTCTTTGACAAAACTAGAATTTTTGAGCCTCGATAGTGCGAAGATTACCCATAAAGGCATCGGACTACTGGCAAATTATCAAAGTAGCCTTAAAAATCTCAGTCTGGGCCAGTCGACCCGCCTCACTGACGTTGCGCTGGCTGACCTCATGCGCCTCACAAATCTCGAAAAGTTAAGTCTTGAGATGGGGAATTTGACTGGGTCTGGCCTCATCAGCCTTGTTGAACACTTGCCAAAACTTCGTGACCTCTCTTTTGCAGGTAAAGGCCTTCGCGGTAAACTCTCAAACCAAGTGGTGCAACCAGCCTCTCAGGTGCAAGAATTGAGTTTGCCAGATAGTGACCTCACAGATACGGATTTAGGGGTTTTGACGCAACTGTTTCCCAACCTAAGGTGCCTTTGGTTGCTTTCGTGTTCTCAAATCGGTGATCAATCCATAGACAGCATTCTTAGCTTGAAGCGGTTAGATACCCTCAATCTCTCAGAAACAAAGGTGCGCAAGAATGGCATCATGCGACTTCGCCAGGCAAAACCCTATTTGGATATCATAAGATAAGATGATCACAGCACCGACGATGATTCATCAACTTCTGGTGATGACACATTCAGTGACGAGGATTAGGGCTAAGTTCTCTCAAGCTTAAGTCCGCGGCCCCCTCTCTAACATCCTTGCGCTAGCAGGGATGCGGGGGAGGGGGTTAATCTTTTGTTGCCTTATTTTGTTGTGCAAAGCTAAAGCTCTTCAGGTGAAACGATAGGGATGCAAGGCGGGTCAGCACCACACCGGCCATGGTCAGGATGACCGCGACCAGAATCTCATCGGGATTGAGGCGATCTTGCTGAAACATTAAAAAGATACCCAAAAAAGCACCCCAGGCAATGGCGATTTCGGCGTAGAGCTCACCGCTAAAAGCGCTGATGTGGCGGTCCTTGGTCATCAGATCGCGGATAATGCCGCCCCCTGTGCCGGTCAGCACCGCCATGATGGGCGCCCACAGCCATAAGGGATTCAGCTTTGCCGACACGGCCACGTTGACGCCGATCACTGAAAAGGCGCCCAGACCGAGGGCATCAAAGAATTGCACCCAGCGCTCCAAGACCTGGCGTTGACGCTGGCGTTTTTGGGCGGCTGGATAGCGTTGCAGCCACTTAAACACCAGGGCACCGATCAGGACCGTTGCAAGAATGCAGAACATGTAGATGGGGCTGCGAATGGCGCCTAGGGGAACGCGGTTCACCACGAGATCGCGGATGACACCGCCGCCAATCGCTGGAAGGCTGGCGTAGACAAATGTGGTGAAAAGGGTTGCGCGCTCTCGCCAGGCGATGAACAAACCTGAGATGGCAAAGGCGATGGTCCCCAAAATATCAATGGCGAGAAACCAGGGACGATCGATGGTTTGCATCATCAGGATGGGGAACGCATAAGTGCGCACGATGTGTCCATAGTCGCCGGAGGCGCGAAATTTCTCAATCGCCGCATTCATTTTCTCAAGCATTTCCGGCGTTGTGCTTTTTTTTGAAAGCATGATGTGAACCGGGACCGAGCCAATGACCACCTCAAACAAACGATCACGATTCCCCATGCGCCACGCAAGCGTCACAGCCGTCAGTCGGTCACTGGCGGCCACATCAATTTGCCCCGTTGAGAGGGCATTGAGCATATCGAAGACGGTCTTGAAGGGAACAATGAGATCTTTGTTGGCTGGATCATCGATAAAGTCATTGAGTTCGGCTGAAACATAGCGAAATCCCCGAATCACCCCAAGGCGTGCGCGCTTCTCCCTCAGGTCCGTGAAAAACAGGCTTAAGGGTAGCCGTGGGATAATCTTTTCACGGCCTTTAAAGGTGTAGAGGCCATTGGTTTCGCGGCGATAGGGAATGGTAAAGTAGGCAAACACCTCACGCTCAGGCGTTAGAGTTGCGCCGGCCGCAATTTGACGCACTCCCGATTTAATTTCTTCGGTATGTTTGTCCCAGGACACCTCCTCAAATTCAATATTCACGCCGGCAAGGGCGGCGATTCCGCGCTGGAGATCAATGTCCAGACCCTCCAGCTGGGGCTGGCCCGAGGTGTACTCAAGATATTGGTATGGCTCCCACGCGTACCAACCGCCTTTGAGGGTTTGAATGGGGCTGTCAGTGCTGGAGCTTGCCTCTGCCAAAAGGGGACTACAGCTGAAAACACTGAGGACCATAAGCACGCGTACGAAAAACATCTATGTCGCCTTCGCCGATCGTTGATTACTTTTTCTTAGATTGCCTGAGTCTGTCAGGGCTTGCAATCAGGTACGAAGTAATGTTAGACACTGCAGTATCACACACGCAGAAATGCGGCCAAGCATGGTGCTGGTCGCTCCGGTGCGCCAGGTGCGCTCCCATCTGCGGAGGACAAACCGGAAAAGGATAAAGAAGATGTCAGTTATTAATTTTTCCATGCGTGACTTATTGCACGCTGGCGTTCACTTTGGTCACCATCCACGCCGCTGGAACCCCAAGATGCGCGATTACATCTTTGGTGTACGCAATGGTGTTCATATTATCAATCTGGATAAGACTGCTCCGTTATTGCGTCAGGCGCTGACCGCCATCAAGGACGTGGCCGCAAGTGGCGGGCGTGTTCTGTTTGTCGGTACCAAGCGCCAAGCTGCAGACCCAGTTGCCGAGGCCGCGAAGCGTTGTGGTCAATACTATGTGAACCACCGTTGGTTGGGTGGTATGCTCACCAACTGGAAAACCGTATCCCAATCCATCAGCCGCTTGAAAGAGCTGGAGAAATTCATCGAAGAGCAACAAGATGGCTTGACCAAGAAAGAAATTTTGAGCTTGCGCCGCGAGTGCGAAAAGCTGGAAATGACTTTGGGTGGTATTAAAGAGATGGCTGGCCTTCCTAGCATCATCGTGATTTTCGACGCCATCAAAGAGCGCATCGCCATTCAAGAGGCGCGCAATCTGGGTATCCCTGTGATTGCCATTTTGGACTCTAACTGCAACCCTGATGATGTGGATTATCCAGTTCCAGGCAACGACGATGCCATCCGCTCTATCGAGCTTTACGCCCGTCTGTTCTCAGGTGCTGTTCTTGAGGGATTGCAAAACCAGATGCGTAAAGCGGGTGTGGACGTGGGTCGCTCAGAGACCGTTCCAGCAGAATTCGAAGTCGCCGAAGCTGAAGCTGAAGTTGCTGCTGCTGAGTAATTTAACGATCAATCGAGTGGAAAAGAGAGACAATAATGATTTCTGCATCTGATGTAAAAGAACTGCGCGAGCGCACTGGCGCCGGCATGATGGATTGTAAAAAAGCGCTGGCCGAGAACAATGGCGACATGGAAGCCGCCGTTGATTGGCTGCGCAAGAAGGGTCTTGCTGCTGCAGCAAAGAAGGCGACACGCACTGCCGCTGAAGGTTTGGTGGGTGTGGTTGCCAACGGCACCGTTGGTGCAGTTGTTGAAGTGAATGCCGAGACGGACTTTGTGGCACGCAACGACAAGTTCCAAGACTATGTCCGTAACGTGACCCAGTTGGCCCTTGGTATTGAGGGTAGCATTGATGCCTTGAAGGCTGCTAAAATGCCTTCTGGTAAGACGGCTGAAGAAGAAATTACTGAGCTGGTTTCAGTCATCGGTGAGAACATGAACCTGCGCCGCAACTTCCGCGTCAGCGTTTCTGACGGTGTAGTGGCTGCTTATGTTCACAATGCCATTGGTGGCGGTCTTGGTCGCATTGGCGTGTTGGTCGGTCTCGAGTCCAGCGCTGACAAGGCGAAGCTGGCAGAGCTTGCCAAGCGCATTGCCATGCATGCTGCTGCTGCAAACCCGATTGCTCTGAATATTGCCGATGTTGACCCAGCTTTGGTTGAGCGTGAGCGCAGCATTTTTAAAGAGCAAGCCATTGCTTCGGGCAAGCCCGCTGAGTTTGCCGAGAAGATGGTCGAAGGCCGCGTCCGCAAGTTCTTCGAGGAAGTGGTGTTAAGTGAGCAGCTGTTCCTCTTGGATGATACCAAGCGTAAGGTTTCTCAAGTTGTTGAAGATGCTGGTAAAGAGCTGGGCTCTGCCATCAAGCTTGCTGGTTTTGTTCTGTGCAAGGTTGGTGACGGCATTGAGAAAGAAGAGAAAGACTTCGCCGCCGAGGTTGCTGAACAACTGGCAAAGTAAAGGAACGTTTATATGGCAAGCACGTCTGAAGCCGAAGCCCGTCTCGAGCGACTGCCCAGGCGTGTCTTGCTTAAACTTTCCGGCGAATCCCTCATGGGTCGCCAAACCTTTGGAATCGAACCCGAGATGCTGAACCGCGTTGCCCGTGAAGTGCATCAGGTTCTTGATAAAGGTGTTCAAGTCTGCATGGTGGTTGGTGCTGGCAACATCTTCCGAGGCATTGATGGCGCCGAGCACGGTCTCAACCGCACCACATCCGATTACATGGGCATGCTGGCCACGGTCATGAATGCTCTTGCCTTGCAAAGTAGCCTTGAAAATATTGGGGTCGAAGCACGTGTTCAATCGGCGATTCCCATGGATATGGTCTGCGAGCCTTATATCCGCCGACGCGCCATCCATCACCTGGAAAAAGGTCGTGTGGTCATCTTTGCCGCTGGCACAGGCAATCCTTATTTTACAACGGATACAGCGGCGGTGCTGCGGGCCAACGAAATGGACTGCGATCTGTTTTTAAAGGGCACCAAGGTGGATGGGGTTTATTCAGATGATCCCATCAAAAATCCAAGCGCCAAACGTTATGAACAACTCAGTTATCTTGATATTCTCTCGGGCAACCTGCGCGTGATGGATATGGCCGCCATCGCCCTTGCGCGCGATAATAATCTGCCCATGCGTGTTTTTTCCATTCATGAAACGAATGGCTTTGTGGACGCTGTGACGGGGGTGGGGCATTTCACCACGATCCATCATGGCAAGCCGATTTTAACGAATTAGATCGGGGAGAGATAACCCATGTCATTTAATATGGACGATATGAAAAAGCGCATGAACTCTGCGCTGGATGCTTTGGCTAAGGAGTTCAGTGGTCTCCGCACGGGCCGCGCCAGTACATCGCTGCTGGACCAAGTCATGCCTGAAGCGTATGGGCAAAAAATGCCCTTGTCTCAGCTGGGCACGGTGAGCGCACCTGAAGCACGCATGCTGAGCGTTCAGGTATGGGATAAGGCTATGGTAAAGGCCGTTGAAAAAGCCATTCTGGAAGCGGGCCTTGGTTTGAATCCCGTTGTTGATGGTCAACTGATTCGCATCCCCATGCCGCCCCTTAGCCAAGAGCGCCGTCAAGAGCTGTGTAAAGTTGCGGCCAAGTATGCGGAACAAGCTAAAATCGCCGTCCGAAACGTGCGTCGCGATGCCATGGAAGCCGTTAAAAAACAAAAGTCCGACAGCGAGATTTCCGAGGATGATATGCATCGCCTCGGTGACGAAATCCAAAAACACACAGACGATTTTATTGCCAAAATTGATCAACATTTGACTGCGAAAGAGAAAGATATTATGCAGGTGTAAAGCCATGCATGAAAGTCATCAAGAATCGTGAGTACTGAACTAGCCACCCCGCAACATGTTGCGATTATTATGGACGGTAACGGCCGTTGGGCAAAGTCCAAGGGTCTGCCACGCCTTGAGGGGCACCGTCGCGGGGTGGGTGCCCTTGAGCGCGCTGTTCAAGCGTGTGTCGATCTTGAGATTAAGCACCTGACTGTTTACGCGTTTTCCACTGAAAACTGGCGCCGCCCCATGACAGAAGTGCAGGGCATTATGCACTTACTAACCTTAAGCTTAGAAAAAAACCTCAAAAAACTTCATCAGCAGGGGGTGCGTATTCGAATTTTTGGGACTTTGACGGAAAAAGTCCCCGATAGTATTTCCCGTGCCATACAGAATGCCATTGACCTTACGGCCCAGAATACACGGCTGCACTTAAACATCGCCTTTAATTATGGTGGCCGCGATGAAATCGTGCGCGCCGCCCGCCAGCTGGCGGAAAAGGTGCAAAAAGGTGACTTAAGTGTGCAAGACATCACCCAAGAAGAATTTGCAAGTCACCTATTTTCAGCAGGACAACCCGATCCAGATCTCTTGATCCGCACCAGTGGGTTGTCGCGGATTAGTAACTTTTTGCTGTGGCAGTTAGCCTACGCAGAAATGGTCTTCTTACCCATTTATTGGCCAGATTTCGATCGCGTGCATTTAGAAGAAGCCATTCGTATTTATCAAGGCATAGAAAGAAAATTCGGCGATGTGGGCCCCAGTTTCCAACGAGCTTCGTAAGCGCATCCTTAGTGCACTTGTCCTTGTACCCCTGGTGCTGGCGGGGTTTTTTGTTGCGCCTCAACCGGTGCCCCAAGTGCTTGTGGGCGTTGCGTGGATTTTGAGCCTTCGGGAGTGGCACACCATGCTGAATGCCGGGAAAACAGCCGCAAAATCGAATTATTTTCGCCTGGCTGTCGTTGGCTACATCTACATCTGTTTTGCTTTTTTTGGCCTATGGTCCGCTGCAGAAGGGGATTTGAAGTTGCTCGGTTTCATGTTGGCCGTGACATGGACCACAGACACGGCCGCTTATTTTGTGGGGCGCGCTTTGAAGGGGCCGAAGCTTGCGCCCAGTATTAGTCCCGGAAAGACCTGGTCAGGAGCCCTTGGCGGCGCGCTGGCTACGGGGGCTCTTGGCGTGATCATCGTTCCTAGCACCTTCATGCCTGCCCTCTATATGTTCAGCATCGCTCTTGCTGCCTCGATCATCGCGCAGATCGGTGACCTTATCGAGTCTAAAGCCAAACGCATCTTAGGTGTGAAAGATTCAGGTCAGCTGATCCCTGGCCATGGGGGTATCCTCGACCGGCTGGACAGCCTGATCGCTTTAGGTTGTGTCTTCGGGATGGTCACATTTGCAGGGTTGATCTTTAATTATAGCATTTCACCCAGTCCTCACTAGCGGATAGGAACCGACGCACCCTTTTAAAATTTAAAACCTAGTTCGATAGGTTGGCCAGCACAGCATCCAGCCATGGCTTGCACCCTGCAGCGCAGCTGATTTCAGTCGTGTTCTGATTTTTTAAATTTATTTCATAGGGCATTTCCACGGCTGGCAGGTCATGGGCTTTGAGAATGTCTTGCACTTCCCTTGCCGAGAAACCCTCAGTTTTAAGCTGCAAAATCCCTTGAATACGCAGCTGACCTTGCTGTTTTTCAATTTTGGTCATTGCGTAGGAAAAAGCAGCAGTGCCCCCGATGGATTCCAAATGTTCAGGCACTAAGCCTGCGGGAGTAAGGTAGCCATGCAGCGGAATCCTCATGACAGGTTCACTCTTCTCGTCTAGGTCCAGGACCAGGCCATAGACGTGATGCTGGCCGCTGCCCCCGGTGGAGGAGACGACCAAAACCTGTTGCGGCTTCATGAAGGGAAACTCATCAGCAGAAAGAACAGCAGTGATGGGACCTAAATTGAGGGTTTTAACGGTTTGGTCCGGCATAAGGATCATGAGGTCAGCGCTATGAGAGCCATCTGTAAAGCTGATGAAGGTATAGTCCTCGCCCGCCACATTCACTTTGCGCAAAAAGTCAGGAGAGGTCATGGATTGAATCTTTTCGCGCACGAAGGGCGAAGGTGTGTGGGGGGTGAGGTGCCCATAGAGCTCTTGGAGAGATGCTGCCGCCTGTTCAAGGGTAAGCGCTAAGGTCGCGGCGCCAAGCATTGCCTGTAGTCTAAAGGTACCCATCTAACTCTTCCGTCATTATCAGCTTAATAAGAGAAACCCTGACACGCCAAGCAAAGCCTGTCAGGGTTCTCCTACATCCTTAAGTTGATGATTTTTAAAGCTTTTGCAGCAATCCCCGATTGACTTCAACCTGGGTATTGCGCCGTAAATAATTCACGTACTGCACCACAATATCCTCCGCCATCAGGTGGCGAATGTTTTCTGCAAATTGCGAGAGTTCTTTGCCTTTGTTTTGCATGGCTGTTGGCTCCACACGCTCAACGGCAGCGATGATGATTTGCTTACCGTCTGGGCTGAGGGTGTAGCTGGCCGTCCCTAGAGGAAGTGTATAGAGGCGGTCCACCATTTCTTGTGAGATCTTCATGGTGCTAGGGGCAATCGTACCTGTACGGCTGATTTTTAAGCGATTTAATTGGAGGCCCTTTTGTGTGAATAAGGTGGCAAACTGTCCTGGTTTTTTATTGCCTTCAGCCACCATGTCCTTAATGCTTGCAAGGGCTTGCTCCCGCTGACGTTGCTGAGTCAGTTGCTTTTTCACATCTTCCTTGACCACATCAAAGGGGCGGGGGGTTGCTGCCATCACATCATCAACCATAGCGATGAAAAACAAACCTGGTTCTGCTTCAACGACGGGGCCTTGGCTGCCAGCTTCCAGGTTAAAGCCTTCTTTTGCAATGGCGCGTTCAAGCGGGGAGGGCTCAGTGGATTTAGGCCCTTTGGCGTAGGGATCGGTGCGGCCCTCTTGGTTAACACCTGTGAGTTTAAGGATCTTTAGACCATACTTATTCGCAGCCTCAGCAAGGGTGGTGCCTGCAGCCAGATCATCTTCGATCTTGCTATTCTGCTCAAGGGTGAATTCTAGCGCCTTATTTTTCCTGAGCTCAGTGAGGAGTTGCTCTTTCACGGCCTTGAAGGGCTTGCCCTCAAACTCATCCTTTCTGGTCTCATACGCTTGCTGCAGATCTTCCTCAGTGACGCTGACTTTATGAAGGTAGGCACTGCTGTCGATCACCAGTGCAGAGATGGTGCGGAATTCAGGTGCTTCGTAATTTTTTTGATTCTGCTCAAAGAAAGCTTTGATCTCGTCATCGGTGGGCATGACAGAGAGCTTTTGAGCGCTGATCTCATAGATGGCAGCGACCACAGAACGCTTTTCATGCTGCCAGGCATAAAGGGGCATGGTCATCATGGCAGGGACCACAACGCCAGCTGTCAATCCGGATGTCAGGCGTTGCTGCACCATATCCTTTTGCAGCATATCCACAAAAGTTGCCTCGGAATAATTAAGGCGCGAGAGAATGGCGTCAAAGCGCTGCTTATCAAAAGCCCCCTCGGCATTTTGGAATGTTTTGTCCTCAGTCACCATGCGGCGCACGCTGTCATCTGTGACGCGGATTTTAAGGCGTTGCGCGTCTTGAATCATCAGGGACTCATTAACCATGCGCTCGAGGACCAACCCATACAGTCCCATTTTCTTGGCTTGTTCAGCGTCGATCACTTGCCCGGTGCGTGCTTGCAGCTGCAACAAATCGCGATTCACGGCCTTTAAAAAATCCTGCAGCGCAATTCGCTGACTGCCAACAGTCGCGATGTTGCCGGATCCACCGGAAACGCGCGTAATCACATCACTGATACCCCATAGAAAGGCAAAGGCTAAGGCCATGGCCAATAAAATGGCACGAAACCACCAGGTGGAAGCGTTCTGACGAATCGTCTCTAACATGTTTTGTTCACGTCTTATTGGATTAATGTTACATCTAGGTGATATTATGCGGCTTAAGGCGGGCTCGCAACGATTTTAGCATCATGATGCAACTTTTGTTGAGTCCCTTGCCCGACATGAAACGCCCAAATGGAACAGATGAACATGTTTGTTGATTCTCACACGCACCTTAATTTTGAAGACTTTGGTCAGGATATGGAGCAAGTCATCGCCAATGCCCGGGCGGCCGGCGTCTCCACGTTGCTGACCATATGCACAAAAATTGAAGAAATCTTGGAATTGCGGGGCATTATTGCCGCCCATGACCACATTTACTGCACCGCGGGCGTGCATCCCCACGAAGCAGAGCCCACGCTTGCCACCTATGGATTGGTCGGGATTCAGGAAAATCTGCGGGCGGCGTGCCAGGATGCCAAAGTCATCGGCATTGGAGAAGCAGGCCTTGATTTTTATTACGAACACAGCCCAAAACAGGCTCAACGTGATGTCTTTCAGGCCCAAATTGGTGTGGCAAAGGAGCTGGACCTTCCCATGAGCATCCACACGAGGGATGCGGAAGAAGAGACCATTGCGATGATAGCGGCAAATCCTGGAGTCAGAGGCGTCATCCATTGCTTTAGCGGCACCTCTTATCTTGCCACAGAAGCCCTCAAACTGGGCTTTTACATCTCCCTCTCAGGCATCATTACCTTTAAAAAGGCCGTAGAGTTGCGCGAGATTGTGAGAGGGCTTCCACTAGATCGCATTCTTCTCGAGACCGATGCGCCTTATCTGGCACCCGTTCCCCATCGCGGCCAGCGCAATGAGCCTGCCATGATGCTTGAGACAGCAAAAGTAGTGGCTGAACTTAAAGGAATGACGATGGAGGATCTCGCCCACCAGACGACGAAAAACTTCTTTACCCTTTTTAATAAGGCAAAGGTTACCTCCCTTCATGTCTGAGGGGAAAAACTTCGCGATCCTCTTGGGCTGTGGCAGCTCCATGGGGGTTCCCTCGGTTTCCACCACACCGGGTGGGTTTTGGGGGGCTTGCGATCCAACCGAGCCCAAGAACCGGCGCCGGCGAAGTGCACTTTATGTATGCTATCGGGGTAAGCGTATCCTGGTGGACGCTGGACCTGATATCCGCAATCAGCTTTTGGATAACGCCATTGGCGATCTAGATGCCATCTTAATCACCCATGCCCACGCGGATCACACGGGTGGTCTTGATTGCTTGCGATCCCTGGTCTATGCCCGCGGGGGAGTCCCGCTTCCCATTTATGGGGACGCGGGCACTGTTGCTGATTTGCAGCAACGTTTTTCCTATCTGTTCAGGCCCAGTAATCCTATTTATAACCGCGCCCTTGAAGCCCATGTCATTGAAGGTCGTCTCAATCTAGACGGGGTCTTGATCAACGTGATCCCCCAACGCCATGGTGAGGGCAGCTCACTCGGTTTTCGCTTTGGCTCTCTTGCGTACAGCATTGATTTTAATTTTATGGAAGACACGTCATACGCCATGCTGGATGGTGTCGAGACATGGATTGTGGATTGCCTTGGAAAGCTGCCAAAGCCGACCCATAACCACCTGCCGTTGACGCTGCGTGCCATTCAGCGGGTGCAACCCAAGCGCGCGATTCTCAGCCACATGGGTCATGAGCTAGATTACCAGACCCTTTACCGGACCTTGCCCAAAGGGGTCGAGCCCGGATATGACGGCCTGCATCTCGAGTTTTGAAGATCAATTAAAAACTGAGAAATATCAATATGACGGGCGGACGTGCAGGTCCCATTGGGTTCTGCCCAGAGGACTGAGGATCGCGGTCCCGTTGACCTAAGTCACCTCTTATTTTGTAGGCTCACCGCTCCAGGCCCTTTCCCCTCTGGGACAGAGCCTGGAGGGCAGGGAGCCCGTTAATCGTTGAAAAAGAAGGTCTGACTTTCCTCTAATCAGCGTTGTAAATCAAGCCATTGACCGGATGGTAGAGATGCTCAAAAGCGCCCATTTTGGCTGCTTCTTGTGTCGTGAAGTTTTGGCGCAAGAAAGACTTATCGATGCATGCTGAAAATCCTCCAAACTGACTCTTTGAAATGACCGTCACATGCTTGTCTTTACGAAGATAGGGGCTACCTTTTTTCGATGTTTTCCATTTTTGATTAAGCCAGGTTTTCTTGCGATTGAAGTAACTTTTATAGGCGCTTTCCCTGTTTTGGGCGCCATCAAGATCGCCCTCCATATGGCCAGCACAAATGCAGCCCACCCGAAGGCGTTGGGCAAAAGTCGGATGACGCATGTGGTGGACATAGCGAAGCGTCTCTTTTTCGCACATCTCGCATTTTAAAGAGGGTTCTTCAAGGTCTTCCACTTTGGTACATTCCCAGTCTCTTTTGGGCGTGACTCTATCTGCCCACTTACCGGTGCTGCCGTATATGGATGGTCCAATGTTCGTGCGGCACTCCCCGCAATTATGTTCCCCACAGTTCAGATCGCAGGCGCAAAGCGTGAAGCCTCGGATGCAAAGTGCAAAAAGAGCACAAAGGTATAAGGATATTTTGGTCATTTGAGTTCTCCATAACTTGAATCGCGCACAATTGCATCGATGCTTCATTATGGTGAGACGGAAATTTTTCGAGAAAAAGAGGTGCCGTTCGCGTGGAAATAAACCCGAGAACGGCAACTATTGTTTTATCTTGTTCTAAAAGACGCTTTTGAGTTTTCCTCGAGCGCTTTTAGGGAGAGTTAAGAGTTAAAAGGGTCTGAGTAATTTACTCTAACCTGCGGCTCTTTTCCTCGTATCCATGATAATCCCTTTTCGATAAGTGATTTCTGAAAGCTATAATTCGTATTAGACTCAATAGTATTTTCAATTTCCCATGTTCTTATTGAACCTTCAAAAATAATGCTGAAATGAGAAATCTCTCTTAAAAAAGACCAAATCTGGGGTTGTGTCCATGCGCGTATCCTTTTGGAGATAATTTCGTTGGACATGATACTTTTATCGACAGCACTGCCAGCCAGACCTGATACATAAATTAAAAATGTACTATCACGTCCGTATTTATTCTGGTAGGCCAACACATCATTTGCAGTCTTGCAGAACATTGAAAAGTCTGATTCTTGAGAGGCATTGTCACCAGTGAAAATGCAACCATAATCCCACCGTAGGTAGCGGTCGAGCCAATAGTAATTTCGATACAATGGGGCTGTTTTTTGCATCCCAGGCAGAGATAGGAAGCGCTCGAGATCATTTGGTGGCAAATATAGCAGAATTTGCTTCAAGTTTGAAAAATCCTCAATAGACTTTTCACCCGCAACGCCACCTCCCAACGTAGGTGAGTGCTTTTGCCTAATTTTATCTAGGTAGTAATCAAGATGCTGTTCCGAATCAAGAAGACGTTTTGCACCAAATTTGATTTTGTGTATGTCACAGAGATATTCTGAGTACAAAAATGTTGAATGGAAACCAAACCTTTTTCTGAAGCGTAAATCAACGCGCAACATATCAACATATTGCTCAAATTCACGCAGCTGTTCCATCAGTGGCTGGGCATGTGCTTTGAGAGGGTGTTTCCCTTGAGGGCCAAATATTTCACGCAGGTTCTTGAGAATAAAGTCTGCCACCAGGTATCTGGATTCAACATTATACTTTGGGATCAGGATGCTGTTTGGATCCTCATTATCAAGGGCATCGCGCACTTGATACCTCAAATCACTTAAAAAGCGTATTTGTGGCAAAATTCCATCTTTTGGTACATTGTTTACTTTTTCTCTACCGTACGAGACGTGCGGCATATCTATCAACAGATTCATAAAAAAGTTTGGTGTATTAATATTGACACCACCAAGCAAAGCCTGATCTTGATAAGAAAACTGATGGCTTTGCTTTTCTTTCAAGATGACCGTAGGTGCACCTTTGCTATGCAAGAAATTATCGATGGATTGACGTAGATCTCCCGAATAGAAGTGATAAGTGACAGAGATTCCAGTCTGCGGAACATGCTGTTTCTGAGTGAGGGGTATGAAAAGATGCACATTCTTTGATTTTTTAAGATCAAAATCTCCTAGCGTAAAGATGTCTGCAGGGCAAACATTGAGGAGTTGGGGGTATAATTCTTTGAAGGGCAGAACAACAGCAAAAATGTGATTATTAAAATTGGCGCCACTATGATTATGAATACCTGCGCCAAGGGCCCAGAAATTTCCGCCCCGCGGACAATCATGAACAACTGTATATGCTTCACCAAATGTTTCATCCCTTACGACTTTGTGGGCTTTTATCACAAAGTTATCAGGAAATTCGCTTGTCAAGTGAGTGGCATAGAACATATCACCAATTTCCTGGCAGGAAAGAGGAGCCGTCTTCGACGTCTTGTTGTAACATTGATTTTCAATTCGAAGTTCTGATGCAAGCGCTGTGCTTGACAAAATCACGCCAAGGAATCCCAGAATTTTGAAAGACGACATCTCTATTGCTCCCGTTTGGATGAAGTAGCCGACGATCCTTATATAATGTCCAAATAGGTTAATTCAAGACTATTTGTCACCATTATCTGGCGGCCTAATGCCGCTTTGTGGCAATTCCTAGGTCAGGAGACGAGATGGGGGGCAGATTGTGTCAAAGCTGTAAAAACCGAACTCCATAAAAGGCGAATAAGGGGGATGAAGGGTAAAACCGCTATAGCGTCTGAATAACAGGAGTTCCCTCAAGGGTGCGCTGGATGGGGCATTTTGCTGAGATCTCCATTAATTTCTGGCGCTGGTCAGATGTTAAATTTTCCCCCAGAAGGGTAATGGATTTCGTGAAGATGTCTGTTTTCTCTTCCTTACGGTGGGTGATGTGGACGATAACCTTCTCCAGAGGCCAGTTTTGCTGGCGTGCATACCAACGAATGGTCATGGCCGTGCATTCACCAAGGGCAGCCGTCAGCAGGTCATAGGGAGCAGGGCCATGATCACCGCCACCAAAAGGGGCGGGCTCATCGCCCAACAGGCGGTGTCCCGAAACTTCGATATCGACAGCGTAAGGGCTTTGCCCGTTTTCCTCAATTTTTGCTGTGATCAACGTATCTGACATGACGGATTCCCACGCATTGCTTGTTTTTTATTTATAGTATACTAGATACCGAAAGAAATGACCCGCCAGTCTTGTATGAAAAACTTTGATTTGCCGGATCTCAAGGTGCTAACGAGCATTTGTCCCACCTTGTCCTTCAGGTATGCAAGCAGGGGGCTGATCCTGCACCTTTTGTTCGTGTGCTGAACTCAAGTCCTGTTGGTGATCGGTGCACGCAACGTCCGGAAAGAGATTATTTGACTTCACCTGCATGTCTTGCCGCGCGCGCTGTTGTGCCTTGCGTAAGCGCAAGTTGGTGCGTAAAGCCATGCCAAGCTTGGAATTCTGGGCGCCATGACGGGCAAGTTTTGCTTGACGCTGCTGGTCCCTTGCGACTGATTTACTGTTTTTTTCTACCGACATTACGATTGTGCCTTGCCAGATGTCTCACATTGGGTTAAACGATTGTTGTCTTGATCTGCTGCCGTAGCTCAGTGGTAGAGCACACCCTTGGTAAGGGTGAGGTCGAGAGTTCAATCCTCTCCGGCAGCACCAGTGATGATCTTTTTATCCCCTTTTTTGTCCGCCTGCAAGAAACCAAATCCTCACTGTGAGCGTAGGGCAGCACAGAGAACCCTTAAACCCAAACTCCCCCTCAAGGCCAGATGATCAAAGGTGGATGATCCCCCTCACGCAAAGGTATCGTCTTTATATTAAGAGGCGAGGGATGGGCGGTCCGCTTGATTGCTCGTATCCGATGCACGACAAGGCAACATCACAGTAAAACGTGATCCCGTACCAAAGGTACTTGACGCCGTTATGTCTCCACCTAACATTTCGCAAAATCGCTTGGTGATGGTGAGACCTAAGCCTGTCCCTCCAAAGCGACGTGTCGTTGAGGAATCGGCCTGGGTAAAGGGCTTAAACAAGTTTTGCATTTGTTCCTCTGTCATACCGATGCCTGTATCATGCACGACAAAGCGGTACCATTCCCCGTCATCCACATCACATTTGGATATGCTGAGGGTAATTGTTCCATCATGGGTAAATTTTGAAGCATTAGACAGCAGGTTGAACAGAGACTGCCTTACTTTCGTTAAATCAGAGTACATATGCCCCACATCCTCAGCAATCTCTAACATGATCACGTTGCCATTTTGCTGGCATGTGGGTTCCATAATTTCGGTGATACTTTTAGCCATATTCGCCACGTCAAAATCCTCGAAGAAGAGTGTGACTTTCCCGGCCTCAAGCTTAGACACGTCGAGAATATCATTAATGAGTTCAAGGAGGTGCTTGCCCGCCGCATTGATACGCTTGATATCTTTGACGGCAACTTCATCTAGACCAATGTCCTTGGCCTCTTCGAACAAAATTTCGCTATATCCAATAATGGCATTTAAGGGGGTGCGAAGCTCGTGGCTCATGGTGGCCAGGAAATCAGATTTTGCACGGCTTGCCCGCTCAGCTTCGCGCAAAGCACTGGCTAGGGCTTTTTCCTGAAGAGATTTGTCCGTGATATCGCGCGCAAAGCAATAATACCCAGCAGCAGAAAAATTATCTAAGTGTAATTCAAGGGGAATTAAGACCACATCCAGTATGGTCGTTCTTTGGGGATTTGCGTGATGGCAAACGATGAATTGCATAGATAAATCACCTTGAGATGCCTCAAGACCAGAAACAATTAGGGATTGACTATCTTTGTCCAGGTACTGAATCCAAGGCGCATGCGTCATTTCTGAGGAAGGCCGAAAAAAGAAAGAGCAAAACGCTTCATTTGCTGAAACAATTTTATGTTCCTGATTAATAAAGGCAATGCCTTCAACAGCATATTCGAGAGCTTTGCTTAACTTCTTGAGTTCGTATTCGCGCTGTTTGCGTTCGGTAATATCAAAAATAACACCAGTTAATTGGGGGGTTGTAAGCGTGTCTCCGGCCGTGACATGGCCCATCTCTTGCACCCAACGTTCACGTCCTTTGATGTCGTGAATACGATATTCAAGGGTGTAGCGATGCCCTACTTGTGGTGAAAGTCCCACGGTTTTTTCAATTTTCGCCAAATCATCGGGATGAACAAGATCGTAGAGGAGCTTCTGACCTGAAACAAACATAGAAGCAGGATAGCCTGTCATATGCATAATATAGTCTGAGAAATAACTATATCGGCTGTCCCCACCAATATGTGCCCGAAAAATGGCACCGGGAATGTTTTGAACGATCGCTTGATTTTTTTGCTCTGTCAGCCGAAGATCGCGACTCATTTGGTCCGCTAACATTTTGGCCCGGGTACTGGTGGTCGTCACAGCCCAAAACGTAATACTGACCAATAAGCTAAAGATGACGCCTAAAATGCCAACCCATGTATGGGGCTTAAGTGCGGACTGCCTATCGGCACGATGATTGGCCCATATCTGGACTTTAATGTGATCACCGATAGCAAAATTTTCGTATCTTTGGGCCCTAATTGCGCCAGAATCGCGGTCAGCAGTATTGATTTCGTAGTTAAGGCTGGGATGTGTGATATGCTTGTAGATGGTCCGCAGGTCCACTTGAAGGGTTGCAAATCCTGCGAGTTGACCTTTGATGCCATCTGAGTGTGGTTGTGAAAATACTGGGATGACAAGGTGAATATCTTTGCGGTCATGATCCTCAGAAATCGCCATTCCCAATTTGCCATCTTCCTGATGGGCTTGGGCGATTTGATGCGCAACGGCATCGCATTCCTTAAGAGCTTCCTCGCTTACGTTTTTAGGAAGATAAAATTTACTTAAAACGCATTGCGAAGGCTCCAAAGGCGAAGAAGAGGAGGGAGAACGAACCGTATAGTAAGCAACACTCTTTAATCCAGTTAGATTCTCGTTTTTCGTGAGCTCTCTTAAAAATGACTCCCACTCGCCTGGTTGTTGGTTGGTATCAGCCTCAAGGTAGGATTTAACAGCCTCGATTAATTGTTTGTAGTCATCCAGTCGATTACGTATTTTAAAATAAAGTCCAGCAGCCTCGTGACGAAAAGTCGCAAGATCTCGTTCTGCTTCCAAACGAAGCGCCACATCATAACTCACATAACTCAGACCAAGACCCCATGCTAATGTTACATAGATACCAAAGCGTGGCCTTGTATCCGGATGTACGAAGGTGCGATACGTCTGCAAAACAGTTTCTTTGATTGTTGTAATTATGTTATCCAGAAAACCACGCACGGATTCAGCACTTATGGTTAATGATCATCTCTTCAGTTTTTAAACTTAACATTGCACTATTAAAGCAATATTAATTTCACCAACTTCCTTCATTTCTGAACAAACTTATGGTTACCGATAAATGCATGTGAACCTCTTA
This sequence comes from Holosporales bacterium, assembly GCA_046318415.1. Classification (GTDB taxonomy): domain Bacteria; phylum Pseudomonadota; class Alphaproteobacteria; order Caedimonadales; family Caedimonadaceae; genus JBKCUK01. The sequence continues at coordinate 133,276 of JBKCUK010000010.1, read as the reverse complement.
AGATTGTTGAGATTTTCAACCCGGATTGCTTAGGCTTCAGAGATTGGGTGTTAAGCGATATGACTCTCAAAAGCGGCAAATGAGATACAATTAAGTTTTATAATAAATATTATGGAAAATAATATAGTTATGGTTCATGAGTTATAAAGCTGTGCTTTATTGATCAGATATGTGCCACTTTATGATTTATAAATAAAAAATTTATAAAGACTCCCAGGTTATGGTGTTATTGGCGCCAAGTGACGTCGCCTCATAACATGCCCCTGCTTATCCTTTGATGTTGTTCCAACTCACAGTTAGCCTCATTCGAAGCTGGATCGACCGTACAGAGACAAAAACCGTATAAAATGTTAAATCCCTGAAAGATCCTTATCAAAAAATGCCCCATAATGATGCAGCATTGTCTTTGAAAATGATATTGTTGGTCGCACATCTCTAAGCAAATACTGGGCTGAAATCTTGAGAAACAAATATGGATCATGTTCTTGCAGGCGCGGTGTTTGGCCTTGCTCAGTGGATGGGGGGTTATCAATATTGCATATTCCAACTTTTTCACAGTTTGCGACTTATCGCATAGGGTGAGTCAGCCCAAACACATTAGAAATTATAATTGCCGTTGAGTCCTTACCTGTGATAACCATTTTGGCAATTTGTTTATGTGGAGTATGGAAAATGCTATTTAAATCTGGGCGTATTGTGGCGTCTCTTGCTGCCGCTTTATGCCTCGGCGTGTCTTGGGGATGGTCGTCTGAAATTTCTGAGGCAGCTCATGTTAAGGAATTTGAAGGATGCAAAAGGCGACTTAAAGAGGTTAATGAGGTCTTTTGTGACCATCTCGCGCGCAAGTATTTAACTGCCCTGGACTCATTATCCTCCGCGCCGGATCTCTCCCTAGAGCAACTATTGACCGTCTATAGCAACTTAAAAGCTTCCTATTATGATCGGCTTTACAGCATGTTGATGAGCGCTCAACCAAAAAACAGCGCACTTAAGGATTGGGCGACTTGCAATTACGATAAGCTGAAGGCTAATCAAGACTTTGACTACCACTATAAAGGACTTAAAGGCAAAGCTTCCCAGCTTGTTGTGGGCTCAGAAGCGTACCATGCAACATTACAGGCCCTCATGCAGCGTATTCGTATAATTGAAGTACGCATTGGGCTGGAAAAAGCTCTCTATGACTGGGCTGAAAAGCCAGAGATGCTGATATCTCCCCTCTTTTGTAAATTTGATGCGCCAAAATCCCAAAGTGACCTTGTAAAAGTCTACGATTATATGCGCACCACGCAAAAGATTATTGATCGTTCGAAAGCTCATTTCAGTGATTATATCGCCACGATTCCTGCGTTTTCAGACTATCTCAAAAAGAACGTCGCGCGCCTGATGCCCGAATTCAACGCCCCTTCTGGCGAGATTCAAGGTGCCAACATTGCACACCTGTTGGGGGATTATGAAAAGAATTGGCCCCTTCCCCAGGCCATGTCGCAGGCCCGTCTTGTCCAGCAAGCCCTCAAAGCGAGTATGCAACATGGAGAGCAAGGATTTGAATCTTTTCAGAAATTGATGAAAACATTTGGCTATGATACCAATGCCTATGAAACCATCAAAGAACCTTTGGCCCAGTGCTATCGCCTCCTTAGAGTAAAGTTGTATCAGAGCGAAGTTCTGATGCACCTATTGCAATACTACTCGGCATCACCAAGAACATCTCCGCTTCCGGGATGGAACCAAGCGTATGAATGTGAGGGCGTAGATATTGCGAGCCTTGCACTTTTATTGAGGGATTTCCGCGGATACCATCAAGCTCTTACCCAAGAGGGCACTCCTTCGTTCCTCTTTGATAATCTAGATTCCAGTTGGTGTGCGCAAGCGCCTGCGCTTGTGAATGGCAAGATCATCCTCAGGGAAGTAAGCGAATTAAAACTAAGTTCTGCACAAAAACTTGTCATTTCTGGCGAGCTAGGTGTGGAAGAGCTTTTCGTGGAACAGCTGAGTTTTGACCAATATCCCCATGTTATTAAAAGTCTTATCAAACGGTTTTTTATCAAGAGTGCTCAATTTTGGTTGCTGAAGGAAGCTGCTGCGCCCATTCAAAGTTATATAACGTATAATCCAACAACGGAGTTACCCCCACTTCGCGCAGCATTGGATAAAAAGGCACCAAAATTTGCAAAAGCCACCAATAATACTATCCGCCAGCAAACTTTGCAGGCACTCCGTGATGTATACCTTGAGCTCAAAACCCAGCTTAATACGGTACTTGAGCCGCAAGTTCCCCTCCTCTCTAACAAACAGTTTCATGTGTACATTCATACAAATGGCCAACCCCAAGCCGTTTGGAATTTTGTTAAAGATGCGGATTTAAGGATTAAAGTTGAGCCAAAAGAAAGCTCCCTTAACGATGCCTCCCACCCATCAGGTTTGTATTCACTACGCAGATTATGGGATTACCTTGCCCTTCCCTTTGAAAAACGCAGTGTTTCTGGAAAAGAGCAGCCCACAGAATCAGAATACGTGATCGCACTCAAAAAGATGCCGCGTAAAATAGCAGCCCTGTCGCTGATGCTTAAAAAGCTGGGGATTAATACCCAGGACCTGCAGAAACTCTTTGATACTCGGCTGAAGGCAGTTAAAAAGGCTTATGAGGATTCACAAAAAGCATCTCAAAATGCCTGGGTCTTCGACAACATAGAAGACAAGAAGCCATCAAAGATAGAAGAGAATAAATCAAGCTCTCAAAAAGCCAAAACCAAGAAAAAAAATAAGAAAAAATCGGCAAACACAAAGCTGAATTCTCCACAGCCAAACGTGCAGCAGGCCATGACGTCAACCTCCCCATCAACCGAGGCCGAAAAGGCAGAGCTGAAGGATATTAAGCCATCAAAAGACACGATCACGGTTCAGCTTGGGCGGCATCAGATTACTCTTCCAGCTCCTCAGACTCAGTCTGTGGACGAGAGAAAGCTTGAGGATGAAAGGTGGGAAGAACCATCGCATAGCTTGCTTGATAAGGAAAAACCTGTTCAACAGACAGCTAAGCCTGAAGTCATCCCACCTGCCAAAAAACAAGATGTGGTACTGCCGTTAAGGTGGCTCGATAAAACGAAGAATGTGCCAGGTCATACCACCACTTCTGTGGAAAAAGATAAGACAACCACCCCAGCGGCAAGTCTGGAAGGCCAATCACAGCAGGTTATAGATACGTCATCTCAAGCGGATCAAGGTGAAGTTGAGGCTATCCCCCTAGATACCAAGGTTTCGATGTCTGGGGACAGTGTCGCCAAATCACAAAAGCGCAAAAAAAAGAAGAACAAAGTAAAAGCAGTGACCCCAACTGTAACTGACCTGCCCCAAGCAGAGGTGAAGAATGAGGCTGAATTAGCGGAACCTGCATCGGAGATCTTGCAGCAGGAAGAAAAGATCGCTGAACCCGTGGTGCCCTCTGAATTGCTACAGCTGATGTCAGCTGAATCTTTGATTAAGGATGACCCTATGAATTCTGCGAAAGAAAGCAGGTCTGATCAGAACCTCACGGAGCCGGCCGCTTCTGCAGAGCCAACCCTTAAGCCGACAACCGCAGCAATAGCCCCTTCAGAGCAAGGCCAGGATAATGACACTATTGAGCGCATGCGTTCTGAGATTAATACTTTCAAAAATATGCTTCAGTCTCGTCTGGATGCCATCATGCACCTTCAGCAAGCGCTGGCCGATAGGGACATGATGATGGCCCAGTTTTCAGAGCAGAACAGATTGCTTCATGGGGAATTGTTAGCCGTGCGTGGTGAGCTCGAGGATCTAAACTCTGCCCATACCGCCATCGTCGACACTGCGCTTCACGTGACAGGCATGAGCGCAAATGAGTTCCGTGCAGCTTTGCAGCTGCGTAAGCGGGAAAAACTAGCTCGGGCAGCGCCAAATGCGTCAAAAGGTTTTACTGGCCAGCACCCCATTAAAATTTTGTCGAGGAATGATAAAGACGGTGATCGGGGTTCAGCTAACACCCCACAAAAGGATTAATTTTTGTTGGCATGCTGTCTGGGGCCTGCGGTGCTGGTGCGCAGCCACGGACAGCTGAGGGCCACCACCATCACGACAAGCTTTTGACCTAAATAAAGGCAGGGATTGTATTTTTTTGATCTAGGACATGGCGGAGGATATTGGCTAAAACTTCCTCCATGTCCGCAACAGCAAGGGGTTTTCGCACGAGATCAACTGCGCCCAAGGCATGGCTTTTTTTTCTATCAAGTGGGCTGCCGAGAGAAGAGATCATAAAAACAGGAATATCCCGGAGATTTTGCTGGGCTGAGTTTTTAAGCTGCGTTAAAATCTGAAATCCGTCCATATCCGACATATGTAAATCCAAGATGATGCAGTGGGGTCCCCCCATATCTGGTCTATGGAGATATTCATGCTCTCGATTAACAAAATCAGAAAAACTGCGACCGTTGTTAAATGTGAGAAGCTGGGCCTTGTTTCCCAAGTTTCTCATACATAATTCCATAAAGAACAAATCTGAATCATTATCGTCGATATAAAGAACTTTTATGACCATGAAAGAATCCCAGTTTGCAAGGAAACGGATGCAGCGCTTCCTTTAGCTTTATTCTTTAATTCAGCACACATTGTGGGTAGCCATCTGCCGATGTTGATACTGATTGCAGATTAGGGGAATGAAAAAAGGACGTCGTATTTCTTCATGATTCTCATTTTTCTTAAGATTCAATGGGAAATTTCTGACGTCTTTCGACCTTATATACAAATTGATATTTTATTTAAATTTAAACTTTATTATTCATATCTCTTAGATGTCACGTAAAGCCGTTACAGCCCCTAAATAGAGGGTTTCTAGGCCTGAGCGTACCTCCACATGATCAAATTGGGGGCGCCAATTAAAATCCGCCAATGAATCGCTGATGGTAAACATGCCCCCCATGGATACTTGACGGTAGCGAGCTACAGCAAATAAAGCCGCCGCTTCCATTTCCACCGTTAGGATGCCCAAATCGCGGTATGTCTTGACCTCCTCGGCCGTCTCTCTAAAAATGGCCTCAAGGGTCCAGGTGGGACCTTTTACATGGGGCACGCCGTGTAACTGAAGAGCCTGCTCTAGCTTATCGGTCATCTGTGGGCAAGGGTATGCGAAATCCTCGGGCGGTAAGTAGTGATGGGAAATGCCCTCATCCCTCAGCGCTTTTGTGCACACAACAATATCGCCCAAGCTCAAGTCCGGATGCAATGCGCCCGCAGTGCCAATGGTGATAAAGTGCTTGACACCAAGGGCTATCAAGACTTCAGTTCGTGCGGCTGCATCCGGTGTGAAGCGCACCGGATGAACGGCGATATGCTCAAAAGGGGGTTTTAGAAAATGAAGCTCATTCAAAAATCCGTAGCCACTTTTCCCCACATGATGGGCTAAAAGATGGGACATCAGCTTCTTTTGATAGCATAAAATAACAGCACGAGGCGGCGGATCGACGGGCACCTGTCCTAGGCTGCGGCGATATTCCAGATAACGCTGCGGCGTTGTGAGGCTTTCATAATCAACCTTGTGCTTGAGATAGGGAAGAGACATAAGGGCGCGTCCTTATTCGACAGGAAAATAGGTTTATAAAATGGCAATTTCTGACCCAAAGAACAAGAGGGCATTGAGTCGATAAAGCTTTTTTTTGAGGCATATTTGGGGAAGTTAACTCAAAAGACGAGAATTACCTGATCATTGAGTAACTTGAGTAAGATCTGCAGGGATCCAAACTGTTCAGTGGCTGGAGGTAGGGTTTGAAGCTGAGTACAAGTAGACAATCATCAATGGTACTGGTGCCCCCTGCTCTTCTCTTCCATTAACAATATTTCTCCTCGAAACGGTAAGGGCCAGGAGGTTTGTTCTTAGAAGCGAATGTCGTGGGTGATGGTGAATGTCCAGAAGGCCTCAAGGCGCTGTAAGAGTGATTTCAGCTCTTTCAAGTCTGCGTCAGCCATGTTGTTGTGCTTCAGGTTCTTAACATGCTGACCCAGGATTTGGTCAAAGCGTTGATAAAGGTCCATTCCTTTTTTGGTCAACTTTACATAACTTGAGCGTTTATCATGTTGGGACTGCTCTTGCTCAAGGTAACCGTTTTCAACCATTTTTTTCAGGTTATAGGTGACGTTTGAACCAAGGTAGTACCCGCGGTTAGAGACTTCCCCCACTGTCAGACGACTGGTGCCAATATTATAGAGAATAAAGCACTGCACGTTATTAATGTCTGCAATCCGCATCCGGTCAATCTCAGCCTTGACCACATCGAGAAAAAGTCGATGCAAGCGTTCGATGGCCATAATTGCATCAAAATAAACATCTTTCACGACACGTATTCCTTAGTACTGAATCATCATCTATGAGTTCAGAATACGCGAGGACATATTAAATTTTAATTAATGTAGACAAAGATTCAGAACAAATACGAATAGTGCTTAACGTAAAGATTATACGATAAAATCTGCAAACTATAGATGTATTTGTTTAAATTATTTTACTAAAAAAGAGTAAACAAAACTAAGAAAGTAACTTATTTTCAAGTTGTAATACCCTGATCCACGCTTGCCAATCCCGCTGCCCCAAATTCTCCTCAAAAGTCAGTAGATCAGCAACCGCTTTATGGCAGGTACTTTCGTCAGGTAAAGTCAATTCTGTACCTGCTGCAAGGGCTAGACACTGGGTCTTGCAGGCCTGTTCGAGGTGGTAGGTATAGAACATGGCTTCTTGGATGGTCTTACCGCAGGCAAGCATCCCATGGTTGCGCATCAACATTACAAACTTCTGGCCAAGGCTGCGGGCAACGCGCTGCCCCTCGTCTTCCATATCAAGGGCAAGGGAATTATAGGGGTGATAAGCGACCTGGTCATAAAAGTGCAGTGCCCACTGGCTGATGGGCGCTAGGCCATGTTTCATGGCGGATACTGCAACTGTCGCGTGGGTGTGCAGGTGGAAAATACTGGTGACATCTGGACGATTGCGGTAAATCGAGCCATGCACCACATAGCCTGTGCTATTGTATTGGTATTCTTGTCCTTTAAGAATTTCCCCCATAAGGCTGACGTGTAACAGGTTGTCAGGCGTGACCTCGCTATAGAGTAAACCGAAGGGATAAATATAGTAGCTGTTGCCATCACCGGCGCGCGCCGAGAGGTGGGTATAGGTCAAGTCATCAAGGCCCAGGTGGGCACAGATCCGATAGGCCGCAGCCAAATCAAAGCGTATTTGGGTGTCCAGGTCCCAAAGGCGATGGTTTACCGGGTCTGACTCTAGAGAAGCCATGCGAACCACCCAGCGTGAGAGCCGTAGTAAATAACACCCCAAATGAGGCACGTAAGGGCTGTGGTCACGGCGATTTTCTTGAAAATTTTGGCGTCTTTTGGGGCCCCGTCAGCAAGGCCGATGATGGCCTTTTCTTCCTCTTCCACGCCAAAGGGCAGAACAGCAAAAATAAGGACCCACCAGATAATGAGGAAAACCACAATAGCAGAGACGACGCCCATGGCTCTTTATAATCCTCTGTTATTCATTGATGCTTGATGAAAGAAGCTGCGAGGGAATCCCCTCGCCCCTCTTCTCATGATTATCGCAAGATATGCACCACCACAAGGGGGGCTTTGCCGTAAAGATGCTTTAAACCGCGGCGTACGGCGCTGCGCACAGCCTCTCCGATCACACTATCGTCTTCCAAGTGCTGTTTTGGAATCACATCGAGAGCATCATAAATCACACCCGTCAGATGTTGGCGTGCGACAGGCTCAAGGCTTGGATCCACAACACCCACAAGGCTCATCAGGAACCCACCCCGCACTTTTGTGCCCTTACCCAAAGGAAGCGTTAGCGCCACCATGCCCGCCTGGCGCATTTTGCCGCGTTCTTTAATGTGGGCCGCATCAAAAGGAACGGCGTGCCCACCATCAAGGGCAAGGCGACCAGCTGGCACGTGGGCCTCAATTTTGGGATGTTGAGGGTCAAGGCAGATCAGAGTACCGTTTTCGGGTACAATGCTCTTTTTGATTCCACACGACAGGCCCCATTTGGCCTGTTCGCGCATATGATCTTTCTCGCCATGGACCGGTACCAAGATTTGGGGGCGCACCCAGGCATACATATCCTTCAATTCATCCCGGGCGGGGTGTCCAGAAACATGGACTTCCTCTTCATGGTCTGTGATCACGTGGACGCCCAGGTCATGCAGCTGATTTTGCAGCACTTTAATGGCGTCTTCATTGCCAGGGATCACGCGGGATGAGAAAATGACCGTGTCACCGGCATCAAGCTTAATGCGTGGATGCTGGCCGCTGGCAATACGGGCCAGTGCCGAACGAGGCTCCCCTTGTGATCCGGTACAAATAATCAGAGTTTCATCCCGCCTCAGACCTTTGACTTTATCCTCGTCAAGGAACTTGGGCATTCCCTTCATGTAACCGCAGCTGCGGGCCGCATCATCCATGCGAAACAGGGATCGACCTGCAAGAACCACTTTACGCCCCGCACTCTGGCCTGCAAGGGCCGCCGATTCAACACGCGCCACGTTGCTGGCAAAACAGGCGACCACCACACGATTTTTTTGCTGCGCGATGAGGCCGGCCAACTCAGAGCGCACCTCAGCCTCGGATCCTGTGCGGCCGTGCACAAAGGCATTGGTGGAATCACACACAAGCGCCAGAACGCCCTGATCTCCATACTGACTTAAGGTCTTGATATCGGTCTGGGCGCCCACAAAAGGCTCAGGATCAATTTTCCAATCGCCTGTATGAATCACAGTGCCAGCGTCCGTGCTAATGGCAAGAGCATTGGGTTCTGGAATTGAGTGCGTGAGTGTGATGTAGCGGATTTTGAAAGGATCTAGGGTAATCTCGCTATCCAGGGGCACTTCGGTCACAATGGCTTGCTTTAGCAGGCCCACCTCTTTGAGCTTTTCGCGGACCAAAAAAGCCGTGAACGGCGTTGCAAAAATGGGGCAGCGTAGCCTCTCCCAAAGATAAGGAACGGCGCCGATGTGATCTTCATGGGCATGGGTTAACACCAGCCCAACCAGGTCTTTACGACGCTCAGCGATAAAGCTGGGATCTGGCATCAGGACCTCAATCCCTAAATCACGGGTAAAGGTAATGCCGCAGTCGACCATTAGCCATTTATTTTGGTAGGCATAAAGATTCATATTCATGCCGATTTCGCCAGAGCCACCAAGAGGTAAAAAGTACAGATGCTCAGGATGTTTAAATTTTGTCTTTGTCATGTATCGTTATTATTTCTTCTTCACTATATTCGAATATCATTTTATGTTTAGTGAGTTTTTTAAAACTCTGCGAGATGCATTTTTTACATAACTCGCACCTAAGCCGCTTGAGTTTCTGCGGCTGACATTACATGGGATTGTCTGATCACAGATATGCTGGGGTTATTTCCGGCCGCATAGACGTGATTTCGCCTGCATAATAGCAGTGCTCATTACCATTGTATTCCTTTAGTTTTAACGCACCGTCTGCCTCTATGTCAAGGAACTCCCCTTCAACGGGGGCCTCACCCTGTGCGAGGCATACCCCTATTTTCTGCCCTAAAAAGGACGCATTCTGACGCCAATAATTCCGCGTTTCGTCAAACCCATATCGCACCCATCGATCATATTGTGTCTCGAAAACAGTAACAAAACTCTCTGCCAAAGGGCGCGGTTTGGGAGGGGCACTTACCTCAGATTCAAGCGAAGTAGCTGGGAAAGTCGTCTCATTGGGACTGTGGTTGATATTGACCCCCACCCCCAAAAGAACGGTGAGTGCATCACTGTGGTCGCTCTCAAGAAGGAGTCCTGCCACCTTCCTCCCCTTCAGCAACACGTCATTGGGCCATTTAAGGGTAAAGTCGGAGGGAGATCTCCCGAGGCTTTTAAGGTCACAATGAAGAGCTGCTGCCGCCACGAGAGAAATCTGGGGGATAACCTCCGTCTGGCATTTCGGTCTAAAGCCCAGCGTCAAGAAGAGGTTACCTTGTCCTGAGATCCATTGCCTGCCCCGCCGCCCGCGCCCAGATGTTTGTTGGTCGGCCATTACGGCAACAGCATTAAATCCCTCTTCTTGGCACAGTAACTCACGGGCCACATCCATGGTGCTGGAGACCGTTGGGTAGTGGTGCCACGCCCACGAAAAAACCATGGATGACCGCTCTTAAGTTTTGACGAACAAGGTGGCGGCGGCCGCCTCAGCCCGCTCGATCAACGCATTGGGCCAAAGCGCGTAGGCCACCAAGAGTCCAACGGCAATGACCGTTACGTAGGCAGTTTCCCGGTACATTTTGGGGTCAAGTTTCAGACCTTTAAGCCCCTTTTCTTGGGCAACATCAAAGTAAACGAGACGCAGGATGCGCAGATAATAACCTGCCGAGACCACGCTGGTGAGAACGGCCAGGGTCACCAGCCATCCATAGCCAGCCTTCACCGCCGCCATGAACAAGCCCAATTTTGCAAAAAAGCCCGCCAAGGGCGGAATGCCGGCAAGAGAGAAAAAAATCACTGCAAGGCCAGCCGCAATTCGCGGATGCTCGCGGCCCAAACCTTGATAATCTTGAAGACTTTCCAAGGACTTTCCATGGTGGCGAAGGCTTAAGATACACCCAAAGGCGGCCAATACGGTGACGCCATAAATAACTAAATAAATCACCAGTTGGGCGATGCTTTCACTGCTGGGCGCGAGGAGGGCAAGGGAAGCATAACCCATGTGCGCAACGGTACTGTACGCCAACAATCGCTTGATATTCATTTGATTAAGTGCTGCAAAGGCCCCGACCAACATGGAGGCCACGGCAAATAAAGACAGAAGCTGTGACCATAACGGCTGCAAGGGCAGCACGGCTTCGCCCAGGAAGCGCGCAAGGGCGGCAAAGACCGCAAGCTTCGGCGCAGCGCTGAACAAAACCACCACCGGTGTGGGAGCGCCCTCATACACATCGGGTGCCCACACATGAAATGGTGCTAAAGTCACTTTAAACGCAAGTCCCGCAAGGACCAGACCCACGGCCGTCATTAGCAAGCCCGTATGGGGCTGAGACTGCTTTAACGCGCTTAGAATACTAAAGAAGTCCGTACTTCCGGTGGCGCCATAAATGAGGCTTGTGCCGTATAAGAACAAGGCCGAGGATAAAGCACCCAAGATAAAATACTTGATCGCTGCCTCACCGGAACGGGTTTCGCTGCGACGCATGGCGGCCAGCACATAAAGGGGGAGTGAGACCAATTCGATCCCCATGAAGAGCGCCATCAAATCATTACTGGAAATCACAACCATCATGCCAAGGGCCATGAGAAGGCTGAGGACTGGATATTCAAAGCGATTAATGCCCTCCAGATCCAATTGGCGCAGCGTCAACAAGAGGGTCGCTGCGGTGAACAACAAAACCGCAACTTTGCAAAATTGGGTAAACCCATTGGACAGGTATAAATTTCTTGTATCGTGCTGATCAAACGGGGCAACGTCCGCCGCAAACAAAGCCGTGATCACCAGGGCTAGGATTGAAAAATAGGTGATACGCCGTTCCTTCCCTTCTTGAGAGAACACACCAATCAGCAACAGCGCCATGGCAGCGATACTTAAAAAAATCTCGGGCAAAATGGCGGGGGTATGCTCAGACAAGAAACCTAACATGCCGGATTTTCCTTATTTTTAGTCATCAGCAACGTCTTAATAGCCTTTTGGGGTGTTGATCGCGTGTGCCCGCATATCCATGATGATTTTTTGCGCCACAGGCTCGGTCATAGATAAAATGGGTTTTGGATAGATCCCAAAAAAGAGGGCTGTGACGGCCAGGGGAAGCAATGCCGCCCATTCGACCGGCGATAGATCCGTAAAGACCGACGTCTCGGTTTGCAGTTGGGGCGCTCCCAGCATCACCCGACGATAGAGCCACAGCATGTAGGCAGCGCCCAAGATGAGCCCAAGCCCTGCCCCAAACGCCAACCACCCATTCACTTTAAAAGTGCCAATTAAAACCAAGAATTCGCCAACAAACCCGCTGGTTCCTGGAAGACCAATGGAACCAAACATAAAGACGGCAAAGAACACAGCATAGATGGGCATCAAGCGCGCCAAGCCGCCAAAAGCCGTGATCATGCGGGTATGGGCCCGGTCATAGAGCACACCAACGCACAAGAACAGCGCGCCCGAGATCAAGCCATGGCTGATCATCTGAAAAATCGCCCCCTGCAAGCCATACACATTAAAGGTAAACAGGCCTAAAGTCACAAACCCCATGTGGGCGACCGAGGAGTAGGCAACCAGTTTTTTCATATCCTCTTGCGCAAGGGCCACCAGCGAGGTGTAAATCACAGCAACGATGCTTAAGGTCATCACAAAGGGTGCAAAGAATTGCGACGCTTCGGGAAAAAGTGGAATGGAAAAGCGCAAAAATCCATAGCCACCCATCTTAAGCAGCACAGCTGCCAGCAGAACTGAACCCGCGGTTGGCGCTTCGACGTGCGCATCGGGAAGCCAGGTGTGTACGGGCCACATGGGAAGCTTCACCGCAAAAGAAGCAAAGAAAGCAAGCCAGAGAAGCTTTTGCACATCGGAAGGAAGAGCTGTGTGCAGGGCCTCTTCATAGCCCATGGAATGGCTGTACTGATACAACACCAGGATCGCGACCAACATCAAAAGGGAGCCCAGCAAGGTATAGAGGAAAAATTTCATGGCGGCATAGATGCGCCGCTCGCCGCCCCAGATGCCGATAATCAGGAACATGGGAATCAAGACGCCCTCAAAGAAGATGTAAAACAGGACCAGATCAAGGGCGCTGAATGAACCAATCATCATGGTCTCCAGCACCAGGAAAAGTATCATACAGGTCTTGACGCGATTCTTGATGGCGTGCCATGTGGCAAGGATCGCAAGCGGCGTCATGAAGGCAGAAAGCAGAATGAGGGTCATGGAGAGACCATCAACCCCTAGACGATAGCTGACGCCCAAGCTTGGCAGCCATGCATGATGCTCCAGCAGCTGAAAGCCTGAATGATTCGGGTCGAATTGGGCATAGGCGGCAAGGGTGACGATAAAGGTTGCAAGCGAGGCAATCAACGCAACGGCTCTCGCATTGGAAGAATGGGCGGGATCTTTGGGATCTTCACGCACCATCAGTCCGATCACCAGGGCACCAAGCAGCGGGGTAAAGGTGGCGATTGTCAGTAAAGGCAGTGCATTCATGCGTGTGTCTCCATCAACATTCCTTTACGATCCCCCCAAAACAACAAGCACATGCCAAACCAGGAACGAGAGTAATCCAACGACCATCATCAGGGCATAACTGGCCACATAGCCGGTCTGGAGGCGTGAAAGGCGGTCTCCCGTTGCAAGACTAATCTTAGCCAGCGCATTGGGCCCATAAGTATCAATCAAGGCCACGTCCCCACCCTTCCATAAAATGCGGCCTAAAAGGAGAGACGGCCTTACAAAAATAGCCTCATATGCTTCGTCGAAATACCACTTGTGATAAAGGAAAGTGTGCGCCGCTTTAAACTGCTGTGCTATGCGTGAAGATAGGCTGGGGTGGCGCCAATAAATATAAGTGGCAAGTCCAATTCCAAAAAGGGAGAGGATCGTTGACAATGAAGAAAACCATGGTGACACAGACGCGTGCACTTCTTTAACGGCAATGGTTGCCTGCCAAAACTCTTGACTGAGAATCATATCATGGCCGAGGTAGCCTGCAAAAACCGCACCGATGCTCAGTAAAAACAGCGGTAACAGCATACTCATCCCAGGTTCATGCACGCGGCTTAAGACCGCCTCAGGGGCGCGTGGTGCACCGGTAAACGTCATATACAAAAGCCGCCACGAATAAAATGCGGTCAAGAAGGCACCGGCGAATCCCATGATAATGCCGTAACTTGCTATGGGGCCGGACGCCGCCAGAACGGCATCCAAAATCGCGTGTTTTGAATAGTACCCTGCAAAGAAAGGAATTCCTGCAAGGGCAAGACTTCCGATCCACATCATGCCATAAGTCACCGGAATATGACGCCAGATACCGCCCATTTTACGCATGTCTTGCTCATCAGAGAGCGCATGGATGACAGCACCAGCACCTAAGAATAATAAGGCCTTGAAAAACGCATGGGTCGCCAAGTGGAACATGGCGGCGTCATAAGCCGACACGCCACAGGCCAGGAACATCATGCCCAATTGACTGCAGGTGGAATAGGCAATCACACGCTTGATGTCATTTTGCGTCAACGCAATGGTGCCCGCGAAGAAGGCCGTGGTGGCCCCCACCACAATCATCACATCGCGTGCAAGGGGCGCCAGTTCGAATAGGGGCGAGAGCCTCACCACCAAAAAAATACCCGCCGTCACCATGGTCGCTGCGTGAATAAGGGCAGACACAGGTGTGGGTCCCTCCATCGCATCAGGCAACCAGGTGTGGAGGCCAATTTGCGCCGATTTTCCCATGGCGCCCACAAAAAGTAAAAGGCACGTGACCTCTAATACAGGAACAGACCAGTCGTTGATCTGAAAGGCCTGGTCCACCACTTGGGGGGCACTTTCAAGGATGGTGTTGAAATTTAAACTATTGAAAAGGAAGAAACAGCAACCCATGGCTAGAATCAGGCCCAAGTCACCCACGCGGTTGACCACGAAAGCCTTAATCGCGGCAGCGCAGGCGGATGGCTTCTCGTACCAATAGCCGATCAGAAGGTATGAGGCTAACCCCACGCCTTCCCAACCCACGAATAACTGCACCAGATTGTCGCCCGTGACGAGGATCAACATCATGAACGTAAAAAGGCTTAAATAAGCCATAAATCGTGGTGGCGTGCGATCGTGATCCATATAACCGATGGCATAGATATGCACCAAAAAAGAAACCGTGGTCACCACCAACATCATTAAGGAAGACAGGCTGTCCATCTGAAAGCCCCAATGGACCTCAAGGATCCCAACATCAATAAACGGTAGTACTTGGGTTATCGCCTTTTGCCCCTCAAGGCCGTAGCGCCAAAACAACATCCACGAGACCACCATGGCAAGCGCCATCAAAACGCAGGTGACGGCATTGGAGGCTATCCGTCCCAATAAACGCCCAAAAAGACCTGTCGTCAGAAAACCCAGCAGCGGGGCAGCCAGCGGCGTGATGGGGTGAATAAGATCCATGGTCATTGCCCTTTCCTATCCCCGTAAACTTGTCAAATCATCCACGGCGATGCTGCCGCGATTCCTGTGATAAACCACAAGAATGGCAAGACCAATGGCCGCCTCTGCAGCAGCGACGGTCAGCACAAAAAAGGTAAAAATCTGCCCAACCAAATCGTGGGTTGCCGTCGAAAAAGTCACCAAATTGATGTTGACGGCAAGCAGCATCAGCTCGATGGACATCAGCATGGAAATGACGTTCCGGCGCCCGCGAATAAGACCAAAAATGCCAATACAAAAAAGCAAAGCCGACACCAAGATATAGTGCATCGGCTCAACCTGTAAGAGGGCCGGAACAGAAACCTGATCAGACATCAACACCTCCGCGCAGGGGCACATTGACTAACTTGACGGTATCCGCTTTTTGGCGGCTTACTTGTGCGGCAATATCTTGCCGTTTCACCCCAGGACGACGTCGGTGGGTCAAGACAATGGCGCCAATCATTGCAACAAGCAGCACAAGGCCACCTAACTGAAACAAGGGCGCATAGCTGGTGTACAAAACCTTCCCCACACTCAATGTCGTTGAAGATCCTGGCTCGAACGGGACCGCCCCTTTACCGGTTAGGAACAGGGTTTGGGGACCAAAGGATGACCATAAAAGTTGGCTGAGGCCCACCATAATAAAGCCTGCCCACACGGCCGCCCAAGGCAGCAGACGTGACGCTTTAAGACTTAAGGAGGGAAAAAACTTACCTTTCCATACTTCACTGAGGGCAATTCCCCCTGCAAAGCTGAAAAAGGCAGCAACACCCGAGGCCAGTGGTTGGCTTAAGGGTGCACCGGAAAACTCTTGCACGGCAAAACGCCAAATAGAGAACAGCAGAATGGATAGGAAGATGACCGAGCCCGCATAAAGCAACATGCCGGCAATGGTTTGCAAAACTACCCTAATTTTCATGGGCCCTGACGAATGTTCTTCAGGCGGGACGATATCCAACATCATCACAACAAATAAAAACAGCACGGCCACGGCGCCCACGTAAACAATAGCTAGCAGCATGGCGATCAGTTCAGCGCCCTGCAGAATGAACAATCCTGCGGACGCGATAAAACATAAAATGAGATTCAAGACGGCATGAACGGGGTTGTTGGCAAACACCACCCGAAGGGCCGCAAACAAGAGAACGATCGAGAATCCGTAAAATAACAAGGACGTCATCAAGGATAGAGCACCCCATTTTTATTTTTACGTCATGATATCACCCCCTTAGCGCCCTGCCAACGCACCTGGTGTAAAAAGTTTGCATTTTACAAAAATGGCTATGTTGTCTGGGTATCAAGCGGGGTCAGCATGCGCTTTTTGCTTATGTTCTCAGCCGTTGAGGGTCAACACCCTTAAACGGCGAAAGAATGGAAAGGAACGGGCATAATGCATGGGATGGCACTGGATATCATGAATACCAAGATATCAGCGCAGGCTTCATGAGCCTGCATCTTGGTCCGAGCTTGATCTTCGAGGTGACAAAAAGGCCGGGCACCGAAGTGCGCCAGCCTTTTCTTATGCCTTGTGCTCTTATGAATAGGCGATCTTAGGCCGCCTGCGCACCCAAATTACGCAGCACATAATGAAGAATGCCACCATTGTTAAAGTAGGCGACTTCATCTTCCGTATCGACGCGGCAGCGCAGGTTAACCATATCGACACTGTTGTCTTTTCGGTGAATGTGCAGCTTTAAAATCATGCCCGGACGCAAGCCATTTTCAAGACCAGCAATACTGTAGGTTTCAGAGCCCGTAAGAGCCAGACTATGGCGCGTATCTCCGTTGGTAAACTCAAGGGGCAAGACGCCCATGCCCACCAGATTTGAGCGGTGAATACGCTCAAAGCTCTCGGCAATCACGGCTTTGACACCCAAGAGGCGGGTTCCCTTTGCGGCCCAGTCACGTGATGAGCCTGTGCCATACTCTTTTCCTGCGATGACGATCAGCGGCGTTCCGGCCTTTTGATACGCCATAGAGGCATCAAAGATGGACATCACTTCACCCGTGGGCAGATAGACTGTCACCCCACCCGTGGTCTCCGGGGCCATTTCGTTGTGCAAGCGAATGTTGGCAAAGGTGCCGCGCATCATCACCTCATGGTTACCCCGTCGGGCGCCATAGGAGTTAAACTCTACCGGTTGCACGCCGCGCTCCATCAGATAACGGCCCGCAGGGCCATCGCGCTTGATGGAACCAGCGGGTGAAATGTGATCGGTGGTGATACTATCCCCCAAAATGGCCAGCGGCTTTGCCCCCTCGATGTTGCTCACGCCACGCTTTTGCGTATCCATACCCTCAAAATAAGGCGGCAATTTCACGTAGGTGCTATCCCCTTGCCAATCATAGGTCAAGCTAGAGGTGGCACTGAGGGCACGCCAATGCTCATCGCCCTCGAACACATCCGCATACCGCTTACGAAACATCTCTGGCGTCACGTTCGCGTTTACGCAAGCTGCAATTTCCGCATTGGTTGGCCAAATATCCTTCAAAAAGACAGGATTACCCTCAGAATCATGTCCCAGGGGGTCGTTGTAGAGGTCAATCTTCATGGAGCCAGCCAGAGCATAGGCCACCACCAACATGGGAGATGCCAGGTAATTGAGCTTAACTTGAGGATGCACACGTCCCTCGAAGTTACGGTTACCCGAGAGAACGGCAGCCACAGACAGGTCAGCTTCATCGATCGCCTTGGCGATCTCGGCAGGCAGAGGACCAGAGTTACCAATGCAGGTGGTGCATCCGTAACCCACCAGGTTAAAGCCCAGTTGGTCCAGATCTTTTTGTAAACCAGCCTGCTTTAGATAATCGCTCACCACCTGGGATCCTGGCGCAAGGGAAGTCTTGACCCAAGGCTTCACCTTCAAGCCTTTTTCAAGGGCTTTGCGGGCTACCAGGCCAGCGCCCAGCATAACCGACGGGTTCGAGGTGTTGGTGCAGCTGGTAATGGCCGCAATCACCACATGGCCATCTTGCATTTTAAAGCTCTCGCCGCCGCGGGTCACGTCAGCACTATGCGTGGCAGAGCGTTCGGCAGCGAGTGAAGTTTTACAAGACGCAACCGCTTGCGATAAAGGCACCCGGTCTTGGGGGCGCTTTGGCCCGGCCAGTGTTGGTTCCACAGTGGCCAAATCAAGATAGAGAGAATCGGTGAAAACAGGATCTGCACTGCCCGATTCACGCCACAGCCCCTGCTCCTTGGCATAGGCTTCGACCAACGCAATACGCTCGGCATCTCGGCCTGTAAACTCGAGATAACGTATAGTTTCTTGGTCCACAGGGAAGAAGCCGCATGTGGCACCATATTCAGGCGCCATGTTGGCAATGGTGGCACGATCAGCCAAACTCAGGTGGTCCAGGCCATCACCATAAAACTCAACAAACTTGTTGACCACGCCGCGGGCGCGCAGCATTTGGGTTACCGTCAGCACGAGATCCGTGGCCGTTGCGCCCTCACGAAGCTGACCTTGCAATTTAAAACCGATCACTTCTGGGATCATCATGGAAATGGGCTGGCCCAACATGGCCGCCTCAGCCTCGATACCGCCCACACCCCAACCCAGAACAGCAAGGCCGTTGACCATGGTGGTGTGACTATCGGTCCCAACGAGGGTATCTGGATAGGCATACTGGTGCCCCTCGTCCTCGGAAACCCACACCACTTGTGCAAGATTTTCAAGGTTTACCTGGTGGCAGATTCCTGTTCCAGGAGGCACAACACGGAAATTATTGAAGGACTGTTGGCCCCAACGCAAAAAGGCGTAGCGTTCGCGGTTGCGATCGTACTCGAGCTTGACGTTTTCCTCGAAGGAACCTGATGTTCCAAACGAATCCACCATCACCGAATGGTCGATCACCAAGTCAACGGGCGTCAGTGGATTAATGAGCTTTGGATCACCTCCGTACGCCCGCATGGCTTCGCGCATGGCCGCCAAGTCCACCACAGCCGGCACGCCGGTGAAGTCTTGCATCAATACGCGCGCGGGTTGATAAGCGATTTCGCGGTTTGACGTGCGGGTTCGCTGCCAATCAACCAAGGCTTTAATGTCGTCGATAACAATGGATTTACCGTTTTCAAAGCGCAGCAAATTCTCCAGCAACACCTTCAAACTGTAGGGCAACCGGGAGATATCACCAACCTTTGCGGCAACTTCTTTGAGGCTAAAATAGTGGTAAGCTTTTGAACCAACGGTAAGGGTACGTTTGACGCCTAAATGATCTGCTCCAAAGCGAGCCATTATGCTTTCTCCATTTAGAATAGAACCATATCTGCATCGAAAGTATCACAGCTTAAGGCGCCTGAATATCCCCTGAACGCATAACTTTCTGCGCAAAAAAAGGGGCCGCCCACAGGCGACCCTATCCGAGAAACAGTTCACACCACCCCTTTAGCGGCAGCAGAATTTGACTTTCATCTTCAGCATGACCGTGTGAATCCAGGGATTTGCCTCATTTTTGATGCGCCCCGTATTGGTGCCATCGGTGTAGGATTGGTAGTACTTAATCTTGCCCAGCTTTGCCACACCATACTCAGCCTCGAGGCTGACGAATTGGCTAATATTAAAGCTGGCACCCACACCAGGCATGAAAAAGGCAACGCGCTTGCTGCGGCGCTTTTTCTTTGTTTTGAGCTGCACCTTGAAGGGCGAGGCCACAAGCGTTCCGCTGTCGCTGCCCACCAACGTATAATCAGGCACATCTGACTTGAAGGTGACCCCAGCGGCACCCACGCCCAATTTCATGTAAGGCGCCATTTTGTCCTTCACCATGCCGATTTTGACAGCACCCCCATACATGTAAGGGATTTTCAGCTTGATGTTGTGGCGAAAACGGAAAACACCGTCGGTGGAGGCAACATTCAGCTTGCGATCACCCTCAATATTCGTCATCCGGCCAAAAAGCTCACCGGCCAGCAGCAGTCCGCCTTTCTCGCCAAAAATATGTTGATAACCCGTTGAAGTATCGAGGAAAGTACCGCTGAGCCCCAGCTTGTATTTTTCTTCATTCACACCGGAATTTTTGAAAAATTCGCTATAGTTGTGCTTCGTATTCGGACTATAGCCAACACTAAAACCAGAGCCAATGGCAGCATAAAAACCATTTTTCTCCGCTGCCTGTGCGCTTGAAACCAAGGCAAGAGCGACCGTGGCGGGCAAAAGAGTCTTATAAAATATCAACGAATCCTCCCTATCATTTTCGTCATGAACAGGAGAAACACTGCCACAAATTTAAACTGTATTTAAGTAAAATTTATTAATGACATAACGGGTAAGATTCATTGCAGGCCTGAAGACAAACTCGAGATTTTTGAGGCCATCCTTTGCCTTTAACATGCAGAGCACGAACAAAGCTGTGATAGTTTTCTGGATGAAGAGCTCTCCTTAAGGATGATTAATAAAAAATGTGGACCTGCGTGCTGTTTATCGCTTAGAGTTAAATGAGAAAAAATGAATCAAATAATAGGTTTAAGGCTAAAGGGAGGAATCATATGGTCCGTCGTCGTTCACTATCTAAGCGGGACCTTCCAACGTTTTTCCTCAAAGTTTTTGTGCCCATCGTTGTACTTGGCGGCGGCGCGCTTGCACTGTATTTTCACTTCCGCAGTGTGAAAGAGGGTGTGCCGGTTAACTACTTCGAAGATTCTTATCCGGCGCAAAACAAGGAATGCCCTGTCGACGCCGAGCCGACACAAGAAGCCAAGTAGTTTTCATTGTAACAAGACCGCGTCGAGGTTTAGCCTTCAGAGTCAGCTGCAACCCCCTTGATCATAGTAATCTAGCTGGGTGAACGGTCTTACGGCGGCTGAAGACCTATGCCGCCATTGTTTTGCATGGGTCTGCATGAGCCCTGGTACGGATGTGTACCCCTAACCTGAGAAAAACCCGTCTTAGCACTATTGAGGACCGCTCACGGGAAGTATTGGGGGGTATGGAAAAGCCTCGATTAGCCTCAAACCATCTGAACTCAAAATAAGCTTAAGCGCATCGCGGCTATCATAACCAAAGAAGCATCGTGGCTATCCTGCTCTTTGAATCCTCGCGGCTAAACACCGTAAACACGCTCATTTACCGTAAACACGCTCATTTCAATGCGGGTGCTTCTTGAAGAAAAAGGATAAAGCTCCTCCCCCACTTTCCCTTCAAACTTAGGCTAATCAACCAAGAAGAAGTCTATGGTGGACACCACACGGATTTTCTTCATCAGGGATGTTTGCCCACTGTCGTACTCTTCCGTCGGCAATGCATCGGCACTCATGATCCGAAACACGCCTTGGTTTGCGCGGCGAATGGCGCCCACATGACTGCCCGAGTCTGCAGCAAACTGCTCTGCCAGCAGACGGGCACTTTTTGTGGCTTCGGCCAGCATGAGGGGGCGCAATTCATTAAATCCCCGAAACTGATACCGCAGATCAGAGCGTGAAATCGCAACCCCATCCTTGGCCACATCTCCTAAATTGCGGCTTTGTGCATCGACTAAATCGACTTTATCAGTTGAGACACGAATATTCATATCGACGAGGTAGCGATGGGGAGGAAGTTGACCGCCATAGTCGCGGGCGTGGGTATCAATGACGTTCGGTGAGCCAGGAATGACCTCATCCGCACTCAAACCCACTTTCTGCAAAAACGCCAACAACATTGTTTTTTGAGCCTCTAAAGCGCTAAAAAGCTCAGGCAACTTGTCGCCGCTGACCCGGACGTTCAGATCCCAGTCCACATGGTCCGACTTCACTTCACGCTCCACCAAGCCTTTAACGGTCACATAGCGGTCTGACATTTTAAAATCATGAATGCCACGATAGATGGCATACCCCAACCCAAGCGAGCCGATGGATAAAAATGTACCAAGGATGGCGGCCGCTTTAAGTGATGCATGTTGTTCCTGGGCCATGTTCTGACTCCTTCTTATCTTAGTTTGAGATCTAGCATGAGGGAAAAGGAACGCCTTCGCAAGGGATGGGCACATCAATTGCGCATAAAACACCTTGAGGCCAGGTTAATGAGGGACACGCTTTAAAATGGTCACAGGTCACGCGCCAGAACTGCAAGCAAAAGACATTCTAAGACAGCATTCCGTGCTCCACGCTAGGCATGGTTGGGGCATCCCTGTTGACGGGAAAAAATTGCCGGAAGACATGCGTGCCATCGCCCGAGCACCACAATGAATAACCCAAGCGGTAGTATCAAGAATAAGCCTAGCGCGCAGCGCGGCGATGATTCGTCAGATTTTGCATATGGTGCGCGGATACGCCAATAGCCGTTTCAAAGGTCCATGCGTCGGGTTGCGCAAATAACTCGACCAACAGGCGATGATTGAACTCGTGCCCCGAATTATAAGCTTCATAACGGCCAATAATGGGCGCGCCTGCCATCATCAAGTCGCCAAGGGCATCAAGAATCTTGTGACGCACGCACTCGTCCTCATAGCGCATCCCCTCAGGATTCACGGCTTGACCGTCCTGCCCCAAAACCAACGCGTTGCTGAGGGATCCACCCTTGATAAAGCCAGCCGCCTTCATTTTTTCGACGTCTTCAAGAAAGCTAAAAGTGCGGGCGGATGCAATTAAATCGCTGAACCCCTTCTGGTCAACCGTAAAGTCCATGGTCTGGGCTGCCAAGCCAGCGCGATTGCGAAAATCGACGGTAAACTGTATGGAAAAAGTATCTGCGGGCAGTAAGGCAGCGCGTCGCCCGCCCTCCTCAATCACCACAGGGCGTAGAATGCGGATGTAGCGGCGCGGTGCAGACTGCTCGCGCAGGCCAGCACGACGAATCATGTCCATGAAAGGCTTGGAACTTCCGTCCATGATGGGCACTTCAGGACCATTGACACGAACGATGGCGTTGTCAACACCACACGCCGCCAGCGCGGCTAGGACGTGTTCAATGGTGGTGAGTTCAACGCCAGCAGAATTGCGAATGCGCGTGCAAAATGGGGTTTCAATGCCGTTTTCCGTACGTGCAGCGATCTTATTATGACCTGTGATATCCGTACGTTCAAAGACAATGCCAACACCCGTTGCCGCAGGTGCTAAGGTGAGACGCACCCGATCTCCGGAATGCACGCCCACGCCTATGCAAGATACTTCTGCAGCAAGCGTGGTTTCGAAAACGGGCTTCATTAAACTTGAAGATACACTCGGCATTCGTCTTATGGTCTAAATTTACCTTTACATTATTCTTAGAGTGCCCAATTTCATGGGCAATAGCAAAAGCTGACATATTACGAATTGTTACGCTTGGCAAAAGCGAGATTAAGCAAGAAATTCTGCCGCTTTTTCAAGGCATGCTTTTTTATCGGGGGTAAAGTTTTCACGAATCCACCACTGCTCAACCTCAGCTAAGACCTCTCCAATTCTAGGCCCTGGCGTAAGACCTAAGCGTACGATGTCTTTTCCTTGCAGGGGAAAAATCGGATTCCGCCAATTTTTGAGGATCGCCATAAGGCTGGCGAGTTGTGGTACCTCAGGATGGCGCGCTTCCTCAATTAGTGCGGCATAAAGCGCAATTTCAGGGCCAAAACCATAGATTAAACGTCGCGGGTCTTGAATAAGCTGTTGGGCTTCTACCAGGCGTTCCACAAACTGACGCTCGTTCTTTGAAAAACGCCACCGATCCATGATTCTTGAAAGCTGCGCGCGATTGCGGTGCGCAAGCGACACAAGCCGAGCCAAGGGATTTCCGGCGACTTTGTATATTTCCTCAAGTGCAATGAGGGAGCGTAAAAAATCAATGGATCGCGCATCTGCGCTTTTGGGCTCCAGGAGGACCTCTAAGATCCCCACATCCTGCATGGCTTGAAGGGCTGGCTCGGGATGCTGCGTCCCAAGCAACTTCATCATTTCTGCATGAATGCGTTCGCCTGAGAGGAATTCGAGCTGAGCAGCGTACTTGCCACAGGCCTGTAATCCTGCTGCATCAGGATTTCCCTTGCCAAAACGCGCAAAGAACCTGAAAAAACGCAAGATCCTTAAGTAATCTTCCTGAATGCGCGCCTCAGGATCGCCGATGAACCGCACAATCCCTGAGGTCAGGTCTTGGCAACCCTCAAAGGGATCCTCAAGATCACCCGTTGGTGCCAAATAAAGCGCATTAAAGGTAAAGTCACGACGCTTGGCGTCTTCTTGCCAACAGGTTGTGAAAGCTACTTTTGCATGCCTGCCATCGGTTTCGATGTCGGCCCGCAAGGTCGTAATCTGAAAAGGCTTGTGATTCACAATGGCCACTAGTGAGCCATGCTCAAGTCCAAGGGGTACCGTCTTGATATTGGCCGCCGTCAAAAGAGCCTGAACCTCATGCGGCTTGAAAGGTGTCGCTAAATCAATATCTTCGGCTTCGATGCCTAACAAAGCGTCGCGAACACATCCCCCTACGAACCTCAGATTGAGGTCGGGATTGGGAAAAGCCGCGATGAGCCGTTGAGTTTGTGGGGCGTGCAACCAACCGATTGTTTTGAGACGATTAAGGTCAAGGTTGTGCTGCAAGGACGCCCCATTCTGGTGTTATGAAATCTCCTAGTTTGACAATAGCATAGCCATGGATTGCTGAATAGATTTCGTTACTTCATGGTCAAGCGCATTCAACAAATCCTGACGCAGTCGCACTATTTCAGTATTGCGATGATCCAAGGTCATGCTATCTGGCATTTTCAAGCTCTCGCTGGCCTCGGCAAAGATAGACCCCTTGGGCGCACCGCGCTCATCAACATGATCAAGGCGCACCTTGGCTTGTGCTTGCAGAGCTAACCATGGCTCTTCATTGGTGTGGCGCAAACGATCCCCACTGGTTAGTTCAGTGACCTTCAGCTCCACCAGGTTCACATAGACCGAACCTGGCGCCTGGTGTTTTGCCACAAAGCGGTTTTTAGCCCAAGTGGTAAGGTCAGCTGCGATCCCTCGATAAAGCTCTCGCACCTCTTTTGGTGCCAAGTCAGAATCGAGATCAGAAACAACCTCAACGCGATTGACCCCCAACACAATGGGCGACTGACTGGTGAACTTAAAGCCTGGTAAAGGTTGCGGCTCGTAGGTCGAGCACCCATTTAAAGACAGTAAGATTATGGAAAGTGCTGCGAGATTTTTGGCAGTTTTCATAGTGAACTCCCCCTTCATTTCTCATTGAAACCTTTTGACCTGGAGCCATTATGAAATGCTTGTGACAGGAAGCAATATTATTTTAACCGTTTAAATTCATGCTATCTTCATAAGAAAAAACATAAATTTAGGTCAAAGTCTCCAATGCAACCCCTTTGGACTCCAAACGACTCTCAACGACAAAGCGCAAACGTTACGCTCTTTCGCCGCAGTTGCGAAGAAAAATATGGCCTCACGCTCGCAGATTTTGATGCCCTCTATCAATGGTCGATTACGCATCCCGCCAATTTTTGGCAGGAAGTGTGGAATTTCTGCGGCATTCAAGCATCAAGACACGCAGCACAAGTGATTACGCCCCATGAAGTGTTTGAAAAAACAAAATTCTTCGATGGCGCCCAGCTGAATTATGCCGAAAATTTACTGAAGGATTGGCCGGAACCTGATGCACCTGCCATGATTTTTTGGGGTGAAGATGGCCGTCGACGCCAGCTGTCGTTTGCTGAGGTCAAGGCACAGGTGCTCAGCCTTGCAACAACTCTTAAGACCCATGGGGTGCAGCAAGGGGATCGCGTGGTGGGCTTTATGCCAAATTTACCCGAGACCATGATCGCCATGATGGCGACAGCCGCCTGCGGCGCCATTTGGGCGTCTTGTTCGCAAGACTTTGGCGTCAAGGGCATCCTGGACCGGTTTGGACAAATTAACCCCAAGGTCCTTATCACCAGCGACGGCTATCTTTACAACGGAAAAGCTTTTCCCTCCCAAGAAAAAGTTTCTGAGATGCTCGAGGGTCTGCCCAGCATCCAGGCGCTCATAAGCTGTAGATATATCGAGGACCCTCTTTTAAAAACACCAAGCACTGTACAGCACCTTACGTGGGAGGAAGCCACCAGGGCGCCCCAGTTGGAGACTTTTCAGCAGGTGGATTTCAATCATCCGTTGTTTATCATGTTTTCTTCAGGAACGACCGGCGTTCCCAAATGCATTGTTCATGGTCATGGTGGCACCCTGATTCAGCACCTCAAGGAACACCAACTGCATTGCGATATCAAACGAGGTGACCGGGTTTTTTACTTCTCCACGTGCAGTTGGATGATGTGGAACTGGCATGCTTCGGCGCTAGCCTCCGGTGCCACACTTTTATTGTTCGATGGCAACCCTTTTTACCCCTCACCCACCGTATTGTTTGATTTTGCTGAAAAAGAAGGCATGACCCTGTTTGGCACATCGGCGAAGTATATCGACGCACTCCATAAATCAGGTTTGAAACCCCGTGATACTCACGATCTCTCAAAGCTTCGCCTGATCACCTCAACCGGCTCCCCCCTGGCTGCTGAAAGCTTTGATTTTGTCTATGAAAGTGTGGCACCCCACGTCTGTCTCAGCTCAATTTCCGGAGGGACCGATATCATTTCGTGTTTTGCCCTAGGCAATCCAACGGGCCCGGTCTGGCGGGGAGAGTTACAAACCAGAGGGCTAGGCATGGCCGTTGATACCTATAGCGACCAAGGTAAACCCATTCGAGGCGAAAAGGGAGAATTGGTATGCACAGCCCCCTTCCCGTCCATGCCTGTGGGTTTTTGGGGCGATCTGCAGGGCAAGAAATATCACGCCACCTACTTTGAGCGCTTTCCCAATATTTGGCACCACGGCGATTATGTCGAGCTGACCCCCCACAATGGCCTGATTATTTATGGTCGTTCCGATGCGGTGTTAAATCCCGGTGGCGTGCGTATCGGTACCGCTGAAATTTACCGTCAGGTGGAACAAATCCACGAAGTGCTAGAAAGCCTTGCCGTGGGCCAAGAATGGGACCATGATGTCCGGGTTATTTTATTCGTGCGACTGCGGGAGGGGGTCACCTTAGGTCCTGAATTGACACAACGGATCAAGGACCACATTCGCATCAATACCACACCCCGCCATGTGCCGGCCAAAGTCTTGCAAGTCCCCGACATCCCCCGCACCATCAGCGGTAAAATTGTCGAACTTGCTGTCACCAACGTCATTCACGGACGCCCCGTCAACAACACCGATGCGTTGGCGAATCCAGAGGCTTTGAAATATTTTGAAAATCTTGATCAACTAAAAACTTAAATCAAATGTGGGGCAGTGCCGTTAAAGGAAGTTCATTGTGATCTTATTCGTTCTAGAGCATAATTAAATGGATAATTTGAGTAGAAGGAATAATAAAAATGACCAAAAAAATATTTTTTTTCAGCCAGATAGCATTTCTATTCTTGTTATTTTCATCAAGCTTTACCCAGGCCAATCAAGCACCAGAAGATCCTAAAGCGAAGCTGATGAGCAACCTGAAGGCGGACCTTAAAAAAGGTAAAAAGCCCAGCAAAGACCAGATGCAAGAACTGGTCGCCAAGCAAGGAAAGGCTTTCCTTTGCGGTTTTGCCTGTTCCAAGGAGGCCACACTCCTTGGATTGGTCGACTGCAACAATGAAGAGCAAAACACCCCTTTCAGCCATGGCTTCTGTTCCTCATGCATGAAGGTGGTGCAAGATCCCAAAACCAAAGCGGAAGTGGCCTTAACCGTGTTTGCGTGTAACACCAAGAAAACAAAAGAAAAATCAAAACAAAACACGGCTGGATAACGTAAAACATCTTGCGGGGGGCACTTCTAAATGAAAAAAATAAGTCTATTCGCCCTTTTGGGCGCTTTTACCCTTCCCCAAGAGGGTCACCCCATCGCCGGCGCCTTCTTTCGGGATGAGCACTGCACGGGTGTATGTGACATTGTGGAATACAATTGTGATCTGAAGGATCAAGCCAAAATCACACCGTCGGATATGTTGGTGCGCGACAAGGGCAAGTTGCCTCGCAAAAAGACGAAAGGCTACTCGCCCCAGCAAATGCGGGACTTTTGTATGAAAAGTTGTTTCCACAAAGATCCGTGGAAGAAGCATAAGGCAAATCCCTCTCAGTATTTCCAGGATCTGTGCCGACCAACAGGCGCGGTAGCCAAGGCAGAAGCCCAGCTGCAAAAGGAAGACGCGCTTTATATGCAACCGTTTGTTCCCGAAGCAAAATCCTTCTCATACAAGGTGCAAAGCCATTCAAATCAGATCACCCCCCTTAACATCAAGGTGCTGGATCGCAACTTTATTGTGACCACTGGGGGCGGTATTGCGCGCGCTGTGGGTTCGGTAGAACTCATGGTTTTGGTGCTCGCAAGCCTTAAGGGAACAGCGGTCGAGCGAATGAATGAAGACCAAAAGCACAAGCTGGCACGCGATCTAATGGCAAAAGAACTTTCTTTTTCGCCAAAAGATCAAAAGGAATATCTGGAGAAAGGCACCACCTCCGTTGATTCACTGGCAAAGGTGCTGGAGAAAGTGCGCAGTGAACTCTACAAACAAAAGGGCATCAATCCAGCGAAAATCTCCGTGAATTAAGTTGGTCTGGCAGAGGATTGCTTAAACTGGGTTCGCGCTGTCTAGGCCTGCATAAAGAAGAGGGTTAACCTCCTTCCTCAATTGAATTCAGGGTACTGCGTTTTGGTCAATATTACCCAAGCTCGTTATGCGAGTCAGGCTGCCACGTGATGCTTGATGTTGGACACACCACCTTTATTCAATGCGCGCCACTGCGCTCTGGAAGTTATTAATCGGCCTATCCCATTTACTACCGATTACTGCGTTTTGGTTGAAGTCAGCCGCCGCTCCCTATTCAATGCATACTATCGCCCCGATGATTGATGAGAGTCTCCCTGATGCAATAGGGGCCACAGCGTTGTGATTGGGACGTTTTTTTAATGATTTCAGTGGTTTTTTATAATATACGCCCTCAGCAGCCACGCCTGCACCATCGAGGGAAATCTCCTAAAAATCCTATAAAAAGACGCCGTCGCCGCGCACCACGGGATGCAGGATTGGTCCCGAGTGCTTTGTGCGTGGAGCCAACAAAGTTCCTGGGGCAGCCCCGATGGGGAATGTTTGAGAAACAAACCGATTTTTCCTTTAAGGAGTAGAGGAAATTATAACACATCATTGAGCACTGGCGTTTGCCATACTATGGGAAATCTCGGGTTTGAGCCCTCCCTTTTATCTTCACCATTAGAAAGCGAGTTTTTGGTTACGCTTGCGTTTTCTCACCCAAGGAGAGCTGAAATTGAAGGCGCAAGACCTGGGCGCGCGTGGATTACCCCTTTGCTGGGGCTAAGATAACTTTTATGAGGATTACAGAGAAGCTTATTCCTACCGAGGACGGCGTGGGCCCCTTTCAAGGCAAAACCTGGAGCTGAAGAAATCCACATCCATACACTCAATTATTACCCTGCATGGGGGGCATCCCAACTACTGCCATTTCCTAGAGCCACCGTCTCGACGACGATTGCAGCTTTTAGAAGCTTATGGCAACTTCTGTTGTTGAAGGACGCATGACACCCTGCCAAGGCTTGCCAAGACCCTCAATCAGCACAAAAAAGCCCACATTAAGTGGGCTTTTGTTTTAGATACTGAACCTCAAGGTAATATTTGTTAAGAATCCAAGAAACTGCGCAGTTTGCGTGATCGGCTTGGATGCTTCAATTTACGCAGCGCCTTGGCTTCGATCTGGCGAATACGCTCACGCGTGACGTTGAACTGCTGCCCCACTTCCTCAAGGGTATGGTCGGTATTCATACCGATACCAAAGCGCATCCGCAGAACACGCTCCTCGCGCGGAGTAAGAGTGGACAAAACCCGGGTTGTGGTCTCGCGCAGGTTCATGCCAACGGCAGCCTCAAGCGGTTGCACGGCATTCTTGTCCTCGATAAAGTCACCCAGGGTACCATCTTCTTCATCACCGATGGGTGTTTCAAGGCTGATGGGCTCCTTGGCGATCTTCATCACTTTACGCACCTTATCCACCGGCATCATCAGCTTTTCAGCCAATTCCTCGGGCGTTGGCTCGCGGCCAATTTCATGGAGCATCTGCCGTGAGGTGCGCACTAATTTATTAATGGTTTCAATCATATGAACCGGAATGCGGATGGTGCGCGCTTGATCGGCAATCGAGCGGGTAATGGCTTGGCGAATCCACCATGTGGCATAGGTAGAAAACTTATATCCGCGGCGATATTCAAACTTATCAAACGCCTTCATCAAGCCGATGTTGCCTTCCTGAATTAAATCAAGGAATTGCAGACCGCGGTTGGTGTACTTCTTGGCGATCGAGATGACAAGCCGCAGGTTGGCCTCGATCATTTCCTTCTTTGCTTTGCGGGACTGGCGATCACCCTTTTGGACTGTGGTGACAATACGGCGGAATTCAGAAAGGCTCAGGCGTGTGGCCTCACTAATTTGCATCAGCTCATGACGCGCCGCTTCGATATCCTTCAAGTGCTTTTCTGCGAACTTCGCCCATGATTTTGAGGCCGCCACATAAGCACTTGGCCAATCAGCCGCAATATTTTGACCCACATATTTTTTCATAAAGTCATCGCGCTTGACGCCGCATTCAGAGGCCAAACGATACAAGCGCCCATCGATGGACATTAAACGACGGTTGATGTCGTAAAGCTGTTCAATGAGCTGATCGATACGCTGCGGATTTAAACGCACATCACTCATCAAGGCGACCAAAGTAGCCTTTAATTGCTTGATGGCATCTAACACTTCTGCAGGGGTCTTTTGTCCTTTTTCTTCAAGCTCGATGCGCTTTTGCTGCAAAGAAGACATGGTGTTGTACGTCTCAGCAATGGTGTCAAAGGTCTCAAGAATCTGCGGTTTGAGCGTCTCTTCCATGGCGGCAAGAGAACCACCGGTGTCGTCACCGGCCTCTCCACTCGCGGTCTGCTCGCCCTCGGCAGCATTCTTCTCTTCCCCCTCTTTGCCGCCCTCACCTTCAGCAGACTCCTCGGAAGATTCTTCTTCCTCTTCAGGCTCCATGGCCGCAACGGGTTGATCTGGAAGCTCGCCGCCTTCCCCGGAAGCCGAGTACATGTCTTCTAGATCAATGACATCGCGAAGCAAAATCTGTCCATCTTTGAGGGCATCACGCCACGCGATCACCGCTTGAATTGTAAGGGGGCTCTCACAGATGGCCTCAATCATGGTCAAGCGCCCCTCTTCGATGCGCTTGGCAATCTCGATTTCACCCTCGCGAGACAATAACTCGACTCGACCCATTTCCCGCAGATACATGCGAACGGGGTCATCGGTACGCCCCGCCTCAACAAGTTCCTCGGCATCCGATTCATCCACATCCTCTGCAGGCGTTGCCAAGACGCTCTCTTCGTCTTCGTCCTCTGCCTCGACAAGATTAATTCCCATATCAGCCAGGACAGCCATGGCATCTTCGATTTGCTCGGAGGAAATTTCTTCCTGGGGCAGTGCTTCATTCAGCTGGGTGTAAGTAATGTACCCGCGCTCTTTACCGCGCAAGATAAGCTTTCGCAGCGCGACCTTAAGATCAACCGGACGCGCCTCTTCTGTCTCGTTTGGGGTCTCAGGCGTGGTATCCACTTTTGCAACGGCCATACTTCAACTCTTCCTATCTGCAGATTTCGGAGATTTTTACATATCACTGTGAGCGAAACTAACAGTTTCAACATCAGAACGCAAATTTTCAAGTGTTGCCTTAATCGTTTGGATACGGCTCCATAATTCTGACGTAAAATTTTGCGCCATTTCTTCTTGCAAGCACTGAAGCTCTGCTTCCAACGAAGTTTTATCGTGGGTTTGTTGATAAAGCTCGAACCATGCAGCCTGGGCATCTTCTGGACTCATCTCAAGGGCGAGAGCTTCTGCGGCCATTCCCCTGTATTGCTCGAATGCTTCATGGGCTGCAAGCCCGTCAGCGCGTGATAATAGGTAGTGCTCAAAAGCATCCCGCGTCAGATTCATTGCTGACGAAGACCAACTCAACAACTCGCTTTGTAAACGTTGCGCGCGCGCATCTTTAAAGTGCATTTGAGCAAATCTTTCACCTTCGTGCTCAAGAATCTCAGGATGGCGAAGCGTCAAGGCCAACAAGGCGTCGTGGCCTGCACGTGGAGACGGCAGCATGGATGCATGGGCTGGCGGTTGGGGACTTGCGTTTGATTTTCTTGCGCCCCCGGTTTGTTTGCCTTTTTGATAAGTGAAAGACGGTCTCAGGTGCGCCTTTAGGCGGGCAATAAGATCTTCCTTGTAATAGCGCTTGACCATCGGATCGGCAATACTGTCTGCAAGTTGCAAAAGGTGACGCTCAAAGGCCGCGCGTTTTTCCGGCGTTGCAAGATCAACCCCCTTAGTTTCTGCTTGCCATAAACACTCGATCAAGGATTTGGCCTGGGCAAGAATAGGCTCTAGCGCTTCGGCACCACCCTGGCGCACCAGATCATCGGGATCAGTTCCCTGGGGAAGCATGGCCACTTTGATGGTGTGGCCTGGTTTTAAGACAGGTAATAATCGGGTCATGGCGCGATGGGACGCTTTAACACCCGCAGCATCGCCATCAAAACATAAAATGGGTACCTCATGATAACGCCACAACGACAGCATCTGTTCAGGCGTCAAGGCAGTACCAAGGGGTGCAACGGCGCCAGCATAGCCTGCTTGATGCAGGCTAATCACATCCATGTACCCCTCAACAACAATAATTGGGTGACTGTCCTTACGGGCTGAGGCTAGAAAATCACTGCCATAGACCATCAAGCCCTTATGGAAGACTTCTGTTTCCGGTGAATTGAGGTACTTGGGCTCCCCTGGCCCCATCAGTCGTCCACCAAAGCCCACGACCCGCCCCTTTGCATCCCGAATGGGAAAAATAACACGGTCGCGAAAGCGTTCCAGGGGTTCACGGCGCTCATCCTCTGCAATGATAAGACCCGCGTCCTTTAAAATGCGTCTGTCAAACCCTGCAGCGGTAAGCGCTTTCATCAGATGACCGCCTTCAGGAGCGTAGCCAAGACGAAAAGTCTTCAAAGTCTGCTCCCGCAGACCGCGATCTTGAAAATAACGAAGGGCTGACTCACCCCGCGGGCGATAGAGTTGCTGCTCATAAAAACAGGCCGCCGCCTCTAACGCTTCATAAAGACCGGTGCGTTTTTGGGTGCGTTTAATATCCTCTGGCGCCACACGAGGCAGACTGATCCCCACGCTTTGCGCCAAACGTTCAACAGCCTCAACAAAATCGAGTTTTTCGGTCTCACGCAAAAAGCTGATGGCATCCCCATGGGCACCGCAGCCAAAGCAATGGTAACTTCCTTGGGCATCATTAACATTGAAAGAGGGTGTTTTTTCATTGTGGAAGGGACACAGGCCCAGCCAAATCTTGCCACGGCGCTTAAGCTGTAAACGCGCGCCGATAAGCTGCGACAAAACCACCCGGCTTTGCAGTTGCTCAAGGAATTCAGGCGTGATTTGGGTCAAGCGGCTGTCTCCACGTCCAAGGAATGATGTGCTGATCTTTTAGTTATAGTTGAGGACCTAATCGCTATGCCAGGAAAAGTTGCACCAGCTTTCTTGGACCTGGCTGTTCTTCAGACAAAAAAGGGATGCATCACTCACCAGTTAGAGTGTCATGCAAAATCTCTCATTTAATCTAAGGGAAAAAGAGCCACCTTAGCGATGGCGCTTTCGTTGACAAGCTATACGGCTTTGCTATCGTTTCTTTAGCTGATTTTTGAAGGCTTGGTAGATTGTCGCAAATTCTCTCTTTTTAATTTCTTGCCACTTGCTTTTTGGCTCAAAAAGAGTCTGTCCGCCACCCATGAGAGGCATCATGCCGTGCTGAGCCATCCAGTGTGGCTCACTGAGTTTTCTGCCATAAATCTGATCAAATTTTTCGAATCCACCCTCATCAAAAAAATCTTTTTGAAGCGACATCATGAAGTCCTCGCCAGCCGCGATATTATTTAAGTCCGCACCCAATTGAGTAAAAATTTTTCCACCAACAGCTTGAAGAAGATGGAATCCTGCCTGAGAAGCGCTTTTATCAATGCAAATTTTAGAATCCATATTTAAATAACCACGCGCGATCATATAAATTCTCTTACTTGCTGTCTGATCTTCTTCGAAGAGGGCGCGCAAAAAAAGGAACGGTGTTGGCAGATCTCTGCTTCGGGCTTTCAACCATTGAGATTTCTCTCGGTCCGATAGCTTGGGTGAATTGAGAAGAATATTAAAGGCCAATGCCATATCTGCATTATTTTCTATGTTCACCGTCAGGCGATCAAGCAAGGCTAGAATATCATTTCTATTTTCAGGCAAATCAGGTAGGGGTTGCCCCATGAGCATGACAAAGTCGTTTGGATTAACGATGTTTATAAACTGATTCTGATCGTGAGCAGAGCTGGGGTTAGATGCCTTACAACTACCCGCAACTGCAATAAGCCCACATAGAATAATAAGTGTTTCTCTGGTGAATTTTTTGATGCGCATTTTTAAGATTCCTTTCTCACACATCCTCTCTTATAAATCGATCCAAACTTTACAAAATCCAGATTGACGAAGGGTTAACTAAAGTATTTCGAAATGGCATGAGAAACGAAAGACTGTAAGTTTCAAGGATATTCAAGATTAAAAAAAGAATAAAATTTATTGGGGGGCTGAAATTAAAATAGAACCCCCACAATTTATTATAATTTAATACTTTAATTACTTCTTCTTCTGGCCTTTACACCCGCAGCCACACTTTTCACTTTTGACGGGTACGGTGAATGGGACCTCGCCGGCGTTCGCAAACTTGGCTTTGCAGCTGAGTAACTGCCCTTTTTCTAAAGGCTGTTTCAAATCAAGAAGCATGATATGCAAGCCACCTGATTCAAGCAAAACGGTGCCGCCAGCAGGAATATCAATGGCCTCAATGGGGCGCATTTTATAGATCTCACCATCCTTGATGTGCGTGTGAAGTTCTACTCGGCCCACCCCCTCGCAGGAAGCGGCAATCAGCTTATCGTGCTCGGACGTATTGCGAATATGGGCATAGATGGCCGAAGTACCGGTATAGGACTCGCGGGCCCATCCTCCCTCAACATGCAAGGGTCCGGCTGGATTCACTGCTTCAGCCTCGGTTGGGATTTTTTTTGCATGACCTGCAGCATGGTTGTGCGCCTCGGCAAAGGAAAAGATGACCGCAGCACTCAGCATGACCGATAAAAGTGATTTCATGGATGACCTTCCTGTCTTTTGTAGAACGACTCTTTTGTTATATACGCTACAGAAGTGATGGCATAGGTCCCCAATTGAAATTTCACGCTATTTTGTTCCAATGGACAGTTTCTTAGCCATAAATCATACAAAAATGATCTGTCCCTGGCGACCTCGTGTAGATATTAATCCTTTGTTAACTCTCGTTCTGAATGATTTCCATGGAATATGATGAAGAGGAGCCAGAGTCATGCCATTCGTTCTCAACCACAAAAAAAACTATAAATTCAGCTTTTTTTCTCTTTTCGCCGCAATAAGCCTACTCATAGCTCCCGCTTTGGTTCTTGCATCAGATGTTGAGGATCACAAGGGCACAACCAGTGTTTGGCATGAAGGCAAGGTGAAGCCTGGTAAAGAAAAAGGCAAACAAATCGATGGGGAGAACGTGGCCGTTAAGAAGGGAAAGGGAAAGAAAAAAAAGAAACGCACCCTCTTCGATCCAGCCCCTCAAGCAATACCAGACATAGAAGCATCAACGACGATCCAGCCCAACGGCCCAGAACTCAGCAAAGACGGCGCCCAAAAGGAACATGAAAAACTGCTGGCTACCAGAGGGCTTTTGAATGCTGATTCCTATGGTCAATTCAACCCAAATGAAGACCTACCAGGGTGTGAAGATAATTATAATCGCTGCATGGGATCTTTTTGGCGCATGACCCGCCATGGGTTTCGCTTTGTTAATCGCGTTAGTGGTATTTTAGGTTATGGAATGGCGGTTTATCTGGCAACGGCAAAGCCAAGTGATGCCACGCTTGCTGTCCTGACTCCCATCACCATCACCATGAGTATCTTACAGGTCGTCTGCTTACCGCTTGAGTCCATGGCCGTTGAATCCTCCCTTGAGCATGAGAAGGATCTGCAAGTCCAAAATGCCCGTTATCACCGGGGTCTTATGGCGAGCGCACGCCAACAGCAACAACTCAACCAACTTAAAGAGAACCTCGACGACGAAGACGGTGATCTTGAGCAGGGCAATGGCCATATGTCTGCCGCCCCTATAGGTACGTCTGAGGACACCGATGAAGAACTTTAAGAGATTAATTGTGCCGAGTTTGCCATGGTGGTGGTCATACCACTTCTAGGCCGAATGTGAATCTGAAGTCATTCTAAGTTAGGAAGAGATTAACAATGCGCTTGACCATCATCTACGCGACCTTATTGCTTGTTCTATCTGGTGCAGCTTATGGCACGAACCACGAAGATGCCGATTCTCTTGAGGATAGTCGCTTAAGCCAAGGCAGCAGACGTACACATAGCAAAAATCAATCCGCCCCCTCAGAAGAAACAATGATAAGCGATGACCAAATCACCAAAAAACTCAAAAAGATTAGAAAACGGCGCCAAGTAAAAGATTCAGGCGCCCCACCTGCGCGGACGCAGGAGGATACAATCGTGCAAATGGAAGTCTTGACTCCTGTGCTCTCACAAGAAAGAGAGAAGGATTCATCCCATGAAGAGGGTGATAACGATGGCGCCTCGGTCCAGACAGTAAACATCCTTGAAGATCAAGATCAGCGGCAGAATGATGAGTCCGATGAGATTACTAAAGAGATTAGAGCAGAAAAACGCGCACGAAAGCTTCTTAGTCTAACCCAAGAGCAGTACGAAGAACTTGCCACAGCATTCGCACCGACAGGATGCGAAATGGGCTATTATCGGTGCTCGGGAAGCTGTTGGCGGGTGACGCGCGAATGGTGGTTTTTTGCCTCCGGCATGTTCGGCCTCCTTGCCGGTGGCATTGGCAGTTTTGGCTCTCTCTTGACCCTGGATGAGACCCATCGATCGTACTTAGGCTATGCATCCGCAGCCTTTACCTTTTTCAGCACTGGTTTTGCTGCCCTTGGCCGTTTTGCCGAAAGTGCTTCCTCTAATCGTCAAGCAGATATGGAGCACATTCAGGAGGGACGGCTTAAAAAATTCATGCAAAAATGGGGTTTTGCAGTGCCAAAAACAAGAAAAAAATAATTTTTTCATAACTTTGGAGATAGCGTCCTTGAGCACAATATCCCAAAAAAAACTTGCTGGAGAGTGTTAGGAAGGACACTTGGTATGGGGGTCTTTTATATGTTTTTGAATGGACGGTTTTCGGGGTATTGATTAATGGGTATGATTTATGTGACCCGTTTGGTTCGTCTAAAAAATCATATAAACAGGGAGAGACGATCATGGCGAGATATGGCTATTGCATTCTTATCGCCTTTTTTTTGAACCAGCCTTCATGGGCTTCACAGGTCAACGATTCAGTTGATGAAGGAATAAAACAACAAAATCATCATACACCCTTGAGGCTTACAACCGAGATTACACGTACGCCAGTACCCCCAATTTTGTTAGAAGAGGACTCGCAAAACAACCGGTCAGGGCTTTTGGAGAACCTGGCAGGATACATCCCAGGACCAGCAACGCTTTTAAGCGTTATTCCATCAGCCCTTATCGTAGGCCTTCATTATTATTTAGGTGGCAACTTTCAAACCCTTACCACCCACCCAGCCTGGATGCTGCCTGTGGTTGCAATTCCCGTTGTCAGCGTTGCCGCAACCCAGCTGGAATCCCCGCGCGGGAAACGTAAGAACAGACGCGGACTTTTCGGCAATTAATATTGCTAAGCTGCACGGATAGCCTTGGTTTTATATTCATCCAACGGGTCAAGATAGGCGCTAAAATGACGCAGCACTTGGGGCAAGTCAGCGCGACCAAAACCGAGGCGAAAGTATGGCTTTGCGTAATCATAAAGGGTGGCGGGCACCAGCAAAATGCCCGCCTCCTGTATGACACGATCACAAAATGCATCGATGCTGTCAGGGCCTTGATAATGCACAAAACCAACGCAGCCCCCTTGCGGGCGTACCCAGGAAAAAAGCTCAGCGTGACGCGCAAAGAATGCGTCCATCGCATTCAGGTTATCGCTGATGATGGCGTTATTGCGTGTGAGTAATTTTTCATGATTTTTCAAAGCGATCTCTGCTAAAATCTCATTGGGCGCGCTGTTGCAGATCGACAAATAATGTTTCATTTTCGTGATGTTTTGCAGCATGGCCGGATCCTGGCAGGCGACCCATCCCATACGAAGCCCCGCAAGCCCAAAAGGCTTCGTCAGCACCCCAAGAGAGACAGCTCGGTGATAGAGTGTGCAAGCAGGTTGAGGCCAAAGCGTGCCGTGCGGTCCTGACAAACGATACACTTCATCGGAATACAGCCATATGCCATGACGATCCAACACGGTGATCAGGGCCTTCAATTCATCGGGGGTAATGATTTGGCCAGTGATATTATGGGGAAAATTGATGAGAACCCAGCGTGTATTGGGCTGGATCGCTTTTTCAATAGCCTCCAAATTGATACGCCACTGATTTTCTGGGGTGAGCTCGATACAAGTCAACCGCGCGCCGCACAATTTGGGCACCTCAAGCATCGCTTGATAACAGGGTGTGAGGGCGATCACATGATCCTCGGCCTGCAAAAGGCCAGCAAGGGTACAAAAGATGGCCTCTTCTGCACCCGCAAATGTGGCCACCTGTTCAGGTTTAAGTTCTGAGTAAAGGGCATTGACCAGCGCTGTGCGCAAACTCAGGCTTCCCTCGATTTCATTGTATCCTAACTCCATGGTCTGCCAACGCTCCAGATCTTTAGCATCAGCCAGCCCTAAAAGTTCTGCCACGCTCCATGTCTGGGTATCGGATGCACATAACACATGGGGGGCACTCAACTCACGCGGGCCCAGGTATTCAACCAGCTTAAAGGGCGAAATCAGCATATTATCTCCCTGATTTTTCTAAATATTCCCTGTATTTTTCTGCTTACTTTAATTTGAAAGCCAAATCCAGCAAAACAAGGCCCTAAGTGAAACCGAGCCTTGTTTTCATCAGGTTCACCGGCAAAAATAAATCGATGTCTTCCTTTTTGGTGCACATAATGCCTGAAAGTGATGACTTGGCTGACAGGGGCGTCCCCATGGGAGACTCATAGCTCATGGATGGTTAGCTATGCTTAAAGAACGCCTTTCACAATGCCGAATGCGTGAGGCCGATCTTAAAACGGTTGCGGATTCTCAACCAGGCTCACATCCCATAACTCCGACTCTGTCACTGCCGTGGTTTGCAGATTGGGTTCCGGATGTGCCATGAGGTCCCCCTTCCCTTCCGGTACATCTGGAACATGGAGCGCTCCATCTTTATCGTGTGGCGGCATGATCAATCGACCCTTCATGTGATCAAGGCGTATCATTTTCTGCGGGAGGGGTTCTGGGAATCCTGGTCTGTGATTACTTGGAATATGGCTGAGATCCAGCGCAAGGGCACGCATCTCAGAAGACTCATAAAGGCTAGCGCAACTTTTATGGGGAGAAAAATCCATCTCCTGAATCCATTCGGAGGCTTGATGAGAAAAAGGCATAACGCCCATCACCAGCCCAACAGATAATACGCGCAGCACCATCGGCACTCAAAACGGCAACTTGAATTTTTTGCGCAAACCACCACTGACTTTTTTTAAGAGTCCTGCGCCTGACTTACCAAGATTGGTCCCACTGA
Source organism: Holosporales bacterium (assembly GCA_046318415.1). GTDB lineage: Bacteria > Pseudomonadota > Alphaproteobacteria > Caedimonadales > Caedimonadaceae > JBKCUK01. Next base: position 93,359 of record JBKCUK010000010.1, on the reverse strand, counting down.
GCTTTTCCGTCGCTTTTTTCAACAGCCCGCCCCCCTTACTACTGACTAAACCGCTTAACTTGTCCCCCATGGGCAGATCCTTCAGTTTATCGGAGGCTTTTTCTAGGAATTCACCGCCTTTCTCCTCTAGCAAATGGACCGCTTTTTCTTTAATGCCTGAATCATTCAGCTTGGCCTCCACTTTATCCTCCAGCGAGTTCAAGAGACCACCGTGAGCACTACCGCCCTCTTCGCCCCCCTTACCTTTTAGTCCCTCCATCGCGCTGGAGAGTTTATCACCCATGGGGAGGGTTTCAGCCTTGGATTGTAGTTTCTCAATGAGGCTATCTTTCTTATCTCCCAGCAAGTTTTCTGCGGTTTCCATAAGGGTGCCGATGGTCTCTTCATTCAAAAGCTGGCTAAGTGCCGACATGAAGCCGCGTTGGCCAGACGTCTTCTCCCGCTGATCATTGGCCATCGTCTCATGGGCGGGAACAGCTTGATTGAGGGAATCTTTATAGGATTGGTAGGATTGGTTGACATCATTGAGCATGTCGCCAAGACGCCCACTAAAAGCATTCCAGCGCTGGGTTTCGAGGGCACATTTGTCAATACTCTCTTGGTCACGGTACTCGGCCATGATCGCTCCCTGTCATTTTTTCCTTAGTTTAGCATGCTCATGGACGCATGAGGATCCCTAACCTTTAAAGATGAACAAACCCAAGTAGGTCGTAGAGCGAAGAGAGATTTAAAGCAAAAAATAAGGGCCGCGAAGTGCGGCCCTTAATAACCTTAGCTGGTACAGTCTGGACTAGAAGCCCATATCCATACCGCCCATGCCACCCATACCACCCATTCCAGGCGCAGGTGCAGCAGCATCCTTCTTCTCAGGAATGTCGGCGACCATGGCTTCGGTGGTAATCAACAAGCCAGCAACGGAGGCTGCGTCTTGCAAAGCGGTGCGCACCACCTTGGTGGGGTCGATAATACCGGCCTTGAACATGTCGCAGAACTCGCCCTTTTGTGCATCCCAACCGGTGTTGGTGTTGTTGCCCTCAAGGAGCTTGCCAGCAATGACCGATCCATCGGCACCGGCGTTGGCTGCAATCTGGCGTACAGGCGCTTGCAGCGCGCGACGCACGATGTCAATACCAACACGTTGCTCGTCGTTGACTGGCTTCAAGCCTTCCAATGCAGCTGTTGCATAAAGCAAAGCGGATCCACCACCGGGCACCACGCCTTCTTCCACAGCAGCGCGGGTTGCGTTCATGGCATCGTCCACACGATCCTTGCGCTCCTTCACCTCAACCTCGGTCGCACCACCCACGTGGATGACAGCAACACCACCAGCCAGCTTGGCCAAGCGCTCTTGCAGCTTTTCACGGTCGTAGTCAGAGGTGGTTTCTTCGATTTGCATGCGGATTTGGCTGCAACGTGCATCGATATCAGCCTTTTGGCCAGCACCATTCACGATGGTGGTGCTTTCCTTGCTGATGACCACCTTCTTTGCAGTTCCCAGCATTTCCATGCTGACGTTTTCAAGCTTCAGACCAATGTCTTCAGAGATGACTTGACCACCGGTGAGGATGGCGATGTCTTCCAACATGGCCTTGCGACGATCACCAAAGCCTGGTGCCTTAACGGCTGCAACCTTCAGACCACCACGCAGCTTGTTCACCACCAAAGTTGCAAGGGCTTCGCCTTCAACATCCTCAGCTATGATCAGCAGCGGACGACCGCTTTGAACGACGCGCTCTAAGACAGGCAGCATGCTCTGCAGACCGGTTAGCTTCTTGTCATGGATCAAGATGAAGGGGCTTTCCAGCTCGCACACCATCTTGTCGGCATTGGTCACGAAATAAGGGGAGATGTAACCGCGATCGAACTCCATACCCTCAACCACTTCAAGTTCAGTATTGAAGGACTTCGCCTCTTCAACGGTGATCACACCCTCTTTACCCACCTTATCCATGGCTTCAGCAATAATCTTACCGATTTCACTTTCACCGTTGGCGGAAATGGTACCCACTTGGGCGACTTCCTCAGAGGTCGAAACCTTCTTGGACATGCCCTTCAAGTGCTCAACCACGGCAGCAACAGCCATGTCCACACCACGCTTCAAGTCCATGGGGTTCATGCCAGCGGCAACAGCCTTGGCACCCTCACGCACGATGGCTTGGGCGAGAACGGTTGCAGTTGTGGTACCATCGCCAGCGATGTCGTTGGTTTTGCTTGCTACTTCGCGCACCATCTGGGCGCCCATGTTCTCGAACTTATCCTCAAGCTCGATTTCCTTAGCAACGGATACACCATCCTTGGTAATGCGTGGTGCGCCAAAGCTTTTAGAGAGCACAACATTACGTCCCTTGGGACCCAGGGTCACCTTCACCGCGTTGGCGAGGATATCAACACCGCGCAGCATTTTGGTGCGCGCTTCGGTGGAAAACTTGACTTCCTTAGCAGCCATTTCAAAAACTCCTTAATTCTCGAGATAAACCAGTGTTAGGCAGCTTTGTCGAAGATACCGAAAATGTCGGATTCTTTGAGAATCAACAACTCTTCAGCGTCGACCTTGACTTCTGTACCTGACCACTTGCCGAACAAAACGCGATCACCAACCTTTACTTCGGTTGGAATCACATGGCCCTTATCATCGCGGGCGCCAGGGCCTACGGCCAGAACTTCACCTTCGATGGGTTTTTCTTTTGCTGTGTCAGGGATAATGATACCGCCACTGGTGCGAGATTCTTGCTCGATGCGGCGAACGAGGACACGATCATGTAAGGGTCTGAACTTCATCAGTACTCTCCTCTTCCTTTCTCTATCGTTACGACTAAAGACCTCAACCCCCTTTTTTAAGCCTAGGTTTAGCACTTAATTGGGGCGAGTGCTAAAATGTATAGCGCGCCCCATCGGCATCCGTCAAGAGCACTTCATCATTTACCCCCCCTGGACGGGGCCATAAAAAATTATATAAGCGCATGAAATGGTTTAAGTTTTCATCACTTTTAATATTGCAAACCTCAAGATCCAGCTAAATTGCCCCATCCACGCATTAAGCGACCTAAGTATCTGAAAAATAGTGCATTTTCATTGTTTATTTCCTACGGCAATCTTCACTGAAAAATAACGGGATTATTAAACCATGGAGAAGATGATGAAATATCTAATGATTTTGCCCGCTCTCGTGGGAAGCTTAGCTGAGATAGCCTTGGCAACGGAATACAGGGAAGACATCGATCCCCAGGATGGGGCTGTGCGTCCACATCAGCGTCTACTCCTGCACCCGTACAATTCACAGCCAAACCATCAACCAAGGGTTTACCATCCAAGCAACCATCCCCCAAGGCATTTACAAACCCCGCCAGAATTAAGGCCCAACGGGATGCATCTTTCCCACGCACACCCTGCCCTTGCAGAGCCAATGATGGTTCAGGGTCGACCAAGACGCCCTTATCTGGAGAGTTCACTGCCTCTTGTTGAGCGCATGGGGACTTTTCAGCAGCCAGTTAATCTTCCAGCGCCCGAAGGCGAAGACCCAGACGAGTTCTGGAGGCAATTGTCGGAAGATCTGCGTGCCCTAGCAAGTAGACCTTTCGATCTTGGCCGACAGCGGCAAGAGTCCCTTGAAATACGGCCAAGCATAACGCGCTATCGTAAGATCAAAAAGACCAGCACGTTTCGTACAACCATCAATAACGCAGAAACTGGTCAATCAACCGTGATTACCACCACCATGACCACCAATACTTATTTCAATCCTGTAACGGGGGAACAACTGCCCGAGAGTTCCAGCCAAATCACTTCAGTGGTTGAGTCAGATCTATAAATGGGCAAAAAGGGGGCATTATGCCCCTTTTTTTTCGTCTTTCAGTTATCAAAAACTATAGTCCAGAGGGATATTTCGCATTCAACGCCCAGATCCAGTACATATCATTTTCATCGTAGGCTTCATTATAGGCCGCAGCTTGGCCATTTTTTGAAAAATGCGCACGAAAAGCCTTTATAGCCCCCACATTTTTGGCCACCGGATTTTTGATACTTTGATCCACACTTTCATCGGTTAGCACACGAGCGTCGAGACTTGCACGCTCATCCACATCATAGCCATACTTTTTCATGTAGCTGAGGAAGAAGGAGTCATTGGTCTCCCGGGGCAGCTTTTCCTTTGGAATAAAACGCTTCTTCGCAAAAAGCTCAGGATCCTGTTCATCTCGATCAAGCCACGCACCAACTCCATACTCATGGTAGAGTTTGCCCCAAGGAAAAAGGATTCCCGGGTCTTGCTTGCGACCGGGCGCAATGTCAGCATGACCCACCACATTCCAGGGCGCAATGTTGTAGTTTTGTACCAAGTACTGACTAAGACGCCCTAAAGTTTCAATCTGCTTTTCATCAAAGGCAAACCAGGTGGGTGTACTGGCCTCGTCGCCCACAAAACCTTTGTTAATGTTTTCAATACCGATGGAGTTTGGGTTGAGGTTATTCATCCCGCGCCAGTAACTAATACCGGCATGCCATGCCCGTTGGTTATCCGAAACCATACTGAAGATCTGGCCGGCAGGGATACCATGACCTTCTGTTTGCGTCAGCACATAGTGGGCACTGACACGTCCATCGGGAACGTTTCGGGTAAAGATATCCATGGTCCTTGCAAAATCAGCCACCGTATAGTGCATCACCAAACAGCGTTGGTGCTGGGGAATATCACTGAAACATGCGACCATTTGCTTAGCGCCCCCCTCGCCTACGAAACGCTCATCGTAGTGATTGCGGTTCGCTTCCTCCTCAGGAAACGGCAGAACCTGATAGGCTGGCATGGAAATGGACAAGTCGCCAATTGTTATGGGGGCCACTTTGATGCCCGTTGGTTGCTCAAAAACGTTTGGATACATGCCCTTTAAATCGGTGGACCAGGCGGCCGAGGTTAAGAGAGCGGTTATGCTGGCAAATGTAAAAAGTTTACCCATGTCGTACTCCTCGCTTTGATTTAGATGCATCTCACTAAAAACACGCCTATGCATATCACCTTAGGCAGAAAATAAGGAGCAAAAATAGTTGAATACTTGCTGCGATGGCAGCAGCCACACCGAGGAATTTTCTTTTTTTAGGCGAAAAGCCTACCCTTGCCCCGCCCCCACGCAGGGGTTGAGAGTACGCTGTTTTTTCATCGTTTTACTTAAAAAAGCGCAAGAAGCCGAAGGGCACTGGCTGGGCCCAGAATTACTTTTTCGCCCCCTTATCCTGGTGCTTGCGATCCGCTTCCAGCCATGACTTGGAGAGATAATCCAAACCAAATTTAGCGATATATTCCTGATAGCTGCCCTTGTGATCCTTCATGGATTTATCGGAAAGCGCGATCACACGGGTGGCCAGACGCTCCACAAAGCGACGATCGTGGCTAACGAACAAAACCGTGCCTTGATAGTCTCTCAGGGCTTTGGTCAACGCATCAATCGCCTCGATATCCAGGTGGTTGGTGGGCTCGTCCAAGATCAGCACATTGGCATGGGCCAGCATCATGCGCCCCAACAACAGTCGCGCCATCTCGCCGCCGCTCAATGCCGTGGTCATCTTAAAGGCATCATCACCGCTAAACAGCATGCGGCCAAGCACACTTCGAATCATGGTGTGGGCTTGGTCGGCACATTGATCCTCAAGCCAATTGAAGATGGGGCGCGAATCTGCGATTACCTCGTGGTGATCCTGGGCAAAGTAGGCGGTTTTCACCCCATGGCCCCAGGTTATCTCCTCAGATTCAGCCTCAACCAGACCCAAAGCGCACTTCAGCAGTGTCGATTTACCAATACCGTTCCGGCCGATAAACACCACCTTCTCGCCCCGATTGATGGTGGCGCTCACGTTGTTTAAGACTCGTTTTTCGCCATAATCTTTTGTCAGCCCTACAATTTTCAGGACCATCTTGCCGCTGGGCTGTGAGAAGCGAAAATCGATATTGGGTGAGCGCCTTGAGGTATGCTCCACATCTGGAAGCTCGATGCGGTCAATCATTTTTTGCTTTGATTGCGCCTGGCGCGCTTTGGAAGCTTTGGCCTTAAAGCGATCGACGAACTTCTGCAAGTGTTCGATGCGCGCTTCAACGTTTTTGCGTTGTTGCTCTTTTTGCTCCATAACCAACTGTTTTTGCTGCAAAAAGGCATCATAGTTGCCGTGGTAAAGGCGAATTTCGCCGTAATCAATATCCAGGATGTGGGTTGAGAGATTGTTCAAAAACCCTTCATCGTGGGAGATGAAGACCAGAACGCCGCGATACTTCTTTAGGTAATCTTCAAGCCACGCAATATTCAAAATATCCAAATGGTTGGTGGGCTCGTCCAACAGCAGAATATCTGGATTGTTAAACAGGGCTTGGGCAAGAAGAACACGCAATTTAAACCCGCCCGAAAGCGATGACATGGGCTGGTGGTGAATCTCTTCCGGAAAACCAAGGCCCATTAAGAGCTCGTGGGCGCGGGATTCGGCACTATATCCATCATGCTGCAGGATGGCTTCCTCTAAATCACCCAACAGCATGATGTTCTCTTCGGACCAGTCCTCATTATCAATGAGCTGTTGTTTGCGAACCATGGCCTCCCACAGATCCCCGTTGCCGCGGATCACGGCATTCACAATGGTATCGTTTTCATACAAAAAGTGATCTTGCTTAAGCCATCCAAGGCGAAGCCCCTTATTAAAGTTGACCTCCCCCATAGACGCTTCTTCTTCGCCCCCTAACACCCGCATAAAAGTGGATTTGCCAACGCCATTACCGCCGACCAGGCCATAACGATTGCCTGGCACAAGATCAAGGTTGACGCTTTCAAAAAGCAGGCGGTCGCCAAAGGTTACGGCAAGATCTTCGACTTTCAACATGGTGGGGATACTCTGATTTCTGGGATTCGACAATTGCAGTTGTTTTTTTAATAAGCTGTCTTTTCGCTCGATGCAATAAAAAGAGTCTCTAGGTTCACAATCAAAGCAAAAAGGCGGCCAATAGACCGCCTTAAAATAAGATTCTTCAAAGTGCTTCGCCCTATTGCGAGACCTCAAGAAGGCGCTGGCGCAGCTGCTCGAGCCGACTCTCCAGCTTGGCACTGAGGTTCGCAACTTCAGCTTCTTGGCCCCATTTGGATAGCCCCTGGGTGGCTTCACCAAGGCGTTTTTCCAAATTTGGGATTGCTGCAAAGGCTTTTTGGGCTTGCGGTAGGTTCTGCCAAGACAGATCGTCGGCGAGATTCAGGTCTAGCAGGCCTTCCACCTCTTGCTGAAGACGGCTGAGTTGCATTAAGGCATCCACCTCTTGTAAGCCAAGGCTTTCCGTTTTATAGCCACGGGTCAGGGCCCACATGCCAAGTTCACTGTTTTTCTTGGCAATCACCGCGTTTACGGCATTCAAGTTTTCCTCAAGCTTTTTGGCTGTCCCAAGCAAACTTTGATGCGACTCAACCCACGCCTTCAGCTGAAGCACAGAGCCATGCAGAGATTTGAGTTTTGCAACCTCTTGTGAGCGCTTGTGTTCAAGTTTTTGGGTTTTCTCGTGCAGCTCTTTACCTAGTTGGGACAACAAAGCCGTTTGATTTTTGAGCTCTTCTTCACTTTTTGTTAGCTTTGCTGAGACTGACACCAGAGCCTCTTCGGCTTGAGTCAACCGCTGGAAGTCCGTCCAAGAAGGTGATTGTCCGCTGATGCCCAGGGAATCCCCCTCAAGGGGCGCGGGCCCGGCGTCGACGCGAACGGGTTGGACTTGGCTGAGGCTTTGACTCAATGCGCCGTAGTGTCCGTAAACCGTTCCTGGGAATACGGTTTTTAAGACGTCATCACCCACGGTAGAGATGAGTTTCTCATAGGCTTCTTCCCGCACTTTGAGCTCGCTCAACTGGGTTTCATTTAAAGCCATACGGGTTGTAAGGTCGGCCCAACGACTTTTGAGCGTATTTCGAATCTGAGTATAGGTTTTAACGCTGGTCGGCACATCGAGCTTCTCGAGAACGGGCCGTGTATCTTTCTCAAACTGGCTTTGTTGCTGACGCAGATCTTCCTCGGTTTTCGCAAGCTGTTCCGCCTGCGTTAAAACGGAGGCAGGCTTCAGGAGGGATAGGACAGCGATCAGATTATCTTGATCCTGAGGATTGGAGGTCTTGCCCTGCTGAACGGAAGAAATAAGATCTTTAATTTTGGTTTGGTTTGCATTGTCCACATGGCGGCGCAAGAGGCTCGACGTTGCCCCAACCAACGCGTCCCCATCGAGGGCACGCACCTGCTCGACCTTGCTCGCATCAAAAGACAACAGGCCATAACCCCGCACTTTTGCTTGCAGACCCAAATAGGCGTTATAGGCTTCACGCTGAAGGTTGGCCTGCTGGATCAATTCTTCTATACGTTGGACAGCTTCATACATTTTGCTTTTAACGGTGCCAACGCGCTTCAGATGGTCGCCGTTCAGCAATTCTTGGGCACTGAGGTCGCCCCAATGTCCCGCAACGGAAGCAAGGGATTCTTTGAAGGCTTTACCAGTGAGGGCTTTTCCCACAAGGGTAAAGTCTTCCTCAATGGGGTTTTTATCTTTGTTTGTGAGGGGCGTTAGAATTTTATACGCCTCACTCAACGCCTCGACTTTCGGTTGATTGTAAGAGAGCTTGTGGGCGGCCGAAGGATCTGCAATATCCAAATCGCGACGCAACAGCTCACGCTGACCTAAAATGGCGTAAGCGCTTGTGCGTTCAGTTTGCGTAACTTCGAAACCTCTGCAATGACGTTCAAAGCTGATGTCATGAATCATCGGAATCAGGGCATGATTTTGCAGCATTGATTCGGCCATATTTTCCAGCTCAGTTGCCGAGTGGGCCGTGGTCGCCCCCTGGTATTTTTCGTGAATACGCTTGAATTTCTCAGCCCCCATGGACTTCAGTGCTGGAAAATTCCCCAACACCCCAAGGGCGCCCTCGGCTTTAACGAAAAGATCTTTCTTGAGCCCCTTGATGGGCCCAGAATTCCCCTCGAGGGCAGTGTGTAAATCACGCCATTGGGCAACACGTGCGGCAACGTCATCCATCTTTTCAAGGGAGAATTCGGCGATGTCGTACATCTCGCGTGTTTTTGCAACCACTTGACCCCGCAGTGATTTTTCATAGTCAGGCAGGTCAAATTCTTCACCGCTGAAGTGGCCGAACGTGCCCACAATATCACTGGCACGCTTGATGGCCAGAATGTGATCGCGACCACTTACACCATCAAGGGATTTTGCTGCTTTTCGCGACCACCATTCAGTGAGACGCTGCTTCGACAAACCCCAAGATGACGTATTCCAAACGGACTCAAGCAGTGAGTCGTTGGCCAGCGTTTCTGCAAAGTTGGCTTCGCCGCCAGGGCCATTGAAGGTGATGGTGTTCAGTTTCAGTTTCGTTCCTAAAGTGGCCGCAACCAGACCGCCGAGAGAGTGCCCGGTGAGAATAATGGGAAGGTCAGCCCAGTCTTCCATGGACAAAATCTTATCCATAAAGGCCCGGCCATCACGAAATAAGTTACCCAAGACATAATTACTGCGGGTTTTAGGATCACTCAGAACCTCAAAGACCTTTTTCAATTCTTCTTTTTTCTCAGGTTCTAAACCGTTCAAAAAACCGAAGCTTCCCATCTTTTCGGCCAGGTATACCGCTGTCGGTACGTAGTCGAAAAAGCCGGTGAGATCGAACGTCTCCTTTGCCCCTTTAGCAGCCTCTCTTTTTTTCTTGGCCATTACCGCGTCAGATTCAACAGGTGACAGGAAGATTTTGTAGGCACCAATCAACCCAGTGGTGATGAGGCTAGACTTTGATTCGGTCAGGCCAAGGGCGCGCTCGAAAATACAGTGTAGACTGCGCGTCAGTTGTTCCTCATCAATCCGTTGCAAGCCATGCATGAGGATTGCAAGATCCGCCGTTAAGTTTTGCAAGCGGGGATGCGCCTCATCCAAGAATGTTCCACGAAAGGCTAAGATAATATGGGAACCTGGCTTTTTCAGGGCAACGGCCTTCAAGCCATGGGCGTCTGCCTCACTTTCTTCAAACTCTTCATAGCCAAGCTTGATGAGGCCCTCATGACTCTCTTGATAGTTGGTATTGTAACCCATTTGGCATGCCAAGGCAGCAGCATAGACCGTATCGTGAAGGTGAAGGTTGTCCGCTCCCCATTCCCGCAGTTGCGGCACAATGGGGCGGGTACAATCAAGCTGGGACGAGGCCGCCAAGGGGCTAAAGAGCTGAGCTTCGTCCTGTCGTGTTTGGCGCTGCGAGGAGGTGCGGGATTTGGTTTTGGGACTTGTTGCGGTTCTTGATTCCACAATATTTTCACGCACTTCAGAAGCCTGTACAGGAATCACAGCAGCGCCCATCAGCGCCAACCCCAGTGTCTTAGCCACTGAACGACCTACGGATCTGCGTCGACCCCTATTTTTCACCTTGTGCGCTTGTTTTTTTTGCATATTTCAATTCCCATATTGCGTTATTTTCATATTGGCAAAATAACATTAATAATAAACTAACGCATAGTCAATTAGTTAATTTGCAAGGGCCGCGTGCTAAAGCAACAATTGAGATTATTATTTGAAAATTGCCAGGAGGTGGGCTGAGCACCATCACCAGGGGGAGAGGCACATTCTATCCCCTCCTCATCGCGGACAAGCCGGGTACAGGCTCAAACCATGAGTTGTCCCTGATCATGGCGCTGCAACTTTGAGGATTGACCCATCGCTCTTGCTGCAAATAAGGCTCGGAAAACAAACAAGTCAAATACTGCAAAATAGAAGTCTACTCGTCGGTCATTCTGGCAACATAAGGTGTGTAGAGTATGAATATCCCCTTGCGCCCTTTCCTCACCCTGTTTAATGTTTCGAGGCTAAAATAATGACGGAGGTTTGGGTGAAGAAGTGGATGACAACAACACTTTGGTGCATAATATTTGCGGCACAGCTGCTAGAAGCTTCCCCCCCTCTTCCAGAAGAAGATTCCACTTCATCTCAAAGCCGCAGCCAAACCCATATGTTAGGTGAAGAATTTGGCCCTTACATAACCGAGTCTTTACCGCTGGAAACTCTCGGGAAAATTAGCCTGACCGCCCACCAACCGCCGCGCGTCTTTTTAACCCTTAATCCCAAGAGAATCTTTAACCTTCAGTGCTCGAGTGATAGTGCTGCATCGGACATCATCAGCTATTTACTGCAGCGCACAAAACGCCTGATAGCACAAGGCGCTAACCTCAAGGCGCGTCTTGCAAAGATGCCCGCAGCGCACATCGCAGAATGCGGTGCGGTAGGGTCTTGCCTTTATGAACTCGAGTTGGAGCTGAATAGGGCTGAGATGTCCTCCCCCTTCCCGCACGCCAAGTTCACTATTCCAGGATTTGCCATGGGCAAAGATCCCCTGTTCGATGAAGAAGCCCAAGAAAAGCGTTACCGCAGTTTCCAGGAATCGTTTAGACACCTCATACATTCCGGGAAAATAAATAACCTGGGTTCTCTAAAGATCATGTCTGCAGGCAGGGCACATTCCTCAAAACTTGGTATCGGGCACGTGGCATGGCTGCCGAACCTTACCCAGCTTACCCTTCATGAGGTCAATTTTGATGACGATAGTCTAGGGCAAATCCTCGCCACTTGCCCAAAATTGAAGAGACTCTACTTACTGAATTGTGCGGAATTAAGCACAAACCCTGTAGTGCCAAAGAAGAAGATGACACATCTAGCCCCCTCCCCCCAGGTGCAAGATCAGGGACAAGACGATGCAAACCTGGCCAATGGGGACTTTTACCACGCGGCGAGCCAATCCACATCAACCAGCTCTACCAACAACTCCGCACTCAATTTGAGCCATTCGCCCCTGCGCCTCATCGTTGCTTCCAGCTGTTCCGGATTTTCTCCCCGTGCGTACCGGCTTATGGCGGAGCTGAGACACCTCAAGGGCCTTGTATTTTCTAAGTGCGATATCTCAGATGATGATCTCGGTCATATTCTCTCGGGCTGCACAACATTATCGTCCCTGCGACTTGAGCAATGCACCTCCCTCTCGGCAAACCCCTTTCATCATCATCAAAAGAATCCTCAGCTAGATCTTCATACGCTGGTTCTAAAATCTCTCAAACTCAACGACGGTGGTCTAAGGACAATATGTCAAGCTTTCCCACACTTAACTTACCTTGCCATCGGTCAATGCCCCAACCTCACAAACAAAAGTGCGTCATTTGTTTCAGCACTGTTGGATTTAGAGACCTTGCATCTCTACGCCTACATCGCGTCCCCAGAAATCGTGGCGCAGTTTTGCCGCGAATGCCCGAATCTTCACGAATTGCGCGTCATGGTTTCCGCGCCCATCGACTCTGCGGTGACTTCAGAATATTGCTTTCATGAAGAGGTATCCTTATCGAAGAAAGATGCCGAAGTCTTTCAAAGCTACAAAAATATCCTGCGCCAAAATAATTTTTACATTGCTGGCGTGATCTCAATGGAACCAGGCGGGCTGGTCCTCAAAAGAAATGAATCCTCGTCAGATTCATGCCTCACCAGCGGCCACAACGCGCTTGCTTTGTTTTTGCCATAAGGTCGCATACACCCCTTTTTTATCCAAAAGCTCCTTGTGGGTGCCGCGCTCAATGATCTCGCCATGCTCGAGAACAAGTATCTCATCGGCATCCACCACGGTTGAAAGGCGATGGGCGATAATGAGCGTCGTATGGGCGCGGGACACCTCTTGCAGGCTTTGCTGAATGGCTTTTTCCGTGTGGGTATCAAGGGCGGATGTCGCTTCGTCGAATAGAAAAATCTTCCGTTTTTTCAGCAGCGTGCGCGCAATGGCAACCCGTTGCTTCTCACCCCCTGAGAGTTTAAGACCGCGCTCACCAACGGTGGTGTCGTAGCCATCTGGCAGTTTTTGAATAAAGGTATGAATCTTCGCCAACTGCGCCGCTTCTTCTACCTCCTGTTGGGTTGCACTGGGTCGCCCATAGCGAATGTTGTACCCAATGGTATCGTTAAAAAGCACCGTATCCTGAGGCACAATTCCAAGGGCTTCCCTTAATGAGCGTTGCGAGACAGAACGAATATCCTGACCATCAATGGTAATACGCCCATCAGACACCTCATAAAAGCGGAACAGCAAACGCGATAAGGTTGATTTTCCAGCACCACTGGAGCCGACAATCGCCACCGTTTTGCCAGCCGGCACCACAAAGCTTATCCCCTTTAGAATGGGCCGTGAAGGCTCATAGTGGAAACTCACATTTTCAAAGCGCACTTCGCCCCCTGTCACCTCTAACGGCTTGGCATCTGCCCGATCCTGGACTTCACGGTCTTGGCCTAACAAATCAAACATGGCCTCCATATTCACAAGGGCCAGCTTAATCTCACGATAGGCAAAGCCCAGCACACCAAGGGGCATATAGAGTTGCAGCAAATAGGTATTGACCAAGACAAAATCGCCTAAGGTCATGGCCCCTTTTGCATAATCAAAGGCGGCCATCGTCATCACAGCAATCAGGCCAAGGGCAATAATCAAGCCTTGTCCCATGTTGAGATAAGCCAAGCTGTATTTACTTTTCAGGGCTGCCTTTTCGTATTGGCCCAGCGACAGGTTATATCGTTGGGACTCATAGCTTTCATTGCCGAAATATTTGACGGTTTCATAATTCAAAAGGCTATCAATGGCTTTGGCATTGGCCTCGCCGTCTACGGTGTTCATGTGACGCACCAGTTGGGTACGCCATTCGGTCAGGCTAAGGGTGTACGCCACATAAGCAATTAGCGTTCCCAGCGTCACCCAGGCATAACGCTGATCATAGATGATCCACAACACAACACCGACCAGCAAAATCTCGATAAAGGTCGGCAGAATATTGAAAATCATAAAGCGCAGCAGGGTTTCAATTCCTTTTGTGCCTCGCTCGATTGAACGGGAAAGACCACCTGTTTTACGCTCAAGATGAAAGCGCAAAGATAACTGATGCAAGTGCTCAAAGACCTGCAAGGCAGAGCGCCGAATGGCATGCTGTTCAACGCGGGCAAACAACATATCTTTCAGCTCGCTGAAAACCTGTGCCGAGACCCGGGCAAGGCCATAGGCCGCAACTAAGCCCACAGGCACCGACCACCATTGCACCGTCGTTTGATTCAGCGCCAAATGATCTACGCAAAGCTTGTAGAGCATCGGCACAAAAACATTAATAATTTTGCCTAAAATCAATAGGCAACAGGCAAAAAACACACGCAGCCTCAATGCCCGTTGATCTTGTGGCCAGAGGTAGGGTAAGAAATTTTTGAGGGTTTTTAAGGCCCCGTTTGGATTCTGTGGTTTTGTTGTAAAATTCATCTTAAATCCCTATTGACGAAACAGGCCCATTGCCATCAATATCACCGTTGAGACCCAATATGTAGTGGTAACATTCGTTAACGGCAACTATATATTGTAGGTTCTCGCAATTTTTGATTAGTTTAAACAAACTTTTAGGGAACCTCCATGAAGATCGAACGCCGTTTTACAAAAAAAGGTCAATCCCCCTACGCGGGTATCGAATTCCGCACCACATCGAGTGAGATTCGTAATCCAGATGGAACCACGGTTTTCCAATTAAAGGATATGGAAGTTCCTGCCCATTGGTCGCAAGTTGCATGCGATATCTTGGCGCAAAAGTATTTCCGCAAGGCTGGCGTTCCGGCAGAAACCACGCCGGTTGAAGAAAAAGGCGTTCCTTCTTGGCTGCGTCGCCGTGAGGCAAAGGCAAAGAACACCCTCTTCAGCGGCGAGACAAGTGCCAAGCAGGTTTTCGATCGACTTGCGGGTGCTTGGACTTACTGGGGCCATAAAGGAGGCTACTTCAGCACTGAAGAGGATGCAGAAGCCTTTTATGACGAACTGCGTTATATGCTGTGTCAGCAAATGTGCGCCCCCAACTCGCCCCAATGGTTCAATACCGGTTTGTTCTGGGCCTATGGGATTAACGGCCCCGCACAAGGCCACTTCTATGTCGACCACGAATCCGGTGAGCTGTTCCGCTCGACTTCTGCCTACGAACGCCCCCAACCCCACGCGTGCTTTATTCAAAGCGTGGAAGATGATTTGGTCAATGAAGGCGGCATTATGGACCTGTGGGTGCGCGAAGCCCGCCTCTTTAAATATGGCTCGGGTACCGGCACCAACTTCTCGAACTTGCGTGGTAATGGCGAGAGACTGTCCGGTGGTGGTCAATCTTCAGGCATGATGAGCTTCCTCAAGATCGGTGACCGGGCAGCCGGCGCCATCAAGTCTGGCGGCACCACACGGCGCGCAGCCAAAATGGTGACAGTGGATATCGATCACCCCGATATTGAAGAATACATCATGTGGAAGGTGATCGAGGAGCAAAAGGTGGTGGCTTTGGTTTCTGGTTCCAAAGCTGCGGCCAAGCACCTCACAGCCGTCATGGCGGCCTGTCAGATGGGCACCAACGAGTCCCGCTTTGATCCAAAAATCAACACGGCTCTGAAGGATGCCATTCGCGCCGCACGCAATGCCTTCTTGCCTGAAAGCTATATCCAGCGCGTGATTCAGTTCGCCAAGCAAGGCTTCACCGAGATTCACTTCGACACCTATAATACCGACTTCGACTCGGAAGCCTACTTTACGGTGTCAGGTCAGAACTCCAATAACTCGGTCCGCTTGACCAACGCCTTCTTAAAGCAAGTAGAGGCCAACGGCGACTGGAATTTGATGCGCCGCACCGATGGCAAAGTCTACAAGACCATCAATGCCCGCGACCTGTGGGATAAGGTGGGCTATGCGGCCTGGGCTTCTGCAGATCCCGGGGTGCAGTATGATACCACCATTAACGAGTGGCATACGTGTCCTGAAAGTGGCCGTATTAATGCGTCCAACCCCTGCTCAGAATATATGTTCTTGGACGACACCGCCTGTAACCTGGCCTCATTAAACCTGATCCAGTTCTATGATCTGAAGGCGGGCAAGCGCAACTTTGACCTCGCCGGTTACCTGCATGGAATCCGCCTATGGACCCTTGTGCTCGAAATCTCCGTGATGATGGCACAGTTCCCGTCCGAGATCATCGCCCGTAAGTCCTATGATTTTAGAACCTTGGGCCTTGGCTATGCGAACCTGGGTGGCCTGTTGATGGCCATGGGCATTGCCTATGACAGCGCCGAAGGCCGCGCCCTTGCCGGTGCCCTTTCTGCCATCATGACCGGCCAGTGTTATGCAACTTCTGCCGAGCTTGCCGCCGAACAGGGTGCGTTCCGTGAATATGGCAAGAATAAAGCGGCCATGTTGCGGGTCATGCGTAATCACCGCCGCGCAGCCTATGGCGAGGCCGCGGGCTATGAAGGCATTGAAATGCTGCCCGTGCCCTTGGATCATCAGAATTGCCCCATCAAGGAACTGGCAGAAGCGGCCAAAACCGCTTGGGATCAAGCCTTGAGCTTGGGTGAGAAGCATGGTTATCGCAACGCGCAGACAACCGTGATTGCCCCGACCGGCACCATTGCCCTGGTCATGGACTGTGATACCACCGGTGTCGAGCCTGACTTTGCCATCGTTAAGTTTAAAAAGCTGGTGGGTGGTGGTTACTTCAAAATCATCAACCGCATGGTGCCCCATGCCCTAAAAACCATGGGCTATAGCGAAACCCAAATTAAAGACATCGTCGACTATGCCGTCGGTCATGGCACGTTAGAGAATGCGCCGGGTATCAACTTTGAGAGCCTGCGCACCAAAGGCTTTACCGATGATGCGATCGAGGCGGTTAAAAAGGCGCTCACCTCTGCTTTTGACGTGAAGTTTGCCTTCAACCGCTGGACGTTGGGCGATGAGTTCTGCCAAAAAGTCCTGGGCTTTAGCGAGGCGCAACTCTCCAACCCAAGCTTTGATATCTTGACGGCCCTTGGCTTTGGCGCCGAAGAGATCGAAGCCGCCAATACCTACTGCTGCGGTGCCATGACCCTGGAAGGTGCCCCTCACCTTCAAGAAGAGCATCTGCCCGTTTTTGATTGCGCCACCCCCTGTGGCCGTAAGGGCAAGCGTTTCCTTTCCTCCGGTAGCCATATCCACATGATGGCCGCGGTGCAGCCGTTTATCTCAGGCTCGATTTCAAAGACCATCAATATGCCCAACACGGCAACCATTGAGGAATGTAAGGATGCTTATATGCTCTCCTGGCGCCTGGGTCTGAAGTGCAACGCCCTTTATCGGGATGGCTCAAAGCTCTCACAACCTTTGAACACATCGCTGCTCAGCGAAGATGATGGGCAAGAGTTCATGGACGAAGTGGTGCAAAGCCCGCAAGCGCAACGCGCTACCATGATCGCCGAGCGTGTTGTTGAGCGTGTTGTGGAACGCTTCCTCCATCGCGGTGATCGCCTACGCCTACCCACCCGGCGCAAGGGATATACCCAAAAGGCGTCCGTGGGTGGTCACACGGTTTATCTGCGCACCGGCGAGTACGAGGATGGACGTCTTGGCGAGATTTTCCTTGATATGCATAAAGAAGGTGCCGCCTTCCGCAGCTTGATGAACAACTTTGCCATGGCCATCTCCATTGGTCTGCAGTACGGTGTGCCCCTCGAGGAATTTGTCGATGCCTTCTCGTTCACCCGCTTTGAGCCTTCTGGCTTGGTGACCGGTAACGATGCCATCAAGATGGCAACATCCATCCTAGATTACATTTTCCGTGAACTTGCCATCTCTTACCTTGGCCGTACGGATCTAGCCCATGTCAGCCCCAGCGACCTGATGCCTGATACGGTTGGCGCAGCCTACAAAGGACAAGAGACCAGCGATCACGGGGGAACCCTGGAGACCAGCAGTGCGGCACCCCGCACGGACATGGCAGCCATCAATAAACTGGCCAGCAATGGGTATATCCGCAGCAACCTCTACGTTTTACACAGCCGTAAAGGCGGCAGTGGGATGACCACCACCATGGAAACCGCGGCACTGCTGACCGATGGGGCCACGGCCCTTGCGCCTGAAATGGAATTGGGCGAAAGCGAAGAGTATGCCTTGGGTCAAACCGAAGCAGCCGGTCTTTCCAAGGCGGACCGCGTTGCCCAGGCCAAAATGCAAGGCTATGCAGGGGATGCTTGCCAAGAGTGCGGTAACTTTACGCTGGTACGCAACGGGACCTGCCTCAAGTGCGTGACCTGCGGCGGCACCAGTGGATGTTCATGAGCCGCCTCAAGGTGTATTATCGATAAAAGAAAAGACACCCCCGATGTTCGGGGGTGTTTTTTTGCTTTATAAAGTCAGCGATTCCAACTGTTTTCATGCCTCATGGCAGGACATCCCTCCCCTGGCGTTGGTTTTAAGGGCCCTAGCAATTCGACAGAACACCCGTTAAGATGGTGATCAGTGCAATAAAAAAATGATTAAATAGCATGCCAATTGATCAAAGCATTCGTTCTGTCGCAGTCTATTGCGGATCCTCCAACCACTGCCCTGAACATTTTAAGCAAGCCGCACGGGATCTGGGCCATCTGTTAGCCCGTGAGAAACTGCGCCTTGTCTATGGGGGCGGCCGTGTCGGTTTGATGGGTATTGTGGCCCAAGCCACCATGGAAGCCGGCGGTGAAGTCTTGGGCTATATGACTGAATTCTTAAATGCCTATGAAGGTGGCTTTGATGCCATTACCGAGCTGCACGTGGTCCCCACCATGCACGAGCGTAAGCAGAAGATGTTTGATCATTCCGATGCCTTCATCATTATGCCAGGCGGCTTTGGCACCTTGGACGAAGCCTTTGAAATCATTACCTGGAAACAACTGGGCTTTCACGACAAGCAAATTATTCTGCTGGATATCGATCACTTTTGGCGGCCTTTGTTCGAGCATTTTGTCAATCACCTTTGTGAAAACCGCTTTATTCGCGAAGAGGACAAAAAGCTATTTACAATCGTGTCGACCGTTGAGGATGTGACAACAGCCCTCAATCAACCGCGCGCATTGAATCATGGCATTGCCTCCAAGTGGGGCTAACACCCCCAGTTCTTGGATGCGGCTTGCCCTTGATCAGGCCCGTCGGGCTGCCTTTCTTGGCGAAGTACCCGTGGGCGCGGTTATTGTCCACAACAATCAGGTCATAGCGAGCGCCCATAACCTCGTTGAGGCAACCCCCGATGCCACGGCACACGCAGAAATCCTTGCCCTGCGCCAGGCATGTCACATTCTTGGCGACGTGCGTCTGACTGAATGCGATCTCTACGTCACCCTTGAGCCCTGTCCCATGTGCGCCCAGGCGATTTCCTTTGCCCGCATCCGGCGCCTTTATTTTGGCGCCTATGATCCCAAAGGCGGCGGTGTCGAGCATGGTCCTCATATCTTTCAGCAATCAAGCTGTCACTTCCGCCCTGAAGTAATCGGTGGCATCTGTGAACAAGAATGCCGTATCGTGTTACAAGATTTTTTTTCCAAGCTACGTTAACAGCTATGCACGTTCATCCACGCTAAGATAAAGAGGTGTCTAGCCATAAGGTTAAGTTTGGTCTAAAAAGAGAGCAATGCGCCCGTAGCTCAGCAGGATAGAGCACAGGATTCCTAATCCTGGGGTCGTGGGTTCGAATCCCGCCGGGCGCACCAACAACGCACCACCTAAAACATCATAAAGAGATTTGTGAGCCTGAGTATACAGCTGAGGGAGTGGTCGCAGCTTATCTTAGACATCCGTCACAAACGTAAGCGATTGACAGGTGTGAAATTTATGGGGTTTGAGAGGTCTGCTTCTTAATAGAAACAGCATTCAGCCCTGCAGCTTCTCAGGCGTGATGTAAGACAAGGACTTGAGAAGCGCCCTCCTCAGGTCCCCGCTTTAGGTCTCCCCATCCAAAAGATTAAAGCCAACCCTATAAAACGACTGTAACTACGGTGAATCGTTTACTGGCCATCCTCAACTATCCAGCGCAAATAATCTTTCATAGGAAAAAACCTAGCCCGCATAGGTGAGACTTTCCAATCCTGACCATTGTATTGTGGCTGAGGATATCTGGGCCCACCCATAACGGCAGAGGGCACATCGATTTGCATTAAATCAACAGCAGCCTCCAGATCGCCAACGGAGATCTCTCCAGAGGATGCGCCATGGTCTTCCACTATATCCATAGGGTCATCTGCCTCCCCTATTGGTGCGTAGGACGATGTCGCCCTCTGATGACCGGCGGAAGAAGCAACATCCACATCCACAGGTTCGCTCGCCCCCTTCAAGTCAGAGAAAAATTTTACCATTGCATTCATAATCTCATGGGCGCTTATTTCTTCAGCTTTGCGCGCTAAAGGGCGCGTATCCTGGTTAATAATTTTTTGAATCCGGAAGGTTGTACCGCCATAATAAATCACCCTTTGGTGTCCAATCCTACCTTCAGCAGGAAGATCCGGAAGATGCTGAGTTGGGGCTGACTCAATTGGTTTGTTTTCGCGCCTTGAGATCGCAGATGCTTTTTTGCGCGGCGCCATGGGCGTCATACTGTAGCGCTGACCATAGTCATCGATATAAATGCTGGGTTTTTGCGGCGCCTGTTCATCCCTTTCAATAATACCTGCCTGCACATACCCCACATGCGCGATTATTGCCAAAGCCAACACATTAAATCTGACCATAATTTCCTCATACGTTTGGATTCACGCGTTCTAACCTCTAAGAATTATGTCAATTTTGCAATATTTTTAATTTTAGTTAAATTTTATCTAAAACGCCCTTCGCACCGCAGATTCGGTTCATGAACAGGAGTATAGGGCTGAAATCGTGAGTCTTTATAAAAAATTAATCTTCGTCTCTTAGATTAGTGAGCGTGAACCATAAAATTTTTGAGGGGCAACATGCGTGGGGTCTTCAACTTATCTTTACAAAAAAAACTAATCTTAGCAGCGCAAACCATTGGTTTTTTACCCGTTATAATTATTGTTGGTATAGTTTACTTCATGACAGGTGATATTCAGCAACATAATGATCGCAGTGCAATTCCAAAAGCCGGCGATATCAGCGATTTGGTGGATCGTAATTTGTTCGAACGTTATGGCGATGCACAAGCCTTTACCCTGAATGATGTTGTGCGTGACCCCTCATTGTGGCAGGACCCTGTTCACGCAAAAAAAATTCAAAAAGTTATGAACAGTTACTCGACAACCTATGGGATTTATAAACTCCTCGTTGTTGTCGACACCAACGGTAAAGTGCAGTTCGTGAATAATGCAGCCCCAAATGGCAATAGGATTGAAAGCGACTACCTTATTGGCAAATCCTTCGCTGAGGCATCCTGGTTTAAAAAAGCCATAAAGGGCGAGTTCTTCGAAGGCCGCAATGGTATGACAGGGACTGTTATTGAAAATCCAGTGAATCATGAAGATATTAATGCAGCATATGGTACCGACCAGAATCTGGTGATGATCTTCGCAGCCCAGATCAAAGATGAAAATGGTAAAGTTATAGGCGTATGGGCCAACTTTATGGATTTCAGCCTTGTTGAAAATATGTTTTTTGATAAAGCGAAAGATTACGTTAAAGCTGGCAACACAGACAGTTCCTTAACTCTTGTTGATCAACATGGAAACGTGATGTTTTATCTCGACAAAACATCAGATTACAAAAATTACAAAAGAGACTTCACAAAAATTGGCAAAATAAACTTATTGCAAGTGAATTACACGCCAGCAATTGAGTCTGTCAAAAACGCCAAATATGGCATTGGTGACTTTACAAACCCAATTAATAACAGACAAGAAAAGGTGGTCTATGCCAAAAGCGAAGGTGCTTTTGATTTTCCAGGCATGGGCTGGGGGTATATTGTGGGGCTTGATCCAGTCTACCACGGCGCGATTGTCGAAAACTTACGCCATCACATACTGATCGAAGTGTTTGTGCAATCTATTATTATAGCTGCAATAGCCTTTTTTGCCTCACGTTATCTAACCAACATGTTGACACGCCTGACCCGCACCATGACGGAATTGGCGTCAGGAAATACAGAGATCGACATCCCCCTTAAGGAGCGCACCGACGAACTGGGCGATATGGCCAAAACACTTGAGGTTTTTAAGGCATCTATGATTCAAACGCGCGAAATGGCAGCGCAAGAAGTGGAAGCTCAAAAACGCCGCACCAAGGAAATCAAGTCCCAGATGCTCGCCATCTCTGATCAACTGGAGCGGGCAATGGAAACGGCGATCGCATCTGTGGATCAAAGCACCAAGACTGTGGTCAAAACCTCAGAAAATATGTCTGAGCGCACCAGTCATACGGCAAAACAAGCCTCTGACGCCGTGGATGCCAATGGACGTATTGCTGCTGCTGTATCAAGTGTGGCTTCAGCCGCAGAAGAGCTCTCAGGTTCCATTCAAGAGATCTCACGTCAGGTCCACCAGGCTACCAGTGCCACAAAAGTGGGTGTGGAAAACGCCCAAGAAACCAAGCGTGTTGTTCAGGATCTCTCTGAATACGCGCAGAACATCGGCAATATCGTCAACCTGATTAATGAAATTGCCGAACAAACAAACCTCTTGGCGCTCAACGCCACCATTGAGGCCGCCCGTGCAGGGGATGCTGGACGTGGATTCGCCGTGGTGGCTGCAGAAGTCAAAGGTCTTGCAAGCCAGACCACAAAGGCGACTGAGAGTGTATCGCAGCAAATTCAGGGTATCCAAAGTATTGCCGGTACGGCGGTGGATGCCATTACCAAGATTGCTGAAACCATCGATTCCATTGATCGCATATCTTCGTCCATTGCGGCTGCGATCAACGAACAAAACCAGGCCACCAACGAGATTAGTCGTAGCGCCAACGACGTGGCCTGCACAGCCAATGAGGTTTCAAACACCCTCAGCAGTGTGAACAAAGAGTTTGAAAACGCCAATCTCTTATCCCAAGACGTCCGTGATCGTGTATCAAGCATTGCAAGCTCGATCTCAGAGATGCAAACAAGCCTTCGTCGAATCTTGCGCGAATCCTACGCCGGCGACCGCCGTGAGAACCCACGCTACAAGCCCCAGGGACTTAATGCCGCCGTTCGTGGCAGCAAAGGCGCAGGCAATTACCAGGTCCATGACATCTCTTGTCAGGGTCTGGGCTTCAGCGTTGAGAATGATCAAGCCTTCAGCATCAATGAGCAAGTGCAAATCGATATTCCAAGCCTTGGTTTGTCCTGCTCGGGTCGCGTTCTCAGTGCACGTGACAAACACTGCAGTGTCAACTTTGGGTTGAGCGCTGAACAAGCTCAAGAACTGCAGAAAAAACTCGAGTCCAGCTTTAAGCAATACGAGCAGAAAGTGGCTTAAGCTTGGCTTAAAAAAACCTAGCCTTTAAAAAGGCACTGTATTACTCTGCTGCTGACCACAACAATCGTGGACCTAGCAGCAGAGTTTTTTTTCATCATGACATCTGAAACTATTCGGATTCGCGGTGCCCGCGAACACAATTTGAAAAACATTGATGTGATCTTACCAAGGAACCAACTGGTCGTCATTACCGGCCTCAGCGGGTCTGGAAAATCCTCTCTGGCGTTTGATACCCTTTATGCCGAAGGCCAGCGTCGTTATGTGGAGAGTCTCTCGGCGTATGCGCGGCAATTTCTTGATCAGATGCAAAAACCTGATGTGGATGCCATCGATGGCCTCTCCCCTGCGATCTCCATTGAACAAAAAACAACATCAAAAAATCCCCGCTCTACCGTGGGAACCGTGACGGAAATTTATGACTATTTGCGGCTTCTTTTTGCACGCATTGGTGTGCCCCACTCACCCGCAACTGGTCTTCCCATCGAAAGCCAGACGGTTTCGCAAATGGTGGACCGCATCTTAAGTCTTCCTGAAGGCACGCGCATCCTGCTGTTAGCCCCAATTGTTCGCGGCCGGAAGGGCGAGTATAAGACTGAAATCCAAGAGATGCGCAAGCGCGGCTTTCAACGCCTAAAGGTAGATGGCACCGTTTACCTGATGGATGAAATCCCCGCCCTTGATAAAAAACTTAAGCACACCCTCGAAGTGGTAGTGGACCGTTTGGTCGTCAACCCTGATCAAGCCACACGCCTTGCCAGCAGTATCGAAACCGCCCTTGAGCTTTCCGATGGACTACTGCTGGTTGAAAGTCCGGACGGGGGCAACATCATGTCTCTTTCGGCCAAGTTTGCGTGCCCGGTCTCGGGTTTTACCATTGATGAAATCGAGCCCCGTCTCTTTTCCTTTAACAGCCCTTTTGGAGCTTGCAGCGCCTGCGATGGTCTTGGTGTGGAAGTGGAGTTCGATCCAGCCTTGATTGTCCCCGATGACAGCAAGAGCCTTGAGGATGGCGCCGTTGCGCCTTGGTCTGGCGCTTTTGCCTACTATTACCAGCAAGTTTTGGCCGCGGTCATCGCCCATTGCGGGGACGAGATGGATATTCCCTTTGCCAAACTTAAGCCACGGACCAAGGAAATGCTGTTTTATGGCTCGGGCGATGAGAGCATTCCCATGACCATCCTCGATAAAGCGCACACTTACCGCAGCCGCAAGCCTTTTGAGGGGATTATTCCAGCCCTCCAGCGCCGCTACCGCGAAAGTGAAAGCGCCATGCGCCGCGAGGATTTGTCCCGATATCAAACCGCCCATCCGTGCAAAACCTGTGCAGGCAAACGCTTGAAGCCTGAAGCATTGGCGGTCAAAGTCCATGGACGCGATATTGCCGAGATCTCACGGTTTTCCATCTTAGAGGCGGATGCCTGGTTTCGCGAGCTTCCCCAGCACCTTGGTCAACAATCCCAGGACATTGCCCAGCGAATTCTTAAGGAAATCAGTGAACGCCTTGGCTTTTTGAACAATGTGGGTTTGGGTTATTTGAATCTGTCCCGGTCCTCGGGCACCCTTTCTGGCGGCGAGAGTCAACGCATCCGCCTTGCCTCGCAGATTGGCTCAGGATTGACCGGTGTTTTGTACGTTTTAGATGAGCCCAGTATCGGCCTGCATCAACGGGATAACGATCGACTATTGGCTACTTTGAAGCATTTGCGCGAATTGGGAAATACGGTGGTGGTGGTCGAGCACGATGCAGACACCATCCTGGCAGCTGACCACGTGATCGATATGGGGCCTGGCGCCGGCGTCCATGGTGGTGCCATTGTGGCTCAAGGCACGCCAGAAGACATCAAAAATAGCCCCGAGAGCCTAACAGGGCAATATTTACGCGGTGAGCGCACAATTCCTGTGCCTCATCAGCTGCGCCCTGGACATCAAGGAAAAACTTTACGCGTTGTTGGGGCGACATCGAATAATCTGCAAAACATTACGGTCGATTTTCCGCTGGGGAAGTTCATTTGTGTTTCAGGTGTCTCTGGAGGGGGCAAATCGACCCTTGTGATCGAGACCCTTTTTAAGGCGGTGAATCGGCAGCTAAATGGCGCTAAGGACTCTGCTGGCGCCCATAAGGCCATTGAGGGTCTGCAGCACATCGATAAAATCATCGACATTGACCAATCCCCCATCGGCCGCACCCCTCGCTCGAATCCAGCCACATATACCGGTGCTTTTGGTCCGATTCGCGATTGGTTTGCAGGTCTTCCCGAAGCCAAAGCGCGGGGATATGGCCCAGGACGCTTTTCCTTCAATGTCAAGGGCGGGCGCTGCGAGGCGTGTGAGGGAGACGGGGTGATTAAAATTGAGATGCACTTCTTGCCCGATGTTTATGTGACCTGCGAACAATGCAAGGGCAAACGCTACAACCGGGAAACCTTGGAAATCCGCTATCGGGATAAGTCCATCGCCGATGTGCTTGAGATGACCGTTGAAGAAGGCCTGAGCTTCTTTGCCACCATCCCCAGCATTCGCGACAAATTGGCTGCCCTGAATCAAGTTGGACTCAGCTATGTGCAAATTGGCCAGCGGGCGACCACCCTCTCTGGTGGCGAGGCCCAGCGCGTTAAACTTGCCAAAGAACTCTCTAAGCGTGCAACCGGCAAGACCCTCTACATCCTCGACGAGCCCACAACGGGCTTACATTTCGATGATGTCCGTAAGTTGTTAGAGGTTTTGCACAAACTTGCTGACCAGGGTAACACCATGGTGATCATCGAGCATAACTTGGATGTCCTGAAAACCGCCGATTGGATTATCGACATGGGGCCCGAGGGTGGCGATGGGGGTGGACAGGTGGTGGTCGCAGGCACACCCCACGATGTGGCCGCCTGCCCACAAAGCCATACGGGACGTTATTTAAAAAGCTATCTGGCCAGCGACAAACCCGGGTGATTTTCACATCACTGCCCCGCATGAGCATCGATTGCCATGTCGCTGATGCTTCTCCCAATGATGAATAAGGAGAAGCTCGGCGATCTATAGCACCTATAAAATCATGCGCACGGGATTGGTGATAAAGCGCTTGAATGCTGCCAAGAAGGCGGCGCCGACAGCACCATCCACCACGCGGTGATCCACAGATAGGGTGCAGCTCATGACCGTTGCAACGGCCAATTGACCATCGCGCACCACGGGGCGCTGCTCCCCAGCCCCCACGGCCAAGATGCAGCCTTGGGGTGGGTTGATAACTGCGGCAAACTCTTTGATACCGAACATGCCCAGATTGGAGATGGAGAATGTGCCACCTTGAAATTCTGTGGGGGCCAGCTTCCCTGCCCTCGCCTTTTCTGCCAAAGCTTTCATCTCGAAAGAGATTTGGGCGAGACCCTTGGCCTCTGCCGCGCGAATAATCGGTGTGACGAGCCCCCCGTCGATGGCCACAGCCACGGAAATATCGGCCGATTGATACTGCCGTACGGTGGCGCCAAACCAAGCAGCATTGGCTGCCGGCACCTCACGCAAGGCCGATGCGACGGCCTTAATCACAAAGTCATTGACCGAAATTTTTTGCGTATCGGGCAGCGTCGCATTGAGTTGCTTACGGGCCTCCAACAGAGCATCGATTTCACAATCGATGGTGAGATAAAAGTGCGGCACCGTTTGTTTAGATTCAGTGAGGCGCTGGGCGATCACTTTGCGCATATTGGTGACTTTGATCTCTTCATAGGCTGGGAAAAGCGCGTCGGCCGCCATGATGGGACCTGCGGGAGCTGTGCTATCGCGCGATGCAATCGGTTGGCCCATGGCTTGCTCGACATCAGCCTTAATGATACGGCCATGGGGACCCGAGCCCTGCAGGGAAGCGAGATCAATTTGATTTTGGGAAGCAATGCGCTTGGCTAACGGGGAGGCCAAAATCCGTCCTGCATCAGAAACAGTCGATGACGGCTGTGGCGTAGCCGCCGGTGCAACTGGCGCTGAGTCAGCGGGTGATTGCGCAGGTGCCGCCGCCGGCGTAGCAGCTTGAGTCGAACCGGACGAGGCAGCAGCACCAGCTGTAAAACCATCCAGGGCGCTGGCATCTTCACCTTCATCCAGAAGGACCGCAATCAAAGCGTTCACGGGAACATTTTCAGTACCTTCTGGAATGATGATGCGACCCAGCACACCCTCATCTACAGCCTCCACTTCCATGGTGGCTTTGTCCGTCTCGATCTCGGCCAGTACCTGGCCGGCCTTAATGACATCGCCTTCCTTCTTATGCCACTTCACAAGGTTACCTTCACTCATGGTCGGTGACAGCGCAGGCATAAGAATTTTAATGGGCATGGATTCGTTCCTTAACCGTTTTTCTTCAAACTTTACCTTAAATTATCTCTAACGGCGATAACAGACTTGCTTTGCCGCCTCCACCACCCAAGACACTTGGGGAATGGTCAACTTCACAAGGCTTTCCGCATAGGGCATGGGGACATCAGCACCTGTCACACGCACCACGGGCGCATCAAGATCATCAAAACCATGCTCCATCACAACGGCCATGATCTCCGAGCCAATGCCAGCATACGGCCATCCTTCTTCGAGGCTGACCAAACGATTGGTCTTTTTAAGCGATGTTAAGATGGTTTCAGTATCTAAGGGGCGCAAAGTGCGCAGATCAATGACTTCGGCTTCGATGCCCTGGGCCGCTAGCTCCTCAGCTGCATCTAGCGCGACTTTGACCATCAGCGAGAAGGCGGTAATGGTAACGTCTTTACCCTCCCGCACGATGCGGGCTTTGCCAATGGGCAAGACTTCGTCAGTGACCGAATCCGCCGGAAAACCAACGCCGTACAGCATTTCATTTTCCAAAAACACCACGGGGTTGGGATCGCGAATCGCAGCCTTCAACAGGCCCTTGGCATCGGCAGCACTATAAGGCGCGATTACTTTTAGACCTGGGCAATGGGCGTACCAGCTGCCAAAGCATTGGGAGTGCTGGGCGGCCACGCGCTTGGCGGCACCGTTGGGGCCACGAAAGACGATGGGACAGCCCATTTGGCCACCCGACATGTAAAGGGTCTTGGCCGCGCTGTTGATGATTTGGTCAATGGCCTGCATGGCGAAGTTAAAGGTCATAAATTCGACAATGGGCTTCAAGCCAGCAAACGCCGCACCCACGGCGAGCCCTGCAAAGCCATGCTCGGTGATGGGCGTATCAATGACGCGCTTCGCGCCAAATTCATCCAGCAACCCTTGGCTGACCTTATAGGCACCTTGGTATTCAGCGACTTCCTCACCCATCAAAAAGACTTCAGCGTCCCGGCGCATTTCCTCAGCCATGGCATCGCGAAGGGCCTCACGCACGGTAATCATCGGCATATCAGACATCATAGGACTCCTGCGCTTTAATGGGTGGTCTCAACAAGAATATCGGTAAAGAGCTCAGCCGCCTCGGGTTCTGGGCTTTCTTCCGCGAAGGTTGCGGCATCTTGGACGATTTCCTTGATCTCTTTTTCAATGGCTTTGATGGCGTCTTCGCTGATGTTGTATGCCTCGATCAAGGCAAGACGCAAGCGATCGATAGGATCGTTGGAGGTGCGCATTTCGTCCACTTCTTCCTTGCTGCGGTACTTCGCCGGATCAGACATGGAGTGGCCGCGATAGCGGTAAGTCATCACCTCAAGAATCATGGGGCCTTTGCCGCCACGCACATACTCAACGGCCCGAAGGGCCGCCTCACGCACGGCCATCACATCCATGCCATCGACGCGCTCGCCGGGAATGCCATAGGCTAGACCACGGTTATAGAGCTCATCGGGCTTGGCCGCATGGCGCGGCACCGACGTGCCCATGGCATAACCGTTGTTTTCAATCACATAAATGACGGGCAGCTTCCACAGGGCGGCCATGTTGAAGGCTTCGTAGACTTGACCCTGGTTCACGGCACCATCGCCCATGTAGGCCACGTTAATGCCATTGTCACCGCGATACTTGTGGGCGAAAGCCAATCCTGTTCCCAGCGGCACCTGAGCGCCGACAATGCCGTGGCCGCCGAAAAAGCCCTTCTCGCGGCTGAACATGTGCATCGATCCACCCTTACCCTTGGAATAACCACCGATGCGTCCGGTGAGTTCGGCCATCACACCACGGGACTCCATTCCTGCCGCCAGCATATGGCCGTGATCGCGATAGGCGGTAATGATGGTATCTTGGGATTCAAGAGCACTTTGAATACCAACCACAACGGCTTCTTGGCCAATGTAAAGATGACAAAAGCCAGCAATCAATCCCATCCCGTAGAGCTGCCCTGACTTTTCCTCAAAGCGGCGAATGAGCAGCATGTCACGGTAAAAGGCCAACGCCATGTCGGCCGTCACGTTGGCTGGCGTGATTGCGCCGCGTTTTCCTTTACTGACTGTAGCCAAGACGTTCCTCCATCGTGGTGTTTCTCTATGACAAAAAAACAACGAAGCGCCCGTTGTGTCAAGACACAAGGACGCTTTCGTCTATAGCAACTATTTGGAAAACAAAACGTTAAAAGCCAGTAGCTTTTAAGCCTTTTGCGCTTCCTTTGCGGCTTGGTTGTAGGTGGTGCGCTCGGCAATACGTGCACTTTTACCACGGCGACTGCGCAGGTAATAAAGCTTTGCACGGCGTACGTCACCACGACGAACAACTTCAATGCGAATATTGGGTGAGTAGAGTGGGAAAACGCGCTCGACACCCTCACCGAAGGAAATCTTGCGAACGGTCACGGAAGAATTGATGGCCGCATTGCTGCGCGCAATGCATACACCTTCATAGGCCTGTGTACGCTCGCGGTCACCTTCAACCACCTTCACGTGCACGCGAAGGGTATCGCCAGGACGGAACTCTGGCACAGGGTTGCTGGCGGTTAATTTTTCGATCTGCTCTTGCTCAAACTGTTGAATAATGTTCATTGTTCATTCCCTTTCTTCTGCAGGCGTTCTTCATAGCGTGCCCACAGATCCGGACGCCGCTGCCGTGTGAGTTGCTCTGCTTGTTCCCGGCGCCATCTTGCAATCTTTTCATGATGACCCGAGGCTAATATTTCAGGAACTTCAGCTCCCTGCCACACCCGCGGACGAGTGTATTGAGGATATTCAAGAAGTCCTGAAGAAAAACTTTCTTCATCCAACGATTGTTCGCAGCCTATCACGCCTGGAAGCAATCGTACACATGCATCAATAAGCACCATGGCTGCTTGCTCACCTCCGGTCAGCACATAATCGCCGATGCTTACTTCTTCAAACTGCCAGGCGTCCAAAAGGCGCTGATCAACGCCTTCGAAACGCCCACACAGTAACCCTATTTGCGCACACTTAGCAAGATCTTTTGCACGATCTTGGCAAAAGGGCGCTCCCCTTGGGGACAAGTAAATCAAGGCACTTGGGCGCGCCTTTTGGTAGTGGTCGCTTAAGGCTGCATCCAAAACATCTGGGCGCATCACCATACCAGGCCCCCCACCGAATGCCGTGTCATCCACCGACTTATGCTTATCAAAGGCATAATCGCGGATATTCACCGCATCAAGGGACCACGTCCCTTCCTGAAGCGCCCTTCCCGTAATGGAGTATCCAAGAGAACCTGGGAACATCTCGGGAAAGAGCGTGAAGACCTTAACCTTCATGATTTAGTCTTCATCCTCGCCCACAAAAGCGAGGTCAGGATCCAGGCGCACAAAGCCTTGTTTTACATCCACAACCGGCACAGCATCCTCGGTGAAAGGCACCAAGACACTGGCACGCTTTGAGGCCAGCCGCACCTCAAGCAAATCACCAGCGCCATAATTGAGCACCGCCGTGATTGCCCCTAAGGTACGCCCGTTGAGATCTTCCACACGCAAACCCACAAGGTCCGCGTGATAAAAGCCCTCGTCACCGTCAAGCTCTGGCAGAATACTGCGCTCAATGTAGAGTTCAGTATTGACCAGGCTTTCAGCTGCGTCGCGGGTTTTCACCCCATCCACCTCGACGATGGCCGTGCCGTCAGCCAGGTAACTTGTTCTCTTCAAAGCGAACTGGCGTGTCCCTGTCCCATCGGTTACGGGCTTGTATTTAAAGACCGCATCTGGATCTTCAGTAAACACATGAAGACGCAACCAGCCGCGCACCCCTTGCGGGCGGCCAAATTTGGCAATGCAAATGCGGACTGGCTGCTGATTCATCATCGTCGTGAGGTGACGTTATTCAGCTGCAGCTTCTTCTACAGGCGCTGGTGCAGCCGCAGCGGCAGCAGCTTCAGCGGCGGCAGTGGCAGCAGCCTCGGCGCGGGCCTGCTCTTCACGGATACGCTCTTGAGCTTTCTTACCAGGTTGCGCCTTGATGGGGTTGTTCTTAGCAACAGCCTTTACCAAACCTGCATTGGCAAGGAAGCGTGTCACACGGTCGGTTGGCTCAGCGCCGACACCCAACCAATGCTGAATGCGCTCGGTCTTCAGCGTAATGCGGTTTGGATGATCACTGGCAACGATGGGATTGTAGGTGCCTACTTTTTCAATGAAGCGACCATCACGGGGTGCGCGAGAGTCCGCCACAACTATGCTGTAAAATGGACGCTTTTTTGCACCACCACGGGCCAAACGAATCTTTAGTGCCATTTCTTTTACTCCTTGTGAATTGACAACTTTTATTTACAAAAAACTACATACCCCGGGGTGTAAAAAGACCGCGCAGCCCCTGGCGTCGCATACCTTTCTCACCCCATTTATTCATGCGCTTCATCACGTTGCGCATATCTTGAAACTGCTTCATCAGCTTATTTACATCCTGAACTGACAAGCCGCATCCTGTGGCGATGCGCTTACGACGTGAGGCGTTCAAAAGATCTGGATTTCGACGCTCCTTAGGAGTCATCGAGCCAATAATGGCCAGCTGGCGCTTGACCACCTTATCGTCAACGCCCGCCTCACCCAGCTTATCCTTGATCTTGCTGACGCCCGGCAGGAATCCCATCAGTCCGCTGAGACCACCCATTTTCGAGATTTGCCGCAACTGGGAGGCTAAATCATCCAGATCAAAGGTGCCTTTGCCCATTTTTTGGGCCAGTTTTTCAGCTTCCTGCTGATCAATATTCTCAACGGCCCGCTCAACAAGACTTAAAACATCGCCCATATCGAGAATGCGCGAGGCAATGCGCTCGGGATGGAATTCTTCCACCTGATCAACGCGTTCACCCACACCCAGAAATTTAATGGGACACCCCGTTACGGCGCGCAGCGACAACGCGGCACCCCCACGGGCATCACCATCAATGCGGGACAGAACGACGCCCGTAATACCCACATGTTCCATGAAGGCTTTGGCCATGGTGACCGCGTCTTGACCGGTCATGGCATCGGCAACGAGCAAGATTTCAGTAGGTTGCGTCAGAGCCGCAATATCCTTGAGCTCTTGCATCAGCGCATCATCAATGTGCAAGCGCCCAGCCGTGTCGATGATCAGGACGTCATAACCTTCGAGTTTTGCAGTATTCAGCGCACGCTTTGCAATCTCGAGGGGCTTTTCGTCTGAGATAATGGGAAGGCTTTCAACGCCCGCAAGGGGGGCCAAGACCTGCAGCTGCTCACGCGCGGCTGGTCGATAGACGTCCGTGGAAGCCAGCAAGACTTTCTTACGACGCTTATCTTTCAAAAACTTTGCGATTTTGCCGGAGGCCGTGGTTTTTCCTGAGCCCTGCAGACCAGCCATTAAGATAACCACGGGCGGCACCGCATTGAGATTGATCTCGCTGCCCTCTCCGCCCAAGACTTGAATCAGATGATCGTGAACAATCTTGATCACCATCTGGGCGGGACTAATGGACTGCAGCACATCCTGACCGACGGCTTTTTCCCGCACCGCGGCTGCAAAATCTTTAACCACAGGTAGGGCGACATCCGCTTCAAGCAGCGCAACGCGAACTTCACGCAACGCCGCATCGACGTCCGCCTCACTCAAGGCGCCGCGTCCGCGAAGTCGATCAAAAATGCCACTCAGGCGTTGCGTTAAATTATCAAACATTTTTCCCAACAGAAAATCGCCAGTGGGCGAAACTCGCTGACTGGCGTAACCTAAAGTTGTGACATTAATAGAGGGATATCAAAATAAGGTCAAGCATTCCTTTAAGGTTTATCTCACTAAGATCAAAAAAAGGCCTGAGATACAAAATCAGGCCTTCGCGCCCCTATCCCAGCTTCCCCTTGTTGCCAATCACACTGATCGAGCTCTTGAATCCAAGCGTACTTGGCAGAGGCGTAAAGTGCATGATTGCGGGTTCCTAAATGCAGGCTAATGGCGTGCTTGACCAGAGCAGGTATTCTTTTGGATCTATTGGCCCATGCAAGCCACTTTCTTTAAGGAAATCAGCATGGGTTTTTAACCATAGCCAGTGAGTGGCCTCAGCCATCGAGATTAAGGATTGCGCAATTTTTAACTGGCGAGAACCAATACTGAGGAGGTGGTAATCTTTATTAGATTCCCTCAAAGAGCAAGACCAGCAATGGGGTGTCTTGTGTCTGGAAACACTCAGCGCAACGCTTTCCTTTGGTTGAATGATAGAAAATAGCCCCTCTTGGTAAGACCTGCCGGATACAACTGATCTGCTGACATTGCATAATAATATGCAGCAGAAGCACGCGCCCCCTGATCAGATTGCGGCAGGCCTTAGCTTTGTGGTATGTCACAAGATGATTGGTCCTAAAATTATCTGTGTGAGGGTAAGCAATGGCCTATACATTTTACAAAGCCCATGGCCTTGGTAACGATTTCGTGGTGATTGACGCGCGCACAAACGCTTTTCCCATCACCGCAGAGCGGGCGCGAAAAATCGCTGACCGACGTTTTGGTGTAGGATGCGATCAACTGATTCTTCTTGAAGCATCCCGTTCACCAAGCACGGACCTTTTTATGCGCATCCTTAATGCCGACGGGACAGAAGTGGAAGCCTGCGGTAATGCCACCCGTTGTGTTGCCGCCATTCTACAGCAAGAGACCAACAAGACTCACTTCGCCATCGAGACGGTGGCAGGAATTCTTCGTACCGAAACCCATGGGAATAACAGGGTCACGGCTGACTTTGGGACACCACGCCTTGAGCCAGAAGCGATTCCCTTGACACAAAAAATTGATACCCAGCATGCGCCCATTCAGTACATGGGCTTAAAGGATCCAGCCATCGTCAGCGTTGGCAATCCCCACTTGGTTTTCTTTGTCTATGATGCCGAGGCCATCGATCTTGCGCAGGTCGGCGCCCATCTCACCCATCATCCGCTGTTTCCCAATGGCACCAATGTGGAAGTGGTGGAAATTCTCGACTCACAACGCATCCGCATGCGGGTTTACGAGCGCGGCACTGGTATCACACCGGCATGCGGCACGGGGGCCTGCGCAAGCGTGGTGGCGGCACAAAACCGTGGACTCGTTCAAAGCCCCTGCACGGTGATCATGGATGGTGGTGAATTAAGCGTTACTTTCGACCAAAGTGTTCGCATGACCGGTCCTGTGACCATCGCCTTCAAGGGCACGCTTTATGATGAGTTTTTGGCGGCATGACCCAGACGCCTGAGCCTCAAGTCATTACCTTTGGCTGTCGACTGAATGTCTATGAGTCTGAAGTCATGCGCCAGCATGCCAAAGCCCAAGGGCTTGAAAACGCCATTATAATCAACACCTGTGCCGTCACCAACGAGGCCGAGCGTCAAGCACGCCAAGCCGTTCGCCGGGCGCGCCGTGATCATCCGGAGGCGACGATTATTGTGGCCGGGTGCAGTGCACAACAAAATCCAGATCTTTATGCCGCCATGCCCGAGGTTAACTATATCATGGGCAATGAGAACAAACTGCAACGCGCTAGTTACGACCTTGCAACTGCACCGCGCATCAACGTCAGCGATATTATGGCGGTGCAGGAAATCGCCCCCCACATGGTGACCAGTTTCGATGGTCATGTGCGTGCCTTTATCGAGATTCAAAACGGCTGTGATCACCGCTGCACCTTTTGCTCCATTCCCTTAGGCCGCGGCAACAACCGCAGTGTTCCCATGGGGGAAATCGTTCAGCAAGTACGCCATTTGGTGGCACAAGGTTGCCGAGAGGTCGTGCTCACCGGGGTGGATATCACGGGTTATGGCACTGACCTTCCTGGAACGCCCACCCTAGGCTCGATGATGCGGCGTTTACTCCAGGCTGTCCCTGAGCTACCGCGCCTTCGCCTGTCCTCCATTGATCCCAAGGAAATTGATGACCAAGCCATTGCTTTGATCCTGCATGAACCGCGCCTCATGCCCCATATTCACCTGAGTATCCAAGCCGGCGATGATATGATTTTAAAGCGCATGAAGCGCCGCCATTTACGCCAGGATGTCCTCGATTTGGTGACGCGCCTTCGTGAGGCTCGTCCAGAAATCGCCTTTGGTGCCGATTTAATTGCAGGCTTTCCGACCGAGGATGAGGCCATGTTCAACAACACCCTTACCTTAGTTGCTGACGCAAATATTACCTTTGTTCATGCCTTTCCCTATTCGCCGCGCGCTGGAACGCCCGCCGCCCGCATGCCCCAAGTTGCGCGCGCCATCATCAAAGAACGCGCCGCGCGCCTTCGCCAAGTGGCAGCCGCACAACTCAGCCACTACCTTGCCAGCCGCATAGGTCAAACCGAAAGCGTGTTGATCGAATCCAATTTAAAAGGTCACACCGCAAGCTTTGCGGAGGTAGACATTGTGGGCGAGGCTACAGAACATGCCCCTGCCCTTCGCGGCCAGATTCGTCAAGCGATGGTCGAGGGCGTGCATAACAACCGTTTACAGGTGAGATTGATATGAGCAAAGAACAACCCCAGCAAAAACAAGGTTGGCTAACGCGCCTTAAAGAGGGCCTGAAGCGCAGTTCCTCGAAACTGTCTGAGGGTATCAGTGGCATTTTCACCAAACGACGCCTGGATCAAGACGCCCTGGATGAACTGCAAGATTTACTGATCATCTCGGATATGGGTGTGGCGGCTGCAACGCGGCTGACGGCCGATCTTGCCAAGACACGCTTTAATCAAGAAGTGACCGACCATGAGGTGCGTGAAACCCTCGCCGCATGGATTGCAGAGGCGCTGCGTCCCCTTGCGCATCCCCTGGACATCAAGGGCCATAAACCCCATGTCATCATGATGGTCGGCGTCAATGGCAGCGGTAAGACCACAGCCCTTGGCAAGCTGGCACACCTCTACCAAAGCCAAGGTCTTCGCGTGCGCATCGCCGCCTGTGATACCTTTCGCGCTGCAGCCGTCGAGCAGCTTGAGACCTGGGCTAAACGATCGGCTGCTACCTTTTCTAAGGGCGACCTGAACGCGGATGCCGCTGGTCTTGCCTTTGAAGCCTATCAACAAGCCCTTGCCCATCAAGAAGACGTTCTGCTGATCGATACCGCTGGCCGCCTGCAAAACAAGGCCAACTTGATGGCTGAGCTGGAAAAGATGACCCGCGTCCTTAAAAAATTAAACCCAGAGGCACCCCATAGCGTCCTATTAGTCTTGGATGCAACAACCGGGCAAAACGCCCTTTCTCAAGTTGAGGTTTTCAAGGAGACGGCAGGTGTGACCGGCCTTGTGATCACCAAGCTGGATGGCACCGCAAAGGGTGGTATCTTGGTGGCCATTGCGGAACGCCACGCCCTTCCCATTCATGCAGTGGGTGTGGGCGAAGGACTTGAGGATCTACAACCCTTCCATGCGGATACCTTTGCAAGGTCTCTTTTAGGCCTTGAGACCTCTTGAGTTTTTTTTAAGGCCCTCGCCTTGTTCACGGAAGGCACATGCCTTCCCAGGCCCGCTCAATGACCTGCCACCAACGGATGCCTTGGAAATATTACGACAAAGTTGCCCTTGACTCAGAAGACTACACCCCTATTGCCGTCCCTCTTATCCAAGTGCGGCAAAAGGGAAAAACGCAAGTTTTTCGGGGAAAGCGAGAAGATTCCTCACCATAGAAGATGTGCCCAATCCAAAAGTCCCGCCTGCTTTTGCATTCCTTGGGCCTAGCCCACGCCTTGCTCTTCCGGACGATTGTTGATTCTCGTGGGGGTGAAAACTCTCAATAACTTTAGTTTTACTGGAGCACCCATAGTTGAGCAGCGGGTACAATCATGTCTTTGCCGCTGAAATCAACAGGCGCCATCACTTATGGCTTTTTACGCCTCGTGTGTGAATAAGGAATGACCAGGATTCCCCCCCTTCATCTTTCTATCACCTTGCTCTTTGTCGTGCGCTCGCGGTGAAGAAGGCACCTTCACCGTCAATGCGGGATGTGGTGTGATTGGCAGTGGTCCCTACGCTGACGCCATGGATCACACGGCACTCCCTGTGCGCAGCCTGCTTCGTTGGCTTAATGACCGCCAAGAACCAAGGCCATATCACACCCTATGAGAAGTTGAGCTCAAGTTATGCTTCACGATCCCCACCCATAGGAGGCAAAAGATCTCAGAAAAATATGCTTGGCACGCCATCGCCCATGGATCTTGATCAGGCTTCATGGGGAAAGATAACCGCGATCATAGACTCTATGATGGTCAATATTAAAACATAAATTCCAATCCTCCCTCCCTGATGTAAACCAAAGAGCCAAAACCGACATAGAAGCCTCACAAATACTGGATCTAGGTAACGAAAAGCCCGCCAAAGGCGGGCCTTAAAAATACAACGACTATGAGCTGAAGGCGTTTAGGAGCATGCCTTTACAAGTGCAGATTGCAAATGAGAATTATTTACTTTCTTGCCAACGGAGCAGGCTTGATCTTTTAATGTCTTATCAGCGCCCTTGATAAAGGTTGTCCAGTGTTCGGTTGCATTCTTCAGGGTCGTTTGATGATCTTTACCATTTCCACCGAAATGCCCCTGAGCTTTCTTGTGACATTCGGAACTTCTGTAATCATCTACGTTTTTTTCTGTGTTGCAGGTAATTTCTGCAAATGCAGCTAAGGTTTTCTCGCGACACAAACTTCCCCCAAATGAACGAACGCTAAAGACGCCCGCCCCAAGATTACCCTTGCGGCACACGGTTTCCTCACCTTTTTGTGCCATCTGCTTTAGTGCATTCAAGATTGATTCAACAGGGGATACGGCAGCAGCCGTTCCTGGAACTTGTGTAAAAGCAGCGACGCTGACAGCGCACGCAAGGGCTACACGCTTGATTGTTTTCATTTTTACTCTCCATATTAAGCCATTACCCTTCAAGTATCTCGTAGATGCATTAATAGAGGATTAATATTGGTGGTAAAGGGTTGCGCTTTCGTCATTTTTTAATGAACAAGAGCTTATCTGGCCGAGCATAACGCAAATAAAAATAGAGGGAGCTCGGCGAGCCCCCCTCCTTGCATAAGGATCTAACACACAAAGGGGTGTTTAAGCCCCTTTATTTGACCTGCTGTGCGCACACGGGCCTAATGGGATCCGAGATTTCGTGGGGCAAATGGCTAAGGTCCTGACATACCTTTGCCTTAAATGCCTCAGGTGCTTTACTGAAAGAGTCTTTCCAGACATCAGCTGCGGATTTACCCCGCAATACGTTCATGGCAGTGAGATTGCACTTTGATTTCATAAAGCCTTCAACACCATCCTCGCCCGTTTGGGGATAGCCCTCCCTACTTTTCGAGCAGGTAAGCACTGCCAGCGCACCAATACCGGGGTTGTAACATGAAGTCCCATGTAAGGACCGAACACTTTCATACATCTTTTCTGGCGCCCCCTTAGCGCATAAGGTGCCAAACTTTTTCTTTTTGATTTGATCTAGAAAATGTGTGAAGAGAACCTCTTCTCCACCAGGTCCTGCTGGGTTAATGGGTACCTCACGGGCAGAAGCAAGAGAAGCGGTCAGCAAAACAGCACCACAAAATACATAGGATTTTTTCACGATTCATACTCCAAAAAAACGACTCGATTACTAGAAAACAACTGAACTATCTCGTTTTTGGGTAAAGAAAAGATTAATAGATTTTTTCATATTTCCGCCCAAGAGGACCTTGGTATTGAGCACAACAGGCCCAAAATCAATGAAATGTTTACGGATAAATACTTCAACAATAAGCGCAGAATAAAAAAGTAAAAAAGCCCAGACCGAAGTCTGAGCTTTTTTTTCACTTTTTTGCTTAGGCAACTGGTTTTTAAAACCAGCTTTTCACCCACGCATATCCCTTTTGTGCGGCTGCAATGGCGGTGCGAGTAGCTGATGCGGTTGCCACAGCCCCCTCCTTTGCACCCTCCCATAAGGAAACAAGTCCATTCTTGGTCTGGTTGATGGCACCAGGCAGATTCGTGCCACCCGTTTGGATGTCGTTGTAGGCCTGCGTAAAGCTTTGTGCGGCCGCAGTGGGATCCCAATTGAATACCAGCTCACTGATACCAGTCACCCCCCTGCCAAGACCACGGACGATGCGACCAGCATTGGTGACCACCCCAAGGGTGCCCTTTACTGTATCCTTCGTGCCATTCCACAGGTTGTCCACGATGCGTTGCAGGGAATAGCTGGCCTGAGGTGTGCTGACCTTTACGGAATCATCTTCAGCTTGAAGATCATCCATCACGGCGCTCAGCCGCAGGCTGCTTTGCAGATCCTGCACTTCATCTACGATGGCAGCACGCGACATAACCAACGATTGGCTAGGATCAAAATCCACCTCTTCAATTTCAAGGGCATGGCCGGTGGTGGCACTGGTTAACATGGCTGCCATCATGGCCGCCGTCAGGGTTGCGCGAAGAATTTTCATGGTTTACTCCAAAGTTTGTTGCGTTAATCATGAAATATGTTCTAACGGAGAATTTGTCAAATTTTAAGCGCAATTTTGTCAACAACATTTTGCGCAACATGCAACCGGTAGAAAAAGCGCACTATCCTTGCGTCGAGGGGTTGTAGTCTTTGGGAAATCAGCCAATAATAAGAAATTAAAAATACAGGGAGAATATAAAGTGAAATCAAGGGCTTTGCTGCTGTCATCGTGCATCATGCTGGCTGCCTCACAGCTGGCCGCCGTGCCCGAGGCTACCGTACCTATGGTCTCGGCACGTGCAAATGATGCAAAGGACATCCCCACAAAAATTCAACAAGCCTTGCAAAAAAAGCCCCTCGAGGCAGGCAGTGTATGGGATCCAGAAATTTTTAAAACCTTTCCCATGCTGTTAGACGCGCTCACCGCTTATGAAAAGGGCCAACGCGGCCAGCAAGCAAAAACCATCAAGGTCGCCAATCGAACTGCGAATGAAATACGGGAAGACTTGAAGAAAAATGGCTTCAAATCGCAAAAGGTGCCGCTCGTCGCAGGTAAAGGCTTTGGCCGCATAACCTATTGGAAAAAAGATGGCACGCGCACCATTGATCGGCGGGATCCAGATATTATTCAGATGGAGATCTATTACCATGATGATGGCAGCATTATCCGCATTAAGGAGCAAGGCGTGCCGCACCGCAATCATCCCAGCAAAGGCCCGCATGTGGTGAAAGCTGTGATGCTGGATCTTAGCAAGAAACCCGGTAAAGAGGGAGAACCCGCAGCACCTGACACACGGGCGCGCAACGAGGCGTTTAAGCTGACCGATGACGGTATACCTGTCCCCCGATCCCCAGGGCCGAATGGTGGTCTACGCCGACTTTATGACCGTGCGGATATGGAGGCCGATCCCCACAAAGCCGAGACCCAGAGGAATTGGAAAAATGAGGTCATGAAGTTGGTCCACATACCGCTGAAAATCAAAGACGCACAATAGGCGAAGCATCGGGTCGATTCTGGGGGCAAGCGCCCCCTTTTTATCGGTTTTTTGAGATGCTTAAAGGTGATACGGACCACCAACTTTAGGCTATTGCTGTTACATCGCTGACCCATTAAAACTGCCACACACGACCTCTGTCACCGAAATCGCGAACAGGTCAATCCTTATTGAGAGCCTAAAGGTTCCTTAAGAAACCTGTTCTTGCCCGCAACAGCAAGCATGGCAAGACGCCCATCTTCAACCGATGGTCGCGCCTGCATCTAGTCGAGGTCATCCTTTGCGGGTGAGGATCCCGTTGAAAGACACTGCCGCAAGGGTAGACCCTAGGGGTCTACCCTTCGCCATGATCATGAATGCTCAGTGGGGTATGCTTTTTGAGAACCCATCGGGATGATCGTCGTCATCCGATGGCGTTGTTCTCTCACTGCTTGCCGAGGGAGTTGGCGTCCAGTGAATAGCCGCAGGCATACGGACCAGAGCATTGCGAATCACATGCTCAACCGATTCCACGGGAATGATCTTCAGCCCTTTCTTCACATTGTCAGGGATGTCAGCAAGATCCTTTACGTTTTCTTGCGGAATCAAAACCGTCTTAATCCCGCCCCGGTGCGCAGCTAGCAGCTTTTCTTTCAAGCCGCCGATGGCCAGCACGCGCCCGCGCAGGGTCACTTCACCGGTCATGGCAACGTCTTTGCGGACAGGAATACCCGTCAAGACAGATACGATGGCTGTGCACATGGCGATACCCGCAGAAGGTCCGTCCTTGGGTGTGGCACCTTCGGGAACATGAACGTGAATGTCATGTTTTTCAAACACAGGGGGCTCGATGCCATACTCGGTGCATCGGGATTGAACGTAAGATGCCGCGGCCTGGATGGACTCTTGCATCACCTCGCCCAGTTTACCGGTCGTTTTCATACGGCCTTTACCAGGAAGCATCACCGCCTCAATGGTCAGAAGCTCACCGCCCACCTCGGTCCAAGCAAGCCCAGTGACCATGCCCACCACGTCTTCTTTCTCGCTGACGCCATAGCGGTAACGGGGCACACCCGCATACTTCGCCAAGTTCCGTGTCG
Organism: Holosporales bacterium; assembly: GCA_046318415.1. GTDB lineage: Bacteria > Pseudomonadota > Alphaproteobacteria > Caedimonadales > Caedimonadaceae > JBKCUK01. Next base: position 51,326 of record JBKCUK010000010.1, on the reverse strand, counting down.
TAACCTGCACGACTTTCACTTTTTTCGTGACAATTTGCTTGGTGGCTTTGCGCATCAGGTTGGCCAGCTCGCGCTCCAGGTTACGCACACCAGACTCGCGGGTGTATGTGCGGATCAAGAGCTTGAGGGCATCATCGGAGATGGACCATTCCTTCACCTTCAAGCCATGCTGCTTTAAGACCTTGGGAATTAAGTGCCCCTTCGCGATGCCGATTTTCTCGTCCTCTGTGTAGCCTGGAATACGAATGATTTCCATGCGGTCCAACAAAGGCTGCGGCAAATTCAAGCTGTTTGCCGTGGCGATGAACATCACCTCGGACAAGTCATAATCCACCTCAAGATAATGATCATTGAAGGTGTTATTTTGCTCAGGATCCAAAACCTCAAGCAACGCAGACGACGGATCGCCGCGCCAGTCGGCCCCCAGCTTGTCGATTTCATCCATCAAAAACAAGGGGTTGGACGCACCCGCCTTCTTCATGCCCTGGATAATCTTTCCTGGCATGGAGCCGATATAGGTCCGGCGATGACCCCGAATTTCTGCTTCATCCCGAACCCCGCCAAGGGAAACGCGAACAAAGTTTCTATTGGTGGCCTTGGCAATGGAACGCCCCAATGAGGTTTTGCCCACACCGGGTGGACCGACGAGGCATAAAATCGGCCCCTTTAGGGTCCCCACCCGTTGCTGAACCGCAAGATATTCCAGGATACGCTCTTTGACCTTTTCCAGACCGTAATGGTCTGCATCAAGAATCTTCTCAGCGCCTTTGATATCCTTAAGAATTTTTGTGGGCTTCTTCCAAGGAATACCCAACAGCCAATCCAGATAATTACGGGTAACCGTAGCCTCGGAGGACATGGGGCTCATGGATCTTAATTTCTTGAGCTCGGCTTTTGCCTTAATTTTGGCTTCCTTCGAAAGCTTGGTGGCGGTTATTTTTTTCTCAAGCTCAGCCAGTTCATCACGACCATCGTCGCCCTCGCCCAGCTCTTTTTGAATGGCTTTCAGCTGCTCATTCAAATAATACTCGCGCTGGGAGCGCTCCATCTGACGCTTCACGCGGTTGCGAATGCGTCGCTCGGCTTGCATGACGCCAATCTCGCCTTCCATAAAGCCGCAAATGGCCTCAAGGCGCTCGGAAATGGAGGAAATTTCCAAAAGCTTCTGTTTTTCCGACACTTTGAGTGTCAGCTGAGCCGCCAACGTGTCGGCAAGCTTTGTGGGCTCATCAATGCGCTGCACAGAAACCAACAAATCCGGTGGAATCTTGGTATTCAGCTTGAGATATTGCTCGAACAAAGTTACTGCAGTGCGCTGCAAAGCCTCGGCATCGGCCCCGCGCTCCACCTGGTCTTCAAGCATCTCAGCATGGGCTTCGAAGTGGCCTTCGGTCTCTTGAAAGCGTAAAATCTGTGCCCGCGACAGGCCCTCAACCAAAACTTTGACTGTGCCATCGGGCAATTTCAGCAGCTGCAGGACATGACCCAACGTTCCAATGGTATAGAGATCGGCACTTTTAGGATCATCAATTGTGGGGTCCTTTTGGGTAACCAACAGGATTTGTTGATCCCCTTTCACCACACGCTCAAGCGCCCGCACAGAGCGCTCACGCCCGACAAATAGCGGCACCACCATATGGGGAAAAACAACAATGTCGCGCAGCGGCAAAACTGGATACAGATCACCCTGAGGCAATTCAAGAGAACTGATTTCTTCCGTCAAAGCTTATCCTCGAAACTAAGTTTTCACAAAGGATAAAGCTACCTTTTGGCTTCAGCAACCTTATCTTTCTCGGTGTAGATTAGCAGAGGCTTAGCCTTGCCATCAACTACTTCCCGATTAATGACCACTTCACTGATCTCACGATTGCCGGGCAAATCAAACATCATATCCAACAGGATATCTTCCATGATGGATCGCAGTCCCCGCGCCCCTGTCTTGCGCTTGAGCGCGAGATTGGCAACGCCCTCAAGGGCATCATCGGTGAAGGTGAGCTTCACGCCTTCCATATCAAACAGTTTTTGATACTGCTTCAAAAGGGCATTCTTTGGCTCTCGCAAGATCTGGATCAGTGCAGGCGCATCCAAATCACTTAAGGTTGCAACCACAGGCAAACGGCCAACAAATTCAGGAATTAGGCCATATTTTAGCAAATCCTCAGGCTCGACCTCGGCCAAAAGATCGCCGGCGCGACGGTCATCAGGCGCGCGCACATCTGCGCCAAAGCCCATGGCGGTTCCCTTGCCACGCGCTGCGATGATTTTCTCTAAACCTGCAAAGGCGCCCCCACAAATAAACAGGATATTCGTGGTATCGACCTGCAAAAATTCTTGCTGAGGATGTTTGCGCCCCCCTTGGGGTGGCACAGACGCAACGGTACCTTCCATAATCTTCAGCAATGCCTGCTGAACGCCTTCACCGGACACGTCTCTGGTGATGGACGGATTGTCGGATTTGCGGGAAATTTTATCCACTTCATCAATGTAAACGATACCCCGCTGGGCTTTTTCAACATTGTACTCGGCTGCTTGCAACAGCTTCAGGATGATATTTTCCACATCCTCGCCCACATAGCCTGCCTCGGTCAATGTCGTGGCATCGGCAATGGTAAACGGCACGTTGAGAATACGCGCCAATGTCTGCGCCAACAGCGTTTTACCCGATCCTGTCGGACCGATAATCAAAATATTAGACTTGGCCAGTTCAACTTCACCGGCCTTGGGTACCGAATTCACCCGCTTGTAGTGATTGTGCACAGCGACCGCAAGAACGCGCTTAGCCCGCTCCTGGCCGATCACATACTCATCAAGCACTTTGGCGATTTCCTTGGGCGTGGGTACAGCGTGATCCGTACCGGCAAGAACCCCACCAGCCTTTGCCTCTTCACGAATGATGTCGATACAAAGATCGATACATTCATCGCAAATGAAGACGTTAGGTCCAGCAATGAGTTTTTTAACTTCATGCTGACTTTTTCCGCAAAAATTGCAGTGGAGGGCCTCTTTTCCGTTTTCATCGCCTGATTTTGACATCAATCTTATACCCAGCTGTTTTTAACTTTTTTTTGGCGAAGTCTCCGCAACGCTTATCTTCAGCATGACAGACAACACCATAAAGAATCGTTAACAACACGATTCAAATTTTAGTTAATCGATTTAAGCTGCCTCAGATTTTGGCGCTGGCCGATGGGTAACGATCTCATCGATAAGGCCAAATTCCTTAGCTTCTGTTGGTGACATAAAACGGTCACGGTCCATGGCTTCTTCAATGACTTTCAATGGCTGCGCCGTGCGTTCGGCATACATTTGATTCAAGCGCGCACGCAATGCAAGAATTTCGCGGGCTTGGATTTCAATGTCCGTTGCTTGACCGCGGGCACCACCTGAGGGTTGATGGATCATGATACGCGAATTTGGCAGAGAATAACGTTTATTTTGGGCACCCGCCATCAACAGTAAAGAGCCTGCAGAAGCGGCCTGTCCAATGCACATGGTCGCCACATCACAGCGGATATAATTCATGGTATCCAACATGGCAAGGGCTGACGTCACCACGCCCCCTGGCGAGTTAATATAGAGGAAAATGTCCTTGTTAGGATTTTCCGCCTCTAGAAACAATAACTGGGCGCACACAAGGCTGGAAATGGTGTCTTCAATTGGACCGGTTAGAAAGATAATACGCTCTTTGAGAAGGCGCGAGTAAATATCAAACGAGCGCTCGCCTCGCGCAGTTTGCTCAACCACCATGGGAACGAGAGTATTCGCATAAACATCACGCATATCCAGCATTCGGCCCTCCAACACTCAAAGCCTTATCGGCGCATTTATTCGTTGTTATTTCCACCATCCAAACCCGACCGCAGACAGCCGCGTTCACACTCGACAGTTCCTCAGTTTCTATACTGAAGCACCGTTTATTTAACTGGACTTAGGACCGTTTTTTGTCCAAAGCCCTCACTTAAGACGACAAGGCCCGTGCGGAATGAGCCACGGGCCAGGCGACATTAGCTGAAAAAGGCACAAATGTCCTTAGTGATCATGACCGCAATCAGATCCGCAGGCATCGCTATGGCCTTTTACAGCTTTCTTGCCCTTCTTCGCAGGCTTCGCCGTCATGGCTTCATCTTCGCCTACACCCTCGGTCAGCTCCTTCACCTTATGGTTCAGCTCGTCAATGCTGATGGGAACCACTTTGACTTTGGCCTTTTCAAGGATGACCTCAATCACCTTATCCTCGAAAAGCGGTGCTCTCAGGGCAGCAATCGCTTGAGGTGTATTACGATAATAATCAAAAACCTTCTTCTCTTGGCCTGGATAGCGACGCGCCTCATTAATAATGGCACGCTCGATGTCCGCACGAGGGACCTCAACTTTGTGCTCACGGCCAACTTCAGCCAGAATCAGACCAAGGCGAACACGGCGTTCTGCAATGGACTGATATTGCTCTTTCAGGTTCTCAAGCTCATCGCCTTCGGGCATGGCTTCACCGCTGCGGGTAGTCTCCTGCTCCAGTTGACGCCAAATGGCTTTAAATTCTGCGGCAACGAGGGTAGAGGGAACCTCAAACTTGACCGATTCAGCAAAGTGGTCCAGCACTTGGCGCTTCACACACAAGAAGCCCATGCGATCATGCTCGCCCTGCAATTGCTGCTCGACGGCGGAACGCAGAGCTTTCACGTCTTCAAAGCCCATGGTTTTGGCCAATTCATCATCAATCTTTGTTTCTTCGTGTTCACGAATCTCATGCAGCGTAATTTCGAAAACAGCTTCTTTGCCGGCAAGGTTTTTGGCACCATAGTCTTCGGGGAACATCACCTTGATATCAAAGGACTCACCCGCTTTGTGGCCAATGATTTGCTCCTCAAAGCCTGGAATAAACATTCCGGAACCAAGCTCGAGGGCCTGGCCCTTGGCAGCACCACCACTGAATGCAACGCCATCAATCTTACCGGTAAAGTCAATGATAGCAACATCACCTGATTTGGCAGCGCGCTTGGATTCAATCGCCTTTGTGCGGCGAGAAGAAGCTGCAAAACGCTCGATCACATCATCGATCTGCTTGGCTTCCACGGCTGCTGTATATTTCTCGACGCTAACTTTCGAGAGATCCACCTTTTCCACATCTGGCATGACCTCAAGGCTGACGACCGCTTCAAGATCTTTACCCTCATCCGCCGCCTTCACATCCACTTGGGGCTGGCCGGCCGAGCGCAGCTTATGGTCATCAATGATCTTATTGGTACCGTCTTGAATAGCGCGCTCAAGAGCTTCATAGCGCGCGGACTGGCCATAGCGTTGCTTTAGGAATGGAAGGGGAACCTTACCAGCGCGAAAACCGTCCATTTTTACTTTTTTGCCGATTTCCTGAAGACGGGAATCGATGCGACGCTCCATTTCCGCAGCAGGGATAACAAGTTTGTATTCGCGCTTGAGGCCGTTGGCACTCACTTCAGTAATCTGCATCTTTTCCAATCACTCCTGGCAGTGTCTTATTTGGTGCGGGCGGAGGGACTTGAACCCCCACGGCTTGCGCCGCCAGAACCTAAATCTGGTGTGTCTGCCAATTTCACCACGCCCGCTTCGCACGTCCAGCCCGATCATAGTGGGGCAAGACATAAAAAAACGTTAACTCGACCTTGATAGACTGAAATCACGGCTTTGGCAAGGCGTCCTGTGCGCCGAAAGATGATTTCCTTTGGTCTTTTTTAAGAGACACGGTAGGGAATGGGTACTTGCAAACCGCGACGAATAGCATAAAGGGCCATCAGACACACCACGACCATCGCCGCGACCAAAAAGGAAACATGGGTGTGCGTTAAGACAGCGGCTAAATAGGTTCCACCCGTTGCAAATATCGTCCGAACGCAGCCAATAACCCCAGATGCAGCGCCAGCTGACGCTTTAAAAAAGGGCATGGCTCGATTGACGCTGGTGGAAAAACTCATGGTCATTGCGCCTGAAAAAATGGCCCCTGCAACAGTTAAAGCCAGCGGCAGATAACGCTCACCCGCCGCAAGGGAGAGACATAAGGCTGCAACTGCAACCATCCCTATTTGCATGACCTGCCGCAGTAAGTGATCAAGGGTTCGCTGTTTAAGGGCATTTTGCACGTACCAAGCGCCCCCCAACTGGGCCAAAACCACCAGCGCTGTATAGTATCCATAGGCCTCCACACTAATATCAAAATAGTCAACAAACGTCACAGGCGTAACTGTACGAAAGACCCAAAAGCCAAAGAAAAACAAAGGATGGACAAAGATAAGAATGGCACCCCCTTTTGTGGTGAGAATTCCTCTTAGCTCTCTTAAAACATTTGCTGGCGAGCTTTTCAGTCTTTTCTCGATATTTAAAGTTTCTGGCATAAAAACATAAATAATGCTGGAAACAGCAACACTCATACCAGCTGCCGCCTCAAGGCAACTGTGCCATCCATAATGGGCCGCCAAATAGCCCCCACCCAACTGACCGACAGCTGGAGAAAGCACGATGGCCATGCTGATGTAAGCCATGGCACGGGCAGCCTGAGGGGGCGTAAACACATCAGCTAACAGGGCCATACTAAGACCAAATATGGCGCCAGCACTGATACCTTGGATAAGGCGACCCAGCAACAATGCTTCATAACTTGGCCACAAACTTACACCCGATCCCACCAGCATCAGACCAAGCCCCGCCACCATCACAGGGCGCCGGCCCAGGCGATCGGAAAGGGGACCGAAAAACAGCGAAGAGAGTCCTTGCACCAAAATAGTATGACCGACCAAGGCTTGTATCTTGGCGGTTGAGACGCCAAGATCTCTTGCCATCAGGGTGATTGCAGGTACATACAGCTCGGTATTCAAAATGGCTGCACAATAAATCAGCAACATTAACACGGGCACCCAGCGATGGGATAATGGATGGGTGAAATTCATTTTTTCTTGATCATCCTGCTACGGGAAAGTCTAAAAAAGAGGTCAAGTGGACGGTTCATCGCCTTGAGGGCTTTTTGCTTTCTGAGTGGCCTGAGTTGGTATGACGTCTTCAAGCGCCCTGTTGAGTTTCTCAACGAGCGCTTTTGCACTTCTTGTGCTACCGCAGCAACGTTTGCTGACGGCAATGTAATAGGCACGATTCATGCGAAAGGGAGGCTCAAGGGCAATAAATTGTTCTTGTTTTTGGGGATTCGCCGCCAAGAATGTTGCAAGCGCATGCCGCTCAATCAAAACGGTTTTGACGCGACCCTTGAGGAGTTTATCTAAATTGATGCGATCATTAAGGGCCCCATCATCAACCTTCACACCAGAAAATTTACGCAATTCAGATCCAATAGAAAAACCCAAAGGCACCCCAATAGGTTGCGGCAGATCCGCCGGGTTATAGCTTTTGCCCCAAAGATCCTTAGCCTGGGGATCAAGGGTTGCAAAGATGAAATCCAATGTTTGCAGAGGTTGGTCGGTGAATAAAAAGGCGCCTTCCCGATCTTTCGAGGGTACAAGAGAAAAAATAACGTCATAGCGGCCTGCCTTGGCCTCTGCTAAACAGCGTTTCCATGGCAAGACGTCAATGTGCACTTTATGATCCATGCTTGCAAAAAGGCGTCGCACAAGGTCAACATGTCTTCCTGATGGGCCATGATCTTCGGTGCCTGCGGCGATATAGGGAGGCCAATCGAGGGTGCAAGCTTTGATAGCCGTGTTGTGCCCGAAAACAGCGGTAGAAAGAACGAAATAACACGCTAGAAAGCGAAATAAACCCACAACAAATGACCTTGTCAATACACGCACCTGGATTGATTATACATTCAACCTCAAGAATCGCGATCACAAAACGAGTTCAGATGGCAACAAAAACTAACATCATAGAAATCTTCCAACGATTTCAAAGACATAACCCCAATCCAACCACCGAGCTTGCCTACACCAACACTTATACACTGCTGGTCGCCGTTGTTCTTTCTGCGCAGGCAACTGATAAAGGGGTCAATCAAGCCACAAAAGGCTTATTCGAGGTTGCTGATAGCCCCGAAAAAATGCTCGCACTTGGCGAGGATGGGCTTAAAAAACACATCAAAACCATAGGGCTGTTCAATACGAAGGCTAAAAATGTCATGGCACTCAGCCAAATGCTTTTGGACCGTCATAATGGCCAAGTCCCCACCACCCGCGAAGAGCTAGAAGCACTGCCGGGGGTTGGCCGCAAGACCGCCAATGTGATCTTAAACACAGCCTTCGGCCAGTCAACGCTGGCTGTGGATACACACGTATTTCGGGTCAGCAAACGCCTTGGGCTTGCCGATGCCGCCACGCCCGAGAAGGTCGAACAACAACTCTATCAAGTCATTCCAGCCGAATTTCTGTACGATGCGCACCATTGGCTGATTCTGCACGGACGCTATATCTGCACTGCGCAAAAACCTAAATGTGCAACCTGCTTCCTTCAGGACCTGTGCCCCGCCGCGAAAACTTTTCTTAGCTAAGGGTGACCTCACCAAGGTCAGGCGCTCATAAAACACAGCAGTGGCCGCGCGCACTCCGCGTGCAGGCACATTCTCGTCATTGCGAGGAGGCCATCATAGGCCGACGTGGCAATCCATCGGTGTCGCCACCTTCACCGCTGCACCAGGTATTTGCAAACAGCCTGGATCGCCACGCTCGGTACCCTCGCTCGCGATGACAAAGAAAGTGGGGCACGACGCTCACGATGACAGGGTTGCGGTAACCGCGCTCACGAGGACGAAGGAAGTGAGGGGAACGAAGGGATGCGACCGATAACTGGAACCATTACGCAGTAAAAAGTGCCCCCTCCCCGTCTCACATGTGAATTGCTTTGGTCCAGGCAGCAAGAGCAGCTTCTTTGAGCGCCTCAGAAACCGTGGGATGGGCATGACAGGTGCGTGCAATATCCTCAGCAGAAGCGCGATACTCCATGGCGATGGCGGCCTCAGCAATCATTGTGCCGGCTTCGGCATGGATGATGTGGACGCCTAAAACTTCGTCGGTGGCGGCATCGCTGAGGATTTTTACAAAGCCTTCACTCTCCCCATTGGCGCGGGCCCGCCCGTTGGCGCTAAACGGAAACTTACCTACTTTATAGGAGACACCCTGCTGTTTGAGTTCTTGCTCACTACGACCAAGGCATGCAACCTCGGGGTGGGTATAGATGACACCGGGAATCAAGCCATAATTGATATGGGGTTTTTGTCCTGCAATGCGCTCGACCACGCACACGCCCTCTTCTTCGGCCTTGTGCGCCAGCATAGGACCGCGCACACAATCACCGATGGCATAAATATGGGGGATGGTGGTCTGACAATGGTCGTCCACTTCAATAAAGCCGCGGGCATCCACGCTGAGCCCCGCTTGGTCCAGGTGAAGATTTTGGGTCATGGGTTTGCGGCCAGCAGCACATAACACAACATCGGCTACAAGTGTTTGCGTCTCACCCTGGCCAGGCGTCACAGGCTCAAGCGCCACCTGAACTTGACCCTTCGCTCTCAACACGGTGAGGACTTTGGTATTCGTGAGCAACCGCAAACCTTGCGCCTGGAGCTGCTTTGCCAAGGCCGCACTCAGTTCATGATCCATGGCGGGAACGATGGACGGTGCATATTCAACCACCGTTACCTCTGCGCCTAAGCGTGCCCACACCGATCCCAATTCAAGACCAATATAACCGCCACCAATCACAACCAGATGCTTTGGCACCCGGCTTAAGTTCAGCGCCCCTGTCGAAGACACGATCTGCGCTTCATCGATCTCGACCCCTGGTAGGCTTGCGGGCTCGGATCCAGTGGCAATGAGAATGTGCCCGGCACTTATGTGCGTCTCTGCCCCCTTGTCATCAACAATTTTAAGGTGATGAGCATCCACAAAGGAAGCCGTCCCCTGCTGAAAGCTTACACCGTTCTTTTTAAAGAGAAAATCAATGCCTTTGGCGTTATCACTGACCACCTTATCCTTGCGGGCCATCATGGTTTTAAGATCAAGGCCAACGCCCTTGACCTGGATGCCATGGTGGGCAAGGCCGTGCTGGGCCTCGTGATATTTATGGCTGGATACCAAAAGGGCTTTTGAGGGAATGCACCCCACATGCAAGCACGTCCCGCCTAGGGCGGCTGTTTTGTTGATGCACACAACGCGCAGGCCCAACTGAGCCGCCTTAATGGCTGCCACATAGCCGCCGGGTCCAGCGCCAATTACCGCGAGGTCGAAGTCATAGGTTGCCACGGTGATGAATCCCTTTTTTTGTAGTCTCTCTAGATCCCCAACAGCAGACGCTCAGGATTTTCAATGCATTCCTTAATGCGCACCAAGAAGGTCACAGCCTCGCGTCCATCAATGATACGGTGGTCATAGGTCAAGGCCACATACATCATGGGGCGCGCTTCAATTTTGCCATCCACCACCACCGGCCGCTGCTGCACCTTGTGCATGCCAAGAATACCGGACTGGGGAGGATTGAGAATTGGCGTGGACATCAGTGAGCCAAAAACACCACCGTTGGTGATGGTAAAGGTGCCACCGGTGAGGTCTTCCATGGAGAGCTTACCTTCGCGGGCCTTTTTCGATAAATCACCGATGGCACTCTCGATTTCAGCAAAACTTAAGTGATCCGCATTACGCACCACGGGCACCACCAAACCTTGCGGTGCGGCAACGGCAACACCAATGTCATAATGATTTTTATAAACCAGATCATCGCCATCCATTTCCGCGTTGACCGCGGGAATCTCCTTTAACGCCAGGACCGCAGCGCGCACAAAAAAGGACATGAAGCCAAGACGCACCCCATATTTTTTCTCAAAAGCGTCGCGATAGGTATTGCGGGCTTGGGTCACATTGGTCATGTCAATTTCATTAAAGGTGGTCAACATGGCGGCCGTGTTTTGCGCCTCTTTCAGGCGTTGGGCGATGCGCTGGCGAAGCCGCGTCATCTTAACACGTTCTTCAGCCCCCGCTGCAGAGATGCGGCTAGATTGCGGCAGGCTCGCCGCGACCGGCACCTCCAGCGCAATACTTGGCGCTGCATCGCGACCGCGGTCTTGAGTGAAGGTAAGCACATCACTTTTGGTAATACGTCCATCTTTACCCGTCCCTTTCAATGCTGCGACATTGAGATCTTGTTCTTCTGCCAATTTGCGGGCTGAGGGCGCCATGATAGGCGCGCCACCAGTTGGCGCCACTGGTTCGGCAACCGTTGGAGTCGGGGCTTGGACGAGAGCTACGGGTTCTGGAGCAGCCGCAGGTTTCCCGTCGCTGACAGCACCCTGGCCAGTCTCTGCGGTGATCGAACCCAGTAAGTCTCCGATGGCGACTGTGGTCCCCTGGGGCGCGTTTATTTCCCCTAAAAAGCCCGCCATGGGCGCATTGACTTCAAGTGTCACTTTGTCTGTTTCAAGCTCAACGAGAGGCTCGTCCTGCGCCACTTGCTGCCCTGGTTGTTTCAGCCAACGGGCGATGGTCGCTTCTGAGACGGATTCCCCAAGGGGGGGGACTCGAATTTCTTTTGATTGCGCTACCATGGTCCTCTTTATCCTTCTAACTTCTACTTATCATTTTTAAGGTGTAGGGCTTCGCGCACCAACGCCTTTTGTTCTTCCTCATGACGACTATGAAGACCCGTTGCCGGTGAGGCTGCCTCGGGACGACCGACATAAGTTGGGCGGGAAAACTTCGCCTTTAGGGTCAAGAGGACCCTCTCAAGCCGACGGTCAACAAAGTTCCAATATCCCATATTTTCAGGCTCTTCCTGGCACCAAATCATCTCGGCATGGGCATAGGGGGCCAAGACTTTCTCCAGCTCCCACGCGGGGAAAGGATACAGTTGCTCAACCCGGATCAATGCCACATCGCTGATACCTTCCGCCTGACGGGCCTCGAGCAAATCATAATAGACCTTACCGGTGCACAGGACCACGCGGCGAACCTGCTTGGGTTTCAGATCCTTATCCATCTCGGGCAGGACTGGACGGAACGTGGTACCAAACGCCATCTCGTCCAAGTTGGAGACCGCCAAGCGATGCCGCAGCAGGGATTTTGGTGTCATCAGAATCAACGGCTTGCGGCAAGACCAGTGCAGCTGACGCCGTAAAATGTGGAAATAGTTGGCCGGGGTCGAACAGTTGGCCACTTGCATATTATTTTCGGCACACAATTGTAAATACCGCTCAGGCCGGGCAGAGGAATGTTCAGGCCCCTGCCCCTCCATCCCGTGGGGTAACAGCATGACAAGACCACTCATGCGCTGCCATTTGGTCTCGCCCGAGGAGATAAATTGATCCACCATCACCTGGGCACCATTGGCAAAATCACCAAACTGGGCCTCCCACATGACCAGCGCATTGGGATCCGCCAATGAATAGCCCAACTCAAAACCCAAAACCGCAAATTCTGAGAGCAAGCTATCAACGATCTCGACTTCCGCTTGTCCTGGGGCAATGGAATTCAGGGGTAAATAGGGCGCCCCTGTTTCTTGATCAATCAACACCGCGTGGCGTTGGGAAAAGGTGCCACGACCACAATCCTGGCCGCTGAGGCGCACAACATGCCCCTCTAAGAGGGTTGCGCCAAAGGCGAGCGCCTCAGCCGTTGCCCAATCAAAGCCCTGTTTTGTGGTAAACATTTGCTGTTTTTGCTGCAGCAAACGGGTCAACTTTGAATTCAGCGAAAAACCCTCTGGCACCTTCGTAAGGGCGGCGCCAATCATTTGTAAGCGGGCTTCTTCAATGCCGGTCATGGGTTGTTGAGAGAAATCCTGTTGCGCGTTGATGGCGCTCCATGCCCCATCCAACCAGTCGGCTTTTGCGGAGGTATACTTTTCGGCCGCTTGAAATTCAGCCTGCAATTGATTTTCAACAGCTTTTAATAAATCCTCCGCCTTTTGGCTGCTGACCACCCCTTCTGAGAGCAGCTTTTGCGCATAGAGGGTGCGGGTCGAAGGCTGGGCGCGGATGGCCTTATACATGAGGGGTTGCGTAAAGGCTGGCTCGTCCATCTCGTTATGGCCATGGCGTCGATAGCAGACGATGTCCAGCACCACATCCTGTTGGAATTGGGCACGATATTCGGCAGCCAGGCGCGCCGCCCACACAACGGCATCGGGGTCATCACCATTCACATGAAAAATGGGAGCTTGCACGGCCTTTGCCACGTCGGTGCAATAGGCTGAAGACCTGGAATTCACGGGCGATGTGGTAAATCCAATTTGGTTATTAATCACCAGGTGCAGGGTACCACCGGTGCGATATCCCCGCAGTTCTGACATGCTCAAGGTTTCACTGACCACGCCCTGACCGGCAAAGGCCGCATCGCCATGCACCAGGATTCCCATCACCTGGGTGCGGGGGCCATCTGCGCGCATGGTTTGCTTCGCCCGGACCTTGCCTGCCACAACGGGATTGACCGCCTCCAGGTGAGACGGATTGGCCGTCAGCGATAGATGCACCGGCTTGCCACGAAAGTCTCGGTCGGCCGATGCCCCTAGGTGGTACTTAACATCCCCCGATCCTTGAACCCCCTCGGGCGAGGTATCGTGACCTTCAAATTTGGCTAGGATATCCCGGGCGGGCTTTTGCATGATATTGGCCAGAACATTCAGGCGTCCGCGGTGCGCCATGCCCAAGATCGCCTCTTGCACACCATGGCGTGCAGAGGTGGCAATGACCTCATGCAGGGCGGGTATGAAGCTTTCGCCGCCCTCCAGACCAAAACGCTTGGCACCTGTATATTTGACTTGCAAAAAGCGCTCAAAACCCTCGGCTTCACTCAGAAGTTTGAGTGTCTCAATACGTTCTTCGGGTGTCAGGCTGCGATTTTCATTTTCAAATTTCTTCTGGATCCAATCCTTTTGGGCCGCATCCTGAATATGCATGAATTCCACGGTGGCTGTGCCACAGTAGGTCTGCTGCAGGTGCGCCAGTATTTCACGTAAGCTGGCTTTTTCCCGGCCCAAGGCGCCCCCAATAAAGATGGGGCGGTCCATGTCTTGGGCACTAAATCCATAATGGGCAGGATCAAGTTCGGGATGCGGCCCCCTTTGTTCCAGTCCAAGGGGGTCAAGCTTTGCATTCAGGTGTCCCCGCACACGATAGACGCGAATCAGCATCATGGCGCGAATGGAATCCAGGATGGCTTCTTGTGTCACATGGGCTGCGGTCTCTTTGCTACTACCCTCGCGATAAGGCTTTGCGGTAAGCGGTGTCACTTTACCGGTCGCAATCGTCGGATCTTCGTGGGGTGCGCGAGGTGCCCAACTTGCCCCAACCGCCAACTTAAGTACGGAAGGAACATCATCGCCCAAGGCATTGAAATAGGCCGCCCATGTGGCATCCACAGACGCGGGGTTTTGCACATAAGCTGAATACAGGTGCTCAAGAAAGGTCGCATTTGCGCCGTCTAAGAAGGTTGATGCCTCAAAGGATTTTGTATCCATCGATTCGTGTTCCTTTATCCACTTCAGGTGCCTGTGCAATCTGCAGCAACCCTACGCCCCCTTATGAGGGTTCTTTTATTCTTCCTGTGCCCCGGCGATTGCCGTCAAGCACACCGCCTTGCGGATTGGCCTTGGGGCTTTTTTTTGGTCAACCCTGACCCCTTCGCGCCATTCTTTCCTGTTTCACCCCAAGACCTGGGCCAAAACACCCCGTGACGTGGTGCTAGGCTTCCCTTTTCAGGTCTTAGCGGCGTCTCGCCCACGTTCATCCTGGGCCAATCTTCATCACCAGGCTTTTCGTATCACTTTGCACTTTACGATGCTGCCCTTGTCCAAGACGGTTCATGACCGACAGACTCGGGCAGATTTTTAAGGCTTATCCGCCAAAGTACCCAGCCTTCCGACCACAAGAGCCTCTCCCGATGCAACGGCATGCGGCACTCAGCGCTTTTCACCCCAACAGCAGCTTCATAGCGGTAGGCGGGTTTCCGAAAAAGCCCTCTCGCCCTCTGGTCTTCCTATGACCTCAAGCGGTTTGAGCTTTTTTTCCGCCCATGGCCTGCATCATGGTCGCCCCAATCTCTGCGGGCGAATTTGCAACCATAACCCCCGCCTTTTTCAGCGCCGCCATTTTTCCTGCTGCGGTGCCCTGGCCGCCAGAGATAATCGCCCCGGCATGTCCCATCCGCTTGCCCTCAGGGGCAGTAGATCCTGCAATAAAGCCAACCACAGGCTTTGCAAGCTTGCTGCTGATGATATAGTCCGCAGCTTCCTCTTCGGCAGAGCCGCCGATTTCCCCAATGAGGATGATGCCTTCGGTTTGGGGATCATCATGGAAAAGCTTCAGCACATCCACAAAGGTTGTCCCTGGAATAGGATCACCGCCAATGCCTACACACGAGGATTGCCCAAGCCCCACCTTGGTGGTTTGCCAGACAGCCTCATAGGTCAGCGTGCCCGAGCGGGAGACTATGCCAATGCGACCGGGCTTATGAATATGACCGGGCATAATGCCGATTTTACATTGCCCCGGTGTGATCACTCCTGGACAATTTGGCCCAACAAGGCGTGAAGACGAGACCTCAAGTGCTCTTTTCACCCGCACCATATCCATCACGGGGATGCCTTCGGTGATGCAGATGATCAGCTCGATCTTGGCATCAATGGCCTCCAGAATGGCATCGGCAGCATAGGCAGGCGGCACATATATAACGGTGGCATTTGCCCCCTCTCGCTGCACGGCTTCGGCGACCGTATTGAAAACGGGCAAGCCCAGATGGGTTGTCCCACCCTTCCCTGGGGTGACGCCGCCAACCATGTTGGTGCCATAGGCGATGGCTTGCTCAGAGTGGAAGGTTCCTTGGGCTCCAGTGAAGCCCTGACAAATCACGCGCGTCTTTGAATCAACGAGAATCGACATTATGCAGCCTCCTTTACAGCCTGAACGACTTTTTGAGCCGCATCTCCCAAATCATCGGCCGTGATGATAGGCAATCCACTGCCCGCAAGAATTTTCTTACCCAAATCCACGTTTGTGCCCTCAAGGCGCACAACGAGGGGCACGTTAATCCCCACGTCCTTTGCGGCCGCCACAATGCCTTCAGCAATCACGTCACACCGCATGATGCCGCCAAAGATATTGACCAAAATACCTTCTACATTCGGATCGGATAGAATGAGTTTAAAGGCCGTGGTCACGCGCTCACGGGGCGCACCACCCCCCACATCCAAGAAGTTGGCGGGCTCGCCACCGTATAGCTTGATAACATCCATGGTTGCCATGGCCAGACCCGCCCCATTGACCATACAGCCAATATTGCCATCCAGTTTGATATAACTCAGTGAATTGCGCGTGGCCTCTGTTTCCATGGGGTCTTCTTCGTCCAAGTCCCGCAATTCCTCGACCGCGACCTGACGATAGAGGCTATTTTCATCAAAGGTCATCTTGGCATCCAAGGCCACCACGTCCCCATCCCCTGTTACCACCATGGGATTGATCTCCACAAGGCTGGCATCAAGGGCAACAAAGGCATTGTAAAGCCCCTCGAGCATTTTTGCCGCAGCATTGGCCGTCTTGCCACCCAAGCCCAATGCAAAAGCAATCTTGCGGGCGTAGAACGACTGAAAGCCCATGATGGGGTCGATGGTTTGATGGATAATCTTTTCAGGGGTTTTGGCGGCCACTTCCTCGATATCCATGCCACCCGCAGCCGATGCAATCATGGCCACACGTCCGGTGGCACGATCGATTAGAAAGCTGACATAGAGCTCTCGCGCAATTTGGGTACCGCTTTCGATATAGACGCGACGAACAATCTGACCTTCAGGTCCTGTCTGGGGCGTGATCAGTGCTTTACCCAACATGCCTTCAGTAAAAGCTTTGACCTCATCCAGGGATTTGGCAATTTTTACGCCCCCACCCTTACCACGACCACCAGCGTGAATTTGGGCTTTGACGGCCCAGACACTGCCTCCCATCTGGCGGGCCGCATCGACAGCCTCACTGGCGGAGTATGCAACCTGACCCTGAGCGATGGGAACCCCATAACGCGCCAGGAGTTGTTTTGCTTGATACTCATGGATTTTCATAAGATGGCCTACCCTTCATTGTTATCTTGTTGTCGCCAAATCTTAGAAGTGGCAACAGTTTATCACAGGTTCACCCCCGCCTAAAGGGGGCCATACATGCCAGCTAAGAGGCTTTTGCATCCAGGGCTTGAACGGCCGCGACCAGCTCTTTGACCGCTGCGGCTGACTTCTCCAGCATGGCGCGTTCAGCGTCATTCAGCTCAAGCTCGACAATTTTCTCGACACCTTTTGCACCCAAAACAGCGGGAACGCCCACATAAAGATCCTTAATCCCATACTGCCCGGTCAACCATACAGCGCAGGGCAAGATGCGCTTTTTATCCAATAGATAAGACTCGGCCATGGCGATGGCGGAGGCTGCAGGCGCATAAAAAGCCGAGCCCGTCTTCATCAGGGCAACGATTTCACCACCGCCATTTCGGGTGCGATCCACGATGGCATCGATCCGCTGTTGGGTGGTCCATCCCATCTTGACACAGTCGGGCAAGGGCACACCGCCCACCGTCGAGTACCGCACCATCGGCACCATGGTGTCCCCATGCCCGCCCATGACCATGGCGCTCACGTCCTCAACGGACACTTGGAATTCCTGGGCCAGGAAATACCGAAACCGGGCAGAATCCAAGACGCCCGCCATACCAACAACCTGGTGGTGAGGCAGTCCACTGGCTTCGCGCATCAACCATACCATCACATCCAGTGGGTTGGTTACGACGATGACGAAGGCTTTTGGACAATACTTGGCGATATTGTGCGCCACATCCCGGATGATTTTGGCATTCACCCCCAAGAGATCATCGCGGCTCATTCCCGGCTTTCTTGGAATACCCGCGGTCACAATCACCACATCGGCACCTTGCAGCAAGGCATAATCTTGCCCCCCCTGGTAAGCGCAATCAAATCCCTCAACGGGCGATAATTCGGCCAGGTCCAAGCCTTTTCCTTGGGGGATTCCCTCCATCACATCGATAAGAACCACATCTCCCAACTGCTTTTGTCCCGCAAGTAACGCGAGCGTGCCCCCAATATTTCCCGCGCCAACGAGAGCTATTTTTTTGCGCGCCATTGTTTTTCCTCTCTTTTTTCCAACCGCTTCGGTGGACTTGTCATTCAAGCTTTTTATTGTTTCAGTAATTTAGTTAAAAATTCTTCACCCAAATGTAATCCATCTTGATCAATGCTGTGACCAAGGCCCGGACGCGTGTAGGTTTCAACAGGAACATCAAGTTTTTTAAGGGCGTTCTGGGCAATGTTCATGGCTTCAATATCGAGAACCATATCCTGGTCGCCATGAATGAGGCGCACAGGTGGCTTGCTGGCAGGCACAAAATCCTCGATCGTCAGGAACGCGCCGGAATAACCTAGAACACCTGCCGGCTGGTCCGATAAAGATAAGGCCGTTAGTAACGACACCATCGTTCCCTGGGAAAAGCCAACGAGAGCCACGCGATCCATGGTTAAATTCAGGCGCTGGAGGTCCTTTTCAATTTGCGCACGCAAGATGGCGGCAGCTTTTTCCGCACCTTTAAAATAAGCCGCCTGGATCGCCCGGGCTTGCGGATCGGTGCGCACGAGCAGACTTGGCTCCCAGTTTTCTAGAGAGAACCACATGCGGCCGAAGGGGCCGCCTTCAAAGGGAAACGGCGCGTGGGCTGAAAAGAACTCGGTGTTTGGCAGCTGAGACCGCCATACTTCGGCCAGATCAATCAGATCGCGACCGTCCGCGCCATAACCATGGGCGAAAACCACATAGGAATCGGTGCGTCCAGAGGCTGACCCTAGACGCGGCCCCTCAAGATATACCATCTGAGTCACCTAGAATTTAATTAAAATGCAATATTCCATAGACTATAAGAACTTCGCGCTGTCCGACAACCGCTTTTTGCAACAAATTCGCCACGAAAAGCATACTACCTGTTCAAGAGGGAATGAATGAAGAGTAGGCAAAGGTAAACGAAAGTATGGTGAGAAATCAGAATACCATTTCCGAGAAGCGCCCCCATTCATGCACAGCTCTAAAATGACGGGATTTTGGAGGGCCCTCGACACAAAAAGGGCGCTTCTTGCGCCCTACCTATATCTACTTTTATCTGCCGTTTTAAAGCCCGGCTTTAGCCCTTGATCCATGGGAGAGGCTCTGCTTGCGCAATTTTGGGTTTTGGTCCAGCAGATCTTGGAACACCACAAGCCCCCGCACACCCTGCCATAGCTGTTCGGCAACGCCCAGGATACCATGATGAGCCGCCGCATCTTCGTTGCGCAAAGCCCACAAAAATTTTGTCTCCAGATGCTCCATTATTTTGCCGGCCTCAAGTTGAGCGCTATCCTCAAAGGCTGTTCCTGCCTGAGAACCGGACTTTTGGGAAGGTGCCGCAGAGGTGACCCCATACTGAGATTTGATTTCAGCAAACGCTCTAACCAAACAGCTTAATTTCCCGCAAACTTGGGCTGGACCTTCGGCGGCAACGCGTTCCACAAGAGCGTGCTTTGCCAGCATACGAAAAAGATGAGAATGAATTCCCTCAAAATGGGTGAGCATTTGCAACAACTGTTGAAGCTGTTCAGCAGATCCACAATGGGCAAGAACACCTGCCCTCTCCAAGGTAAAAAGGGCACCCTGCACAAAATCATGCTCAACAACGCACCAATGTCCCAACAGACCAAGGAGATTTGACATAGTCTCGCATTGGTTCAACAGATCGTAGCGCATGAAAAGATTTAAACCTCTCCAGACACTCTCGATATTTTGCTCATAATCACCGCAACCTTGGGACTGCAACCTCATGAAGGCGTGTAGACATGCAAGACGCAAGGCCTGCTCTGAGTTGATAATCTCGGTTGTCATGGATTGCTGAACACGCTCGGCATCAGGGCCATAGTAACCCGGGATATTCAACGGCAAACGGATCAGCTTCGAGCCTTTACCACCCCCATGCTCCTCAACGATCAAGTGCACTGGCAACTGATGACTCAATAAATCCAGACTCTCTTGACCTGCCAAGATGGGTTTTGCACGCTTCTGAACGAAAAAATCTCGGCATTCCGGGATCCAAGATTCAAAAAGATCCCGGGGGCTTGAATTCGTTGTGGTTTTCTCCTTGTCCCACAAGGCACCAGAGGGTCCAAAACACACAAGATCTCTCCCTGAAGTCTCAGGCTTGACCTCTTCATCATGGCCGTAAGACGCATCAATCCACTCTTTTTCCCCCTCAGGCAACAACGGCTGCGCATGCTGCTCCAACGTGTCGATCTCATCTACTGCAGCAAATACTTGGGCAAGGTGAACATCATACGCCTCATCAGTGGATGCATCGGCGTCAACCGGTGCATGTGTTGGAGAAGATTTCTCAGCCACGATTGAGACATCTCCTTCAAGCAGACAAAGGCGGGGCTGCGCCGCCTCCCCCTGATTACCCAAGTGGCCCCATGCACGGCGAATGATAGATGAATCCTCCCCTGAAGCACGGGCAGAACTTGCAAGAGCCGCCTCCATTCCCCCTTCATGGAATGGTAAACTCACAGATTGTGGGATAGTGGGTGTTCGGGATGTTGCTTGAGGGGCCACCTGTGGATGCCAATCCTTCTTTTCTTCCGCCAACTCTTGTGGTAACTTGAACATGGCCCAAGCAGGCGACATCGAAAGTAAAGAAGTGCCAAAGAGGAGCGATAGATGACCCAATCGCGCGGCTTTAAAATCATCGATCTTCTTGTCGTGAGCAGGCATTAATGGACTCTTTCCCTTGGTTTAATTGTCAATTTTTTAATGACATACAAGAAAAATAAAAGTTTAAAGAGGTTAGGTTTTATCTACCGCTTATTAAGAATGCTGATTATTCATAGACTTATGAATCATTTAACAGGACGTCCCCCATGAATACACAACCGTTAGAACTCGGGATTTACGAGCACTACAAAGCACTGCGATATGAGGTCGTAGGCCTTGCGCGCCATTCTGAAACCCTTGAAACCCTGGTGGTTTATCGCGCCCTTTATGGCCAATACGAGCTTTGGGTTCGTCCCCTTGAGATGTTTCTCGAGAACGTGGAGATCGACGGCAAAATCATGCCACGCTTTCGTTACTTAGGTGCAACAACTGACTAAAGATTTCCCTTTAAGGCTCTGAAAACTCTCTATTCTTTGATCAGTGTAGACGTTTGGCTGGAATACTTCGCAACCACAGCTTTGACGCCAGGCCGTGTCTCGGGTTAAATAGATTCTACATTTATGACGAACTAAAGGTTGTGCCCCAAATGAAAGCCACAGGATCCGCCATTGAGTCCATGATGCCAGGTCGCGGCGACCATAAGCGTCATCTGCGCCACGCGGTCTTGGGCGTCAGCGACATGCGCGTTTTAGAGCGGCGCGCCATAGATTCAGGCGTAAGCGAAGTCCGGCTGATGCATAATGCGGGTCGTACCGTTGCAGATAAAATTCAAAAGCACTTTGATCCTTGCCCAACCCTTGTTTTGTGTGGCCCTGGCCATAACGGTGGCGACGGATATGTGGTGGCACAGCGCCTGCTGGAAAAAGGCTGGCTTGTCAAGGTCGCCACCCTCGATTCGAAAGCCCCCATGCCCCCCGCTGCAGCCCATCATCGCATGTACTGGCAAGGCATCACCGTTGGCATGAATCCTGAAGAGCTAAATGGCATCGAGCTGGTTATTGACGCCCTTTTTGGCACCGGCCTTGATCGTCCCATCGACGGGCCGTACCTGGAGATGATTACAGCCGTCAACGACGCGCGCCTTGATGTCATCTCAATTGATATTGCAAGCGGCGTGCACGGTGATACAGGCGCCGTCTTGGGCACAGCCATCTCAGCGGATATGACAATTACGTTTGGTTACCGTAAGCGCGGGCAAATGCTGATGCCGGGCCGCCATCATCAAGGCGAGATTATGGTCGCCGACATCGGCCTTGGCGCCGTTGAGGATGCCACTTGCTTTGTAAATCATCCGGACCTTTGGCTGCGCCATTTTCCATTTCCCTCTTACAAGGATCATAAGTATACAAGGGGTCACGCCCTCATTTTTGGTGGCGATGAGATGACGGGCGCCTCACGCCTGGCAGCGCAAGCCGCACGCCGCAGTGGCGCTGGGTTAGTCACCCTTGCGTGCTCGGAAAAAGCCTATCCCATTTATGCGCTCAGCCTCCTTGGTACCTTGGTTGCAAAGGCAGATACACCCGGCGCCATTGACGAACTTCTCAAAGAAGATCGCATCAATTCCCTGCTGATTGGCTGCGGCATGAAACCCGATGGCGAGACACGCACGAAGGTCTTGCAAGCCCTTAAACATCACAAAGCAACGGTCGTGGATGCTGGTGCCCTCTCGGCTTTTGAGACGGATCCGGGGGCGTTGTTTGCAACACTTAGTCCACGTTGCGTGCTCACGCCCCACGAGGGTGAGTTTGAGCGCCTGTTCCAAGCATCCGGCGACAAACTAGCGCGGGCAGGTAAAGCTGCCCTTGAGGCCAATGCCATTCTGGTTCTAAAAGGCCCGGATACGGTCATTGCCCAACCCCAGGGCACAACCTTGGTCCAAGATTTTGGTCCCCCCTGGCTGGCAACCGGTGGCACAGGTGACGTGTTATCTGGCTTTATTTTAGGATTTCTTGCACAAGGTGTGCCGGCTTTTGAGGCAGCTGCCATGAGCTGCTGGTTCCAATCCGAGGCTGCTTTGCACTTCGGACCTGGCCTCATTGCAGAGGATATCGCAGAATCTTTTCCAAAAGCCTTGCGTGACTTCATTAAGCACTTTCGACGGTGAGAACTGTGGCCCAGTTAGAGGATATACAGCGACCATCGGCCGCACTTTTGCATCTAAGGTGCGAAGATGAATCGGCACTTTAGACTTTACTCGTTTGCATTTTTTCTGTGTCTTCGACTGGGTCTTGTGTTGTGTGCTTGTGCCTCTGAGCCCGACATTCTGAGCGATTCAACAGCCGAAGATGAACTTGTCCGGTTTCCCTATGACTCAGATTGGGTGATGACCAAAAACGAATCCGAAACACTTAGTCCTTACCACCTTTCTTATGCGGAACTTGAAGAGCTAAAAAATCATTTTGTTTGGGAACTCATTGAAAGAAAGAACGCACGAGGGGGTTCCCCTTTATTATTTGCATATTCCCTTGGCTACAAAATTCGACAATATGGTGTTTATAAGGGCTTAGAGGCCCTGCCCGAGTTTCCCTCTCCCCAGATACGTGAAACACTGCAAGCCTACTATGGCTTTGATATTCGCTGCCAAAAAGACATAATAACCCAAAAGTTTATAAGCCACCTAGAAGGCCTTTTAAGTCAAGAGCGCATTCAAACTTACCGGTTACGACTGACCTCTCGCTCGAGCTCTCTCTCCACATCAAGCTCGGACGTTTCATCCCTTGAAACCCACTACGCAGCTCCTCCACTCTTGCGGAAGAGGCGTAAAGCAAAAAGTCCCCAAAACAGTTCCTCTTTTTCGGATAACCCTTCAGAGACAACAGATTCCTACATCACCCTCGACCCCCCCAGCGATCAAGAACAAAGTGAAATTACGCTCAAGCAACTGATTGCCTCAAAAAGTGCGCCCAGTTTTAGCGAAAAAGACAAGAAAAGAAAAAATTTGCAACGTGAAAACTTCTCTCAAAATAGCCAGGCCCTTCACTCATCTGCCTCGGTTGGAACCCTGGTAAAAAAACTTGATGTTCGCGTTTTTGCGAATGAACCAAGGTCTTCGATCAACAAGAACAGGCGGCCTAATCCCCTCAAGCCAGCTGGAAGCACACCCTCCTCGAGCACGGCTGAAACACCGCGCCCTAAACCCAAAATCACTGGAAATGCCATGAGTATTGCCGCCAGCGCCAAAAAGCGCATTATTGCGCTGCGCGCCCAAGAGCTCAGCAGCGGCCACATCATAGACAAAGAAGACTTAAGAACAGCCTTAGAAGAAGTCAAAGCACTACGAAAAGTACAAAAATTCGACACAAAGGACATGTTACGTGCCCTTGCCATGCACCACGAAGACCTAGATCTATTTGGCAGAGAGTTCAAAAGTGCTTCAGAACCAGCAACGCCACGAAGGCGAAGCATTTTGGATTATTTGGTGGACGCTTTATCTGCAAGCGATTTCGATCATTGACGTGGCCCTGTGGGTACGCGATTGTGAATCAAAAGATATGAATTCATGGAGATTCAGCCATCATGACACCCTCGACCCAAAGGCTAGCTAACGCCCTTCGTTTCCTGGCGGCTGACGCGGTAGAGCGCGCCCAGTCCGGTCACCCCGGCATGCCACTGGGCATGGCGGACGTTGCAACCGTGTTGTTTCAAGACTTCCTGAAATTTGACGCCCAGCACCCCACTTGGCCCGATCGGGATCGTTTTGTTCTCTCTGCCGGGCACGGCTCCATGTTGCTCTACGGCTTGACCTACCTGAGCGGTTACACGGGAATGGATCTGCAGCAACTGCAGCATTTCCGGCAACTGGGATACCATACGGCCGGTCATCCAGAGTACGATCCCACCCTTGGGATCGAGACCACCACAGGTCCCCTTGGCCAGGGACTTGCCAACGCCGTGGGCATGGCGCTGGCCGAGAGGCTTTTGAGCGCCTCCTTTGGTAAAGACGTTGTGGACCACTACACCTACGTGATGTGCGGTGATGGTTGCCTGATGGAGGGACTCTCACAAGAAGCCATTTCATTTGCTGGTCATTATGGTTTGGGACGTTTGATCGTCTTGTGGGATGACAATCAGATCACCATTGATGGCACCACTGACCTTAGCGTTTCTGACCAACAGCTGAAGCGGTTTGACGCCAGTAACTGGCATACCCAAGCCATTGATGGTCATGATCCACAAGCCATCCACGCCGCACTGAGCGCAGCCAAAGCCGATCCACGCCCCTCGCTGATTGCGTGTCGCACCCAGATAGGCCATGGCGCGCCCACCAAGGCGGGGACCCACCATGTTCACGGCGCACCCCTCGGAAAAGAAGAAATCGCAGCCATGCGTGAGGCCCTTGAGTGGCCACATGCCCCGTTTGAGATTCCTGAGGATATTCTGAATGCTTGGCGAGACATCGGTCGCAAAGGACGCCGCGCCTACGAAGAGTGGCACCTGCGATTCTCCAGTATGGACCCAGAAACCCAGGCGGAATTCCAGCGCCGGGTGATAGACCGCCAGCTGCCCCATGGCCTAGATGAAGCCATCCGTGTGGCCATCAGCCATTTTATGGACGCCCAGCCAAAGCTTGCCACCCGGCAAAGCTCTGGTCAGGTGCTTGAGCATCTTGTTCTGTCTCTACCCGAACTTTTAGGGGGATCGGCCGACTTGACGCCTTCCAACAACACCAAGACAAAGAGCCAAAAAGTCATCATGCCCGAGGTTCTAGAGGGGCAGTATGTACATTATGGCGTTCGTGAGCACGCCATGGCCGCCATCATGAATGGTTTATCTGTGCATGGCGGTTTTCGTCCCTATGGCGGGACGTTTCTGACCTTCACGGATTATGCCCGTCCGGCCATCAGGCTCTCAGCCTTGATGCAGCAGCCTGTCATTTACGTCATGACCCACGATTCCATTGGTCTGGGTGAGGATGGCCCAACCCATCAGCCCATCGAGCATCTGGCAAGCCTTCGGGCCATGCCCAATCTTTTGGTCTTGCGTCCTGCGGACGCCGTCGAGACCGCGGAAGCGTGGGCCTGTGCCCTCAAAAGCACCGCAACTCCCTCTATTCTCAGCCTCACCAGGCAAAGTGTCCCTTGTCTTCGGGATCACCCTTGTGTTGAGAATAAGGTCTCTTGGGGTGCCTATGTTTTACAGGAAGGTGGGCCCGATGCGGTCATCACCCTTTATGCATCAGGGTCTGAGGTCAGCCTTGCCGTTGAGGTTGCAACCGCCCTACAGGGTCAAGGCATTGCCGCCAGCGTGATCTCGGTCCCGTGCGTCGAGCTGTTTCAGCAACAAAGCGCCACCTATCAAGACAGCATTCTTCGTCGCCACACCCTCCGCGTAGCCATCGAAGCTGGCGTGCAACAGGGCTGGGAGCGCTTTATTGGCGAAAATGGCCTTTTCTTTGGTACGCAAGGGTTTGGTGCCTCTGCACCAGCCGCAGCACTTTATGCGCATTTTGGCCTGACGCAGGAAAAAATTACTGCTAGAATTCTCGACGTGTTGAACAAGCATTAAGTGCATTTAAATCGGAGGGATGTCATGACACTTCGCGTTGCAATCAATGGTTTCGGTCGCATCGGACGCCTCGTGCTGCGCGCCCTTTACGAACAAAATAATCCTGATATTCAGGTCGTTGCCATCAATGACCTGAGTGAGGTGGAGAGCAACGCCCACCTTTTCAAGTACGATTCCATCCATGGTCGCTTTCCTGGCGAGATCAAGGTCTCGGGCACGACCATGGACATCGGTCTTGGCCCGATTCAGGTGCTGGCCCACGCTGACCCTGCCAATCTCCCCTGGAAAGAAATGGCCATTGATATGGTGTTTGAGTGCTCGGGCCGCTTTACCTCTAAAGAGAAGGCCAGCGTCCACCTCCACCAGGGCGCCAAGCGTGTCCTGATTTCGGCGCCAGCAGACGGCGTCGACCGGACCATCGTTTATGGTGTGAATCACGATCAACTCACAGCAAGCGACCTGGTGGTGTCCAATGCCTCATGCACCACCAATTGTCTGGCGCCTGTGGCCATGGTTCTGCAGCAGGCTATCGGCATTGAGCGCGGCTACATGACAACCATCCATGCCTACACGGGCGATCAGCGCCTTGTGGACAGCATGCACAAAGATTTACAGCGGGCACGTGCCGCCACCCTCTCCATGATCCCCAGCTCAACAGGGGCTGCCAGAGCCCTTGGTCTAGTTCTGCCCGAGCTTAAGGGTAAGCTGGATGGCACGGCGATTCGTGTGCCTGTGGCCAATGTGTCCCTCATTGATTTCACCTTTACCAGCGCTCAGCCTACCACAGCAGACGCTATCAACGCTGCCATGGTGAAGGCGGCCGAAGGATCTCTTAAAGGCGTCCTTGCCGTGACCCATGAGCAACTGGTCTCTTGTGACTTTAATCACTGCCCTGCCAGCTCGACCTTTGATCTCAACCAAACCCAGGTCATCGACGGTCACTTTTGCCGTGTTCTGGCTTGGTATGACAATGAGTGGGGCTTCTCAAACCGCATGCTAGACACCGCAAGGTCCATGGCCCGCTTCCTCTAGGGATAGGTGGGGAGGCATCTCCCTATCCCCATCCCTGTCCCTGACGTCTACACACTTTGGGGAGTGAGAACCAGATTCAGAGGCAAACAGCACCGAAGCCCCTTGGCGGCGCCCGCAAGCTAGGCTACTCTCATAAATAACTCTCCATTATAAGCAGGTGTGGCGTTGAGCGATCTGATCTTTGAACTCGAGATGGTGCCCCAAGTTTTCATTTCTTTTCTTCTGGGGGCTATTTTAGGCTGGCAGCGTGAAATTGCGGGAACCGAGGCCGGCATTCGCACCTTTGGCTCGATCGCCATCGGTGCCTGCGTTTTTGGCCTGATTTCAAAGCATGTTGGCCCCCTTGGTGATCCTGGCCGTATTGCCGCCCAAGTGGTATCAGGCATCGGCTTTATTGGGGTCGGCATGATCTTTCGTGAAGGTGTTCACGTCAAAGGCCTCACCACGGCCGCCTTACTTTGGACCACGGCCTCCATTGGTCTTGCCGTTGCTTTTGAGATGTATGTGATCTCACTGCTGACCACGGCCATTATCTTTGCCATTCTTACCCTTTCGCGCACACGCTATTGGCTGAGCATCTCTGCCAAAAGCAAAGAGCGGGAGCGTGAATACCAACAAGGCTTTGGAGATGATTCCTAAAGTCATCTTCAGGTCCTAAAGCACTTTTGGACACAATAGGGAGATAATGCGGACAATGTTGTATTTGAGCCGTTGGCTTGGCGGTGTGTGCGGCGTGCTTTTCTTAATGACAATGTTGCCCACTTGCATGGCCCAAGCAGCGCAAGAGGCCACGACACTGCCAGCACAAAAATCCCAGTTAAAGGAAATCTCGATGAACATTTGCATTCTCTATGGCTCGACCCGTCCGAACCGTCTTGGTATTCGCGCCGTCCGCTTTCTTGAGAAGAATCTCGCCCAAAGCGGGCATAGCGTCACAGTTGCCGATGCCATGGAAGAAAAATTACCGCTTCTTGAGAATCGGTTGATGGATTACGAGCAAGGTCAAGCCCCCGCAAGACTCCTTGCCCTGCAAAAAATCTTTCATGAGGCGGATGCATTCATCGTGATCACGGGCGAGTATAACCATACCATTCAACCGGGTCTTGCCAATTTGATCGACCATTTCCAACCCAAAGATTTCGGCCACCGGCCTGTGCTTCTTGTCACCTATTCGGTCGGTGCCTATGCGGGCCTTAGAGCCCTTGAGCATGCACGCGCCCTCACCTCCGCCATGGGCATGATCTCCATCCCCACAACGCTGGCCATTGCAAAAATCCAGACGATCCTTAATGAAAACAATGAATCACAGGATACCAAGTTTGTCGAACAAGCCCAAAAAGGTCTGACACAGTTGCTGTGGTATGCCCAAGCCCTCAAAACGGCAAAAGAGACCCAAGGACAACCATAAGTTTCTTGATGGCAGCTTGTTTTAGTGCGGCAGCCATGTTACCTTCTGCCCGGAAGGTCAAGGCGGGCAAGCGCCCGGTGTACTGGGTCAGGTCCGGAAGGAAGCAGCCCCCGCTGGTCACGCTTGGGTCGCATTTGGCCTTCCACCCACCCTCACATGAGACGAACCATGATCTCGGCAAAAAAATTTCTTTATTCTATGACTCTCATCCTGTTTGCTTCCTGTGGGCATGCGCAAGAAGCAACGAAAGTGGTGGAAACTGCCACCATCAACCGGGCCGATGTCATCCAATCGGCAAGCTTTTTAGCGGAACTTAAAGCAAAGCGCAGCACCCACTTGCTGGCTGAGGTGCAGGGTGTGGTTGAGAAAATTCAGACCCAAGCCGGTCAGAGTGTTCGCGCCGGCACCCTTTTGGCTGAGCTTAAAAATGCTGAACTTTCTGCCCGCTTCAAGGCTGCCGATGACGCGGAAGACCTCGCCAAAATCCATCTGGAGCGCTGTCAAAAACTGCATGAAAAGAAATTTCTCAGCCACAAAAAACTTGAAGATTGCAAGGCAAGCTACTTGGAAGCGCGACAACGGGAAAAACAAGCGCTTCGCGAGTTAAATCAGACGCGGTTCGTAGCCCCCTTTGATGGCGTCTGCGGGGTTTTTCAAGTGACGCAAGGCCAAAGTGTGCAACCTGGCGACATAATTGTCAGCGTCTATGACCCCACGTCCCTTGAACTGGAAATCAGCCTGCCGCAAGATGCCGCTAGCACTTTAAATCCTGGCGCCGAGGTCACCTTTGACGGGGGCAGTGGCCGCGTGGTTTCCGTTGACGGCGTCCTCAATCCTAAAACCCGCATGGCCCTCTCACGGGCGGATGTCAGCTGCGCCAAGTGCCTGATTGGTTCCCACCTCTCGGTCCGTATTGCGCTTAAAAAAGTCAGTAATGTCCTAGCCGTGCCGCAAGAGGCCCTGTTTGTGGAAGGGAACACCTATCACGTCTGGCGCATTCAAGATGGCAAGGCCCAGTCCGTTGCAGTGCAGCTTGGCCTGATGGGCGATAAGACTTGCGAGGTTCTCTCGGGCCTCAACCAAGGGGATCAGGTGGTCATCAAGGGCCTATCGCGCCTTTATCCCGGTGCCAGTGTTCAAATTCTGACCACTGCTGATGCAAAATCATGATTCGTTACTTCTTGGATAAGCCCGTTCTTGCCTATGTCATCAATTTGGTGATTGTCCTGGTTGGCCTCATGGCGGCGGCCATGTTAAGGGTCTCTGAGTATCCACAGATTGTGGTGCCGGAACTGCAAGTGATGATCCCCTACCCCAACGCAAGTGCCGATGTGGTCGAGCAGGATGTGACCTATCGGGTCGAAGAGAGTCTCTCAGGCACCCCCAATTTGGAAGAGATGAAAAGTACTTCTTCTCCTGGTACCGCCACCATAACCCTTAAGTTCTATCCAGGCTCAGACCTTGAGGCAGCCCTTGCCGATGTGCGCGATCGGGTCTCGCAGGCGCGCAGTTCATTTCCCGATGACGTCAAAGAGCCCGTCATCATGCGCTCCAGCGACCAAAACAATGCTTACTTCTATTTTGAACTGAGCGCTGAAAACACCCCAGAAGCCGAAATTTATCATATGGCTGAAAGCCAACTCAAACCCTT
Source organism: Holosporales bacterium (assembly GCA_046318415.1). GTDB lineage: Bacteria > Pseudomonadota > Alphaproteobacteria > Caedimonadales > Caedimonadaceae > JBKCUK01. The sequence continues at coordinate 21,065 of JBKCUK010000010.1, read as the reverse complement.
GTTGCGCAATATTCCCGATGTATCGGGGGTTGAGATATACGGTCAGCCCTATTTGATGGATATTCGCTTTGATGCCACCAAGCTGGCTGCCTATCAAATAAGCATCCCCGAAGTTCTGGCCGTGTTACGTTCCCATGAGTATGCTTTGCCGGGCGGCACGTACCACGAGAAAGCACCCATTCGAATCCCGTCTTCCTTTCGCTCGGTTGAACAGGTCAAAGCCATCCCCATCAAACACAATGAAGCCAGCATTGTGCACCTGCGGGATGTGGCTGAGGTGAGCCTTGTCAGCGATGATAATGGCCTTACCCACATTAACGGCAAGCCGGGCGTTATTTTAGGGATTCAAATCGCCAGTGATGCCAATCCCCTTGAGGTGTCCAGCGCCCTCTACAGGTCCCTTCCCAATATCACTCGGCAACTGCCATCGGCCTATAAACTTGAGTTTTCATTTGACAAGGCTGCGTTCATCCGCACCTCTCTGGCGGCCATCAAGCAGTCGGTTATGGAGGCTGTGATTCTCGTGGGCCTGGTGGTTCTGCTGTTTTTGCGCAATGCGCGCGCCATGATTATCCCCTTGCTAACCATTCCCGTCTCTTTGATTGGTGGGTTGACCTTTTTGCTGTTGTTTGACTGTTCATTGAACACGATTACCTTGCTGGCCATGGTCTTGGCCGTTGGTCTGGTCGTGGATGATGCCATTGTGGTGCTGGAGAATATTCACCGCAAAATTTCTGAGGGACGAAGTCCCTTTCAAGCGGCAAAGGAAGGAGGGCAAGAGATTGGCTTTGCGGTGATCGCCATGACCTTGACATTGGCAAGCGTCTACGCGCCGGTGGCCTTTGTGGAGGGCATTGAAGGGCAGCTATTTCGCGAGTTTGCCATAGCCCTGGCGGGCTCGGTGTTACTCTCTGGCGTTACCGCCATCACCTTGTCTCCGTTGATGTGCGCCACCTTTTTGCGTCACGAAGAAGCCAAGCCTTTGCCACGTCTACTGCAAAATATAATCCGCAAGTTCCCCTCTATGAACCTCAAAGCGCTTTTCAAAGCCCCCACCCAGCACCCAGGAGCAGTGGCCGCCCTGATGCTGGTTTTTGCGGCCGGCTGTATGGTTTTGTTGAAAAATCTGCCCCATGAAATCACGCCGCGGGAGGATCGAGGGGTGATTGGAATGTTCATTCCGCCCCTCTCGAATACCTCCCTGCAAGAGGCCCTGCCCTCTCTTCAAAAGGCTGAGGCGCTGTTGACGGAGCTTCCCGAAGCAGCAACGGTACTTGCTTTTGCTGGATCTTGGGGAGGCAACGCCGTTGTGAAGCTGAAACCACACGATCAACGCAAGCGTTCCTCCATAGAGATTGTCAATGAACTCACACCAAAAGCCAACAGTTTGCCCAGTATAGATGTGTACCCGTGGAACTGGGATACGGGACTTCCCGGCCTGCAAACTGGTGGAGATAGCAGCTCTATCACCCTGGCCATTCGCACCACACGTAGCTACGACGAGTTACTCGATGTCTTAAACCAATTGCGCCAAGAATTCGATAAAACCAAGCTGTTTGTCGCTTTACATCACAACCTTCATGCCAATTTCGCAGGCTATGATCTGGTCCTTGATCACGACAAGATGACCCTTTGGGATATTGATCCAGCAAGCGTTGCGCAAACGGCAGCCGTGTTTTTTGGCGATATGCGTCCCCTTAAATTTCGCTATGAAGGTACGCTTTACGATGTGCGCCTTCGCGCCAAGGACCGGCCCAACACTCTTCGCGAACTTTACGTCTTCAACCGGGAAGGCTTGCTACTCTCGGCAGCTTCTTTTGCCTCCCTTAAGTTAGCCCAGGTTGAACGGTCGCTTGAGCACTTGAATTCCATGCGGTCCGCCACCTTTACACTGACCCTTGCAAACCCCGAAGATCTCTCTAAGGTGATCCCCAAGCTCGAGGCAACGGCACTGAAAAATTTACCCGAAGGCTTTATCGCCACATTTACGGGCGCAGCCGCCAAACTTGATCAAAGCCAAGCCACCATGGTGCTGTTGTTCTTGGCAGCGCTGGTCTTCATTTTCTGCATCCTGGCCGTTCAATTTGATTCTTTTCTTGACCCGCTGATTATCCTCATCACCGTTCCTTTGGCGTGTGGTGGCGCCTTATTGGCCATGAAGCTGACGGGACAAAGCATGAATATTTTCACGCAGATTGGCCTCATTACCCTCATTGGGCTGATCACCAAACACGGTATTTTGTTGGTTGAGTTTGCCAACCATGGCCTGGCTTCAGGTCAATCTCCCCGCGCGGCTGTGATTGCCGCTACCCAGCTACGCCTTCGGCCCATCATGATGACGTCAGCTGCCATGATTTTTGGCGCCATTCCCCTTGCCTTTGCCGGAGGCGCTGGAGCTGAGGCGAGAAGCGCCATTGGCATTGTTTTGCTGGGTGGCCTTAGTTTAGGGACTTTACTGACGCTGTTTGTGTTGCCAACGGTTTATATTTTTGTAAAAGAGCGCGCACCCCAGCTTGGCATTTGGGCACAGCGACAGCTAGAAAAATTAAGGCAACGCTAGCATCCACCAAGATAAGGCTTAGCTTTTGATAACCCACAGCATGTAAAATGCCTGCAAAAGTCGTCATGATCAAAACGCTTGCGACCACCCACGGCATTCTTTTCTGCACCCTTTGAGACAAAAGGCCCCAACCCGCAAAGTTGAGTAAAAGCGCTGTGGGCAGAAGAAAACGCCCCAGCAACCACCACCAAGACACCGCTGAGGGAACACAAAGGCTGATGAATCCACTCAAGAAAAGTACGAACACAGAGAGCGTTTGCGCGTGTGGAGCCTTCTCGCCCCATTTCTCGATCAAGAATAGGCGCAGGCAGTCCGAGGACGCTTGCGCCATACTCACCAATGTTGAAAAAACGATCGCAAAAAGACTGACCCAAAATAATCCCCGCAGCCCAGCGGGTAACACAGTATTGGCCAAAGCCACATAGCACAATCCAGGCTCGGCTAAGGATGGCAGATATGCTTTGGCGTAGAGCCCTGCTAAAATGGCCATAAGGTCAAACACGTTCCAGGCCAGAATGCACAGCATAAGCCCGCGCTTGGCGGTTCGGGCGCACTTGGCATCCTGGATGCGTTGGTGGAGTGCGGGATCAATAAAGGTTTGCGCGCCGATAAAAAGCCATAAGCTGAGTTCAGCCAGATGAGTTGGACCATCCAATTTAAGGTGCGCCACAGGCAACAAAGGCGGTAACCCCTGCACACCACCATAGACCCTCAAACACATGACGACTAACACCAAAAATCCCGCGTACATGAAGACAAAGTCCAAGGCATTTGAGCGATACACGTGCCCTCGTCCTTGGCGCAACAGGATATAGGCCAATCCGCCCGTGAGGACCATTGCGGCCATTTTCGAGAAAAACCCCAAGGATGCAAAAAGCAAAGTGCCCATCCAAAAGTAGGCCCCGGGTAACGCAAAAAGAAACAGGATAAAGAGTCGCAGCAGGACAAGGGTGCGGTTCTGCCTGTCTGAGGACTTGTGAAGCGGCGCTTTCGCTTTATGGATAAAAAAAACAGCATAAGCCAAAGCAAAAAGATAATAAGGCACGCTCATGGCAACTGCGCCAAAAATGCCGCGTTCGTAAATAAACTCACCAACGCCCAAAATGGCGCCATACCAGGTGGAAACCATGGAAGCCACAAAAGCAGGAAGGGTTAAAAGGCGGCCCTCAGCAAGGACACTACGTTTTGCTTGGTTTTTTGTGCGCTGCACCCCCACCACGTGCATCACCCCATAAAGAAGGATGCAGGCGTAATCCATGGGGCTCATGTGCATCATGACTGAAATGCCTGATAAATCAGCAAAGTGCCGGTTTGATGCCGAACCCAAGCGGTGTCTTCTTGCATGACATTGAGGGCCGCGGCCGGTGTATAGGGTTTTAGCACCGCCTGATCAAGGGGATAGACCAACCCGCGGGTTGTCAACCCTGTTACGGGCCGATCCCCAAGGGCAAAGAGAGAAACAGCGCGCCCTCTTACAGCCTCTAGCTTTTCTTCTGGGGCCGCAATCCACCCCAACCCATGGTGATCCAGCCAGCTCAGCTGCAGCAATGGAAGCCACTGACTGATGAAAAAGATATTGGCCAGCATATGGTCGCTGCGCCGCCCATGAAGCCCCAAAATCAAGACACGCCGCCATCCCTGCTGGTGGATGGCGCGGAGGGCCTTATGGAGATCATTGGTGTTTTGGTCGGGGTCATGGTGAATCTCAACAGATTGCGTTTGCCAGTAAGAGAGGTTATTCAGACTATCAAAATCACCCACAATAGCAGCTGGCGTAACACCCTGTTCTTTGGCCCAATTTGCCGCCCCATCGGTCAGCACAAGGGGCTGAGTCTGTTCGCGCAGCCATGCTGTTTGGCTTTGGCTGGGGGGCTCGCCATTGGCAAGAAGAATCACCTCAATGGCCCGATCGAGGCAAAATTCTTTGCAGACGAAGATGTTGTGCTCAGAGGACTCAGGAACTTGGATAGACATTGTTGACACTCCCTCCGCTGGTACCAACCAGATCAGGTTCAAAGGGTATTTCTCAGCTGCAACTAAACTTCACAGCACCCCCGGACAATAAACATAGCTATAACTTTTTCAAGCATAAGGGTCAAGGGTCAGTGTCGTCGGATGTAAATTTATATTTGGATGACTTTTTGATGTGTTGGTTGCGGGGGCAGGATTTGAACCTGCGACCTTCAGGTTATGAGCCTGACGAGCTACCGGGCTGCTCCACCCCGCGTCAATCACTGATGATGCTTGCTTATACCCAATGGGGAACTGAGATGCAATATCTTTTTTTAACTCTTTTTTTACGTGGTGGGCCCGGCAGGATTCGAACCTGCGACAACACCGTTATGAGCGGTGCGTTCTAACCACTGAACTACAGGCCCTCCGTTCCTCAAGCTAGCGCAATTTAAATTTTGGTCAAGGCCCAAGTGCACAAAAGTGGGCATCAATGGGAAAAAGCGACGCGCCCATCTTGCAAGGAAAAAAGAATCCCCACCTTTCAAACCGCACACTGATCAATTGCTAGACGGCACAAACTGCAGGCGTTATGCTGAAGACCAAAACGAAAGCGGCGTCGCTGGTGAAGAGATGCGACCCCGGTGAGCATAAAAGAGCGAGATGGATTCCATGATTGGCCAAGAGCATACAAGAGCTAAAAACCTCAAGGAATTTTGGGATGCCCACGCAGCCCTGGAAGAGATTAAGCGTCTTTATCACACCAGCGTTCAGGAATTGCGGGATGCCTTCACGGCCCTTGGGGAAGGCGCACACCCGCTGGAGCAGCGCCTTGGCGCCAGCTATCCCTACATTGGCATCACCCTGAATCCCCAGGATTTATGCCCTGATTCCCGTCTTGCCTTTGGTGCTGCTGAAAATGAGGGAGTTTACGGCACAACCATCACCCGCCCCGATTTATTCGGCGACTATATTGTTGAACAAATCAAGCTATTGATCGAAAACCACAACCGCCCCGTTTACGTGGGGGAAAGTGACTGGCCGATCCCGTTGCCCTTTGCCGTAGACGAAGCCACGGTGCCCGTCGGGCCCGAGATGATCGAGCAAATGCGCCGTGGCTTTGTGTTTCCAGATCTGAGCAGGGTTGATGATAACATCGCCAACAACCACCGCGGGCGGCTCACCAATCCCCTGCCCCTATCATTTTTTTCCGCCGAGCGCATCGATTTCTCGCTGCACCGACTCTATCACTACACCGGCACAAATCCCGAGCATTTTCAAAGCTTTATCCTGCTCACCAACTATCAGCGGTATGTCAAAGAGTTTGTAGAGTACGCAAAGGCACAACTGCGGGCATCCAATGAGTATGAGGCCTTGGTTGAACCAGGAGATGTCATCACCCGCATTTCCGAGTCAGGCGAGCATGAATCCGTGGGCCAAGCGCCGGACCACCTGCCGCAGATGCCGGCCTATCATTTGAAGCGTCCAGATGGCAATGGCATCACCCTGATTAACATTGGTGTTGGCCCAAGCAATGCCAAGACCATTACCGACCACCTGGCGGTTTTACGCCCCCATTGTTGGCTGATGCTGGGGCACTGCGCCGGATTGCGGCGATCCCAGTGGCTGGGCGACTACGTGTTAGCACACGCCTATGTGCGCGATGACCATGTCCTGGATCATGATTTGCCCGCATGGGTCCCCATCCCTGCCCTGGCCGAGGTCCAAATTGCCCTGCAAGAGGCCGTCGAGACCATTACGGGCCTTGCTGGCCGGGCCATGAAAACGCGCCTGCGCACCGGCACGGTCTATACAACGGACAACCGCAACTGGGAGCTTCGTTCCCACGAACTGTACGAAGAATTTAACGACAGCCGGGCCATCGCCCTTGATATGGAATCCGCGACCATCGCCGCCAACGGCTTTCGTTTTCGCGTGCCTTATGGAACCTTATTGTGCGTCTCGGACAAGCCCATTCACGGCGAGATTAAACTGCGTGGCATGGCCAATGCCTTCTATCGCGAACGCGTCAGCCAGCACCTTTTTATCGGGCTGGAGGCCATGCGCATCTTGCGGGATCGCGGCATGCTGTCCTTGCACTCACGTAAACTACGTGGATTCGACGATCCGCCGTTCCGCTGAGCTCTCTTCGGTATCTGCAAGAAAAACATTGATATCCTGCCAAAAGTTGGCCAGGATTTCGGGCTTCTCCCCCATAATCAAGTGGGCAGCGTCGGGGTAATACCGCACCCTGCACCGAGAAATTTTTTGCGACCATTGGAGTGCCTTTTGATTATCCACCACCCCCTCGCGACCAGATAAGGCCAGCAGAACAGGGATTGAAAAGGATCCCCAATCAATGTCTTTGAGAATGACGTCAACGGATTCCATGGCAGCCTTTAACCATCCCCACGTCACGCCAGAATTGACAAGGTGCGGATTCATAAACTGGTATTCTCTCACCCGATAATAAAGGTCACGATAGGTGCTCAGATCATTGGTCTCAAAAGGCAACGTATAGGGTCGTAGTGGCCTTTGACCCAAGGCATAGGAGGTGGCAAACCCAGCCCAACACGTGGCTTTGGCGATCCATTTGGCCATGGACCACGGATAGGGGGCCGTTAAGATGCCAAGCATGGGAGCAGCCAGAATCAAAGCCTTCACCGGAGAGGCGTGTTGGCTTAAATAGCGCAAGGCGATGTTACCGCCCATGGACTCGGCAAGGAAATAAACCGGCTGCGATCCCAACGGCAAAACATAGTTTTCCATGATGCGCGCCAAATCGCTCACATAAATCCCAAAGTGGTCGATGTGGGACTTATTGGGGTCAAGTAATTGCCGATGCGACGATCCTTGACCACGCCAATCAAAGCAAAAGAAATTAAAATGATTGGCCTCAATCATGACCTCAACTGGATCAAATTTCTCGATAAATGACGAGTTTCCGGGAAGCATCACAATGGTGCCCCGATGGCCACCTCGGGGATTCACCATAAATTTTGCGCGCAGCTTTGCGCCATCCGCCATGGTCATGAAAAACATGTCGCTCGTGCGTGGCGTCATAGCCGTGCTCCCGGGTCCAACGACACTTCTTGGTCAGTTGGCGCCCCATCTGAAGCCTCCTCATCTGAGGACCTTTGCCCCCTGATATCGGACGAAAATTGGCCAGATTGTTTTAAGGAATCGGCACTTTCTTTTTTGACGGTGGCAAGGCTATTCAAAGGAGGGGCAAAAATAATCACAAGGGTACACGGCAGCAACACGAAAATCATGGGCACGATGGAAAGGGCTGAAATTTTCCCGGCTTTCGCCTCTAAGGATAGCAAGCGCTCACGCACATATTCACGCGACAGCCTGCTGATGGATTGACTCAACGAGGTGCCTTGTTCATGGGACTGAATAAAAGCCATGCACATTTGGCGCACCACAGGAAGGGTTGATCGCTGGGCCAAATGGCCAAGGGTCAGGCGCACGTCTGGAACCAGATCCAGTTCTCGCGCGGTGCGCTCAAACTCATGGGCAAGGATTGGAAAATCAGCTTTCAATTCCCGGGCAATGGTCAGAAAAGTGGTTTGGGTGCCCATGCCAGAGCGCACACAAACCAGCATTAAGTCCAGGGCATAGGGCATGGCCTCAGCGATTTTTCCCTGGCGCCAGCGAATAAGACCGTCCAGCAAAAGGTCAAAAAAACGCAAAGCAAAATAGATGACGAGACCCAGATAGGCATAATCCAAAACAGTCCTATGCGGGTTATGGACAAGCAGTGGCTTCAGCAGGATCAGATAAACAAGCCCAAGCATAACAACAGCCAGTCCATTGGCGCTCAACAAATAAAGCAGGCCATAACGGGGCGCAATTCCGGCCTGTTCAAAGCGAAACCGCTGATCCGACAATTTGCCCTCTGACCACTTCTCAAGGCGCCCAAAGGCAGCACCGAACCCTTCAAAGATATCGGGAAAAAGTTCGCGCCAAAGGGACTGACGACCATGGGGTAGGTGGTCTGCCTGGTCGCCGAACTCTCGCTGCAGCTCCCGCAAAATACGCTCACGCAGGCGCCGGCGCTCCCAAAAATGAAACATGGCGAAAAATGCCGCAAAACTCAGTCCAAAAAAGACAGAAAAAAGAAGGGCCGCGCCAGGTTCAAAGAAGACAGAAGTGAACGTGCTGATCATCGCCCTACACCTTTAAACGCGCCATGCGACGGATAATAAAATTCCCGACCAGCAAAAAGATAACCGTGTAAAAGATAATCTTTTTGCCAAGATCTGTATCGAAATAGAAACTCCGGTATGTGTCACTAACAAAAACGACATAGCTGAATAGGGCCACCGGAACCAACGTCAAAATGATGCTGGAGACCATCGCATCCGCCATGAGCGATTTCATTTTTAACCGCAGTTCCTTGCGGCGATGCAAAACCTCAATCACGTGATCGATGGTCTCGATGATCGCCCCGCCGCTTTGACGCTGAATAATCAGTGTTGCCGCAAAAAAAGAAAAATCTCTGTGGTCTAGTTTATGGGCAGTGCTGCGCAGGGCTTCTTCAAAGGGCACACCGACCTGGATGAGGCGGACCATATCACCGAAAACTTGATTCAAGGGCTTTTCAGCATCCTCAGCTAGGGTTGCAAGGCCACGCTCGGGCGTACCGCCGGCATGCAGCACACGGCTGAACGCCTCGAGGGCTGATGGGAGCAGCGCCGTGATTTGATCTGCTCTTTTGTCCAGGGCAAAGCGGACCACCAAAGCGATCACACCCAAGGCAATGACGGGTGCATAGACCATCAAGTAAGACCCAAGCCAAGCGGAAAACAGCTCTCCCATCAGAAGGAAGGCAACCAAAGCCACAAAGAAAATCAAAGGAAGCAGCGTGAAATGATCCTGAAGTCCTGCCCGCAAAAGCAGCACCGTATAGCGATCATACCAACGTTCAGCACTGTCTTTAAGACGCCCCAAACGGTCAAACGAGGGTTTTGGCTTGAGGGGCAATATAAAATCAAACGCACGTGGATCGGCGGCAAGGGAGGCAGTTTTCTGGATGCGCGATTTGCGTCGCTTGGTCCAGTCTCGAGTGTGAATCAAAAACAGCAACGTGACCGTAAACTGGGCTGTTAAAAAGAGTAGCAAGACCAGATTATTGAGCAAAACTTCAATCATGCTGCCCTCCGAAGCAGGCCATCACGTCGTCGTAAATTCCCTGAAATTTCAGTTTGCCCCTCATCTCCTCTGAGCAAGGGCGCACCGCGTAGTGACCCTCTAGGCGTCCCTCGCCATCAACGCCAGATATCTGATAGCTAAAGAGGTCTTGTGTGATGACCTCGTGGTCCGTGGCGCCAACCACCTCTAGTACCCGCAGGACTTTACGGCTGCCATCCCGCAGCCGCGCCACATGGACAATCAAATCCACAGCATCGGCAATAAAGGCGCGAATCACATGAACGGGCAGTTGCTCCGCGGCCATCATGACCATGTTGATGAGACGGCTGATGGCCTCGGGGGCGTTATTCGCATGCAGGGTGGATATCGATCCGTCGTGTCCGGTATTCATGGCTTGAAGCATATCAAAGGCTTCAGGCCCGCGGACCTCACCAATGATAATCCGGTCCGGGCGCATGCGCAGCGCATTGCGAACCAAGTCCCGAATGGCCACCTGCCCTGCCCCTTCAAGGTTAGACGGGCGGCTTTCAAGACGTACCAGATTGGGTTGCTCAAGGCGCAATTCGACAGCATCTTCAATGGTGATGATGCGCTCTCGGGGGTCGATCTTTTTTGAGAGCGCATTCAAAAGGGTGGTTTTACCTGCCCCCGTGCCGCCAGTGACCAGGATGTTAAGGCGGCCGTTACTTGCGAGCTCAAGGAATTTCTGGAGAGGGGCGTCCATGGTGCCCATCGCCACCATCTCTTCGAGAGAGATGTTAATGGGCGAGAAGCGACGAATGCACAAACTTGGGCCATTGACGGCAAGAGGGGGAATCACAACGTTGACGCGGCTGCCATCACTTAAACGTGCATCCACCATGGGCGAGCTTTCATCCACCCGCCGACCGACCCGACTGGCAATCCGTTGGGCCACTTGGACCACGTGACGGTCGTCGCGAAAGCGCACATCGGTAAGATAGAGTTTTCCCTTACGCTCGACATAGACATGACGGGGACCATTCACCAAAATGTCGCTCACCGATGGGTCATGCATGAGGTGCTCGATGGGCCCTAACCCAACCATATCATCCACAATGTCATCGACAATGGTTTGCTGCTCACGCAGATTGGCTTGAACCTTGTGCTCGTCGGCATAGTGCAAGAAAAGACGCTCGATGGCTTTGCGCAGCTCGGCGCGGGGCATTTTGGCAGCCTTGACCAAATCCATTTGCGTCAGAATCAGGTCGAATACGGCATCGCGCACGCCAAGCAAAGCCTCATTGAGAAGGGGTGGACGGGTTTGGTACAGTACTTCACCACTGGGCAGCAGGTGTTCCTGAGCAAAAGGAGAAAACGCAGTCGTGCTGGCCTCACGGCGTGAACTGCCTTCCTTTTCAGTGGGATCTGAATTTTTAAAACCAAATTCCATCAACCCAATCCTTACCTGCGCGATGAACGGTGCTTAGGGTGCTGCTATGACCCTACCGCACTGTCGTTTAAAGAAGCTTTAAGCCGCTGCCACAAGGTCTGCGGACCATGGACGCGACCGCCCACAAGCCATTGGGCAATATGTAAAATATCCTGACGCATACCGCCGGCATAGGCCGAGACAGGCTTCATTTCCATCAGCGAGCGCATGGGCACCCTTTCATCAAAGCGCACGTTAAAGGCGATCTTCACCCTTGCGGCTTCTTCGAATTCTGCAGGGCTCATGGCACGATGGCGATATTCGCCAACCCGATTGAGAATGATTGCCATTTGGGGTTGATGCAGCCCCATCTCGCTGACCAACGCGCTGATGCGGACCATATCCCGCAGGCTAATAAGGGTTGGATCTGTCACCAGGCACAACGTATTACAGACCGAAAGGATGGCTTGCGCCATGCCGTCTCCAAAAGAGCGCGGCACATCCACGAAGACGTAGGGAAAAATCTGCTTAAGGGCCTTCAAAGTGGCATACAATCCCTCAGGCGTATACGTCACTTGCTCGGCAAGGGATACATGGCACGACAACACACTCAGGCGCTCATCATATGGCACACAGTGACGCTCAACCAAAATGGGATCAATGCGGTTGGGGTCAGCCATGGCATCAAGGTAGGCCTTTCCAGCCTCAAGACCCAAAAAATGGGCCACCTGGCCTGTTTGGGCCCCAGCATCAAAGATCACCGAGCGTCGCCCCAGGGAATCGGACAGCACATGGGCAACAGAGGTACATAAGGTTGTAGTACCCACCCCACCACGGCAGCCAAGAAAGGCAACCACTTGTCCTGAGGACGCAAACTGAGCACCAGAGGGATGATGACCTTTACTTAAAATGCGCTCGATGCTGCGTTGCAGCAGACCTGGTGCAAGGGGTTTGACCAAATAATCGGTGACACCAAGGGCGATCAACCCCCTAAAAAGTCCCACATCATTGCGATCCCCCATGACAATGACGGCAACACCCGGCTCACATAAGGCAGCAATGGCGGCAACCGCAGATACAGGGCGCTCCAGATGTCCAACATCCAACACCAAAATCCCTGGGGTGTGGTGTTCGCTTAAGTACCTGCGGGCCGCTTCTAGCCCGCCGTCATAGACGGATTTCTGCAAGCCCAACGGCTCTACACTGAGGTCGTGCAGCGCTTGAAGGGCGTGTGCATCCGCACCAAAAGCGACAAATGTCGGGTGCCGCAAGGAGGAACGATCAGCGCCCATGGTGTCTCCCCTCAGTGACCAGTTTCAACCCAAACGCCATCGTCAGCCTTGCTTTTAGAAGACTCCCTCTCACGGTGTTACTCCATCGAGGGGTGATGTCGCCGCACTTGATGCGGCAGCTGTATCAGCGGTCCCTGCAGCACCAATCACGCCATTAAAACGCTTGGTGCTTCCCGCACCACTGCCCCCGCTGGTGGTGGCAAGACTATTAAGGGCTGTGGATGAGGGTAATTTAACTTCATTGGAACGATAGTCCTTGACCACCTTCACCAAACGCTGGGCATCAAAATCCCGTTTGACTTCTGATCGGTAAAGATCGCGAGGCTCAGCAACCATGGCCGCCAGATTTGCAGCCGTAGTGCATCCAAAATTATGGTCTCCGTTTGGTGAAGAATAGCGCTCCATGAGCTCGTCCCACGCACAGGGCCCAGGGGGCGTCACGCGGTAGCGCTCGAGAATGATCCGATGCCCTGCATCCCCTTGCACATATTGGACCTTTGGCTCAAAGCGGTGGCGGGGAAGACCCACTTTTTCAAGGCGGGCACGCAACTGTTCAACACTTTGGCTTCCCTGTCTTTCAATCCACGCCAGATCAGAGGATTCCAAGCGCACATAAACTGCCGAGCGTTCAGACGTTTTGCTCTGCACGAACGTGACAATCTCTTCAAACTCATTTTGATTCAGGCCAAGCCCCGAGCGCCCCTGATTCAAGGAAATCACTTTTTGCTCGAACTTAACTTCAGGTTGCCAGTTTGGGCGCGTTCCCACGCGTCGGTTACAGCCACTAAGCGCAAGGGAAATCATCATCACGACCGCAGACACCTTCAAAAAAGCTTGGTTGTGCATTCTCAACATCAAGTCTTCTCCCCTTTATTGCGGCACATGGAAACCAGCGCTTCCCTGAAAGCGCATGGCAGGATCCGCTGGTTGCCCAGGATCTCGATTCAAAACGTTCAAGAACAGGGCCTCAAGTGAGCTGGCCATGGGCAGGTTGTCCGTTGGCAGTTTGAGGGCTTTCTCCGATTCAGCTGGATCCACAAGATACGGCGTCACCACAATGACCACCTCGGTTTGACGGCGCTGGAATTTGGTTGAGCGAAATAGAGCCCCTAGAATGGGAATATCGCCCGCACCCGGCAAGGCCGATAAGGTATTACTGGCGGCATCCGACAGCAATCCTGCAATGGCAATGGACTGGCCACTGCCCAGTTCAACAGAGGTCTCTGCCCGCCTGGTCTTCAGGCCAGGCACCGAACCATCGCCGTAATTAATGGCATTCTCAAAATCAAGTTCACTGACCTCAGGGCGTACCCGCATGTGGATGCGACCATCAGCAAGAACCGTCGGCGTGAACTCAAGCCCAATACCAAAGGGCTGGAATTGGATGGTCACCGTATCATCTTGGCGAACCGGATAGGGAAACTCGCCGCCGGAGAGAAAGCTCGCCGTCTGCCCAGACAGCGCCACCAAATTGGGCTCAGCCAGTATGGTGCCAAGCCCTTCCGAGCTCAAGGCATCCAAAATGGCACCCACATTTGAGGTGCCATCATTAAAGCGCACCCCAAGAGATCCGCCATTTCCTTGGGTTGGATTGGCAGAACCCAAAGTGTCACGGCCATTGAACAGGCCAATGCTAAATTTTTGCCCCGTGAGGGCGTTTTTATGCACGCGGGCCAAATTACTCCAGTTGATGCCAATTTCTTCCAAGGCACTTCGGCTGACTTCTGCGATTTTCACCTTCAAGATCACTTGTTGGGGTGTTGTAACCCGCAGCCTGTTCATCACCCGCTGGCGCGTATACTGCCCGACCGTCTCTTCCATATCGGCTGCATCCAGGCCGGACGTAACCTCGCCCTCTAAAAGGACGGCATCGGGTGTCGACGTGGTCTTCACCTGTTGCTGGGGATAGGACTGGCGTAAGACCTTCTTCATATCTTTCATGGCATGCGTCACATGGATCTCTGCACTCATCACCAATTTACCTTGGGCATTCGAGGCAAAAAGCGTCGTCTGCCCAGGCGCCACACCAAACACATAGACTAGCTTGGGGTTGCTCATTTGCACGTCTGCGATCTCGGGATGGGCCACAAACACTTCGGTCACTCCTTGGGGCAACTGAATGGCTTCGGCTTTACTTTTTTCAATGACGTAAGTTTTTGTGTGGGCAGCATTGACCCCTACTCCAAAGAGAGCCAACACCAACAAAAGAAGACGCGCCCTGACCTTACCCATGATTTGTCTTCCCCCCTTAACGGTCTGAATAGAGACTTTTACGCGAAGCGCCGCGCATGATGACCACATCCCGATCCATCAACATCACATTGGGTTGATGCGTCTCTGGCGCACCTTTAGCAGCCGTTTCTTGATCGATGGTTGCACCGCGGGCAGAAGATGCATCACCCGGCCGTGACGGGTCATACATTTCTTCAAAACTGCGCACACTTAAGACAATGTCGCCCCGACGAAGCCCAGCTGCTAACATGGTTTCCTGTTCTGGCGTGACTTCCACCGTCACAAAAGACATGTCGCGACGGGTTTGGGGCGTAGATGATTGGGGCGCATGGACAACCTCGATCACGCGAATGCCGCGCAACTCAATGTATTTTCCCTCTGTATAAAGGGTGTCTTGATCGGAAAAGGGCGGCAGCATGAGATCCACATAGTCCCCGGCCACCAGATAATCGGCCCCGTTGGTAATCTTGGCCATGGGCATGTTGAGAGCACGCATCCCAGGTCGAACTTCGGCTGATACAATACCGCCCTGCCCCGCAATCAAAATGTCCGAACGCTTGATAGGCGCGCCAAGGGCCACACGCCTGCGAAGGGAGGCACTCGCAAGCGCTGGTGCTTGATCGAGAGTTTGCCTTGTAATCACATCGGATGTGACGGCAGGCTCAGGCCACTTCATCCATTCCCACGCCGATGCCTCAAGCTTTTCCCCAACCTTCAGGGCCCGCTTGGCCACCATCACTTCCCGCGTTGGATTGGGCGCCGCCACTGTTTGCACCACAACGGTTGGCTTACGACTGAACACCACCAAAACAGTCGCTGCTGCCAGCGAGACCAAGATAACCAAGAAAAGAGTGCGCAACCTCACGACAAAACTCCTGCACGAAGGGCTTCAACAACGATGGCAATAAAAATGGGCACGCCATAGGGAATCAGGACCTTCCGGGCTTTTTTCTCAGTGCCCGCCATGGGAATGGGCCCAGATGCGTACCGCTCAAACAGCGGCAGGGGAACGGCATTTAATGTTTGCAGCAACTTGGCGCGCACCATATCAATCCACTGACGGCCAAGAACCACAAACAGCGCAAAAACCAGACTATAAATGGCAAAGGACAACATAAAGTTGGCAAGCCCCAAATCCACAATCCAAGGCATGCAAACCGTTAAGAACTTGGCATCGCCCGCCCCCATGGCTTTGAGCGCAAATAATAGAAAGCCAACAATAAAGGTGACACCAAAAGCAATAATAGTTGTTAAAAGCGGGGACGAAAAACCAAGAAAAGCAACCTTTAGCAGAAACAAGGAAAGAATAAGGCCGCAAATGACATTTGGAATCTTATAGTAAATAAAATCCGTGAGCGCACACAAAAAGGCTAGAACTAAAAACAACCCCCAGAAGTATACCAATTTTCAGCCCTGTTATTTTGTTTTTTAAGCCAATATTAATTGACTTTATTCTTTATTTTTAATAATTTTAGTATAAGTCAATACTACGGTATCACATTTTTTATGCCATCAAAAAGCCTCAAAACGATCTTAAGTGTTGCGCTCGGGCTACTCTTAAGTGCTTGCGCCAGCTCGGAACACAATCCATCAACCCTCATGCGCGTCGCGCAAAATATGGAAAAGATGGACAAGACCAGTGAAGCCCTTGATCTCTACACCCAACTCCTGATCAAAGAGCCCAAGAATGATGAAGCTTTCCAGCAAGCGCTTCGTCTTGCCCGCAGCGTTGGCAACCGAGAGGTGGTGCTGGAAATCCTCACCCACCGTCTGGCAGCCTACCCTGACGAGACCGAGACACTGCTGGAACAGGGCAAGGCTTGCATCGCAGCCCAGAACCTTAGCTGTGCCAGGCAAGCCTATGATCGAGTCCTTTCCCAAGACAGTCAACATTTCTCCGCCCGATTTGGTCGCGCCGTTATTGAAGATCTATCGGGACACCATCAAGCAGCCCAAAGCCGATACGAGGCGCTGCTTCAAGAAGCACCGCAGCGACACGAAGTCTATGCCAATTATGGGTTATCTCTTGCCTTATCTGGTCAACCTGGTGCGGCCCTACCCTACCTGAAAAAAGCCGCTGAATCCCCACAGGCCAGCAATAAAGACCGCGCCAACCTCGCCACAGCCCTTGCCATGGCTGGCCAGAAAAAAGAAGCAATACAGCTATTCAATCAGGAAGTGGGCCCACAGGCCGCCCAACAGAATCTTCGCATTGTTGAGGCTTTTATGAAAACCCTGGGAAATCACGCGTCTGCGGGCGAACGACAAGAGTCTGCGGGCGAACTGAATGCCATCATCCCCGCTGCCGTTGGGGAGGAAACGCAGGGAGTAGCGCACCATGCAGAACCCTCGGCTTTGAGTCATGAGCCACGCACCGCCTTGCCCATGAATACCAAGAAGCAGGTAAGCTCACCCACACAAAAGACCCAAGCTAAGAATTCAAAACCAACACGAAAAGCAACAAAAAAGCCAAGCAAAGCCCCCTCTTCATCACGCACGGCTTCCTCAACGCCGAAGCGTAAAGCGGTTGGGGCCTCCCCTCGGCCCATGGCAAATCCGGGCGCTCCCACAGCACCAAAGGCGGCAGAGCCTCAGCAAACGGACCCCACAAGCGAGGACTCACCAAAGACGACAGACAGCAAAGTAATCTCGGCGTGAGAAGGGCGACCTAAAGGACAGTCCAACACTTTGCAAGATAAGAAGATGTCCATTTGATTCAAGGACTTAGCTTTCCGCCCCAGAGAAAATGACGCGTAGTGAGGCAAGGCAGAAAATTAGGACTTGGTTTTTTTCGTCTTGTCATCCGCTTCTTGCTGGCACTCACGCCAAGATAGATGATGAGACCCGCGACACACGCCTTGATCTTGGTCATTTTGCGATGACCTCACACCACAGCTGGCGCGCACCAGAAGGCGATCGCGCCCCATCAGGGCAAGCAAGGACCCAGGCATCTCTGCCTCCAACTTCAGGCGCTTTTCGCTGCCCGCGCTTGAGATTGAAAACTGCAGCCGTTGTGAATTGACGCGGCCACCATCCAGCATATTGGAATTGGCGAAGCGCTGACCTTGCCCATCATCGCCCATAACAGCGGCCCTTAAGGCCAACTCACATGCAGATTTCAAACGCATCTCCGCAAGGGTATAGCGCGCAAATTCAACACACATCAGCATCAAAAGAATCAAAGGCACCACAACCAATGCGAACTGTACCGCCACGCCAGCCTCTTCTTGCCTGCGAAGCGATACCAACTGAAGCCGCACCGTTTTCATGAAACGCGTCACAAAAAACCTCACCCTTGTTTTTTATTGGGGGCCGCAAAGGCTACCCAAGACATCTGAAAGAATTCAAAATCACTGTTAAAAATCAGCCCTTTATAGTCATAACTGGCATAGACAACCACTACGGGGGATTGAAGCGGGTTCTGAATGAATTGCCCCATGACCGCTTCTGGCATTTTTTCACCCTGGGGCAAGGCAGAAGCCCAGCCATTCTTCCAGCGAGAACCGGGATTACCCGAGGGCTCAAGGCGGACAACGTGAAGCTTTAGGGGCCGTGTTGAAAAGGGATGAATGCCCGATTGAGCATCGCCCAGGATGTCTGAAGTTTCCTTCGCATCAAGGTCATACTGAGCTTCTATGGCTGCCACAGCCGATACCATTCTCTGGCCCTTCAGCGAGAGCCAACAAAGCCCCATAGCCTCTACAAAGCCAAAAATCAGCACAACCAGCACCGGCAGAATCAGAACAAACTCGGCCGTCACAGCCCCTCTTTCTCGGACCAGGTAACGGGATAGGGGGTGAAACTTCAGCATTTTCTTCGGCCCCCCTTCCCTAACGCTTCAAGGCAAGCAGGGTGTGAGCACCCAGTGACATCCCCTCAGGTTGCCCAAGAAAGTCTGTCAACAAAGCCCATTTAACCTTTAAGACAGCAGGCCTTACCTCCATGCCCTCTCCCCCCGAGGGGCGAAAAAGACGACCCTCTTCCAGCACCAGGTCGATGCTCTCAGGCGAGATCAAGCCAAAAGAGTCAGATTGTAACAGGGGAATAACCTGGTCCAGTGCCTCTTTTGGAGTGAAGTGGCCATAGGTGACCAAGCGCATAATCTCAAAAGCACCCGCTTCAAGAGCATTTTGCACTAAGGCCACCAGGGCGAAAGCTATGAGGCCCAATACCATACTTAAAAAAAGAGGCACCACCAGGGCAAACTCGACAGCCGTCACGGCAGCCTCGCCCCCCCAGAAGTCGATCCAAGACCTTATTAGCCGTTTCCATCGATCCATTGGATGCTGCCCTTCATGACATGACACCTCTCTATTGGCCGTCGCTTTTTTGCTTCTGCCCATGCTCAAGAAGTCTTCCCTGAAGAAAAATGTGTCGCCTAGATCAGTCGCCCCTTATTTTGCAGGGATCGATTCGGCTTTGTTATTTAAATACGAGCTCAATTTGGCAAATACATTATTCATGCTGGTGCCTAGCGAACTAAGCCCTACAAGCAAAACCACAGCAACAAGGGCAATAATCAAAACATACTCGGCTGCAGAGGCCCCAGATTCTTCACGAAGATAGCGCTTAAAAACCATGACGAAATTCCCTGTTCTTTTTTTATTTCTCTCAAGACTAACAGAGATCAGTGTGCGACAGAAGCGATAAAAGCCTAAACCCAAAAGCACCAAGCCTTGCAGACCCATCAACGGATTCGACGATTATGTTAGGAGGGGGCGGGATTAAGCGCAGGATAAAAATTTCTTGAGTGGTGGGCGATGAGGGATTTGAACCCCCGACCCTCTCGGTGTAAACGAGACGCTCTCCCGCTGAGCTAATCGCCCTCAAGATTTTTGGACTTTAACAGGCACCACCTTCAAACAAATTGGGCCTGAGGTCGTCCTCAGGCCCAACAAGTACCACACCTTCCGTTTAAGGAAAAGTGTTTTTTTACTTAAGCAACAGCTTCTTTCAAAGTCTTGCCAGCGCGGAATTTAGGCTGCTTGCTGGCAGGAATCTTGATCTTTTCGCCGGTGCGTGGGTTACGTCCCTCGGATGCGGCGCGCTCGGTGACGAGGAAAGTACCAAAACCAACCAAGCGAACTTCCTGATTCTTCTTCAAAGCACCACTGATAGCATCGAACACACCGTCAACAGCCTTCGCAGCATCAGCCTTAGTCAAACCAGACAACTCAGCAACTTTTGCGATCAAATCATTCTTATTCACGACTATCACCTTCTTTGGAATATTTACGCCTACAAACCGCGAACGGCCTGCACATAGGAAAGACTGTATGTGAGGCCTCATGGCACGTCAATGAGCCAAATGGCAGAAAACAGCACTTTTTTATTAAGCAAGGTTAACTTGCGCTCGAAAAATAGGCAGCATTGAACAGCTGAGTTCAGGCTGAAGAGGCGCAATATCAAGCATTTAAGATAAACACCGCTCATTTCCGAGGCGAGATGTAGGTGCAGGCGGATTTTGTGGATTTTTTCACAGGTGTGGTCAAAATGCACACGTGGTGGTGATTCTTAATTGTGGGCGCACCGACTTTGGAGGAGAGAGTCAGGCTTTGTGAACAGAGAAAATTCATCCCAAACCACAAACCAACGGGCTCAAGATGACGCAATGCCTTTGTCGATTGCGTCTATTTTCCATGAGACATTTTGGGGGTATCAGTTGTGTCGTGGGCCACACGTAACAATCAGCAAACGCTCTTTCACCTAAAAATCCGACTCAGATCCTTAAAATCAAGTCAGCTCCATCAGATTTGTAGCACAGGACGTGTATTGCCCCTTTTCAAGCATCCTTCATGGCTGGGAAGAAAAGTCCGTCGCTCCTCCTTGTGCGACATCCTCACGTAGAACGACCACTTCCCTTGCATTCACAAAACCAAGCACCTTGCGGGCTTGCTCAGACAACAGATCAGGGCAGATATTTCCAGGGCGCATCAGCTGCACGCGGCGCTCAAGCTGATCATGTTGCTCCTTCAAAGCCATAAGACGCGCCTTTGCTTGCACCATATTGGCATCCAAACGTTGCCACGCAAAAATGCCATGGGCCCCTTCCAGCAAATGATAGACGAAGTAGCCGGAAATGCTGATTGCCAGCGCCGGCCACATATAGCGATGAGAGCGTCTTTTGAGTTCACGAATAAGCATAATTTCACTATACCGCAAAAGACATTTAGGAACAACTTTAGATGCTTTTTACTAAAAGACATTTTTAGAGGCGGTTTCCCGCCTCCATTAGCTCAGGATCGAAAATGGGATGCGGGAGTGCTTGCGAAAAGGTAGCTTATTCTTTTGGCTTCCATTCCACACCCCGATACTCACAAAACGCTCTGATGTGAGCTTTTGCCTCGGTGGTGAGAGCGGGGCACATAGAGAGGAAGGGAAGATTAATTATTTTAACGTTGGTAAGGTCTGACAGATCCACGCTGGTCAAACCGCTGCATTTGGAGAGGAAACCACCTTCAATAGTCGTGACATTTCTGAATGC
>JBKCUK010000009.1:0-191888 GCA_046318415.1 Holosporales bacterium | reverse complement strand
GATGGTGATGCCAGGTGACAACCTGAAGATGACCGTTGAGATGATTGCGCCGATCGCCATGGACGAAGGCTTGCGCTTTGCAATCCGCGAAGGCGGCCGTACCGTCGGTGCTGGCGTCGTCACCAAAATCATCGCGTAGTTAATTGAGTAGAGAAGGGCACCTCAGGGTGCCCCATTAGATGGGTGAAATTATGCAAAACCAGACCATCATCATTCGTCTCGAGGCGTTCGATCACCGTGTGTTGGATCAGTCCACACAAGAGATCGTCAACACCGCAAAGCGTACAGGCGCCAAGGTTAAGGGTCCTATTCCTTTGCCTACACGCCGTGAGATTTACACCGTTAACCGCTCTCCGCACATCGACAAGAAGTCGCGTGAGCAGTTTGAGATCCGTCGCCATATGCGCGTCTTGGGTATCTCTGATTGGACCGCCCAGACGGTCGATGCTTTGATGAAGCTCGATCTGGCTGCCGGTGTGAACGTTAACATTAAGCAGTAAAGCGGAGCGTTCTATGCGTACAGGTATGATCGCAGAAAAGATCGGCATGTCTCGTGTCCTCACCGCCTCTGGTGAACACGTGCCCGTGACGCTTCTGCGCGTCGAAGGATGCCAAGTCCTTGACGTTAAAACAGAAGAAAAGCATGGCTACACAGCTGTGCAACTGGGTGTGGGTACGGCTAAAGTCAGCCGCGTGAGCAAGCAAATGCGTGGTCACTTTGCGCGCTCGAAGGTCGAGCCTAAAAAGAAGTTGGCTGAGTTCCGGGTTCCTGCCGATGCACTTTTAAGCATTGGGGATGAAATTTCGGTTGAACATTTTGTTCCAGGCCAGTATGTTGACGTCACTGCAACAACCATCGGTAAGGGTTTTGCAGGTGTTATGAAGCGCCACGGGTTTGGTGGTCTACGTGCATCGCACGGTGTGTCCATTACCCATCGCAGCCACGGTTCGACAGGTCAGCGCCAAGACCCCGGTAAGGTCTTTAAAAATAAGCGCATGGCCGGACACATGGGCTGTGATCGTGTCACGATTCAGAATTTGCAAATATTTGCAACTTATGCTGACCGTGCCTTAATCGCTGTTCGGGGATCTGTTCCCGGTTCAAATGGTAGTTATGTCTTGATCAAGGATGCCGTCAAAGGCGCCGGTGTAGAGAATCTGCCATTTCCAGCAGCATTAAAGGCAAACGGTTCTGCACAAGAAGCAGCGCCCGTAGAGATGGCGTCGGCTCCTGCTGTTGAGGCAGAGTCCAGCGCTGATCAGGCGTAGGTGAAGGCTAAGGGTTTTGACCATGAAGATCGAAGTCAAAAATCTCGAAAATAAGAAGGTGGGCGAGCTAGAGCTTCCTGCCGCACTGTTTGGCCTGCCTGTGCGTCGCGATATCTTAGCGCGTATGGTGAATTGGCAATTGGCGAAGCGTCGTGCGGGTACCCACAAAACGAAGGGTATCAGCGACATTTCTGGAACAACGAAAAAGCCATGGCGCCAAAAGGGTACAGGTCGTGCACGTCAAGGTAGCTTGCGTTCACCCCAGTTCCGTGGTGGTGCGGTCATATTTGGCCCAGTTGTTCGTTCCCACGAACATGACTTGCCGAAGAAGGTGCGTCGTCTTGCATTGAAGACAGCTTTGTCGGCTAAGTTCGCTGAAGGTAAGCTTGTGGTTGTTGAAGGTCTTGAGAGCAAGACCAACCGTACCAAGGATATGGTCGCGACCCTTGCAAGCATGGGCCTTAATAACGCGTTGTTCATAGACGGTCATGAAGTCAATGAGAACTTCGCCTTGGCCTCTCGCAACGTGCACACTATTGACGTTCTGCCTCAGCAGGGTGCCAACGTGTATGATATTTTGCGCCGCGATACCTTGGTGATGACTAAGGCGGCCATCGAATGCTTAGAGCAGAGGTTGTCATGAAGTTACGAAAGCTTGAAAAGCCAGTAAGCCTTGAGCGTGCTTACACGATTATTACGGCACCTCATGTGACAGAAAAAGCAACCTTGCTGACGCAAGACGGATCCTACGTGTTCCGCACAGCAATGGATGCCACAAAGCCTGAGATTAAAAGCGCCATTGAGCAGATCTTTAAAGTAAAGGTCGAAAGCGTCAATACGCTGGTAGTAAAAGGTAAAAGCAAGCGTTTCCGTGGTCGTCCAGGTCAGCGCAGCGATTTCAAAAAAGCGATCGTGCGTTTGGCAAGTGGTCAGGCCATTGATCTTGGCGCAGGAGTGTAAGCGATGGGATTAAAAGCTTATAAACCAATGACTCCCGGTACGCGTCAGCTGATTCTTGTTGATCGTTCCGAGTTGTGGAAGGGTGCGCCTGAGAAAAGTCTTACAGAAGGCTTGAAAAAGTCAGGCGGTCGCAATAATATGGGCCGCATTACAGCGTTCCAGCGTGGTGGTGGACACAAGCGTCGTTATCGTATGATCGACTTCCGCCGCACGAAAGATGGTGTAAAGGCTGTCGTTGAACGCCTTGAGTACGATCCAAACCGCACAGCATTTATTGCCCTGGTGCAGTATGCCGATGGTGAGAGGTCCTACATTTTGGCACCTCAACGTCTGGCAGTTGGTGACACCGTCGAAAGCGGTCCGAAAGCTGACATTAAAGTTGGAAACGCGTTGCCTTTGAAGAACATTCCCGTTGGAACTATCGTTCACAATGTGGAGTTGCGCCCAGGCAAGGGCGGGCAGATCACGCGCTCTGGCGGAACCTATGCGCAAATCATTGGTCGTGACTCCGGTTACATCCAATTGCGTATTTCCTCCGGTGAGCTGCGCTTGGTATCTGGTGAGTGTCGCGCAACCGTTGGGGCTGTGTCGAACCCAGATCAGAAAAACGTTAGCCTTGGTAAGGCTGGTCGTAACCGCTGGTTAGGTCGTCGTCCGGTGGTCCGCGGTGTGGCAATGAACCCGATTGATCACCCCCATGGTGGTGGTGAAGGTAAAACTTCAGGTGGACGTCATCCATGTACGCCTTGGGGTAAACCTACAAAGGGTAAGAAGACCCGTGGTAAGAAGCCATCTGACAAGATGATTATTCGCAGACGTAAAGATAAATAAGGAGTAGCCCGTGGCACGCTCTGTTTGGAAAGGACCGTTTGTGGACGGATATCTGCTGGTAAAGGCAGATAAAGCTCACTCTGGCGGACGAAAAGAAATTATTAAGACATGGTCGCGTCGTTCGACCATTCTGCCCCAATTCGTGGGTTTGACTTTTGCCGTGCATAACGGTCGTAAGTTCATCCCCGTCTTCGTCAATGAAGATATGGTTGGGCATAAGTTAGGCGAATTTGCACCGACACGGACCTTCAATGGTCATGCCGGCGATAAGAAGGCGAAGAGAGGTTAAGC
The DNA here is from genome assembly GCA_046318415.1 of Holosporales bacterium. Lineage (GTDB taxonomy): Bacteria > Pseudomonadota > Alphaproteobacteria > Caedimonadales > Caedimonadaceae > JBKCUK01. The sequence goes on along the minus strand of JBKCUK010000009.1, from coordinate 188,537 downwards.
ATGTCAAAACAAGCGCAACCCCGCCGTCTTGGTGATAATGAGGCAAGCGCAACGCTTCGCACCCTGCGGATCAGCCCTCAAAAGCTGAACTTGGTGGCGAAGATGATCCGCGGTAAGCCAGTAGCCCTTGCACTTGATCAGCTTGCGTTCTCTCGCAAGCGCATCGCTAAAGACGTGCAAAAGCTGTTAGCCTCCGCAATTGCGAATGCTGAGAACAATCACGGTCTTGACATTGACCGTCTCGTTGTCGCTGAAGCGCACGTGGGTAAAAGCATTGTTATGAAACGGTTTAGCGCACGGGCTCGCGGTCGTGCAGGGCGCATTGAAAAGCCCTTCAGCCGCATTAGCATTGTTGTGCGTCAGCAAGAGATGGTGGCGTAAATGGGACAAAAAGTCAGACCCATCGGTTTGCGCTTAGGCATTAACCGCACTTGGGAATCACGTTGGTTCGCAAATAAAGATTATGGCGACCTCTTGATTCAAGACGTAAAGATTCGTAAGTATCTTAGCGACAAGCTCAGCAATGCAGGTGTGAGCCGCATCGTCATCGAGCGCCCAGCAAAGAAGGCTGTGATCTATGTTCATACATCAAAGCCAGGCGTAATTATCGGTAAGAAGGGCACGGACATTGAGAAGCTGCGCTCCGACCTGGTGAAGTTTGTTGGCGGTGAGGTCAGCCTCAACATCGTTGAAATCCGCAAGCCAGAGCTGGATGCCCGTCTCGTTGCCGAGAACATTGCACAGCAGATTGAAAAGCGCGTCAGCTATCGTCGTGCCATGAAGCGTGCGATGCAATCCACCATGCGCCTGGGTGCAAAAGGAATGCGCGTGATCGTTTCTGGTCGTCTTGCAGGTGCTGAAATTGCTCGCACCGAACAATATCGCGAAGGACGTGTGCCATTGCACACCTTGCGCGCCGATGTTGACTATGGTTACTCGATTGCTAAGACAACTTACGGTGTGATTGGCGTGCGCGTATGGATCTTCCGTGGTGAAGTTCTGGGACGTGACACAATGGCCAACGAGCGTTTTGCACTTGCGCAAGCGCCAGCACGTTAAAAGGATGAGGTTGGGACAATGTTGAGCCCGAAGAGAACAAAATTTCGTAAGGCGCACAAAGGCCGTATTAAAGGTGTAACCTCTGGTGGTGACCGACTCAACCAAGGTGAGTTTGGTCTGAAAGCCCTAGAGCCAGCACGTGTTACGGCACGCCAAATTGAAGCAGCGCGACGCGCGATTACGCGTCACATTCGTCGTACAGGTAAAGTCTGGATTCGTATTTTCCCAGATGTTCCTGTGTCGACAAAGCCTGCTGAAGTTCGTATGGGTAGCGGTAAGGGATCTCCTGAATATTGGGCCTGCCGTGTACACCCAGGTCGCATTATGTTCGAGTTGGACGGTGTGCCAGAAGAGCTGGCCCGTAAGGCTTTCGAACTGGCTGCGGCCAAACTGCCAATTAAGACGCGCTTTATAGCACGTCTTGCTGCGGAGGGTTAAGCCATGAAGGCTGTTGAATTGCGCTGTAAGACAGAGAGTGAGTTGAAGGATATGCTGGTGGGCTTGAAGCGTGAGCTGATGAATCTTCGCTTCCAGCGCATCAATGGTGAGCTTGCGAATACAAGCCGTTTCTCTCTCGCCCGTCGTGAAGTGGCGCGCATTAAAACTGTGCTGCGTGAAAAGCGCGCCTAAGAATACTTGAGGAGCCAAAGGATGCCGAGGAGAGTGCTTCAAGGAGTGGTCGTCAGTGACAAGTGCGACAAGACCGTGGTGGTCCGCGTCGAGCGTCGCGTTAAGCACCCACTCTATGGAAAGTTTATGACGCGATCCAAAAAATATGCTGCCCATGATCCTGAAAATACATTCAAGATCGGTCAGACCGTGAGAATTCGTGAGTGTCGACCTATTTCCCGCCGTAAGTGCTGGGAAGTATTGGTTGATGCCTCGGCTAATTAGGAAAGGGCTGAGTCATGATTCATGAAGAAAGTCGTTTAGACGTAGCCGATAACTCGGGCGCTCGCTCGGTACAGTGCATCCGCGTTTTGGGTGGCACTGGCCGCCGCTACGCCGGTATCGGCGATGTGATCGTGGTTGCTGTGAAGGACGCAATCCCTGACCGTAAGGTTAAGAAGGGTGAAGTTCACAAGGCCGTGATCGTTCGTACCGCGAAGGAATTGCGTCGCGAGGATGGTTCTGTGATTCGCTTTGATCGCAATGCTGCGGTGTTGTTGAACAACCAAGGCGAACCCATTGGTACCCGTATTTTCGGCCCAGTGACCCGCGAACTGCGCGCAAAGAATTATATGAAAATTATTTCTCTAGCCCCTGAGGTTTTGTGATGGCTGCTCATTTTCATGTTCGTCGTGGGGATAAAGTTGTCGTCACGACCGGTAAAGACAAGGGCGCAACGGGCGAGATTCTCTCCGTCCTGCGCGCAGAGAACAAGGTTGTTGTTAAAGGCGTAAACATCAAGAAGCGCCATACAAAACCATCCATGGCATCTGCCGGTGGCATCGTCGAAAAAGAAGGTGCCATTCACATTTCCAATGTGTTGCATGCAGATCCCAAAGATGGGAAGCCAACCCGTGTTGGCGTAAAAGTTCTTGAAGACGGGCGCAAAGTGCGGTATGCAAAGCGCTCTGGCGAGATGTTAGATTAATAGGCACTGCTATGGCTCGTTTACGTGAACACTTTAAAAATGTAGTTAAGCCATCTCTGATGAAAGAGTTTGGCTATTCCAATCAACTTCAAGTTCCTTGCATTGAGAAGATCGTTCTCAATCTGGGTGTCGGCGAAGCCGTGAACGATCGTAAAAAGATCGACTCTGCTGTTGCCGAGCTGACCGCCATCGCAGGTCAAAAGCCTGTGGTTACCCGCGCTCGCAAATCCATTGCCGGATTTAAGCTGCGTGAAGGTATGCCCATTGGCGTTAAGGTGACCCTGCGCAAGGAGCGTATGTACGAATTTCTCGACCGCTTGGTGAACATCGCCATGCCGCGCATCAGGGACTTTCGTGGTATTAGCAAGAAGAGTTTCGATGGTAAGGGAAATTATGCTTTTGGAATCAAAGAGCACATCATTTTCCCAGAAATCAACTATGACAAAGTTGATGCCATCCATGGTATGGACATTGTGATCGTCACTTCTGCCAAGTCAGATGCCGAGGCGCTTGCACTGTTGCGCGGTTTCAACATGCCTTTTATGAACTAAGGACTGTGTAATGGCAAAGCTTAGCTCAATAGAAAAAAATAATCGTCGCCGCCGGATGGTTGCAAAGTTTGGCAACCGTCGTGCTGCCTTGAAAGCGGTGATCATGAACCGTGATGCTTCTCCAGAAGACAGGTTCAGTGCAACGTTGAAGTTGGCACAGCTGCCACGCAACAGCGCTAAAAACCGTATCCGTAATCGCTGTGAGGTTTCAGGACGTCCTCGCGGTTACTATCGCAAGTTTAAGATGAGCCGTATCGCACTGCGTGATCTTGCATCAGAAGGCATGATCCCTGGTGTGGTTAAGGCAAGCTGGTAGGAGTCTAATATGAGTATGACAGATCCTATTGCTGATCTGCTAACCCGCATCCGCAATGCATCGCGTCTTGGACATCGCAAGGTTTCGTCTCCGTCTTCAAAGATGCGCGTCTCTGTGCTCGAAGTTTTGAAGCGTGAAGGCTACATCCGCGATTTCAAAGTTGAAGACAAAGGAAATGGCGAAAAGCAAGTTGACATCGAATTGAAGTATGTTGACGGCATGCCTTCCATTGTTGAGATCACACGTGTCTCGACCCCTGGTCGCCGTGTGTATTCAGGCATTGCTGACCTGAAGCACGTTCGTGGTGGTTTGGGAATCTCGATTTTGTCCACATCCTCTGGCGTCATGTCAGATCACGAAGCGCGTAGCGCAAATGTGGGCGGTGAAGTTTTGTGCAAAGTATTTTAAGGACGACAGAAGATGTCACGCGTTGGTAAGCATCCAGTAAAGATCCCGTCCGGTGTGGAATGCACATTCCAGTCCGGTGTGCTGCGCACAAAGGGAAAAAACGGTGAACTGTCGATGGCGGTTTCTCCTGAAGTCACCCTCACCATTGAAGATGGTGCCATTACAGTTAAGCCAGCATCTGAAAGCAAGCAGTCCCGTATGATGTGGGGTACTGTGCGCCGCTTGGTGAACAGCCTTGTCACAGGGGTTCACGAGGGCTTTAAAAGAGATTTGGAAATCAATGGTGTGGGTTACCGCGCATCAGTTCAGGGTAACAAGCTGGTTATGCAGCTTGGGTACAGCCATGATGTTGAATATCCCATTCCAGCAGGCATCAAGATCACCTGCGAAAAGCCAACAAGCATTAGCATTTTTGGTGCTGATAAGCAAAAAGTTGGTCAGATTGCCTCTGAGATCCGCAACTTCCGCGGTCCAGAGCCTTATAAGGGTAAGGGTATTAAGTACGCAGATGAAGTGATCCTGCGTAAAGAAGGTAAGAAGAAGTAACCGTCATGCTTACGTCTAAAGATAAACATCAACGTCGTACCCAGCGCGTTCGCACAAAGATCGCGCAAACGGCAAGTGGGCGCCCACGTCTTAGCGTGTTCCGCTCAAACAAGCACATTCATGTACAAATCATCGATGATGCGAAGCGTTGCACCTTGGTTGCCGCTTCGACCGTCGAAAAGGACTTGCGTGAAAAGTTGAAGAACAACGGTGGTAACAAAGCTGCTGCTGAATTGGTTGGAAAGCTTGTTGCTGAGCGTGCTCAGAAGGCTGGAATTAAGCAAGTTGTGTTCGATCGTGGTGGTTACTTGTTCCATGGGCGTGTGCGCGCTCTGGCGGAAGCAGCACGTTCTGGCGGTTTAGATTTCTAAGGAATGGGATCCATGGCACGTAACTCAGGGTCTGAAAAAGATATCGAAAATATCGAAAAGCTCGTCACAGTCAATCGCGTTGCGAAGGTTGTGAAGGGTGGTCGTCGCTTTAGTTTCTCGGCACTTGTTGTCGTTGGTGATGGTAAAGGTCGCGTTGGTTATGGCAGCGGAAAGGCACGTGAAGTTCCTGATGCAGTCCGCAAGGCTACCGAGCGCGCTCGCAAGAACATGATCCGTGTTCCCTTGCGTGAAGGTCGTACCCTTCATCACGATATCTCGGCCAAGTATGGTGCTGGTCGTGTCCACATGCGGACAGCTCCTGCTGGTACTGGAATCATCGCCGGTGGTCCAATGCGCGCTGTCTTAGAAGCGCTTGGCGTGCATGATGTGGTAGCCAAGTCCCTTGGAACCAGCAATCCGCACAACATGGTTCGTGCGACGTTCGAAGCTTTTCGTGCGATGATGTCCCCCCGCATGGTTGCGCATCGCCGTGGTAAAAAGGTTAGCGATATCGTTGGCCGCCGCGAGCGTGATGCCGCCAATGCCAGCGCTGTGACGGAGTAAACGACGATGGCGACTAAAGCAAAGAAGACAATCAAGGTGACACAAATTGGCAGCGCCATTCGTCGCCCTGAAGACCAAACCGCAACACTGATTGGTCTTGGTTTGAATAAACTACACAAAACGCGTGAGTTGGAAGATACACCATCCGTGCGTGGTATGATTCGCAAAGTGCAGCATCTGCTGCGCGTTGAAGAATAATCGCGGAGAAAATCGATGCGTTTAAATGAATTACGTGATAACCCAGGTGCTCGCCCAACATCAAAGCGTGTTGGCCGTGGTATTGGCTCTGGCAAGGGTAAAACCTCAGGTCGTGGTGTGAAGGGTCAGAAGGCCCGTACCGGTGTGAGCTTGGCTGGTTTTGAGGGTGGACAGAACCCGCTTTATCGTCGTCTGCCTAAGCGTGGCTTTAACAACGCCATGTTTGCGACCATCATGGCTGAGGTCAACCTCGACAAACTGCAAGCTGCAGTCGATGCAGGTCTGATTGATGCGAAGAAGGACGTCACAATTGATGATCTGAAGGCAGCAAACCTCATTGGTGGACGCTTTGATGGCGTGAAGGTCCTTGGTAAAGGTAGCCTGAAGGTTGCACTAAAGCTTCACGTAACGGCTGCAAGTGCATCTGCTAAGGCAGCTGTCGAAAAAGCGGGCGGTCAGATTACTCTGCCAGCCTAGAGATAAAAGATAAGAGTATTGAGGCACATCAATGGCATCTGCAGCGGAACAACTGGCGAGTAATTTTAGTCTGAAGACTTTTGCTAAGGCAGAAGATCTTAAAAAGCGCTTGTGGTTTACGCTTGCAGCCTTGATTGTTTATCGTATCGGTACCTATCTGCCGTTGCCTGGTGTGGACGCTGAGTTGATGCGCCAAATCGCCCAGCAGAATACGTCGGGCATTCTGGGGATTTTCGACAAATTCTCTGGTGGTGCGCTGGGTCGTATGACTATTTTTGCCCTTAGCGTTATGCCCTATATTTCCGCCAGCATTATCGTGCAGCTACTCACCTCAGTTGTGCCGCAATTGGAATCCTTAAAAAAGGAAGGCGAGGCTGGAAAGCGCAAGTTAAATCAATACACGCGCTTTGGCACGGTTTTGCTCGGTACTATCCAGGGGTGGGGAATCGCCGTCGGCCTTGAGTCCATGGCTGGATCTCCTGTGATTGATCCCGGCTTCTTCTTTAGGTTCTCTGCGGTCGTGACCCTTGTGGGTGGCACGCTTTTCCTCATGTGGCTTGGTGAGCAAATCACGAGCCGCGGCATTGGGAATGGTATTTCCTTGTTGATTTTCTCGGGTATCGTCGCCGGTATGCCCCATGCCATTGCAGCGACACTTGAGCTTGGCCGTACTCAAGCCTTTAGCGCGTTGTTCATCTTTGGTGTCTTTATTCTACTGATCGCAGCTGTCGCTTTTATTGTGTATATGGAGCGCGCCCAGCGACGCGTGTTTATTCAGTACCCAAAAAGGCAAGTGGGCGCCCGCGTTTATGGCGGTCAGTCTTCGCACATGCCATTAAAGCTGAATAGCGCTGGTGTCATACCTGCCATCTTCGCAAGCTCACTCTTGCTTCTGCCTCTGACAGTCGCTAATTTTGGCGCTTCTCAAGGTGAAGGCGTGCTCTCGAACCTGCTCCTTTATTTAGGCCCAGGAAAGCCGTTGTACATGTTGATGTACGTGGCCTTGATTATGTTCTTCGCGTTCTTCTACACGGCCGTTGTCTTTAACCCCATCGAAACAGCGGAAAACTTGAAGAAAAGCGGTGCGATTGTTCCTGGGTATCGCCCAGGTAAGAACACAGCGGATCACCTGGATTTTATTCTGACCCGTCTGACAGTGGTGGGTGCTTTGTATCTGGCCGTTATCTGTGCCTTGCCTGAGGTGCTGATCACAAGGTTTTCCTTGCCATTCTATCTGGGTGGTACCAGTTTGTTGATCGTTGTCAGCGTGTGCATCGACACCGTATCTCAGGTCCAGGCCCATCTGCTTGCGCACCAGTACGAAGGCCTTATCCGCCGTACCAAGGGCAAAGAGGGCCGTTCATAATGAACATTATTCTCCTAGGGCCCCCTGGTTCAGGAAAAGGAACGCAGACCCAGCGTTTGTGTGCTCAGTTTGGGTTCCAGGTCATTGCGACGGGAGATCTGGTTAGAAAAGAGATAACAGCCGGTTCTGATATCGGCAGGCAAATTGAGTCTGAGGTAAATGCTGGCCGTTTTCCCGATGACAGCGTGATTTTAGGTTTGGTTAGCCAGACCATGAGTCGCCAAGAAGTCACGGCAGTTGGTTTTATTTTTGATGGTATGCCCCGTACCCTGGCTCAGGCAGAGGCTTTAGATGCGATGATGAAAAGTCGCGGTGATCAAATAGACGGGGTCATCGAGTTTAAAGTTGACGAAGAAGCTATGGTTGAGCGTATGCTCTCGAGGTTGACATGTCCTAGCTGCAGCGCAAGCTACAGTGAGGCAAACCCTTCAAAAGTTGCAGGGCAGTGTGACCGTTGTGGTGCGACGCTTGTGCGGCGCAAGGACGATACCAGAGACGCCATCGTGGAGCGCATGCGCGTGTACCACGAGAAGACCGAACCTTTGATAGCGTATTACAGCCATCAAGGGAAAATCGTCAGTCTTGATGGGATGGAAAGTGTTGAAAAGGTGGCCAAAGCCATCGACGACGCATTAGAAAAATTCAAAAATTCTGGTGCAAAATAAACAAGTGTTGCGCCTCGGGCTTGACTTTGGGGTGCAATAGCTTATAAAGTGCCGACTCAGTTCAGTCGGTTGATGATAGTATTAAGTTCAAAAACTTAAGGAGAGTGCTGTGGCGCGTATTGCTGGCGTCAACATTCCAACTCAAAAGCGAGTTGTGATTAGTTTGACCTACATTTATGGCATCGGTCCTGTAAAATCGAAAGAGATCTGCCAAAAAGTAGGCATTGAGGAATCAAGGCGGGTCAAAGATCTGACCGAAGAAGAAGTGCTGCGTATTCGCGAGGCCATCGACCGCGATTACAAAGTTGAAGGTGATCTGCGCCGTGAGATTTCCATGAACATCAAGCGTCTCACAGACTTGGCATGCTATCGTGGTCTGCGTCACCGCAAGGGTCTTCCCGTTCGTGGTCAGCGCACACATACGAATGCTCGCACACGCAAGGGTAAAGCCGTTGCGATTGCTGGTAAGAAAAAGTAAGTACGAAGGTTAGGGTAGTACTATGGCTAAGCCGTCCGCTCGTTTGCGTCGCCGCGAACGTAAAAATATCACAGCTGGTGTGGCACACGTTCACTCAAGCTTTAACAACACAATGGTTACCATTAGTGACCATCAGGGTAACGCGATTTGCTGGTCTTCTGCTGGCATGCTCGGTTTCAAGGGTTCACGCAAGTCGACCCCTTATGCTGCTCAGATGGCAGCTGAAGATGCTGGCCGTAAGGCAATGGAGCATGGTATGCGCATGGTTGACGTGGAAGTCTACGGACCAGGTTCTGGACGTGAGTCTGCGTTGCGTGCTTTGCAAGCGCTGGGCATGACCGTAACTTCAATCCGTGATGTGACGCCGGTCCCGCACAATGGATGCCGCCCGGCGAAGCGCAGAAGGGTCTAAGCTCGTCCTAACTAACAGCTAAAGAAGAAGGGTTGGATCCGTGATTCGCAAAAACTGGCAAGATTTGATTAAGCCCCACAAACTGGATATGGTCCAGCAGACTCAAGCGGGTCGTCGCGGCACCGTTGTCGCCGAGCCCCTAGAGCGTGGCTTTGGTTTGACCTTGGGTACTGCATTGCGTCGTGTGATGCTGTCATCCCTCCAAGGCGCTTGTATAACAGGTATTCGCATCGAAGGCGTTCAGCATGAATTTACCTCCATTGCTGGCGTGCGCGAGGATGTTTCGGAAATCATCTTGAACCTGAAGGGTGTCTCTGTGCGCAAGCACACTGAGGCCTTGCGCCGCATCACCTTGAAGGCTGAAGGTCCTGGCATCGTCACTGCGGGTCAGTTTGAATGCTCATCAGATGTGGAAATTCTGGATCCAGAGACAGTGATTTGCCACCTGGATGCAGGTGCGAAGCTGAATCTTGAGGCAACCATCGAGTCTGGCAGTGGCTATATTCCGGCTGCACAATTGCGCCGCGAAGATACGCCGATTGGCTTCATCCCTGTTGACGCTTTGTTCTCTCCGGTCAAGCGTGTTGCGTATCGCGTTGAGAACACCCGCGTCGGTCAGCGCACGGACTACGACAAGCTGATCATGGACATTGAGACCAATGGCGCCGTGAAGCCTGAAGATGCTGTGGCTCTTGCTGCCCGCATCCTGCAAGATCAGCTGCAGCAGTTCATCACCTTCGAAGAGCCCGTTGAGGAAGTGAAGGAAGAGATCGAATCTGATCTGCCCTTTAGCCGTCATTTGCTGCGCAAGGTGGATGAGCTTGAGCTTTCTGTTCGTTCGGCCAACTGCTTGAAGAACGAAAACATTGTCTACATTGGTGATTTGGTTCAAAAGAGTGAAAGCGACTTGTTGCGCACACCAAACTTTGGCCGTAAGTCACTGAATGAGATTCGCGAAGTCTTGAGCGCGATGGGTCTTGAGCTGGGCATGCATGTAACCGCATGGCCGCCAGAGAACATCGAAGACTTGGCCCGTAAGATTGAAGAGCCCTATTAAGGAATTTTGAGGAGAAGAGAAAATGCGTCACGGCATGAGTGGTCGCAAGTTTAATCGCCGAAGCGACCAACGTAAAGCCTTGCTTCGTGGCTTGGCCGAGTCCTTGCTGAAGTACGAGCAAATCACAACGACATTGCCGAAGGCAAAGGACCTGCGTCCTTACGTCGAAAAGTTGATCACCCTGGGTAAGCGCGGCGGTCTGAGTGCCCGTCGTCAAGCCCACGCGGTTCTGGGATCTGATGCGATCGTCAGCAAGCTTCTGGGAACGTTGGCCGAGCGTTACAAAGAGCGTCCTGGCGGATACATCCGTATCATGAAGTCTGGCTTCCGTCACGGTGACATGGCCCCCATGGCTGTGATCGAGTTGGTGGATCGTGATCCAGCTGCAAAGCCAAAGGCACCACGTGCCGTTGAGGCAGAAGACGCAGCAGAGGCAACCGCCTAAGTCGATCTTCGAGCTCAATAAATGAGAAGCGGCCTTCGGGCCGCTTTTTTTGTGCGTTTTTTGAGAAGACTTGTAGGGAGCAGGGCGTTTTTCGGGTGCATCATGCGTCATCGTGTTGCTCTGCAAGCCGCGCTTATCATCGGTTTCCCGTAATCCAATCAGATGCGCGCTGCTTGCTTTGAAAATTTCGAATGGGCATTGATGTGGTGAGAGATTATTTGACCCAAGTGTGCCTCAAAAATGTTTCAGGCACTTTTGGAAGAGTAAGACTTTGTGTCCATTCTCGCTGCTTTTTCCATCCATCAGGCGCGCTTCCTTTATAAATTTATATTGACAAATTGGTCTTAAAGGCGGTAGGCCTTATTCCTCCATCATCAAGAGGTTGGCTTGTTATGAATGTGTGCCTTAAGCATGGTTTTTCTGTCTTCGCATTGACTTTATCCTTGGGGATGCCTTGGGCTGTGCTGGCTTCAGACAGTTCGCAGGGCTCTTACAGTGCTGAGGAAGGGGAGGGCTTTGATGAAAACCGGGACCTGAGTCAAAGTGGTGACTCCCCAGAATTGACTCTACCCTCCAGAGAAAAGCGCAAGCGGGATGACCAGCCAGCTGAGGCTGAGGGCGATGAGGACGATACTGACAGCCTCAAAAGTGCGTCAAAGCGCCTGAAAAGCGACATTGCTGCCTCTCATGTTGAAGCCCTTGTGGTGCCCACAATGCCGAAAGATCAACAAGAACTCCTCCAGTGGATTAAGGCCGCCAACGCTGGCGATCACGCGAAGCAAGACCACTTGGTGCATTTGCTCTATCTGACTTTTCTTCATCGGGATATTGCGGAAAAACTCGCTTTTCCCACATGGAGCACCGATTTTGAGGCCTGGGTGATGGCCGATCTCAAACGTGCCTATGTTATTGCATTGTTTGCGCCGGAGCTTCTTAGAGTCCCAGCTCTCCTTATGCAAAAGATTGCCGCACTGGCTGCGGCAAACAACCCCGATGCCTGTTTGGCCATGGGGCGCTTTCACTTGATTAAATGGGTAGATCAAGGGTTGGATCCGGAAATATTAAAGGCCAATAATGTGAAGGCGTTTCACTACTTCCTCCGGGCGGCCAAGCAGGGAAATACGGTCGCTATGGTTGAATTGGGTATGATGCTTGAATGGTGGAATGGGGTGAATAGGGGTGAATGCCACGCCAGCGATGCGGACCCGATTCAATGGTATCGCCGGGCAGCAGAGCAGGGGAATGCATACGCCATGAACAATTTCGCCGTAAAGCTCGAAGAAGGGAAGGGTGTAGCGGGAGGTCAATGCCCCGAAAACGACGTCGAAGCAGTGAAGTTGTATCAACAGGCTGCAGAGCAAGGCTTTACCCTGGCCATGAGTAATTTGGTCTGCATGCTTGAAGCGGGGCGCGGTGTCCCGGGCGGTCAATGCCCTGACAACGACGCGAAAGCCTTTTGGTGGACTTACAGTATGGCAGAGCTTGGATGCTATGATTCCATGTGTGTTTTGGCCAACCACTATGAAGAGGGTTCTACAGTGGTCCGTGACCTTGCCGAGTCTTGCTACTGGGCCATCAAAAGCAATAATGGGGATAACAAGGCGGGTAATTTCATCCTCAATACCGAAGCACCATTGGAAGCTGAAACGTCTGAGGAGCCTGATAATTCTGATTTGAATAATCTCCAAAAAAAAGTACATGACTTGGCGGGCGAATATTCATTAAACGTCATGAAGCACGATCCCATACCCCACGTTTCTGATGCCATGCAAGCGGGGCGTTTGCCCAAAATGCCAACCCTGGCAGAACTTTATCGGCCCTTAAGTGCCTTGTTAACCCAGACGGCTAATCTTGTGGAAGCCCTTGAGAAACCCGGCATTTTGGTGAATATTATTCAGCGCAACAGCCAGGAAGACCTTGTCATCGGTCCCGATAACCTCGAACCAGGCTATGGCGAATGGACGCTGCCCGCAGAAGGTGTTGCCGGCCGTCTGTTTGCCCATGGTCGTGATAACGTGAGGGATGCCGGAGAAATCATGGATCTTATCTCTTGCACCCATCCACTGTGGGTGGCAGCGCAAGCCTCGTTGCAACAGGTGGAGAAGGTGCAGCAGGATCGAAACCACGCCTTGTGGGTGAAGTATGAGAATCTTGAGGCTGAATACAAGGCGCTGGAGTCAAACTTGTCGATGCTGCAAGCCATGCCGGATCCATCTTTAGAACAACGCGAAAAAGTTGTACGTCTCACCGTAATGAAAAATGGTTTAATGAATAAAATAGAGCTTTACAGTCACATGGAAGCTCAACTCCAAGTGGATAGGGAGCGCCTTCAAGCGGTGCGTGCCTTGCCTGAAGAGCTAAAGATCGCGGTCATCAGTGATCTTGGCCGGCGCAATGCACGCTTTAAGCAAGATCACCCCTGGATTGATCAGCTGGACGATGAGTTCTCGGACGAGTAGGGGGCTGAATGAGCCGCTAAAAGGGGATAGAAGGGGGCAAGTGCATGAGTTTCCCCTTTGCGCATCAAGGCCTGTTTTTCCATCCCTGACGTCAAGGCCAGGGACAGGCGTACCTTATGACAAGAACCAGCATTCCCAGAGACTGTCCATCAAGATTTTCCCTCTCTTCCCTGTTGCGCGAAGCCGGCGTAGCATAAAGCCTGGCAGGTGTGCTAAAGTTACATTGCTGTTTTAGAAGGCAAAACCGCCCCATGCATGCAAATGAAGAGGTGGTCAAACGCCCACGAACCCTTGGGGTGGTCGGGCGCAAAGATAACCACAAGAGAATGGATCGAGGAAAACAATGTCTTTGAGAAAAATCTCAAGTGCTCTCTTAGGTGTCGTCATGACGCTATCTCCTGCGCTGGCGGTAGAAAGCGCCCCTCCAGCACAAGCCGCAACACCTTCTCTGAGCGGTGATGGCGCCATTGTTCCCCATTCCCGTGATCAATTACAGCTGTCTTTCTCTCCGGTGGTGAAGAAAGTTGCTCCGGCTGTTGTGAATATTTATGCGGCCCGGGTGGTGAAGCCAAATACGGATTCCCCTTTTTACAACGATCCATTATTTAAACATTTTTTTGGCCCCGATTTTCCCTTTGGTAATCCAGAGGCACGCATTCAAAGCTCGTTGGGGTCAGGGGTTATTTTGCGCTCAGACGGGCTGGTGGTGACCAATTTTCACGTGATTAAAAATGCAGAAGAAATCCGTGTGGTCCTCAATGATGGCCGTGAGTACGACGCCGAGATTGTCTCGCGCGATAAGCGTACCGACTTGGCGGCGCTGCGCATTCTGGGACTTGATAAGCCGCTGCCGTATCTTGAGCTTCGCGATGCCGACGAGTTGGAGGTGGGTGACATTGTGATGGCCGTGGGGAATCCGTTTGGGATAGGGCAAACGGTCACCATGGGGATTGTCTCAGGTTTGGCGCGATCTGAAATTGGGGTGAAGGATTTTCGCTCGCTCATTCAAACCGATGCGGCCATTAACCCGGGTAACTCTGGAGGCCCGCTGGTTACCCTTGATGGGCGTGTGGTGGGAATTAACACCTCGATCATTTCCAATACCGGAAGCTCGGTTGGAATCGGATTTTCCATACCCTCCAATCTTGTCGCCCCTGTTTTGGCGAGCCTTGAGCATGGCGGCAAAGTGGTGCGTCCTTGGGCGGGCATCTCCATTAAGGATGCACCCGCAAAGCCGGGCACAGATTTAGTTGGTGATGCCTATGAAGGGGTTTTGGTGATGAAGGTCTATGCTAATTCGCCCGCCGACAAAGGGGGTCTAAAGGCAGGGGATGTCATCATTAAGATCGATGAGCATGACACGCTGAATGAGGCAGCCTATCGGTTCCGCCTCGCCACATCGATTGTTGGTAAACCCCGCACCTTTACGGTCAAGCGCAAGGGCGAGGTCCTTAAACTTCAAGTCGCCATGGAAACACCGCCCGACATTAAGGATAACAAGGTGGTCACCCTTTCTGGACGCACCCCTTTGAGTGGTGCAGTGGTCACCGGGCTTTCGCCTGCGGTTGCTGTGGATTTGGGCCTTGCCTATGATGAGGATGGCGGTGTGGTGGTGTTGCGAACCCGCCCTGGGACGCCTTCGGCCATGAGCAGTCTGCAACCAGGAGATGTCATCCTGAGCGTCAATGGCGTGAAGGTCACTAACGTAGAAGAGCTGGGTAAAAACTTAGGCCGCAGTGCGCGTGGATGGGAATTCCAAGTGCGTCGCGGCGGACGGGTCATACGTCTTGTCATTAAAAACGGATGAACTTTTTGCTCCATTGATGGCTGAAGGCCCGCTGGCTGATCGCTTGCGGCCTGCCACCTTGGCCGAGATGATCGGGCAAGACCATGTGCTTGGACCCAATAAGGTTCTTGATCGCCTGCTGAGGGCCAAAAAACTGCCGAATATCATTTTGTGGGGCCCGCCTGGCTGTGGCAAGACAACGCTGGCCCGTGCTTTGGCAGGGCATGTGGAGGCTGAATTTATCAGCCTTTCGGCCCTTGCCAGTGGTGTGGGTGATCTTCGTGGTGTGTTCGATGCGGCCAAGGCCCGGCGTCGTGAGGGGCGCGCAACCCTCTTGTTTGTGGATGAAATCCACCGTTTTAACCGTGCCCAGCAGGATAGCTTCCTGGGCGCTCTCGAAGATGGCACCTTGAGTCTTGTGGGCGCCACCACGGAAAACCCGTCCTTTGAATTGAACGCGGCACTGCTCTCACGCTGTCAGGTGATCGTCCTCAATCGACTGGACGAAGCAGCCTTAGAAGGACTATTGCGCCGTGCCGAAGCCCATGAGGGCGTGCCCATTCCACTGATGCCCGAAGCGCGTCGCTTGCTGCTGACATTTGCCGATGGGGATGGTCGTAGCCTTTTGAATGCGGCGGAAATTCTTTTTGCTGCCGCCCTGGATCACCCCTTGAACCCCGAAGAATTAAGTGCACTCCTGCGGAAAAGAGCGCCCCTTTATGATAAGAACAAGGAGGGCCATTACAACCTGATCAGTGCTCTTCATAAGTCGTTGCGGGGCTCAGACGTGGACGCTGCCCTTTATTGGTGTGCTAGGATGCTGGCTGGGGGTGAAGATCCACTTTACGTGTTGCGGCGCTTGGTACGTTTTGCCACTGAAGATGTGGGTATGGCCGATCCCCAGGCACTTGTGCAGGCCATGGCAGCTCTCCAAGCTTATCAACTGTTGGGTTCACCGGAAGGAGAGCTGGCGCTGATGCAGGCTGTGGTTTACCTAGCAACGGCGCCCAAATCCAATGCCGTCTATAAGGCAGAAAAATCTGCCAAGAGCTTGGCGAAGGAGGTGCCCTCTCTCATGCCGCCATCCCATATCTTGAATGCTCCCACCCAGATGATGAAGGATTTAGGGTATGGGGCGGGTTATGCCTATGATCATGATCAACCTCAAGCATTTTCGGGCCAGAATTATTTTCCCGATGAGATGTCGCGTGTAGCTTTGTATGTACCCAAAGAGGTTGGGTTCGAGCGTGAAATTGCCAAACGCCTGGCGTATTGGCAGAAGTTGCGCGAAAATAAGAAAAATCAATAAAATACCCAGCTATAGCGTGAAAAGGGTGTAAATGGTTAAGGCAAAATACGACGCCATAAAGAGGGCAGGGACCACTATTTCTCTCATGGTGAGGGAATTGTGTCCTTCCAAGCGGCGCGCTTTTGCAAGGGCGTAAGTCAAATAGGGGATAGGTAAAACCTTTTCCACTTCACTGACCATAAAGTTGCGTACCTCGATGTTGCGCTTCAGATTGAAAAGATAGCTGATCCATAAAAAACAAAGTCCAACTCCTAGTATGTTAAAGATAATAATCAGCATGACTTTGGGGTACTCTTTCGTGTTTTGAATGGTATTGGCGATGATGGAGAGCGCCAGGGCATTCACGGTCGTCCAAAAGTTATTCGCATTTTCCCGAAGTGCATTGGTCTTTTCGATGGAATCAACCATCAATTTATATTGCTCAAGGGCTGTCTTAAGATCTTCTGTGTTTTCAATACGCACACTCCATGATGAAGATGCTTGCCGCGATTTGCGCATGGAATCTTATGCCTTTCAAATGCTTCCAGGGCCAAAAACAAACGGATCACTTCTTTCTATGGCTGTTGCCTCAAGAAGTGATCCGACTTCAGGAGTGTTATAAATGCGAGACTAAAGCGACTGGTGCTTTAGCTGATGCGACCTACCTCTTTGGAAATATCAATA
Organism: Holosporales bacterium; assembly: GCA_046318415.1. Lineage (GTDB taxonomy): Bacteria > Pseudomonadota > Alphaproteobacteria > Caedimonadales > Caedimonadaceae > JBKCUK01. The sequence goes on along the minus strand of JBKCUK010000009.1, from coordinate 171,810 downwards.
GGGCTATTGTATTCCTTGTCCTCAAATCGATCCAAAACATGAAGCACATCTGTGGGTGCACCATTTTCCTTTGCACGATTTACAAGATCGTCCTTGTTGGCGGGAAAATGGATGCCCTTCATGTACCTTTCGATGGCAGCTGGGCTTGCCTTATCTGGATCACCACTGCCACCCATGCTGGATTTAACACCTGCGGTATGACGACTGGTATCATTGCTACTTGTTCCCATGGAATCCTCCTATCTGTTTGTTTTGGGTTGCAAAATACACATGCAAAACGAGTGATGGCCATCCAGCGAGACGAGATGGATGAAAATCTCGTCTGCTGAAGGTTTGGGGATAAGCTTCTAAAGCCAGATTACTTGGATGCTTTTGCGCCGACTTCTGTGGCAACACAGGTGGTGCCGACCACATCGTCTTTGAAGGCAACTTCATAATCCTTAATGATGCTTAAGTTTTTGCATGTGTCACCAATGAAGGGGTGAGTATCCCCCTCGATGGCAAAGAATCTTTTATTGCCGATGTCTTCGGGTGTGAGATTGAATTCATAATGGTTTTCAGCAGGCAACTCTTTGATGATTTTGACCTCGCTGGTGGTTGTGGGCTCGGGGATGATCCTGACTGTAATCTTTTTGCGATTTTCGTTGGTTATGCGCACTTTTGCGGCGTGGGATTGCGTAATGGCAAAAGCACCTAAAGCGAGACTTAATAACATCGTTCCCAAACGAAACTGACTTTGGTTTTTCATCTTACCTCTCCTTGTTTTACCGTTGTGGATTGAAAAAACGCTTTTATGCATTAACCACGATCTGTTAGCGAGGTAAGACTGATTTAATTAATTTTTATTTGCCTCTGTTCTTTTTTTATCTATATTTTATTTTTTTGTGATCGTGTTTAATGCACAACTTTAGAATCGATAATAATCTCGATAATCCCAGTCAAAATCTTCCCATGACTCATTGCGCTCAAAGCATGCCGTTTTCAAAACTCTGACCCATTTTCGTGCATTCTTTTTTCGTTCGTGGGGCAAGGTAGTGAAGATCTTTCCTTGTCCTAGGTGAGAATATTTATGAAAAAATTTGTTTTTAATTAAATTTTTACAAACATCCTGAAGCCCACGAAAAGGGTTTATGCGTCCCAAGTAAATCATTTTTCCCTCTCTGTAAAAACTATAGTTAGACTTTATTTGAAGTAAGGTATTTTTCCCTACCAAACCCAGGATGGGATGAATACGTGCCAAATCATAGTTTAAGGATTAATTTAAAATAAATTTTATTAAAACCTGCTGTATCTCGGCTTGAGGCATGTTTTCGTGCGAGGGCGTTAGGGAAGTTGTAATGCCCTGATGTGCCCTGTGATGAGAGTAAAGGCTGAATAAAGACAGCATAAGGACAGCGTTAATTACGCTATTCATATAAGGTGATCCGTGTCTTCATTAAGAAGACCCCATGACGTGCCCGGATGACCGCCGGGCAGGGCTTTCCAGTCTTGCCGAATAATTTGATGGCATTCAAAAGGTTATTAATAAACAGAGGATAATAGCCTTGATGCGATGCCATGATAAGCCTGCACAGGCCTTATTTGAGAGATCCTAGGGGCCCACCTGAGCGAGGCCGCCTGATCGGAAAGGCATCTTATTCCATGTGTTTTCAAAGAATATGCGCCGCTATGGACGAACATTCCTTCCTTGTTTTGCTTTTGAAAAGCGAAACATGGTAGCCCTAAATCGGGCGCGATTATTAGTGAAAACCACGGATGCGTTCGCACAGAATCGTTCTAATCACCGCGTCCATTTTGTATCCCTCCTTGTTTTTTATGCTGGCAGGACGGCGGCATTCACCCAGTACGAGATCGCCGTCTCTAAATTACCTTTAAAGGACTCAAAATCAAAAGCTTTGCTGATAAATCCGCTTGCGTGATTGCGATACGCATTGGTCACATCCATGCGATTCAAGCTGCTGGTTAACACCAGAACAGGAATTTCTTGAATTTCCCGATCTTGTTTGATGGATTTCAGCACGGAAAGTCCGCCCATATTGGGAAGATTAAGATCAAGTAAAATCAAGTCAGGCCTTGGAAAATTGGCCACATTCACCTTATCGCGGAGCAGGCGCAAGGCTTCCATGCCTTCGTGAACACAAAAAACGCTTAAGCCAAGATTCAGATCCGTTAGGACATTGCGAATCAGGAATTCATCAGCCGCGTTATCTTCGATAAGCAGGATGTTACGGACTGGTTTTCTTTGGGTAAGGTGGGGCCCTTTGTCGTCCATTTCTTCATGTGTTCTGTCCACATCAAAGCCTTCAAAGAAGGTGTTTGGCGTCGTACCAAAAACCGCAGCCAGCTTGAAAAGCATCGAAGCAGAAATTTTGGTGATGCCAAGTTCATATTTATGGATTTGCTGGTGAGACACGCCAACGCGTTCGCCAAGATCAGTCAGCGTCCATCCCACTTTATTGCGGAAGTAACGGAGTTTTTGCCCGACAAAAGCGTCGAGCTTGTCGACACTATCATTTAAATTATGCCTAATATCTGCCACATTTGTCATGAGTCAGTTCCTTTTCAGTTAACAATGTTTAAAAGATTTAAATAATAAAAAATAAAGCCCATGGGGCACACCTCTCCCATCTTGCGGATAGAGGAGCGCCCAGGACTTTATCTAGGGAAAGCGATGAGTTCTTTACTAGAATAATCGCAATGGATTGGGTCCGTTGTTGTGTACTGCTGATAGTAGCACACGTCAGCGGCCTTCTTGACCAGCAGCGCTTTCGCGCCGCAGGGCAATTGGTTGGTCGCGATTTTCGCGTCCAAATAGGAGAAGTGGGTAAAGGTTCGACGAAGAATACGCATTAGGCGGCTTCGTCCTGGAGTTGCGTCTCGATCCAATTCAAATGACGCCGTTCATCCTCATAGGCGCGTCGCAGCATCTCGCTGCAGTCTTGGGGCGCCATTTGGACCATGCGTTCATAGGCTGTGTTGGTGTCGAGTTCGTTGCTGCGCATTGCGCGAAGAATAGCCGTGTCGCCCATAATATCGGCGATAACGACTTTACCTTGGGTGATAATGCTTTTTGCGCTGGCTGAGCGTGGGGCTTCGCGACCCTGACGATTGAGGTAGTCAGAGCCCTCTTGAATATGGCGCTGATGATCACGCAAAAAGTCCTCAAACTGCTGTTTGATGTGATCATTGCGTAGTCTGTTTATAGCGGTTTGATAAGCTTCCACTGCATCATACTCAAGTTCTATTAAATCCGTTAAAGCATCCAAAAAATTTCCTTGCATACCGACTTTTGTGATCACGTTTGCCTCCATCTGATGATGAACGGTATGCTTTACATACCGTAAAATTAATAACGGTTAATTCCGATTACAATAGAAAATCTTTTTATTTTGTTTTTTGGGCAATTTTTTTCGTTATCTAATTGTTTTTGGTTGACTTTTTATTGCCAACCCTTTTCTTTATTAATTTAGGATGCCACCCCCCGATTTCTCTAGTTGAATTCGCTTTAATAATTCCCAGAAGTCTAAGCATGTGACATGAGTCGCGCCATGAGGGCCAGGGGAAATCGCGCACAAATTTTAAAATTGACAGACTGTAAAAGCATTGCGTACGGTGAGCGATTTGTGCTAAGAGTTAAGGCCATAAATTAGGTTTGTTATGGTTGAAAAATCAAAGTCCTTAATAGTCTGCGCGTCGGGTGCGGCTGTTTAAGGCCCATGTGTATTCAGGGGCAAATGCGTCAATACTATGCGTCCATTGATCTTGGCAGTAACACCTGTCGTCTGATGGTTGTGCGCTATGAAAACGGTGAAATCACGCCGGTTGATGCTTTTGCGCGCGTCATTCGCCTGGGTGAGGGCCTGGTCAATACTGGGCGCTTGAAAGAGGATGCTATGGTGCGCGCCATCGATGCCGTGCGGGTGTGCATCAAACGCGCGAAGGCGTACCCGAATGTTCTGCTTCAGGCCGTTGCGACGGAAGCATGCCGAGCTGCTTCAAATGGTGCTTGGTTTTTGGAGCGCCTTGAGCACGAAACCGGGCTGAAGGTTGAGCTGATTTCCCGCGAGGATGAGGCGCGTTATTCGCTTTTGGGTTGCCATAGCCTTTTAAATGCAGTGGAAGCGCGCCGCGCGCTGGTGTTTGATATTGGCGGTGCCAGTACCGAGGTTATTTACGCAAACCGGGATGCGAACAAAGCCATCGCCATGGTGGATTGGACCTCGATTCCTTATGGCGTCGTCACATTGTCCGAAAGTCGAAACTTAAATTGTGCGACCCAGTACCGTGACGCGGTTCATCAAGTTGAAGAAGCGCTGAGCCTGTTTAATGAGCGTCATAGATTAGATGAAGCTATATCCAGCGGTGAGGTGCAATTGGTTGCGACTTCTGGCACCGTATCAACTTTGGTGGCCATTCATCTTGGGTTGCGGCGCTATGACCGCGAGGCCATTGACGGCGCAGTCATTACCACACAAAGCCTTGAGAATGTCATCAAGCAAGTGCAAATGATGAGTCCCGAAGAGCGGGCTTTCCATCCGTGTATCGGTGGCGACCGAACCGACTTAGTTTTAGCGGGTTGTGCCATTCTGGAGGGGCTTATTACCGTCTGGCCTGCAGAATATTTAAAAGTTGGTGATCGCGGCGTGCGCGATGGCGTGATTGCTGCCATGATTGCTCAGGCCAATGGGCAGCAACCGCAAACCCCTGCGGCCTAAAAAATGACCAAAACTTTTAAAAAACCTCCCAGTGTGCGTCCGTTGTCGGTACGATTGAAGACAGCGCGGGGTCGCAAAGTTTCGTCGCAATTGTGGCTGCAGCGGCAACTGAATGATCCCTATGTGCATCAAGCGAAAGCCATGGGCTATCGTTCCCGTGCCGCATTCAAGCTGTTGCAGATCAATGACAAAGTGGGTGTCTTTAAAAAAGGTCAGCGGGTCGTGGACTTGGGGGCTGCCCCAGGCGGTTGGACCCAAGTGATTGTGGATTTGGTCGCCCTGGATCAGGGCCGTGCCCAGGTGGTGGGAATTGATTTGCTGCCCATTGATCCGATGCCTGGCGTTGCTTTCTTAGAAGGAGATTTCATGGATCCAGCGATGCAAGAGGCAGTTCGCGGTCTTCTTGCAGGCCCTGCGGATGTGGTGGTCAGTGATATGGCCGCCAATACAACAGGCAGCTCGGTGGCAGATCATTTGCGCACCATTGCCTTGGCTGAGACCGCTTACCTTTTTGCGGAGAAGGTGCTGCGCCCTGGTGGTGCTTTCATCGCGAAGGTTTTTCAAGGTGGCACCGATGGTGAGCTTTTGAAGCGCCTAAAATCCCATTTCGATAAAGTTCGCCATATCAAGCCTGCTGCAAGTCGTAAGGGGTCTCCTGAAATGTACGTGGTGGCCACTGGGTTTAAGCTGTGAGACCTGCTGCCCACCACCAAGCTGTTCTTGACATTTTATCCCTTTTTGAGGAGCAAAAACGGCCCCTCGACCACCTGATTCAGGATTATTTTCGCTCGCGCCGCTACGCGGGATCAAAGGATCGCCGCGCTGTGCATGAGCTCTGTTTTGCTGTCGTGCGTGGGCGTGCTTTATCGACGGCGATCCTTGCAACCCCTGTCTCCCCCCGCCAAATGGTGATCTGCCATCTTGCCCGCCAGGCGCCTGGGCTTTTGGAGGATTGGACGGGAGCGAACCATACCCCCAATCCACTGTCTGCGTCTGAACGCGCTCTGGTGCAGCGTGCCCAGGATCCCTGCTGGGCCGAGCAGGTTTATGCCAATGTTCCTCGGGAAATGCGCGTTTTTTTTGATCAGCAACTGGGCCTGGATGCAGAGCCCGTGTTATTGGGCATGTCCCAAAGGGCGCCCATGGATTTACGGGTGAACACGCTTCTGGCAAGCAGAGATCAGGTGCTGCGCCTGCTGCATCAAGACGGGATTGAAGCCACAGCAACACCCTACAGTCCCATTGGGGTGCGCTTGTTTCGTCCCACGCGCCTAGATGATCATCCTGTATTCCAAAAGGGATGGATCGAGATTCAGGATGAGGGTTCACAGTTGATCGCCCTTCTGGCCGATCCCCAACCAGGGCATCAAGTTCTCGATTACTGTGCGGGGGCGGGGGGGAAAGCCTTGGCCCTTGGTGCGCTGCAACAGGGGCAGGGTAAGATTGTCGCTTGTGATATCTCAAGCGCACGCCTTAGGGCGCTGCCGGCGCGTCTCAAGCGGGCCGGTCTTCAAGGGGTGCGCTGCGTGCAGCTACCCTCGACCCAGCTGATGGCCCAGCGCGCCAGTATGGACATTGTTCTGGTGGATGCCCCCTGTAGTGGAACTGGAACATGGCGGCGTGCCCCTGATCTTCCCTGGCGTCAGAGTGTGGAAGAGATCCAGCGTTTTCCAGAGCTTCAGCTTGAGATTTTGCAGCAGGCAAGCGCTTATGTGCGCCCTGGGGGTGCGCTTGTTTATGCGACGTGCTCGGTTCTGCCGCTGGAGAACCAAGCGGTGGTTGCCGCTTTCTTGCAGGCTAACCCCCATTTTGCTCTCGAACCGGTTGCCGAGTTGGGCGGCCTGTGGCCACAGGTGGCCGATTCCTCGGGCCGTTTTCTTAGCTTATGGCCCCATCTTCATGGGTGTGATGGTTTTTTTGCTGCCCGCCTCCGCGCCTTGCAGCCTTAAGGCCGCTTGGCGCTTAGAAAGAGCCACTGCCATAAATTACTTCTTTTCTGGTCTGCTGTTGGGAAGGCGGATCGAAAGCCATACAATCCCAACTCAAGGCCATCGCGGTGCATTTGTTGGGCGTGGGGGCTTCCCCTTTGATCGTAGCGCAGAATGAGATCCCTGGCCTTTTGGGGGTCTTGTGTCACCCCATAGTTGCCCCGCCAATAAGCACTAATCAGCATGAAAATAGCATTTTCATTCCCCAAGTCAGCCGCAGCCGCTATTAGTGTCAGATTATGAGAGGGGCTATATCTTGTGTTAAATGCTTCCAAAAAGATCTCATCGGCAATGTGCAGGCGTTGCCCAATAATGCGTCGCCAATTGGGGGGTGAACCGGGTAAAGCAGAGCTGGCAAAGGTGGGGCTGTAGGCCCGATACAGGTCCAAGGATGAGGTGAACCAATGGCGCCGGCTGAATTCCACGGCGCGCCATTCCGTATCGACCAAGGTATGCCAGCTGCGACAGACCCTTCGGCATTGGGCGAGGTCGGTGCTGCTGAGGGTGTTCTCAGCAAGAATGATGGCTTGAAGTTCAACGGGTAGTGCCGGAAGAGAAAATTGCTGGTCGTCATCTTCTTCATGCGCAGTTGCATAGGCCGGCATGGACCACCCAAATCCCAGCAAGAAAACAAGAACAGGGATGGGTGTCGTCCGTTGCATAGAACCCTCCTCAGGTGATGGTCATGCTCTTTTTATAGATCATGGCATCAACGTACTTACGGTCCATGAAGACTTCATATATAAATACTTAACCGACACGAACATCGACGATTCGTTGCTAGATGTTGGGAGGCGTTTTGGGGTTAGCCAAGCGTTACAGGACATCATGCGTAAAATTACAATAATAGCAGGGATATGCTTATGGGCCCTTGGTCCAAAGGCACAAAGTACAGATTTGCTCGATTTAAGCGATGCAGAGTCTGCGAGCCTTCAACACCTTGCCCGTACTCTTCAAGACGATTTGATGAAAAAGAATTCTGCTGCGGATCTGGATGGGGCAGCGCGAAACCTTTTGGTGGACTACCCCCTGGGCGAACAAACAGTCGACTCAGCCCTGAGGCCAACGTTCGTGGCGATTGCTGCTTGCGTTCATCAAGAACCAGAACTGATGGTTCACTTGAAGCATCACGCGTCTTTGCTGACGGAAATCGCCTGCGTCAGAATCGAAGAGATGGAGGCGCACATCCCCCAGGACCTTCGCCAAGTGAAGGCCTATGGACTTTGGCTCAAACTCTATCGCCAAGCGCAGTCCTCGTTATTTTTAGAGCAAATTCAATCCTGTTGGCGAGACGAGAAGGGCCGGGATAAAATCACACAACAAACGCGCAAAAATCAGACGCGCGAGATCACCAAGGAATACTTGTGTGAACTTTCTCCCTTTGACCAGGAACCTGCGAAAGCCATCTTGGCCTCCAACCAACGCGAGGCCCTCAGGTTACTTGGGCTTTTGGGAAATCACTCTCAGCGACTGAAGGCTGCCGAGCGCTTGGAGGCGCTTGAGTGGACCCAGGATGCCTTGGAAATTTATTTTGAGCCTACAGAGCTTGCGTTAGCCCAAACAGCCTCGCCCCATTATGGCGAGCGGGTATTGCGCGGTGTGAAATTGGCGAAGAGGATTATGAATCTCAAGGTCGCTGAACGGGGCTTGTTGAGTCTTGCTGCCCTCTTTGAAAAAAGGCTGAAAACAAAGGATAATCACGATCATCTTTTTGATCATTATTGTCCTGAATTCCTGTCCCTCAGTCGTGATTTTCAACAGGAATATCCGGATTTTCTGCAAGACATTGACACCGCGCGTTTTGCTGTGCGTGTGATGCGGGCCCCACTGAAGCGCTCTAAGGCTCTGACATCCTCGCTAGCGGCCTACTGTAAGCAGAATCTGAAGAAGTCTTGATGCCTTCAGAAATGAATTTCAGGCTGGACGTTTGGCGAAGACATTGCTATAGAGTGGGACTATGAAAATGCCCTGATGGGAGATAGTTTAACGGTAGAACCCTCGGCTCTGGACCGAGTAGTCCTGGTTCGAATCCAGGTCTCCCAGCCATCACCACGGGATCAAATGTGATTTCTGCAGACTTAAAGTTTTGGGGACCAACGCTTTTGGCGACAGCGCTGCTGGCGAATCTTTTGGGTCGCGCCATGATTGCGTATAACATTGAAGATATCCCCTCCGATCGTTCATCTCACAGTGTCCCGACGCCGCGAGGTGCAGGTGCCGGCATTGTTATCGCTTTTTTTGCATTTTGTTTTTTTGTCATTGCCTGGCGAGGTCTTGCGGGTGCAGCTGCGGATACCCTTATTTTAGCCGGTCTAGCTTTGTTGTTAAACGCCTTTACAGGCGCCATTGATGATGTGCGTGGCTTGGCGGCAAGGACCCGGCTGATCGTGCAGGTGTTGGCTGCTGCCATGGTCATAGAAGGTGGCATTTCCATCACCAGGGTCAGTCTACCCATTGAGGGCGAGGTCTATCTGGGGGTCAGTGGTGTAGTCTTAAGCCTGTTTTGGTTGGTGGGCTACACAAACGCCTACAATTTCATGGATGGGATGAACGGTCTTGCCGGGATTACGGCAGTTATTATTGCTGCAACGCTGGCCGTTGTCTCATGGCAACCTGCGCCGCCGCTCGCGATTCTGGCAGCTGGCCTTGCGGCAGCCCTTGTTGGCTTCATACCGCTGAATTATCCCCAAGCACGGATCTTTCTGGGCGACGTGGGCAGCCAGTTTATTGGTTTGCTGTTGGCGATTTTTGCACTCCTTGCCCATGAATGGGGCAACTTATCCTTGTGGGCGATTCCGATCCTGTTTTTCTGCCATCTGTTTGATACGGGGCTGACCTTGCTTCGACGCCTGGCGCGGGGTGAAAACCTCTTTAAAGCCCACCGTGAACACTTGTTCCAGTTGTTACAGCGATCAGGCCTTTCCCATGCAGGTGTGACGGGTCTTTATGTGCTGTGCACCCTGTTGCAGGGTGTGTGCGTTGTCCTGTTAGAAGGGGCGTCTGCCGAGGCACACTTGACCGTCTTAGGTGGCTTTATCCTGTTGGGTACGGTCTATGCTGTTTGGGTTCATCGCCGGTTTGCGCGTCTTGGGGAGGCAGAGTGACGTTTACAGCGCGTGCCCCGGGTGAGGAGAAGGGCGATATTCTGATCGAGGCTTGTGATGTCAGCTTGGTGCATGACAAAAGGACCATCTTGCACGGCATTACCCTGACGATTCATGAAGGCCAGATCTTAACCATCATCGGTCCCAATGGGGCAGGTAAAAGCAGTTTGCTGGCCCTGTTGTTGGGGCTGGAGGATCCCTCGGGAGGCGACATTCGCAGAAAAGATGGTTTGCGCTATGGCTTTATGCCCCAGCGCCTCAGCCTTGATCGATCGCTTCCCTTAAGTGTTCATGCCTTCCTGAGCTTAGCCAAGCGTCGACGCGCGGTCGAGGAGGTGTTGGCTGAGGTGGGCGCACAGCACCTGTCTGAGCGTTCCATGCATGTGCTGTCAGGGGGCGAGTTGCAGCGGGTTTTATTGGCGCGGGCCCTATTGAATGATCCCCACGTCTTAGTCTTGGATGAACCCACCCAGGCACTGGATGTGATGGCGCAGGCTCATTTTTATCGGCTGTTAAGCGCAACACGTCAGCGCCTCAATGCCGCGGTGGTGTTGGTCTCCCACGATTTGCACTTCGTCCATGCCGCATCGGACCATGTGATTTGTCTTAACCATCACATTTGCTGTGCTGGCCGCCCTCAGCAGGTCCGCACCCATGAAGCCTATCAGCAGCTTTTTGGTGAGGCGGAGGCCCAGATGGTGGCGCCCTACACCCACAGCCACGATCATGCCCATGACGAACCCCACACCCATGGGGAAACCTGCCATGTTTCATGAATTATATGTGATTCCAGCCTTGGCTGTGGCGATGATGGCGGTCCTTGCAGCGCCACTGGGAAGCCTTATTTTGTGGCAGCGGCAGAGTTTTCTCTCCGACACCCTGGCCCATGCCAGTCTTTTAGGCGTGGCGCTAGCAGCAAGTTTTCAGCTTCCCCAGGTAATGGGTATGACTGCCGTTGCCATGGGGGTAGGGGTTTTACTGATTTTTACCCGTCGCTCGGCGCGCTACTTAAGTCGCGATGCGGTATTGGCCCTCATTGCCCAAGGTGCTTTGGCTTTGGGCCTTCTTGCGATCAACTGGCGGCGTCCTGCGGGAATGAGTCCGATGGGCTTTCTTTTTGGAGATCTTTTAAGTGTGGATGGCGCGGATCTGGCAGGTCTTGCCGGCGGGGCACTGGTGATTCTTGGCGTACGGCTTTTTTTGTGGCAACCGCTTCTTGCCATTACAGCGTCCGAGAGTCTGGCCCGTCTTGATGGTATCCCCGTGGTGCGCATCCGCATCCTTTTTAGCCTCTGCCTGGCGGTTGTTGTGGCCTTATTGTTAAAACTCGTTGGCGCTTTGCTTTTATCAGCACTTTTGTTGATTCCTGCTGCAACGGCCCGGCTTTTCGCTCGAGCACCAGGTCAAATGGTGCAATATGCCATTCTCTTTGGGTTTGTCTTCGGCCAACTGGGGCTTGTCTTAGCTTTTTACCTGGACCAGCCGGTGGCGCCCATGATCGTCATCACCGGTCTTTTCGGGTTGGTGATGGCCCAAGTTTTCCGCCACAACAAGGTTTTTTAATCGAATCCATGGTGCTCTTTCTTGCTGCCCCCGTGAGGGTTTCGGCTTCACGCTGGTCCATCGTTGTCGTAAACTTCAAGAACCTTACATAAAGAAAATGATCATGACGCCTGCACACTCTTCCACCACTTCTTTACCGATCACCAGCTGGTTGCTGCTGGCAACACTGTGTGTGTTGGTTTTCCTCTTGTGCGTTGACTTTACGGTGGTCAATTTGGCGCTGCCGCGCATTGCAGAAAACATCGATGTGGAACTGAATGATCTGCAGTGGCTGTTGAGCATCTATTCCCTGGTATGGGGAGCCCTTGTGATTCCTGGAGGCCGTTTAGGTGACTTGCTGGGGACCAAGCGTATCCTGCTTTTGGGCGTGGTCCTATTTATCTTTGGATCTGTCCTGGCAGGGGCTGGATCCACCCTTGCTGAGCTTATTGCAGGCCGTGTGATCCAGGGGCTGGGTGGGGCTTTCTTTTCGCCAGCGGTCTATGTTTTGATCACAGCCCTGTTTCCCCAACAGCGACAAGGAACTGCGATGGCCTGCTTTGGTGCAGCTTCAGCCATTGGCCTTAGCGTTGGTCCGACGCTGGGTGGCCTGATCCTTGAGTATTTTTCATGGCGCTGGATTTTTTATATCAATTTACCCCTGGGTCTGGGCGCCATTGCAGCGTTAGCCATCTGGGCGCCTCAAGATAGGCCGCGCCAGAGTTTGAGACAGCTCAATACACTCAACATTGCCCTACTTTCCTGCGGCCTGGTGCTGCTGATGGCCGCCTTGAACCATCTTGAAATATGGGGATTGACGGATATGCGCCTGTGGCTTGGCATGAGTCTCGCTCTTGCCTTACTGGGGCTGTTCGCCTTTTTGGATGCCAGGGAAGACGTGCCCATTCTGCCGCGCGCTCTTTTTAGTCTTCATCCCTATATGTTCTACATGTTGATCAATTTCGCTGTGTCGTACTTCTTTTGCGTCATTATGATGATGGGCAATCTCTTTTTGCAAAATACTCTGATGCTGCCGGTGCAAACGGTGGGCTACGCTTTCCTTTGCCTCACCGGGGCCCAAGGCCTCATTAGCTTTGTCTCTGGCAGCTGGATTAACCGGGTTGGGCCCCTTTACCCAACTCTCACTGGCATTGGGCTCATTGGACTCTGCATGGTCTCTTTTCTTGCCATCTCAGCCAACACCCCGTTCCTGTGGGCGCTCGCTCCCCTTGCCTTGGGTGGACTTGGCCTTGGCTTGACGTTTACGGCCATCAATGCAGGGATGTTACGGACCCTTCCAGCCGAGATCATGAATACGGGTGCGGGCTTTTTCACCATGTCCGGCCTGCTGGGCAACACCTTTGGGATTGTCTTGTCCTCAAGCGTGGGGACGTATGTGGCCCAGCGGTTTATTCAAGCGTCTTCAGGCCTCAGTGAACCTGCCAAGCAATACCTGTTGCATGTAGCGGCGGCTGCGCGTACCGACCTAGCAGCTTTGCAGCAGCAGTTGGGCGAGGCCTATGCAGCTGGACTTTTCGTGTTGAAGGACGCCCAGTCGCAAGGCCTTCACAGCACGATGGTCCTTGGGGTTGGGGTGACGGTTCTCTGCGTCCTGTTCGGATTTCGGGGCCTTCGCCAATTACTGAGGTCTTCAGCATAAAGCGGTGGATGCGAAGTTTTCTTGCAAATCAAGGCCTGACACAGTAACCTAAAACTAGGGGCTGTCGTTCCACGTCAGGTGAACTTCCCTGGGGCCGATAATGATTCCTTTAGGGAGCCGTCCCTGTGTATTCTGTGGAATGCAACACATGGCACCCACCTGCTTATAGCGGGCCGCGTGAGGATGCTTTGAACCAACGGTTACGATGGCTCCACCTTTTGAAAACTTAAGCACAGCCGAACAAAAACAGAACTTGCGCCAGCGCATGGCGCGCCGGCTTAAGCAGTTTCTCTCAGGCCCAGATCGGTTTGCAGCGGATCAGAAAATCAATATGCTACTTCGCGATCTGGTTGCTGCCCACAAAGGCCTAATCGCCGCCTTCTGGCCGCGCGACGATGAGCCGCAAATTCAGTCTGTTTTACAAGAGGTGCTTGCTGGAGGTCGTCCGTTGGCCTTCCCGCGTGTTAGCGGGGCCGAGATGCGTTTTGTCGCGATCCATGATCTTAACCAATTACAGCCCGGGCCCTTCAACCTGCTGCAACCGACATGGGATCTGCCGCCAGCGCAGCCTAGTTTGATCTTTGTGCCCCTGGTCGCCTTTGATGACCATGGTCATCGCCTCGGCCGCGGCAAAGGCTATTACGATCGGGCCCTGGCTGCCCTGGGGCCACCGCGACCGCTCACCTTGGGTATCGCCTATGGGGTGCAACGCACAGCCCAGCTGCCCGTTGCCCCCCATGATGTGCCTTTGGATGCGGTCTTGAGTGAAGCGGGACTTCATTTACCGCTGGATTAAGCTATTTTATGGTTCTTTCTTGTGTAAGTTCCTTATCCATGTCTTCCTCTCGGTTTAGATTTTGCGCAAAGTGAATGGGGAGCACACAAGCTTAAGGGCAATAATAGGGTGTGAGAAATGTTCTCGATTGGTTATGGCCGACCTCTAAAAGTACCATCAACCCGGTGGTGTTTTCATAAAGTCCAGACTTTTTCTTGAATTGACCTAAGTACTTTCTCTGATAGTCGATGGCTTGATCAAGCATTATTCTGCTTGTATTTATTTCATCTTCCGTTATTTTTAGTGATAAAAGTTTATCTAATTCTTCTTTTTTACTTGTAGCATATCCAGGAATAACCACGCTGATAAACAAGCGATATTTCTCTGCCTTACGCATGAAAAGTTGGAATTCCGGATATCGAGAAGGCGGAAATTTCTGAATTTTTCTGACTTCCTTCTCGTAATAAGGGCCTTCAAAGGTCTTTTCAATCATTTTTTTTATGGATTTACTGCATTCCATAAGGATCTGCTGTTCTCTCATGGTTAAGTTTTGGGCGATATGGCGCTGTATCTCTTGGGGGAGGTCTTCGAATCCGATGGCTTGCTGGGAAATTGCCGGGGGTGCTACTTGAGTCTGAGGGGAATGGGGTTCCTCCTCCACGGGTGAGGCCAGGAGGGGAGATGTGCAAAACAAGGCACAGGTAAGTAACCTGAGGGAAAACAGAGGGTTCATGATGAAAGATCCTGTTCTTTTTTCTAACAGTTTTATACTAGGCTGGTCATGAATGGATCCCCGCCTGCGCGGGGATGACATCCATGTGTTTGGGTCATTCAAACGCCTGGCGTATTTTCTCTCACCTTTAATTGCCTTCCTCAATGATTTTTTCAGAGTCGCCTCTTTTTTGCTATTTTCGCATCCTCCTCGCGGGTGACGCACGGTGAACACCACCGTCATCGCGAGCGAGGGAACCGAGCGTGGCGATCCAGGCTGTTTGTTCCCTGTCATCCCCGCGAAGGCGGGGATCCAGGCTGGTTTATGATGATTTGAGAGGGCAGAGTAAAACGCAGAAGGTTAACCTTGGTCATGCAAAGTCTATTGCCCTTCGGGTTTTTCCTGCACCTCGGGAATAATGAATGCCTCAAGATTCAATTCCAATTTGGGTAGTGGAGCCTCAATCTTTGCTGGAAGTTCAGGAAGTTCTACTGCTGGAAGCTGGTCGTTGAGTTGGGCAAATGGGCGTAAAATCAATTGAGGTAAAGGGTCCAGAAAAAGTTGGGAACTATTTATCAATTCTTGCGCTCTTGTCTTAAAAATCCCGTCATAAGATATCTCATCTAAGATAAAAGATGGTTTGAAAAGGGTATCTCTTGCGAATCGCGCCTCATTCTCCTCATAGTGCTTAAGCTCAGAACGCATCCTACTCAATCTAGTTTTCTCGGCTGGAGTGACAGGTTTTCTAGACCCTTCATCTATAGCAAAGTAGGCGCGGATATTATATTTCTTTACTTTGTTCAAAAATTTGCAAAATTGACGATACTGGTACACATCAAAAATTTGAAATACTTGGCGAGAGTAATACGGAATTTCGATATAATTTTCCACGAGGCGTTTTGAAAATTTGCTGCTGACCATGAGAGCGTTTCGGTCGCGCTCAGGTAATAATTCCGTAATCGCCACAATCATTTCCGTCGGTAGATGTGTGAGCTTCAGCTGATAGCCTGGTAACTGGATGAAATTGGGAATCAGGTTATGGAGGAAATGGTTGGTGCAGACCATGGCTTGTTGATCTTGCAAAGAGACCTTTTGGGCAATATTGATCAAGATCTCATCGGGTAAGTCAGTCAATTGCAAAGCCGCAGGTGCTGGATGTTGCCCTTGAGCGTTATTGTCTTCTTCCATTTGCGAGGCCATTAGGTGAGAGGGGCTAAAAGCCAAAAAAGTCAGCATGCTGAGAGATAAAATCGCGCGCATCATGGAAGATCCTATTGGTTGTTAACAGGGCACCGCTCCAGACCTAACGACACAAAGCTTATTTGTCAAATTTATTCGAGTTGTTTTTGCCGATAGTGCAGTGGGGCGGGAGGGGGCGCGACAAGCCCCCTTGTTGGGGAGAGGATCTAATCCCCAAAGCCCAGCACATTGTCCATGCTGTAAAGACCGGGTGGTTTGTGGTGTAGCCACAACAGCGCCCTCACTGCGCCAACGGCAAAAATATTCCGGGATAGGGCCTGGTGGCTAAGGGTGACCACCTCATCGCTCGATGCAAAGATGACGTCATGTTCGCCCACAATGCCCCCCGCCCGCACCACGGCAAAGCCAATCTCACCAGATGACCGGGATTCCACCCGCCGGGTGCGATCCAGACACTTGAGGTCTTGAAACTCCTCGTTCCGTCCCTCGGCTACCGATTGGCCCAGTGCCAGGGCCGTGCCTGAGGGAGCATCCATCTTATAACGGTGATGTTTTTCTAGAATATCAACGTCGAAATCTGTTGCGCCCAGGTATTGGGCGGCCTGTTTCACCAGGCGCCGCAGCAAGGTGATCCCCACACTGTAATTGGCGGCATAGAGAATGGGGGCCACTTGAGAGGCCCGTTGTAACAGCTCATGATGTTCCGGTGTGAGGCCTGTGGTGCCAATCACCAAAGGTTTAGGGTGGTGCTGTACCAGCTCCAGATGCTGGGCGGTGAGTTCAGGCGTGGTAAAATCGATGATGCCATCAGCGTCTTGAAACAGGTCCTCTGCACGGGTAGAGGCGATGACACCCCAAGAGGCGGCGCCAAAGCAGGTGCCGATATCTTGACCCACACAATCGCTTTTGGGTGAGACCGTGCAGGCGGATAGCAGCAAGGTGGGGGTCGATTGCACCTGCTGGACAATCAAACGCCCCATTCGACCCAAACATCCCGCGACCGCTACCCGCATTATACCTCTCTTGATCTGATTTTCACTGATATGATTGACCTTAAAGATACGTCAACAGGGGGTTTCGTTAAACCTTAAAACTTATTTTCCTTAATAAGTTTATAGGTATGTGCCATCGGTGAGCGCTTTGCGGTGTTGGCGGGTATGTCAGGGGGGATCGATCCCCCCTTTTAAGGGCAGTGCCGCCCATAAAAGAGGGTTTTGATCGAGCTCTTGTGCCCTAGAATCTATTCTCCAGGCGCAACTTGTAGGCATGGGCGTAAGGTAGACTCATAGCGGCTGATAAACACACATAAACAAAGCAGCTAACCATTATAGGAACAGCAGAAAGCAGAGGATGCTCGACGATGAGCGTTTTACCATAAGTTCTAAGTACCGCGACGAGCAGCAACATCGCACCAAATAGTGAGAAATATATGATGTTTACCCCCAGCATTTTGAAGAATCGTCCCCCGGTCAGGCGCCAAGATTCTTTGACAGACTTGAAGAGATCCATGTTGGTTGTGGCGATCAAGCAGGCCGAGAAGCTAAAGCCGCTAAGAACAGTGATACACAGAATAAGGGTGCCGACAGTACACGAAAGCAGCGAACCCAGATGGTGGTCTGCAAGTTCGAAAAACAACTGAGAGTTCACAGTGTGCCAATCGACAGTTCCCCAGGTCACCAGCATGAGAGCACCAATGCCCAGGCCTGCGATGATGGCAAGGAGCAAATAGACAAAAAGGATTAATCCCAAGATGCGCCAAATTCCTGTCGCAAAAAGTTGTTTTTTGATGCTCAGTGTGCCTTGATCAGGGTTAAGTTTGAGTCGCAGCGCATTAATCATTATAGAAAAATTGAATATAAATAAGAAAACTCCCGTAAATAGAAGAATGGCCGCTATTGCAGTGCTTAGAATAACACCCTTCATTGGGTTTTCCGCGGTCATATCCACCACAAAAGAGATATATTTCTCCTGATTGTGTGTCATAAAGTGGTTTGCTAATTTCGTGAACGCATCAAGTGCAAAGTAACCCAAGGCTGCCACTTTCAGTTGCTTGAGGGTGGTTGGCGTATCTTTGATGGACTCTTTGAAGATCCGCCAGATAGAAACTTTGTCGGTCATTTTTTCCTCTGTTATTAAAAAATCTTGAAATTATGACATTTTTTTGCAAAGCGGCGTAAAAGTAATCTAATGAGTAAATATATGTCAAGATTTTTTGTGTGTCATAGGTGCGCGCTTTGTGGTTCTAGCCGGGCATGGCACAGGTGTTCTCGATGCTCCCCCTCTTATGGGCAGTGCCGCCCACAAGAGAGGGTTTTGATCGAGGTATTGTGCCCTAGAATCTGTCCTCCAGGCGCAGCTTGTAGGCATGGGCGTAAGGTAGCGCCAAAAAGCCTGCTAAAATGACGAGAGCGATGCTCGATGACATCACTGTCAACATTGAGGCGAAACTGTATCCGTTGAAGAGTGTTTCAAAAGACACAATAATTACAGCCATGAGTCCTATCTCTATGCCAATAACGGTCCAAATGATTAGATTTAGTCCTTGCATTTTGAGGAATCGACCCTTGGTCAGGCGCCAGGATTCTTTGAGTGCCCTGAAGGGGCCCATGTCCGTTGTGGCAATCAATCCGAACGAAAAGTTAAATCTGCTAGCGACAGCGTTAGTGAGGACAAAAACACCGATTGCGCACACAACTAGAAAACCAAGACCCGCATATTCTGAGGGCATAAATATACTACGCCAATCGACGTTGCCTTTAGTTGCAAGCATAAACAGAAAAATCACACACCCTAGAGCCAGCATGACCATGGAAATAAGCCAAGTTAGAAGGATGATGAGGCACAAAGCACGCCAAAATCCTGTCGCAAAAAGCTGTTTCTTGATGCTCATTCCTCCCTGATCCGGATTAAGTTTCAGGCGCACAACATTTAGAAAGAGAGAAACAAAAAATATGAGTGTAAATATAGATAAAGTGCTTGAAAAGGTCTCGGATAGCTGAAAGAGAATGTAAGCCAAGGCTACCACTTTCAGCTGTTTGAGGAAGGTGGGCGTATCTTTAATGGACTCTTTGAAGATCCACCATATAGAAACTTTGTCGGTCATTTTTTTTCTCAAATTTAAGTTAAAATGTATTAATTATGCCGCAATGGTCTTCGAGTGAACAAAACTAGACAAGAAGCGTCCAAAAGGCAATGTGAAAATGGTGAGGTCTGCGCATCTTGCGAAGAGGTCATGTGTAAGAATTTACGGCGCTCTCTTGCCCATGTTCTAGGCTTTGGGTAGTGTTATAAGGATGACAAATATTCAAAAAGCATAACAGGGGAGGGCGATCACCATGCCCGGGGGAGATAAAGTTTACGTTCTGGTTTTTGCTGGCGGTGGTGCGTTGAGTGCTTACCAATGGGGGGCGTATGAGGTCTTGCAAGAGGTAGGCTTCTTGCCGCAGGTGGTGGGCGGCTATTCCATGGGGGGCGTTCTGGGGGCGCTTATCGCCAGCCACGAGCCCATGGTGCGCAGCCGTAAAATAGCCGCCTTCTTCGAAGAGATTTCTTGGCCGGATATGCCGGAAATGATCGCGCCCACCGAACCCATGCGCCAGTTTCATAATTTTGTGACCTCCATGCAGGGGCTGGTGTTCGGCCAGCCCAACTTCTTTTCGCCGCGCTTGCCCATGGCGTTCATGCAGCCACCAGGTAGCACCGATGCCACCAGCTTTTATGATACCTCTAAGTTTACGAACACCCTCAACGGTTTGATCGATGTGGCCGCCCTGAATAAGGGGCACGGGACACGCCTTGTTCTCTCGGCGACGGAAGTGGAAACCAGTCAAAGCGTGTTTTTTGATTCCTTCTCAAGGAATATGCAGATCGAGCACATCATGGCCTCATGTGCTTTACCGCCGCATTTTCCTGCTGTGACCATTGGTGCAAAGGCCTATTGGGATGGTGCCATGGCCTCTGATTTGCCGTTGGATGAGATTTTGCGTCTTTATGCGGGGCGTGATATTTTGTGCATGGTGATCGATCCCTATGCCCCCCATGGTCCCATGCCCGACACCATTGATACTGTACAGGGCAGAGTCCGAGACCTCATGATGGCAACGCGCATTCATAGGTCCTTAACTCACATTGTTGACCTCTGGAACGCCAGGGAAGAAGACGACAATGCCGCACGTCTGGATGTTGTCCATGTGATGTACGGCAAACCCCGCGAAGAGCTGTCTAGCCGGGATTTTGATTATTCGCGAAGCTCCATAGCGCGACGCCGCCAGCAGGGGATCGAGGACATGCGCCTTGTGATCAATCATGGCGGTTGGCAGCAAGAAACAAGCACCCCGTCATCGGCAAAAGGTCCGCTGGCGAGGTTACATTCATATATAGGTGGTCAATCCACCCGAGCAAAGAGTCGAACATGAGTGACCCTCAATCAAACGAAGAGACTGAATATCAAAGAGTTGCGGCCTATTGCACGGCGCGCAGCTATAAGCTTTTTGGGATTTTGGATAAATTAAAATCTGAGTTTCCCTGTACCCTTTATGATGATGTGTTGCAATTCCAGGCCTACGGCGGCGATGTATTTTGCTTTGGCTATGGCTGTGTCGTGTTTTGGAACATGGATGAATCCAAAGAGCGTCGCTTGATCGATAAACTGTCCGCTTTCGAGCGCGATTCGCTGAAGACCATCGAAGAAGACACCTTTACCTATGAAATTGGGGGGCGCGTGCGCTTTCATCGCGGCCACATTACCCTCGCCGATGAAGAAGATATGCTAACCAAGCTGTCCATCTCGTTTGGTTTGGCGCAATCGGTCAAGCTCGCCTTTTTCGAAAGCCGCATTGAACATACCATTAAGGTTTCCGAGACCATCACCGATGCCCTTGCATCCACCGGTCGTATTCCTTACTCACGGCGGGAAATCGGGCGTAAAATCGGTAAGCTGTTCATGGAGCGGAGTTCGATCAACCTGCACATCGACTTCCTCAATCCACCTGATTTCTTCTGGGAAAACCCAGATCTCGAGCCCTTCTTTAAGATGTCGGTTAAGGAATTGGATGTGGCCGAGCGTTCCGAGATCCTCAACAAGAAGCTGGATATTATCCACGAACTCTTCCAACTGTTGGGAGACGAACTCAACTACCGCCACTCAACGCAGCTGGAGTGGGTCATTATTGTGCTGATCTCTTTTGAGGTCACTCTCTCGTTGTGGCATCACTTCGGCCAGCAGTGGTTTGCGGGCTAAGCCATCAAGTGTGGCCCCCCTTAGCCGGGGGCCTTTTCACGGTGCCGCTCTCTGCAGCTGGGCCAGGATCTGCTGTAAACCCTCCTTATATGTGGGATAATCCAACTTAACCCCCAACTTTTCTTTGATTTTTTTGTTCGTCACCCGGCGGCAACTTTTGTAGAAGCTTTGCGCCATGGGAGAGAGGCTGGCCTGTTCATAGGGAATGAGTGGCGGGCAGGGTAGCTGCAGGAGTTGCGCGCCATGGGCGACAACCTCATGACTGGGGCAGGGCACGTCATCGGCCAGATTATAGATCTCACCCGGCATTGGGGTGTGGGCCGATGCCAGCAAAGTCTTGGCGATGTCCTCCACATGGATTCTGGAAAAGACCTGGCCTGGCTTATCAATGCGGCGGGCGGTTCCTCCAAGAAGATCCTCAAGCACACTGCGTCCAGGGCCGTAGATGCCGCTCAAGCGAAACAGGTGCCAGGGCGCATCCAACGCTTGCCATGCCTGTTCAACTTGCAAGCGAATCTGTGATCTTGGTTCGTTGGACGTGGTGGGTGTTGTCTCGTCCACCCACGCCCCCTGATGGTCCCCATAAACTCCTGTGGTGGAGAGGTAGCCAAGCCATCGCGCATCAGGTCGTTGGCCCCACGCATGAATCAAAGGTCCATAGAGTTTCAAGATGGGATCGTGCCCGTCCTGGGGTGGGGCAGTGATCAGCAGGTGGGACGCCTCTGCCAGGCAGTGGGCAACGCTGGATTCGTCCGTCAGGGAAAGGGCGCCCGCCTGGGGTGTTCGCGTCACAATTTGGATGTCGTCCCAGCCTTCCCGCAGGGCGAGGCGTTTAAATGCTTTGCCCACGTAGCCATAACCAAAAATCACCAATGATCGATGCATTCAACTGCCCTTTTCGTCTTGAAGGGGATGACTTGGAGTCATACATTAAGGGTCTCTTAAGTTGCTTGTGATAATCTAAGGCTAGAACAAGACTGAGACAAGTGTGATGAAAACAAAACTACCAATGTCATCTTGGCGTGAGGTTTTCCGCGATGCGGTGAAAAGCGTGGGACGGCATAAATCCCTCACTCATTTTGCTCTTATTGGTGTGATCTTGTCCCTTTGTGGTGTGCCGATCATCGAGGCGTATGCTCCTGATCTCATCGAATTCTCGTCCTTTGTGGCTTTGGTTCTTGTTGTGTTGTGTCCCTTGCCGTTGATCGCTGCGGTGGTCCGGGATGTCCATCATATCCCTGATCCTCGATTTTCTGTGATGCGCCGCCTTGTCAGTGTCCAAGAGTTGCGTCTTTTGGGAGCCATGATGGGACTATTGGTGGCTTTACCCGTTATATGGCTTCTGATCGTCGATATGATTGGCACCGTCATTGGTGTGCTTAGCTTTGAGGAGGGGGGGTCGCTGTTGCTTTTGTTCATGCAACACGGCATTTCCCCTGAATCCATGGCAACAGGGAATATGCCGATCGGTATTATGCTTGGAATCTATGGGGTTTTATCCTTGCCGCTGTTGTTTGTGACAGCGCGATTGGTGCCGCTAATGGCCATGGTCGTTGTGCGTGATATCCCGCTTGCGAGGGCGATGGTGGCCACCTGGCGGCAAACCCAAGGCTGCACGCTGCACCTAACACTCAAGATCATCGTTTTAGGGGTTATCGCGTTTATGGCCTATGCCTTGTGCATGATTGCGGGTGCTCTCGTCAATGGATTTGGTGATCTGATGAGCGAGCTTGTGGCAGGGCTTGCCCTCGCCCTGGTGATGGGCGTTTATATGAATGCCGTAGCTGCAGCCTTAGCGGCTAGAGTTTTGCGCGAAAAGGTACAAGGGTAAGGTCGCGTTCTCCGCGCATCATTTCGTGCGCAGCATCCCCATCCGCGTCATCGCGCGCGCAATAACCCTCTGCTGTCATCGGGCGCGGCACTTCCATTTCCGTCATCGCGAGCGAGGAACGAGCAAGGCCCGTTATTGAGCTATGGCAGCAATCTCAACATTTTCTTGCCATTCTAAGCCAAGAGACGCGAAATAGTTACGAATCTTATTCTTCTCCCTTTGGGAGAGGCTTTTGCAGCCGCCTAAGATGCCATCTCCTATGTTTTTAAGTTTCGGCATGGCAAGTATGACCGTCTGCAGCGCCGGGTTATTTGAGGCGAATTGACGCTCAACCGCAATTAGATTGGGCAGATCAAGTGTTACCGACTGTAGCGCAGGGTTATTTGCAACGAAATGGTCTTCCGCTGTGAAGAGCTGAGGGAGATGCAGGTGCAAGGAGTGAAGGTTGGTGCCTGAAAGGCAGCATTGGGCTGTAATTCTCACCGCACACGTGGGGTCCATGATGGTAAGGTGCCGTAGATTGGTTGGCATGTACTGTTTTTGAAGCGTGAGCTTGCCATACTCAACGAAAGGCCCCACGCCCAAACTCAGGTAAACATGATGCTCGGCTTGGATCGCGAGATAGTGTTCAAGTTGTCCCTGGATCGGCTGTTGTGCCAGTTCAACGTCGCTCATCACGAAAGTATGGGGTTTGGCTGCGAGGATTTTTTCATCCACATCACCGTGGAGAAAGTTCACCAAGGGACGTAGTTGTTTTTTGCTTTCAAGCAAAGAGTGGAGCTTGTGGCCATGTTTACTCAAGAAGCGCTGCAGACCAGCTGCGTCCTGACCTTGCAGATAAACGGGTGTTCCGACCAGCGCCATCAATTGTTGTAAAGCCAGTTCCTGCTGTGCTTGCGGCAAATCCTTGCCAAAAGCGGTTTGATAAAGAGGAGAAGCCAGATCCTTACAATCGATCCAGTCGCGTATGTTGGCCAAGCCATAGACGGCGCTAAGTGTGCCATGTAGCACTGAATTGGATGCAACAGCCACGCCGCCATCGCGCTCCATAAGGGTGCGAAGTGGCCGCTCGATTTCATCCGGCTGTAGAGCGGTCAGCAACAAATGATCTTTTGCGTTACAGCCGCTTTCATTGAAAGTCGAAGAGGATACCGCGCGTTCTTTTTCCGCTTTTAGAAATTTATTCAAACTCTTATTCATCATTCCCATACGGGCAAAGAGGGGCGCCTCTGTCATGCCCATGACGTGCTTGATCACATCATGGGGTAGTGGCACAGTCTCGTCCTCGTCCAATCCGACGAGAAATTCGGAAGCGTAAACACTTGAGAGTGTAAGAAGAATGCTGAGACCAATGTGGCGGAGAAATATGGTGAAAGCCATTGCAATGGATCCTTTGATTGCCTCTTCCTCAGGGAGAATAAATATCCTCAACTATTTGTCAATAAAAACATCCTTGACGGAATCACGGCACCCTCAGCCATACCAAAGCCATGGGTCACTCTAGGGGTGCTTTTTTGCTACATGGATTGCTGCGTCGCTAGCGCTCCTCGCAATGACGGGGAAAAGGCCTGCAGATGGATTGCCGTGTCGGACTTGGGTCCTCCTCGCGGTTGATGACTGAGAATGCACCCTCGTCATCGCGAGCGAAAGCCTGGCGATCCAGGCTGTTTTTTCGAGTCAGAGTGAACCATGCTCACTGTTGTCATCCCCGCGCAAGCGGGGATCCAAGCTGTTTTTCGTTTATATGGAAGTGATTCTACAAGACCTTGGCCAAAAACTGCTTGGCGCGTTCGCTTTTGGGGGCGGTGAAGAATTCTTTTGGCGTGGCGTCCTCAACCAGCTCACCGCCATCCAGGAACCAAATGCGGTCTGCAACTTCGCGGGCGAAGCCCATTTCATGGGTGACCAAGACAATGGTGATTTGGGTATGGGCAAGGCTTTGGATGACCTCTAACACTTCTTTCACCATCTCGGGATCGAGGGCTGAAGTGGGTTCATCGAAAAGAATGATCTCGGGATCCATGGCCAGCGCTCTTGCAATGGCGACCCGCTGTTTTTGACCACCAGAAAGTCTTCCTGGGTAAACTTCAGCTTTTTCAGCAAGTCCCACCCGCTCAAGCAGGTCGAGCGCCCGGGATTTTGCGGCCTCCTGCGACATTTTCAGAACCTGTGTGGGTGCGTAGGTCAGGTTCTCAAGGACCGTCATGTGGGGAAACAAATTGAAATGCTGAAAGACCATGGCCACACGCTGCCGCAGTTTTCGGATGTCATAGCCTGGAGCGTTAATCTCTTCACCTTGGATGAAAACAGACCCATGGCTGGGGGTTTCCAAAAGGTTTAAACAGCGCAGCAAGGTAGATTTGCCAGAACCCGAAGGACCAAGAATAGCATAAACCTTACCTTTGGGAATCTCAGCTGAGATTCCTTTTAAAATCGTATTATGCTGAAAAGACTTATAAAGTCGTTCAATGCGAATCACTGCGACGCAACCTTTGTTCTAACTGCCGGGCCAGGGAAGATAAGGCCACCACCATAATATAGTAGATGCCTGCCACAAACAGCAGGGGCTCGAAATAGATAAACTTTTCACCTGCCACCATCATGGCGCGACGCAATAAGTCACCCTCACCGATGACGGAAACGAGGGCGGACTCTTTCAGCAAGTTGACCATCTCATTGACCAGGGCAGGCAGAATATTCTTAATGGCTTGGGGAAGGATGATGTCCCGCATCACGAGGGAATAGGGAAGGCCTAAGGATGTTGCGGCTTCAAACTGGCCTTTATCCACCGATTGGATGCCGGCGCGAATAATCTCGGCCACATAAGCGCCCGAGTTCAAGCTGAGCGTCAAGACACCCGCTTCAAAGGCGGTGATTTTATAGCCTACCAGCTGTGGTGTGGCATAGTAGATAATCGACAATTGCACCAGAAGGGGCGTGCCGCGAAAAAGTGAGATATACCCCCCAAAAATGCCTGCGACCCAGCGTGACTTGGAAAGCCGCGCCAGGGCAATGAAAATGCCTAAGATAAAGCCAATCCCGATGGAGAGAAGGGTGTATTTCAGGGTGACAAGAATGCCACCCAGAATAAAGGGGATTGAAGGGATCAATCGGTCAAAATGTAGGACCATGGATGATGCTCAATTCTTCACGCTTCGGGCGCTGCTAGTTATGGGAAAACCACTTCTGGACTAAAACGTCGATTTTGCCATCTGCCTTTAACTTGCGAAGGGCCTCATTCACTTTGTCAACCCAGGGTGAATCTTTAGGAAAAGCAATGGCATAGGGCGCATCATGCCCTTCCAGTGTGTTAAACTCAAGCCCGGGATTCAAGTCTGCGAAAGATTTGGCTGCCAATTCGTCCATGACCACTGCGTCCAAGCGGCCGGACTTGATTTCCTGGACCAACTCACCAAGCCTGTTGAGTGAGATCAGCTCGATGGTCTCATCTTTTGCAACGATTTCGCGCATGAGGCTCTCAAAGGTGGTGCCCATTTGCACGCCAACCTTCTTGTTTTTAAATTCCGCATCGCGGGCAATTCCCTTGCCTTTAACGGTGACAACGCCAATGCGTGCAATAAAGTAAGTCTCGGAAAAACGAACGACTTTCTCACGCTCGGGCGTCATGCTAATGGCAGACATGGCCAAATCACCGCGGCCCGATTGCAACGCGGGGATTAATGAGCCAAAGTCCATATCCTGAAATTCAATTTCAACGCCTAATACCTCGCCCACAGCTTTCATCAAATCAATGTCAAAGCCAACAATCTCGCTGGCCCCGTTGGCCGTTTGAATGAGCTCAAACGGCGGATTGTCTGCCGATGTGAGGGCCACCAATTTTTGAGTTTGGTCAGCATCTGCTTTTTTCTCTCCTTCCCCGCATCCTGTAACAAAAAGGGAAAGGACGAGACTCGCGATCGATAAATGCTTCAAAAGGGGCATTAATTTGTTCCTATTATATAAAAACCCTTCCTGCACAAGGCAACGAAGAGGTTGATTTGTCCCGCAAGGATAAGAATAAAGTCGTTCCACCCCCGGCGCAAGCTGAACATTTGCATAACTTGGCCTTGAATGATAAAGTTCGACAACATCTTACAGAATAACAAAGACATAGCCATGAAGCTTTTGGCTTGCAACAGTAATTTGCCCCTTGCGGAAAAAATTGCCCACATTTTGGGTGTATCCCTGGCCGAAGCCAGTATTCGACGTTTCGCGGATCAAGAAGTCTTTGTTGAAATTCACGAAAATGTACGGGGAGAGGACATCTTTGTCCTGCAATCCACTTCTTATCCTGCGAATGATACCCTGATGGAGCTGCTGATCACCATCGATGCGCTGCGGCGCGGCTCGGCGCGTCGCATTACGGCCGTCATGCCTTATTTTGGCTATGCGCGCCAGGATCGCAAAAATGGTCCACGGACTCCCATTTCAGCAAAGTTGGTGGCCAATTTACTGACTGTGGCTGGGGTTCATCGTATCTTGACCATTGACTTGCACTCGGGCCAAATCCAGGGTTTTTTTGATATTCCCGTTGATAATCTCTCGGCTTCCATGTTGTTTGCCCAGGATATTCAAAAACGCTATGGCGCCATGCCAGTGGCGATTGTTTCACCGGATGTCGGGGGAGTGGTGCGCGCCCGGGAAGTGGCGCAGCGCTTGGGCTTTGATCTGGCTATCATTGATAAACGTCGCGTGCAGCCTGGACAGGCTGACGTCATGAATATCATCGGTGATGTGGTGGGGCGGCAGTGCATTTTGATTGATGATATTGCAGATTCGGCGGGCACTTTATGCAAAGGAGCTGAGGCCCTTCAGCAGGCTGGGGCTGCAGGTGTGGCCTCGTACGTTACCCATGGGGTGCTCTCTGAGGGTGCAATGGCGCGCATTCAGGCCTCTCCCTTGCAAGAACTTGTCGTCAGTGACAGTATCCAGATCCCTTTCCAGGGTAAGTCATCAGCAAAAGTGCGTTCTTTGAGTCTTGCCCCCTTGCTCGCCGAGGCCATTCGGCGTATAAGTTGCGAACAATCTGTGTCGTCTTTGTTCGACTAAATGATTTTTATTTGCTATAACACCCCCAAACCGTGTATGTGAGTGCCAAGAGTGTTTGGTGAGAGTTGAGGAGTAACACAATGTCTGAGGTCAACGTTTTATCCGTGCAGCGCCGTGAGCGTGTGGGCGGGGGTGCGTCAAGAGAGCTGCGTCGCTCTGGCTTGATTCCCGGTATTATCTATGGTGACAAGAAGGACAACGTATCGATTGCGTTGGATCCTCGTTGGATTGAGCGCGGTTTGCATCAAACCAGCTTTTACAGCACCGCCATTGAAATTGAAGTTGAAGGCAAGCGTGAGCGTGCGTTAGTGCGTGAAGTGCAATTCCACCCTGTCAGCGATCGTCCGATCCACGTTGACTTCGTGCGTTTGGGTAAGGGTGCTAAGACCCACGTGGCTGTTCCTGTGGTTTTCTTGAACGAAGCCAAGTGCCCCGGCATTAAGCACGGCGGCATCTTGAACGTCGTTCTCCATGCCCTGGATGTGACCTGCCCTGCGGACGCCATCCCAGAAAAAATTGAAATTGATCTGTCTGGCTTAGAAGTCGGTGCAACCATCCACACGGCTGATCTGAAGTTGCCAAAGGGTGTGGTACCGACCCATCCTGAGCGCGATGTCACCATCGCCACCCTTCTGGCGCCGAAGGGCTCTGCTGATGCAGCTGCTGGCGCAACGGGTGAGGCTGCTTCGTAAGCGATCATTTCTTCATTCCTCAAGAGGTGAGGTATGCAAGTTCTCGTGGGGCTGGGGAATCCTGGCCCCCAATATCTTCTGAACCGTCATAACGTTGGCTTTATGGCCGTTGATGCCATTGCGTATGCCCACGGCGCGCCAACTCCAAAGCAAAAAGATCAGCTGTTGCAGCAAGAGGTATCCGTTGGCCAACGGCGCTTGATGCTGTTAAAACCGCTAAGTTACATGAATCGATCTGGTCATGCGGTGGCGCCATTTACCAAGTTTTATAAAATCCCAAACGAGCATGTGTTCGTCTTTCACGATGACCTTGACCTCCCCTTGGGCAAGATCAGGGTGAAGCGTGGGGGTGGGCACGGCGGACATAATGGACTGAAAAGCCTTGATGCATGCTTAGGATCTGATTATTGGCGGGTGCGTATGGGCATTGGCCATCCAGGGCATCGCGATTTGGTGAGTGATTACGTTTTAGGAAATTTTAAAAAGCCTGAGCAAGAGGTGCTGATCGACCTGTTGCAACGCGTTGTGGATGCTTTGCCCCATCTATTGGCAGGTCAAGCGGACGCCTTTATGACGCAAGTGGCTTTGGCTGTCGATTAAGCAAAAGGAAAGAGAAAAATGGGTTTTCAATGCGGTATTGTGGGGCTTCCCAATGTGGGTAAATCCACCTTGTTTAATGCGCTGACCGCTACCGCTGCGGCTGAGGCCGCCAACTATCCATTTTGTACCATCGAGCCCAATGTTGGCCGCGTGGGTATTCCCGATGCGCGCCTTTATGATCTGGCAAAGATTGCCCAATCCCAGCGTATCATCCCAACCACCCTCGATGTGGTGGACATTGCCGGATTGGTGCGCGGTGCCAGCAAAGGCGAGGGGCTGGGGAATCAGTTCTTAGGTCACATCCGTGAGGTGGACGCCATTTTGCATGTGCTGCGCTGTTTTGAAAGCGAAGACATTACCCATGTGGAGGGTGGCGTTGATCCGGTCAGAGATGCAGAAATCATCAACACAGAATTGATGCTTGCGGATCTGGAAAGCCTTGAGCGCCGCGAGGCCAACCTTGCGAAGAAAGCAAGGGGGGGAGACCGGGAGTCGGCTGCAACTTTGGACCTGGTGCAGCGGGCACTGGTGCTGCTGCGTGAAGGTAAACCAGCCCGCGCCATGGATGTCTCGCCCGAGGAACAGGGGCTGTTTAAGCAACTGCAACTGATTACCAGCAAACCCATTTTGTATGTCTGTAACGTCAGTGAAAGCGAGGCCGCAACGGGCAACGACCACACAGAAGCTGTGGCAGCTTATGCCAAAGCGGAGGGTGCTGGAACGGTGGTGATTTCGGCCGCCATTGAATCTGAAATTGCGGCCCTGGAGAGTGAAGAAGAAAAAGCTGAGTTTCTTGAAAGCTTAGGCCTGAAGGAAACCGGCCTTGCCCAGATCATTCGGGCTGGCTATGGTTTGCTGAACCTGTTGACCTTCTTTACCATTGGCCCCAAAGAGGCACGCGCCTGGACGGTGCGCCGCCAGGCCAAGGCCCCTGAGGCCGCCGGTGTGATCCATAGTGACTTTGAGCGCGGTTTCATTTGTGCAGAGACCATTTCCTATGCGGACTACATGTCGTGCCAGGGCGAACAGGGTGCCAAAGCCG
Organism: Holosporales bacterium; assembly: GCA_046318415.1. GTDB lineage: Bacteria > Pseudomonadota > Alphaproteobacteria > Caedimonadales > Caedimonadaceae > JBKCUK01. Next base: position 141,661 of record JBKCUK010000009.1, on the reverse strand, counting down.
GCGGTAAAATGCGTCAAGAGGGTCGCGACTACTTGGTTCAAGACGGTGATGTCTTCCACTTTAGATTTAATGTTTAGGTCTTGTAGCATCAATGGCGTCTCAGGATGCCGATAAAACCATGATCCTTTTGGTTGGGGGCCTCACTTCAAACGGGGAGGTCACACTCTCCTCGTAGGTATTGAGGCCTCGTTTTAATTTCGCCCATTTCCATACATTATTGCGGGTTCTGCTGTTTTTCTTGTATAAAAGCTGTCAATTTATTTGACAAGAGCTATTCCCGTTCTTATATATGCTTTGTGTTCATGAAATCCTATGTTTGATGAGGGTTTACTAAAAATGAAAAGTTCTTTTCATCGTATGTTGTCAGCTTTTTGCCTGCCGTTCATGCTCTCTTGCGCAACGGCTTCCACCCAAGATGTTTTTGAGGGTGAGGGAGAGCAGAGTGTGACTCTGATGTCTCTTCCGCCCGAGATGAGGGAGCGGGTTTTTAGTCAATCGGTTCTGTCACAGGCGGATTTGTTGCAATTGCAGCGTGTGTCCAAGGATATCTGCGAAGAATCACGGCAGGCGTTGATGCGCTCAACGGCAACCCGTCCCTTAGAGAGCGTGAACAAAACTATCATTGGGCTGAGTACAATCTCTTTTAAGGAATGGCTTCAAGCGGCGCACGCGCGTGGTGACAAGAATTGGGTCCTCAAGCTTCAAGAGCATGATCTTCTTCCCTTAAGTCGCGACTTCGAGCTTGAGCCGCTGCTGCCCTACTTATCAGTAATCCGTGAAATTGATGCTCAAAATTTGCGAGAGTCCCTGAATTTTAAACCAGAAAACTTTCAGCGCTTCATGCAGGCTATATCTGGCCTTGAAGGAGTTAAATTGAGGGGCGCGAGTGAGCAATTCTCGCGACTCATGATTCCCCTCTGGAAGGATTTTCCAAATTTGCGCTATATCCGGTTTTCTCTGAACTTCATGACTCAGGCTCGATTTAACGAAATTGTGGAAAAATGCACACAGCTAGAAAAGGTTGCATTTGAAGGGGGGCGCAAATCCTTTATTGAGGATTACAGGGGTCTTGCAAAATTAAAAAACTTATCCCATCTGAATCTGCGTGGCGTTAAGTTGCGTTCCGCGGATCTGGAGAGCATCTTCTCGAGCTGTGCAAACCTAAAGGTCCTGCATATGAGCGGTCGGAATCTAGATGAATCCATGACAGAAGATCCCAAAGGTAGTGGGCTCAAGACTCTGGCGTCCATCGCAAAGTTAAGCCAGCTTGAAGAACTGGTCATGACGGATACTGAAGTGAATGATGCGGTGCTTCGTCAAATCGTTCTGGGATGTCCGAAGCTGAAGCATTTAGACCTTCGCGGCTCAAAAAAACTACGTGGGGCTATTCAGGCCATCAGCGGTCTAAATCACTTGGAAACACTCTACTTGGGTTATGCCTCAATCGCTTCCTCAGGCTCAGAACATCCTTTAACTGGGTTGTCAGGTTTGCAGAAGTTGAAATACCTCGATCTTTCAGGAATTTCTGGCATCAAGGCTGACGATTTCGTGCAAATTGCAGAACTTCCCAATCTCAAGCAGCTGGTGCTGAGTCAGACTGCGATCGATGATTTGGGGCTTAAAGCCATTGCGGCATCTTGCAAAAGCCTTGAAGATTTTGAACTTGCTGAGTGTCATGGGTTGAGTGCAGACGCATTGACCTCTCTTGCTGGGTTAAGTGAACTGACATTCCTAGACCTCTGTGGTGTGGGTGTGAATGACAACGTCTTAGCGGTTTTGATCCCCGCTCTGCCAAAGTTGCACAGATTCCATATGGATAAATTCATCGATGCAAAAGGGGATGGTTGGAACTTGTTAAATAAGAAATTTTACAAAGGCCTTGTTGGGCATTTGTACACCACAAATTCCTCTGGTCTTTATTCCTTGTCTCCCACACTCAAGATTCCCAATCACTGGGATTACTAAGAACCTTTGGATAGAGGGTGATGAGAACCCGGGCGGCGCGATGCTGACCCGGGTTTTATTTCAACTCAGTGTCCTTTAATGCGGCCTGCCATTTACCACTTTGGGCGAGAAGGTACCCTCTTTAAACCTAGATAAAGTGAATCTCTGAAAATGCTGAGTTTCAATGTTTTGATTCAATAAGGCAAAACAGCTCTTCCGGACATGACGATCGCCAAAATCTCCAAAAATCCTTTTTAAAAAGCGCTTAAGCCCTAGTCTGTCTGAAGTCCAGGCTTTAGGGGCACTTTCGTTAAATGTCAGAAATGATCACCGATTTATCTTGTCCTGAGTGGTCTCAGGCGAATCACGCTGTTACCTTCAACTCGATCATTAATTGCACTTGCTGTGTAATGAGCGAGCAATTTTGTGAACTGGGAGCCCATAGAAGTGATGAAAGCATTTTACACCCTTTTGACCTCATTTTTTTTCCTTGGTACTTCTGTGCAAGCCACACATGTGGAAGAGGGGATGATAGTGAAAACCTCTTCCTACTGCCGTCCCGCAGAATTGCCAGTTGAAATTCATGAGCATATCCTTAATCAAAATGTCATTTCCCAAGGTGAACTTCTGAAGTTGCGCTTGGTGTCCAAAACATATGATGCGCTGGCGATCGAAGCGCTAACAAAGCAACGCCCTGATTCATTTTTATCCTGTGATTTGACCAATAAGAAGCAAGTTCAATCACTTGTGGCATGGATCAAGAGGCTGGAAAAATCCGCTAAAACGTGTGCCCTTAAGCCCTCTCAAGGTGCCATGAATCAGATTTTGGATAACTGTTCTCTTTTTCTTGAATCTGGTCCACTTGTGCTGCGAGGTTTGGATCTCTCATTAATCAGCGACAAAAAAATTTTTGAGAGAAAACAATCATTGTGTGAGTTCTTAAGCAAGTGCTGTGACCTGCGGGTGTTAAAAAGCCCACCTTGTGCCGAGTTGGAGAGGTGTGTGGCTTCATTGATGCCTGAGTTACCCCATCTCACAACGCTCAAATTCGATGCAAAGTATCTCAGTCGCGAACTGTATCGTGAGATTTTATCAGCGTGCACTGACGTGAAAAAACTCATATGGCACCGCTATTATCCAAGCGTTTATGGTGATGACTTCTTTGAAAAGTGGCAGGGCCTGACCCATGTTGATTTGATCGAGTCATCATTGCCTGAGGCCACGCTCATGAAGCTTGTGCAAAACTCTGGGAATTTAGAGGCGCTTGGTATCCGTGGTATTAAAGCCCTAAAGCCGGAAGAGTTTACCCACCTTGCAAAACTGAAAAACTTAAAAGATCTGGACCTTTCCCAGACCAGCGTCAATGATGATGCCCTTGAGGCGATCGTTGCTGGGTGCGCGGCCCTAGAGCATTTGAATCTTCGCTATTGCTTGGGCTTGAGCATGTCGTTTTCCGCCCTTCCTAAACTGTCTCATCTTCGCGCCCTTAATGTCGCCGGAACCGCCTTGAGTGCCCATGAGTTGGCCCTTCTTGCAGAAGGCGAACATGCTGGACAAATCCGAGAGTTGGACTTGACTAAAATTGAGACCATTCAAGCCGATGCCTTCAAAGTTTTGGGATCTATGGATAATCTTCAGCGCTTGAAGCTCTCTATGACCAAGATCAACGATGCTGGTTTGCTGCCCATTCTTACCCAGTGCGTCCACTTGCAAGAACTGGATCTCTCCCACTGTAGACAGCTAACACCAGAATCTTTCTCAAATATAACCCAGCTTTCTTCGTTGCACGTGTTGAATGTGGCAAATACTAAAATCAAAGCAGAGACAATTTTCGACATTATCATTCAACTTGGCGATCACTTGCATTGTATCTACATGAGGGGTTCTCCAGATCTTTCTGAAGAAATGCACAACCGTATTTTGGCAAAGCTGCCGTCTTCAGTGACAGTGGCAAAGGAGTTCTATAAAGATCACGGCATGTTTGCATTATATTCACCCCAGGCCAAAGGGCGGGCGATGCATCGCTTTGGCTTCTAAAAACCAACGAAGTGCAATCCAGCTGTCTGGCGTTATCCCCCAAGAAACCTCTTGGGGGATCTTTATTCCTTGATCCCAAGGTGCTGCATACCAACTTTTGGGCATTTTTCGTGGCTTATCCATGCGATAAACGCATGTTATAGTATGCACTCAATGTGTGTTTGGCACAGCATGGGGCAGGGGTTATGATGGATTGGGATAGACTACGCATTTTCCATATTGTGACAGGAGCTGGTAGTTTTACCCGTGCCGCCGAGCAGTTGCATTTAAGTCAGTCGGCCATCTCGCGCCAGATCCAAGCCCTGGAGGAGTCGCTGGGTTTGGCTTTGTTCCATCGCCATGCCCGGGGCCTGGTGCTGACAGAGCAGGGCGAATTACTGGCGCACTCGGCACGCGAGGTGTTTTCCCGCCTTGCCATGACAGAGGCTTTACTCCAGGAAAGCCGCGGCTCGGCGCGAGGATCCTTGAAGATCACCACTTCTGTGGATTTTGGCTCCATGTGGTTGGCACCCCTTTTGGGAGAATTCCTAGCCCTTCATGAAGATGTGCGCGTCAAACTTGTTTTGCGGGATGACGAACCCGACCTCAATATGCGTGAGGCGGATATCAGTATCCCCACCTTACCCCCAAGCCAGCCGGATTTGATTTCAACGCCGCTGCCGCCCTATCGGTTACGCCTTTATGCAAGCCGTGGGTATCTAGAGAAATTCGGCACACCCGAAAAACCCCAAGACCTGGATCATCATCGCCTCATCGTTTATGGGGAGGAGACCCAACATCGTTTAAATAAAGTTAATTGGATTTTGCAAACTGGAACAAAGCGTGGCTTTGTGCGCGAACCCTACTTGGTCATTAACAATGCCTATGGGATTTTACAGGCTGTTCGGGCGGGTATTGGGATTGCTGCCCTGCATCGGTTTATTGCTCAAGATCACGACGATGTCGTCGAAATCTTACCCGACCTCGAAGGCGCCAGAATCCAGCGTTTTTTGGTCTATCCCGAGCAATTAAAAAATTCCCAGCGCATCATAGCCTTTCGCAATTTCATCGAGAAAAAAGCCTATGAAGAAAGTCTTGTTTAACCCACTTTGAGCTAGTCTATTAGAGGTGATTCAAAACAAAACAGGGAGGCACGGGTGGGCTTAAATTTTCTTGCGCGTGTCCGCGAGGCGGTCAATTTCTGGCGGGCGCCCCCTGTCTATCATCTCGAGGCCTTTGCCCACCATGATCACATTTATCGCTATGATGTGCTGCAGGATTATGAGGAAGAACACCTGAGCTTGCGGTCGGCCGTGCCCCGTTCGTCTCAGCCACAAACTGAAGAAGTATTTACACCCCATTTCGAGTCCTTATGTGTGGAGATTCGTCGCAAAACCGGCGATGCTGTGCGCGCCATTACCGCTTCCAATGCACCTGAAGCGGCAGAACGCATGGCTTTTTGCTGGTTTGCCGCCACTTACCTGATGCAAGTGCCATGGGACGTCTACATCGAAGATGATTTTGAAGAAGAGGTGCATAAGCGTATTCGCCAACTGAGGGCCCATGATGATCATGTGCATGAAGCCCTGGAGTCCGAGGGTTATTTGTCGAGCTTGACCGAGGACGAGGAGCGCCTTTATAAAGTCATGCTCATGCGGGCAGGCGACTTGTTCTTGATGCACTGGTCCAGGCTTTATGCGCCAACGGAAGAGTCGTACATCACCGCAGATATGCCCGCGTTAGTCATCGATAGTGGCGATGGCCGCGAATGCCATTGGCGCCATGCACGCGCAGAAGTGACACTGCCCTTAAGTCCAAATTTGCTGTTGCTTGCGGGTTGGAATAACGAACTCGATTACACAGTAAATGTTAGTGCAAAAACCGTACGTCGCCACCGCTTTGCTCATGCCTACTACGCAAAGCGCTATATCTATGCGGCGACCCCCATGCCGGAGTTAATCCGTAATCTGCGGGCAGTTCATCTCTAGAAAATGATTGGTTTTCTTTCGTTTTCTCTGTTGTGACCTTTTAGTGGTTGTTATAACTCTTCGCTGGGCAGCATGACTTGCCTTCCTGAGTCTTTTTTAATCTTTTTGATTAGAGACTCAACCCCTTGATTTACTTTTATTTTTCAAGTCTTTCATACAATCTCTTCATTAATAAGTTGGCAATCTTTATGGAGCCTGCTATCCAAGGCACAATTTAGAAATAGGTGAAGAGGATAGTCGTGGCCGTACGCAAAAAAGTTCTGATGTCATTGGTGGCTTTGTTGCTTCATGGTGCATCTTCCGTTTGGGCAAGTTCTTCTTCCGATGAGCTGCGCGCGCAAAGAGAACCTTCCGCTGCGACCTATAAACGTCAACGTTTGGCGGATGCGTTGTTGGATGAACTGTTAAGTGATCCCTTACCCATTATTTCTAATGTGCCCCAAAACCCAACCGAGCTAATCCCCTATTTAGGTCAAGCCTGTGCCAAACTGATCAACGAGGGGATCCTGGCGTATGTTCAAAAAGAGCAAATGAATGGCGCAAGTTTTTTTGTCTATCCCTATTCAAAAAGATTGAATCCAGAAGCCGAATACACTTATGGCGATCAGCATGGAAAAATCAAAGACCTTGTTGATGGAACGCCAGCGTATACAGCCGTTGTACAAGAACTGGTGCGCCGTGCGGTTTATGAAGAGCTCTTTGCCCGCTTTAGATTAAAGGTGCTTGATTTGCAGGGGCACCAAACTGGATCAAATTCTGGTGTTCGTCAGTTCCCACGCCGTGCTTTTATGAACAGTCTAGATGATCTGCCGAAAACTTACGCGCATATGGTGCAGTGTTATAAAACCTTGCAGCAGGCAAAGCGCGTTCATTTGGTTTGCTTTAAGGGCCATGAATCCATTCAAGCCTATCTGGAAGATGATTACGAAAGCATCACATCAAAACGATGGCAGGACCAAGAAGGAGGCGAGGTGCGCCTGAGACATCTCTTCTCCAAAGAAAGAACAACCAATAGCCTGAAGCAAAACCTTAAGATTCTAAAAAAGGATTATACAAAAACATTTGAAATCCTTGATGCGCTTAAACAGAGCATCAAACATGGCGATAAAGGGTTAGATACCTTCAAAGAGCTTCTCCATTTGCACAAAGTTAAATCCGCGAAGTGGTCAAACTTGGCAAAAGATTATGCAAAGGCTGAAAACTTCTTGGGCGATGAATTGGTGCTCTATGAAACCATGTCTGCCAACCTGCAAAACCTCTTGATGCTAAAATCGTACGAGGATATTCCTGCCTATCGAAGCCCTTATGTGTTGCCCCATCAGGCCATCGCCCATTTGATCGGCGAAATACTCAGCCATCGTGATAACTGGAAGGTGTTCACCCGAGGGAGCTATGGTGGCAGCGAATGGGGGCGTCTCCTGATTGATTGTTGGGACCCCTCTCAGGATAATTTTTCTCTGTTCTCTACTGGCCTTGAATCTTTTTCTGGGGCCCAATCATTGTTTATTTATCAAGGCTCGACGCTGCAGCAGGGTCTCTATGTGAAAGATCTCAACTGGCGGGAGCATGCTTTGCTTCTGAAATCCATGTTGCGACAATTGCTGCTGCTGAATGCACGCCATGAGTTGCTTGAAAAGAACTTGCGCACTCTAAAACTGGATCAAGCCCAAAAAAATGATCCGATCGTGGTGAGAAAAGATCTTTCTTTTGAAGAAAAACAGGTGCTTTTGTTACTTCTGAATGACTTTTATGGTCAACAAAAAACAAGATTAAACAGTGAGTTAGAGAGCAAAATACCAGAGCTCATGACCCACACAAGTGGGCTTTGCAGTGCGTTTGATCTTGACCCGGCTGAGCTTTGGACATTGTGTAAGGACGCGGATCCGTTGTTAAAGGTGGTAATTCCTCGCCTGGATGGGGACGGCATCGAGATTGCCTATGGTCCTGACTCTCTTCAGGGCATGATCTCGGTGATCAGAAAGTCCGATGGCGGGCAACAAAAAGGGATAAACCCACATTTAGCGCATGCGGACTTGGATTGGGCCTTGAATGTGACGCTGAATAAAATTGATTTAATTGAGTGGTTGCTTAAAAAAACCAGTGTTGAGTATTCCTATAGTTCAGAACAGCTGAAGAAAGATACCTTGCTGGCGCAAAGGCGCGTTAAAGAGCAACGCAAGGCATTGGATGACGCTCTTTGGGCCGAAGAGACCAAAAGTAAAAAATCTTCCAAGTCTCAAAACGCCCAAAAAACTCAACAGCCGCAGCCCAAGCCTGAAGCTGTCAAAACATCTAAAGCCAAAGAAAAGACGAAAGACGCCACAACTCTGGCCTCCCAGCCCGCGGCAAAGCTGCCTGCTGCCCCCCAGGCCAAGGCCGCTCCCAGTGCTGGACCGGTAGAATCTAAACAAGCCTCATCTCTTACAAGTAAAACCCCACAGGAAAAGGCTGCTAAGGCGCAAGTGAGCCTCCCTCAACATCGGGATGAGGAAAAAATGCAAGCGCCTCTTAAGCCTACAAGTGGAGAAGAAGAGTCACGACCTGCGCCGCTGCCAAATTTTTTGACCCCAACACCCCAAGAAGTTCAGCAATTAGATTCCCTGCGCCAAGAGATCAGCCGCTGGAAGCAATCCTATAGCCAGGCTATGGAGGAAAAAAATAAGGCGCAGCAGCAGTTAGTCTTGCGTGACGCAGAGCTTGCTGAAAAGACGCAACGCCTTGATTACACCCAAAAGCGCCTACACAGTAAGACGGTTCGGCTGGACGACATCCAAAAGACGGTTGCTGACCAAGAATTGGCGTTGCAACAGCTTAAGTCTCAAACCCAGCATCAAACCAGCCAATTCAATGCCCGTGAAGCCGAACTTACTCTTAAAACAGAACAAGTACAAAGCCTTGAACAACAATTGCAGCAAAAAAATGCTGAATTGCAAAGCACGCAATTAAAGTTGGCCCAAGCCCTGGAATCGTTGCGCGCTGCGCAAGCTTACGGTCAATATGTGCGGGATCTTCAGGAGCAAAATGCCTTGCTGTTTGATGCCTGCCGTGGAACTTTGGCTGCGCACACGGACATTGTGCGCGTGTCAAAAATGGTAACTGGGCTTGATGATCAGGGCCTGATCCAAGCCCTTAAAAACATGAAAACCGGAAAATTGAAGCCCGCGGACGTCATGGTGAGAGAACCTGAGGCACCTGCCGAATCAAAGGCAAAAAAACGAAAAAAAAGATCAGCCAAGGACACTGGTGCCGCGAATGGTTCAGAGGTTTTGACACGTAAAACAGTGGACGAACACCAAACCCTTCACAGCGAACCGGTGGTGCAAGCAGAACAATTTTCAGAACCCTCGAAATGAAGTTTGGTTTTTTGAATGGCGGTACTAACCGCCCTTTTTTTATGTTGATTGATCATTTCCATGAAACAAAAAAACGGGTAGAGCATTCCATGAAGCACTTGAACAAGGGATTTTCCATGCGTCACCGCATTCGGTTTTTGGGTTTGTTTTCTTGGCTGTATGTCACATCAAGTATTGCATCTGATCTTACGCTCCATGAACTCATGGAAGTGCCGGAAAACCCCAAAGCGTTGATCTCGGAAGTGGACGAACGCCATGTGCGGTATATGTGGGGAAAAGCCATTGAACTCCTTCCCAAAGTCGTCCGCAATAATAGTGAAGTGTCATGGATAAACCCATATACCGTTTTGGGCTCGGCTTATGCCCGCTCGCGCTATGTGTATGATGTTTTCTGCTACGATGCGGCTAAATCAAGTGATCATGACGGGAAGCCCTATCTTCCGCCACTCGAAGAATCAAAGAATGTCATGCCCTATAACTATAATTTTCTGATTCGCCAACATCGCCAGAATTGGGGGACGGTAAACCAGCTTGATCCAGAGAGCCCTATGGCCCAGTGTGTCACCTATGCCCTGCTGTGGAAAACTGAAGTCTATGAGGCCATACGCGGTGTCGCGGCAAAGCTGAGGGTAGATTACTTTACCCATAAGTTCATGAAATACCTAGGCGACCGCAAAACAGTTGACGAGCAAAATCAGCTTTACAACGAATTGGGTCTCATTTTCCAGCAGTCTGAGCTGTGCCACCATGCCATCTCCACTCTCTTGCGCCGTCACCCAGCTGTTCAGCGCCGTGTCGATAACGTCATGGGACAATTTTACCCCCAGGTTGATCTCAAAAGTCTGGATTGGCAGGATCTAGAATTTCCAGATATTTATCTTTTGGAAGCCTCTTTTCTTCCTGTGATCTGGCGCACTGCGGCCAAAATTCAAAAAGTGGTGCGCGATACTCACAGCCAGAAGGACGGCTTTAAGTCTTTTAAGCAGCTATTGGCACAACAGGGACTTATCTGGCAGCCAAATCAGAAAATTCTGCCTGAGCTTGTGTGTACCTACGCCATCGCCCATGCATCCTTAGGTCTGCTTGAGCGGGTTCACGGTACTCTTCTGACCACGTTGGCGCCAAAATATAAACTGAGCTATCCGGCAGACTCCCAGGGGCGCGTGCTGGTTTCCCACTGGCTGTCTCAACTGTGCGGCATGAACTTGCAAACCAATCGCAAGTGGTTATCGCTTACCCGTGGTTTGGCAAAGGATGTAAAGCTTTTACCCTATGAAACCGTTGCCGAAATTTTACCCGTTCCAGACATTGCCGATGAAAGCCAGCATAACGATGCAACCTTGAATGTCATTTTTTTACATTCCGATTCTCATTTTTTTGGCGCACGTCAGGCGATTAAGCTGCATTCACGGGGACAGCAAGATCAGGATTTCTTTGCCTATGAACTGGACCTGGAGAAACACAAAGATGCCATCCGCGGTACTTTGTTGCGCTATCTTTACGCGTCTGCGCGGGATCATTTTCTTGAAAGTATCAAAGACAGCTTTGGTTATTACGTGCCTAAGTTGCCCAAGGGTAGTATTGCCCTCTATGGGGTATTAGAGGCTTTTTTTGATGTTTATCAGGGCCAAAAGAAGGATTTCTATGGCTATGTGCTGAATGAGCCCAGTTTTAAGGATTATTTTCCTGAATCCTGGCGCGAAAGCCAAGCCTTGTCAGAGATCATGGATCATTTTGAACAGAAGGATGAAACCTCATGCCTTAGGTTATGTTTTCGGTGCAAGGACAGGGAGGGTGAAATTGCCCCCTTACCCCATTACGATTCATTGTGGCGCTATTTAAGGCTGCCCCTTGAGCAACGTCAGCAACATGGCCTACAGGTATCATTACCTGTCCTGACCCAAGCCATCGAATTGCTGGGTCGCAAGGTAGCCCTCATGGCCTATGTCTTGCGTGCAGCGGGCCTTTCTAAAACAAGTGTCCTTGAAGACTATGAAACAGCGCACAAAGAAGTTCGTGAACGCTATAAAGCCTTTGAGAAGAAAATGGACGCGCTTCTCCTTCAGGAGAAATCCAAGCCTGATGTGGAGCAAAAGAAAAAAGCTGTAAAAAAGAAAAAGAAAACCCAAAAAACAGCGAAGGCCGAGAAACCTTCTGCCCTAACCATCAAGGATCTTCCAGAACTTTCAACGTCAAGTGCGCGTGAAGCAGTCGAATCAAAGCCTGCAGATTTCATTGCGAAATTGGGGCAATTCGAGATTGAACTCAAGACCAACTGGGCCGAACCAAGTCCAGTGTCAAGGGCGCGCCCACTCAGCTTGTCTGAGTCTTTAAGCACAGACATGCCACCAGTGAGCGGGGACCTTGAAGAAAAACTCTCAAAATCAAAACCTGATTATAAAGCGGACAAAAGTGAAGGTGGAGAGCCAAGCACTGTTTCATCTGAAAGTTCGGATGCTGGGGGTAGGGGTGATGCTCATCCTCAAGAAGAGGCCTTGGACCTGTCTAAGCTGCAAGGTGGTAATGAGACACAACAAGTGACCCCTCGGGCTTTAGCGGAAATCACAAAGGTCCCTGTACCTGTAGACCCGGTGAATGGGGATGCTTTAAAACCAGAAGCGGCTTCGACCCAAGAACTCATTCAACTTCAGCAAGATAATGCCTCTTTGCTGAAGGCTATTTATCATAGGGATGCGGTGAACCGTGAAATGGCTGATAATCTCATCACGATGCACCGTCATAACCATGAGCTGAGACAGCAGCAGACCGCCCTGCAAAACGAGGTATACATGGCCCAAAGGGATAGAGCCTTGATGCTTGAGACATTGAAGCGGTTGACGGGATTGAGTGATGCACAAATTTCTGAAGAGATCCGCCGCACCCGTCAAAACCAAATCAACTCACACTATCAGACCAATCATTAGATTTTCACCGCGTGGGTGGCGGTCGAGCTTGGCCCGTGGAATAGATTTTTCCATGGGCCGTCGTCTTACTTTGCTTTTTTAGCTCAGACCAAAAAGCACCTTGGTCAAAATTCGTTTTTCTGCTAGCCCTTCGTCAGTCCAACTTTTACACATACAAAAAAGGGAAATCATGAGACGAACCTATCGGCAAGTGGCCGCCTTGTTGCTGGTCGCGGTGACCGCGACCCCCTGCTTAGCCAGTTTAACTGAAAATGAGATCAACTCAGAGATTGCACAAAGGGTACGAGACCATCGCCAGACCCAAAAAGCTTACCTTAAGCAATATCTGCTGCCGAGATTACAAAAGGATTTGCGAAGCTATCTGGCTGATGATCCTCGAGTGCTCGTTCCGCGTCTCACCCGCGCAGCAGCCCTCGCAAAGGTAGTTGAAGATCAAAAGATTATCTGGATTCTGGCAAAACTGAATGCGCCCGAAACTGTCAGTAACCGTGACAGGACGCCCCCATCCCATGCTTTCAGCGCCGAGCAAGCTCCGCAAATTATGCAAAATGCTGAGCCGTTTGAGGGCTCACCCTCGCCAGACTCTGCCCCTTATAAAGCTGTGGTGCGTGGCCTGCTGGAGCGATTGGTCGCGACGCGCTTGATCTCCCACCTTGCCGAGTTGTCCACTGACGAATTTGTAATGACTCAATTTCGTAATCTTCTCGTCGATACCCAAGCCGAGCTGGTTCATATCCCTCATTTGTCCGCGGATCAGCTATTGCAGCGCTATTACAGAGCCATGGCGCGAGCACAACAGATCATTTTGCAGTCGAAAAAAGATACCCTGCGCTGCCTCTTAGAACACAAGATCTTAGAAGAAGTCCTCTCAGATCCTGGCTTGAATTACCTGACCAAGTTCATGCCGGACCATTCCTCCAATGGTGGCAAAGCTTTTTCGGTTGCAGATTATGTCACAAAAGTTCCCCAAGTTTCTGAGCATTGGAGCGAGACCCAGCGGGTGCTGGCCTATCTTTCCCAGAGTATTGATAATACGGCGGAAAGCGATGGTTTCGTGCATTTTCTAAAGAGCCTCATAAAGGATGCTCTTTATCAACGGACGATCGATGAAGTCAGCTCAGTCTTGCATGATGCGCACACGTTGCAAATGGCCACGCTTTTTTATCACGAGTTTTATACCCTACTTTTACAGGCCTTTATGGGGGATAGAGCAGGGCAGCTTTTCCCTGGATATCAAAAAGTATTTTTGCAGGATCATCATGAGATCAGCCGGGCCATTGCGACCGAGTTATTCGTCAAGGAAAGTTGGCGCTCTAGGGTCGGAGAGTTTGATTCGTCCGGTTACCAAATGCCCCCAGGGTATTGTTTCTGGGCTTTCCCAGATCCCAACGCAGCCAAGAAACCTGTTCCCCTGTCATTGGATACCTATGAAGTGGGCGCCAACCTTGATTTTTGCCTAAGTGCACAGCGTCAAATCATGCTTTGTCGCGAGGGAGGACGGGAACTCATTCCTGTCCATGGGCTCAGCATGCAAAACTACGCTGACGCTATCAGGGGAACATGGTATCGAATGGTTTTTGGCATTTTTAAAATTGGCGAACTAGCAATGCTGAAATTGGATGCCGATGACTTGAAAGAGAGAACAATTCGATTTAAGAACCCACAGGGTATGTCTGAAAAGCTGCAGTTTCTAGAAGCGCTTGATCGCGTTTATCATGAACAAAAGTCCCTCCTATACCAGAATTGGCTTGGCCTCGTTCCAGGCCAATTTGATCGCATCGAGATGGCCATCTTTCGCACTGATGGAAAAGCGGAGAGCATTCTGAATTTTATTGCCGGGGAACGACCCAAAAGTTATTTGAAAATGCCGACTCGAAGACTGGATGAGGCGCTTTATGTACGGGGTGAACTTCCCATGAGTGCGCGGGCTTATGTCAGATTACCGCTGGCCAAGCGGCTTGGGCTTGGCGAGGCGAAGGTTTCTTTCCCGCCCCTATCTGAAAAGGAAATTCAAAAATTACTCCTCAGAATGACCATTAAAATCGAGGCACTTTCTGCGATCCTGCAACATCATAAGCTAGAAGTCACTCCACCGCTGGAGCAGCTTAACGTGACGCTCTTACAAATTAAGCGGGACTACGATGCGGCGCTGAAAGCGCAATTGGAATGGCAGTCCAGCCTGTGGGATGATCGTCCGCTGTCTGCAAACGCTGCGGTCACACCAAGTAAAAAGAGCAAAAAGAAGAAAGCTAAGAAGGGCACTCCGCCATCCACGCTTTCTTCTACCGCCGTTGAAAACCAAGCAACCGTGAATAACGCGGGCAATGATGCACCTACGGTCTTAACTGGCGAGGAAAAATCTGGAAAAGCAGCAACGGATCATGCTGTGTCCAGCGCTCAAATCCTTGAGGACCTGCGCGGGCAGCCAGAAGTTGCGCAAGAAACCAAGGCAGACCAAGACAAAAGATCGATGACAACGCCAGCCATGGATGCTGAGAGCGCCACGTTACAGCAAACCGCGGTAGCAAGAAGTGAAGTTGAAGATCCAATTACCCCTGAAGAGGTTGGTGCGGCGTCCAGTCCTGGACATGTATCTGTCCTTTATCCCGAGATTCTTGTGCCTGTGAAAAGTGCCGAAAACTTGCCGCTTACAGACTTGGTTCAAGCCCACGCCGCAGAGGTGAACTTCTTGCGGGACCAGGTTACCAGGCTGCATGGGTGGGTTCTGAACCTCCTGTCCGAGAGAAAAGATCTTGGCGCTGCAAATTCTCCCCTCCAAGACCAAGGTAATCAGTGGCAGGAACAGCTTGCTGCGTTGAACCAGATGGTGATGTTCGAGCACAGCCGCGCACGTCAATTTGAGTTTTCTCATTTTATGGTTCTAGAAACCCTCAAGCGTCTCACGAACCTCAGCATTGAAGAAATTGACCGTGAATTGATGGAGACCCACAAAACCCTGATCCGCGAGGTTGAAGAGGGACGCAAGCAAGAGAAATGAACAGTCGTATCTAACTTTTAGCGAAGACTATCCACAAGAAAAAGTCAGGGCTTCCCCCTTGGGAAGCCCTTTTCCTTTGATGCGTTCTGGGCCATGATAGCCTGCAACTTATAAAGGAGGTTGATGGTTCATGCGTCGGGTCTTTTCTCACCCTGCAGGGCGTCTTGAAAAAGTGATTGTCAATGGCGAGCGTCAGCTGCAAAACAAGCTTGGCGATCCCACCTCGCGCGAAGTCTGGATCTATGTACCTGCCCAGTATGATGCCACCAATCCGCCCCCACTTTTAATTGATCTTGCGGCTTATACCAGTTCAGGTCCCGCCCACCTGTCTTGGCAAGGCTTTCGTGAGAACCTGCCCGAGCGCCTGGATCGTCTGATGGGCGAGGGAATGCTGCCTGCGGTGGTGGCCATTCCCGATGCCTTTACTTCATTGGGCGGCAATCAGTACGTGAATTCCCCCATTCTCGGTCATTGGCAGGATTTCCTAAAGGAGGCCCTTGTGCCTGAGGTGGAATCGGCTTTTCCCTGCGGTGGACAAGGTCGCCGCGGTCTTTTTGGCCATTCCTCAGGAGGCTATGGGGCCCTTTATAATGCCATCAAGGATCCCGTCACCTGGTCAGCCGTGGGCTGCCTTGCTGGCGATATGGCCTTTGAGCTGGTTTATCTCGCCGATATGCCCAAAGTCGCCAATCATTTGGCGCGCTATGAAGGCTCGATTGAGGTCTTTATGGCGGCCTTCAAGGCCTCCCATAAACCCACAGGCTTTGATATTCCCACCCTGATGACCATTGCCATGGCGGCCTCCTATGATCCTCAAGAGGGCGTACCCTATGGCGCCGTGCTACCGGTCGACCTTCATACCCTGGAGCTTGACCCTACCCGCTGGCAGCGCTGGCTGCGTTTTGATCCGCTGCACATGGCCAAGGATTTTTCCGACAATCTTAAGGCCCTGAAATGCCTGATTATAGAATGTGGCTGTCAGGACGAATACCATCTGCATTACGGTGCCAGACGGTTAACAAAGCGCTTAACGGCACTTGGGGTGCCGCATCATTACGAAGAATTTCCGGATGGTCATTCCGGTCTTGACTATCGCCTCGACACCATCCTGCCGAGACTATCTCAGGCGCTGTGGAAATAATAAGATTGAGTGCCTAATGCGTCCGCTTTTTCCAAGTATTAGGCGCTGTGCCTTTGTCAACTTCAGTTTGCGCAACAGCTTTCAGATGTTAAACAAGGGGTTTGCCCACCCTGATTTCAGATAGAGAGCGCGTCATGAAAGAAATCAGATAATGTGCCGGTTCCGCGGCGCTGGCAGAACAAGCCATAGAGCGTATCTGATTCGTGCGCGCCCTGCCTCAGGCGCTCAAGATCGCGGTCATCGGTGATCTTGGCAGGCGCAATGCCCGTTTTAAGCAAGATCCCTCCTGGATTGATCAGCTGGAGGCGGACTAACCAATCTCCATTGGTTTTACACTGCACAAGGCAAATTTCCTCAGGCATAGGTCATCAAGGAGAAGAGGGTGGAAATCCCTTGGGCGCGCGGCGGACAAAAAACTTAAAAAAAGTCTCTGATTTGTTCATATTCGCGGCCCCCTCGAGTGCCGAGATCACCTATGCCCTTTCCGCTGTGAGCAGGGGGCGCCATAGGTTGTGAGCTGCTTGCTTGTCAGCGAGCCGAGTGGGTGATGTCGCAAGGTCCCAGGAAGGATGGCCTTCGCGAACATCCCCCCCCAGTGACAAGGCTTTTGAGAATGTCTTGCCCCTAAAAAAGCCTGCGGGATGAGACAAAACGGACTTTGACCCTCTTAGAGTAAAGCACCAATGTGGGGTTATCTTTATGCTCGCGCATCGCGGACCCTGAGAGCGAAGCAGTCGAGACCAAACGCCCCAGCTGTGTCGTGACTAAGAACTGGACAGAGAAACCTTAAATCCTTGCCGTGCCGTTGAGCAGAGCTGGACAGGAAAGCGCGCCAGCTCTGCACTTGCGCAGGGACGCTTCACGTTGCTGTCTGATGCAAAGGCGTGTTGCACGGGCGGAAAGCGTTTTTTTCAGCCTCCGCCCTTTGCACTCTGCAAGAGTCTTAGGCCTGTGGGTCGACCCAGCCAATGTGGCCATCACCGCGGCGATAAAGGAAATTGATGCGGCCGTGGCGGGCATTGCGGAATACATAAGCCGGCACATCCGAAAGATCCATACGCATCACCGCATCCCCCACGCTTAAGGTCGGGATTTCCTTTGTGGTTTCGGCAACGACTGCAGCGGTCATGTCTTCTGACGCATTTTCTTCGGGCAGAGTTTCCGCATTCAAGACGAAGTAGGGAACGTTCTCGGCAGGCGATGGATGCACATCGTGGTGGCGATGATGATCCCGAAGGCGCTTCATATGGCGGCGCAAACGGCCCGTGAGGACGCGGGCTGCATCATCGAAACTGCCATACCCTTCGGTACCAGAACCCTGGGCGCGCACGTAGACATTTTTACTCATATGCAGGGTTACATCACACAAGAACAAATGGCCTTGCTTAGAAATGATCACCGCTGCTTCGACAGGATCCACATGATGCCGAGTATTGATGTCTTCCAGTGCATCACTCACATGGGTTTTGAAAGCTTCAGAAATATCAACGTGACGGCCAGAAACCGTTAATTGCATAATCGTCCTCCGTTTCGACATGGGGCTTCAATACCCCTTATAATTCTCATCTTTTTCAGAATACTCCTTTCTGCCTCAAATTACAAAAGCCAACAGTAGGGAAATGCATAAAAAAACTATTATTTTCCATCATGTTGTAAAGTTCACTTTGTAAAAATTGACACTTTTTTCAAAGGCAGCTTTGGCGCTTAAAGGCTCTTTTGCGATCATAGGAAGAGGGGATGCCAAGGGCTTCCCGGTATTTGGCGACGGTGCGCCGTGCAATGTTAACCCCCTCGCGGGCTAAAAGCTCGACCAGATCATCGTCGGAGAGGGGATTGCCGAGGCTTTCCCCTTGGATTAACGCCTTAATGCGGTGGCGTACGGCTTGGGCGGCATGGTCACCGGTTTGGGCATAATTTCCAAGGCTGCTGGAGAAAAAGAACTTCAGCTCAAAGACCCCCCTGGGCGTGGCAATGTATTTATTTGCGGTCACGCGGGAGACGGTGCTTTCATGGACCTCGACCGCCAAGGCGACGTCCTTGAGGGTGAGGGGAATCAGGGCTGCCACACCCTCTTCCAGAAAGGTGCGCTGACGCTTCATGATTTCCGTTGCCACTTTAAGGATATTCTGCGCCCGCTGGTCCAGCGCCTTGATCAGCCACTGGGCCTCGCCCATTTGTTGAGAGAGGTAGCGTTGCGTGGTCTTGCCTCCTTGCTGCGTCAGCTGGGCGCGATAGACCTCATCGATCAGCACCCGAGGCAGGGCTGCCTGATTCAGCTCAATGGTCCAATCCCCTGTTTGCGGAGACTTTCTGACCAAGACATCGGGAATGAGCGTTTCTGCTGGGTTGGAATCAAATTTGAGGCCAGGCTTTGGGTCAAGGTGGCGAAGGGTGGCCATGGCTTGGGCCAGATCCTCGGCCCCCATGTGGCACAGCTTTAAGAGGCGCTCAATCTTGCCCTCTGCAAACAGGTCCAGGTGCTGCAACAGTAGATCAAATTTTGGCGTATGAACCCCCTTGTCCATAAGTTGCAGGCGCAGGCATTCAGCAAGGTTTTCTGCGAAAATGCCGGCAGGGTCAAATTGTTTTAGGCGTTTTACAATATTGGAGAGGCGCGTCAGGTCCACCTTGAGTGTTGAGGCGATTTCCTCAAGGGGCGTGCGCAGATAACCCGCGTCATCCAGGTGATCAATCAGATGGCTGGCAATCAAACGGTCTACAGGCTCTTCGATATCGACTTCCACCTGAGCCATCAGGTGGTCCCGAAGGGTATGGCGCTCGTCAGAGGCTAAGTCTAACGCGCTTAAACTATCATCGGCGCCAAGGTGCCTGCCGTCACGGTGGGGAAGATCTGCCCATTCATTCTCGTAATCGGGATGATCCAGATCTTGCAGATTTCCCTCAAGCGCACTTTGCTCACTGTCCTGGTTTGGATCGCTATCGGGCTGAGGTACCTCTTGTCCAGGTGAATCGGGCGCCTCTGGATGATCGAGGGTTAGCAAGGGATTTTCCATCACTGCTTGCTCAACATAGGCTTGGATTTCCAGATTGGTGAGCTCGAGCAGCTTGATGGCCTGACGCAACTGTGGCGTGAGGGTTAAAACTTGGGCTTGTCGTTGTTCAAGGCGAGATGTGACGCCCATTCATCCTACAATCTAAAAGTCTCCCCAAGGTAGATGCGGCGCACGTTCTTATCGGCAATAATTTCTGAAGGCGTGCCTTCCATTAGCACTCTACCTTCATTCATGATATAGGCTCGGTCGACGATATCAAGTGTTTCGCGCACATTATGATCCGTAATCAACACGCCGATGCCCCTTTCCTTCAGGTGAGAGATGAGACTGCGGATATCATGGACGGCGATGGGGTCAATCCCAGCAAGGGGTTCATCAAGCATGATGAAATGGGGATCCGCCGCAAGGGCGCGGGCAATCTCTACGCGCCGCCGCTCTCCTCCAGATAAGGTAAGGGCGGATGCACGGCGCAGATGACCAATCACGAATTCGGAAAGAAGAGACTCCAGGCGATCGACCCGTCGATCTGGATCACTTATGGTCATCTCAAGGACAGCCTTGATGTTCTCTTCAACGCTTAATCCACGGAAGATAGAGGCTTCTTGGGGAAGATAGCCAATCCCTAACCGCGCCCTCTGATACATGGGAAGGGCGGTCATTTCAACCCCATCCAGGTAGATCTGACCTTTTTCCGGTGTCACTAAGCCTGCGATCATGGAAAAACTCGTGGTTTTCCCTGCGCCGTTGGGGCCCAGTAAACCTACAGCTTCGCCTCGGGCAACAGTGATATTGACATCACTGACCACGGGTCTTCCCTTAAAGGATTTGGAAAGACCAACCGTCCATAGACCTTGGCGTTCGGGCTGAGGTTTCTTTTTTTCGGCCATTATGAAACATCCTTGTCTTTTTTAGGGCGGGGCAATAAAAGGGCGCGCACACGCTTCGGTTGGGCTCCAAGGGTCAATGAAGATACGCTCGGATCAGGCTCAATAAGTCGGCTTGTGTGATCCTTCAGATTCACCTCGGCCGAGGCTCCTTCGAGCTGTCCATCACAATTGGTGATACGCACGTTACCGTGTAATTCTGCCCGCTCTTGCGTTGCATGATAGAACCCGCGGTCTCCTGTTGCAATTTCTTCCGGCGTTGTTAGCACCACTTGGCCGTGGCCCTCAACATGGTCGAGGACGATTTTATCATTGGTGCCCTTTTGAAACGTTGCGATCAAGTGATCAGCTTGAATCACGCGACCCTCTCGGGTTGCGGTTGCCTCGCCCTTGGCCTCCGCCTTCAGTTTGACGGAACTATAGTCAATGCGTTCTTTAGCTGTGATGATCATCCCCTCGTTCTCAACCCGACTTGAGGCACCAAAGAGGGTGAGTGTCTCGTCCTGATCTTCATAGAGGGCACGCTCAGCCCAAGCATGACGGTGGCTTCCAGGGTGGGTGCTCATAATATGGACGCGGCCCTCTGCCTCAAGGCGGGTAATTTGCTGTTCGCCAGATGCATCTTTGCTAAAGTGGGCCCGCAACAGGGATGCTGTTAGGGTGTAGTCTCCCCGTTTGGCGCGGACATTTCCCCGTGCCGTACACTGGCCTTGTTGATCATCACAGGTGATCCCCTCATCGGCCAAAATCTCGATGGGTTGGGCATGATCTTCATCGCCCTGAGAGATAAACCCAAGGGTTATGCTTGGTATGTGTGCCGCCACAAGGCAGGTCATGAAAACGTGCAGTTTAGTCATGGGGCTTGGATCGCTTTTCCTGTGGGTTAATGACAAGGCGACTTTTGCCCTTAATTGTAAGCAGACCTTTGTCCCGGTCAACAGAGAATCCTTCGCCCTCGACTTCTCCAGCAGGTCCCTTGGCTTTCACGGGCTCGCGACCCTCGGCGATATGGGACTTCAGGTTGAGCGTGGCCGATGGGGTTTCAAGGGTATACCCACTGGATGTTTCAACTTGGACGCCGCCCTCGTAGGTAAGTGTGTCGGTGGTGCGATCGATGGTGCCCCGCTCTGACTTGATTTTGACCTGAGTTCCGTCTTCCAACTGGATTTCGTTTGTGGGCTTGCTCAGATCCACTTTATCGTTATTGCTTTGCTCGGCTAAGTCGGCATTGAGTTTCACGGGACGTCCCTTGTCATCAAGGGTGATGGACTCAGGATTCACCAGCTTATTTTGGATAGTCACATCGAATTTGGGTTGTGGGTTTTTGCGTTGCTGCGCGCTTTCGATATAATTTTGCGCCAACGGCCAAAGACCAAGACTGATGAGGCCCACCGCAGCTGCAACAGGAAGGATAACCTTCAGACGCGCAACCCGCTTAGAGTGACGCGTTGATCTATGAAAAGACTGCTTTTTGCTGTGCAGAGGTGACGAAGGTTTCTCCACTGGCCGCATTCCTTTTTGTTAGGCAATATGTGCCCGCAAGAAGTCGTGAAGATGCACAACACCAAGCGGTTTTCGTGATTCAGTATCATCAACAATAAACAAGCACGATCTGCCTTTGTTATTTAACAGGGCAAGAGCATCTTGCGCGAGTGTGGTTGAAGAAACCGTTAAAGGACCCGGTGTCATCACGTCAGCGGCCCTTTGTTGCAGTAAGTTTGGCATCATGTGACGGCGTAAGTCACCATCGGTGATGATGCCAATTAAACCACCCTGATCATCTAAAAGTCCAACGCAGCCAAAACCTTTTTGGCTCATGACCAGAATCACTTCACTCATAATTGTTGTGGCGGGAATGATCGGCATGGCATCACCTGTGTGCATCAGTTTGCTGACGCGCACGAGACGTTGTCCCAGTTTTCCGCCTGGATGCAGCGAACCAAAATCCTTGGATGAAAATCCCCGACGCTTTAAGAGGCAAAGGGCTAAAGCATCCCCCAAAGCCATCATGACCGTTGTGGATGTGGTGGGGGCAAGTCCATGGGGGCAGGCTTCTTCAATTTTGGGAATCACAAGGGCAATGTTTGACATTTCAGCCAAGCTGCTGGCGGGCTGTTGGGTGACGCCAATAATGGGAATTTGGCGCCGGTGGGCAAAGTTGATGAGGTCCGATAATTCAGCCGTTTCTCCCGAATTCGAGAGTAATAGGAGGATATCATCCTCCGCAATCATGCCAAGATCGCCGTGGCTTGCCTCGGCAGGGTGGACGAAAAAGGCGGGTGTGCCAGTTGAGGCTAGAGTTGCGGCAATTTTGCGGGCCACATGACCGCTTTTCCCCATGCCACTGGTTACAACGCGGCCAGTGGTGGCCAAAATGGTTTCAATGCTTTGGGTCAAGGTATGATCTAAGCTGTTTTCTAGGGCTTCAAGGCCTTCTTGTTCGAGGCGTAAAACGCGTTTTGCTTCGCTGAGATCGTCGTGGAGTGTTATTGTTGCGGAAATAAGTGACAAAGTCTTGTACCTAACTTATGAAATGTAATGTAATCATTAATAAATAAAGGGGCTTTTTGTCAATAAAGGATGGGTTTAGTGTTTTAAAACATTTAATTCTATATCGCCCAGTAGGTCGAGGGTCGTCATCGCCGGCATAAAATCAAAGCACTGCTGGGCCAATTCCATGCGCCCTTCACGAATCAAGCGTTGATCTAAAACTTCTTTGAGACGGTGCAGATACAAGACATCGGTTGCCGCATAACGTTGTTGTTCGAGGCTTAGTTCAGGAGAGCCCCAATCCGACGATTGCGCCTCTTTCGAGATATCAATGGCCAACAATTCCCTCAAAAGCTCCTTTAGGCCATGGCGTTCGGTATAGGTGCGCACAAGTTTTGAAGCGATCTTGGTGCAGTAAATTGGACCCGTATTTGCACCCAAAGCATGGTTCAAGATGGCCACATCAAAACGGGCAAAGTGAAACAACTTCAATATGTTGCGATCATTCAGTAGGCGGACAAGATTGGGGGCATTGTAGGTCTTGCTGCGATTCATTTGGACCAGGTGGACTGTGCCATCGCCCGAGGAAAGTTGCACCAAGCACAGGCGATCTCGGTGTGGGAGAAGCCCCATGGCCTCTGTGTCGATGGCAACGCAGGAACCAAAATTAATATCGTCGGGCAAATCACTTTGGTGCAGATAAACGGTTGGGGTGGTCACAGCTACCTCATTTGTTGGCATGATCATACCTAAGGCTAGCAAAGAGTGGTGCCCAGGAGAAGACTCGAACTTCCACGGGATTGCTCCCACTAGGACCTGAACCTAGCGCGTCTACCAATTCCGCCACCTGGGCACGATGACCTTATGCATAAGGCTCTTGGACGCAAATGTCAACGCCTGATGCAAAAAAAACTCTTTATCTTCGTGCGCTTTTTATCATTTATATGTGCTTTTTACCACCTGGCCTTATCATCCCTACCTCCATGGATCGTGCCCGAGGTTTTTTTCTAAAGTCAGAAAGTAACTATTAGGCAATTTTTAAGAAAGAATTAATAGGTGTGGTGCACATTGAAGATGAAAAAAATTCCAGATGATTGTGGCTCTGGAAGGTAAAGGGAGGGGAAAATGCGCATAAATATTATTGCCAAATCGACATATAAAGTAAGGGCGCAGGATGATAGGCGAGGTGGCACAAGCAAAACGCAGCCACTTTCATGGATGTGGTTAACCCACGCCCCAGAGTGTTTGTATTGTGGTGTGCAGGAAGCGGAATTCTTGGGTTTTTAGAAATACAACCTGCATGGATACTGGCATCTTGCCTTAAGGTGCGAACGGGATGTCGCAAAGGGTGGTAAGGGATGGAGTTGGTGATGGCTTTTGGTAACAAGATGACTAAATTTTCTTTAGTTTGTTTTCTTTGTTTCTGTTCAGTGTATTTTACTTCAGTTCAGGCGTCTGAAATTGTTCAGGATTCTCTAGACCGAGATGATGTGGGTAAAGAATCAGCCCTCAGCACGCTGCCTTCAGAGTTGCAGTTCAAAGTTTTGCAGTATGCGGTGGGAAGTTATCACGGTCGCCCAGGCGTGCTCGATCAAAAGACCTATGCTGCGCTGCGGCTCACCTCCAGGTCTTGTCGCGAGCTTTTGAACGCGAAAGAGACATGGAAGAATCAGGTGCGCTTGCGCCTGAGGGGGCTTGCTCTCATATCAAAATATGACTTTCCGTTGACATCCATTCGTCTGCAGGGCAGCACTTTAAGTTCTACGGTCTTGAGTTATCTGAATCTCTTTGATTCCCTCAAAGATCTAGAGCTGGCCTTTTTCCAAAGGGATCCATTGTTGGATTTTGCTATCCTCAGCCGTAACGTCCGCTTAAGGGGTTTGGCCTTCACGGGGCATCTTTACCCCGTACACTTGAATGTGCCCTTGAATAGCGAAGATCTTAAAAAAATCGCCAAACTTCCAATTAAGCGTTTGGTCCTGCCTTCGGAGTCTCTCATAAGCTCGGCAAAGTTAGAGATTCTGCAAACCATGCCCCTGCAGAGTCTCAGTTTGAACGAAATCGTCGGATTGCAAGAACGCGATATCCGTATCTTCCAAAATATGCCCTTACTGCGAACGTTGCATCTTGGTGTGTCGGGTGTATCCCCATGGGCCGTAAAGGCCTTGAGAGGATTAACCAACTTAGAGACTTTTGTTCTTGACCAGCCGCTGAGCGAAGACTTGATTAGCGCGATCAGCAACCTTCATAATTTGAGACGATTATCCGTGGTTGTAAGGCCTAAAAATCTCGCCAATTTAGACGCGTTGTTGCACCTTGAGCATTTGGTGCGTTTGCATGTGCGCGTTGGGTTGACCCTTAAGGATCATGTGGGTTATTTCGACTCAAGTATTATTATTTTCAATAAAAAATTTGCTAGTTTTCTTAAAAGCGCCAAACTCAAGCTCGAATTTTGCGTCTTGGAAGCCGTGCGCTAATTTTTGCTGTGTGCTCAGAAAATCATGAGAAAAAATTATGAATAAAAAAAACGCCCGGTTGCCCGGGCGTTTGATCACTTGGTGATTCTTCAGCGATTCCTTAGGAAGCCTTCGCTTCTTCTTGGGGTGCTGGCTCGGCAGCAGCTTCAGCTTCGTTGGCTTCAGCTTGAGCTTGGACTTCAGCTTCGGCTTCAGAAGACATGGCGGTTTCTGCAGCTGGCTCTTGTGCAGCCTCGCTGGTCTTTTGAGGCTCTGCAGCTGGTGCCTGCTCTTCGGCGGGCGCAGCTGGTGCTTGTTCTGCTTTTTTCTCTTCGCCACATCCAGCAAGGGCGAAAGCGGAAATCAGGGCACTGCTCAACAAAACGGTTTTAAATGTCATTTTTTACTCCTTGATCGACCAACAAAACCAGGTTCATCCTAGCAAAACTATCCTTAACAAAAAACAAATAAAGCTAAGATGCTCATATCAGTGGGAATTTTATTTTTCACCCCCCCACCAATCAATCTATTTTCATGGGCAATGAAAAAAGACACAAACAAAAAAGAGATGTGTTGTAAGAAATTAGGCCTCATCTACATTGATATACCATTCTACCTCTTGCCATTGTCCGGGATTTGCTTTCTTGGTGGCAAGCCGTGTTTGCCAATTGCCGGTGTGAATTTCAAGTTTATGGCCATCGGGATCAAGAAAATAGAGCGACTCACCCGGGGAAGTATTCTCTTTAAACACGGGAACTTGGGCGTCGAGCAATTTTTTTGAGAAAATTTCAAAATCCTCGTGTGAGACGCTAAAAGCATAGTGGGTGTAACATGGATTGGGGACACGCAACGGATCTTGATTAAGGCAAAACCATGTGTTTCCTAAAAGGAAATAAGCGCCCGCATGCCACCTGCAAAGGGGCTTTAATCCTAAAGTCTCATGGTAAAAATCAAATGACCTCTTGACGTCGAGAACCGCAAGGGTGATGTGGTTAAGGGCCGTAATCATGTTCTCTCCTCATGGGTAAAAAATCGAATAATGACTATTCATATAATGGGCTGAAGGGCAGCAATGCAAGGGGCATGCCTTAGCCTACAGCGTGACGCCCGTTTTGTGCTTTACTGACCTGCCAGTATGGCATCAAGCTGTTCGATCTGACTGAGGGGCTTCAACATGAATACGTGCGGCTGCCCCATACCAAGAGCATCATAATCCACATCATTCTCGTCCTGGACAGTTGATGAAATGATCTCATCCCATTGCCAGTCTTTTGGAGACCAAGGACTCCAAAAAGTAATCGATATTTGGGATGGGTCTGAATTATGGAATCTATAGTTCGATTCAAGGAATAGCTCGGCCAACTTGGTGAGGGGGTGGAGATCCCAATCCTTATCCAGGTTAACAATAACATGGGCTAGGTGATTGTCACGATCCTGTTTGCCTTGTCCCCTTTTGATCTTAGCAAGAAGGGGCACGCACCACCCATCCACTGAGAGGGTATGCAGAGAGGTGAGGGAGCTCAGCAGTGGTAAGGTCTCAGGAGAAAGCCCACAACCACGTAGCTCGAGATCCCTTAAGTTTGTGAATAGACCGAGTGCTGTAAGCGCATCGCGATCTAACGCGTCTTGATTGCCGACAAGGGGATGCTGAATTAAATCTCGAGCACGACGGCTCTGGAAAAAGCGAAGGCTCTCCAGATGGGGATGGTGTTTCGGCAGTTCCGCTAATTCCCAGGAGATAAGCTGTCCCTCGACGGCTAGAGACTGCAGTTGGGGTATACCTGCTGTGTAATCGCACAGCTTTTGAATGCTGAGATCGCTGGGGGTGTTGGTGAGATGGACAGCAAGAGACTCTAGCTGCGTTAAGCGTGATAAAGAGCGAAGATGATCGCTTTCATTCACAAGAACATCGAGTTCATGCAAGAGGTTAGGCATTTCAGGAAAGTCAAGGATCTCCGTGTCTCGCCTGGACATGCGGCGTAAATTGAGTGCCTTGAGGTTAGTGAGACCCAGCAACAGGTGACGCACCATTATAGCATTGTGTGGGGTATTGAGGTGTAACGTCAGGTGTTCAAGTTTTGGCGCCTGAAATAAGGCCGTTTGCATATCTTGATCATAAAGAAATGCGCTGCTGATTTCGAGCCTGCGCAAGTTTGGACTCCAACGGGCAAGGGGCAAGGGAACCTTGCTGGGACTCTTAAGGGGCCGAGAGCGAAACTCTTCGTCCAACAACGAGAGCGTCTCAACGGTCGTCAGATGGGGAAGGGCACCAGAAAGACAAACGCTTAAATCCATAGTAATGGTCGATAAATACCAATGCAGTGATCGAAGCTCATTCATTTTGCCGAGCTGATCTAAGAAGGTTGTTGATGTAAATAAAAGGCTGTGTGCATCCGCGACATAAATCAATTTTAAGTCCTTCAGACGTGGAAAAGTTTGAAGAAAAGCCATGACATGCTTTTTATCTGACAGCAGTGACCTTGGAGCAGGGCTTGGGTGGTTGCAGACAAAGGATTGATCCACAATGCTGACTTCGCGCAAGTGGCGGCTGATGGTCGATCTGGTTTGCCTACTGGTGAGCATAAGGCGTGCCAGGATACTAGGGTTATTGCACACCGTTTGCGCAATTTGCACCATCATATCGTCGGGAAAATCAAGACTGATCTGTGGTGAAGCGTTGCTTTAACAAGCTGTAAACGCTAAATATGGCGCAACAATAAGTAGAAGAAGTCTTTTTTGAAACATGGCATCCACCTTTCATTTGAGTGTATGATCGCCCAAACACCCTCTAAAAGCCATCTGTTACATGTCCTGTGCGGACGGTTAAACGGATAAGGTGCCCTATGCCGCAAAGGGGGGGGCATCATAGGTAAGTTTAACGGGGTATTTCAGGGAGATTTTTTTCTCAAACATCCGCTGTCGTCGATAAATGCGAGATTATTCTTGATCTTGCTCGAAAATTTTGCCAAGATCAAACCTATGATTAAGATTAACGCTCTTCTTCTGAACCTCCTCCTTGGCAGCGCCAGCTGCTAACACACTTTTATATCCAAAATTATCGTTATTTTTGTGTGATTCAATGACCCGAAGGGGTCGATAATGGAGGTTATTCCATGTCATCCGTATCTATTGCCCAAAGAAAGTCGTCTTCCATGGTTGTGGCCTGGAGTATGTGGGCTTTGGTCAGTTTCTTTTATTTTTTTCAATATATTATCCGTGTTTGCCCCAGCGTGATGCTGAATGATGTCATGCGGCATTTTGCCGTTGATGCGGCTGATTTTGGCAGGTTTTCAGCAGCTTATTATGTGGGTTATGCGCTGTTTCACATTCCCATAGGCCTTGCTCTGGATCGTTTTCCGCTGCGGTGGGTTATGGCAGGATCTATTTTCTCAGCCGTGTTAGGTATGGTGCCCTTAGCGCTGTTGGATCATTGGGCGCTTGCTGTGATTGGACGTTTTTTGGTGGGGGCGGGGTCTACCGGCGCTATTTTAGGTGTTTTCAAAACGGTGCGGCTGTATTTTCGCGAAGATTGGTTTGCGCGCTTACTGGGAGTGTCCGTCACCATAGGTTTGCTGGGAGCCATTTATGGCAGCGCACCCTTGGCGCAGCTCGTCGACGATTTTGGTTGGCAAAGCGTAACATTGGGCCTGATGGTCGTCGGCACTATTCTGGGCATCGCCATGATGCTGATCTGTCCCCGAGAGGCTGGCGTTGTCTCAACGGAACATGAATCTAGATCAATTTTCGCCTCACTCAAAAGTATTTTCAGCTATCCACGGGTTGCAGCCACCTGTTTCTTCGCGGCTTTAATGGTTGGGCCTTTGGAGGGGTTTGCTGATGTGTGGGCGGTTGCATATTTAGAGAGTGTCATGGGTTTTACCCGGGAAGTCGCCGCTTCACTGCCTGCTATGATTTATATGGGCATGTGTGTGGGGGCGACCGTGCTGCCGTTGGTCGCCGATAAACTCAAAGCATACTATGGTCTGATCATAGCGAGCGCAGGTGTGATGGCGTTGGCCTTTGCCATGATGATGGGGCTCTTGCTATCAGCAACGGGTGTCGGAGGTTTGTTCTTTGTGGTGGGTGTATTTTCGGCCTACCAAATTATCGCCATCACATTGAATAGCCGCAACGTTCCAGCCACGCAAAGTGGGCTTGTCACCTCCATCTCCAATATGGTGATTATGGCTTTTGGTTCGGTGTTCCATAACACCATTGGCCTTACCATGAGTGCTTTTTGGGATGGTAGGATGCAGGATGGCGCACCCGTCTATGATGCAAATGCTTACATTTGGGGTGTGTCTGTCATTCCAGTTGCTTTGCTTGTCGCGTTGGTTGGATTTGCAATGATGCGCAATCGTCATCAGAACTAATCAGACTAGAACGTAGCTTTTTTAGGGGAAGCGGTGATCGCCGCTTCTTCTTCTTTTGTGCGTGAATTGTTGGCATAAAAAAAGCGCCCCATGAAGGGGCGCTCGATGTTTACATGCTTGGCGAAAGCCTAGTTCTTATGGGCAACCTTGTGGGTGGTCGCCTTTGTCTTGTTGGCTTTGGCTTGCTTGTTGCTTGCCTTGGCTTTAGCTTTTTGAGCGGCAGCTTCAGAGGCTTTTTCAGCTTCTTCAGCGTTGGCCTCTTCTTGCGGCATTTCTTCGCTTGCCGCGACTTGCGTCACTTCAGCAGCGGGCTCGGATGAGGTAGCAGCCACATCTTGCGCTTTGGGTGCTTCACTGCTGGGGCTTGTTGCTGGTGCAGCAGGTGCACTCACGGGCTTGCCGTTGGTGTCGAAAAGTTCAATTTTTGCACCTTTGCGGAGCTCAGCGACCATTTTGCCCATGGCTTCTTCCATGACCAGAGCAGAGAGCTGATCCTTCACGTCTTCAAACTTTGGTGGCTTTACCTTGCGCTTATCATCCACCTTGATCACATGGTAACCAAATTGGGTCTTGATAGGGCTGTCTGAATAGGTGCCTGGCTTCATGTTGAAGGCGGCATCGGCAAATTCTGCAACCATCTGGGCACGACGGAAGTAGCCCAAATCTCCGCCTTCCTTGGCAGTGGCTTTATCTTCCGAGTTTTCGCGGGCAAGCTTCATGAAATCAGCACCGCCCTTCAGCTGGGAGATGAGTTTCTTTGCCGCAGCCTCGTCCTTAACCAGGATGTGACGGGCCTTCACTTCCATCTCGTCCTTGGGGATGCTTTTAACGATTTGGTCGTATTTTTCTTTGATGGCCTTATCGTTCACAGCGGGCTTAAGTTTTTCTGCCATAAACGCCTGGACCACGACCTGCTCGGAAGCCTTTGCCATGGCCGCTTGTACTTCGGCTTTCTTTTCGATGCCAGAGGCTTTGGCAGCTTCGGTGACCAGGGCGGCATCTACCAATTGACTGCGCAACAGCTCAAAAAGTTTTCCTTTGTCTTCCTCTTTCACCTGTTGCGTGATTTGTGGTGGAAGGGCGGCCTCAAGCTTTTTGACTTCACCAGCGGTGATTTCGCGACCATTGACTTTCGCGATCACTGTTTTTTCATCTGTTGCTGCGTATACTGGATTCATGGTTCCAAGAAGGAGGGAGGCGGCCACAGAGGCTGCAACGAGGAACTTGTTTGACATCATGTTTCCTTTTTCTTTGTTAAAAATAGCACCCATGTGGAGATTATGGTACAAACATCGGTGAAATACGCAACAGAATAGTGCAATTGACTAAAAAATTGGCCCATTGTTTGGGGTCTTCGGGTGTGCTGAGAAACTTGTAAGAGCACAGTTTTAGTGAAGGTGATGAAGAGTGACGACTTTTTTACAAAAAATTTTTGGTAGCAGTAATGAGCGGTTGCTGAAACGCCTACGTCCCACGGTGAATGCAATTAATGCCCTTGAGCCGCAAATGGAAGCCCTCTCGGATGCCGAGTTGCAGGCGCGAACAGACTGGTTGCGGTCGCGCTTGGCTGCGGGCGAGACCTTGGATCAAATCCTTGTCGATGCCTTTGCCACTGTGCGTGAAGCCTCAAAGCGCGTCATGGGTATGCGGCATTTTGATGTGCAGCTGATCGGCGGCATGGTCCTTCACAGGGGAATGATTGCCGAAATGTGCACCGGTGAGGGTAAAACCCTAATGGCAACCCTGCCAGCTTATTTGAATGCGCTTTCTGGTAAAGGCGTTCACGTGGTCACTGTGAACGACTACTTGGCCAAGCGCGACGCCGAGTGGATGGGGCGGATCTATGAATTCCTTGGATTGAGTGTGGGTGTTATTATCCATGATCTGGATGATGATGCACGCCGTCAGGCTTATGCAGCTGATATCACCCACGGCACCAATAACGAATTTGGCTTTGATTACCTGCGCGACAACATGAAGTTTCGCTTGGCCGATATGGTGCAGCGCCAGTTCAATTACGCCATTGTCGACGAGGTGGACAGCATTCTGATTGACGAGGCGCGCACACCTCTCATTATCTCTGGTCCGGCCGAAGATTCATCCGAGCTTTACATTCGCGTGAATCAACTGATCCACCATCTCACCGCTGAAGACTACGAAAAAGATGAAAAGTCCCGCAATGTAACCCTGACTGAGAAGGGGTCTCAACATATCGAGCAGCTTTTGGAACAATCCGGCCTGTTAGCTGGTGGTTCGCTTTATGATGTGCACAACATTGGCCTTGTTCATCACGTCAATCAGGCACTTCGGGCCCATGTGTTGTTTGCGCGGGATGTGGATTACATCGTTAAGGACGATAAAATTGTCATCATCGATGAATTCACTGGCCGTATGATGGAAGGGCGGCGCTATTCCGAGGGGCTCCATCAAGCCCTCGAGGCCAAGGAAGGCGTTTCCGTGCAAATGGAAAACCAAACACTTGCTTCCATTACCTTCCAGAATTATTTCCGTAATTATGCAAAGTTGTCTGGTATGACCGGCACCGCCAAGACCGAGGCGGCCGAGTTGATGGACATCTATAATCTGGAAGTGGTCCAAATTCCCACCAATCTGCCGATTAATCGTGTGGACCATGACGACGAAGTCTATCGTACGTCCCGTGAGAAAAATGACGCCATCGTGAAATTGATCGCCGAATGCCGCAGTCGTCTACAGCCAGTTCTGGTGGGCACAGTGAGCATTGAGAAGTCAGAGCAGCTCTCAAATCTGCTCAAAAAAGCCAATGTTCCCCACCAAGTTTTGAACGCGCGCTACCACGAGCAAGAAGCGACCATCATCGCCGAAGCGGGCCGTCCTGGTGCTGTGACCATCGCCACCAACATGGCGGGTCGCGGCACCGACATTAAATTGGGCGGTAACATCGATGTCCGCCTGGCGGCAGCTTTGCAAGGCGTAGAGGATCCAGCAAAACGTAAGCAGATTGAAGAACAGGTTCGCGCGGAAGTTATGGCCGCGCAAGAGCAAGTCAAAGCTGCCGGTGGTCTTTATGTTATCGGTACGGAACGCCATGAAAGCCGGCGTATTGACAACCAGCTGCGGGGTCGTTCTGGCCGACAAGCCGATCCCGGGGCATCCAAATTCTTCCTGAGTCTTGAAGATGATCTGATGCGTATTTTTGGCTCAGAACGACTGGATAATATACTGCAGCGCTTGGGCTTGCAGGAAGGGGAGGCCATCATCCATCCCTGGGTCAACAAGGCCCTTGAGCGTGCTCAACAAAAAGTAGAAGCGCGTAACTATGAGATTCGTAAGCACTTGCTGCGCTATGACGATGTGATGAATAACCAACGTAAAGTTGTTTATGAACAACGCCGTGAGTTGATGGGTCAGGATGATATCTCGGAATTGACCACGGAAATGCGCGAGGATGTCTTGGACATGGTCATCCGCGCAGCCATTCCTGAGGAGGCTTATCCCGACCAGTGGAATGTAGAGGCCTTGCATGAAGAATGCTTGAGGCTTTTTGCGTTAGATCTTCCCATCGCCACATGGGCAGAGGAAGATGGCATTGCTGAGCTTGAGTTGCGGCAACGCATTCTCGATACCATTCACGCCCGCATGGCGGAAAAGGAAGAACGCTATGGGGCGCCCATGATGCGGGCAGCTGAGAAAAGCGTTTTGCTGCGGCTTTTGGATCAGGCTTGGAAGGATCACCTTTTGGGTCTGGACCACCTGCGTCAGGGGATTAATCTTCGGGCCTATGGCCAGCGGGATCCGTTGAATGAGTACAAAAGCGAAGCGTTTGTCATGTTCCAAGACATGATGGCCCGGGTGCGCGAGACCACCACGTCGGCGCTGTGTCACCTTGAGCTCTATCAGGAAAGCCCTGAGGATATCGAGGCACGCGCTTTTAAAAACGCCAGTGTAGCCGCTGATAAATTGCGTTTGCACCATGGCCACGAGGTTGAGACGAGTGAAGATAACTCGGCAAAAGCCTCTGGGGCATTGGAACAGACGCTGGCAACCTCGACCATTAATCGCAATGCTCTGTGCCCTTGTGGTTCAGGTAGACGATTTAAACACTGCCACGGCAAGGTTTGATTGATCTAACCTATAAGCTCCATACCAAAAGGCCGCTTCTGCGGCCTTTTGATTAGGGGGGGCTAGTTGATAAGCTGTACCTTGTCAAAATGGGTGAGGTCTTCAAGGTTACGCTCGCGTAGTAGCGTTTTGATCTCTTGTATGGATTCTAATGTTAAATTTGGGCACAAACAGAGTGAAAAGGGCCCCATTTTGGTTATTTCAGGTATATAAAGGCGAAGGCATGCGAGCTTTGAAGATCTGTACATAAAGTAGTCTCCCACGGTCTTGAGTTGAGGCGCAAGAAGGGAAAATTGCTACAGACTCTCGCACTGATAAAGAAAAGCTGCCCCGATGGTCGCAATGGCAGGTATGTGCAAGTCGACCCGCCGAACATTAAAACAGTAACGCAAAAAACAATCGCCAAGGGTTGTGAGCGCAGGCAGAAAAAATGTCGCATGGGTGAGCTTATTGCAATTATCCAGCATCCTATTGGCAATCGTGGTCACCTTTGGCAGATTGATGTGAAGACGTTCTAAATTCTTATGTCCTTGAAGAAAATCACTCCCAAGCCCTGTGATGTCGCCTTTAGGATTAATCAGTGTCAGGTGTCGCACGTTGCTCGGTACGCGCAACCAATTTCCCTCCTCTACAACAAGCGATCCCACGTTCACCACAAGGTGATGTTCGTCTTGCTCTGAAAGAAGATGAGTCACCTTGTCGTAAAGCTCGTCATGGCTTAGTTCCAGATCTGTCATAACCAATGTGTGGGGCGCTACGGCCAGCTGTAATTCCTCCTCTTCACCAAGCAATGTAAGGGTCTTGAGATGCTTTTGGGCGCCATAAGCACGAAGGAAGCGGGCAAGAATTTGCAAGGGAGGAGGGGTAGGGTGCACCGTTGCCTTACGGTAAAGGGTCACCACGGCGTTTAGGTGCTCTCGCGCCAGGTCTTCTTGGCCTTGGAGAATCGGTTGGCCAAAAAGCGGCGCGTACAAGGCATCCATGTTTTCTGGTGAAGATGTGAAGTCGGTGGGCAGCAAGACAAAGGTCTCAGTCGCCATGAGATCGGTGATGTATGCTGTGATCAAGGTTGCAGGCATGCCAGAGATGTCCTCATCCGCAGCCCTCAGGAAAGCATTCAGCGTGAGGTCCTTGATGAGATTTTTTAAAGCAGGCGATCTCACTTTGTAGAGGCTGCGACAGGTTGCACTCAAGTTTCGAATGCTTTGGGCGGGGAGATGTTGCATCACTTCTATTTTGATCTCATCTGGCATGAAATCCAGTTTAAGAGATCCAGAGGGGCTGCTTGAGGCTTCAGGCTCAAGGGGTTCGGAAGCATCAATAGGTTGAATAATCATCATCAGCAAAAGAAGCAGGACGGATGCGGTGACCTTGGCCTTCTGCATGACTTCCCTTGTGGGTTATTGAAGATGCACTGACATTAGAAACAAAAGAGCGCACTGCCTAGACTGATTGTGGGTATTGCCATAAAGGTGGGGCGTTTATCCTGTAAAAGCAGTTGCGTTTATACCAAAAAGCGCAGTCGTAGACCCTTGTAGGGCACCAGGACCGGCAGCTTCTCCCTGAGGGGTAGATCGGGGTTAGGTCGAAGTGCTAGCGATTCTGCCATCATTTACTCTGCATAATGTTGACTTAAATTTGACCATTGTGCTAACGTCCGCACTCGTTTTAATCGGCAAAAGGTGTGACGATATGAGTAATTTAAGACCCTCTTGGTCAGGTTTGCGGTGGCCAGGGTTTGGATGTGTTGTCTTGCTGGGCATGCTCTCCCTCGCCCATGCCTCGTATTCGGAACAAGAGGGGAATGATGATCTTCCCCCAGCCAAGCGCTACAAGGTTACGAAGAGCCAGGGACGATTTTTTTATTTGAAGATGTCAGGAGGCGAGCTGCACTTGATCTCTTCGCATCCACCTTCTGAATGCACTTCAGAGGATGATATAAGCCTTTCCTCGTCTGCAGAATCCTCGGTTTCCAATGACCTTGATAATGAGGAAAGACAGTGCTCTGTCGAGTTGCCCCTTGAGCTCTATCCCCACATCGCGCGCCACTCAGGTCTTGCGGCGTGCGCCGCCCTCGCAAGCACTTGCCGCGATTTATACAAGATGCGTTTCAGCCTTTTTAGGGAATGTCAGGCAGTTTTTGAGTTGCACAACATACCTACCATCCTCTTTGATGCCTATGTGCGAAAGCTAACCTTTAAGCATGTTACCTTCCTTGGGGATGCCACATTGCCGGTCTTTAACCTTGAGTATCTTTCCGATTGGGATTTGTGCCAAGGCACGGTTGTTCTGGATTCCTTAACCCTCGAGGCGCCCCGTCCTCAAATTGCTCATCTGCCAAAGATTGCGGTGCAAAATCTCCACCTGAAGAGTTGTAAGATTTCGGTTAAAGCTTTTGAGAAGCTCATGGCGGTCTCACCGAAAGTGGAGAGCTTGGCACTTGAACATGTGATGCCAAGAAATAATTGGACTGACTGCACAAATGGTTATTTTGCTGCGCTTGTCAGTTTTCTGCCGCCGCAACTGCAAACCCTGACGCTTTCTGGCGGATGCATTGGCTTGCATCCGAATCCATTGAGTTTTGCGCGCATTCAAGCCTCTTTCGCAGCGATGGCGCAGTTAAAGCATATGACAATTCAAGAAGATACCAGTCTTTTGACAAAGTACGATGGATGGCACAGTGAAGATAAGACGGTTCTTGCCCTTCTTTTGCGGCATACCCCCCATTTAGAATCCCTGGTCTTAGCCGACTGTGGTATACGACGTATTCAACTGCCGAGAAAACTTCCCCAGCGTGAGAAAGTGACGATTCAATAGGGGGGCGTACCCTAAGTTTTGAAAATGCAAGTGTGGCACGTGTGGGGCAGGATAAATGGTAATTTGGAGCCATATTTTGCTTTGGTTTCGATGGGGAAGGGCGGTAGACTGAGCATCAAGGCTGTGAAAAGTTTTTTCTCTGCGGTAAGGGTGCACGAAGGCATTGACCTGGCATCCAGACCTGTGTATAAGTCAGATCCAGTTTCGTATTATTTTTAAAGTTTGGAAGATCATTATGGCAAACATTGAATCTGCAAAAAAACGTGCCCGTCAAGCTGAAGTGCGTAACGAGCGCAACCGCGCGCGCGTATCCCGCATCCGCACCTTCATCCGTAAGTTTGAAGAAGCCCTCAAGGGTGGCGATAAGGCTTCTGCAGAGGTTGCTTTCAAAGAAGCGCAGCCAGAAATCATGCGTGGCGTGACCAAGGGTGTTCTGCACATCAATACGGCTGCACGCAAGATTTCCCGCATGGCCGCAAAGGTGAAGAGCCTCTAAGCTATTAAAATCGTGGTCGGCCTTCTGCCGGCCACTTAAACGCTCCTTTCAAGGGCGTATCGGTTCGTGAAGTTTAATTCACTAATGTGCCGTCGTGACGGCCTCAGGGTAGGTTTGAAGAATGGCGTTACGGTCACCACTGGCTGCTTCCGCGTCGTCAGCCGACGCCACCTCCGAAGTTCACACTCTGTCTTCGTCATCCCAGTCCGCTGCTGATTTATCTTTTCATGCCACTCCAGCCAACCAAAGTGGCACGCTCGATTTAACCCGCGAAGCACGCCTTGCCTGGGATCATACCTTTACCCAGTTACCAGCGTATTTCGGTGAAGCAACCTTTAATAGCTGGCTGGCGCAGCTCAAATTCCGTGAGTTGGTCTCGGGCCGTCTGGTTCTGACAGCGCCCAGCCGCTTCATCCGCGATTGGATTCTCACCCATGCAGCTGCCAAACTGTTGGAAATGGTGCGCGAACACACTAAGGCCGCCTTTGCCCTGGACGTGATTGCAGATCCCGATGTGCAGAAAAGCGCAACCGTTGTAGCACCTGCTGCCGAGAGCCTCTTGAGTGGTGATGAAGAAGGCGAAGCCCCCGATTTCAGCCAGCCGGTGGTGGGGTCGCGGCTTGAGCCTAAGTATACCTTCGACACGTTCGTGGTCGGCAAACCCAATGAGCTTGCCCACGCAGCCGCCCGCAAGGTGGCTGAGTCCGAGACGGTCACCTTTAACCCCTTGTTTTTATACGGGGGCGTCGGGTTGGGTAAGACCCACCTGATGCACGCCATTGCATGGCACATCAGTAGGTGCCATCCTAATCGCCGCGTGGTTTATCTCTCCGCCGAGAAATTCATGTATCTTTTCGTGCGCGCCCTGCGCTTTAAGGACACCATGGCCTTTAAAGAGCAGTTTCGTTCCGTTGATGTGTTGATGATTGATGACTTTCAGTTCATCAGTGGCAAAGAGTCAACCCAAGAAGAATTTTTCCATACTTTCAATGCGTTGGTGGATCAAAATCGCCAGATCATTATCTCGGCAGACAAGTCCCCTTCGGATTTAACCGGCTTGGAAGAGCGCCTTCGCTCGCGCTTAGGCTGGGGGTTGGTGGCTGATATCCATCCGACCACCTACGAGTTGCGCTTAGGCATTCTGCAATCCAAAGCCGAGCAAATGGGCGCCAGTGTGCCGCAAAAGGTGATCGAGTTTTTAGCGCACAAAATCTCTTCCAACGTGCGCGAGCTGGAAGGGGCGCTCAATCGCATCGTCGCCCATGCCATGCTGGTTGGGCGGGATATCACGTTAGAGTCGACCCAAGAGGTGCTGCGGGATTTGATCCGCGCCAATGATCGGCGGGTCACCATCGACGATATCCAAAAGCGGGTCGCAGAACATTTCAACATACGCATTGCCGACATGCATAGCTCGCGCCGCTTGCGCACCGTTGCACGGCCACGCCAGGTCGCCATGTATCTGGCCAAGCAATTAACCACCATGTCTTTGCCCGAGATTGGGCGTAAATTTGGTGGGCGTGATCACACCACCGTCATGCATGCTGTGCGTAAGGTTGAGGAGTTGATGGCAACGGATCCCACCTTGGCCGAAGATTTAGACCTGTTGAAACGTATGTTGCAAGCTTGATGCCTGACGCGATCCAGGCCATACTGGGTGGGATTTTTTTTGAGTTAAAACAAAAAACTGGATGGTAGTCATGAAGGTTTCTGCAGATCGCTCGGCATTATTGAAGGCGTTAGCCCATGCCCAAAGTGTTGTTGAGAAGCGGACAACGATTCCCATCCTCTCCCACGTTTTACTTGAGGCGGAAGGGGATTTGCTGCGCCTGACCTCAACGGATCTTGAGCTCGCCATTGTAGAATCCGTTCCTGCCCAGGTCGAGAAAATCGGCAGCACCACGGTTCCGGCCCACATGCTGCATGACATTGTGCGCAAGCTGCCCGATGGCGCAGCCATTACCATGACCCTCGATCCAAATACAAAGCGCCTGACCCTGTCCGCAGGGCGGTCCCGCTTTCAGCTGTCCTGTCTTCCCGTTGAGGAATTTCCTGCGATTCAGGCAGTGGACATGGTGCATAAGTTCCGCGTATCGGCAAAAGAGATGTTGCGCTTGATCGATAGAACCCGATTTGCCATGTCAACGGAAGAAACCCGCTATAACCTAAACGGGATTTTCTTCCATGCGGCAGAGGGTTCAGAGCTTCGGGCGGTCGCAACCGATGGTCACCGTCTGGCCCGGGCCAGTATGCCGCTGCCCCAAGAGGCCGCCTCCATGCCAGGCGTGATTCTCTCCCGTAAGGCTGTGGGGGAAATGACTAAGATTCTCTCCGTCACCGAAGGCGATGTTTTGGTTGGATTTTCTGACACCCAAATGAGTCTGACCTTTGAGGGTGGCTATCTGACCTCGCGCCTTATTGACGGAACGTTTCCTGAGTATGAGCGGGTCATCCCTGCGGGCAACGATAAGGTGCTGCGGGTTGACATTAAATCCTTCTCGGATGCGGTGGATCGGGTCGCAACCATTTCAGCCGAGAAAACCCGCGGTGTAAAAGTCGCCTTAAGCAATGGCAAGATCATCCTCACGGCGGCCAGCGCCGAGACAGGGATGGCCAGTGAAGAGATGGAAGTCGATTACCAAGCCTCTGAACTGGAGGTTGGTTTTAATTCCCGATATCTTTTAGATATTGCTCAGCAAATCGGCTCAGGCGGCGCTGAATTCGCTTTTGCAGATCCCGTGTCCCCTGTTTTGATTCGTGATGATGCGGATGCCTCGGCGCTCTATGTGTTGATGCCCATGCGCGTTTGATTGTCACATCAGGGAACGCTGTTTTGTCCACAAATGACGCCTCAAAGACCGCAGGAACTGTTGTCCGCGGTCTTTCCCGTTTGGTCCTGACCAATTTTCGCAATTATAGTTTTGTCGAACTGGATCTCACGCCTCAGCCAGTGGTTCTGCTAGGCCCCAATGGGGCCGGAAAGACCAATCTTTTGGAGGCCATTTCTTTTTTAGCGCCAGGGCGGGGATTGCGACGGGCGCGCTTGGCTGAGGTCACGCGCCATGCAGCCCCCTTTCCCACATGGGGGGTGGCGGCAACCCTTCAGCTCGAGAGGGACACCCTTGATGTGGGGACCTCTTGCGAAGTAAATGATGGGCGTGAGCGCCGCTTCGTGAAGGTTGGTGGAGAGCTGCTGAAAAGCCAAGCCCAACTCAGTCAGTATCTGAGTGTTTTGTGGCTGACGCCGCAAATGGACGGTGTTTTGGCAGAAGGAGGCAGTGGGCGACGTAAATTCCTGGATCGCCTGGTGTATGCCCTGGACCCCGACCATGCCAGTCGGGTTTATCGCTATGAATATTGCGTGCGCGAGCGCAATAAACTCCTTGAAAATCCCCGCTATGATCCAGCATGGGCGACCTCATTAGAGGCTAAAATTGCAGCAGAAGGTGTGGCCATCGCAGCCGCCAGAAGCGCAACCATCGCCCGCCTCGATCAAGCCTTTGCCCACGCCATGGGACCCTTTCCCCGTCCCGTTTTGTCCCTTGAGGGGTGGGTCGATCGCACCCTTGAACATCAGCCCGCCCTAATGGTGGAAGAGGAGCTGCAGGCTCTCTTGGCGCAGAATCGGGAGCGGGATGCTGCCGCTGGTGGCTGCTTTGAAGGGCCCCACAAAAGTGACTTTAAAGTTGTCATGCAAGAAAAAGGGATGCCTGCGGAGTTGTGCTCAACCGGGGAACAAAAGGCGTTGCTGCTTTCTATTATTTTGGCCTCTGCCCGTTTGCAACGGGATCTGAACCCAGGCGCCGTACCGCTTCTTCTGTTGGATGAGGTCGTGGCCCATCTGGACGCCGGTCGTCGTCAAGCCCTTTTTGATGAGATCCTCAACCTGCAAATTCAAGTCTGGATGACGGGGGTAGATTTAACTTTATTTCAGGGACTTGCACATCAAGCGCAGCATTTTTTTGTAAATGGTGGTACAGTTGCTCAGTCACATAGTGAGGAAGGCCCATGAACGAGATCACAGAAACGGAAGCACAAGATTACGGCGCCCATTCGATTAAGGTTTTGCGCGGCTTAGACGCCGTTCGTAAACGCCCGGGTATGTACATTGGTGACACCGATGATGGATCGGGATTGCACCATATGGTGTACGAGGTGGTGGATAACGCCATCGATGAGGCCTTGGCTGGGCATTGTACCTTGGTGCAGGTCGCCATTAATGCCGACGGATCCGTGACCGTTGCCGATAACGGTCGCGGTATCCCTGTGGGCATCCATGAGGAGGAAGGCGTTTCTGCGGCTGAAGTGATCATGACTCAGCTACATGCGGGCGGTAAGTTTGACCAGAACTCTTATAAGGTTTCCGGTGGCCTTCATGGTGTGGGTGTTTCCGTGGTGAATGCCCTTTCCGAGTGGCTGGATCTTACTGTTTGGCAAAATAGCCAAGAGCACTTTATGCGCTTTCGCCACGGGGAGCCCGAAGCGCCCCTAGCCGTAGTTGGAAACTGCGGTGATCAAACAGGTACCCAGGTGCGCTTTAAGCCGTCGCGCGACACCTTCACGATGATTGATTTTGATTACGGCACCCTTGAGCATCGCCTGCGTGAGCTGGCCTTTTTGAACTCAGGCGTGCGCATTTTGTTGCAAGACCTGCGGGGTGAAGAGCCCCAGTCCGTTGAGCTCCACTATGAGGGTGGTACCCAAGCCTTTGTGCGCTATATCGATCGCAGTAAACATCCGCTGCATCCCGAGGTCATCCACATTTCCGGCGAGCGGGATGGTATCAGTGCTGACGTGTCCATGGAATGGACAGACAGTTATCACGAAACCATTTTCTGCTTTACCAACAACATTCCCCAGCGGGATGGTGGCACCCACTTGGCGGGTTTTCGCGCAGCCTTAACCCGTGTGATCAATACCTACATCCAAGAAAGTGGCATCGGTAAGAAGGAAAAGGTCAATCTCACCGGTGAGGATGTGCGTGAAGGCTTGAGTTGTATTCTCTCGGTCAAGGTGCCAGACCCCAAGTTCTCGTCGCAAACCAAGGACAAACTGGTGTCCTCGGAAGTGCGCACGGTCGTCGAAGGTTTGGTGCATGAAAAACTGACCCAGTGGTTTGAAGAGCATCCAAACGAGGCAAGGAAAATCCTGGCAAAAGCAGTAGAAGCTGCTGCAGCCCGTGAAGCAGCCCGTAAAGCGCGTGAATTGACACGGCGCAAGGGTGTGCTGGATATGGCCTCACTGCCTGGAAAACTTGCGGACTGCCAAGAACGTGACCCGTCAAAATCCGAGCTGTTCCTGGTTGAGGGAGACAGCGCCGGTGGGTCGGCAAAGGGCGGACGGGATCGCCGTTTCCAAGCGATTCTTCCTTTGAAAGGTAAA
Organism: Holosporales bacterium; assembly: GCA_046318415.1. Lineage (GTDB taxonomy): Bacteria > Pseudomonadota > Alphaproteobacteria > Caedimonadales > Caedimonadaceae > JBKCUK01. The sequence goes on along the minus strand of JBKCUK010000009.1, from coordinate 99,284 downwards.
ATCTTGAACGTGGAGCGCGCCCGCTTTGATAAGATGCTGGGGTTTGCTGAGATTGGCACCCTGGTAACCGCCTTGGGTACGGGGATTGGTGCGGAAGATTTTAACGCCGACAAGGCCCGCTATCACAAGGTCATCATCATGACCGATGCCGACGTGGACGGCAGTCACATTCGGACATTGTTGCTGACCTTCTTTTATCGCCAAATGCCGCAGTTGATTGAAAAAGGCTACCTTTATATCGCCCAGCCGCCCCTTTATGGCGTAAGGCGTGGTCAATCCATGCAGTATTTGAAGGACCAAAAGGCCCTCGATGATTATCTGATTCGTGCTGGTTCAGAAGGGGCCGTCTTTACAACAGGAACTGGGGCGCAAATCGCCGGAGATGAACTGCGCCAAGTGGTCAGCCAGGCGCGCCGGGTGAATCACTTGGTCCTGGCGTTGGCCAAGAATGCCTCCCAAATTCCAATCATTGAACAAGCCGCCATTGCTGGTATTTTCTTGCCGGGCATGTTTGCAGAAGGCAAGGCAGCTGAGCTGGCCGCCATGTTCGCACAACGCCTCAATCAAGTCGCCGACCTGGCGGATGTGGGGGAATGGCAAGGACGTGCCGATGGCATGGCCCTTTATGTCACACGCACCGTGCGCGGTGTGGAGGAAAGCCATCGTATTTCTGCCAATACCATCGGCCGCAGCGAGGCCTACCAGCTGAATGAGATGCGCCACACCTTACAAGAGTACTACGGCGAGATGGGTCGTTTGCGCCATAAGGATAAGGATATGGTGGTCAAAGGTCCCATTGGGCTTCTCAGCGCTGTGATGGATCAGGGCCGCAAAGGCATTAGCATTCAACGATATAAAGGGTTGGGTGAGATGAATGTGGATCAGCTATGGGACACCACCCTTGATCCTGAAGCGCGCACCCTGTTGCAGGTGAAAATCAGCCACGTGGATGAGGCCGAGCAAGTGTTCTCGACCCTTATGGGAGATTTGGTTGAGCCACGGCGTGACTTTATTCAGGCCAATGCGCTTAAAGTCTCTAACTTGGACGCTTAGCAGATGCAGTGGATTCTACCCCTTTCTCTTTTAAGTGCCATTTGGCTTGCGGGATGCACGGGTACGTGTAGTTCCTGCGCGCCCCGCCATAAGGCCGAGCATAAGCGAGAGCCCATGACGCGTAATTTGCCCGATGACACAGTGGGTACAGCAGCGCGTCAAAAAGAGATGCCGCGACCTAAGGTCTATATCCCCAGCGAAGGCCTGACGTCGCCGCATAAAACCGGAGAGGATGGCAGTCACTAAGCTCAGATCCCCTCTCATAAAAAACTGGCGCAGGAGGCAAAAATGGGAAAGAGTGTGCAGTATCTTGTTTTATTAACTGCGCTTTGCGGCTGTGCACCAACGGATCGGGGACCTGGATCGGTCAGTGATTGGCGTGGTCCCACATGGGAAGATTGGATTATTCGACGCAACGATCCCTGGAACCTTCCCGATGATACAGTTGGAACCGCCGTATGGCAGCGAGAGAGGTGGGGGGATGATGACCACGATCATCACGATCATAAAGGGCACCATCACCGCTAGGAATCATGGCAAAAGACAAAGATCATTTCGAGCGTAACGAGCCTCGTCTTATTCACAAAACGCGACCCCCTGTCGAACGGATGGGGCTTCGCGCCAGCCGTGGTGATTGGGATGAAGAAGAGATGCCCCGAGGCCGAATTCAGGGACGCGGCCATGGGGATGAAGGTGATGATGACGCTCGTCCTAGGGGTAAATCGAAAAAGAAAAAAGTGAGCTCTGTCCCAAAACGCTCGTTCAAATCTCGCTTGATGTTATTTTTCTTGAGCCTTAGCATTTGGGGTGTCGTCTTAGGGGCGGGCGCCCTTGTTTATTTTTCCCACGATCTGCCTGATATCGCCCAATTACTGCAGGTGACCCGTCGACCAGGCATTACCTTGCTAGCCCGGGATGGGTCGCTGATTGCCACCTATGGTGATCTTTATGGCGACTTTGTTGATGTCAAAGACTTGCCGCCCCATGTCTATCGCGCCATCATCGCTACCGAAGATCGTCGCTTTTTCGAGCACTTTGGCATTGACCCCATCGGTATTGTGCGCGCCTTTTATCGCAACTATAAAGCGGGATCTGTGGTCCAAGGCGGCAGCACTTTGACGCAACAATTGGGAAAGAACTTTTTGTTCTCAGAGGGTAAGTATGCCCACAGCGATCGCTCCTTAAGGCGCAAAGTGCAAGAGGTCATCCTTGCCTTGTGGCTTGAATCCAAGTTTTCCAAGAATCAGATTCTCTCGGTCTACCTCAACCGCGTTTACTTGGGCGCTGGCGTCTATGGCCTTGAGGCCGCGGCGCAGAAGTATTTTGGTAAACACGCTCGCGATCTCTCCCTTTATGAGTCCGCCATCATTGCAGGTCTTTTAAAGGCCCCTTCAAAATACTCGCCCACCAATAACCCAAAGTTGGCGGACGAACGTGCCCGTGTGGTGCTGAATTCCATGGTTGAGGCCGGATTTGTGACGACCGAAGAGGTGCAGCAAGCGCTCCTCCATCCTTCCGTCGCCTCGGAATCACGCTCAAAGAACTCTATCGGGCGCTATTTTTCCGATTGGATTTTTGAAAGTCTCGATGAATTCATCGGCAGACCCAACCAGGATATTGTGGTCAAGACGACCCTAGATCTCAGGCTGCAAAAAATGGCTGAGGAAAAAGCCCACGAGATGATTCAAACCGAAGGCAAAAACTTCAACGTCAGTGAAACCGCCCTTGTGGCCATGACGCCGGATGGGGGCGTGCGCGCCCTTGTGGGGGGCTATAGCTATGCCCACAGCCAATACAATCGGGCCACCCAAGCCCGGCGCCAGACAGGATCGACCTTCAAATTCTTTACCTACCTCTCGGCGGTGGAGCGTGGCTACACCCCTGAGACGATGGTCAGCGATGAACTGATTGCCATTGGGAAGTGGCGCCCCAGTAACTACAAATGGAAAGCCCGGGGTCAAATCACTTTACGAGACGCCTTTGCTTTTTCGGTGAATGCAACGGCGGTACGTTTGGCTCATGAGGTGGGCATGAAAACCCTCGCCCGCACCGCACGGCGCCTAGGCTTAACCAGTCGAATGCCAGATAACCTTACCCTGGCCCTTGGCTCTGGTGAGGCAACCCTTTTGGAATTCACCTCTGCCTTTGCCACCGTTGCCAATCATGGCTTTGGCGTCTTCCCCTACGGCATTTTGGAAATTACCGATCGTGAGGGAAACATTTTGTATCGCCGTCAGTCTCAGGGAACTGGGCGTGTGGTGGCGCCCCAGCATGTGGCCCACATGTTAACCCTGATGCAAGCAGCGACCGACTATGGCACCGCAAAACGTGCGAAACTTGATCGCCCCACCGCTGGAAAAAGCGGCACCAGTCAGAATTACCGCGATGCCTGGTTCATCGGCTTTACCGCTGATCTGGTTGCGGGCGTCTGGATGGGCAATGATGACGGGGCTTACATGCAAAGCATCACCGGTGGTAAGTTGCCAGCCCAACTGTGGCATAACTTTATGGAAGCGGCCCATGAAGGTCTTCCCATCCGCAGCTTTCCGGTGCTGGATTAATCCTTTGCGGTTTTCGCCTGATGATGGCGCGTGACAAATACGCCGCTGGCCACAACCAGTGCTGCGCCAATGAGTGTTTTTCCCTCCATGGCTTCGTGCCAAAAGCCATAACCGATTAAAGTGGCCCAAATCAAAGAGGTGTAAATAAAGGGCGCAACAACGCCGGCAGGCGCATATTCATAGGCTTTGGTGAGTAAAAGTTGCGCCATACCGCCCCCCAAACCCAAAAACAGCAGCAGACCTAAATCGGGGAGGGTCGGCCGCTGCCACACAAACGGCAAGAATAGGGATGTGATCAAGGCGCCAAAAAGGGCAAAGTAGAACACCACGGTTAAGCTTGATTCCTGTCGTGTGAGGCGTCGCGCCAGTACCATGATTACGGCATCTCCAAATGCAGCCATCAGGCAGAGTAAGGCATTTTTATTCAACAAGTGATGCTGTGGATTGACCATGATCATCACCCCCCCAAAGCCCACCGCCAAGGCGATCCAGCTCCCAAGGGACGTCCGCTCTTTAAGAAAACCAGCCGCCAGCAAAACCACAAAGAAAACCGAGGTAAAGGTCAGGGCGGTGACCTCGGCCAGGGGCAGGCGTCCAAGGGCAGTGAATAAGGCCCAAAGACTGATGATACTGACGCAGGCACTGCCCATATGCCATCTGAGGTTGGATGTGGTGGTGGGGTGATCATGGCGTGCGTGGAGGATCAGAAAAACATAGGGAATAAGGGCTGGCGCATAGCGAAAAAACAGGACTTGGGGGGCGGGATAATCCATGATCACCGATTTAACACTAGCATTCACAAAGGCATAGGTCAGCATGGACGCCAGCATAAAAAGGATACCAATCAAATGGGGGCGCCGAGGGATCATATGAATGCTCCTACCTAATGGGCTAATCATATCCTATGGAGGAGAGGAAGGTGAGGGGCGTTTTGTGTTGGGTCAGTTGAAATCGCAAACTGTGTCCTTGCAGCTGTTTTAAGATGTCAAAGGTAGCAGTCAGTCACTGAGAAAAAATAAAAACAGCCGCCTTCCTCTCCCCGTCCATGCGGTACTCAAAAAGGGAGGAAAAGAGTATGGCACATCAAGAAGAGACGACCCGCCGTCGTTCTGTAAAAAGTCCACGTCTTTCGTCAACCTCAACCCCCGGACCCAGTCGAGAGACGATTTTAGCTGATTTAGAAAAAGCCTATCAGGCGGCCCTTGCCAGCGAAAATCTAACGGCTGCTGTGAAAATAAAAGAGTTACAACTCAAGGTCTTGGGCCTGTTGAACGCAAAACGCAGTCCCCAAGGACTGCGCCCAATCCAGCAAATGACGACCGAGGAGCTTCAGGCGCTTTTGCAGGATTAAGAAAAGCGTCCTCACCCTTTAGCGGATCACCATAGGCTCAACAAGGGTTGTTGGTGATCCGGTCACGCCCATGGACCAATAGGCGCGGCATAGGGTCCAGGCATTGCTGAACTTGTGCATCACACTTGCCGAGCTTGAAAACATCAATTTCAGGCGTTGATAGAAGGGGATGCTGCGCGGATAGACCACCACCTCAACATTCTCAACGGCACTTATTTTTGCGGCCTCTTTGGCCATTTGCAGTGCTGTGTGCATGCCGCCCAAAGCATCAACTAGCCCGAACTTTTGCGCTTGTTCGCCGGTCCACACACGGCCTTTGGAAATCTGCTTCACATGGTCAAGATTAAGCCGGCGACCCTCGGCCACCCTTGTGACAAACATTTGGTAAGTCTGATCAATGCTGGCTTGTAACTTTTGCCATTGTTCGGGCGTGAAGTCTCGATTGGCACTCCACATACCTGCGTGGGGAGCCGTTGTGATGTGTTCCCAATTCACACCAATTTTTTTCATCAAACCTTCAAGCACCACTTTGCCGGAGAACACGCCAATGGACCCCGTGATGGTGGCAGGGTTGGCGACGATCTTATCGGCATGGGTCAGAACCCAGTATCCTCCCGAGGCTGCCATGTCGCCCATGGAGGCGATCACTGGAATCTTAGCTGCCTGAGCACGGCGAATTTGGCGCCAGATGGTCTCGGAGACCACGGGTGATCCACCCCCACTGTTGACCCGAAAGACGATGGCTTTCACATTGCTGCTCTTCAGAACTTGGTCCATGGCCTCTTTCATGTATTCCCCAGAAAAGATGGGCTCATCATTAAAGCCTTGGTCTGAGCCCTGATCGCTCATGATGATCCCCTCACCATAGATGACGGCGATGGCTTGGTTTGCCTTTGTTTTGTTCTTCCCCTTTGCTTCGTGACGCCAGTAATCATTCAAGTCCACCAATTCCGCGTCTTTTCCAGCGGTCTCAAGGGCCTTGGACTCCAACTCGTCGGCGTAGGCGATTTTATCCACGAGTCCTGCCTCAAGGGGCTCTTTTTCACCGGTTATGGGCATGCGGGCCACATAGGCTTCAACGGCATCCGAGGCGAGGCCGCGATCTGTTGCAATCTCTGCCAGCACTTGTTGAGACAGGCCTGCAAGCAGTTCTTGATTGGCTTCGCGATTGGCGGGTGAAAGGCCGCTTTCGGTCAGCGTATCCGGCATCGATTTATACTCTTCGCGCTTGGCAAAGCGTGCTTGGGCATCAACCTTGTCGAGGAGATCTTTGACAAACGGAATTTCCATGGCAAAGCCGGTCAGCATCACACTTCCCATGGGCTGCAGCCAGATTTCATCCGCCACACTGGCGAGATAATAGGGAAGGGTACCGCCGGTCAACTCGCCAAAAGTATCGGCATGGGCAAAGACCTTCTTGCCGGACTCCTGAAAGCGTTTGATGGCCGAGCGAATTTCTTGGGCTTGGGCTAGGCCCATGCTGGCCCCACTTGCATATAGGATGATCGACTTGACGTTGGGATCCTTGGCTGCGTGGATGAGGGTTTCCTCAAAGTCCGCAAGGGAGAGAGCATCCGGCCTTAAAATCCCGCTGAGACTCGAGTGATCGATGAAATCGGGCATGGGCTGGTCCAAATAGAGGGTCAGGACCATTGGCTTGGGCTCGAGGGTGGCTGAGGGTATTGAACCGCGTTTAATGGCCATGAAAAAAGTAATCAGCAGAAGGACCACAAGGCCCCCGATCAGGGCCAGTAAACGGGTCAGCCAAACTCCTAATGTGCGCATACCAAACCTTCTTGAAAGTGTCGTTCTTAGCATTAGATTCACAAATTTATTGACTTAAAGTTAAATCGGGCGCTTCGGGATCCTTCATGCCGATAATATTATAGCCACAATCCACGTAATGGACCTCGCCGGTAACACCAGAGCTGAGATCTGACAAAAGGTAAAGCGCTGAACGGCCGACTTCTTCCTGGCTGACGTTGCGGCGCAGTGGTGCGTTATACTGATTCCATTTTAAAATATAGCGGAAATCACCAATACCCGATGCGGCAAGGGTTTTGATCGGGCCTGCTGAGATGCAATTGACGCGCACGCCCTGTTTGCCGAGGTCCACGGCAAGGTAGCGCACGCTGGCTTCCAGGGCGGCTTTGGCAACACCCATAACATTATAGTGGGGCATGACCTTTTCAGCGCCGTAATAGGATAAGGTCACGCAACTGCCACCGGGATTCAACAGTTTGCTGGCTCGGGCACACACGGCCGTGAAGGAATAGCACGACACATCCATGGTGTATAAAAAGTTGTTGCGGGATGTGTCTATGTAAGCGCCACGCAACTCGTTTTTGTCTGAAAAGGCGATGGCATGCACAACAAAGTCAAGCTTGCCCCAGGCCTTTTCGATGTCATGAAAGACCTGATCGATCTGATCGTCTTGGGTGGTGTCACAAGGTAGAATGAGTTTGGCGCCGACAGACTCAGCTAGGGGCTCGACTCTTTTCTTAAAGGGCTCAGAAAGGTAAGTGAACGCAAGCTCGGCGCCGGCGGCGGCGCATTCCTGGGCGATCCCCCATGCGATGGAGGCATCATTGGCAACACCCATGATTAAACCACGTTTTCCCGAAAGTAAACCGGTCGAGGACATGCTGTTCTCCTTGTGTAAGCGGACAAACGACGCCCTATTATAGCCGAAACTCACTTCTGGGCTATGGTAATCTTTACCTTTTGGGGATGAAGTGAAAAACTTTGAGCGTTACGAATGGATTAAAGAAGTGCAATACAGCTCGCTTGCCCACCACATCCTGCTTCACCCCGATGGGTTGCACGGCGGAAAGAAAAGAACAAATCCTGATCTGCATAGGTATTGTAGGACAAAACTTCAAGGTGACGAACGCCATGATGGGCCAGCACATGGGCTGTGTAACCTTTCAAATCCAACAGCCAGTGATGCGTCTTCGAGCTTTCCGTAAAGAAAGGTTTTGCAGCAGTATCGGCGTTCACAAAAGTCTCCCTAACCTCGCTACCCACTTCAAAATGAGGTTGTCCGATGGCTGGCCCAACGGCTGCCAAAAGCCCGTCTGGGGTGGCCCCAAGTGCCGCCATGGCGGAAAGGGTGGATTGAATGACCCCCGCTGCGGCACCGCGCCATCCCGCGTGAATGGCCGCAATAACACGCTCGTTCGGGTCAACCAGTAAGATGGGAACACAATCCGCAGTTTGAACAGCGATGGCAAGACCCGGAACGGTGCTAATGATGGCATCGGCTTCGATAACTGAAGTTCGATCAGGTTGGCTGAGGATGAGGTGGACATTGGTGCCGTGGACTTGGCGCACAAAAAAGGGCGCATCCTTCAAGCCAAGGGCTTGACCCACGCGGGCGCGATTTTCGTCCACATTTTCGACAGAATCCATGTCTTTGAAGGTGACGTTGAGGCTGCTGCAGAGGCCCTGACTGACGCCTCCTTGACGGGTGAAAAAGCCGTGGGCAATGCCTGGCACATCCTGGAAGAGGCTTGACGCCTTAAAAGGGATCATCATCGTCTAGGAACCTTCCACCATCATTACTTTAAAAAGGGTGCCCATTTCTGTCGGGCTAATCAAGCGATTAAATGACTGAATTAAAGACTCTTTTGCGCGATGACCGGCTTTTTTTAACAGGTGCTCGAGACGGCTTGCTGCGCCAAAATGGAGTAAAAAATCCCGTTGCGTCATGCAGTGGGCGGATAGGTTGTTTTCCATCACATGGGCCACAAGCGGCGCAAAACTTACGTGACACGTCAAATCTGCTTCACCAAGGTGTGAGAGGGGATCCACATGCCGATGGCGATGGATGGCTTGAAGGGTATCCCCAAAACCTGGCTCAAGGGACCCATAATCAATGAAAAGCGCCATGCCGGTGCGGGCGTTTATGTCTTGTGAGACTTGCTGCACAAGTTCTTCAGCCGTGGGGCAGCGCTCGATGATTGCTCCCGCTGGCGCTTGAGGTCCGCTAAAGCCCGTGGGGCAGGGCAGGGACGTAAAATGGAGATTCCCTTCAGGGTTGATGCTGATGGCACGCTCTGTCCAGCTGTCTTTGGTTCTTTCATATTGCGCCACCGGGAGGGCATCTAAAAATTCATTGGCGACCAGCAATACGGCCCCTCGTGGGAGCTTTTCCCGAAGTTCTTGATAACTCTCATAAAAAAAAGGCTTAAGCGGTGCGGATTTGGCCGTGAGCGTCGGATGATAAGGCATGTTGATATCGATCAAATGCACACAAAGCCGTGACAGCACTTGGGGTCTCAGTTGGAATACCCGCAAAATGTCTTGGAGCAAAAGCCCCCGTCCAGGCCCCAACTCGATCAGATGTATGGGCATTTCTTCAGACAAGGAGAGGGCCTTTGCCAGTAAAACACCGCCAATAACTTCCCCAAACAACGACGAAATCTCTGGGGCAGTGATAAAGTCGGCTTCCCGGCCCAGGGGTTTTTGTGTCCGATAATAGCCGTGCTGGGGATGATGCAGCACGACCTCCATAAACCTGGCAACGGTTACGGGGCCTTGTCGGGCGATTTCTTGGCGCAGCAGGGCCTCAACGGGTGACATCGGTTTTGTGTGAGCGGAATATGAAATAAAGGCCCAAGATCACCATGGGAACCGAGAGCCACTGTCCCCAAGTCGTACCACCCATCAAGAAGCCAATATGATGATCGGGTTCGCGAAACACCTCGCCGATGATGCGGGCAATGCCGTATCCTGCGATGAAAAGCCCCATCACCCTGCCAGGTATGTGTCGCCACGTTGCGCGGCGCATGGCCATATTGGTCAGGATGAACAGCAGCAGTCCCTCCAAGACAGCTTCGTACAGCTGGCTGGGGTGACGTGGAAAAGGGCCTGCTCCTGGAAAAACCATGGCCCAGGGCACATCCGATACGCGTCCCACCAGCTCGGCATTGATGAAATTTGCAATCCGGCCCAAAAACAGCCCGATCGGAGCTGCACACGCAAGAAGATCGAGCATATGAAGGATAGGTATGCCTCTTTTGCGGCAAAAAATAACCGTTGCGGTGACAACACCTAGAATGCCGCCATGAAAACTCATGCCTGGGTGCCAAATGGCAATGATCTCAAAGGGGTTGGCGAGGTAGTAAGCGGTATCATAAAAGAGAACTTGGCCTAAACGTCCACCGGCCACCACACCCAGGGTCATCCACGGCACAAAATCGTCAAAGTCCTTGGCTTGCATGGCGATTTGGTATTTTCGAATAAGGGCTTTGCAATAACCCCAGGCGAATAAAATACCGGCGACGTAAGCCAAGCCATACCAGCGGATCACAACAGGACCCAGCTCTAAGGCCACAGGGTCAATCATGGGGTAAGTGAGGGCCACATTAAACCTCGATTAGCTACATTATTTCGGTAAACACTTTAATTCATTCTTTATTTACGCGAAACCAGGCTGTCTGCCCATGGACAGGCCGTCAACAACGTGCAAAACGCTATCGTTTTATGTTGGGTTTCCTCTACAAGCTATGCTAGTGCTAAGCTAAACTAGGAAGAGAGTGGTGTCTTGAAGAAGGGAAATGCATCCGTGACCAATCCCATCGACATGATCGAAGAAGCTGTCATTTCCGAAGAGTGGCCCTATCATCGGGTGAACTCGGAGGAATTGATTGCCGAGGTGGATGGCCGCTGGTGCGACTATCGGATACAATTTAACTGGCAGGCCGACGCCCGTATCCTGCAGCTGTGTTGCATTATGGATATGCGGGTCCAACCTAGCCAGATGACGCCGGTTTATGAGTTGTTGGCTTTGATTAATCAGCGTTTGGCCCTTGGCCACTTTGAAATTGATCCTGATGAATCCGTGCCTCTGCTACGCTATGCTTTGCTGTTGACGGGTGATCGGTCGCCTCGGGTTGAATCCCTTGAAGAGCTTGTGGAAATTGCGGTGGGCGAGTCCGAGCGTTTTTATCCCGCCTTTCAGTTTGTGATCTGGGGAGGTAAAACACCAAAAGAGGCGGCCTCATTCGCCATGCTTGATACGGTTGGCGAGGCTTGAGCATGGGGACATCGCCTGCATTCCTTCTTGTTGGATGTGGGCGCATGGGCACCGCCCTTGTGCGCGGGTGGCGTGAGGCGGGTTTGCTGGACCCGGGGCTTGTCATTGTTACCCCGCGTGAGCAGTCATGTGCCGAGTTGTTAAATGATCCTCGTATTACTTGGTCACCCACAGCCGACAGCCTTGATATAGATCCAAGAATAGTCATTTTTGCAGTAAAACCGCAAAAATTAGCGTCTGTCTTGCCCCATTATAAGCGTTTTTTTGAAAGGACTGCCTGTGCCCTGAGTGTGGCTGCGGCAAAGTCTTTATCTTTTTACCAGCAGCACTTGGGTGAGGGTGTTCCCGTGGTTCGTGCCATGCCCAACACACCGGCAAGCATCGGTCGCGGCATCATTCTTGCCATGGCCAACAGAGGGGTGACGGAAGACCACATCAAGGCCATTAACCAGCTTTTAGCAGCGGTGGGATCGGTAAAATGGTTCCACAGTGAAGATCTCCTGGATCGGGCGGCTGTGTTGACGGCGTGCGGCCCAGCTTATGTTTACCGTTTTATCGAGACCTTGAGCCAAGCAGCGGTGGCTTTAGGGCTTGAGCAAAATGAGGCTTCTGAGCTCACAAAAGACTTGCTGCTGGGTAGTTTGGCTTATCTTGACCATAGCCATCAAACACCCGAGATCTTACGTCAAGAGGTCACCAGTCCTAAGGGAACGACGGCGGCGGCCCTTGATGTCTTGAATCGGGATGGGGCGCTTGATGCCCTGTGGCGCCATGCCTTGGAAGCCGCGCTGAGGCGCACTTATGAATTGCAAGGAGAGGTCCCATGACATACCCCAGCAATGAGCGAAAATTTGCAGAGGCAACCCTGCTGTTGATCGGTCGCGATGGATGGTCCGGTTTTACCCTGACGGCGCTTGCTGGTCGCCTGGGCGTGACATTGGATGAGGTGTTGCTGTGGGCGCAATCGCCCGAGCAAGCTCTAGCGCGCTGTGGAGCGTACATTGATGAACTCAGTACCCAAAGTTTGCCGGAATCCGAAAAGGGGCAAAGCGTTCAGGATCGTCTTTTTGAAGTATTGATGGCGCGTTTTGATGCCCTGCATCCTTATCGAGATGCGGTCAAGCGTCTCGCGCAAGACTTGTGGTGCTCACCTGGCCTTTTTGCGCAGCTGTTTTGTGTGGGGCACACCGCAAGTGGTCTTTCTCTAGAGGCAGCGGGCCTAACCCCGACAGGACCCTATGGTCTTGTACAGCAACAAGCCCTTGGCCTTGTTTTGCTTTATGCCACCGTTGTCTGGCTCGAAGATGAGACGGAAGATCAGGCCAAAACCATGGCGGCCCTTGATCGCGCCCTTAAATTTGGCGCACCTATCTTGCAGTAATTCCATGCGCAAGTGGGGCTGTCCGGCCTGTTCTTTGGTGCTTTGGTCTAAGAAAAAGAGATGGGGATTGACCTGTGTGGCGAACAGAGTCATAATTGATTAAAAGCAGGAAAGACTGCGGCAAATAAATCGTACAAAGGGGGTAAGCTTATGGCCGGTCAATCTCAAAATAAATCCGAACATCCATTCAATGCATTTCGCGATGCCATGCCAAAGCTGGATATGGAATCTGTTATGGCCGCAAACAAGCGCAATATCGAGGCTTTCCAAAGCGCCCAAAGCGCAGCCATGAGTGCCCTGAAGACCATCGGTACCATGCAGGCGCAGTTTGCGCGGGAAATGATGGAAGAGGCTGGCTCTCACGTGCGGGGTATGATGAGCTGCAAATCCTTTGAGGAAGGCATGGAGCTCCACAACAATTGCATGAAAAAAGCCATGGAACGGGGCATGAGCCATGCCAAAGAATTGGGTGAAGTTATTGTTTCTTCCCAAAAAGAGCTGGCACGTCATGTGCAAGAACATGTGAAAGAAGGCATGGAAACAGCCAAAAACATGGCAAAAAAAGCCACCAAACACTAAAAATCTCTGCTCTTTGGCGAAGATTCATTCTTTGCTAAAAGACACGGGGTTCTCGAGAGGTTAATTGTGGTGTTTAAACCCTGCGAGCCGACATCGCCGCGGGGTTTTGCGTTTGTGCCTTACATAGCCGTGAATATCGCCGCGGGGTTTTGTGTTTTTGGGCCACACCTAGCCTTGAAGAGAAATCTAAACTGCGCCGTATGTTCGGTTTGCTCTGCCCATCACGGCAAGGCGCACGTCCATCCAAGGGGATATCCTCAAATTCAAGTCCCATGCTCACTTCTTGTTTTTTGTCCACTTTTGCGATAAAGCATCAGCCCATGGTGTGAATTTCCAATGGCAAGCAAATCATGAGCGCGCAAGGTAAGACAGTGCACGAAGGAGAGGGCACGACTCAAAAGACCGATACACGCTTTTATGGGCGTCGCAAGGGGCGCCCGATCGTGGGTTATCGGGCAAGCCTGATGGCAGAGGTCCTTCCCCAGCTTGTGGTTCCGCTTGATGATGCAGATGTTCTTGATTTGCCTTCCCTTTTCCCGTCTTCACCGCGTTATGCCCTGGAGATTGGTTTTGGGGGTGGTGAACATCTAGCGGCGCGCGCTCAGCAAAAGCCGGAGGTGGGTTTTATCGGTGCCGAAGCGTTTGTCAATGGCGTTGCATCGCTGGTGCGCCATGTGCACGAAGGTGGCATGAAGAATGTGCGCATCCATCATGGTGACGTGCGCAATTTACTACCGAAGATTGCCGATCAGGTGCTGGATGAACTCTATGTCCTTTTTCCAGATCCGTGGCCCAAAACCCGTCATCACGAGCGACGCTTGCTGCGGCCAGAGATTTTGCGCCACTTTTTGCGGATGTTGAAAAAAAGTGGGCGTTGGTACTTTGCCACCGACCATGCGGACTATTTGGTTTGGGCGCTTGAGCAAATCCAGCAGGTGCCCGAGTTCCGTTTGGTGATGCGAAGTGCGGTGCGGCCCGAAGATTGGCCGCCTACCCGTTATGAGGCCAAAGCCATGGCAGCGGGGCGTCCGTGCACCTATTTTGTGTTCGAGCGGTCAACAGTTTAGCATGAGAGACTTCCGCAAAACCCGTAGATCAGGTATCTGTAGAAGACATCAACCATAAGGAAAAGTGCGGTTGCAGAAAACTTCTAAGCCAAAGCCAACGGTGGGCGAAGGTTGGCGCCTGATTCAGCGCCTCTCCATTTATGCCCGTCACCATATGGGGCGTTTGCTTTTGGGCGTGTTGTTGATGTTGATTGCGGCTGCGGCTTCTGTGGGTCCGGCAAAGTTGATCGAGCCCATTATCAATGACATTTTCATCGGCAAAAATGCGTCCATGTTGCTGCCGGCAACATTTGGGGTGTTTGCTGTGTTTTTGACCAAGGGTTTGGCCACCTATGGCGAAACGGTGATCATGAGTGCTGTGGGACAGCGCATGATCGCCAACATTCAGCGTGACTTATTTGATCACATCGTGCACGCAGATCTTGCCTTTTATCACCGCACCCCGTCCGGGGATCTGGTTTCCCGCTTTACCAACGACGTGACGAAGCTTCATAACGCCGTGACGGGGACGCTGACGAATATTTGTAAGGATAGTCTCACCCTGATCGCGTTTGTGGCGCTGATGTTTTACCAGGATGCATTGCTGGCCACGTGTGCCTTCGTGATCTTGCCGGTGGCAATCCTGCCTGTGGCGCGCATTGGCCGGCGTCTGCGCAAGGCTGCCAAAACCATTCAAAGTGATACGGCTGGTCTAAGTTCTATCCTTACCCAAGCCTTTCAGGGTGTGCGCTTGATTAAATCCTATGCGCTGGAGGGGGTGCAGTCGAGGGCCGTCGCCGATGTGGTCGAGCGCTTATTTGAACGCTCGGTCAAAGCGGTGCGCACCAAAGCCGCAGGACATCCGTTAATGGAATTTTTAGGTGGCGTCGCCATTGCCATCGTCATTCTTTATGGTGGCCAACAGGTCATTGCGGGTGAGCAAAGTCCTGGCGCATTTTTCTCCTTCATTGCGGCCCTCCTGCTGGCCTACGAGCCCTTAAAGCGCCTCACCAACCTGAATGCCAACCTGCAAGAACAACTAGGCGCAGCCAGTCGCGTCTTTGCCTTGCTTGATTTGCAGCCAAAGATCACAGAAGCCTCACAGCCACGCGCCCTACAGGTGTCAAAGGGAGAGATCATCCTTGACCATGTATGCTTTTCGTATGAGGGCGGTGGCGAAGTCTTGGCGGATTTGTCGCTGCAGATACCAGGTCATGCCATGGTGGCCTTTGTGGGCGCCAGTGGGGCTGGCAAGTCCACTCTCATCAACTTAATTCCGCGCTTTTATGATGTTGGTTCGGGTGCGATTCGCATTGATGGTCAAGACATTCGCGAGGTGTCTTTGGCCTCTTTGCGAAAGAATATCGCCTTGGTCTCGCAAGAAGTCATTCTTTTTGATGAAACCATACGCACCAACATCGCCATGGGCTTACCCGGCGAAGAGGTAAGCGATGACGCCATCATGGCGGCGGCAAAGGCTGCGGCCGCCCATGACTTTATTATGGATTTTCCTGAAGGGTATGATACCCGGGTGGGCGAGCATGGCGTGCGCCTTTCAGGGGGGCAGCGCCAGCGGTTGTCCATCGCGCGGGCCATGTTAAAAAATGCGCCTATTTTGCTTTTGGATGAGCCCACCTCAGCTTTGGATTCAGAATCCGAGCATAAGGTTCAGCAAGCGTTACGCGCCCTTGAGCGGGGACGTACCACCCTGATTATTGCCCATCGGTTGGCTACTGTGAAGGAAGCCGATCTGATTGTGGTGATGGATAAAGGCCGCATCGTAGCCCTTGGTCGTCATGAAGAGCTGTTGGTTTCATCGCCCCGCTACGCAGAGTTGTGTCGCGGGCAATTGGCTGCCCCAGCGCCACAGAGTGGGGAAGATGGCGCTGTTTAAGAAAATTCTGCGTCATCCGCGCGTTATTGACATGTTTGCACGGCTTGCTGCTGGTTATATCGGCTGGGTTTATCGCAGCAGCCAGTGGACCTTTTTAGGGCGAGAAATTTTCGAGGCTTACTGGCGCGAGAACAAACCCTTTATTGTTGCTTTTTGGCACAATAGACTTTTGCTGGGGTGCTTTATTTGGCAGAACTCACGGCCGTTTCATATGCTGATTTCAGCCCATCGTGATGGGCAGTTAATCGCCAAAACCGTTGGTCACTATGGTATTCACACCGTTGCAGGATCAACCAAGAAAGGCGGAACCCAGGCCCTTCGCGCCATGGTGCGTTTGCTGCAAAAGGGCGAGACGGTTGGGATTACGCCCGATGGTCCAAGGGGGCCTCGTTATCAGGTGAGTGACGGCACCGTGGCCCTTGCCCGCCTTGGTAAGGTGGATGTGATTCCAGTGGCTTATGCCACCAATCGTGCAAAAATTCTCCATTCTTGGGATCGTTTTATCCTTGCCTTACCCTATGGCAAAGGGGTCTTGGCGGTGGGGCAACCGGTGGCATTTCAGCAGGATGAAACCCTAGAAGGCCATAAAAAGCGGATCCATGATGCCTTGACCGAGGTCTCGCTTCGGTGCGACAATCTGGTGCATAATCAACCGTAATGGCCGATCAAAAAGGCTAGGAGCAAAAATTGAAAACGACGAATGTGACATGTCTGGTGCTGGTGACCGTGTTGGCTGCCCTTGCGGGATGCACCCCACGGCCCGATGAAAACGATTGCGCCCTCAAGGCCTGGCCGCAGACGGGTTGGCGCGATGACTTCCCGCCCGATGAAGAGTCCATGGATGAGGGGCAGGAGATAGAAAAGGCCTATGAAATGGAAAAAAGCCTGCCCAAAGATCAGGACGCGACAGAAGAAGAACCCAAGTCAAGCGTGGTTCAGGACGCTGAAAAGGGGCTATGAGGGCCTCTTTATTTTCCCCCTATTGGTTGCTGAGCCAAACCTTCGGTCCCCTCTGGGCACGCCGTAGCCTAGAGCGCAGGGCCCTGTTGGGTAAAGAGGATGCTTTGCGTTTGCATGAGCGCAAAGGCATCAGTGAGCAGCCGAGGCCCGATGGTTTTGTTGCCTGGTTGCACGGCGCAAGCGTGGGCGAGAGCCTCTCTTTGCTGCCCCTCATGGCGGCGTTGTCCAAAGAGTATCCGCGTCTTCAGTTCTTAGTAACCACGGGGACGCGTGCCGCAGCGGAGGTGATAAAGAATAGACTTCCCAAAAATGCCATTCACCAGTTTGCGCCGTTGGATGTGCCCAGTTGGATTGAGCGTTTTCTCAACCACTGGCAGCCCGACCTTGCCCTTTGGGCCGAATCCGAATTATGGCCGAATATGGTGTTTGAGACCTTTGAACGCGGCATACCGCTGATCTTGATCAATGCCCGCATGAGCGATCGCTCTTTTAAGCGGTGGCGCCTGTTTAAGCCCTGGGCCCGGGCTTTGCTGAGTTCCTTTGATCTATGTTTGGCGCAATCTGAAGAGGCTGCCCAACGGTTGCGTACCTTG
Organism: Holosporales bacterium; assembly: GCA_046318415.1. Taxonomy (GTDB): domain Bacteria; phylum Pseudomonadota; class Alphaproteobacteria; order Caedimonadales; family Caedimonadaceae; genus JBKCUK01. The sequence goes on along the minus strand of JBKCUK010000009.1, from coordinate 81,826 downwards.
GGTGCCGAAGAGGTTGTTCCCCTTGGGAATCTTAAGCTTTTGGCGCCCCCTTTGGCGTACGATCAGGTTGCTCTCTCAACATTTAAGACCCAGCTTAATGATCGCCCACGGTGGTTGGCCGCCAGTACCCATGAAGGGGAAGAGGCCGTGGTTGCCGAATGTCACTTGCACTTGCGTCGCCTTTATCCAAGCTTGGTGACACTGATCGCCCCACGCCATCCTTTGCGGGTTCCTGCTTTGGTCGAGCAGCTTGCAGCCCACAATCTACGCATTCAATTGCGCTCTTTAGGCGAAGCAATACGCAAGGATACGGATATCTACATTGTTGATACCTTGGGGGAAATGGGGTTGTTTTTTAGCGTCAGTTCTTGCGTCTTTTTAGGTGGGTCATTGGTGCCCATTGGGGGTCATAATCTCATCGAGCCTGCCCAGTTGCACTGCGCCATTCTCCATGGTCCCCACATGCACAAGACCCGGGATTTACGGGATCTTTTCCGACACCATAATGCTGCCCTCGAGGTGGCCGATGCTGCGCAGTTAATCGAGAATCTTGCGCAACTGTTGGGCGATGAAGCGCTGAGGCTAACCTATGCAAAGCGGGCAGGGGAGGTGGTGGCGGGGCATCAACACATACTGGATCGGGTACTGGCGTCCTTAGCACCCTACCTGGAAAAGGCAAAAGCTTAACATGCTGCGCGCACCGCAATTTTGGCAATCACCACCCGGTATAGGCGCAACCTTGTTGCAACCTTTGGCCTGTCTTTATCACTGGGGTGGCCAGCTCAAGCGCTGTTGGTCACGGCCCCAAAAAGCGCCTTTGCCTGTACTGAGTGTTGGAAATCTTACGCTAGGTGGCGCAGGCAAGACACCTGTTGCGTTGGCGCTTCATCACCTCTTATTCGATCAGCTATCGCCCGTTCATTTTGTCAGCAGGGGGTATGGCCGTAAAACAAAGGGTACGCTGCAGGTGGAGGTGTCCTCTCATACCAGTGATGATGTTGGAGATGAGCCCTTGTTGTTGGCAAGGCAGGGCGTGACATGGGTCAGCCGTGACCGCTTTGCTGGGTGTGTTTGCGCGCACCAGGCGGGGGCACAAGCCGTCATCTTGGATGATGGTCATCAGCAAACGTGGGTCGAGGCAGACTGTGGTCTGGTTGTGGTGGATGCCCAGCGGGGTTTGGGCAATGGGTTGGTCTTTCCTGCAGGTCCCTTGCGGGAGGATTTAAAAGAAGGCCTTGCCCGCGCCCACGCCCTTGTTGTTGTGGGGGAAGGAGAGGGCGTATTACCACAAGTTTCCTGCCCTGTGTTTCGGGCTTTTATAAGGCCCCAGAATACGATAGATGTGGCGGGACGGCGTGTAGTCGGATTTGCAGGTCTTGCGTATCCAGAGAAATTTTTGCGCACCTTGCAGGATGTGGGGGCGCAGGTGTGTGATTTTAAGGCCTTTGCGGATCATCATGCCTATTCACAAGGGGACCTGGCGTCTTTGCGTCACGTGGCCGATAGGCATGGCGCGCAATTGGTGACAACGGCCAAGGACTGGGTGCGGCTGCCCAAAGAGATGCAACCCCAGGTGATGCAACTTGAGATCACCCTTCAATTTGAAGACCCCCAAGGAATATGTGACTTTGTGTTAGAAAAGCTTAAAAATGGCTCGAAAAGCTAAATTTTATATTAAACGTACCTTTTTGGATCTGCCGGTTGCTCTTTTGGCGGGCATTCTTATTGGCCTTTTGCATATACCACCCTTTCAGGTTGCCTCAAGGTGGATGGGTAAATTGGCCAGATTTGTGGGCCCTTTGCTGCCCACCCATCGGGTGGCCGAGTTCAATATTCGTCGCGCCTTACCCCATTTGACATCTGCGCGTCATCAAGAGATTTTGGCAGCCTCGTGGGAGAGTTTAGGCCGGACCATCGCCGAGTATATGCGCCTCAGTCGCATTCCCCTGCAAGGTCCCGACAGTCCCATTGAGGTTCAAGGATATGATGTGGTGGATGCCTTGATCCACGATGGCAAGCCTGCGGTCTTAGTGACGGCCCACTTGGCCAACTGGGAGCTGGCCACCTTTGTGGCGCTTCGGGGAGGATTGAAGATCACCCAGCTTTATCGCAAGCTAAATAATCCCCTGGTCGATCGCATGATTCAAGTTGTGCACCGCAGGGTCACCCACGAGGTCATCACCAAAGGTCCCGATGGCGCCAAAAGAATGTTGCAGGTGCTGCGCCAGGGCGGTCATGTGGCGATGCTCAATGATCAAAAATTGCGCGAAGGCGATCTGATTCCCTTCTTCGGTTATCCTGCAAAAACAGCATCTGCCGGTGCCCGCCTTGCCATCAAGTATGACTGCCCCTTTGTGCCCGTGCGGGTCGAGCGTTTGGATGGCACGCCGCGCTTTCGCGTCACCTATTATCCGCCCCTGCAACCAAGGATCGAAGGGGACCTCAATGCACAAACCCAAGACTTACTCATCCAAATGAATGCCCTATTTGAAGAATGGATTCGGGCCAGGCCCGAGGATTGGTTTTGGCAACACCGGCGTTGGCACAAGGATGAATACCGGGCGCTAAAGTAAAAGCACAAAAAAGCATTCTGTTGATGAATACTGGGTTGTCCCCATAAAAAATGCTGTGCGTGGCTGCTCGACCTCTGATTTTGAACCGTTTTTTTACTTTCTTCGGGTTAAAAATGAAAAAAATAAGGCAACAACCATCATGGGTGATCATGCGTATAGTCGTTGAAGGTGATGTAACCCCCCAAAAACTGGCAGAAACCGCCCGTCACATGGCGACCTACTTGGGCGAAAATGAGATTGATAAATTACAGCGGGTGACCATCGATCTGGCCCTTGGCGAGAAACGAAGCGCTGCCTTTCAACGGGGCGTGACGCCTTCGGGTTTGAAGACCTTTCTTGAGCAAAAAGAGCTGGGTATTCACGTCCGCAGCGCTGAGCTCGGCAAGATGAGGCGTGCCCATGTCACCCCGGCCTTTTTAGGTTTGTTGGCCTTTCTGGTTGGGGCGATTTTCCTTGGTTTTCTGGGGAAAATAGGTTTTTTCTAAAAAAAATTTATAAACCCCCTTGCAAACTCCGTCATGTTCGCTAATATGCACCTCGTACTGACGAGCGGGCGTAGCTCAGGGGTAGAGCACAACCTTGCCAAGGTTGGGGTCGAGGGTTCAAATCCCTTCGCCCGCTCCAGTTCAATAAATCCCCAAAAAATCAAACTTCATCATCCTAAAAAACATCAACAAACAACTCGATTCCGCCCTGATTTGCGGATGATTCTTAACCTATTCCCGGTTATGATAAATGCATTATAAGTCGCACACTTAATGGGTAGACATCGTGGCGTTGAAGCAAAAAAAAGAAGAACTCGTCCGTCTGATTGCCAGTCATGCGCGATCCATGGAACAAGAAAGCAAGCGAGACTCCTTCGATCGTTTTATGTCTCAGTTATTCATTCACCCTACATACGACGATATTCGTAAGGCTCCTCCTGAAAAATTGGCCGAAGGTGTGTTTGATCTGTGGCAATTTCTTCAGCAACGCACCCCTGGCGAACCCAAGGTGCGGGTTTATTATTGGCGCCCCACCTATCCAACGGCGGCGGCTGAGCGTGTCATTCTTGATATCGTCAACGATGACATGCCGTTCTTGGTGGATTCGTTGAATGGCATGATCGAAGCCCATGATTTGGGTGTGCGTATCACCGTCCACCCGATTCTGAAAGTAGAGCGTGATAAAAACGGCCAATTATTGCGCGTTCTGGATGCTGAGGCTGAAAACCCCGCAGGGCACTTTGAGTCGCTCATTCACTGCGAAGTGGTCGATGGCGCCCATCCCGACTTGATTCCTGTCTTGGAAGGGGCCTTAAAAGACGTCTTAAGGGATGTGCGGTATGCGACCGGTGATTGGCAAGGTATGCGTGCCCGAGCCCAAGAGGTGATTGAGGAACTGCAGGATCTGGTCAAACAAAATCCGACCCTTGCCGATGATGAAGTGGTCCAATTCATTGATTGGCTGCGGGATGACCATTTTACTTTCTTAGGATGCGGTGATTTTCGTTTTTCCCACACTGAAGACCTGAGTCCCGATCAGTTGCCGGAAAATACCTTAGGTATTTTGCGTGTTCACGGCCAACAAACGCTCAGCCAAATTTTCTCGGGCATAACCTTTAACCACGAGGTCCGGGCGTATTTAATGGTGCAAGAGGCCCTGTTGGTCAACAAAGCCAGTTTGCGCGCCCGCGTACACCGCACGGTTCCCATGGATGTGATTGGGGTGCGCCGTTTTGATGCCAAGGGCAACGTCGTGGGTCTGCGTCTGTTTGTCGGTCTTTTTACGTCCGTTGCCTACGATAGTAGCACCCGCGATATTCCTTTGTTTCGAAAGAAAATTGATGATGTACTTGCCCATGCAGGACTGGCACGCAATTGGCATGATGGCAAAGCCCTGATCCATATTCTCGACTCGCTGCCGCGGGACGAGTTCTTTCAAGCATCCACCGAAGAATTGGCGGAAATCGGCCTTGAAATTCTGCATCTGCAAGAGCGCCATCGGGTGGTGTTGTTTGTGCGCAAGGACCGTTTTCACCGCTTTTTATCATGCTTGGTCTATGTACCGCGCGAGCGCTTTGATTCTGCCCTTTGTGAGCAAATGGGTGATATTTTGGCCGAGAGCCTGCAAGGCGAGCTAAGCTATTACAAAGCGCAATTTGGTAGCCTTCCCCTGGCCCGTGTACATTATGCCATTGCCCTTCGCGCCGGTCTTGCCAAGGATTTAGATTTTCAAGCGATCGAGCAAAAGCTGGTTCATGCGGCGCGTTCTTGGGCAGATGATTTGAAAAATTCTCTGGTTGAGGCTTACAGTGATCATGACGGGCAGAGATTGTTCCGCAAATATCGGGAGGCGTTCGGTAAGGGCTATCAGGAGCGTTTTCGAGGTAGTGCTGTCATCCAAGACATTCATGAGCTGGAAGCTTTGGGCGCCAGCGGTGCCCTCCATGGAACACGCCTTTATGCCTTGCATGGGGAAGATCAGGGTAAACTGCGCCTGAAGCTTTACAGCTCTGGGGCGCCCATGCCGCTCTCGACGATTCTGCCCACCCTTGAGAATCTTGGCCTAAAAGTAATCAGTGAAATTCCCTTTGGTGTGCGTCCGCAAGGTCAGGAATACCCATTTTGGATCCAAGATTTCGAAGCCGTGCCTGAGGGGGATGTCCCCTTTAATCCGGCGCGCAGCGGCAATGGCTTTTTAGAAGCCTTGGACGCGGTCTGGCGGGGCGAGTTGGAGGATGATGGCTTTAATAAGCTGATTTTGCGGGCCGACCTGAGCGCGCGTCAGGCCAGCTTGATGCGGACTTACTGGCGTTATTTGTGGCAATTGCAGGTTCCCTACAGCCGCGAGACGGTGGAGGGCGTACTCACCCGCCATCCGCAGTTTGTCATGGACTTGGTGCAGTATTTCCAGCAGCGCTTCGACCCGGCCATTCAGGCCGACGGATCGGCACAACTGCTCAGCATTAAGCAACAGCTGGCCACCATTCAAAGTCCGGTGGAAGACAGGATTTTGCGCCGTTTTGCCAATCTTTTCAGCGCCACCGTTCGCACCAATTATTTCCAAAAGCGGGTGGATGGACGACCAAAACCCTACATATCGTTGAAATTTAAATGTGACGATATTGAGGATATGCCGCTGCCTCGGCCGAAGTTCGAGATTTTCGTGTGCTCGCCGCGCATGGAGGCTGTGCACCTGCGCGGTGGCAAGGTTGCGCGCGGCGGTATCCGGTGGTCCGATCGTTTGGATGATTTTAGAACGGAAATCCTCGGTCTAGTCAAAGCTCAGATGGTCAAAAACACCGTGATTGTTCCCGTGGGCTCAAAGGGCGGTTTCATCGTGAAACATCCACCTGTGGACGGTGACCGCGACGCCCAGTTTGCCGAAGGTGTCGAGTGCTATCGCACCATGGTGCGCGGTCTTTTAGATCTCACCGACAATATTGTCAATGGCCAGATGGTCCCGCCCCAGGATGTGGTGCGCCTGGATGAGGATGATCCCTACCTGGTGGTGGCGGCCGACAAGGGGACGGCCACATTTTCCGATTACGCCAATGCCATTGCGCGCGAGTATGGTTTTTGGCTGGACGATGCCTTTGCATCCGGAGGCTCAAGCGGTTATGACCACAAAAAGATGGCCATCACCGCCCGGGGCGCCTGGGAAAGCGTGAAACGTCACTTCCATGAAATGGGCATTGATCCCCAAACGTCAGCCATTACGGTCGCTGGCGTGGGGGATATGTCAGGCGATGTTTTTGGCAATGGTATGCTGTACACCGATACCCTAAAGGTTATGGCCTGCTTTAATCACCAGCACATTTTCATCGACCCCGATCCAGACCTGAAAAAAAGCCATCAAGAACGCCAGCGTCTGTTCGCTCTGCCGCGATCGACCTGGATGGATTATGATCAAAGCCTTATTTCGGAAGGTGGCGGCGTATTTGAGCGTTCTGCCAAAAGCATTCGCGTCACCCCCCAAATGGCGACCCTGTTGGAGATGCCCGAAGGGGAGGCCACCCCTACAGAGGTGGTGCGCGCCATTCTTAAAATGCAGGTCGATCTTTTGTGGTTTGGCGGCATTGGCACCTTTATTAAAAGCTCACGGGAGTCTAATGCTGATGTGGGCGATCGGGCCAATGATGCTGTGCGCGTCAATGGCCGGGATGTGAGGGCCAAAGTCATCGGCGAGGGCGCCAACCTGGGATGCACGCAGTTGGGGCGCATCGACTATAACCGCGCGGGCGGTCGAATCAATACCGATGCGGTCGATAATGCGGGTGGCGTGAATTGTTCTGACCATGAAGTGAACATCAAAATTTTGATGAACAAAGCCGCGGAATTGAAACTGGTCAATCCTGATGCCCGTGATGCTGTGTTGGTTGAAATGACCGATGAAGTGGCTTCATTGGTGTTGGCGGATAACACAAAGCAAGCTTTGGCGATCAGCCTGATGCGCCAGCAAGGCACGCGTATCCTGGATCATCAGGCCCGCATGATGCGGGATATGGAAGCTGCTGGCATTTTGAATCGCAGCCTTGAATTTTTACCCGATGATACGACTTTAAGCGAGTATCAGGCCAACCTCACAGCGCTTTCACGTCCAGAATTGGCGGTGCTGATGGCGTATGCCAAGATTTGGTTGTATGAGCAGCTGCAAAAATCCACCGTTGTCGATGATTTTTACTTCGAGCGTGAGTTGGTGAGCTATTTTCCCAAACCCTTGCGGGGTTTGCGGGATGCCATCAAGCAGCACCCTTTGCGTCGTGAATTGGTGGCAACCTATATCACCAATGAAATCGTGAATCGCATGGGGGCAACCTTTATCCATGAATATCGCTCAAAGTTGGGGTGCAGTCTTGAAGTGTTGGTGGGTGCCTATTTTACCGCCCGCGATGCCTTTGGTCTTTTGAATTTGTGGGAGGAAATCGACGCCCACCAACAAACCCTTGAACCCCAGGCGCACCTGAAAGCGCTGGGTATCGTGCGTGGTATGATTCGCCGTACCACCCATTGGGCGGTGTTGCATGCGGCCAACCACCCCAGCATCAGCGATGGTCTGGCAGCGCTGCAAGTTGCCGTGCGCACATTGCTTGCGGATCTTGCCGATTGTTTGAATGGCGAAATGACCCAGCGCCTGAATGAGTTTGTCCAAGAATATCTGGCCATGGGTATTGCGCCCACCCTTGCCAATCGCATTGCCTTTGCGCAAGTTGTCGTGTCCTCCCCTGACACCATCCTCTTAGCCAATGAATCGGGCTACGATGTCCACGAGGTCGCTGCTCTCTATTATAGCGTGGGGAGTCGCTTGGGGATCAGCCGTGTCTTGCGTAAGCTGGATCGTCTTGAGGGCAATAACAGCTGGTTCTATGCTGCAACCGGTGGAATCCGTGAAGATCTTTTCAATACCCACAAACATGCCGTTCAGCAGATCCTTTTGAATGCCCGAAGCCAGGGGCTAAAAATGGCCGATGATCAGGCGTTAGAGGTTTGGCTCCACCAGAACAGCAGCAGCAAACGTGGCTTGTCGGATCTCTTGCAGGACATGGATAAGGTGCCAACTCCTGATTTGGCTCTGCTCACTGTCATTTGCCGAGAATTGCGCTGTTTTGTGTATGGCGCCTAACCCTCTTGGGAAACCGCAAGCATGGTCCTGCCGCGCTTGAGTCCTGCTGGCTCACTTCCTAATGGGGTTGGGGCGGGGAGGGGCTGAGTGTAGGCTCACAGCCAAAAGATCTGCATTGAGGGGTCTGGATCGATGCTGATGACGACAGAGAAAGCTTTTTTGGCACTTTGAGGAGAATGTCCCCATATTGATTCTCTGGAAATTGGTTCGCTTTGCTGGCTGCGGGGAAGAGGTCCCCATCGCACCGCACACATTTTGCGCGATTAGACTTTTTGTCAAATATTATCCTAAAAGGCCCTTCAAAAGCAACGTTGGACCCCAGCACGGAGAGGGTTCCTTCCTTCCATCTTCATGGGGATGAGCGAATCAAAAGCTCAATCACACCTATTATCTCACTGAAAATCAGAGAAAAAATGCCTTTATGCTCACCAGTTGGCGCAGAAGGCAGAGTGAATATGCCAAAGCTCTTATCCCAGACGTCTTACCCTAATAAAAAATTCCCTTATTGTCTTGACTTTGTGCTTATGGATTTGGTATGTGTCATTTTGTCTATTTTAACTTTTTAATGGGGTCGATGATGTCCTTAAGTATTAAGCGTTTTTCATTAACTGTCATGCTGGGCATGTCTTTATTGGCATCGACGACAGTTTTTGCTTCTGAGATCAATGATGATGCTGATTTCGCGGAAGCTCTGCGTCAAAGCCAAATTCAATACAATTACGAACAGGCGAAGCGGGCCCTGGAAGAACAACACTATGCCCAGAGAGAACAGCATGCCCTGGAGCGTGCGCTTTTGGAGAGTGCACATGAACAAAGCGCTCTGCGCGCGCAACCTTTGGCTCCGGCTCCGGCTCAAGCCGCCGTGTCTTCTCTTTTGCCTGCCCCTGAACCCATGGCCCCAACATTTTCTGCTCAAATTACAGAAGATGACGCCGAGCTTGATGCCGCCATTCGTCTGAGTTTGCTGGATCTACAAGACCAACCCAGGTCTGCCCAGGCATCATCGTCTTCAAGTGCAGTGAGCATCGGCTCCAGGAACAATGTCGAGGGTTTGAATTTAACGCCCCAGCAAATGCAGCGGCGTCAAGCAATTTTCAATGATCCCTATTGGATGAATACTTCTCAAACACTCCTTGACGAATTTGAGCTGTCTGCCACTGCCAGCCTCGATCAAATCAAGAACCGCTATGCCCTCATCCTAACTGCCCTCAATGAGGCGCCGCTTGGGTGGTTGAACACTGAAGAGGACAGATGCGCGAAACAATGGCAGCTGAGTCTCAATTATATTGCAGAGAGCAAGCTGCAAGATTGGCTCCGGGATGCAAGGCGTCAGCATCAGAATAGGAATATCCCTTTTGGGCTCACGTCTGAGTTTATGGAAAGCCAACGTAAAACGTTCAAAGAATTGACTCGTCGAACCTTGTCGCAAGATGTCAAATCATTTTATAATCAGCTCCTTGAACTCAAGGTATTGGGCTTCTTGGATCGGTTGGCCGCTGTATCTCATGCTGTACCTCAGAATGCAAACCCGGGTCGGGTAGGGGCTGCCTCTAGTGCACTACCTCAAGTTTCCAGCTCTAGCTCTAGTACGGCTGTGCGTGCTGCTGCGGAGGATGAAGACTTGGATCTTAGTGCTGAACAAAAGCAGAAACGGATCAAACTTAAAAATGATCCTCAAACCAAGGTGATGTTTGACCGATGGCTGATGTATTTTGGCCTCAAGCGGGGTGCGAAAATCGGCGAAGTTCAGCGTGCTGTACAAATCATGAACTGGGCACTGAATGGCAACAGTGGGTATGGCATAACGGCTGCTGAGAGAAGCATGTTTGAGTCTTTCAAGGGCAGAATACAACGAGAGGGTCTTTCAAACATGAGGGACCAAATGCTGAGCACTTACGAGCATCTTGAAGAGCTGGATGAGCTCTATCTCTTTGATCACTTCAGCGGCGTCAATGCTGGTTCTAGCTCCAGTTCCAGCTCAAACAGGTCCTAATCTCTAAGTTCTTGATAATCGTTAAGTTCAAACCGCCCTTCGGGGCGGTTTTTTTGTGGGCTTTAATTGGGTTTGTAATGGGGAACCCATTGCGCAATCAGCGCTTTGAGGGTTTTGCTATCGGCCGTTACCAAGGATGCGCTCAGCTTATCTAATTCAGTTCTTAATTCTTTGGCTGCCCGCTTTTTAGGGGTATAAAGTTCGAGGCCTTGGAATAAGGCTGGTGTGCCTAGGTTTTTATCCAGCTGATCACGAATAAGACGTTGCAACAGCAGGCTATCGTCGTCCCCTTCACTGACCACCAAGCGCACATCCCGGGTGGGGTGGCGTCCCTCAAGGCTGGCGAGCAAGCGGGTGAGATCGCCCAGTTTCAGGGTTTCACTGCTGCGGCAGCGACGTAAAACCCCATAGCTGTCTTGCTTTTGCTGGGCGCTGGCAAGGGCAGAGAGAATGATGGCAGCGCCATGGCGCTCGGCCATGGTTTCAATGGCCACGTCTTCGTCCGGGACGTGGAGTGTTTTGCCCCGTCGCACGGCCTTGGCAAGCGCACTCACCAGGCTTGTGGCATCCCCACTAATGCTGGGGATGCGCAGGGTGATAAATTGAGGCGCTGGTGTTTTTTTGCGTAAATGATCCAGCGTGTGGCAGTAATCCTCAGCCATATGGGTGAGGGCCCCCATCAAGCTGCTGCTATCGTGACCGTCGCTGGAAATCAACATAAAAGTTTGCACGTCGGCATCAAAAGCAGCTTCGGCAAGGACTCTTGTGCGCGCCAAACGGCTAGTTGCCACGGCGTGGGGCGCCTTATCGGCCAAAACAGGATCAAAGGGCGCAAGCAAATGCAGGACGAGGTGGGGATGCTCTCTGGCATAGAGGCTCTTGACACTTTCAGCATGGGATGTTTCTGCGAGAATCGCACTTAACGACAGGTGGGGATGACGTGCTTGCAAGCGTTCTTGGACTAAAAACAGGGCCGATTCATGGCAGTCCACCAAAGTGATATGATCGGGTGAATAGGTGGCAATCTTTTCACTTAATGCCAGGCTAAGTTCGCTTCCCATGCCAACAATCATGATCCGCCGGCCATGTAAAATTTGGCGCAAGGATTCACGCGGTAGGGTGATTTGCGGCGGACTGAGAAGCTCATTGAGTGTCAGAGATTTGAGGCGCAGATCGGCCGGATGAAGGTCGGTGAGATCCTCAAGGCTTGGAAGCGCTACCATGCTGACGCCATAGGCTGCGGCCTGAAGCGTCAGCTGGCGAAGCTGGGCTGGGGTTAGACTTTTATCGGCGACCACAAGATGGTGGGGGTGAAGTCCCTCTTGATTGAAATGGTCCAATACCTCTTCCAGATCCTGGTAGCTTCCCAAGTGCTCAGCGCGGGCTGAGGCGAGATAGTCATGATCCTCGGCGTGCAAAACACCCAGAATTTCAAAGGGTACAGGATCCACTTGATCAAGGGCGCGGGCAAAAAGCTCAGCGTCCTCAGAATATCCCAATAAAATCAAACGTGCTGTGGGGTTCGGTCTAAATCCTTGGGTGGTGATGGTCTTACCGCGCTCGATGAGTGCCCGAAACAGATAGCGGGGGAGCGTCAACAGGCCAAGATGCAGTACAAAAACGGCCATGGGTAAATTGAGACTAAATTGTCCTTCTGGACTGGCAAGATACGCAAGGGGGCTCCACACCAGGACTGCACAAGCGCTGGTGGCCGCAATCGGGGCTAGAGTGCGCAAATGCATGTGCCGCCACGACAATCGGTACATGGGAAGCCACAAGGATATGGCAAGGGCCACTAAAGCGAAGGTGGCCGCCTGGCGAAGGATAAGGGCTGCATTCATGGATTCTGGAGTGTGTCCATGGGTTAAAGCCCACGCCGCTGCGGCACTGGCAAAGGCCATCACCACGTCATGGGTCAGGACAAGCCATGATCGATGCAGGCTATTCCTTAGGCGTGCGAGGACACGCAAGATGGATTCTGCACGTTGCTTTAAATTGCGCTTGGTGAAAAGACGCTTGGTGGTCTTTTGCCGACGCTGCGTCTGCATGGGCGCTCCTTACTCCTTGATTCCCTTCTCTTTTTCTATACCACTGCGGGCAAGGGAGTACCATGGCCTATGTGTTAACGTCCCCTCTCATCTGACGAAGCGCCAGAAAAATCGCAGCCGCCATCCACAAACTGGCGAGCCAGGCACCGCCCCACGCCCCAAAACTCACGAAGGTGCTAAAAAGCCCTGAAACAATACCGCTGACAGCAAAGGCGTAATCTTTGCGCTCTTGAAACAGTTGCTCAAGCCGCGTGAACAAAACCACAAACATGACGCACAACAGCAAGGCACCGGGTAGGCCCAACTCAAGCCATACTTGCAAAGGCAGATTATGCGGGTGAATCGACAGCAGGCGTTGATCTTGCACGGTCATCATGGCTGGCTGGCCTGGGCGGGTGTCGGGATTGGGTTGGGTCCAGCCGCCGCGAGCATTGGCGAATAGGGGCTGGCGTGATGCATCTAAACCCCAACCAGTCAGCGGCTTTTCCATGATTTTGCTGGCGGTGAAATGCCAGATATGCAGGCGATGATGATAGCTAAAGTCGCGTATGGCGGGTGCCATCACCTGCATCTTTTCCGGGGAAATCACATGCAAGGGTAGTAAGGGTGCCGCGAGCGTGCCAATAACCAAAGGCGTGCACACCATCCAGGTGACCAAGCGTGGCCTCACCTTAAGGGCTATGGGCAGCATCAAAAGGCCGAGGATAAAGCCAACCAAAGCGGCATCGCACTCAAATTGACCTAGAATATTGAGTGTCACCACCAGCAGGGCAGGGGCCGCAAACCGGGTCACATGGGGACCCCAAAGGCTGCGACTCAGGGGCCAAATGATGATGGAAAGGGTTGTCAGGATGCGGTTGTAGCGGGTGATTCTGGGTTCGCTGCTGGCCAGAAGGCTGTAGAGCTTTGAGTCGGTTTGAAGCTCAATGGTTAGCAAAATAAACACTAAAACGATGCTCAACACCAGGCACGTGCGAAAGACCTCTTGATCCCGCTTTGAAAAAAGTTCGACCCCGCCAAGGAGGAGGCTTCCTGCTGCAAAAAGTCCAAGAAGGCGAAGGCTTAGCATGAGTGAATCATGGGGTGAGACGGACCATAGGCTGCTGAGGGCCCCATAACAGACACTCAGCACAAGCCCGCCACGCCACCACGAAGGCGCCCATTGAAGGCGATAGCCCTGATAATAAAGGCTACCCCATAGGCCAAGGGTGGACAGAATGAGGCCAAGGACGGCACTTTTGGGAGAGAATACGCTGGCGATCAGACTTGTGCCAACCAGTGTGCCCGTCACGATTCCCGCCAGTGGAAAGGCTGGGCTCATGGCGTAACACCACCCATATGACAGAGGATTTGCCACGAATCTTGGTCGATAGGCATCACGGAAAGTCTGGATTGCCGAACAAGGGCAAGGTGCTGCAGGTGGGGATGCTCTTTGATTTGCTGTAAAGATACGGGCGTTTCAAGGGCTTTAACGGTCTCAACTTTGACCATGCCAAACCTGCCCGTGGGGTCGCTTGGGTCTGGATGATAAGTTTGACACACACGCACAATACCGACTATCTGGCGTTGATCCACCGAGTGGTAAAAGAAGGCCAAATCACCAAGGGCCATGGCCTTTAAGTTGTTGGCGGCCTGATAGTTGCGCACACCGTCCCAGTTGGTGACACCGGCCTCCACCTGCATGTCCCAGGACCAGGCGCTGGGCTCTGATTTAACCAGCCAGTAAGCCATTGGGACGCTCTCGATTGAGTGGGTGGGCCATCAGTTCACGCATGGCCTCTTCAGGTGGGGCAGCGTCGTATAGGATGCGGTAAACGGTTTCACATACGGGCATGTCGACGTTCGCCTTTGCCGCTAAACTGCAGACAATCTTGGCGGTGTAGTACCCTTCAACCAGCGGAGCATTGGCGCTAAGGCTGACTTCACCCGTACGGCCAATATCAAGGCCAAAGGAGAAGTTTCGCGACAAGGATGACGCGCACGTCAGCAGCAGGTCTCCCATGCCGGCCATGCTTAAAAACGTCTCTTCGCGCGCACCACGGGATAAGCCAAACCGGGTCATTTCATTCAAGCCTTGGGTGATCAGGGCTGCACGGGCGTTCTCGCCCAGGCCTGCGGCTGTGGCAATGCCGGCTGCGATCGCAATCACGTTTTTCAAGGCGCCAGCAAGCGCCACGCCGGTCACATCCTCACATGGATAAATGCGAAATCCTGGATGACTAAGGGTGCTGGCCAACATTCTGGCGGTGGATAAATCTTCCGAGGCAAGGGTAGATGCTGCTGGAAGACCTTGGGCCACTTCGGTGGCAAAGTTCGGTCCAGAGAGCACCGAAAGTCCATGCTCTGGCAAAACATCGCGCACCACTTCTGTCATCAGGCTGCCTGAAGAAATCTCGATTCCCTTGCTGCAGATCACAAAATAGCTCTCTGGGCGCAGATGGGGGCGGAAGAACTGAAGTGCCTGGCGCATCACCTGGGCTGGCATGACCAACAAGATAATGTCCGCCGCACACGCCTCGGTTGGATCGCTGGTGATCACCATATCTTGGGGAAGGGGAATACCCGGAAGTCGATCAAAAATTTCGCGCTTTTTGCGAAGCTGGATGGCTCGGCTTTCTTCGTTATCCCACAAGATGGTTTTATGCCCGGCCCGTGCAGCTGTGAATGCAAGGGCTCCGCCCCAAGCGCCAGCGCCAAAAACGCTAATGGTGGTCATGGTTCATTTTACCTTTATTTGTCGCAACTTAGTTTCTTACGGTGCCAGGAAGTTGCAGATCTTGCAACGGCCAGCGTGGTGTTGCACGAAAATCGAGGGGGTCATCGGCCCCCAGGCGCAGTTTTTCAAGCCCTGCCCAAGCGATCATGGCGCCGTTATCGGTGCACAAATTCAGGGGCGGGGCCACGAAAGGAAGCCCATGGGCTTCACTCACGGCTTGCAAACGACCTCGTAAGTATTGGTTCGCAGCCACGCCGCCAGCAACGACAACGGCCGTGAGGGGTTGCTGCAATTCTTTACAAACAGCAAGGGCATTAGACGTTCTTGAGGCCAAGATATCTGCCACAGCTGCTTGGAACGAGGCCGCTACGTCCGAGATATCTTGCGCGCTGAGCTGGTCGATTTGGGACACACTTTGCCGAACGGCCGTTTTTAAGCCAGAGAACGAAAAACTACACTTCAAGTTTGGATCTGGGTGGTGCAAGAGGGGCCTTGGAAAGCGAAAGCGTTCAGCATCACCCTGCCGCGCAACAGCTTCTAAGCGCGGGGCGCCGGGATAGGGTAAGTTCAAGAGTCGCGCGGTCTTGTCGAAACACTCGCCTGCCGCATCATCCATGGTACTGCCCAGAACCTGGAAGTGGAGGGGGCTTTTGACGACGATCAACTGACAATGCCCGCCGGAGACCAAGAGCAGGAGGTAAGGAAATTCGACATTATCGCTGAGTCTTGGCGTCAGCCCATGGGCAGCCAGGTGATTCACGGCGAGAAAAGGTTTTTTGTGAACGAGGGCAAGGCTTTTTGCAAAAACCACCCCCACGATTAAACCACCAATGAGTCCAGGTCCTGCGGTGGCGGCAATGCCGTCGATGTCCTCTAATCCCAGATTGGCCTGGCGCAGGGTCTCCGATACGATTTGGGGTAGCTTTTCCAGGTGGGCGCGTGCGCCAATTTCCGGCACCACGCCGCCATAGCGCTGATGTTCCTCAAGTTGCGTTGCGACAATGTGGGCGCGAATGGTCCGCGTGGCGTCGACCACGGCAGCAGACGTTTCATCACAACTGGTCTCGATTCCCAAAACGATCATGGTTCTTCCATCCTAAATCGGTTAGGATTTATCAATCATAGAATAAAAGTGGACTTCAAGTTTTTTCCATGAAGCATGTGCGTATTGGCACTCGGGCGAGCCCTCTGGCCCGTAAACAGGCTGAGATGGTGGCAGATTGTCTCAAAAACGTCTGTCCTGATGTCACGGTTGAAGTGATCACCATGACCACGACTGGAGATCTCATCCATCACGAGCGTCTGACCGAATGGGGCGGCAAGGGCTTGTTTACAAAGGAAATTGAGGAAGCCCTTCTGCAGTGTCGCGTGGATTTGGCGGTTCATTCCATGAAAGATGTGGCCACAATCCTGCCCGAAGGCCTAATTATCCCCTCCTATCTGCCCCGTGAAGATGCCAGGGATATTTGGTTATCACGGGATGGGATAAGTCTCGACGCACTGCCAAAGGGCAGCAGGGTGGGGACGTCTTCACTGCGGCGTCAGGCCCAAGTGTTAGCCCTGCGTCCGGATGTTCAAGTGGTGACGCTGCGGGGTAATGTGAATACGCGTCTCAAAAAGCTCGCCGATGGGCATGCCGAGGCCACCCTCCTTGCGGCCGCTGGTTTGAAGCGTCTTGGATTACAGCCGGATCACGCCATGCCTTTATCCATTGAGAGCTTTGTGCCGGCTGTGGCTCAGGGTGTCATTGGTCTGCAATGCCGAGTGGCGGATACCCAAATGCAGGAGATATTGGCAGGTCTCAATCACGGGCCGACGGCCCAGGTGGTGGAGATCGAGCGCACCTTTTTGCAGGCGATTGATGGGTCGTGCCGTACGCCGATCGCAGCCCATGCCATCCTAACGCCTGCTGGCATGATCGACTTTCATGCGTTTGTGGCAACAGTGGATGGCACGAAGACCCTCCAAAAGCGGGGAGAATTTGCGCCCGATCAGGCCCTTGAGGAGGCCCACACATGGGGGCAGGAGATGAAGACATGGTTGCAGGCGCATCAAAGCGGGTCTTGATCACGAGACCCCAGCCCTTAGCTGAGCGCACCGCCGCAGCCTTGATGGATATGGGTGTCGAGCCCGTCATGTGTCCGCTGCACCACATAGCATTCCCAAAATTTGAACCTCACGAAGATCCAAAACCAACGGCCATCTTGCTCTCCAGCCAAAATGCGCTTCCTGGTCTGGTCGCCTTAAAGCTGGATCAGGAGACTCCCATTTTTGCCGTCGGATCTGCGACGGCTGCGGCAGTAAGGGTGGCAGGATTTCGCGCTGTGCACGTCGCAGAGGGATCTGCGCAAAGTCTTCTTGAATTGTTTTGCGCGGTGGGGCCAAAGAAGGGCAGAGCCCTCTACCTTTCGGGCCAGGAGGTGCGCCTTGATCTTAGCACGGCACTTGGTCAGAGGGGCTATGATGTAAGGCGGTATGTGGTCTATGAAACACAAAGCCTCGATCATTTGCCGCATCCTGTGCGCGAGGGCCTTAGGTTGGGTTCTATTGGGTATGCCTTGTTTTATTCCTTAGCTAATGCGAAACTTTTTAAGCACTTAGTGAGCAGCGAAGATATCCAGGATCTGCAGGCCATCTGTTTGAGTTCAGTCATTGCCGATGGCTTGAGAGGTTTAAAAGGGGTGACCATCCATGTGGTTGAGCCTCAAGAAGATCGCGCTATGATAGAGATGGTGCGCCAACATATGAGACAACAGGAGGGGAAGTGATGATCGAAGACCAAAATACGGGTACAGGAACAGAAGCCAAAAGCGCCGCTCACCGCGGGATGGGCGATGCAAAAAAACTTTACATGCTGATTGCCGCTGTGGGTGTGGTTGCTGCCGTGGGCGTTGTGATGATGACCTCAAAGTCCCATGTGGTGGCCGGAAAATTTGCAACCACAGCCGAGCACCTTGCCGATCTGGAGAAGCGCGTGCAGGCTTTGCAGCAAGAGGTTGACTCTCTAAAATCATCCGGAAAAAGCTCGGGCGAAGTCAGCACGGCAGAGAGTGTGGTCAATGCCCTCAAAGACCTGGTCAAAGGTCAAGAGGCGCCTAAGTTTCCGGTGCCTGACCACAGCAAACTTCGTGCCTATATCGATTTACGTTCGGCGCTGATGCATGGTGGTCCGTTCCTGACAGAACTTGAGGCGTTGATGCGTGCGCTTGGGGAAGCGGCGCCCGAGATGCAGGCGCTTTTGGGACGGTTGCAGGCTTTTGCCGAGTTAGGAGTTCCAACACCCATGGCGCTTTTTGAACAAGCACGGGCGCTGGAATTTAAAACCCGTACCCTTTCTGGGCCTGACAATTCGGGCGAGCCAGGATTGCTGCAAAAGCTGTGGGATAAGCTGAAGTCCCTCATTCACATCGGAAAGGCCGCCACCAACGGGGCGAGCGCCGACATCAAAGCAGATCTCTTGAAGGCGATGCAGGCGGGAAATCTGAGTGCTGCGATTAAGACAGCAGAAGGCGCATTGGAAGCAGATGCGAATTTGCGTCCTATGTTGGAAAAGTGGATTGCCCATGCGCGGGCTCGCGCCGAGGTGACGGAACTTCTTAAAGAACTGGAAGCGACATTTATGGAGGCGCTGTTTAAAGGGCAGATGTCGTGAGTCGATGGATTCTCCTAGGTCTGGGGCTTGTTGCCCTTGCCCTGGGTTTGTGGTGGGTAGCCCTTCATCCTGCACGCCTCATTTTGGATGCTTTTGGCTATCAAGTCGAAATGCCCCTCTGGGTGGCCATGGGGGCGTTGGTTCTCGTTTTTTTACCCGGAACCTATATCTTAAAAGGTATGACCTGGGTCTTGCATTTTCCAACCCGCCTTCGCGAGCATCGTGCCCGTGAAGCCCAACAGCGGCGACTTCAAAGTCTTGAGAATCTCCTTAAGGCGCGTATCTTACAAATTCCAAGTCTTTACCAGCAGTCATTGGAATCCTTACGAGACCTTGGCGAGGGATCGGTGGCCCTCTTTGCAGAGCTGGCTGATCGCCCCGATGCGCAAGACCCCAGGACAGTCGACATGTCGTTAAGAGCGCTGCTACAGGATGAAAAGTGGCGCACGCCGGCCTACCTTTTCTTGGCGCGCATGGCGTGGTGCCAGGGAAAAGTCCATGAGGCGCTGTCGCTCGCGGAGGCAGGCAGCGCGTTTGATACCGATTCTGTTGCGTTCATCGCCCTTCGGGTACAGGCCCTTTGTCATTTGGATCGCGCCCAAGATGTGCTGGCGCTGCTGAACACTTTAAGCAAGTCGCAAAAAAATCTCTCCCATGAGGTGGCAAATGTTTTTGGGCCAGCCATCGTCAGGTATGCGACGCAACTGGCCTCCCAGGGCCAGGCTGTGCGCGCCCGTGACGTTCTTGAAGACGCGTATGCCGCCTTGCCCACATCTACTGCCCTCATTGACGCTTTGGCGCCCTATCTTTTGGCCCAAGGGCAACATCGCCGCCTGCGTCGTATGGCTGAGTACGCATGGCAGCAGCATCCCGAGGCGAAACATGCTCTGCTTTATGCCCAAGCTTTTGAGGGTCTTAGTCCCTTTGATCGCCTGCATAAGGTCAAGGAGCTGGTCGCCCATTACCCGCACCCCGTTGAAAGTTGCCGCGCCCTTTTTGAGCAAGCCCTCAATGATCGCCTATTCCAGGATGCAGCCCTGGCTTTGCAAAGCCTTCGCCCCGTGATTCCGGACACCCTTGCTGCCGTCTATGAGGCCCGCCTGGAGTATGCCCAGCACCGTGATGCCGACCATGCGCTGAGTACATTGTTCAAGCACTTTGACTAAAATCCTCCCAAGATGTTTCTTGCCGTCTGGCTTCAAGGAGAATTTTCCCATTCAAATCAGACTTTTAAGGCGGTTGGGACTATCGCAAACTCTCTTTTTTGAAGTGACGCCCCATGAAGGAGCCCCATGAATCCACTGGATGACATCTTAGAGAGTTTGCGGGCGTGCCGTCTATGTCAGGGAACCTTTATCCATGAGCCTAATCCCGTGGTGCGCCTGTTTTCTGAGGCCAAGGTGCTCATCATCGGACAAGCCCCGGGGCGGCGTGTGCATTCGACAAGCGTGCCTTGGAATGATCCCTCGGGCGATCTGTTGCGACAGTGGTTAGGTGTCAACCGTGACTTCTTTTATGACTCAGGTCAGATTGCCATCATGCCCATGGGTTTCTGCTATCCAGGCAAGGGGAAATCTGGCGACCTGCCGCCAAGCCCCAAGTGTGCACCCACATGGCATCAAGTGCTTTTGCGGCATCTTCCCCATGTGAAACTCACCCTGCTGGTGGGAAGCTATGCGCAAGCCTATTATCTTAAAGCACTCCGCAAGCCCAGCCTGCAACAGACGGTGAGCACTTGGCAAGACTATACCCCCCTTGGGTACTTTCCAATGGTGCACCCCTCACCGCGTAATCGTTTGTGGTTGCGCAAAAAACCCTGGTTTGAGGGAGACGTCATTCCCCACTTAAGATCACTGCTTTTTGACATTTGGGACTCATTACCGCCTGCTGATGATTGGAATCATGGAGGTGTGGAAAGATAAAGCTCTGCAATAGTGGCGATACTCTCCGCAAAGGGCATAGTCTTCCTTACATTTCCAACCATCGCCACAATCTATTTCGCCTAAAAAATTAAATTGACAATTTGATCTAGAATGGGATAGGCCTAATTCCTCAAATAACTTGAGTTCTGTCTGTCATGAATGCGCACATTAAACATGGTTTTTCTGCCTTAGCCTTGGCCCTATCTTTAGGTATGCCTTGGTATGTGGCGGCTTCGGATATGTCTCACAACTCTCATGGGGCAGACGAGGGTGGGAAGTTTCATGATAATCAGGACCCGAATCAAGGTGGCGCCTCCCCAGAAACAGTTCCATCTTCCAGAGGAAAGCTCAAGCGGGTTGACCCGCTAGCTGGAGCTGAGGACGACACGAACACCCCCGAAAGTGCGTCAAAGCGGCCGAAGCGTCTGAGAGACTCCAACGAGGTCCCTCAAGTTGACGCCCCTGTAGCGCTATCAAAGCCGAAAAATCTCTCAGAAACCCTCCAATGGATCAAGGCTGCCAACGATGGCGATCAAATTATGCAAGACCAGATGGTACATTTGGTCTATCTGCGTTTTATTCCTTTAGAGGTTCTTGAAAATTTAGCCTTATCCAAGTGGAGCACTGATTTTGAGGGGTGGGTGATGGCCGATCTCAGACGAGCCTATGTTGTTGCACGATCTGCCCCGCAGCTGCTTAGAGATCGCCCCCAGCTGATCGAAAAGATTCGTGCCTTTGCGGAAAACGGACATCCTGAGGCATGTTTTGCCATGGGCGTGCTTTATGCCCTAAAAGTGGTGGACTTGGGAACCGATGAAAACAACGACACAGAAGCCGTGAGGTGGTATCGCCAGGTGGCAGAACATGGACATGTTGCAGCCATGAACAATTTGGGCATCATGCTTCAAGAGGGGCGTGGTGTTGACGGGGGGCAATGCCCCACCAATGACGTCGAAGCGGTGAAATGGTACCGCCAGGCGGCAGCGCAAGGATTCTTTGCAGCCATGAACCATTTGGGCATCATGCTTGAAGAGGGGCGGGGTGTTGAGGGGGGGCAATGCCCTGCCAATGACGCCGAAGCGGTGAAGTGGTACCGCCAAGCGGCAGCGCAAGGACACGCTTGGGCCATGAATAATTTGGGCATCATGCTTCAACACAGGCGTGGTGTGCAGCGAGACACCCATGAGGCCGCCTATTGGCTCATCAAAGGCGGTGGAGTGAATACCTTGAAAAGGTTTTTCAAACGTAACTTATCAGCGCCTCTCGAAACTGAAGCGCTTGAGGCCCATGAAGACTCTGATTTAAAGATTCTGCAAAAAAAAGTGCACGAGATGGCTGGCGAATATTTATTAACCGTCATGAAGCACGACCCCATGAGCCAGGTGTCGGATGCAATGCAGGCGGGGCGTTTGCCTAAAATGCCAGGCCTGGCCGAGCTCTATCGTCCCTTGAGCACCTTGTTAACCCGGGCGGCGAGCCTTGTGGAAGCCCTTGAGAAACCAGGCATCTTGGTAAATATTGTACAGCGCAAGAGCCAGGAAGAGTTGGTTAAGGCGGCTGATAATGACGCGCCTAGCTATGGTGAATGGACGCTGCCGGCAGAGGGTGCGGCTTACCGACTGTTTGCCCATGGGCAAGAAAATGTGAAGAATGCCGCTGAAATTATCGAACTCATTGCAGGCACCCATCCGCTGTGGGGGGCAGCACAAAAAGATCTTTGTTCGATAGAAGAAGTTCAAAAGCAAAAATTCTCAAATCTTTGGGGCAAGTATGAGACCCTTGAGTTGGAATACCAAGCAATTGAGTCGAACCTGCTGATGCTGCAAACCTTGCCGGAGCCCTCGCCACAACAACGGGAAGAAATGGCATGCTTGACGGCTTCGAAAACCCGTTTGATGCGGGAAATAGGAATCTGCGTCCATGTGGGCACCCAAGCGCAGGCAGACATGGAGCGTATTCAAGCGGTGCGTTCCGTGCCCGAGGAGCTGAAAATCGCGGTCCTTAGTGATCTTGGCCGGCGTAATGCACGCTTTAAGCAAGATCACCCCTGGATTGATAAGCTGGAAACGGACTGACGTCCGCTTCCATTGAGGCGCCCGTGATACGGGGCCTGTGCGTCGACTGAAAGCGGCATCCACTGAGAGCGTGAGCCGGCAAGGGCTTCTTTGCCAACTGAAAGTGGGATCTACCGGGGCTCTCTTCGCCAATTGAGCTTAGAACCCTTCGCGTTCCTAACTATTGAAAGTAGGATGCACCTGGGTTCTTATCTTCGTGAGTGAGGCCCCGATCAATCGTGGCGGTATTTTTAAATCCATATGGACCTTAAGATGCGGCCTTCTGTCCCACTTTGGTTGGTGCTTTTTGCTTGGTGCGTAGCTGCGCTAAAAACGCATCCATGGATTTTGCCGATGCCATCAGTCCTGCATAATCTGTTCTCTGGGTGATACTCATGGAAACACCGTTGACGATGATATCAAAAACGCGAAGCCCTTTGGGTGTTTCAAAAACTTTCCAGTCAACGGGAAGGGGTTCACCACCACTGGTGCGATTGATGCGGCTTTTAATGACAACGCCCCCATCTTGGCTGGGGCGGTGGCCGATCACCTCAAAGGTTTCGTCATTATAGGCATCAAATTGCGCCGAATAACTCTCCACCAAATCATTCTCAAATAAAATCAGGTAGTCTTTTTGCTGGGCATCGGATGCCTGACGCCAATAGCGACCAAGGACGAATCGGCCAATGCTGGGCAACTCAAAATGCTGGCGCAAAACACCGCGAAACTGCTCTTTTCTGACATCTAAGGCTGTGCCCTTATCTTGCAATATGGCAACGATTTTCTCGCCCACATCTTTGACAAAAACTCTGGCCTCAACTTCCGAGACCGGCTTTGGGTCCGATGCGAAGGCTACTTTGTGCCCCACAAAACTCAACAGGGCAATGGTGATCAGCGCTTTAAATCTCATCATGATAACGACTCATATATTATTCAGTTGGACGCGGCGAATCGGTATCCTGCTCACCGTCCGTTTCATTGTAAAGGCGATTTTGGGTATAAAGTGTGCGCATCATCATATAAGGATCGTGGGCCCGATCGATACGATTGAACACGCTGCTAAGCTGTGCGCGGCGGTCGACAATTTCAAGCACGGCGCGACCATAGAGGAGGGTTGTTTTATCCTCGTGATTTGCCCAAATGTTGAAAGGATCAGCGAACATATCCACCACTTGGCCTGCAAAATCCCTAGGATTCGTGGGACCAATCAAGGGCAAGACCAGGAATGGATCACCGCCCACACCCCAGTGGGCAAGGGTCGAGCCCATGGTTTCCTTATGGTATTTAATATCAAAAAATTCATCTGCGGCATCAAACAGACCCAATATGCCGATTGTTGAATTGATCACAAATCGTGCCAGGGTCTCGCCGGCCTGATCCAGCTTAAGCTGAAGGATGTCGTGAACTAAAACCAAGGGAGAGCCGAGATTATTTAAAAAGCAATGCACGCGGTTGCGCACAGGTTGTGGCAACACACCCCGATAAATTTCAGCCACAGGCTTTGTGACCACATGATCAACTACACGGTTGAAGGCAAACATGGCACGGTTAAAATCTTCGGCAGGATCGTTGATGCTCACCTCATCACTGGCGGCTTCTTGCTGAGGTGATGCTGCATTGTCAAGTTTTTGTTCATTGGTGGCGAGGGCAGAAGAGCAAAGAAATAAACTCGCTGTAAGTCCCACCACCCATTGTTTTGTTCTTAATTCCATGCTCATTTTCTGGCCCCTTACTTGTCGGCAACACTGACTAATGTTCAAAAAATAACCTATGAGGGTGACTAAATGATTAACTGAAGCTCAGAAAACACTTAAATCCCAAAAAAACTGCCACGTCAAGGCTGGCGCGTCGTGGGGTTAGGATCTTGCTGGCTGAATGGGGTGATCTAAAGTGCTGGACGAAATGAATTTTGCGTATTATTCACAAAAGGCATAAGTCTCACTTTACTAAGGTATCATCTGGCGTGCAATTTTCCAGAATCAGGCATATTCTCGCAGCCCTCTCCCTGGCGCTTGCCGTTATGATTGCTGGATGGGATCGATTTATTGCTTTGTGGCATCCCAAGCCCCAGCCGCAGGTGGTGATTGGCCCAACAGGGCAGGTATGTGAAATCACTCCTGAAAGTGCTCTGCAGCCCGCAGTAGAGCCAGAACCCCAAGATTATCCTCTGGAACTCAAATCGGGTGACACCATTGTCTCTGCCCTTAATCGGGTTGGTGTTGATCAGCAACAGGCGCTGGGTGTGGCGGAGGCCTTGCGCAAGGTCTATGACCCGCGCGATCTACGAACCGACCATGAGCTGTCCATCACGGCCATAGAAATTCCACAAAGTTGCGGCAAGAGAGATATTTTCTCCCTCTACATTCGCCCCTCCATTGATGAAGAAATCTTCGTGCGTCAAACCGAGGACGGAAGCTTCATCGCAGAAAAGACCAAGAAGCAGCTTGTTCGCCAAACCTCTGCCGTGACGGGCCGAATTCAAGAAAGCTATTATCTGGACGCAAGCAAACAAAATGTGCCCGCCAAGACGATCCAAGAAGCCATTCAAGCCTTTTCCTTCGACGTTGATTTTCAGCGCGATTTTCAGCCCGGTGATCGTTTTGAGTTTTTATATGAGAGCACCACAGATCCTGAATCGGATTGGGTGGAGGGGGGAGAGCTGAGCTATGCCAGCCTTTATCTTCAGGGTAAAACCATCCGCTTGTTTCGGTTTCGTCTAAAAGATGGCACCACTGGTTTTTACAACGAGCACGGCGAGAGTGTGAAGAAGGGGCTGCTGCGCACCCCCATTGATGGCGCCCGTATCAGCTCTAAATTCGGGCATCGCCGTCACCCCATCCTGGGCTTTACCAAGCTGCATACGGGTGTGGATTTCGGTGCCCCCACGGGGACACCCGTTATGGCCGCCGGCGATGGCGTGGTTGAGAAAATTGGGCTGTGGGGGGCTTATGGTAATTATATCCGCATTCGCCACAATTCTGAGTATTCGACTGCATACGCCCACCTCAGCCGCTATGCCAAGGGTTTGAAGCCCGGTGCGCGTGTCAAGCAGGGCCAGGTGATCGGCTTCGTTGGGGCCACAGGCCGTACCACTGGTCCCCACCTCCACTACGAGTTGTTGCGGTTTAATAAGCACATTAACCCTGCTTCGGTCAAAATGATGCCTGCTGCCAAGCTAGGTGGCCAGGATATGGCCGCATTCAAAGCCTTTGTGAGTAAGGTATCACAGCGTTTTCAGACACATAAAAATCCACCGCACGCTGGAACACTTAAGCAAACCAAGCCCACCCAAGGCAGAGCAAAGGGGGAAACGCCCGTCTCATAAAGCGTGGGATTGAAGACATCGCTGCAAGAATAAACAAGGGAGAGTATTCAATGCGCAAACTGCAGTCTTCTCTGATGACCATGTGCTCTTTGATGGCCTTAAAGTGTGGCATGCAGTCGTACGCCTCAGATCTGATGGATGAGGACGCGCAGAGCACTGCGTCCAGTTCCAGCTACTCCTCATCCTTCTCCAGCTTTAAAAGTCGTGACCAAGAGCTTCAGGGAAGGCTGCTGGAGAGATTTAGCGCCGAGGTCAACCGCTTGGTGCCTAATGAGTCAACGTCAGCACCTGCTGCGACTTTCCTCGACAATATTGTGAATCTTGCAGTGAATGCGGCTTTAGATTCCGCCGAAGATGAAAATCTTATGTCATCCGTATGGGCAGACCACATGGAGACCATGGATGAAGAAACTCTTCGCCAATTAATCGCGGCTATCCCAGAGCAGAACCTACCGCAGTCGGATGAAGCAGACGGCGACGTTGACGAGGAGGATGCGCCTGGGGATGCATCCAGTGAGGTAGGTGGGGCTAACAATGAAGCTCAAGACCAGCCTTTGCCTCCCTCGCCGGGGCGGGAAGGGGCATTCGGCGCACAGGTGGATGCGGGTGACTCTGACAGCACTCTGGCCATCTTGTTGGGTGCATTGCGCCGTCTTGAAGAATCTATGCGTGTGGGCGTTCTCGCGTTTTGTGGCCAACATTTTGGAGAGTTCGAAGACTTCGATTCAGCCCTTGCCGCCCTGCGGCTGAGTGCCACCCTGGAACAAGACCTCGTCATAAAATGTGTGTATCTGCTGAAGGCTGAGCTAGCCCTTGACCTGAAGCCTGATGATTTATTGCGGGCAGTCTCAGGGTTGGTCGTATTAAGTCCAGAAGAGCAAACGCAACTCATTGATTATACTCAAGATCTCTTTAGCGGAATCCCAAAATCAAAGAGAATGGAGGTTCGGGTTGAGACCCTATTGACGTTGCGCGATCTGGCGCCCACCGACCGCGCACCGTTAGTTGCGATGGCAAAGCAACTCTTGGTTCCTCAAGCTGGTGCCAGTGATATCTATTCTGTCGTGGAAAGCATGGTCGATATTCCAGTGCACTTGTGGCAGAACTGCCTCGATTTGCTGCGACCTTATCTTTCGAGTGGCCTCTCTCAGGATCAGATTATCTATCTTTTTGAAGGATTTCACAATGTGAATCCTGATCTGTACGCTGCGACCGAGGGCCAAGAGGACGCCCTTGTTGAATTCCTATCAAACGCGTCCAACTACAGAGTAACGGAAGGGCACAAGCGCCACAAATTAAGGGACGTTGACGAACGTGCCGACCTGCGGCCGCTTTTGCGCATGTATTTGTGTGATATTCCGGCCTCCCTTCGCCCAAAGGCCATTCAAGAAATCCAAACCTTTGGAAGAATCGGCTGTGATGGGGACGAAGTGGTGTCGTTGCTTGGTAAATTTGCTTACTTCACTGGACCTGAGGATATGGAAGTTTTAGGGATGCTGCGTCAGCTGTATGCGCCCTATTTTGAAGGTAAGACGCCAAGCACACCAAGTCCCGCCCATGACAGTCCTAAGGCAAGTGAACCACAACAGGCCGACTATCAGTCACCTTTTGAGGATATGGATTTGGGCGATGAGGACTCGGATTCGGAAGATGAAGGGTTGATTTCCTTTGGGGGCATTGATATGCCGCTTTTAGATTTGGTGATCGATACCATTGACGATCTGATGATGGTGCCTCCTGGAGAGGCGCGCCAGAAAATGGTTGAACTTCATCAAAAGGCTATGCAGGACAGCGAGTTTGATCTGGGAACGCACACGGAATTTTGGTCCTATTTGATGGCGACAGAGCCCCAGCTTGCGCCCAAGATTCGACGCTATTGGCTTGAGTGCATGGGAAGCCCCTCGCTGGCGCTGCGCCATTTAATTGCGGATAAGCATCTTGCGCACCTGATGAGTGGCGGGGAAATCCAGGATTATTCCCTGACGCTCAAGATTATCGAAACAATGGCTAAGCAGCCCTTTTATCATACCAAAGACGCCGAGTTTTATCTGCACTATGAATTGATGCAAAAACGTGCGGCCCCGATTGATTGGTCGCAGCTGCAGGTGCCAAGCGTCCACTTTGATGAGCAGGGGCAGGAATCTTGGGAAGTTCGTCTCAACCCCCAATTTTTAACCCATTTGGTCGATGATGACCAGTTGGGAGGCGTGCGAGAAGAGCTGGTACCTCCTTGTCCAGGTGACTTTTTTGAGGCCATGTCTACTGGGCTACAAACGCGGGCGGATGTGGTCCCAGGATTTCTGGACGCTGTGAGGCAGGCAACCTCTCAGGATTTACAGACCCTAATTGTTGGATCATTAGGCAGTAGTTACCTCACTCATCTGCTGAATGTCCCTGCTGAAATGGGGCGTTTACCCTTAAGGACGGCGAAGCTTCGGGCCATCGTTGCCAGCATCATGGCTGCCCCCGATGACACTGCGTATGGGCATGTGCTAAGTCCTCGAGAGGAGCAATTCGTCAAGATGTTGGCCTCCATTCAATTGTGCACCACGGGGAAGAATAACGGGATCGAGATGTTCTATCAGGCGCTTGATTTCCGATTTAAACTGCAAATTGGTGGCGTGAATACTGCAACAAATCCCTTGCGTACTTTCGTTGCTGAGATTGCCCAGCGGCAGGTTGAAAAGCAGTTTTCGGGTGATAATGCCCTCTTTCTTGAAGCAGCAGGGCTTTGGGATGTGAGCGAGCTCCAAGAGCCGCTTCACCAAGCCCTTTATCTTAAAAACCTTATTGGACGTGATGTGGGCCTGCTCCATACCCCAACTTTTGATCAGTATATCCTGCGGGTTGTGCATCCACGCTTACGCAATATTGGAAAACAAGAAGCAATTTCTTTGTTTTACAAACATTTCTCGGCTGTTGATCTTGTTGAAGCTGTGCAGCGCGAGATGAATCTTCGCCTGGAAAGAAAGGACCCAGATATGACCTACCTGGCGATCCAGGACCAGCTTCTG
This sequence comes from Holosporales bacterium, assembly GCA_046318415.1. Taxonomy (GTDB): domain Bacteria; phylum Pseudomonadota; class Alphaproteobacteria; order Caedimonadales; family Caedimonadaceae; genus JBKCUK01. The sequence goes on along the minus strand of JBKCUK010000009.1, from coordinate 52,925 downwards.
CCCTGGTGCCAGAAAATGGCCCATGAGGGGGGAGGGGATCGTGATCTGGAGGAAGTTATCTATGAGTGGCACAACAGGCTGTGGCAGGTTGAAGGGGCGTCGATTCGCCTTACGTCCCTGGGCGCAGCCGTTTTGTTGCGAAGTCTGAATGCCCTTGACCTGGTGAAGGAGCGTCAATCTGTCTTAAGCAACTTAACACAAGCCTTTTGTTCCGTAGCCTGAGGGCCCTTGGCCAGTAACGAGATGGGGCATGGCTTGCAATGAAAACAAGATCTGTTTGCAGAAACAGGCGTAGCAGGGCTGGTCAGCGCGGCCCCAGCACGCTAGATTAGGGGAAACTGAGCCCCAACGCCTTGAGGGCAATCCACTATAAGGACATAATTTTCGATGACTGAGTGCCAAGGATACTATAGTTACCCTGCTGTTCGTGATGATGTTGTGGTGTTTGTCAGTGAAGAAGACCTGTGGCAAGTGCCCCTTGCTGGCGGGGTGGCAAGGCGACTGACCCATGGGCTTGGCGCAAGCTCGACACCCGTGTTTTCACCCTGCGGCCAGATGCTGGCATTTTCCGGTGGCCACGAAGGTGGGCAAGAAGTCTACATCATGCCGGCCCACGGTGGGGACGCCAAGCGCCTGACCTATTTGGGCAGCAATTGTACGGTGGTGGCTTGGACAAATGAGGGTATTTTCTTTGTGAGTTCTGCCCAGCAACCCTTTGCCCGCCTCAATGCTTTGTGGTGCGTGAAGCCTGAAACCGGTCATGCAACGCCCATGAAATTGGGTCCGGTGAATTATGCCGCCTTTGCCGATCAGGGTGGGAAAGGGATGGTCTTGCAACGGCACGGTTACCGAGAATACGGTTTCTGGAAGCGCTATCGCGGTGGAACGGCGGGTGAGGTGTGGATTGATACCCAAGGCGACCGCACCTTCAAAAAATTGGTCACCCTTCACTCCGACATGGCGCGTCCGCTGTGGGTCGGCGAGCGCATTTACTTTGCCTCAGACCATGAAGGGGTGGGCAATCTCTATTCTTGCACCCTTGGCGGCGAAGATGTCACGCGCCACACCCAGCATGAAGATTATTATGTGCGCAACCAATCCACCGACGGAAAAACCATTGTTTATCACGCGGGCGGTGATCTTTATGCCCTCGATCTGCACACCCATACCACTCGACCCATCGCTATTACTTTCCATAGCCTGCGCACGCAAAAGCGCCGCAAATTTGTGGCGGCAAGTGATTATCTGGAAAGCTATGATTTGCATCCACAGGGCCATCATTTGGCAGTGGTGACGCGCGGTAAAGCCTACACCTTTGGCAACTGGGAAGGCCCTGTTTTACCCCATGCCATGGAAGATGACGTGCGCTATCGCCTTAGTTGCTGGCTGAATGATGGTAAGCGCATGGTGGCGGCCTATGACGCCCCGCTCAACGATCATTTGGCACTTTTTGATGTGCAGGAATTGTCGCTTATTGAGCGCTCGCCTGTTCTAAATATAGGCCGGATAACGGACATTTTATCCTCTCCCCATGAAGATGCGGTTATTGTCACTAACCACCGCAACGAGATTATTCATGTGGATCTCTCAACGTGGCAGATTCAGGTCATTGACCGCAGTCATCAAGCCATGTTTTCTGGTGTGACCTGGTCGCCCGATGGACGCTGGGTGGCCTACAGCAAGTCCCTGTCGCGCCATCGCATGGCGATCTTTTTGTGGGAAAAGGCTTCAGGCAAAACCCACCAGATAACTGATCCGGTGCTGAAAGATGTTGAACCATCCTTCGATCCAGAGGGTAAATATCTTTACTTTATCTCTTACCGGCAATTTGATCCTGCCTGGGATTCCCTTCACTTCGAAATGGGATTTCCAAGGGGGATGCGTCCCTATGTGGTCCTCCTTCAAAGTGACCTGCCAAACCCCTTCTTGCTGAAAGAGGCGGACCTGGCCAAGAGTGAGGAGGACGACGAGGATAATGATAAATCTAAGGTTAAGAAAAATAAGAAAAAAGAAGAGAAATCTTCCCCTGAACCCATCAAGATCGATCTGGATGGGATTCAGCAACGCGTGATCGCTTTCCCCGTTCAAGATGGCATTTATTCCCAAGTCGCAGGCTTAAAGGGGAAAGTCTTATTCCTCAACTGGCCCAACGAGGGCACTTTGCCGGATGGCGAAGAGTCCGAGGAAGACCACAGTGCGGGTCTGGTGGAAGTGTTTGATTTTGAGACCTTAAAGGTCGAGACCTTTGCGGATCATGTCCACAGTTTTAGCTTGAGCCAGGATTCCCAGTGGGTGGCGTATGCCTCTGACCACCGGTTGCGCGTGGTCAAGGCCGATGAACGCCATGAAGACCGGCATGAGGGTGAGCGCCCCAGCAAAAAAACCGGTTGGATTGACTTGTCTCGCCTTCGGGTGAGCGTTGACCCCGGCTTCGAGTGGCGCCAGATCTACCGTGAGGCTTGGCAACTGCAACGCGACCATTTCTGGACAGAGGACATGTCCTCGGTGGATTGGCAGCGGGTTTATGAACGCTATGCGCGCCTTTTGCCGCGCCTTTCTGCGCGCAGTGAACTCTCTGATTTGCTTTGGGAAATGCAGGGTGAGTTGGGCACTTCCCACGCCTATGTTTTCGGCGGCGATCTTCGCAGGCAGCCCTCTTGGGGTGTGGGGCAGTTGGGGGCGCGGTTTGCCTTCAATGCCAAACACAAAGCCTATGAAGTGGTCGAGATTCTGCCAGGAGACACCTGGAATCGCACGGCGTCATCGCCACTCGCGCAACCCGGTGTTGGCGTCAATGTGGGGGACCTCATTTGGGCCGTCAATGGCGTACCTGTTCGAGAGGATGTTCCGCTTGAATCCCATTTTGTCAATATGGTGGGGGCTGAGCTGCGACTTAAGGTAAGTGATGGCAAAGGCAGAAACGTTCGCCATGTCGCCCTGAAAACCCTTGCATCGGATCGACTGGCCAGCTACCGCACTTGGGTTGAGAATAACCGTGCTTATGTGCATCATCATTCCAAGGGCAGGGTAGGGTACGTCCATATTCCCGATATGGGCCCTGCGGGCTTTGCTGAGTTCCACCGCTATTTCCTGGTGGAGTGCGAGCGGGATGGCTTGATTGTGGATGCGCGCTATAACGGTGGTGGCTCAGTATCGCCTTTGATCTTAGAAAAACTCTCTCGCCGACGTCTAGGTTTTGACCATACCCGTTGGTTTGGGGATATTCCTTACCCCGAAGATTCTCCCGCTGGGCCCATGGTTTGCCTGACCAACCAGTATGCTGGATCGGATGGGGATATGTTCAGTCACGCTTTTAAAGCCCTGAAGCTGGGTAAGCTGATCGGTAAGCGTACCTGGGGCGGTGTCATTGGTATTTGGCCGCGTCACCACCTGATTGATGGCGGCACCACGACGCAACCTGAGTTCTCGTTCTGGTTCAAGGATGCAGGCTGGAGTATCGAAAATTATGGCGTCGAGCCAGATATAGACATTGACCTGAGTCCCCAAGACTTCGTGGCAGGTCGTGATCCTCAGATGGACCGTGCTTTAAAAGAAGTGTTGCAGGAGATCGAGGCCAATCCACCTCTCAAAATGACCGGGCTTTCCGCTAAACCCAAACTGCCACTGCCCTAAATACTGCTTGAGGAGCGCTTCTTAAAGGGGCGCTCCTTTTCATCTTCCCAAAATCCTTGGGAGAGCTACCCACTTTGAGTGAGCGACATTTGTAAAATTTCGGCACTTCTCTCGAAGTGCTGGATAGCCGAGAATTTTAGAAATTCCAGCTGCGCTTATGAGTTTTTGGGCGAATGAGAAAGAGAGGCGACCCCGAAGGCAGGTGAGGCCTCTCACGCGTCATCAGCGGTTAAGCTGGGCTTTGCGCGAAGATAAAGCGTCCTTTGCCTGCTTTCTTCGCCTTATACATGGTCTCATCAGCGATCAGCATAAGTGCTTCGGGCGTTGTCCCGTGGTCTGGGCATAAGGCAATTCCAATGCTGCAGCCATACTGCAGGGTTTGTCCCTGGAAACTGATTTGGTCATGGAGTGCCGCAACGATACGCTCGGCAATGGGGGTAATGTCCTCTGTTGTGTGCATGCCGTGAATGAGGACAACGAATTCGTCGCCCCCAAGTCGGGCGACGCTATCGCTGTCACGCACAGACTGGCGCAATTGCTTGGCCACATACTTCAGTAATTGATCGCCCACATCGTGACCAAATGTGTCATTCACGCCCTTAAATCCATCTAAGTCCAGGAAAAGCAGCGCAAACCCCTCTTGGTGTTCGCTGAATCGCTTGCATGCTTCGCTCAGTTGGCTCGTGAACGAGTTGCGGTTGGCAAGACCGGTAAGACCATCATGATTGGCCAGAAAATTCATGTGCTGCTCTTGGGTTTTTCGCTCGGTGATGTCTTTGTGAATGATCACCGTGCCGCCATCGGGCAGGGCGTGCTCATTGATTTCGATCCACCGCCCACAGGTCAATAGCCATTGCCTTGGCGAATGACGCTGCTGATGATGATTCAGTTCCTTTTTTGCCCAATCATCTAAAGCAGAAGGTGCGGCTGCTTCGGGGTGGCCTCGCCGGTCCAACCGAATATCCTGGTGGGCAATCAGACTTTGAATGAGAGTTTTATAGTCAATTCCAGCTTCAAGTGATTCTAATGCGGGATAAAGGCCCTGAAAGCGTTGGTTCCATACCGTCAGACAATCGTCAGCATCAAAGATGCAAAACCCATCTTCCATGCTCTCAATCGCAGTTTTGAGGTGTTGCTGCAGGGCAAACAGCTCGGCAGATTGGGCGCGCTCCCGGTAGAGTAGGTGTTTTTTGTTTAAACACGCATTGATACGCGCATGCAAAAGGACCGGGCTTACCGGCATGGGAAGATAATCATCGGCCCCCACACGAATACACGCGACGACACTCTCCAGTTCGCTTTGGGAGGAAATAACGACCACGGGAAGGTCGCGGGTATGCTCGTTGCTCTTGATGCGCTTGAGGACTTCAAGGCCATTGAGACCTGGCATGACCAGATCAAGCAAGACCAAATCAACATTTTCACGACTAAGAATGGTTAGACCCTCAACCCCTGATTCTGCAAGCAGCACGCTATGTCCCGCAGACACTAAACGCCGTGCAAGGAGATCTCTTTTGGCGGCGCTATCATCCACAATCAATATGCGGCTTGGGTAGGGGGAGTATCCGGAGGTCTCTTCCTTTTCATCAAATTCAATGGGCTGAATGAGGCGAATTTTATCAGCGTAACCAAGGATTGTGTTTGCGTCTTCGATGACGGAGTTTAAGGTGATCTTGACCTTCTGGCTGAGATTTTTTTCGTGTTCTTCGATAATCAGCTCGCTATATCCACGAATTGCACCGATTAATGCACGCAAATCATGGCGATAGTGGGACCATTTATCGGCGGCATCCGCTGTGTCTGTTCGCTCCTGATTCAAGAATTGGATCAGGGAACCCAGACGTTCGACGCTGTTGATAATCTCTTCTATATCTTTGCATATGGCTGCAACACTGGTCAGCTCTGGATTTTGAGTCAAAGCTATGATCTGATTAAAAATGGTGTGGCGTTTTTCTTCTATAAGCTGCAGCCAGTGTTGGAAAATATTGTGTTCATAATGATCTGCGCGGGCAGTAGGTTTGCGTTCTTCCATGACTCTTATCCGGTCTTTAATCAGTCTGCGCGTCTTTATAAAAATGAGGGACTAATGAAGTGATTTTGGATTCCTATGCCTTAGCTTTGTTCAGCACGCATCAGCAGCGCATTAATTTTTTGTAATAGTCTTGAAAGTTCAACGGGTTTTGTGTCGTATTCGTCACACCCAGCGGCCAGGGCCTTTTCTCGATCTTCTGCCATGGCATGCGCCGTGAGGGCGATCACCGGGATGTGAGCCGTTGATTCGTGGGTTTTGATGTGACGGGTCGCCTCCCAGCCATCCATAACGGGTAGACTCATGTCCATGAGGATAAGGTCAGGAAGTAAGGTTTTTGCCTTTAACACGCCCTGTTCACCATCAAGGGCAAGTTCTATTTCAAATCCGTGGCGAGCCAGTCTTCTTGAGAGCATGTCACGGTTCAGTTCATTGTCTTCAACCAGTAAGAGTCTTGCCAAGATAGAGTGTATCCAAATTATTATTCATTATATGGAAAATACAATCTCAGCATATCGCGCTTTTCGTCCGAACAAAAGACATTATAATAGTCCTAAAAAAGCAGGGACGAAGGCTGTCATGGTGCTTCAAAAAGTCATCGGGCCTCAGTTTGATATTATCGAAGACTATGTTGCCAAGGGTTTGTTGCGTGCTGACCAAGGTCGCACAATTGCGCAACAGGCCCAGTTCATGCGCATCGATCCCGAGGTGGTCCTGCAGCAGACTTCCTTTTGCTTTGGGCATTATCCGTCTTCGTCCCTAATGCAGCATCACCTTGCAGAGCATGCGCCTCAAAATCTATGGCAGCCTGACGCACAACATCCAATGGCGCCCCCCACTGACTTCGTGCGTCAAGAGCTGCACCTTGTGCAACAGGACGAAAACTTCGCAAAATCCTTCGTCCTTGCCTTGTTGTGGGATGCTGTTCGGGAGAGGGTGTCAGATATTCACTTGAGCCCTGAAGATTTTTTTGTGCGTGTCCGTTATCGCTTGGATGGCGTTCTATCAGAACGGTTCGTTTTTCACCAAGCGTTCTGGTCGCGCATTCTGGTGTGCCTGAAGATCACGGCTAATTTGGATATTGCGGAAACCCGAAAGCCGCAGTCCGGTCGATTTGAGGAGACCATCGATGGGCGCATAATCGATTGTCGATTATCCACCATGCCGACCGTGGACGGTGAGAATCTTGTGATCCGTTTACTGGATCGCCTGAATGCGCTGATTCCCCTTGCCGATCTTGGATATGGCGCAGATCAACGAAGCCTTTTGCAGCGCATGGTAAGTCAGCAAGAGGGGCTGATCGTCGTCACGGGTCCAACGGGATCAGGAAAAACCACAACCCTCTATGCCCTGTTGCAGCATTTGGCCGATGAATCGCGCAATGTGATGACCCTTGAAGATCCAGTTGAGTATCGTCTGCCCCTCATTCGCCAAAGTGAGGTCAAAGAGGCTAGTGGCCTTGGATTTGCAGCAGGGGTTCGGGCGATTTTGCGCCAAGATCCTGATGTCATTTTAATCTCGGAAATTCGTGATGAGGCCACCGCTCTTGCGGCGTTGCGGGCGGCTCTTACGGGCCATTTAGTTCTTGCAACCGTTCATGCCAATAACGCTTTTGGAGTTATTCATCGCCTCTTGGATCTTGGTTTGCCCGCACCCTATTTGGCGTCCAGCCTGCGTGGCATTATTTCCCAGCGTTTGCTTCGGCGACGGCAGGGAAGGGGGTATGCCGGTCGGGTTGCCATTGCAGAAATCATCAATGTTTCTGAATCCCTGAAGCTGCAAATTGCCCACGGCGCCTCACTGGTCGAGTTGCGCCGCACGGCAATGGCTGAAGGGTTCATCCCCCTTCATACCCGCGCAGAAAATTACATTCGTGACGGTATTACGGACGTGGAGGAAGTACGCCGGGTCTTGCCATGGTTTGAGGAACCTGCGCCATGAACGCCTATTTGGCCTCCGTTTACACAGGCACCATAGGGCGGCAGCGCATGCTGCTCTCTGCCAATGATTTGCACGGCCTTGAGCGGAAGCTGAAGGAGCGGGGGCATATCCTTTTGCATGCGCAAAAACTACCCCAGGCGTTGACCCCCCTGGTGACTTGGATTCTGGTTCCTCAAGTCAAGTGTTTAAGCCTGGTGCTTGAGCAGCTTGCCCATCTTATGTCGGCGGGATTGGCCCTTGAGCGGGCGCTAGAGGCGCTTGTCCCAGCGTTACCTCAATCCATGCGCGCCTATGCCTTGGATTTACGTGCTCACCTTCGCCACGGTCACCCGTTTTCAGATGCCCTCACCCAAGTCTTTGCAAATGCACCGCCAATTGTCTTGGCCATCATTCGCGCGGCTGAGCAGGCGAGTAATCTTGCCGAAGGGATTGGTCAAGCCGCCCAGCTCATGGATGAGACGCGTCAGAATCGTCGCTCTCTCCTGGAGGTGCTGCTTTATCCAGCCCTTGTCAGTCTTCTTTTCCTGGGGATCACAGGCATCTTGATGACCCAGGTGGTGCCCCAAGTGGTCCATTTCTTATCGGCCGTGCAGCAAGAATTGCCCCTTTCGACACAGGTGTTATTAAGCGTCGCGGCGTTTCTTGAGGACTTTGGCCATGTCCTTGGCCTATTCCTTCTCGCCAGCGTGATGGGGGCGTGGATTTTGTGGCAGGTGAGTTTTTTGCTTCGGGTCCAGCTTCAAGCATTCGCCTTTAAAATTCCTGCCATTGGGCCGTTAATCTATGAACACCATTGGGCCCACTTGCTGATGACACTCTCGCGGCTGTTGAACGCTGGGATTCCTCTGATTGACGCCATGGCCCATGGGGCGCGTGCTCTACCCAACCTTTATCTTCGCCAGCGTTTGGACGAAGCACGGCAAAAAGTGGCATGCGGCCAGGGCCTTGCGCAGAGTTTGGAGGGCTTTGCGCCCCCATTTATGTTGATAGTGCTGGCCGTGGGCGAACAATCGGCACACGTGGCGACCATGGCAGAAAAGGCATCCCGCATGATTCGACAGCGGGTCGACCAGCGACGCAAACGTCTTCTGGCGCTGCTGCATCCAATGGCGCTTCTTGTTTTAGCGCTGATCCTCTTTTGGCTGGCCTCGGCGACCTTACTGCCCATTTATGACAGCCTTCAGCGTCTGGATCTGTGAGCATGGAAAAGATCACCGTATTTGATGATGGCGCTGTTCTGGAGTCCGGCACTCAAAAGCACTTTCTTGCGAAAGCATCTGAGCTTTCTGCGCCTTTCGTGCAGGTCAAGGGATTCGTGATCTTAAGCTATGGCGGGGATGAGGTCCTTGTCGAGATCTCCCCCGCGCCTAAACTACCATGGTTGGATCGTCAGCTGTATCTTGCCACCCAAAGACGCCTCGCGCGAGATGATGAAGCCTGGCGTTATCGGGTGGACTTGCTGCATCTCAAAGGAGAATTCTGGTTAAGACGGATTGGGTATCCGCGCAAGAAGCTGGATCCCTGGGAGGAAGCTGTTTTGAGGCGCTCAGGGGTGTATGGTGCTGTTGTTTCCTTTGCGGCCCATGACCATACCTGGCGCGACCCTCTTGGGGGATCCGCGAGACTGGTGCGTCACTCACCTGACCGTGCAGGCCTCTACATCGATGGGCGTCTGGTGTGGTGGGGAGAAATCGGCGACACTTTGGATACAAAGGCTTCGGTGCAGCACCTGCAGCGCCTTTTTCCCCAATGGTTGGCGGGGGCGTTGACCATTGAGAATGAACCACCTGTGAGGGTGGCGCCAAAACAATCGCTTTTCATGCGTCTTTCGTTGCGCATGCTGCAGGTTCCACAAGCGATCATGGGGTCTATCCTGCTCATTTTGATGGGCGGGTTGGCAAATCAAGCCCTGCAGTTGAAGGCAGTCTATGGTGAGACCCGGCTGCAAACCGCCGAATTGGCACAGCTGCAACTTCGCCAGGCCCAAAGTCTTGAAGCTCAGAATGCGCTTGATACAGGGCAAATGTCTACCCTGATGCGGCGCGTGGCGATGGCACGCCATTATGCGCATTGGCAGCATCATCTGCCACAGCTCCTTGAAGCGCACTTTCAGGGTATATCTGCCGGCATAGCCGTCGATCCGCATCCTCGTTTGTGGATGGAGGGTGTGATTGTAAAGGGTGACGCTCAAACCTTTTTGAGCACGGTGCAGCAAGAATTTGCCACTTATCGTGTGAGCTTGAGGACAAACAGCAGTCATGATGTAGACGCAGGCTATCTCGAAATAGAGGGTATAGAGCATGAAACTCAGTAAACGTGCCAAAAAAGAGTTGTCCATCTATGGGGTGATTGCCCTCACCATCGTTGTTTTATGGATGATCGCGACGGGTGTTTTGCGTTCCATGCAGGTGGAGAGAGATCAGCTGAGCGCCGCTATTCGTGATTTGCAACTGACGCAACCTGACCTTCCAAAAGATTCCCAAAAAGAACAAGATCTGAATGAGCTCACAAAAAGAGCCGCCGCGGCATCCGTTGCGCCTTTAAATGCAGAGGTTTTTTTAACAGCATTCATCGCGCATGCGCGTCAGCACGACTTGAAAGTCATCAAACATACTTTAGAAGCGAAACCTCAGTCCGTTATCAAGGGCCGATGGCCTTTTGCGATTACCATTTTGAAAGTAACCCTAGAAGGTGAGACAGATCGAGATATTTTTCAAATGACGCAAAATACGCAAGAATTAAAGGGTATCCCCATGTACCTGACTTCGCTGATGATTCGTCGTGTTGACCCAGAAACGGCTGGTGTTATGGCGGATCTGACATATGAATTGTGGCATGCGGTTCAATAGACGGCTTACGACCTGCCTTGCATTTTCTTGCCTTGCGTTGTGGGCAGACAAGGGATGTACGTCGCTTTTATTTCGCACAGATGAACTGAGCGCGATGACGCAAAATAAGACATCTACCCAGCTTCCTCAAGACCAGCTTAGGGTGAAGTTGGATGCCCTCTATTACACGCCCAAGGGGCCAAGAATTTGGGTGAATGGTGTTCTCCTTGATGATCATCCGATTCCAGGGCTTGTGGTTGTGGGTACTTCAGGTGAGCGCGTCACGTTTCGCTGGCATGACCACCATTTCCACCTGAAGCCCGGTGAGGTGCATGAATTGAAAAGGGAGGACGCATCTTCAAAGCCGGCGCAAGCGGAATAGGGTCATGTATCGATGGGATCTCGTTGATCCCGAACTGATGCATTTATGCCGGCCCACCGAGGAGCGCTTTAATTATGGCGTTTCCTGTTGTTGCAGGCGCTGGTCGTAGGCCTCAAAGAGGCGGTTAATGTTCGGATCCTCAGGAGGGTCTTGGGAGGGATGGCTCAAGAATTGTTGCGCTTGTTTGCAGACGACTTTGGCGTGACTGGCTGCCAGATTATTACGGCTCATCCAGCGCACGGTGTGCTGAAACTTTGCAGGGCCGGATTCAGCATGGGGGTAATCTGCAAAGAAAAGGTCGTCGTCCCCATTGAGGGCTTCAAGGCTACTTGCATTTTTGAGGGGGATCCTTTTCCCATTTCCCTGATAGGCGCCCTCTCCTAGGGGGCCGTGACTCACCAGCACCACGGCAACAAAATCATCTTTGTTTTGGCCATCCATGACCGGGCCCTGGGGATCTTTGACGCTGAGCTCGGTGTGAACTGTTTCACAGTAGGCATCTAAAGTTTCGAGAGCATGGGTCGCATTGGGGGCGCGGTTCATGTTGGCGTCAATGGCATAGGTCATGAAACGCCCAAAACCATCCTTGGCGATGCGTTCCTCGATTCCCAATGTGCGAAAGGGGACGATTCCCGGTTTCCTGCAGGTGAGACTGGCTTCTCCTAAAGGACTTTTGCCGGGCTCGGCAGGGCAGGGAAGATAACCTTTGCGCGCAAGGAAAGCGCCAAGGCTCTCGAAGATACGTTCCTGATTCTGGCGGGTGATGCGCGTGCGTTCGACCATCATATGTTGCGTGAGGAGCGGAAGGCCAAGTCCTGCCACCACCCCCACGATTGCCAAGACCAACGCCAGCTCCACAAGGCTAAATCCTGCCAAGGATCTGCGGTTTCGAATTCGCCGCGCTAAAGTTGAAAATAAAGCACGCATGCGGGCTCTTTGGTGCTGCCGTTGTAGTTTCCTTCCCGCGTGACGCACGAGCCGGGTGGCGTGCCATGGCCTTCCTTGGCGCGGATCTTTCCGCTGGAGGGGTGGCCGTTATCCGCTTGGCGATCGAGACTCATGGCTTGCGCCGGAGTTAGAAGCGCAGCATCCCCGTAGCCTCCACGTTCTTTACCAAGCACGATCCAATGACCTGGCATATCGGGATAGGGCTGATGCCGCACCGTAAAGCCGCCCCCTATTTTGCTGGAAGGGGCCCCATGCCCGAAGGTGGCAATATTGCCTTTCACTTCCCCTGGTGAAGATAAAAGGTGAGAGGCTGAGAGATGCTGCCAGAAAGAGAGAGTTTCATGGTTTTCGCCCGAGGCATCATTGGCAAGGCCGGGTCCATCGATAATGCCATTGCCGCCACCGTTTTTAAGGGCGGCATCAATATAATTTTTGGCCTGATCAAAGTCTCCTGGAAGGGCGTCATATTTGACCATAAAGGTGCTCACCGCCACTCGGATCTCGTTGACCTGCTGCAGTACGGATTTGAGGCGCGCGTTCTCCAGTAGATCTTGTCCTTTTAAAACGCCGCCGACAAGAATTCCCACAATAACAAGGACCACAGCAAGCTCAACCAAGCTATACCCATCCAGTTTCATGCGCTTGCGCTTGTTTGCCATGTTCTATCCCTGTTTTATTGTTTTTTTAAGGGGGGGACTCTTTATTGGTATTTTTGTCGCGCCCTTAAGGCTTCATCATAGAGAACATGTGTATGAGATTCAATGCGCTCCAACAACTCTCTTAGAATTGGGTTGCTCTCCTGATGCCTGTTGCTCAACATGTCGAAAATGATGGGATCATCCAGCGCTAAAAGTGCGTCGAGGGCCGCTTTTTCATTCTGGGAGAGGTTGTCGATATGACGCTGGACAAAGGTGCCCAAGACCTGGTCCGCCTCTTTGCTGCCACGGTGTGTGGCACGATAGATCAATGCCTTGTCATCTATCACGTAAGAGCTCCCCAAAATGATTATTTTTTCTACTTTTGCACACTTAGCTTAGCACGCCAAGAAACAAGGTCGTTTTCAATCTCTTAAATTTTATGACTAAAAGGTAATCTTTTATCCATTTATTAACCAAATTGTCACGAACATGGTGGTGCGGCAACGACTGACGGAGGCATTGATGAAGTGGATTCGATTAATATTACTAGTGGGCTGTGTTGCCGTTGGAGGTTTGGCAAAAACTGCAAGAGCAACGGTCGATCGTTCTGAACAGGAAGAAAAAAAGACCGTCACCATTCTGTCCATCGACGGCGGCGGTATGCGTGGGATTATACCTGCACGCATTCTTGAAGATTTGGAACGACGCGTAGGCTCACCCCTTGCAACAAAATTTGATCTTATGGCAGGTACTTCGACGGGTGGTATTCTTGCCCTGGGGCTCAACGTCCCCAGCAGCGAAAACGCCAACGTGCCCAAATATAGTCCCCGGGACTTAAGAGAGATTTATACAACAAACGGAACGACCATCTTTTCGCGAAGCACCTGGCGCGATCTACGCACTGGATGGGGGTTTTTGGCGCCACGCTATGAGGCTACTGGGTTTGAAGCTGTGGCCAAGGAATACTTCGGCAACACCCTGTTGTCCCAATCCATCACCAATACACTGATTCCTGGGTGTGAAATCGGACGCTATGAGCCCATCTTCTTTCGCAGCTCGAAGGCGAAATATGACGACTCACGGGATTTTCTCATGCGGGATGTGGCCCGGGCAACCTCGGCGGCACCCACTTTCTTTCCTGCAGCATCCATTAAAAGCTTAGAGGGGACTGCTTATCATGTGATTGATGGTGGTGTCATTGTCAATAATCCTGCCATGTCGGCCCTGGTCTCAGCGCGGGAAATGTTTCCGGATGCCGACGATTTTATGCTGGTGTCCATCGGCACCGGGCGCAAGATGACTTCGCTTGGGTATGGTGATTATCAAAATCAAGGCGCAATTGGCTGGGTTAAGTCTCTGATTGGGCTGATGATGGACGGAAGCAGTACGGTGGTCGACTATCAACTGAACGAGCTTCTGCCGGACCAAGTGGGTTTGGATAGCTATGCCAAACGGCGCTATTACCGGATCCAGCCGGTCATTCCGGCCTCACTTGCCGAAATGGACGATACCCGTCCTGAAACGGTCGAGCAACTGACCTATATTGCCGAGCATATGCTGCGCAGTCACGATCACTCGCTCGATCTTATTGCTGACGAGTTGCGCCGTCATCGCCTGCCTCAGGCGGATGACGACTTTGATTCCATCTACAGCTCTAGCGACAGCGATGACGAATACAGTGACTCGGATGAGTCGGAAAGTTCAGAGGCAGAAAAAGCTGTTCCAGTTGGTCTGACCTCAGTGTCTGTCGGTGGGATATCTGGTAATGGGGGGGGTGCATATCCGGCACACAGTCATTTAGTGCCTGGAGTAGGGGAGGGGCAGGACTCCCCCCGGACCCCACGCCTGCAAAAAGGAGAAAATCACTCCGATTATGGCCATGCAACCCTAACGGATACCCATCAAACCCATAAAATTAACATCCCTAAGCTGCGCATGTCAGCGGTACATGAACCAAAGTCCTCCCATGGGAAGCGCTCAAGTCGTTCGGACAGCACGACAGCCCAGCAGGGTAGCCCACGTTTAATGGTTGCAGAAGAGCCTACCACGCCCACAAGCCCCAATCGGGTTCCTGGCGGCAGCTTTGATGCGTCAATAGCATCGATTGAACGCCCTGCAACGCCCGTCAAACGTGGCCTTAGTAGTCTCGTTAATCCCAAAAGGGAATCGCGCACGGATCTTTTTGAGCGAACTTCTCCCGATGATTCACCTTCCAGTTCGCCAGAATTATCCAGGCCCTCTTATGCAGAAAAGGATAAGGCAAGAGGTGCTCCAGGTAATGATTAAGACTTGAGGTTGGGCTCAAGCCCCTCTACCCTCACAGCATTGAATCATGTCCCGTTTAGGTGGTTATGGCAGATTTTGCGCTGAATCAATTGAAAGAGACCCTTCTGCGGCCTTTACGTTACGTCAAAGGCGTGGGGCCGGGTCTTGAGCTTGTGTTGCGACGTTTGTGTGGTGAGCGTGTTTTGGATTTAGCGCTGCATCTTCCCAGTCAACTCGTTCATCGCAGACCTGTGCGATCCATGCGAGAGGCACGCCCTGGGGAGCTTGTGACCACAATGGTCACCGTCGTGCGTCATCAGGCACCAGCCCGGGGCGCCAAAACATCTGCCTATCGGGTGATGACAGCGGATGCGGGGGGGGAAGGGGAGCTTGTT
Source organism: Holosporales bacterium (assembly GCA_046318415.1). Taxonomy (GTDB): domain Bacteria; phylum Pseudomonadota; class Alphaproteobacteria; order Caedimonadales; family Caedimonadaceae; genus JBKCUK01. Next base: position 37,866 of record JBKCUK010000009.1, on the reverse strand, counting down.
TTTTTCAAAAGCTATGCCCAACATTTGCAAAAAATCCTGCCCATGGGCGCTCAGCGCCTCGTCAGCGGACGGGTCGACTTTTTCATGGACCGTCCCCAGATGGTGCATCCCGATTTTATTGGCCCTGCGAGTGAAAAGTCCCAATGGGAAGGACAACAGGCCGTCTATCCGCTGACCAGTCAACTGACACAAAAACAGCTCAAAAAGCTGATTGAATCCATCTTGTCGACATTCGTTAGTGAGGCGGATTGGCTGCCTCTGGCGTTGCGACAAACGCATCGATGGCCGACCTTTACGCAGGCCCTGCATCTTGTGCATCACCCAACAGAGGCACAAGACTTGGAGCCTGAAAATCCGGCGCGGCGTCGTCTCGCCTTTGATGAGCTTCTGGCCGACCAGATCTCCCTTGTCATGGCGCGGCGCCAGGATGTGCGCCATAACCCAAGAGCTTTGCTTGGACTCGAGGATCTGCGCGCCAAGGTGCGTGAGGTTCTCCCCTTTGAGCTGACCCAAGATCAAGAGCGTGCCCTTGAAGAAATTGATGCAGATTGCGCTGGACCTGAGGTTATGGTGCGCCTTTTGCAAGGAGATGTGGGCAGTGGCAAGACCATTGTCGCCTTCATGGCCATGTTAAATGGTATTGCTGCAGGGGGGCAGGCCGCCCTTTTGGCGCCGACCGAGATACTGGCGCGCCAACACGATAAGACCATGAAGGCTTGGGCGGCAGCCGCAGGACTTCAGCTTGAGCTGCTGACCGGGCGTACAACGGCAAAAGAGAGACGGCGGATCCTCGCAGGTCTTGCCAGTGGTGAAATCCAGCTGTTGATTGGGACGCATGCTCTCATCCAAGAGGATGTGGTGTTCCAGAACCTTGCTTTTGCGGTCATCGATGAACAGCATCGTTTTGGGGTGGCGCAGCGTTTGGCGCTGTCAGAAAAAGGGGCGCGTGTTGATTGCTTGGTGATGACCGCCACACCGATTCCAAGAACTCTTTTAATGGCCGCCTACGGTGACCTTCCCTGCACCTATTTGCGACAAAAGCCTGCAGGTCGAAAACCCATCCTCACAAAGGTTCTTTCCATCGATCGGATGGCAGAAATCGAAGCGCGCCTGATTGAGATCATGAATCGAGGAGAGCGCATCTATTGGGTGTGTCCCTTGGTCGAAGAGTCAGAAACCCTTGACCTGGCCGCGGCCATTGATCGTTTTGAGCAGCTTGCAAAGCGCTATCCGGGGCGTGTGAGTTTGGTGCATGGCAAGCAAAAACCAAACGAGCGCCAAGAACAAATGGCTCAGTTTGTCTCAGGCCAAACGCAGCTGCTGGTGGCCACAACCGTCATTGAAGTGGGTGTCCATGTGGAAGAGGCAACGGTGATGATTATTGAACATGCCGAGCGTTTTGGGCTTGCGCAACTGCATCAGCTGCGTGGACGTATCGGTCGTGGTGCTTTAGCCTCAAACTGTATTTTGCTCTATCAAGGTCCGTTATCTCAAACCTCGCGTGCCCGCCTCGAGGTGATGCGGTCTACAGAAGATGGCTTTAAGATTGCCGAAGAGGATCTGCGTTTACGCGGGGGCGGGGAGATTATGGGCCTTCGGCAAAGTGGCATGCCCCACTATCGTGTGGCCGACTTGAGCCTGCATCAGGACCTTCTTCATGAGGCGCACCAGTTCGCCAAAAACCTCTTAGATCGCGATCCCTCTCTGAACACACCCAGTGGCTATCCCTTTCGTGTGTTAATGGAACTCTTTAATAAGGCCGAGGGGGCACGCTTCCTCAAAGCCGGTTAAGAGATTTTCACCAAGCGCACTTTAGAGCAGCGTCCTTATTATGGGGTGCATTTTCTTGACACATATGCTGAAAAATAAATTGACAATATGTAAATAAAAAGTTTAAAACCTTTGTCTGTAATCAACAACGAGAGGTTCATTATGTCAAAAAAGCACTTCTACGCATTAACCCTTTGTTGTACGCCTTTTCTTGTGAGTGCCTCTTCCACCTCCTATGACGGCGCATTTGAGTCGCGGCCCACTGCAAAACAAGCAGAAATCAGCTCTGGTAGCGCGGCACCTGAGGCGGACCAAGTGACTCAATTAGCTACGTACAGGGCCCTCCTTGAGCAAGATTATGAAGCTTTAGAGGCATATTTGAGTCTTCCTTCACAGTATCAAGAGGATGCCAATCTGGCTCACCTTTTGGATGCTTCTGAAGTTCTTGCAGGGCTATCTAAGTTTCTTACTCCCCAGTGTATCTCTTTTTTAGCTTCCCTTGGTTGGGAGCAAGCGATGGATATCAAGGTCGAGGGACTTTTTGGTGGTGTTTATGGTTTCAAGAAAAATCCCGATGCTGCGCGAATGTACATCGATCGTCAAATGTGCTTCATGCCTCGTTGGGCGATCAATAAGCGTATCACCGGCTGGCAGCAGGGTATCTATGGATTCGAACAAAACGATACAGCTCTGAAACAAGAAATCGAGCGCGCTATAAGCCAAGGCTTTGGTTCCTCTATTCCCCACATTGCACGTTATTGGAGTTTCGGAACCCATGGTTTTGAGATGGATTTAAACCAAGCAAAAAAGCATGTTGAATCGGCCCTTGAGGCTGGGGAACCGTGGGCGCTGGATTTTACCATGCGTGGTCTAAAAGATGGGGATTTTGGCTATGAACCCGCGCCACATCTCGTTCAAGCCCTGTTGCAAAGTCAGGTAGAAACCTTCAAAGAAGCCGCTGAAATCAGGCAATACCAAGAACTGAAAGCAGAGTATTTTGTTGCAAGACCAGAGCAAAAATCAAAGAAATTAGATGCAACGCTTTTTTTTCTCGATGCTGCGTTGGCAGCCAATAAGCCATGGGCATATCATCATTTGGGTATAGAGTTTGTTCAGCCAACTTTTATTGAAGAGTTGGATTTGATTGTCCCGCACTTGTGCCAAAAAACTATGCTAGAACTTCTCGGAAATGCTCATCTAGTAAGCCATTTCAAGGAAATTCCATCGGATTTGAAGTTGGGTTTTGTGTGCTTGCTGATGGCTGCGCGAATGGGTTTCAACTCTTCCTGGTCGGATTTATTCGATGTTTTTCCAAAACACCGTCAGTTACTGATTCCTCTCATAGCCGAGCACTGCAAACTGCCAGTAAATGAGCTTTTTGCGAGAGAAAAATCGCATTTCGATGAATGGTAACAGCAACTAAGCTTTGTTGATCACAGAGGGCGAAGACTAGGGCGGATCAAGAATGGCCCAAGACTGATGTGGCGGGAAGAAGAGGCGTGATCTAGCCTCCCATTCCCGCCTTTAATGCCACTAGAATCGGTAGTTGATGGCAACACCCACGGCTTTACGTGAAGGTTGTGCAAAGGGGATAATCCACGCGCGGTGTTCTTCGTACGAGGGCACAACCAGCCAAGTGACCACGTTCGCGATGGCAGCGCTGGCAATCACGTCAATGGCATCATGGGATTTTGTTTTAACACGGGAGTAGCCGGTAAACGTTGAAAGCACATAAAAGGGAATGGCGTACTTAAGACCATAGCGATAGTGGATGTAAGAACTACCCCCAAAGCTTAATAAAGCATGTCCCGAGGGAAAGCCGCCTTCATTACACCCACAAGGACGCTTCTTCTTAACGGCTTTTTTCATGGGCTTCTTTGCATACCCTTTTCCAACTTCAAGGGCTAGCAAGCGAATAAGGCCATCCCAATCCTTGTGATAAAGCGAGAAGCCAATGGCCGCGATGCCAGGGATAGCTTGTGTTTTATCGGCAAATTTGCTCCAATTACTATCCTTGAGGTTCTGATAACGGCAACGGGTTGTGCCAGCAGAAGCACTTGAGATAAGGGATGCAACAGTCAAAATGATGGGTAAAACAATACGATTAAATTTCACGATATGATCCAAATAAAATGTAGTGCGATACCCTCTTTTCTAACACAAATTTTTGCGCTGCCAAGGCAAATTCCTTCACTTCATCCACGCCGTCCCAGTTCGAGTTTTTTTTGCTATCGCAAAAAATTGATTCATGAAATTTCTGTGACGTTGACGTTGACGTTGACGATGACGGGACAAAAAACTTGCAAAGGACGCGAAGGCTCTGCATAGTGTTGGGTGAAACACAGGGGATGTTTTATTCATGTCAACAGGTGTTGATTTGATCATCGAAACAACCAGTCTCGCATCCTGCGAGCGCATTTCCCATGCCTGCAACAATCCTGGCAAGCGATGGTGGCGCTGCAACTAAATCTTATTTTGTTGCTCGTTCCCGTAAATCTTTGTTTGTAAAGGATTTTATTCATGTGTCGCGCTTTCACTCTCTTGTTCTGTTTGTTTGTATCGTTTTTTTCTGAAGTAGAAGCGGCGGAGACAAAAACCGTTGCGATTACGCAAATTGCCGCCCACCCGTCTTTGGATAAGATTCGCCAAGGTGTCATCGATGCTTTGGCCCAGGCTGGCTTCAAGGAAGGGCAGAACCTTGAGCTCTCCTATGACAATGCCCAAGGAAATCCCACCACAGCCGCCCAAATCGCTCAAAAAATCGCCGCAGTGCGGCCCGATGTCGCGGTGGCCATTACCACGCCCTCGGCGCAGGCGGCCTATAAGGTGCTCAAGCCCCAAGGTGTACCTGTCATCTTTGCAGGCGTGAGTGATCCCGTGGCGGCCAAGTTGGTGCAAGACCTCGATCATCCGGGCGCCGGCATTACCGGAAGTGTGGATCGACTGGACGCGGCGGCACAGCTTGCGGAAATCCTAAAAATGAAGACAGACCTTAAGCGCCTTGGGGTCATTTACAGTGCGGGGGAGGCCAATTCCGTTGCCTACCTGAAAGAATTGAAGCACGCGGCGCAAAGTTTAGGCCTAGAAGTGGTTGAGGCAAGCCTATCAAAAACGGCCGAAGTGTCCCAGGTGACCCTGTCCTTAGTCGGACGTGTGGATGCGGTGTTGATCCCCACGGACAACACGGTTGTCTCAGCGCTGGAGAGTGTTTTAAAGGTGGCCAAAGCTCGCCAGTTGCCTGTTTTTGTCAGTGATCCAGATTCCTTTGAACGCGGCGCAGATGCTGCGGTTTTTCTTGATCAGTATGCCATTGGCGTGGCAGCTGGCCAGCTAGTCGCCAAGATTCTCTCCGGTCAAAAGATCGAGACCTTGGCGCCCGTGATCCTCAAGGAAATGAAAGTCAAAAGCCGAAGCTAGGGGACGCTTAGGTCTTTTGCTGTCTTTTTGGTCTATGCTAGATTAAAAAGAAAAATCAAGGAGACCATGATGCTGGGAGGGCTCCAGGCAGAAATCGAGCGGCTTTTTACCGCCGTGCCCTATGGATACGTGCAGTCCATAGTGGGGAACGTGGTCAGTGTCACGGGCATTGAACGCCATGCCGTCATTGGCGGCAGTTGTATCTTGTATCCCCAGTCTCGTGCCCCCATCTCCGCCGAAGTTGTGGGCCTGAAGGATGCAACGGTCCTGGTCATGGTTTTTGAAGACCTTCAAGGGGTGGGCGCCGGTACCCGTGTTGAGTATGTGGCCCATGAAAGCGTCATCTTCCCCAGTGATCAATGGTTGGGTCGCGTGATCAACGGCATGGGGCAGCCCATGGACAGCCTTGGTCCCATTCAGTTTGGACCCCAAGCCTATAAAATCCTGAATTCACCCCTGCCAGCCTCAAAGCGGGGATTGGTTCAGCAGCGCCTTGATGTGGGCGTGCGGGCCATGAACTGCTTTACCACCTGTTGTCGTGGCCAGCGCATGGGTATTTTTGCTGGCTCAGGCGTTGGGAAATCGGTGATGTTGTCGCAGATCGCCCGTTTTACTGAAGCCGATGTGATCGTGATTGGTTTGATTGGCGAGCGGGGCCGCGAGGTCCGTGAATTCCTTGAGTTGTATCTGGGGCCCGAAGGTCTTAAGCGGGCGGTCGTGGTCGTGGCCACATCCGATGAATCTGCCCTGATGCGTCGAAGAGCCGCCTACCTAACTTTAAGTGTGGCCGAGTATTTCCGGGATCAAGGCCAAGAAGTTCTGTGTTTGATGGATAGCGTGACCCGCTTTGCTATGGCCATGCGTGAGATTGGTCTTGCGGTGGGCGAGCCGCCAACAACCAAAGGCTATACCCCTACAGTTTTTGCTGAACTTCCACGCTTGCTGGAGCGGGCAGGGCCAGGGGATGCTGAGTTGGGCGGCAATATCACCGGGTTGTTTACGGTTCTGGTGGATGGTGATGATCATAACGAGCCCGTCGCCGATGCGGTGCGCGGTATTCTGGATGGCCATGTGGTGCTGGAGCGGGCCATTGCCGAACGGGGTCGCTATCCAGCCATTAATATCCTGCGCAGCATCTCGCGCACCATGCCCGATTGCCACAACCCGAACGAGCAAGCCCTAGTGGCGCGGGCAAAGCGGTTGCTGGCGACCTATGAAGATATGGCCGATATGATTCGCCTGGGCGCCTATCGTAAAGGCAGCAGTGCCGAAGTGGATGAAGCCATTCGCTATCAGCCTGCTTTAGAGGCCTTTTTAGGTCAGGGCAAGCATGAATCGGAAAGCTTGGAAGGCTCGTTCAGTAAACTACAGCAAGTCCTGATGCAAACGGCTAAACCCGAGGCCGCATGAAGGCGCTTATCAAGCTCATTCGCATGACCAAAGGCAAGGTGGATGAACAACGCCAGGCCATCGGCCGAATCCAGCTGAGGCTCAACCAGGTAAATCAGCAAATCGATGCCTTGCAAAACCATCTGAATCAAGAGCGCAAAGTGGGCGATACGAGCTTTGATGGGACCTGGGCCTTTTATGAATATGCGGAGAACGTTGACCGCCATCTGCAACGCCTTGCCCGGCAAAAGAAAGAAATTCAACTGCAGCTGGAGCGTGAGCAAGAACGTCTGCGCCCCCTTTATGCCGAGCTGAAAACCCTTGAGATCACGAGCGCACGGTATCAAGAGCGTGCGCGTCAGGCTGAAGCCCGTAAAGAACAACAGCAAATGGATGAATTTGCGGTCCTGCGTGCGTCCTTCAAGGCAGAAACGTAATCTGGGGCAAGTCCTTGGTGTCAAAAACGTGAGCTCCTCCTTCGCGCGCATCAGAACCAGGGGCGTAGGCTTTATAAAAAAAATTGTATTGAAGTCTTGCCTTGTGGTGGCGAAAGTCCCCTCTTTCTGCACAGCATCACGTTGCTGATTAAGCTATAGGTGTCAAAAAATTTGAACTACCTCCTCGCGTGCATCAGACCATCGCCATCAGGGTAGATAAAAAATGCATGAATATCTTATCCCGTCATGGCGAAATTCCTTTTTCTGCACAAAATCTTGTGCCTGCCGTGACAAAAGCCGCTGAATAAAGCCTTTTTCATTTTCTTCGAAAGTGTGGTGTCGGCATTGGTAAGTAATATTGATAAATAAGCATTATAAGTGCTAGCTTCCCCCGAGATTTTGAGGAAAGGTCTGGCCGTGTTTGGTTTTATGTTCGCGCATGCGATGCGATTTTCTGTGCTTTTGGGCCTAGGGTGTTCCTCTTTGGTGTTGGCCAGTGATCAGGACTTTCAAGATCCAAGGCAGGTGCCGACTGCCACTCATGTCGGTGGTCAAGCTGCCAAGGAACGCAAAGAAGACCCAGATTTAGATCGGCAGCTTGCGGATCTTTTCGAGCCTGCGGCCAAGCGCCGTAAGTTGAACGACAAGAACGACAATGACGGCAACGGGGATGGGGGTGTGGGGCAGCCGGCACCAGCCACCTCAACTGTCTTGCAAGCCGCTGCTCATGCCGCCAGTGCAGCAACGGTCAAGGACGAGATTGGTCTTCGAGATCTCTTTGCCACCCTGCCTTTGGAACTGCAAGATTACCTGACAAGTTACCTTCGGGTGCGCCATGATGTGCGCCTCACTATGGTCTCTAAAGGCATGCAAGCCTGGCGCAAAAAACGCAACCAACGGCATTACCAGAATCTTTTGCGACCACATCCCCTTCGCAATGTCGAGGAGCTGAAGCATTTCTTGCAATGGAAATTACCCAAGGCCTTGACTTCAAAAGAAATGCTGTGGCGCATCTCCCGGCAACCCAAGCATATCATCCGGGCTCAAGGTCTAATTAGTCATCAGGAGCAGTGGTTACTGCCGCATCTGGTAATTATGCTTGGCTGCCCAGAAGCACTTGAGGCAGATTGTTTGGACACGTTAAAAAGCCCACATTTGTATCGCGGTATAGTCGACAAAGCTGTCGTCGATCTTGGTATTCGTTACTTGCGCCAGCCAGGCGCAGGTGATGTGAGTTCTAAAACCGATTTTATCCACGCAGTGATGGCACGCCCGTGGTTCTTTCAATTAGATCCCGCTAACCAAAAACAGGCCTTCATCGAGGCCGTGTTGAATTATTTAAGACCACTTGTTGCTGCTCATGATCCACGGGCTGCTCGCTGCTTGACAACATTCTTAACGCACCATGGCCCTGAAGCACCGTTCTATCAAAAAGAGATGGATGACTTATTGGCGGTGGTCAGAGGGGCCCAAGACCCTGCACTTTATGCAAACGTGGCAAAGGGTATTTATGACGAATTAGACTCTAAGACACCAAAGGACGAAGAGGATGACGAATTAATTGCACAAGAAATCCATGATACACCGCATACACGAGATCTGGCAGCGCTTTTGAGGCAGCTGATTGAAGAAGGTGCCGCATCAGGGCAAGCCTGGACACTCCAATTTATGTTCGATTGGAAACCTCGCGTGTTGTTAGAGGTGCGCTTTGGTGCTCTCAGCTCATGGTCACAACACTGGAGTGACATTTGTTTTGATCGTGCAAAGGATGACCCGTCCTTGTTCCGAGAAATCTTGGAATATTGTGCTTCGCGCGAAGATGTGTGTGTTTTTAATAGGCTGCCCGGTTTGCTGAATCATCTGCTGCAATCGTCCAGCAATGAAGTTTGTTTTGATCAATATAATTATTATTATTGGATTCATGGGTCTGGGAATCTAAACCTTCTGAGTCAAACGATCCCCATGATGCAGAATGCTCTCATAAGCGACCAAGAGGGGGGCGTCAATACGGCAATTCGCTACATGTATAATCAACAAGCCTTTTTTTCTGAAGATGAAAACGCCGCTGTCAAACAGCAAAAGAACGAAATACGATCTTTTATGGAAAATCTTCTGAAACAGACATTCCCAAATGGTCCTGCTGCCTATCCTGAGACCTTCGTTCCAAATCTACCTCATGAGTTGTTTTTGTTAAAGGAAGGCCTTAAAAGACAAGAGGGATGGTTCTCTTATCGAGCGCTATTCTATCTTCTTGATGGTTGTAGGAAAAAAGGGTTCCAATGGGATCATGAGCTGCTCAAAGAAACAAAGCGGCTTTTATTGGGTGTGCTGCGCACCACAACGTCACCTTGCATCCAACATTCATCGCGATGGTTTGATGCAAATAGGGGTGTGTTATGTTTTCCTTACCGATGGGCAGTCGAATTTGGTTGCGAAGAGGCGTTAGAAATAAACCTTGTGAACGATCTCCCGCGGATCATTGAGGCTGGTGTTACGAAGGAATCTGAAGCGCACCTTACCGATTTGGACAAGGTCGTATTAGAGGAACTGCAGCATATCTTATGGGATCACCAGCCCATTCAAAATCATACTGAATTAATGCGCCGCTATGGTGTGCCGTTTCCTAAGCCTTATCATTATTGAGGCTGATTCAAGCGCATGGCCAGAGGTTAGCTGAATTTTGCAATGCGCAAGGCATGTCGACCTCCTTCAAAAGGGGTGCTCAAGAAAGCTTTAAGGGTATCAATGGCCACGGCTGGCGTGATCAACCGCTCACCCAGACACAGCACATTGGCATTATTATGTTGGCGCGTCATGCGTGCAGCTGTGGGTCCATCGTTGCACACCGCTGCCCGAATGGCGGGGTGCCTGTTGGCCGCCATGCTGATGCCAATACCGCTGCCACAGATGAAAACGCCCGCTTCAGCCTGTCCGGAGATCAGAGCTTCCATTCCTGTTTTGGCGACATCGGGATAGTCGACGGCATCGGCGCTGTGGGTGCCAAGGTCATGAACCTGAAGTCCCATGGCTTCTGCTTCGCCGCGCAAAACGTTCTTAAGGGCGAATCCTGCATGGTCGCTGACAAACACAAGGGACGTGAAAACGCTTCTCTGGCTCATCTATTCACTCCTAAATTCATCTTTCATTTGGCGTAGTCGGGTAAAAACTTCGACTGCAGGGCGCCCTTTGAGGCCAAGGGGTTGCGCCATTTCATCCCGGTGACACCTTAAGAACGGGTTTGTGGCTCTCTCAAGCGCCAGGGTTACGGGTGCAATGCATCGTGTCTGCGGCAAATGCTCCAGCCGTTCGATTAAACGGGTGTTGTTTGGATCCACCACTCGGGCGAACTGACCATTGGCGGCCGTGTATTCATGCCCGGGAAAAATCAATGTTTCCTGGGGTAGGGCTGCAAGACGCTGCAGGGATTGATGCATCATGGCGGCGGTGCCCTCAAATAGTCGCCCACAGCCAAGGGAAAAAAGGGTGTCCCCCGTGAATACCCACCCCTGTGTAGGGACATGATACGCCGTGTGGCCCAGGGTATGCCCTGGAATGTGGATGGGTTGAATCTCCATGCCAGCAAGATGAAGGTTTTCCCCATCGTGGACGCGAATATCCACGCCATCGATCTTTTCTGCGTCAATCCCATGGGCGATGATGGGGGCCTGAGTTTGGTTTTTAAGAGCCTGATTCCCTCCCACGTGGTCCCAGTGGTGGTGGGTATTCAAAATCGCCATAAGCCGCAGCTGATGGGTGGTCAGCACCTCAAGGATTGGGGCTGCCTCACTGGGGTCGATCACGATGGCCTCTTGGGTCGTGCGATTCACCAGAAGGTAGCTGTAATTGTCCTTGAGGGTTGGAACGGTGATAACGTCAAACTGTTTCATATATCCATTTTAGCCGACGGTGCGGGGAAATCATAGGCCCAATGGGGGCATGCGAGACGAGGGCGCACGATTTCCACCTGAGGAATCCCATTTCTTGGCGGGCGCAGTTGTGGTAAATCCATGGTAACAATCACTTGATGTGGAGTTTCTCAATGAAGGCGGAAATTCAGGCTATTGTTGGCGATATCGAACAGGTTGTCTCTATCCTGCGGAGGCATCTTTGACTGGGATAAGTCCCAAGCGCGCCTTGCAGAGTTAAATGGTCTTGCCGAAGATCCTCAGCTTTGGAACGACGCCGAACAGGCCCAAAAGGTCATGCGGGAGCGGGATCATCTAAAAAATGCCCTCTCCCGGGTGCAAACCTTGGCCGATGCTCTTGAAGACAGTGTGGCGCTTTTGGAGTTGGGAGAGGCGGAAGAGGATGCTCCTACCATTGACGAAGCCGAGTCTGCGCTGAAAGAGCTGCACACCAAGTCGGCCCGCATGCGCTTGGAAAGCCTGCTGTCCGGCGAGGCCGATGCCAACGATTGCTTCTTTGAAATCCACGCGGGTGCTGGAGGTACTGAGGCGCAAGATTGGGCACTGATCTTGCAGCGTCTTTATGTGCGTTGGGCCGAAGCCCACGGCTATAAAATTGAGTGGATGGAAGAGGTTGCCGGTGAAGAGGCGGGGATTAAATCCTGTACCTTTAAGGTGATCGGCCACCAAGCCTATGGCTGGTTGAAAACCGAGTCGGGTGTGCATCGCTTGGTGCGCATCTCTCCCTTTGATTCCAACGCCCGCCGGCACACCAGCTTTGCCAGCGTGTGGGTCTATCCCGTCATTGATGACTCGATCGACATTCAGGTGGAGGACAAGGATATTCGCGTTGATACCTACCGCGCCTCTGGTGCCGGGGGTCAGCATGTGAACAAAACGGAAAGCGCCATTCGCATCACCCACATCCCCACAGGCATCGCGGTGCAGTGCCAGAACGACCGCTCTCAACATCGCAACCGTGCTCAAGCCATGTCCATGCTCAAGGCCCGCCTGTATGAGTTAGAGTTGCAAAAGCGCGAAGAAGCGGCGCAGTCCGATGCAGCGCAAAAGCATGACATTGGCTGGGGGCATCAAATTCGTTCCTACGTGTTGCAGCCCTATCAAATGGTCAAGGATCTACGCACAGGTGTGGAAAAAGGCAATGCCCAAGCGGTTTTGGATGGAGATATTGACGACTTTTTAGAGGCCTCCCTTGCCGCCAAAGTTGGCACCTCTCGGTCGGAAGGATAGGACCGTTGGCTGAAATTACCCATGAAGAAGTCTTGAAGCGAAAAGGCCGCCATGACCGCCTTTTGGGCCTTGATGTGGGCACAAAAACCATCGGGCTTGCCCTTTCTGACGGTTTGTGGATGGTGGCAACGCCCTATCAAGTAATTACGCGAAAAAGCCATGCCCATGACCTGGGCGCCTTGCAAAAGGTGCTTCGAGAGTTTCCCATCACCGCGCTGGTCATCGGACTGCCCTTAAATATGAATGGAACAGAGGGTGAGCGCGCCGTCGCCACACGAAAGTTTGCGGAAACCTTCAGCGCCCAACTTGGATTAGATTACGTTTTGTGGGATGAAAGACTTTCCACTGCTGAAGTCGAACGTTTGATGTTGAGTGCGGATCTTAGTCGCAAACGACGGTCTGAACTGGTCGATAAGCTAGCCGCATCGGTGATCTTGCAGGGTTTTCTGGATCGTATTCGATCTCATCAAAACGCTTAAAAAAAATCTCTGGGCAAAAATAAAAGGCATGGTCACGAACCATGCCTTTTTATTGAGATAACTCAGAAAACACACTGACTTTCTGTCTTTATGGAATCATGAACATGTGCGCCTCCTTTAGTTGAACCAGGAAGAGATCGTCATCCTGGTACATGATAAAAGCCCTAAATTCCGAAATAATCAGAAGAATTATTGAGCTTTACCACGTCTCATATGCTTTAAAGATTAACACAAATCTCTAGAATTCTAAATTTATTTTACTAAAATTTTTAATCATATCAATGCCTTACGAGGAAGACATGGTGGTAATTTTTTTTTGAAGAGTGGATCCCGCGCAAGCTGCAGGGAAGGGGGCTTCCGGGTTCGCTGACGTCCTTTACAAGCCCTATCCCTTGAAGGGGGCTAATGATTGATGAACAGCGGAACAGTAGCTTCTTTCAGCATGGACTTGGTGCAACTGCCAAAAAGAGCTTCGCGCAAAATGTTATGGGAAAACGCTCCCATCACAATCATAGCATCGGCGTGTTGCTGCGCAAATTGCAGAATCGTGTGCGCATAATTGTCATCAGCAATCACAATATGTGGGCTACATTTAATACCATAGGATTGGCACATCTTCACAGCGTTTGTGCTGATTTCTTCTGCCTCTTTTCGATCTGGATTGATGGTCAAAACTTCGATCTCGCGGCCCTTGCCAAAGCCAAGCAACAAAAAAAGATGAAGGGCACGAGATGCAGGAGAACTGCCATCATAAGCCACAAGGACCTTTCTTGAATCAGCTGCCACAGGTTTGGTTGGAACCAATAACACGGGCCGGGCGCACTCGCGCGCCACATGCTTTGTTGTGATGTCGGAATCATCATCCAGTTCAAAGTGAAAGTCGGTGGTCTGCCCCATGACAACCAAATCATAGCTATGGGCGAGGCGCATAATTTCAGTGGCTGGAAAACCCTCCACCTCAATCGAGTCGTGGGAAACACCCTTCTCAAGCGCGGCAGCTTGGAAATCTCTCATCAAGGTCTCGATGCGGGATTGGGATTGGCTGATGACGGCTTCATCCCGGTGAATCTTGAACGCAGCACCGCCAAGGGGTTCAGGTTGGGCCGCTGTAATCCAGGGGGTGTCCAAAATGGCGACGCCGGTGAGGTGAGCGCCCTTTTCTTTGGCGAGGTTCATGGCCACGTGTCGCGCTGCAAGCCCAGTTTCTGAGGCGTCCAAAGTAAGAAGAATGCGCTTCATGATCGATTATCCCTGTAGCTTTTATCACTTACTCTCCAGTCTAAACCTTAATGCCGATGCTGACCAGGGGGTGTGAAGGCAAGGGATGTCTAAAAAATCCTAAAGTTGCGGTTAAAGATAAAAGGTGCGGTGCTTGGGATTCTTGAGCGGTAGGTTTTGACATGAAGTGTGTGTGACCAACTAATTGTATATCTAGGGGCCCATGGGCCCTGACAAGGGTCTTATGCCATTTGATAATTGTCATAATGTTCAAGTTATTAACTTAATAGAGCGTCTTGCTGCAAAAAAACCCTAAATTTTTTTTGACAAATGGATATGGCGTCACTATTTTGTGTTTTGGTCAATAACTGAACGGGGCTGCCCTTAGCCCCCACCACATGAAGGATGTGACGCGCATCATGCAAAAACCTCTTAATTTTGCTTTGTTATTTTCGACTTTTTTGGTGTCTTCCCCCATTTATGCCAGTGACATTGGAGACGATCAGGAGCACGCAGGCGCAACTCAAGAATCGACAGCTTCATTGGGCGATTTGGAATGGGAATTTTCCAATCTCTCTTTGGTGTCTCCCCTGGTCCAGTCTAGTGGAGTGGTCGTCGAGCAGGAGTCCGCAGGCGCAACTCAAGAAGCCACAACTTCAGTGGGCGATTTAGAATGGGAATTTGCTAATCTCTCTTTGGTGTCTCCCCTGGTTCAGTCCAGTGGTGTGGTCGTCGAGCAAGAGTCCGCAGGCGCAACTCAAGAAGCCACTGCTTCATTGGGCGATTTGGAAAGGCAGTTTTCTAATCTCGCGTTGGTGTCTTCGCCGGTTCATGCCAGTGGCGCGGTCGTTGAGCAGGAGTCTACGCAAACAACTGTAAACATAACAGGCAAGATCTCGAAACATCCCTTGATAAAAAGGTTTGAGGCCTCCATTCAAAGAGTTTTTGCACACATGGTTGGAGAGATGACCTTGAACCGTGCCGCGAAGCCTAAAGACCATGATATCTCTGATCTGGATCGTAAGACAATTCAAGCTGCCTTGAGCGACATCATGCAGAAGGATGGGTTCTTGATGCTTTCTAAGACCTCTAGTTTAAGGGGCTATTTACCAGAAAACTTCGAGCGATGGCTGATAGATTCATTGCTGGATGCTAATCCAGAGGATGTGAAAAGGCTCTTTTCAAGCATATTCCCTGGGCAACCTTGGAGCGATGAACAGAAGGATCTTGCTTATGCGCATGTCTTAGCTGTTTTGCCGAGTGGTAATTTCCTTTTGCCTAAAGGTGTGTCAGAAGAAAGTGCGACAAGTACATGGAAGCGCGTTATACCCCTTTTTGAAGCCTATTTTCGTGATGCATCAAAGCAACAGCCTTTTTTTGCTTTTGGTATGAGTGATGAAGATCTTAATCGCCTCAAAGCACAACCCCACACCATTGTGGTTCGTGATGATCAGTTGGCTGATAAGACTTTGAAAAGCAAACTTGAGACACTTCTTGCGACACGCCCAGACCATAAAATGATTTTGAATATCCTTGGAAAGCGTTACGTGACTGATGACGGGTGCTTAACGCTAAGTGCGAGTCAACTGCCAGCTCATTTATCTCATTTGGCTTTGGTGAACCCTAATCGAAGCATTAACCGGACGGTCAGGGGATTCCTTGCCGACAGCAAGTTGGTCTCGCTCGATCTCGGTGGGCTTACCAATTTACGAATCTTGATGCAAGACTTTATGGTGGGCTCTGAAAATTTAACAACCTTAAAAATCAGAGGTCTACCTTCCCTTGCTAAAATTGAGCCAGGATTTTTACAGAAGGCCAGAAATTTACAATCGGTTATTCTTGCCGATCTTCCTGGGCTGAGTGAAATTCAGAGGAATCCCTTAAACGCATGCCCAGTACTGCAATCCGTTACCTTGAGAAACCTTCCCCAGTTGAAGGGCGTTGATTGTAATGCGTTCAAAGACTCATTGCAGATTTCTTCGCTTACCATTGAGAAATGCCCGAATTTAAAAATCTATGATTTTCTCGAATTCATTAAACCAAATCCGAGTCAACTGAGCGAGGAAGTGAAAAAGAAAACCGCTCCCTATCGTAGATAAGGACAAAAAAATTGATGGCCGATAGTTAAGGCCATCAGAAGTGATGGAAGAATCAGAGCCCAGGGCCGTCATTGACGGCCCTGACTGTTTTGTTTCATTGCTTGATTAGCGTTTGACGCCCCATTGTGGCTCGACACCGTACGAGGCAAGCATGGCGATGACTTTTTCAGCGGCCTGTTGGGTGATTTTCTTGTCATGGCCCTTGATGACCAATTCGATGCCTTTGGGCCCTTCTTGATCCCACTTGGGATAACTGCCGATTTCCAGCATGGGGAAGTGGTTTTGAATCGCCTCAAGGTCATGGGCGATGCGGCTTTCCGGGATGCGAGCGTAGATGTGAAAGGCTTCTCGCTTCTTACCACGCGTGAGCTCTGGCAGGGCTGCTTCTAACATCTCATGCATGATGTGGGGTATGCCCGCCATGACATAGACATTTTCAACGGCAAAGCCTGGTGCCTTGGTAGTTTGACATTCCAGAAGACGGGCGGATTTTGGCATCATCGCCATGCGCAAACGTCCCTCAAGATTGGTATTGGGCGAGAGGTTTGTGGAGAGAAGCTCGGCCGCGCGCGCGTTGCGGACAAATTCTTGTCCAAAGGCTTTGGCGACACAACGTGCAGTGATGTCATCATGGGTTGGGCCAATGCCTCCCGTGGTGAAGACATAAGTATAGCGATGCCGCAGGGTGTTGAGGGCGTCGATGATCATTTCCTCCACATCCGGCACAACGCGAGCCTCACCAATCATGATACCGATGTCTTGCAGGCGAAGCGCAATGTGGGCTAGGTTCTTATCTTGGACTTGACCTGATAGAATTTCATTACCGATTAGAAGAACGGCAGCCGTGGGATCTGTGTGGGAACTCATGGTTTTTTCCATTAAAAATGAACATGTTGATACATAGGCTAATACTATGCAATTTTCATCACCGCTTGTGCAAGGGCACTTAATCAAACGCTATAAACGTTTTCTTGCGGACGTTTTGTTGAACGATGGCACCGTTGTGACGGCCCATTGTCCGAATTCCGGTGCGATGCTGGGGCTGAAAGCCGAGGGCACAACGGTTTACTTAAGTCGATCCGATAACCCCAATCGGAAGTTGCCCTATACGTGGGAAATGGCGTTTGTGGACGGTGGATTGGTGGGTGTGAATACCCAGCATCCCAATTCCCTTGTTCATGAAGCTTTCTTAGCACAGGCAATCCCTGAACTTTCGGGCTATTCCCATAGTCAGCGCGAAGTCAAATATGGCGTCAATTCACGTATTGATCTTCTGCTGAGCGGTGAGGGCCAACAGCTATGCTATGTTGAGGTCAAAAACGCCCACTTGATGGAGACAGCGGGCATGGCCCAATTTCCGGATGCGGTTACCGCCCGAGGGGCAAAGCACATGCAAGAGCTGAAGGACATGGTGGCGCAAGGCCATCGGGCCGTCATTTTTTACGTGATCCAGCGCATGGATTGTGATTCTTTTTCTCTAGCAAGTCATATTGATCCGACATACGCCAAGGCAACCTATGACGCGCTGGATGCAGGGGTTGAGGTGTTGTGCTATGCTTGCAAATTAAGTCTTGAGGGAATATTCCTTGATAGACGCATCGATTTTGAAAGGATACCACTTTAATGCAACCCTTGCGCCATGTGCCCTATCACCACCAATCCGTACCCATATGGGGAGAGGACGGCTTTCAGGGAATGCGAACAGCAGGGCGACTTGCAGCAGAAGTTTTAGACTATATCACCCCCCACGTGCGTGCCGGCATCAGTACCGGAGAGCTGGATCGTTTGTGTCACGCCTACATTCTGCAAAATAATGCCATACCCGCACCTTTGAATTATCGGGGCTACCCAAAGTCCATTTGTACATCCGTCAATCATGTGGTCTGCCATGGCATCCCGGATGATGCAAAAATTCTTGCCGAAGGCGATATTGTGAATATTGATGTCACCGTTATTCTCGACGGTTGGTATGGCGACACCAGCCGCATGTTCACCATTGGCAAGCCAGGGGTTCAAGCGCGTAAACTGATCGATGTGACCTATGACGCCATGATGCGCGGCATAGAGGTTGTGCGACCTGGCGCCATGCTCTGCGATATTGGCAATGCCATCGAGGCTGTTGCTCACGCCCATCGTTTTTCTGTGGTTCGAGATTTCTGCGGCCATGGCATTGGGCGCACCTTTCATACCGCCCCTGAAGTGGTGCACTTTGGACGTAGTGGCGATGACCTTGTGTTAGAAGAGGGGATGTTTTTTACTGTTGAGCCGATGCTAAATGCGGGTAAACACCACACAAAGGTATTGGCGGATGGGTGGACAGCGGTCACCAAGGATCGCAGCTTATCTGCACAGTTCGAGCACACCGTAGCCGTGACAGCATCTGGCTTTGAGATCTTTACCATCAGTGCCTAAAACATAGCGCCACTGGTTTGCTTCATAGGGTAGAGTGGTTGAGGCAAGATAAATAGGGGGGGCAAGGGCGATGAAGCGATATGGGCAATCTGAGATGCTGTTGGCGTTCTCTTTTTGGGCCAGTTTTCAAGGACTAAGCCAGCCTTTGCAAGCCCCATGATCATCGATGATTTGTCGGATTTTGAGGAATCCATGGAGGATGATAGCCCGCTTCGGGCGAAAAAAGCCAAATATCCGCGCGTCGACCAAAACAGTGACGTTTTTCCCCCAGCCTTTGATGACTCTCCGCCAGCCAAACGAGCGAAACGCGAACAGACAGTTCCCCAGCCCTCGCAGGAGGCGTCTTGGCCACCCGCGTGGGATGACATTAAGCAAGCATCGACACACACCACCTCTCTAGCCTATCGAGAATTGAATGCCCACCTTGATTGGCGTGCGCATTCTCAATATCCGCTCACAGCGCCCTCAGGATATCCAGACAAAGTGGAAGAGGGCTCAAGCGTCCATAGCGTCGAGCCGCAACATGATCCTATCTCCCTCTCGGATGGTGATGACCCGTTTGATGATCCCTTTCATCGCCTTGTTTATCAATGTGTCAGGCAAGATCAGCGCCAAATTAGCGGGTATTATGCAGATCTCATCTCCAGCCTTGTTAAAAACGTGCATCATCAGGCGATTGTTGCTACCAGTTGGCCCATAGAAATCGATGATTTGGCATTTCAAAGAAAACTTATTGAGCTTTTATCACGCGTAAAGAGGACGCTTAACCTCTTGAATCCTCATGAAATAAGTCTTCCCTCCACACTAGAAGTCCTATCTTTGGGTGTTGAGGATACCGCGCGGTCTCTTATGGAAAACTATTCCAATGATAACAAAGATGAAGAGGAGCTTATTGAGGATCTAAGGGATTATTTTCAGAAAATTGACCTCAAGTCTTTACGCACATTTTTAGATACCCAGACCGACTTTTCCTCCATCGAAGGCGATGCCCTTGCATTGTCCGTTCTGCTCAAGCCGGGTTCTCGCCTTGTTGTGCGCTCCCTCAAAAATTGCTTCATGCTCGCGGAAGTCGGTCCCCTGGAGGGCACCCATACCCAGCAAAGCCTGATCCATCAAGAACTGGGGCTGAGCCTTGAGGGCGTGTGCGTCGACCCGTTTTTTCTTCTACATAATCCAACCCTGCAGCAAATTTTTAGCGTGGCGCAGGATCAACGCATTCAAGAATTGTTCATCACCTTTGATGCAATCAGTGAAAAATTATTAAGGCCAACGCTTAAAGGTGGTGAGGGGGAAAAACCCATGGGCTATTTCGACCATTTGCGGGCGTTGCGCATTCAGCTTCCTGATATGTCAGAAGTGCAAGGTGGGCAGGGTCAGCCGTTGGGTGCCGATGGCGTCATCAAAGTATTCTCTGATTTTATTGCCAATATGCGAAACCTAAAATATGCCGAAGTTTATCTCGGAAAATACCTTGCTTTTAGCCACCGCAAAGAGAGATAAAAGATTAAACAGTAAACAGTCATCCTGGGCTTAGATGATCAAACCCCCCGAATTTGGTCCGGGTGATGGTTTAGTCGTCTTCATATTTATTGCTGATGGTGGTTGATGCGGGGCTAATGCCACCGGGACAGCAGCCAGGGCCACCATAAAGGGCAGGGCTAGGCCATTATTCTTCTTCCGCATCGGGGCCCTCCAGCCCATCGGCAACATCTTCTTCCTCGTGTGTATCCGCTTCTAAGATATCATCATCAACCAAGACATCACTGTTGCGGGCCAGTTCATCATCCAGGATTGGCATTTCGGTGTCACGTGCAGTCTTATGAGCTTTTTTAAGCGCACTCTTATTAGCTTTTTTAGGCTCACTTTTCGTCACTGAGCGCAGGATAAGGAACTTGATGAAGAAGGTTGAATCATCCTCATCATTCTGGTTGTCGATGGTTGATGTGTTATGAACGTCACCTGTCCTCAGAATCTTCTGGATTTCTTGGTGCGTTTCCTCAGGTGAGAATTGAAGATGAGGCCTCAAACGCGCAAGCTTTATCAAAGCGTCCACGCTGATAGAACATTTTTCAAGGAAGAGGTTTTGCAGCTGTAGCATGTCCACAGCAAGGGCCTCTAGGGTGGTATCATTTACTTTTTTGCAATCATACAAGGCAAGCTGGGTCACGTGGCGTGGGACATTGACACAAAAATCTGCAGGGATCTCATGGCATCCCTCAAAAGCAATGCCTCTGACCTGTTCAGGCAGAAAAACCAGGGCCATATCGGTGATGGGGGCATCCTTCACATGGATATAACGACACTCACTTGCGCGGCTAACAAGAGCGCGAAAGGCGTGATCCACATCAAGGGAAGGGGTAGGTTGTTCATCATAGATTTGCAAGAGAGCCGCTTGGCGCAGCGGGTCCGCTTTCAATGCGCCGGCCCAATGACGCAGTGAGACGCTGAGGGTTTTGTCAAAGGGGTGCAGATCAGGGGTGAAAAACGGAATACATGTCGGCTTTTTTGATGAGGTTGACTTCGCCCCACGGGCGGTCGCATACATTTTGGCGAACTTCTTCGGCCCCTCGATTCCTATTAACTCTCTCATGAAGAAGGATGCTTCCGCACGATTACTTAGAAGGCAAAGCATCAGGATCAGTAAAAGCCGCATATTTTTCCATCCTCCCTTGTCTGATTTGCTGTCGTTTTATGCCTTTCCAGGTGATAGAGCCTGAACCGCCTCAGCAATACGGCTGCAGGCCTTTTCAAGGTCTGCATCGTCAAGGGCGGTGGAAAGACGTAAGTATGGTGATAAGCCAAACGCCGAACCAGGCACGGCAGCGACTTCTGCAGCCTCTAACAAGTAGGCACCAATGTCATCATCCGAGTGGAGGGTTTCACCTGCCGGCGTAACCTGGCCAATAAGCCCATGGCAGCCCACATAGAGATAAAAAGCGCCACCCGGCACAGGACAGCTAAGACCCGGAATTCGGCTGAGGCGCTCGATCACCAAATCACGACGGCGCTGATAGGTGGCCCGCCACGCATCAAGGAAATCTTGGGGCCCATTCAAAGCGGCAACGGCGGCGGCCTGGGTTAAGGAACAGGGATTGCTGGTCGAGTGGGACTGAAGGTCCGCCATGGCGGTGATCAAGCTTTTAGGACCCGCACCATAGCCTAAACGCCACCCAGTCATGGCATAGGCTTTCGAGACGCCATTCACGATTAGGGTGCGCTCCTTCAGGTCTGGGGCCACATCTAGGATGTTGCAGAAGTGAGATCCATCAAAAAGGATCGCCTCGTAAATATCATCGCTGAGAATCATCACCTGGGGATGGCGGCGAAGGACCTCGGCAAGGCTCTTCAGTTCTTCTGCGCCGTAGACCGCACCCGTTGGATTACTGGGGGAGTTGAGCAGAACCCACTTGCTGCGTGGGGAAAGAGCGGCTTCCAGTTGGGGTGCTGTCAATTTAAAACCCTGGGATTGGGGGCAGTCGATGATGACTGGCTGGCCCTCGGCAACCAAAACCATATCTGGGTAGGATACCCAATAGGGGGCGGGGATAATGACCTCGTCCCCTGGATTAAGGGTGGCTAGAAGCGCATTGAAAATCACCTGCTTACCGCCGGTACTGGCCATCACTTCACCTGGCTCATAGGTCAGGTTTTGATCCCGCTTAAACTTTGCGATGATGGCTGCTTTTAGCTCTGGCGTACCTGCTACGGGGGTATATCGGGTCTGGCCTTTATTCAAGGCTTCTATGGCGGCTTCCGCAATCCATTGCGGGGTTGCAAAATCGGGTTCGCCAACGGAGAGGGAAATAATATCGCGACCGGCGCGTTTCAGCTCATTTGCACGTTGCGCAAGGGCCAAGGTGGGTGACGGTTTCACGCGGCCAAGACGTTTTGCGATCAGATCCATTCCTTCAGTTTCCTTCTTTAACCCTCGTTATTCTGTGCCAAAAAGGCGATCGCCCGCATCTCCCAACCCGGGTACGATGTAAGCATGGTCATTCAATCGTTCATCCAACGCGGCGGTGAAGATGGGCACGCTGGGATGCGCCTTAGTGAACACGGCAACCCCCTCGGGTGCGGCCACCAACGCCATGAAGATGATGCGATCATCGGGCACGCCGTGTTTATTGAGGACATCCACAGCATAGGCCGCCGAATTACCCGTGGCTAGCATGGGGTCGACCAAAATAAAGATACGTCCCTCAGCATCCGGGAGTTTTGTCATATATTCAACAGCTTGTTTCGTATTGGGGTCGCGGTAAAGACCAATGTGTCCCTCGCGTGCACAGGGAATGAGGATGTTCAGCCCCTCCGCCATGCCAAGTCCAGCCCGCAGAATGGGGACGATGACAACCTTGTCCTCGTCGACGCGTGTTGTGGTCATCTTCGCCAACGGTGTTTCGATGGTTGCGTGATAGGTGGGTAGCGCGCGGGTGACTTCATACCCTATCAGCAAGGCAATTTCCTTCAGCAATTGTCTGAAAAGGGGTTTCGGTGTCTCTTTGCACCGCATTTGCGCCAGCTTTTCTTGGATGAGCGGATGGTCCAAAACTTTGAGGTTCGCATGGTTGGTGGTCATTTGCGGGCTTCTTTATGCTTTTGAGCGCCTGTGGGTGTTCTATGATGTGATGAGAACAAATTCAAGAGACAAACGCACGATGAGTCAACTGCACAAGCACCCTAACTGATGGTGGCGTCTCTTTAAGGCCGAATTTCCTTCACTTTCCCCATGATCTTCATGCAGAATGAAGAGGTCAGGGATAGAAACTGGCCACGTCCACGAAAAGCTATTCTCTAGGGCCACACCAATAGGCGCGCGCTTGATTCAATGTATCGGTGGCGATTGCTTCACGCACAGATTTCAGCAGGCGGTTCATAAACGCCACATTGTGGATGGTCAAAAGCTGGTGGCTGAGAATCTCTTTTGCGCGAATGAGATGGTGAATATAGCCCCTTGAAAACGTCTTGCAGGTCGAGCACACGCAGGACGGGTCAATGGGCTTGTCGTCATAGCGGTAGTGGGCGTTTCTGAGATTAATGTGGTCATTTCCTGATCCGGGGCCATCGTGATGATTCCAAAAATCAGCCGGCACCAACGCCCCACCATGACGGGCAAGGCGGGTTGGATGGACACAATCAAAGGTATCAATGCCATGTTCGACACCATTAAAGATGTCGCTGACACCGCCAATGCCCAGCAAATGGACGGGACGACTTGGATCCAGCAGACTCATGGTGAGGGCGACCACATCATGCATTTGATTTTTCTCAGCCCCTAAGGAACCGCCGACAGCGTGGCCAAAAAATGCTTGAGAGTTCACGAATTCTGCAGCAAGACGCCGCAGGTCAGGATAAACGCCACCTTGAATGATGCCGTAAAGCGCTTGTTTTCCATTGGCGCTCCGCTTGAACTCCTCTAAGGATCGCACTCCCCAACGATGGGTCATGTGCAGAGATTTTTCGGTGTAAGCTTTGTCCACGTGGAAGGGGGTACACTCATCTAAGACCACAATCAGATCAGCGCCAAGGCTGCGTTGGATTTGGATCGAACGCTCAGGCGTTAGCACATGACGGCTGCCATCAAGGTAGGATTTGAAAGTTGCGCCTTCTTCAGTGATGGACAGCAAGGTCTTGGGGCGTCCAGTATTGCTGCGCCCCTTAATTTCGTTGGCGACCCCCCCATGTCCCAGAGAAAAAATCTGGAAGCCGCCGGAATCGGTCAGCATGGGCCCATTCCAACCGGTGAATTTCTGCAAGCCGCCCAAACGCTCGACCACTTCTGCGCCGGGCTGCAGCATCAAGTGGTATGTGTTGGAGAGAATGATTTGCGTGCCCTCATCCCACATCTGCTGGGGGGCAGCACCCTTAATGGCCGCTTTGGTGGCGCAAAAGATAAAGGCCGGTGTCTCCACCACTCCATGGGGCGTTGTCAGGCGCCCCAGGCGAGCGCGAGAGCTTGACGATGTGAAGGTAAGTTCAAAATTAAAATTGGGATAATCAAACGTCATGATGGGCCTTCCTTACAACGCAAAAACGAGAGAGGTACATGATGGGCGTATTGGCAAGGGCGGCAATCACGCGCATCCAATAGGTCCCCAGAATGTAGGTGGTGATCACGGTTGACCAGGGAAGCGGGTTCGGGGCAAAGACGATCCAAGCGAGGATGCTAAAGATGGCCGTATCAATGAGACCAGAAACGAGGGTAGACACTGAAGTCCGCAGCCACAGCGCCTGACCTTTTGTTTTCGCCTTGAGTAAAGAAAACAGGGAGATATCACAGCGCTCACTGATAAAATAGGCGGCAAGACTTGCGACAAAAAGGGCTGGGGCTGGGGTGAATAATGTATTGATCGCCTG
Organism: Holosporales bacterium; assembly: GCA_046318415.1. Taxonomy (GTDB): domain Bacteria; phylum Pseudomonadota; class Alphaproteobacteria; order Caedimonadales; family Caedimonadaceae; genus JBKCUK01. The sequence goes on along the minus strand of JBKCUK010000009.1, from coordinate 13,135 downwards.
ATGGGCCATGACAAAACCATGGTGAGGCGTACCAGGTTCCGCAACCACTGGGGGCATGGCTTGGGCGAGAAACATGAAACCATTCATCAACAGGGCGCCGGCAAAACCCAGCCAGACGGCTTTTTGAGCGGTGCTGCGACCATAATACTCTGTAAGAATATCCGTTGCGAGGAATGTTGAGGTGAAAACCACAGTTCCAAGTGCTACAGGTTCATTTAAAAACGAAAAGTTTGAAGCTTTCAAAACCTGCAGGTTGCCCGCCACCACAGCTAAAGGGATGTACACCATGAGCCCTGCCGCGCCAAAGAGCCGGACCATCAAAAGCACTGAAGCGCTGCAAAATATAAATGATAGAACACTGGTCACCTCCGCCGGAAGGCTTTGCAGGAAGGTTAGGATGTTTGTGGGGTCAAGGCTGGGCATTTATACTGCTAAAGTTATGGCTCATGGCATCTTGCATACCATTTTTAACTCAAGCAAGCGAAGTAAATTCCGATGCAAAGGATGGCCCAGGCTATGCTGGGGGAGAGATATGGTGTTTTAGTCGCTGTCATGCCCGTCGTTGAGCTCTGAGAGGGGGAACCTGGTATCCTAAAGTCCCAGACTCCCTCGCACTACGGTTAGTCTTACTCACAACCACTTGAGATGACGACTTTTCAATAAAGCTTTGATTTTCTTTTCACTTTCCTTTGTCAGTAACCAGCTTCCATGGAGGAAATGATGATTGATCTGCGAGAGTTTCGGTGAAGGGCCCAGATCAACGGTGGTGAGTACGGAACACCAGGAGAGAAACCACTGCCCAATGCGCTCAAGCCCATGAAAATTCGATAGGTCAGCCTTTTTGAGGTATTCACATTCCTCCAAAAAAGAATCGCCAATTCGGGTCAAACGGGGGGCGCCCAGAAACTGAAAATCGCGAAGATAGGTACAGCGGGAGAGAAAACGCGGGCCAATTTGTTCAAGATTCATAAAGCCGGTGAAATTTACAGAATCCAGATTGATACTGTTGGCAAGAAAATTTTGCTCAATGAGCTTGACGTTATTGCGTGCATTCGTCAGGTGCAGAAGGTGCAAATTATAAGGCAAAAAGTCACGCCCCATGGTAAGTGTCCCATCCCGAGAGACCGCGGACTCGCCAACACTCAACAGCACCCGATGTTGACTTTGGATTTCTAGAAGGTCGGTTAATCTCTCTTTGAAATCTTTATTTGCCATTTGCTTATCCGTCACGACCAGCGTATGGGGTATCTCATTTAAAGCATCTAAATCTTTGTTGTTTTCGTGCAGGCTAACGTACCTGTGAAATGTGGCCTGCTTTTGCAAATATTCTTTGAAATAATCGATTTTTTTCTGAAAGAAGTACCTTACGCCCTTGTCATGGTTTGTTGAATCTATAAAAACTCCATTCACCGATAGGATGGCCATAAGATGCTCATAGGCCAGGTCAGATTGTGCTTCAGGCCAGTCTCTGCCAAAAGCAGCATGGTAAAGGGTGCGTGCCGAATCATCATTCTTGCGCAAATCCTCAAGGGTTAGAGGTGCACAGGAGGAGGGCAGGTGGGGTCTTAATTTAGAATTCAAAGGTAAGAGAATGCATTTATCGTGACCGAGGAGGTCTTGTAAATTCTCTTCGATAACCCCTTTGGCCACAAAAGATGGGTCGATGTGTTCGGCAATTGCGCTTTGGTTTAACGTCATAGACCGAACGCGTCTCTTAACAATTCCTGATGCCATGCCATGGTTAGTTTTGTTACTAAGCCCCATTCGGGTTACTACTTTAGCCGGCAAGAGTTTCATCAAACTAAAATAATCGTCATCATTCAAAGTTGGTAAATCATGGGCGGTCTGGCATTCTTGTGGGCCTGGTTTATGTTCCTCAATTTCGTCGGTCAATGATGTGCTTGCTAACACCTGAGTGATGCTGAAAAAAGACGAAAAGGCAATATTTAGTGTGCTGCGTATCCAGTAAGGCATATCCACTATCCCCTGTGTTGCTATATAGTCAGACAAATCGGCGATTTGTGACCAATAAATTTATTAGATTTAATATTAGGTAAAATTTTTATTAAATTAAGACAGTTAGAGACTTATTATTAATTTGCCCATATGGATAGTGCTTTATTTTGGCAAAAAAATTCTAATGTTTTTTTATAAATTTTTCTTATGAGTAATTTAAGCTACTTATAGTAAGGTTATTCACACTTACTCTCTCGATCCTTTAAGAAATCTATAATTATTTTTTTGATCTCGGGTCAGAATGTGTGGGAATACTTAAGATGGTAAGTTTCCATACACACAAGCCTTGTGAGTGAAGACAGATCAAGGTGGGGAAGTTTCGGGAAACCAGATAAAAAAATCTTCGCTGATGAATTGAACCTTGTTCAGCCCCCGAAGATCAATGAACGTGAGAGGAATTTGCGCATCTGTTACTTTGTTGAGGGAAAGCCCCTTAAAACTGTCATCTAAGGAAAAGGGGCATACGCCCCCCTCCACTGCAGAAACGTGATGACTAGGCTAGCGGATCATCCTTTTTTTGGTGATTCTATTTTAGACCTTGATGAATGAGGCCTTTGATGGGCTCACTTAAGCTAGAGATTCTATAGATTTGGCGTTGCCCAAACAAGATATGAAGCGATCGCATGGTCTATGCCTCTTTTGGAAGGGAATAGTTCCATCGGATGGTAGCACTTAAGGGCAGGTACAGTTTACAAAACGTGTCTTGTGCTTTGAGCAGGCACTTGTGTTGGAAAAGCCACGGCGCTTTGCCAGTTTCCGACCCAACTGTGAGCTCATCCATAAGTCTGGTGAAGGTTACCCGTCTTACTTCGAGAAAAGGGCGTCAATGTCATCCTGGTTGATCGCTTCTGCAGGCAGTGCCGGCCCATTGAGCAGTTTTTCTTCGTCCGTTTTTTCAGGCGTTTTGGGGCGATCTTCTTCGGTTACAAAGGGGCCAAAAACATCAAGGAGTGTATTAATTCTGCCCTCAACCTGCTTATAACTTTTGATCACCTTGGTAATGCGTTGGCCTGTGATATCTTGAAAGTTAGATGCTTCGTAGATACGGGTCACACAATCTGTTAGACGGTCGGATATCTCACCGCCAACCTCATTGGCAATTGCCTCAATGGACTCTGCTGCGCTCAAAATAGCGCCAGTAGCCTCTTCTGTGGCGCCAATTACGGCGTCCAGTTCGTCCCTGACGGTGGCAAAATTCTGGCCGTCACCATCGGATTCAGGCTGTAGGGCAGCGATTTCACTGCGCGCATGTCTAATGAATTCGGCCAACATGCTTAACTCTTTGTATAGGCCGATATCTTCAGCAGGTTGACCTGAAGCCTGGGAGTGAATAGCGCTTTGAACGATTTGCTCCAGCTCTTCGTGCGTTATGGGTTGCTTCAGGTCTAATGCCTTAATTTGTTCTACAATCTTGCTGCTTATTGGCATCGCCATAAGCGCCCTCCCTTGTCTTGCTGCCGGACTCTTTTTTTAAGTGACTTCAGCTAAAATGCGCCAAAGACCGTTTCTAATTTTGCTTTGAGTGTGGCCGCGTTGAATGGTTTTACAATATAATTGGTGACCCCAGCTTGCTTTGCCGCAACCACGTTTTCGGTTTTGCTCTCTGCAGTGACCATGATAAAAGGCACACTCTGATATTTTTGGCTGGCGCGGACTTTTTGCAATAACTCAAGGCCCGTCATAGGCTCCATGTTCCAGTCAGAGATGATGAGACCGAAGTTTCCTGCCTGCAATTTTTCTAGCGCTTGCAAGCCATCGTTCGCCTCTTCAATGTTATCAAAACCCAGTTGTTTCAACAGGTTGCGGACGATACGTAGCATCGTGTTGTAATCATCCACAATTAATATGGGCATATTTTTATCAACTGCCATCGGCCAAATCTCCCTTTCTCTAGTTTCAATTTTGAACAAAAAAGTTAAGGAACGGCTAATTCCCCATACCTTTCATGTCATGGCCATTGTCACCAACACCCTTACCTAGTTTGGCGAGGTGGTTGTGGATTGATCGGGGTTATCTTTTTTGAAAACCTTTTTTCGTTTGGCCAGCTCTGTCATTAGATAGCTTGCTTTCTGCGGTTCCATACTTGCAAGGATGGCAGAGGCTTTGGCTTCTTTGATTCGTTCCATCAGCTCAAGAAGAACAGAGAATTCAAGCCCCTCCAATATGGCGGCTGCTTCTTTTGGCGGCATGGCTTCCGCCATTTTTACAAGACGCTTTGTATTCACGTTTTCTTCTTCGTCGATTTTATTCATCAAGTCCGTTAGTTTTTGCTCGGCTTTTTGGAGTTCTTCTACTTTTTTCTGCAGCTTGGCTTCTAAGCTTTGCGCGGTTGCTTGCTTAACGGGATCGACCTGGGAAGGGGTGTTATGCACTGGGGCGGTCTGTTGATTGGCTGCATTGGCAGGTGATGCCATGGTCTGAGGTCCAGTTTGTTCTGCTTGAGCCTGTAGGGCAGCTTGCTTTTGACGTGCCTCTGCCGCCTGACGCATGGCTTGAAAGGCCTCAGGTGAGAGGGTGCTAGGGTCTAATTTGGTCACATCTGGGGAAGGCACAGCATTCGGCGTCGTGGATGGTTGCTGAGCCGAAGCACTAGTCGTTGGGGCAGGATCTGTACCATTTGGGAGGTTGCTTTGTTTATTGGCCTGCTGTTCTCGCGCAGTGTCTTCGGTTTCTGAAGCAACAGCCCGACTTGCTTCAATTTCAAGCGCGTAGCGATCCACATTGTCTTTCAGGCTTACGACTTTGAGGGATAATAAAACTGACGCGCAAAAGATGACGATGGGCAGTAATCTGACCCGAAACATCAGCACAGCAAATAGCTGCTCAAACAGGCGATTGCACAGATCTTGAATACGCTGACAGAGTTTTAAGAAGTGCTCCATTGCTTATCTCACCCGTTTAAGTGTGCGGATGATGTCTGGTTCCTCTTCCTCAGCTTGCGCTGAGTGATCGGCTGTAAGGGAGACATCCTTTAGACTTTTGCGCGGTAACTGCTGTGTTTCCTCCAGCTGACGCAAGAGGGTTCGAGACTCGTTGATCCGTTCATCCAATGCTGCTGCAAGGGCGTCGCTTTTTTCTGTTAAAAACGCCAGTTCATCGCGCAAGGCTGTGGCTTTCGTCAGCTGATCGACAACCGCATGAAGGGCAGCCTCACCAGCAGCTTTCAGATCCTTCACAGAACCTTCTGCCTTCGCCATGGAGAGGGAAAACGTATCGAGGAACTTTTGGAGCTCATCCCGGCCTTTGTGCAAGGTGGTGAGGCGTTTGTTGAGCAGCACGGCATAGGCGATGGTTGCAATCAGTAGCGTAATGACCACAACATCAATAATTATGCTAATTGTCATGCTTCCTCGCTTGGTCTGATAAAATTATGGTCCACTTGTACGGCAACCTTGCCATCCCGTTGGCCGACAAAGGCCGTACAGACAATGCTCTCACCACTGCGCAGGACGACCGGATCCGTTGGCTTTGCCTCTAAAATGATTTGCGATCCAGGCTTCCAATTCAGCGCATCGTTGAGAGATATGGTTGTCTCCTTCATCACAACATCCAGCTGCATTTCTGTGTTCCACAGCTCGGAGCCTAAATGCTGCTCCCAAATGGAATCCTGGCCAAATTTCTCTCCCAAGAACATCTGCAGCAGTAGTTCACGAACTGGCTCGATGGTTGAGTAGGGAATCAAAAATTCGAAATTGCCGCCACGACCTTCCATTTCAAGTCGCACTTTTGTGAGCATGCAGGCGGAAGAGGGGCGCGTAATGGTTGTAAAGCGAGGATTGGTCTCTAGGCGCTCAAACATAAAGTCCACTTCACACAGGGGCGCAAAGGCCTTTGAGACGTCGGCAAGGACTACCCGCACCAGGCGCTCTATCAGGGTGCGCTCGATGGTTGTGAAGGGGCGGCCTTCAGTTCGTGCGGGGGCGCTACCGCGACGTCCACCAAGAAGCACATCAACAATTGTATAAATTAAAGGCGTGTCGACCGTCAGTAAAGCCGAGCTATCCCACTGTTTTGCCTTGAAAATACTTAAAAGGGCGGGAAGAGGGACCTCGTCCAAGTACTCGCCAAAGCGAATGGAGGTCATGCTTTCGAGGGATACTTCAACGTTATCAGATGTAAAATTTCGAAGACTTGTTGTTAGTAGGCGTACGAGGCGATCAAAAATCACCTCCAGCATCGGAAGACGCTCGTAAGAGAGGGCTGAGGAGTTGGTGAGAATCTCCCACCATGCCGTGCTTCTTTTCTCGGAGGAGTCGAAGCCCAGAAGACTATCAATCTCATCCTGACTTAATACACGCTCAGAGACAGTCCCATCGTCGGCGCTGTCTAATTCTGGCTGAACAGCTTCCTCGCCATCGGCCATCGCTGCCCATTCAGCGGCCATGGCCTCTTCATCGATGGCATCTTCTGTTTTGACCTCATCACTCATGGTCAATCCCTACTGCACTAGTAATGTTTCAAATAAGACATCCCGTACTTGCACAGGAGCAGATAGGGCATTGGCGCGCTTGAGGAGCTCTTCCCTTAAACGTTGCACGCCCGCCGAGCCTTCAAGGTCATCCATCCGCAATTCGCGCAGATAAACTTGAAAAGAGTCAATTATCCGCGGCTTAATGAGGTCCATGGTCTTGACGGCCTCTTGGTCCGGAAGTTCAAATTTCATCACAACGCGTAAGAAGGGTGTTCTTTTACCAGTGGTGGTTAAGTTGACAATAAGTTCGGGCATTTCATAGTAGACGATTTGCTCGGGCTTTTTCTCTGCATCCTTTTTGTCATGGTCCAAGCCAATCATTTTTTTTCCCATGGGTGTGAGGAATAGAAATCCGGCTGCGCCACCACCAAGAACCACGACGGCTATGATAATAATGAGAAGTAATTTACTGGATTTTTTTTTGCCTTCACCCTCTTTTCCCTCTTCTGCGGGGTTTTGAGTCTCGGGGCTTTCTTCAGCTGACATTATTTGCTCCCTGTTTTTTCTTTTTTATAAAAATTATTCTAGACCAAACTTATCATTTGCAAAAGTACACGATTTCAGATCATTTTTTTTGGCTTGGCACACCTTATGCATAGTCAGCTGTAAATGTTGAACGGCATAGGTGAAAAATGGCTCTTGCAACGGATATAGGTCTTTCCCTCGCGACTGTCTTGCACCGGCAAGTCGACCATATTGCCAGTAATTTGGCCAATATGAATACGCCAGGGTACCAGGGGGGCAAGATGATCTTTGCTGAGCATCTCTTGAAGAGTCAGGATACGGGCGCAAGTTTCGTCGGCGATTATGCCACAACTCGTACGCTGCAACCCGGCGCCCCCTTCTTCACGGGTGATCCTTTGCATGTAGCCATTAAGGGGTCCGGGTATTTTGCAGTCGAGACACCGGCTGGTGTACGTTTTACCCGCAATGGGGGATTTAGCCTGAATGCAGAAGGCGTTTTGGTAACCCAAGATGGTTACCCAGTTCTTAGCTCAGGCTTGGGTCCCATTACGGTACCTGCCGAGATTCAGAAGATTGAAATCTCTCCAGATGGCACGATTTCGAGTGAGCAGGGAATTATCGATAATTTGGGCGTCTTCAATTTCGAGAATGAATACGCCATGCGCTATGAGAGCGGGACGCTTCTTGCAACCGATGAAGAGCCCCTTGTAAATCCTGATATACAAGTGGCGCAAGGGTCCCTTGAAAATGCAAACGTGAATGCCATCGAGCAAACCGTCAACTTGCAGCAAATCTTAACAAGCTATCAGGGCGTACAAAAGCTTATTCAAGAACAAAATCACATGCGCAGCCAAGCAACACAACAGCTGTTGAAGACAGGCGCAGCAATCTAAAAACGGGAGGGGAATATGAGTATTCAAGCAGCCTATATCGCAGCCAGCGGCATGGAAGCCCAACAGCGGGCCCTGGAGGTCACCGCCCATAACCTTGCCAACATGAACTCAACGGCTTTTAACAAGAGAACTTTGTTAACTACAACGCTGGCCTATCAGGACTTTAGCCGTGTGGGGACGCTAACATCCTCTGCCGGCACGGTTAAACCTGCCGGTATCCAAATCGGCATGGGCGTCAAAATGGCGGGTGTTGCAAGGTTGCTGAATCAGGGGCCAGCCATTCAAAGCGATGATCCTTTTCATCTCATGATTGAGGGACCTGGCTATTTCCAGATTACCTTACCCTCCGGCGAAATCGGCTACACACGGGATGGAAGCTTTACGGTCAATGCCGAGGGGCAAATGGTCACACAGCAAGGCTATCTTCTGGAGCCCAATATTACCATCCCAGCGAATGTGACCTCGGTAACCATTAATCCAAATGGGGATGTGAGTGTAAAGATCGATGGGCAGACGCAGCCTCAAGTGGTTGGCACGATTACCCTTGCGAACTTTGTGAATCCGGGCGGACTCACGGCCATTGATAACAACACGTTTCTTGAAACGGTCGCCTCGGGTGGGCCCAATATTGCCGCACCAGGACAGCCTGGCTTTGGTACCCTGTTGCAGAATGCCCTAGAAGGCTCTAACGTCAATGCTGTGACCGAGATGACCGGGCTCATTCGCATTCAACAAGCCTACGAGATGGACGCAAAGGTTCAGCAAACGGCAAGTCGCATGGGTGAGGCCTCGGTGAATATCGTCTAGTCACCCATAAGAAAGAGGCGATACATGCAGGGAACGCTTAAAAGCGGGATGATTTGGCTGGCAATGTGCGGGTTATGCACGGTTTTTGTTGAATCTAAGACCCTTAACGACATCACCGCACAGGAAAAAAGTGCCCCGCCTCAAGGGGAAGAGGGGGCTTTTGATCAGTTGCAAACGTTGACCCTAGAAGAGGTTCTAAGCCAGCTGCAGCAAAGTGCGCGTGAGCAAATTCAAGGCGAGTTTGAGCTAGAGTTAACCCATCATCCCCTTCCTGTAGATGTGCCCGTCAAAGCGCCTTTGTCCTATACAATTCATGCTTTCAAGCTGAACCCGCAGCAAAATCGGTTCACCGCAACCCTTGAATTTGCGGATCCAGATCTGCCACCGATGCCTTTGCAGGGTAAAATTATGAGAATGGTTGAAATTCCTGTCTTAGCCCACACCGTGGCCGCAAAACAAATGATTCAAGAAAGTGATATCAAATGGCTGAAGGTGCCCGAAAGCCAAGTGAACCGTTTTGTTGTGAGTGAGGTCAATGCGCTGGTGGGAAGCGAAGTGAAGGGGAAAAACTTGCAGGCCAACGTGCCCATTCGCGCCTCCGATGTACAAAAGCCAAGGGCTGTCACCCGAAACAGCATGATCACCATGCGCTATACCAGTGATCATATGCAGCTTGAATCCAGAGGGCTGGCGCTTCAAGAAGGCGAGCTGGGCGCAAGCATCAAGGTAAAAAACACTGAATCAGGAAAAATGTTGGTTGGAATTATCACGGCGCCCGGGGTGGTTGAAATCGCACCCCAAGCCTCTCATTCTGGAGACGTACAATGACACGATCTGTGCACAGTACCCGCAAGTCTTTTAAGTTATTAACTGTTCTCTGTTTGGCCTTGCAACTTCAGGGATGTACGACCCTCAATCGCATTGCAAATATTGGTGACCACCCGCCCTTGTCGCGGGTTCAAGATCCACGCCAGGATCCAGATAATAAGCCCATCACCATGCCCATGCCAGCTCCCGTGCAGCCCGAGCGCCAGGTGAATTCCCTGTGGCAGCCTGGGGCGCGCGGTTTCTTTAAAGATCAACGCGCGAAGCGCGTTGGTGATTTGCTGACCGTGATAGTGAACTACACAAGCTCGAGTACTGTTGAAGATAAGGTCGATAGTCAGCGTACTTCAAGTAACAAGATTACTGTCAATAATATTGCTGGCCGCGAGAAAGACCTTAAAAAGGTTTTTGGCAAGGATGTTGATCCTACAAAACTCATAGATATTTCAAGTAAGCCCATTCACAAGGCCGACAGCAATAAGATTGAGAGAAAACTGACCCTCAATAATTTAAGTGTTCCCTGTACCATTACGCAGCAATTGCCCAACGGCAACTTTGTCATCCAAGGCCGTCAAGAGGTGAGGGTGGATGCTGAAGTGACGGAAATCTTTTTGACGGGTATTATCAGGCCGGAGGATATTTCCTCTGCCAATACAATCTCGCAAAACCAGGTGGCGGAACTGCGCTTGAGTTACGGTGGTCGTGGTATCTTAAGTGATAAAAACTTGCCGCCCATTGGTCATCAGATTATCGACGCTCTTTCACCCTTCTGATGGCTATTGCTGAAAGAGTCGGAAAAGATGGTATCAGCCCCCCTGATCCGGGTAGAATAGGAGTATAATCTCCTTTTCCGCTGGGGTGTAGGGGGTGCTTATGAAGAGGCTTCGCTTGCCTGACCAGGGCGCTTTTATCATTGCCATGGTTCTGGTTGCTGCCGTCTTCTGCACCGCTTTGCTTTTCGACCTTTCTTCGTTCATCAAGTCTTTTGTGTTGTTTGGGCTTTGGTTGGCTACAGTTTCGTTGGGTGCGCTTGCCCTCTCTTTACTTAAAGAGCGCAGATTGATTCGCTCGATCATGGTAGCCCTCACTGAGGAAAATCAAACATTACAGGCCGCGCTGAGGCAGGTAAGGACGCAAGAAAACCATGCCCCCCTTAAGAAGCGGCGTTATGATCTAAGTGGGCCTATGGAGCAAGCGGTTTTTTCACGTTTTGACTCTTCGGACCAGGACGCTTTTGATAATGATGCGTCCTTTACTGAAGAGCCGCAACCAGATGAAATCCAGCGCTCGCTTGTTGGAGAGCGTGTGGCGCTGCTGCTGCAGCCCATCGTAAATCTGCCGCAAAAAAGGCCGCGTTTTTTTGAAGTCTATGGCCGCCTTGTCCTGTCGGATGGCCGTTTGCTTGAACCTGATGACTTTTTGAGTCGCCTTAAGGAATCTGGACAGATACCACGTATGGACCAGATCCTTCTCTTGCAGTGTTTACGGTTTGTCGAATGCCTGGCGCCACAATATCCAAGTGTACGGTTCTTTGTGAATGTATCGCCGGACAGCCTCAATGACCGCGTTTTTTTAGGGCAACTGCAAGATCTTTTCCAAACCCATGGGCAGATTTTGCCGTGTATAGTTTTGGAAATCTCGGCGCATGCTTACCCGTGCTTAACCGACCGCGCGCGTAAAACCTTAGAGCTCTTTGCGCGTAAGGGCCTGAGAATATCCATAGATCAAATTGAAGGGTTTGACGACCGTGCTGATTTCCTAAGGTGCCCAGCAGTGCGATTCCTTAAGGTTGATATCCGTCATGTGGTTCAGGAAGTGCAAAGTGCCCCCCGTGCAAGGCATCTGTATGACTTTAGATTGGCTGCAGCTAGGCTTGAGAAGGATATCATCCTGACCCATGTGGAGAGGGAGGTGGACTTAGAGGCGCTTCAAAATTTTCGATTTGATTACGCTCAGGGCTATCTCATGGGGGCTCCTGCCCATTATGATGTAAAAAGTAAGAAAAAATAATCAAACCCCCTTGCATCTTTTCGGATATTTATCTAAGGTTTGCATCGTTACGTGGGGCCATAGCTCAGCTGGGAGAGCGCTACAATGGCATTGTAGAGGTCAGGGGTTCGATCCCCCTTGGCTCCACCAACATAAGCCTTTGTAATTTTCACCATAATCATCAGTTATGACAGCGTTCAACGTGGTCTTTATCTCGCCGATGCGCAAAATAAAAAACGCCCGCCGGATGCGGCGGGCGTGACGAAGGTAAGATATATTCTAGTTTTGTTTCGTCAAAAGCTCGAAAGCCCTGTGCATTTGATTGTTTAGAGAAGCAACGTTCCTCTCTCCGTGCCAATTTGTTAACACTTTCTCAATGAGCTCTCCCAGATTACTTGGAACACTGTCGGCTATCCTCAGATACTGAATATTAGGAAGTGCAGCGAAAATAGTTTTGAAAAACTCTTTGCCATTCTTCTTATCAAACTCGATTTTATTTGAGACATGCTTCTGCATGGGTTCGGCGATGGAGAATCTCAAGTAATGAACATAATGTCCAACTTTTTTAATGACTTTCTTTTGCTCCCGAGGAAAAGAAAATGTTAGATCAGAATTATATTTTTCTTCTTTTTTTATAATGCAGTAGTCTTCAATGTTAATGTTAATATTTTTAAATGATAACTTATTATATTTTGTTGTAGACGGATCTATTTCTGCTGAATGAATGTTTTTTGATTCAATGTATTCCTGAATATCATCGATATTTATGTCTTTAATGATCGCCATTTGATTTTTTTCAATTTCAAACAGGGAAGCCTTTCCTTGTATTTGGTCAAGAAGGGAGAGGCCTTATGCTGCTGACTTGTTCATTTTTGCTTTTGAATCATTTAATGCCTTTAAGTTTGGTTTTGGGTCAATCGACGATGGTTTTGGGGGGCACGGCATGGGTGTTGGGTCGATCGACGCCAGAGAAACCTCTGATTTAGCGTGCTTTACAACCTTAAATATTTGATCATAAGAATTATAATAATCTTTTCGAATGACCTTAGTATGTGTGGGAGTGTTTGTTTCTTCGCAACCTTGAAAACTAGCCAGGCAAGGGGTGCTCACAGATACCGACAGGAAAGAGCACAATAGGAAAGCAACATTTTTCATCAATTTATCCTTTCAAGAAATCAAAATGACCGCTGCATGAGTGAGGCAGTCCCTCGTTTTCCTAACTCAAAAATTTGATATTTATTTGTTGAAATTTTTAAGAAAATTAAAGCGTGATCTTTTTGTGGCCATGAAAAACATTCATGGGGTAGGGGGATTTATGTATAATTATTGATGATTTTTTTTATTTTTTAAATTAAATTGAGTGTTTATTTGGTTGGGGATTTTAATAATAAAAAAGATAATATCTATTATTTATGTTTTATCATTTGCTCGATTGGCGTTTATTATTTATTCGGTCCTTTGCCACCCCCTTCATTTCCTGTGCCATTGCCGCCACCATTACCATTGCCAACCCCGCAGTTACCGGTACAATTCCCGTTGCCGTTGCCGTTGCCGTTGCCGTTGCCGTTGCCGTTGCCGTTGCCGTTGCCGTTGCCGTTGCCGTTGCCGTTGCCGTTGCCGTTGCCGTTGCCGTTGCCGTTGCCGTTGCCGTTGCCGTTGCCGTTGCCGT
>JBKCUK010000008.1:0-126110 GCA_046318415.1 Holosporales bacterium | reverse complement strand
GCAGGCAAGATAACGGTGCAGGAGGAACGCTCAAGGACTCTTCCTATCCTGCCAGCACGTTGATTGCGGGTCCCGGCGGCTCTTACCGTCCATAACGCTCCTTGTCTGTCATCCCCGCGCAGGCGGGGAGCCACTCATCAGCAGCCTGGATCACCATGCGCGATTCCCTCGCTCGCGATGACGAGGGTGTTTTCTATTTTCTCCTTACAAGAGGGCCAGCGCATGCCCCAGTGCATGGGTCCTTTTTTTGTGACCTGAACCATAACAAAAACGCCGCGAGCTTAACCCGCGGCGGTTTAAGAATCGTTTCTATAACAGGTCAGAAAGGACCAAAGCACTCATTGCTGAAGCCATGGACGCTTTTTCCACCCGCATAGAGGCTGGTGAACAAGGCCGCTGTTTCCGGCAGGATCTTGTCATAGTAAAAACGAGCTGTCTCAAGCTTTGAGCGATAGAAGGTATCTTCACCACCACCCACTTTTTCTGCAGCAACCTTAGCCGCCCGCGCCCACAGATACGCAAGGGTTACAATGGCGTAGGCCCGCAACAGGTCCGTGGCAGCAGCACCCGCTTCATCAGGATTCCCCATGGAACGTCCCGCCACCAACAAAGTAATTTGCTGTAAGCGGTTCACAGCCTTGGATAAGGCAGGAATCATATCCTTGAGGTCAGGATGATTTTCATGCTCTTCAATGAACTTCAACATGGGATGGAAATACTGACGCAGGTACCGGCCCGCAGCGGCAGGAATTTTGCGTCCCACAAAGTCCATGGCCTGGATGCCATTGGTGCCCTCATAAATTTGGGCAATGCGCACATCGCGGGCGTATTGCTCCATGCCCCATTCACGGATATAGCCATGGCCGCCATAAACCTGAACGCCGATATTGGCCACTTGGAATCCCACGTCGGTCAAGAAGGCTTTGACGATGGGCGTCATCAACTGCATCAAGTCATCGGCATTTTGCCGCTCTTCAGCATCGGTGGCGCGATGGGAGGTATCATTTTGGAACGCAATCCAAAATGACAACATACGACAACCTTCGGTCAGCGCCTTCATGGTTAACAGCATCTTGCGCACATCAGCGTGCACCAAAATGGGATCGGCTGGCTTCTCTGGATGCTTGGTGCCCCTAAGCGCGCGACTTTGCAGGCGATCTTTGGCATAGGCTAGAGCATTCTGATAGGAGATTTCTGAAATACCCAGACCTTGGCTGCCCACAGCAAGGCGCTCAGAATTCATCATCACAAACATCGAGCTCACACCGTGATGCAATTCCCCAACCAGAAAACCTTTAGCATCATCAAAATTCATGACACACGTGGCCGAGGCCTTGATCCCCATCTTGTGCTCGATACTGGCGCAGGTGACACCATTGCGCTCACCCAAGGTGCCATCTGGATTCGGCATAAACTTGGGCACCAAAAACAGGCTAATGCCCTTGATGCCAGCAGGCCCACCGGGTGTGCGTGCCAGGACGAAGTGAACGATGTTCTCGGTTAAATCATGCTCGCCGGATGAAATAAAGATCTTGGTGCCGGTCAGGCGATAGCTGCCGTCTTCTTGGGGTACCGCTTTAGTGCGAATTAACCCCAGATCGGTGCCACAATGGGGCTCGGTCAGGCACATGGTGCCACTCCACACGCCCGAGATCATGCGCGGCAAGTAGAAGTCTTTTAGCGCGTCCGAGCCATGGGTGCTCAACAGCTGAATGGCGCCCCGGGTGAGGCCGGGATAAAGGCCAAACGAGAGGTTGGTCGAGCAAACCATTTCCTCAAGAAATAACGTGACCACCTCTGGCAGTCCTTGACCCCCATATTTGGGATCACAGGAAAGACCAGCCCAGCCATTTTCCACATACTGCTGATAGGCTTCCTTAAAGCCCTTGGGCGTGGTGACCACCCCATTGCCGTGGTGGGTGCAGCCTTCTTCATCGCCGGTGCGATTCAAAGGGAGCAAGACGTTCTGGCAGAACTTGGCCGATTCATTCATGATGGCGGTGATCAAATCGTCACTCACCTCTTCACAGCCTGGCAAGCGACGAATGGCATCGGTGCCAAAGAGTTCCATCATAACAAAGCGCATATCGCGCAGGGGAGCTTCGTATAGTGGCATGATTAGTTCCTCAATGGCTTTCCAGTCATCAAAATATGTTCCATGCGCGCAAGGGTCTTTGGATTGCGCACCAGGGCGGCAAAGGCTTCCCGCTCAAGGGTTAGCACGCCCTGCTCACCCATGGCCTCGGTCACGTCCGAGTCATCGCCACCACTTAAGATGTGCGAGAGCTTTTTGGCCACTTCCTCATCATAGGGAGTCGCCTTGCCCACCTTCACAAAGCCCTTGACGGCCATTTGCATCGCCACCTTTGCCACCCCACCGGGCAACCGTAGGCTATGGGGCTCGGGCGCCTTAAAGCCGTCCACCATCCGCAAGGCCTGGGCTTTTGCATCCGCCAGCAGTCGATCACGATTCATGGTGATGGCATCATCCGGGCGAAGGAAGTACATGTCCTTGGCTTCCATGGCTGACTTGGCCACCTTTGCCGTTGCAATCATCTCAAACACCTTACCGATGGCGACCATGGCCCCACCAGGGCGTTTTGCTTCATTCAACCAACGGCCCAGCATCTCGGTGCAGCCGCCCCAGGCTGGGATCAGGCCAACCCCCACCTCCACAAGACCCATGTAGGTCTCGGCGTGGGCCTGAATGGCATTGCAGTGCAGCAAAATCTCACAACCGCCGCCAAGCGCCATCCCAGAGGGGGCGCCCACCACGGGGAAGGATGAATATTTCAGCTTGTTGTAGACCTCTTGCCCCTTCACCACCAGCTCGTCAATCATATGGAATGCACCGACGTTGGCTGCAAAAAGGGCCAGACCCAGATTGGCGCCGGCCGAGAAATGGCTGCCCTCGTTGTGCACAACCATGGCTTTGTAGTTTTTCTCGGTCAGCTCGATGCTCTGCTCAAGGGCGGCAAACACATCTTGATCAATGGCATTCATCTTGGTGTGGATTTCAAAACACACCACGCCATCACCAATGTCCCAAAGACTGGCCGAACCGTTTTTAATGAGCGGCTTTGATTTGCGCTTAATATCGGAGAGCAGCAGCACACCTGCTGGGCGCACCACATCCTTATAGCTGCCATCCAGATCGAAATACTGCAAAACACCTGCATCATTGGTGCGATAAAAGCTACCCGCGCCCACTTTTTCCAGCAAGGACGGCACTGGGCGACCTTCCGAACGCAGCTTATCAGCCACCCATTGGGGCCCCAGTTTATCGAGAAGTTCAAAAGGTCCATGCTTCCAGTTATAACCTAAGCGCATGGCGGTATCGACGCCCACGATATCCTTGGTAATCTCAGGGACCAAGCTTGCGGCATAACACAAGACTTCCGAGAGAACGCGCCAGGCATAGGCGCCACCACGGTCTGGGAAATTCACAAAGTTGCGTAAATTTTTCGCCTCATCCAAGCAGCCTAAACGTGGCTTCACAGAAGGTGCATATTCGCCCGTCTGCAAGTTGATGGACTCTTTTACTTTGCCGCCGTTTTCCTTGTTGACACGGTAAAAGCCGCCCTTGCCTTTGCGCCCCGTATAGCCGTCGGCGATCATCTTCTCGGCGAGGGGCATGTCCTTATAAATCTGGCAATAGCGATCATCGGCCGGCAAATGGGTGCGAAGACTTGTTGCAATCAAAGGCATCAAGTCAAGACCCACAAGGTCAATCAACGCAAACACGCCGGTCTTGGGAATGCCCATGGGCTTTGAGAAAAGCGCATCCACTTCCTCAACGGTCATCTTTTGCGCAATGGCCTCTTGGGCTGCCAGCTGCAGCCAGAATGTCCCAATACGATTGGCAATAAAGCCAGGCGTGTCGTGACACTCAACCACGCCCTTGCCCAATTTCACATCCGCAATTCCCCGAAGACGCTCGGCCGCGGCGGCATCGGTCTCTGGACCAACGACCACCTCAAGCAAGCGCATGTAACGGGGCGGATTGAAGAAGTGGGTAATCATGAAGTGGCGCTTAAACGCCTCAGAGCGCCCAGTGATCAACTGATGCAAAGGGATGGTCGAGGTATTGGATGAAATCAGCGCATGGGGTGCGCGCACTTGCTCGAGCTTGGCATAAAGCTCATGCTTTACCTCCAGCTTCTCAACAATTGCCTCGATAATCCAATCGCATTCCGACAGTTTTTCGAGATCATCTTCCGTATTGCCGGGGATCACCCGTTTGGCGCAACTTTCATGCATGAAAGCCGCAGGCTCACTTTTGAGCATTCGCTCAATGGCGCCCTCGGCGAGGGCGTTTTTCTTTCCCCAACCACTTTGGGGAAGATCGAGCAAATAGACCTGAATGCCAGCGTTGGCCAGGTGAGCGGCAATGGCCGACCCCATAACGCCTGAGCCAATAACCGCTGCTTTTTTGATGTCTGCCATGGTTAGATTGCCTCCAATACGGTTGCAATGCCCTGTCCGCCGCCGATGCACATGGTGGCAAGGGCGTAACGTCCACCCTCACGCTTCAAAAGGGACGCTGCTTTACCAGTGATGCGCGCACCCGAGGCCCCCAAAGGATGGCCCAATGCGATTGCCCCACCATCCAAATTCAATTTGGCAGGATTGATCTTCAAATCACTGATGACGGCCATCGCCTGGGCAGCAAAAGCCTCGTTCAATTCCACGACACTCATGTCATCCATGCTAAGGCCAGCCCTTTGCAGCGCTTTTTGCGAAGCAGATACTGGACCAATGCCCATAATTTCAGGAGCACATCCCGACACAGCAATGCTCTTTATGCGCGCCAGCATGGGCAAGCCCTTGCGCTTAGCATAATCTTCAGAACAGACCAACACCGCGCTGGCACCGTCCGTTAGCGGAGAGGAAGTGCCTGCCGTGACCGTACCGGTCTCCAAGAAAGCGGGTTTCAATCCCGCCAAGGCTTCAACGCTACTGTCGGGACGGATGCACCCATCGGCATCGACCACGCCATCTTTGGTGGGGATGGGAACAATTTCATCCTTAAATTTGCCGGCGCCAGCCGCGGCCGCTGCCTTGTGGTGACTTTTAACGGCGAATTCTTCTTGTTGTGGGCGGCTAATCTTGTAGCGCTCCGCCAGGTTTTCTGCCGTCTCGCCCATGGACATGTAGGCACCCTCATTGCGCTCATAAAGTTTGGGATTCGGCATGGGGTTGAATCCACCCATGGGAACGCGCGTCATGGACTCGACGCCGGCGCAGATGAACACCTCACCAGCACCTGCCGCAATGGCACCGACCGCGTTGTGGATGGACTGCATGGAAGAACCGCAGAAACGATTTAATGTCACACCGGCCACGCTCAACGGTAAATCCGCGTTCAGTGCGACAAGGCGCGCCATATTGAGACCTTGCTCACCCTCAGGAAAGGCACAGCCCAATACTAAATCCTCGATATCCGCTGGATCAACGCCCGTATCCTTCAATAAACCCTGGATGACGTAGGTTGCCAAGTCATCCGGCCTTACTTTGATGAGGGCACCTTTGTTGGCAAAGGTGAACGGAGAACGCTTATATCCAACGATTACAGCCTGAGTCATGATCACTCCCTTTGGTTAGTCTTGGCTTTTGGCCTTAGACGCGTTTTCCTTTTCCCGCGCTATTTTTGCAAGTTCCTCAGCAACCAACTCTTTCTTCGAGAGCTTGCCAATCAAGGTTTTAGGCAATTCTTCACGGAATTCAACGAACTTTGGAATCTCAACGGGCGAGAGCTTATCATTAAGGAATTCAATAAGCTGTTCTGCGGTGAGAGATGAGCCAGCCCGTAACTTCACGAAGGCCTTGACCGTTTCGCCGCGTTTTTCATCGGGTACACCGATAACCGTGGTTTCCTCAACCGCAGGATGCATGTAGATGACTTCTTCAACATTACGTGGGTAGACGTTATAGCCGCTGCACACGATCATATCCTTGATGCGGTCAACAAGGTAAATGTACCCGTCTTCGTCCATGTAACCGACGTCACCCGTATGCAAGAAACCATCGATCAGGCAAGAGGCCGTCTCAGCGGGCCTGCGCCAATACCCCTTCATTACCTGGGGACCCGAGATGCAGATTTCTCCCTTCTCGCCCAACGGCATCTCCTTATCAGGATCCTGCAAAGACATAACTTTGATGACGGTTCCTGGGAAAGGAATGCCAATGGATCCGGCCTTATTTTCTCCATAGAGGGGATTGGATGTGGCGGCCGGAGAAGTCTCGGACAGACCATATGCTTCAACCAGCTTACATCCCGTCAGGGCTTCAAACTTGCGCTTCACTTCCACGGGAAGAGCAGCACCACCGGACAAGCAGGCCTTCAGTGAGGTGAGGTTTGCACCATTACCGCGTGGATGGTTGTTAATCATAGTGTAGATGGTGGGAACGGCTGGGAAAAAGGTGATCTTATGTTTTTCGATCATCGTGATGGCATCATCCACATTAAAGCGTGGGAACATCATCACAATCTCAGCCCCCATGCGCACCGCGATATTCATCACGGCGGTCATGGCAAAGACGTGGAACAAGGGCAAAGCGCCGAGGATGCGCTCTTTCCCCTCTTCGGCCAGGGTGAACCACATGCGCGCTTGGCTGACGTTGGCAGAGAGGTTTGCATGGGTCAGCATGGCGCCTTTGGGCAAACCTGTCGTGCCGCCGGTGTACTGAACCACGGCAATATCTTCTTGCGGGTTAATGTCCACCTTCGCGTAGTTGCCATCGTTTTTGATGACATCCGCATAGGCCACGTGGCGATCATCATAGGCGATCTTCGCCAGGTCTTTTGACTTAAATATGGGTGCCAAAATGTTTTTAGGAAATGGCAGAGACGGGGCCAAGGGGCAAATGATAATTTTGCGCAAGTTGGTATCCGAGAGCATCTGGTCAATCTTTGGATACAGCGCCTGAAGATCCATGGTGACCATGATTTCCGTTTCGGAATCCTGGATCTGCCCCGCAAGCTCACGCGGCGCATACAGCGGGCTGTAATTTACAACCGTACCACCGGCGCGCAAAATGCCGTAGTAAAAGAAGACGAAGTACGCCGAGTTGGGCATGCAAATACCAACACGCGTTCCCTTCTTCACCCCCAAATCCTGAAGACCCTTGGCAATACGGCAGATGATTTCATAACCTTCTGCGTACGTATGCTTTTTACCGAGAAAATCCACGCAAGGACTCTGGGGGAATTTCCGCGCTGCTTCCTCAAAAAAAGTTGATAAATCAACCGAGGGCAGTGGCGCAAACCAATCGATGTTGTGAGGGTACTTCTTAAGCCAAGGATACTCAGCGGAGCGATCGGCAGACAAAGCCATTTTACCACCTTTGCTATTAAATTATCTAAAATACCTGATTGTTATACCCGATCACTTCATCTCACACAACCAGCGAAGGGCCGGTATGATAATCGGATATTTATTGAATTCAACGCAGAAAATGATTGATTTTTTCTAAACAATTTTGAAATTCCACGACTTTGTGCGCGGCCTTCCTAACAGGCTTAGAATGGCGATTTTACTTACTTTAGCAATATTACAGGCACCCAAAGGACAGCAAAAATTTTTCTAAACTTTTGATGAAATTCTATAATGCTAGACTGAACCCAAAAATGGCAATGCCTACTATAAAAACACCAGCCTGCAAAATGACAGCATCCGCGCGGCAATGAGGCGTTTCCTCATGTGTTATCTTCCGGGCGGCTTAGAGTGAAATCGCTGAAGAGATCCCAGGTGAGCTTAGCGAAGCATTCCACTTGCCACCTACCGTACAGCATCATCCTCAAAATCAAAGATGGGACTGGAAGAGCGGGAAGACCGCGGTGTTTCAGATGCATCACTTGAATAACGATCCAAGTCTGCGCCGACATCCTGGTCAGAGGTGTCATCATCAGGTGAAGGGTGTGCAAGCTCACTCAGCTCTACTCGTGGCACCAAGACCCGCACGTCCCCAATTGGGTTTTTCAATAGGACGCTCTCTTCTTCCTTTCCATAGGCCGCCATAACATCACTCAAACGATAGGCGTCTTTCTTGTCGCAAAAACACAATCTCAACGCGGTGAGGCTTTTTTGCTCTCGAAACAGATCAATTTTTTTGCGCCAGACGTCCACAGCCAAGTGCCTCATTTGCGCCATGTGACCGACTGCAGGACTAGAACCTCCTTCGTCGTCCACAGAATCTAATTCGTCAACTCTCACCGAAAAACGGAAGTTCAATTGCATAACACCAGCCCCCTCATCAAATAACGAAGCAACCCCCAGCGGAGTTGGCAAAACCGTATCAGAGGGGCTAATGGAGAAAGGCAGGACGATCTTTGTTGCATAAAGTAGATCTGATACATTGTCGCCGTAGGTTCGCAGCGCCAGGTCAACAATATTCAAATGCACTCTATGAGACTGACCTCCTCCCCTGAGACTTATGGTTAATCCCAAACTGCGCCTGTATCGTGTCCCGATACCAGCTGACTCTGAATGTTCAAGCGCGCGAACACACAACGCTTGCATATCGCGCAAGAGGCACCGCGAAATTAACAAAGAGCCATTCATACAAGGCGGCGAAAATGATTCAAGTTCAAGCGGGGAGGCTTGAGCTGAGGTCTGATTGATAACAAATCCGACAAGGAATGCGAATAAAGAAGAACGTAACACCTGACTTGCCCCTTAAATAATTATCATCACAAATGATTGTCATAACGCTCAGCGCATTGCAAGAAAGGCAAAAATATATTATTCATGAAGCGATTTCCAGATATTAAATGACAAAAGATCAATTTTTTTTCACGAGCCGATCACGCGAAAACAGCATGATTGCGCATCCCTACTGGGTCTTGACCCGCAAACGCAGCACGGACTTGTTTGGATTCAGGATATCTGCCTTCACTGCGAATTGGTAAGCGAGCACTGGTGCCCCATCCTGCTCTGCCATCAACGGTGCACGACTGTGCGCCGTCCATACTCTTCGCCGATTCTGATCACCTTCGCTTAGGATCGTCAATCGATAATGAATCGGAAATTTCTCAGGGACAATTTCAAGGGCCAAACGCCCCTTAAACCACACCAAAGGTGGCCAAGTGAGACGAGATAATCTCAAGAAATCAATGCGTTTACCAGGATCGCGTGCTTCGATCAGCGGTGCATCTAGCCTTAAGCTATCCCCATCTGCAAACTTTAAATCCAAGCGCGCGCACCAACTCCAGGCATGGTCAAAATGGGCGCGGATAAGGGCATCGGTGTCAGCCTCCATGGCCCCATGTTGCGTCAACCCAGAGTCAAGCTGGGCAAATTTTTGCTGGTAATAACGTGAGAGCTCCTGTTGCAGGTTACAATCTTCCAACATCAAACTAAAACGAATACATGGGCATGCTGGGTCTGTGGACGTTGGGTCATCCCAATGGATATAACGATCGCTTGAAACCGCCCACATGGGCGCAAGGCCTGAGATTAAAATGCAAAATACGAACAAAAACCCTTTTTGAGTCACGCGCCCCTCCCCTATGTAGACCTTCAAAATCACCTGTAAACTTAGACTTTACAACGCAAGTCAATTGATAGGATATGAGGCTATGGTAGAGAGGTTATTATTAAGAATTTCTAAAAAAACATAGGCTTAGACGCCCTTGCCATGCAAAAAAATCAAAACCGTCTCACAGATTGTATTTAGGCAGACAAAAAGCCGTCTAAAAAAAAGTCATAGACTTACTAGCATGTTCCATTGAGCCCAGCGCGGAGAGCGATTTTCGAAAATAGGCGCATAAAGCAGAAGGGGCGGCCAAAGGCCACCCCTCCAAAAAAACCAACATAAAGACTGGTTTAGAACTTGTACGTCACATTCAAGGAACCCAAGTGGACGTTGCCACGGATGCGACCCTTCAGCTGACCCTTGAATTGATCGATGCGGTCGATGCTTGCCTTGCGCACAAACTCATGGGCGTAAGCCAAGTTCACCGTCATGTTCTGCATCGCATTCCAAGTCATACCAGCGGATGCCCATGTACGGTCTTGATCTGGAATGGAAGGATAGCGGTACTTGTTCTTGATGGGGGATTGATCAAAGGCAGCACCAACGCGTGCGGTGAATTCCTTGTTGATATCCCATGAAAGACCCAAAGCATAGAACCATTGGTTGCGCCACTTTTGCTCTTCACGTGTATCCGCAAGATTGGACTCTTTGTAACGGATGCGAAGCTCTTTGAAGCGGCTCCAACGGGTCCATGTGGCAGAACCCAGCAGCTTCAGATCATCGCTCAAGCGTTGCGTGAAGTCAAAGCTCAAACTCTCTGGGGTGGTCAACTTGGCGGTCGCCTTCTGGTTCACAAAACCCAGGGTGTTGCGCAATGTGTTGGCCAATCCTGGACCGAAAGCAGCAGAATTGTTGAACAGATCGTTTGACAGATGGCTAAAGCGAATTCGGCCCTTCAGCTTGTAACGCACGCGGCTGCGGAATGAAATACCCAGATCTGTGCCCTTTAATGGACGCAGCATGATACCGCCGTTGAAGCCCACGCCCCAATCATCGCCCGTCACACGGGAACGTCCGTCCTGCATTTGCGGCTTGGACGCACTAATAGCTGCAGCTCTAAATGGCGTTGGAAACCCTGCAGCAATTCCCCTAGCAATCAAACCAAAGTCAACGTTACGGCGCAAGGAAACGTTGGCATACTGGAAGGACATACCGCCACCCCAGGACAACCACTCGTTTTGCTTCCATGCAAAGCTTGGGTTGATGTCAACGGTCATCATCTTAGAATTGGTGGCGTAGTAACGGCCAACCCACTTCTTATTATAGTCGGTCTCAAGACCAAAAGGTGATGTGACGCTAAGACCCCACTTCAGCTTTGGACTGTAATTCCAAAGAGCATAAAAGTTTGGCACACCAGCCCACTTACCAGCATCACCGCCGTTGCCACCTGTAAGGGCAACGCCGGTTGTATGGGTGCCGGACTTTTTCTTGAACTTAATGCTCGGCTTGACAGCAGTGGCACCAAGGGAGACTTCGTGGTTCGTCGCAAAAGCTTGTGTTGCAGGGTTTGCAAACATGGTGGTGACATCACCTACCGTTGCCCCCTTACCGGCATTGGACAAGCCGATCGCCTTTGGCGAGTCGAGTCGCAGGCCAAAACCTGCTGCATGCGCGTCGGAAGTGACCGCGCTCACGCCGACCAGCGCGAACATGGACGCCAGGCGCCAATTCAATTTCAACATACTATTCTCCTTAAATTGTGAACGTTTAGCGCAATTTAAGACTACACGTCTATCATCGAATTAAAATTAATTTTCCGTAAATTTCAACTAAAATTAGGGTAAAGGCGTAAATTGGTTGCTCACGACCAAAGATGCGGTATGCTTACACAGTTAAAAGTTTGCAAATTCAGAGCATTGCAAACAACAAACATTAACATCAGGAGTTGCAATAATGTCACTCAGCTTTGCAAAAACAATCCCCGCTTTCGTAAGCATTGCCCTACTTTCTGCAAGTTCTCTTTGTGCAGTCGAGTCCCCTTCCACCCCCATGGATAACAACACAAGCAGCAGCGCTGATGCGGGCCAAGAAGTCTTGGCCATGGGCAAGTGGCTGACGGAAGATGGCCGCGCCCATGTGGACATTCATCCCTGCACCGACAAGCAAGAAGCCCTGTGCGGAAAGATTGTTTGGCTTAAGGAACCCATCGATACAGATACCAACGCTGAGAAGCTCGATAAAAATAACCCCGATGAAAAGCTTCGTGATCGCAAGCTTCTGGGCCTTGAGATTTTGAGCCATTTTGTAAAGTCTGACGAGCCAAACACGTGGAAGGACGGTAAAATTTACAGCCCACGTGAGGGCAGCACCTATTCCTGCACCATGACTTTAAAAGATAATGAAAAGCTTGAGGTTCATGGCTATGTGGCTCTGCCCTTATTCGGCAAAACGCAAGTTTGGACGCGGGTTAAGGACTAACAAGACCACTCAGCCATCATCTTGGATAAAAAAAGTGGCCCACCCCCTTGGTGGGCCATTCTTTTATTAAAGCCTAAAGGTGCTTACTCATCACCGTCGTCCCTACTGTAGTCAGACATGCGATCATCCGATTCCAAGCTCAAATCAGAATCTGGATCTGACTCTGACCCACTTCCGTCGGCATCGCTCGATGCGTCGCTGCCACTACCCGCTTCCCAAGAGTCGTCTTCGCCACAGCCGACCAATGAAGCCGCCGAGAGATGCTCACGATTGCTTCTTTGACCGTACTCGATCTTCAGCATGGGACGGCTATGCACCAGAGGCATAAGATCATCCTCACTCAAAGGCGCCCCTTCGACATTCAAGCTGCGCAAGAGGGGCATCTTCATAAAACTATCCACCGATGCCCTGGTTATAGGGAGACAGCTTGAAATGCTGAGATCTCGCACCTGACACAGGGACGTGGACCAGGCTTCAATGACGGCGTCCGTCACATGGCGTGCTAAATACTCGCTACAATTTAAAGATTCAAGGGTGGTGAGCGCGCGAAACTGCAGCAGCGCGTTGGTGTACTGAGGATCCGTGAAACTTGGACTGGATAAAAGGCCTGGGCTATAAGCCTTTGTCTGCGTCATTAAGTCAAGCCCCACCGTTAAACGTTTAAGTGACAGGGAGCACTGAGATAAAGCAATCAATCCTTGCCCTGTGAACTGACCAGAATTCACGCTCAAGCTCGTTAGAGTATGGAAGCGCGAAAGGTGATTAAAGAAAGCATCTGTGAGGTATACACAAGACTTCAGTTTAAGCTCTTTGAGGTGGGGAAACCAGGAGGGCATCTGGGAAATCATCCCATCGGTGCAGCTTGATAGTCTGAGATCAACAGACGTTAAGTGATGCAAATAAGAAAGACATGCGTAGGTTTGCTCATGAAAGCGTACACTGACCATTTCAAGCTGTCGCAGGCCAGTCAAGGCTCTGCAAATACTCAAGAAATCATCAGGCGTCATCCATTGGGTACCCAGTTTTAAAGCCTTGAGGGAGGTCATTTGCACCAGGCAGCGTGCAGCCACCCGAGGGTCAGTAAAAATTCCACTTGCCTCGATTTCCTCAAGCTGCAAACCCGCCTCTCCCATCGCCGCAAGAAGCGCATTCTCGTTTTGTGCAACGACTGCGTAATCATCACTCATCTGTACCAAATGGTGGAGGGGCAGTTTCAGACGTCTAAGAGACCTAAGGGGCGCCAGGGCCCTGATGCCACGATGGGAAATGCCGTACAACAAACTTGCCCTAAGCTCAACCAGACTTAAAAGAGACGTACCCCATGCTTCTAATATGCTATCATCCACTGGCGTCCAGGCAACGTTGAGCTCCCTCAAACTTGTCATGTGCCGAAGCTGTATAAGGGCTGTAGAGGATAGGCTTTTGCACTCTGACACGTCTAATTTCTTCAGCTTCAGCGCTGCTACCAAAACCAAAAGGTCGTCAGAATTCATGTCCGTGTTGACCAGCGACAAACTCTCCAACGTTGTAAACGCAGCCAAGGCCTGAAAACCTCTGCTGGTCACTCCTTTTGAGTACGAAAGAGAAAAGTCACGCAAAGGCAAGCCCGCCTCTGCCAGCTGCACAATAAACTCATCATCCACTTGTGTTTGCGAAACACCGAGTTTCACAAGGTGCTTCAGGTGGCGTAAAGAATATAATGCATGGGCCTCTCTGGGGCGACAGTCGATGAGCGAAAGCTCCCTTAGATCAGGTGCAGCCGCTGAAAATTGCGCCATTAGCCTCTCATCAAGATAACAAAGCTCAAGGACACAACGCCTCAATCCCCCCAGGTAGGGGCTCAGCTCCTGCATCTGTTCCGTGGTAATCCGTTGCAATTCTAAATTGAGAGTCAGATGCTGCCGGTGAGTTTGACTCAAAAAGCACTTGAGACTCTCAAACGCCACAGGAAGGGGGCATGGATAAAGAAGTGCTTTTTGCGCTTTGAGGGCGCGAAACGCCCTGCACCAATGGCGGTTGACGTCCATGGCCAGCACCACTTCATCGGTCTTTAAGTAGGATCCCACGTGCCCCCAGATGTCATCTGGCATTTCCGTATAATGAGAGTGAGGGCGTTCCTCATAGTCTTGGCTCTCCTCAAACATGGGCGCCGAGGCACAAAGGGATTCTGCACCCACAACGGCAAGAACGAACAACAGTTTTAATATGCGCATTGCGGATTTCATCTCTTTATAGCGTGCAATCTTTAGCTTAATCAAAGGCTAGGGAAATCGTGAATGCAATAGAAAATCGGCGTTAAGTGTTTGTTTAAGCGAAAAAAATGACTAGGGAGGAAAGTGAAGTGGGGCGAGCGATGGGAATTGAACCCACGGCCTCCAGTGCCACAAACTGGCGCTCTAACCAACTGAGCTACGCCCGCCACAGATGATGCAGTTATTAAACGCATCAGGCGCTCCCGTCAAGATCTGTTATCAAAAAAACATCACAAAATCCTGCGGGACCGCATGAGATACCTCTCACTAATCCAACGCCCCTTCTGAAACACCTTGAGCTTTATGTCAATCTCGACTATGGTCGTCACTATTCACACGGAGGGATGCCGGAGCGGTCGAACGGGGCGGTCTCGAAAACCGTTGTGCGCGCAAGCGTACCGTGGGTTCGAATCCCACTCCCTCCGCCACCCTACGTTCTTCGAACTTCGGGCGGCACGCCAGAAGTGAGTTAGAACTAGGAGTGTCTCACGAAGCCTTGGCGTAGTGAGGCTGTATAAATTATGCATTACGTTTATTTTCTGGAATTATCAAATAATAAAATTTACGTTGGCTTTAGTAGCAATCTAAAACAACGATTTCAAGCTTATAATGACGGCAAAGTGGCTGCAACAGCAGGTTTTTTACCTGTAAAATTAAAAAGTTATGTCGCCGTTGAAACAAAAGAAAAAGCCATGACTTTAGAAAAATATTTCAAATCTGGATCTGGCAAAGCTGTAGCGATCAAGCGATTTTTATAGTTTTCGCCACCTGGTAGACCCGTACTTCGCTTTCTCCAATTTTGCCATTTTACTCCTAAAATCTCCATTTTTATGCCCCCCTTCTCCGATAGATGCGAACACAAGGCTCGAAGCAGCGCCTGTCCAGAACCCTTGATTTACTTGTGAATCACATGATTACCGTTTTTTAGGCTTCATTTTGAGAGAGCGAAAACCCCAGCAGCGATGGCGATTCAAAATGAAAGAAGCATCAGACCTCATGATAATGCCAGGATAAATTTAGGATAAATAAGTTTTTATATCCTGATTTTAGGATATTATAGTCATACCTATCCTTTGGCTTTGCAATCATAGTCCTCATATGCAAGAACAAACTAAGGTTAAATATATGACGACTCAAAAATTATACTTAGAAGATACATATCAGTTTAATTTTGAAGGCTTGATTCAAAAGGCAGGCAAAGACGAGAAAGGCTTCTTTATTATCCTTGATCAAACAGCCTTTTATCCCCAAGGTGGCGGTCAACCTTCAGATCATGGGCTGATCAGCAACGATTCTGTCAACGCGCCTATCATCCACGTTGCCCAGCATGGCGATCAAATAAGACATTATATAGACTCCCCATCCATAACGGCTGAAATACTGAAAGCTCAAAAAGTGTGTGGTGTTGTGAAGCGAACCAGACGGTTACTCAACGCCCGTTACCATACGGCAGCTCATTTGCTTGGTAATATCGCAGAAATGCTGAATCCAAAACTGAAAGCAATAAAAGGTCATTCGTTTCCCGGCGAAGCTTATGTTGAATTTCAAGGAGATGAAGTAATAGATGTGGAAGTTCTACAGAATGCAATAAGTGAAGCAATCGCAAAGAATGAAAAAACAAAGGTTTTCGTGATTGACCCGTTAGGCTTTGAAAAGCAATTTTATAAGCTGCCCTATCGTATTCCTGACAACAAGACTTTTCGTGTTATACAAATAGGTGATATGTCGCCCGTACCTTGTGGGGGAACACACGTTTCTTCTACAGGCGAGATAGGGCTTATAAAAATCAATAAGGTCAAAAACAAAAACGGCATTTTGCGCATTTCTTATGGGGTAACATGAAGTTTATATCGTTGATTGATACTCATAATCAGAACATTGTTACCATTGATGCTGATAGTTTTGTTTTGCGCATTGAAACTGATGGCATTCCAAGGGAATCAAGGCTTAAGCCCTTTATGGCCTCTATCCTATACGCGCTGTTTAAAGAGCACCCAAATCCAGTTCCCTACGAGAGGATCATAGAAATTTTAAAACACCATGGTCTTGTCATTTCAGATTTAACGCGCATGCATCGCAAACTCTCAGAAATCAGACAGGTTATTCAAAAAGTGCATCCCAGTTTGGGCGAGCTAGTGCTGAATACGAGAGGCGTCGGTTATACCTTACCTTTACAGTTCAAGAACTTACATCAGTTAGGGAACCAACTTGATAATACAAAATTTGTAAACCCAAAGATTACCAAGGCCGTGCAAACCTTGGAATCCTTAATCGGTGATGCAATCGCCATGACATCAGAAAATAAAGTCATAAAGCACGATCAAGGCTATGTCATCCACCGCGACCCTGTTCGGCATAGACTCATAATGAATATTTCTGCCTTTAGTGAATGTGAAAAGACTATCTTTAAAGAGATACGCACCCATGAAGCGGATTTTACAGCCCTTCGGATCAGCTATCTTCTTGCAAAGCTTAAAACGTATGTGGGGCTTGCTCGCATTTCTGAATACCCCATATCCGACATCCAATGGCTTGATTGGTTCAAGCAAGAAGTTTGGATGCTCTTTGAGGACCTCAAAAGACTCATTAGACTGGCAGAAAATCCATAACACATCATCATTCGCCCCCCAATTTCCCCCTTGTCACCCCCTTCTCCGGTAGATGCGAACACACGGCTCGAAGCAGCGCCTGTCCGAGAACACTTGATTTACTTGTGAATCACATGATTACCGTTTTTAGGCTTCATTTTGAGAGAGCGAAAACCCCAGCATCTATAAAAATTCGAAACAAAAAAATTAGAAAAATCAAGGAATAGAAAATAAATGCAAGTGTTTTACTTAGAAAAAATGTTATAATTACAATGGGTTTGCGCAAGCAGAAAACCGAATTTGATGCGCGTTAAAAAGGAATGAAATGTCCCAATTAATTGATTTCTATCGTGAGGCAGAGGATTATTTTTTCAGAGGCATTTCCTCAAAATGTTTGGATCTATATGATAGCGCACGTATTTATATGACTAGCTGTGCTGAGCTCAATTTTATTTACATTACAAAAAACACCAATGCTCTGGACAAAATTCTAACCGAGGGAACACTGTTTTTTGAGCAGTATGATCTCTCTTTTGATGTGATCATTCCTCAAGAATTGTGCAGTCCTCATATCATCAATGTTCTATATACTATGGATTACCCGCAGAAAAGTAAATCCGTTTCCATGGTTATAGACCTGGATAAATTCTTATTTGATCAATCCGTCAATCTTGATCATGAAACCTTGATTAAAGCCAATAATGAACGATTAAACGACTGGATGATACCGTTGATTGGCGCATTTGAATCGACATGTGATATTTGCAGGGTCTATGCAGCCACCCATGAGAATGCCCTAAAAAAGAACATTAATCTTCGCCATTTCAGCATGTACAAAACGACACCAAGACCTGGCCTGATTCCGCAGGAGATGCCAATCGCATCGATCACCCTTTCAATGCGGGACACCACCATTGCAAGGATAGACGACCTAGGCACACTACCTGAATTTCAAAGAAAAGGATATGCCAGCGCACTCATGCGTTACGCGCTATCAGAAGCCAAAAGATTAGGAGCTCACCATTGCTTTTTAGAATCATCCGACTCAGGACTTGGGGTGTATCGAAAACTTGGGTTTGAGCCTCTTTTTCAAAATAATGTTTATTCGAGGAAAGCATCAAATTAAAGTATTCTACAGCAAGAAGAAAATACAGTTCCAAAGCACGCCGAAGGGTTCATCATCGATCGTGATGCTGTTCGGGATGTACTCATTGAGAAGATTTCCGCATTTTATGAATGTGAAAAAACGATCTTAAAAGAGATACGCGCTCATGAAGCAGATTTTGTGAGTCTTCGCATCAGCTATCTTCTTGCAAAGCTTAAAACGTATGTGGGGCTTGCTCGTATTTCCGAATACCCCATATCTGACGTTCAATGGCTTGATTGGTTCAAACAGGAAGTTTGGATGCTCTTTGAGGACCTCAAAAGACTCATTAGACTGGCAGAAAGTCTGCAGCACATCATCCTTGACTCCTATTGTAAACTCGAATACTATATCCATAGATAAGATAAGGGTGCGATATGTGGACAAGAACTTATAGCAAGACCTTCCAAGGTGTAAAACGAGAAGACATTTGGCGCATTTGGACGGACGTTAATAACTGGCCATCATGGCATGGGGATTTGGATTACTGTAGACTTGAGGGCGAGTTCGCGGTCGGCAATCATTTCATGTTAAAGCCCAAGGGTGTGAGCCCTGTAAAAATTACTTTGACCGAAATCCACGACGGCTATTCCTTCACCGATTGCACCTCCTTCTTTGGCGCCAAAATGTATGATACCCATGCCATGGAAGAGACCGCAGCAGGTGTAAAACTTACCAATACGCTGATTGTAACCGGACCGCTGAAATGGCTTTGGATTAAGCTGGTCGCGCAAAACGTTGCGGATACCATACCCGATGAGACTGAATCCCTTGTAAAGCTTGCAAGGAGTCTTCATGGCTAATTTACCCTTTGGCTTTGATAAGCCAGAAGACAGCCCCGGTTTTCTTCTTTGGCAAACAACCATGATCTGGCAGCGGCAAATTAAAAAAGCCCTTGAAGAATACAATGTTTCCCATGCCCAGTTTGTCATTATGGCGACCCTGATGTGGTTTGAGGCCCATAGGCACAAGACGACCCAAGTCCTGATTGTCAACCAAACCAAACTCGATAAAATGACGGTTTCAAAATCCCTTAAAAAGCTGGTTAGTCTTGGGTTTGTCAATCGCGTTGAACATGAAACGGATACACGGGCCAAGAGCGTCTCGTTAACCAACAAAGGTAAACAATTTGTGCGCGCCTTAGTCCCCATTGTAGAAGGTATTGATAGTACTTTTTTCAGCAAAGCCTCTGATCAAGAGCAAAAAAGCCTTGTGCAAATTTTGGCGAAATTAACTGCAGGTACCACAGATGCATAAGAAAGCAAAATTCTGGATTGGCGTTGCTTGCAAAGAGCATGTGGAAAATGGGGTTAAGCTTGGTATTTGTCAATTTTGCCACGGTAAATCTGCGCCCGCTAAACGACTATCCCATGGCGATTTTGTGATTTATTATTCATCTAAAATAACCATGGAAGGATCTGATCTCTATCAAAAATTTACTGCAATTGGGGAGGTTATGGATGATGCACCTTATCAAGTAGATATGGGGGATGGATTCAAACCATTTAGGCGTAATATCAATTATTTTGAAGCAAAGCACATTGATATCAAACCGCTTGTACAGTCACTGCCATTTATCAAAAATAAAAATTCATGGGGCTATGTTTTTCGCTATGGCTTTTTAGAAATCGATCAAGAGTCATTTGAGATTATTGCGCATCACATGCTTGGTTTTAATCCGTTATTACAGGGGAACGGATGATACGAATAAAACCAAATCTTGAAGATAAAAAATCAATGCCTGAGTTTCGGTCGAACGTTTTATCATAATCTTCATACTGCGGCCTGAAGCCAGGTTCGCCGTTGCATTTTCCGCCACTTGCAAGTGCACTTTTATAGAAAGCATCAACATCTTCCATACAAGACGCATGAAAAGCTAAATGAACATGCTCTGATAAAAGTTATTTTACATCAAATTGGCGTATTTCAAACATATCGTGAACGCTTGTTCCATAGCCTACAACAACACCGTCAATTTCAAGTACCATCTTGTATCCTAAAGCTGCCATAACCGGGTCGTAGAACTTAAGGCTTCTTTCTAAATCTTTAACTTTAATTTGAACGTGGTTTAAGATTTTCATTCGTTAGCTATTCCTAATTTTAATTTTGCCTTATCAGTTTGAGCTTTATTTTGCGCAAAATATTGTTCATTTTTCGTGCCGCTATAAACAAAACTGCTCCCTAAATACTCCATACCAAGATATTCGCATATTTGGGAAAAAGTATCCTCAAAGCCTTTTGGATAAGAATCGCCAAAACTTGCTATAACAAACAATTTTTTACCACGTAATTTACGACCTAAATCTTTTCTGATTTTAAGCAGGTCACTAAACCTATCAAAAAATATTTTATGTTGCGTGCTCATATTGTACCAATAAACTGGCGTTCCAACGATCCATGTATCATACGTTAGTAATTTCTCTATCAAAGGTATAAAGCCATCACTTTGATTGCGATGTTCATAGTCAAAAGGGCTGATGTCAAAGTTATTGAGATCAAATAATTGAATCCCAGAGGAGCCTAAAATATCATCTATCACTTTTCTGGTATTACCAAAACTACGTGACGATCCAAAAATAATTACCTGAGTCATTAAATTACCATCAAAACATTTTTTATCCATCAGACACTAAAAGATCTACTGTTATCAAACATATGTTATCAAACATAATGGCACCGTTTTCATCTGCAAATCCCACAAACAGAAACTAAGAGGTAAAGCCCGCTATATTCTTCTCTCCCAAATTAACGCATCTCCTAACCTGGCGCCCAATAAGAGTCTGGGGCGGATAATGGACAGCCACCTGAGCTGATGTTTGCAAGATGCCAATCTCAGGTCCAAAATCTGCCCACACCTTAAATGCCGGCTTTTTTTGCTCCTGGAAATTCCTCTACTTTCACAATCGTACCAGAGCGCAAATTCACACGCTCAGATTATTCGTATGTTATTGTTGTCATTTGTTACCTTCGATTCGATCTATAATTTTTGTGATTTTTTCTTTTGCGTCTAGCTTGGCACGCTGACTGGCGCCAATCTCTTCTTTTTTTTCGCCTTCTATGTGGTTTGAAAAAATAATTCTTCTATCGCCTTTTTCAATCCAACCAACAAACCAGCCATGATGTAAATCAGGATTTTTTGTGCCCTCTGCATTTAAGAGGCTGCCCATTCCTCTTTTGCCATAAAACTTCCAGCCGTTTTTTAACTCTTCTACAAATAGGATATTTTTTGTCATTGTTGCTGCGTGCGGCTTAATAGGCAATGTGCCCTCTAGCATCTTCTGTAAAAAGGCGACTTGTTCTGCGCTTGAAATCTGCAGAAAACTCGATAACCAAGCATTTGTATGGCCGTTGTTTTGTCCTTTGTCTCCTGAAAGGTCCTTATTTCCGTAATCAAGTTTTGCAACATACTCTTGAAATTTTTTCATACCAAGTTGTTTTGTTAAAACTTGGCTATACCAAACACAGGATTCTTTCATACAGCTTTTTGGAGTTTGATCTTGCTTCCAAGCATCTCGCCAATCAACATAACCTTCTTTAAAAGGCCA
The DNA here is from genome assembly GCA_046318415.1 of Holosporales bacterium. Taxonomy (GTDB): domain Bacteria; phylum Pseudomonadota; class Alphaproteobacteria; order Caedimonadales; family Caedimonadaceae; genus JBKCUK01. The sequence goes on along the minus strand of JBKCUK010000008.1, from coordinate 104,626 downwards.
TATAGGGTGCATTTCATCGACAAAAATGCCAGAATCAAAACCCATGAGAGCCTAAGCTATTTTAAAAGTAGACATAGGCGCATAGCGCTTTTCGCAATCACCTTCACTCTTCAAAACACGGGTCTTTTCTTTTGCAATAAAGCAGCTATCGGCAAACGCTACGTTGGCTGATAACATAATAGAACATAACAATAAAATAACTTTTTTATGATTTACCTATCTAAAAATTGAATAATATATTTTTTAATTTCATTCTTAATTTGCGAACTTCCTCGATCACACAAATCTATATGCCGAGCTCCCTTCACATGGATCACTTGAACGCCAGACTCAGGAACGACGCCTTCATCTGGCTCATCATCTGAAGCTCCAAAACGCAAAATCTCTAATTTCGGATTTCTTGGGAAAGGATACCGTCTGCTATCAAGGGAAATAATCTTTGAAACCATTTCAGGATGAGTCTGAGCCAGCATCATTGAAGCATCTCCTCCATCAGAATGGCCTATTAAAATCACCTTACTGAAGTCCAACTGCGGCTCTATCTTTTGTAATTCATTTATCACAAACAAAATGTTTTGGACTCCACGTTGCCAAAAAGGCTCTCTTCTTTCCCACAAAGTTCCGCCTTTAGGGCGCACGTCGGTAACGAGATCATGCTGTATACTCACAACAAAATATCCATGTGCAGCTAAAGCTTGTGCGATAAACGAATATTCAGTATTTTTGATCTGATAGCCATGGCTGATGATCACCACGGGTTTATTTATCGTTTCGCCTTGATCAATAACTACAGGGACATTTCTGTCTCGGGCTTTGTCAAACATATCAAGATTTTTGCTTTCCAAAGCATAAGTATTACTAAAAGTAATGCAAGAGAATATGATGGCAAGAAATAAGTTAAATCTAGATTTCATTTCACCTCTCTTCAATCAATCCAACAAGCCTTACCGGTGCCTCTGTACCATCGTTAATTTTAATGGGCAGGACCATAACAAAGCTGCCCGTCGGCGGTATACTATCCAAATTTGCTACATTTTCTATGATTATCTTATCCGCGCCTAAAAAGGTTTTATGTACTTTAAAGCCATCTTCGGGACGATCGGGCGAAAGCGTATCAATACCAAGAGCATTCACGCCTCTTTCAAGTAAAAGTGATGCAGCCTCAGAGGATACGGATGGGAAGACATGGTTGTTATGATATTTTAAAGGCTCGTGCCAAAACTTGCTCCAGCCGGTTTTGACCATCACGCATGAGCCTTTTGGAATAACGCCATACTTACTTTCAAAATCAGCTATATCTTGAGCGCTTAAGGAATAACGTTCATGGCATTGATCTGAAATATCAATCACAACACAAGGCATTATCAAATCATTGACATCAAAATCATGAATAAATCTACCACCAGCAATACAGTGGCTTGGCGCATCCATATGAGTTCCTGCACTGGTATGCATTTTTATCCTAAATACACGAAACTTATCTTCATCTTTACAATCAGAGTAATCTAAAAGTAAGTCATGATTAAATCCACATTCCATTGTCCAGTTAGGGATGGCGCTATCGAGTTCGTGGGTTAGATCGATGAGTTTATAGGGGAGGGTCATAATTTACCTAGCTCCAACATTCGTTCAATTCTTTTGGGGTATAGTTTTTTCATCCACGCATCCTTTGATAAGTCTTCATAAGCAAGGCGAGCATGTTTTTGACTTTGCTGCCCAGATTCTTTTGCGAAATATATTTCAGCAAGCTCTTCGTAAACAAGTCCACGTCTAACGTAAATCAATTCCATTGGCAATAGCCTTTGATCGGATATTTTTTCATATTCTTTTAAGAGATCATTTTGGATATCCAAGGCTTGATCCAGTTTATTTAAACCGCGTAACGCTCTTCCCATGCCCCAAAGAGCACCACGAATAACGATCTGGTCTCCAAGTTCTTCAGCATGAGCTTTACACTTCTCGAAAGATTGCAGAGCTTCTAGATATTTTTCTGCCTCTATATAATTTTGCGCCAAATTGTTATAAATAGGACCAAGCCATGCATGGCAGCGTTCATCTTTTGTTTGTTCAGCCAAATTAATTGCTCGTTTATTCCATTCAATTTTGCCTTCGGCATGCTTTTCCACAATAGCAACCATATGGCTTGCGTTAACTGTATGGAAATCAAATTCAGGGCTTAATCTTGATAAATCGTAAGATTGGATAAAAAAGGATAATGCCTGATCCAATCTATCACTCTGGTGATAAACTCTACCTCTTTCCAGTAACAATCTTATTTTAGCTAATTGATAATGAGGCTCTAATAATCTTTCAGCCTCATCTAAAGTCTGATGTGCTATATCAAACTTTTGTTGCAGCTATTTTTTCAGCACAATCCATCAGCAAGGAGCCAACGCCCATTTTTCTGTACGAAGGCAGTACGTTTAAATCCATGATCTCTGGAATACTCAGTTCTTGAAATGAGGAATAGTGGGATTGCCATTTTAAGGTTACGTAACCTGCGCATTCATCGTCCACGTAAGCCACCCAAACAAGTCGCTCATCTGCTACTTGCTCTTCTAAATACCGCTCAAAAAGCGATGGTGGTTTATTCCAGCCATTGTGGTTAAAAGCCTCAGAGAGAAGCCTAATAGCTTCTGCCCTAAGGGGACGAATTTGAATCTGACTCTTCATAGCTTCTTACCCACTGGAATATCATGCGGATCAGATGCATGACCCTCAGGATCATCAAATGCCATGCTTGTATAGCCGTTTTTGAGATAGAACCTTAAACTGCTTTGTCTAGATTCAGCATGGATGCTTTTAAGGCCTAGACTTTTCAGCCACTTTTCCATAAGCCCTAAAAATGCGCTACCAGCATTTTGATTTTGCTTATTTTCATCCACAGCAATAATACGAATTGCCGCTCTTTGGTCTGGCCAAAACTGGATGTGGGCATAACCAATAATCTCGGTGCCTTGATATAAAACCAAGTGAGCATGGTCTGCATGGTTGAAAGTCCACGCGTAAGGATCTTCTATGCCATGGGGACCAAAGAAATAAGTGTCACGAAAGTGTTTGGCAGCCTGCCATTCTCTGGGCGTGAGCGCTTTTACAAAACGCAATCCGAACCATCCAGCTTTTTTATCAATGGCAGTTATAAAATCCTCTTTTCCGACACAATAAGAAAATCTGTCTTCTTTAAAACGAATGGCTAAATTTTTCTTCAGCTCTGCATAAGCTTGCCTATCCTCAGGATGGGCGCGCATCCAATCTCGAAATTTTAGATGTCGATCGATCTCGGGATTGTTTTGCTCAAAAACATGAATGTTATAGCCTCCCATCCCTTCCGTTTTGGTGAAAAAACGCCGACATGGGATGCCATTCTCTCCCATCGCTTTGTATCCTAGAGCTTCCATGGATGCATTATGACGATCAACTTCAGTGATATCCCGAACCACAGGGATCATATCAATAATGGGTTTAGCCGTCAGTCCCGGCACCGCAGTGGATCCAATATGGTGAATCGCCAGACAATTATCGCCCAAGGTTTGTCTAATAAGCACTGCCTCTTTTTCATAAACTTGAGGCCAATTGGGGTCATAGGGTTTAATTTCAACACGATCTATTTTTTGCATGTGATTTAACTCTGATAAGATATGATCTATAAGTTCGCGAATATCAGCGCATCTGTTCGGGTGACGTTGAGGGTCCAATCGTTTAAGAAGATCAAGCAACGATGATAAATTCAATAAATGTATAGTTGTGCGCCAATTATTAGGTAATTTGATACCATTTCCTTGCAAGGCATCTATAAATGAGTTCTGGAATTCAGGTGGCATTTTATGGGCGTATCTGAGCATGTTGGCTATGTCCCAAAGGTAAGATCCGGAAAAAGCAAATTCCCAGTCCAAAATGCCGGTCACAACCCAAGAGCCGTTAATTTGATCTACCAAAATATTAGCCGGATCAAAGTCACCATGAACCAGGTGCTTATCATCGTCATTGGGAAATAAAGATGCGTGCTCCTCTATAGCTTTTTTAATTTCCGCAATCACCGAAGGATCTAGCGCAAATAATACGGTTTTGTCATTCAAGCAGCCTTGTGCAAATTTTATAACATCAGAGGATTCGCACTCGACCACCTCCAAATCTTTGTTCAAGAAGCCAGATTTTGGAAAGTCATATGCTGTGATTTTTGAGAGAATCATACCCACTTCACTCATGATTGCACCGATAGCATCAGAAGCGTTGCTTAACAAAAAATCACGAAGAGAAATGCCAGAAATAAACTCTGTAATGGCAAAGTGATGCCCTTCAAGCTTGCCAATGTAAAGCGTTAGCGGTACTGGTACGGTTCCTCTTAACAATGTCGCCAGTTTTTGTTCTCGGTAAGCAGCATCTTTGTCGCGCAAATAAACACGCAAAATCAGTGGTTGGTTTTCATTTTTCACCTGAATTTTTATGTTGAGATTAGCACAACCGCCCGCAATCAATTCACTGGAAGTGAGTTTTTTATCAGGATAAGCAAGGCGTACCATTTTTTCTACCATGCCTTCTGGCAGCTGGTATGCGACACTTGTTTTCTCCCAATCAACCTTAAACATTACAAGCTCTGCTTTAAAAAGATGCAGCTAGAATTTTGCGTATACCCGGGCCTATCAAAATCACTTACGTATCCCAGTTTTTCGTAGAATGTTTTAGCGCCTTGAAAACTCATCGTGGCAACGGTTGCCATAGAACATCCTGAACTGCGGCCATAATCATGAACAGCCTCCATCAATTTGTGGCCTAGGCCATTTTTACGGTGAGCCGGATGTACCCACAATTGATCGGTATAAATGCTACCGAAAATCACACTCCCGTTGCAGCCTGCAATAATTTGGTTCTTCTCATCTCTTATAAAAAATGCGAAAGGATGAGCTTCGCCGAATTCAGGTGTCTCTTGATTGATTTTGTGCGTCAGAAAATCGATATCAGTTGCCATTGGAGATTTTGTAAATTCTATCTCTTGCAACTTGATGGGCTTTTCTAGTAGAGCCAAGCGATAATGACCGATTTTTTCAAAGCCAATTGCAAGGTAAGTTTTTATTGCTGCTGGATTATCAGTAAATAATATGGCTTGTTTTGTCCCTTTCAGTTTTTCTTGGTACAAAGTATAGGCGAGAAGTAGTCTTGCAAAGCCCTTATTACGATGTTCAGGAGGAGTCCATACAGGGCCAACTTGAACCATATCTGCAAGACGGGCATTGAAGGCGCTTAAAGCTACAGGAGAGCCATCTAATAATAAAACCCAGCTATCATTTTTCTGAAGACGTAAATTCCAATGCTCTTGGACTTGTTTTTCAAGGGCTTCGTCATCTAAGGCTCCTAACGCTTCAATATCATAACTTTTCATCCACAGGGTTAATATACTTTTGGGTACATCCTGTGCGGGCACAACCCGCATGTTGCTCGGCATGCTAAGCTCATTTAAAGCTTCGAGATTGATTTCATATAACCCTTCGTTACTATTAATTCCAAAACTAAGCCCTAATAGACCAAGCTTCTTGATGACATGCTCTGCTTGAATGTTAGGGCCTAAAATCCCTGCTATAGGCCTGCTAATATTCTTTTTGAGATGCAATATAAGCTCTTCTAATACATCATGATCTTGAGCATGCATCATGACATTGCCATTCCAATAATGAACAATAACGCCAAGTAGCCGCTCTAAATGACCATCATGTTTATCAAAATAACCAAAATATTCACCCTCAAAATCTGAACCACCATATTCAATTCCTGTAGCTTTAAGATTGCTGCAAATAAACATGCATTCCGCTTTATGGGGAGCCAAATATTCTTCTAGCACTTGAGTATCTTGAATTTTTAGCAATCTGATGTTCATTTTTGAATACCGATATAAATATCAAGAACAGCTTGCTCAGGATTTTGACTCCGCTGCTCATAAACTTCAAAATCTGCAATATAAGCCCTTTGTCCGCCTAAATAAGCTGCATTCATTTTCCATATGTTTTGCCACATATCGATGCATAAAGCAGGCATTTTGCCTGGAGCGGAAGTAAATTTCACATAGTTTCCAGCAGGGATAGTAAGCGTTTCAAATCCTTGTTGAATATTCTCAAAATCGTCCACTTCTTCGCCTAGAAAATAGGTGTACTGGCCATGCTCGTCACTTTCATAATTGGTATAAACCGCAAATACTGTACCTGGATTTATTCTCTCCATAATTTGTGCCTGCATACCACTCGAGAAGAATTTTTGCATGGTAGCGCCTATCTTAGAGCTTTCTGGATTCATCTCTAGTGCGTTTGAAGTACGGGCCGTAATGCTGACAAGTTTAATTGTAGGTAATATTGTAGTAGTTTTATTCATTTAATTTCCTCATAAATTCGTTTCAATTCATCTATTTTGCCACTGGTTATAGCCTCAAGATTATCCGTGATTTTTTGCGCGTCCCAGTCCCACCATTTGAGAGCAAGCAACATTTGGATTGTTGCTTCATCAAACCTTTTGCGAATTTCTTTTTGCAGGATTTCCTCCTACAATTATGTAGGGCTCAACATCTTTTGTGACCAGGCTGTTTGTGCCGATAATAGCACCATCGCCAACTTTTACTCCCTGCATAATGGTTGCACCATTCCCGATCCAAACGTCATTCCCGATGACTGTATCTCCCTTGCTTACAACCTGCATGGGGTCTTTTGATGACTACTCTCCACCAAATACCTTAAATGGATAAGTGGAGAAGCCACTCATTGCATGGTTTGATCCATTCATTATGAAACGTACCCCAGTAGCTATTTGACAGAATTTGCCGATGATGAGCTTATCTCCCATGAATTCAAAGAGATAAAGAACATTTTTTTTTCAAAGTTGTAGACGTCTTCAGGATCATCATAATAGGTATAGTCGCCAACAATGATTTGCGGATTTGTGATGATATTTTTTAAGTATATAGTTCTTGTGACGCCCTCTATGGGATAAAGGGTGTTGGGATTTGGGTAGTTTTGTTTATTCATACTCCATCCTCCGTTTTTTCATCACCTAAAAAGCCACCGACTTGTGCGTCCCACAAGTGTTTATAAAGTCCGCTTTTGGCAAGAAGTTCACTGTGGGCGCCATCTTCTACGATCTTGCCTTTATCAAAGACTAGGATGCGATCCATATGAAGTAAGGTTGATAAGCGGTGGGCAATGACGATTGTGGTTTTGTTTTGCATCAACTCCCATAACGATTCTTGGATCAAGCTTTCAGTAACAGAATCAAGTTGACTCGTTGCTTCATCCAGAATAAGAATAGGTGCGTTTTTGAGGATTGCTCTGGCAATCGCAATGCGTTGACGCTGTCCACCGGAAAGTTTGACGCCTCTTTCGCCAACAAGTGAGTCATAACCTTGGGGTAATGTAGAGATAAACTCATGAGCGTGGGCTTTTTTAGCCGCTTCAATTACTTCTTCATCAGTGCTATCTGCTCGGCCGTAACGAATATTTTCCATCAAGCTTCTGTGAAATAATGATGGATCTTGGGGAATCATAGCGATGTTTTCTCGTAAAGAGTCTTGAGTTACATCCCTAATATCCTGACCATCGATTAAAATAGCGCCATCTGTTACATCATAAAGCCTTAGGATCAAATTGACGAAAGTAGACTTGCCGCCTCCTGAATAACCAACAAGGCCAACTTTTTGACCGGCTGTAATTTCGATAGATTTATTCTGGAAAAGTGGTTCAGTGCCTTTGTAATGGAATTTGACATTATTGAATGTGATTTTGCCTTGTGTACAGTTTAAGGCTGTAGTATCAGCTTTATCCTGAATTTCCAAGGGCACAATCAGTGATATGAGACTCTGCTTACATTTACCCGCAGCTTTATTAAAATGATCAACTTCAGACATTAGAAACCAAGTCATATGACCGGTTTCCATAGATAAACCAAGAATAAGAGCAAAATCGCCGATTGTAACTAAACCTTTGCCATATAACTTGACCAGTGCAAAAACTGTAAAGCTCATCATAATGGCAATAAGGCCACCTTGAATACAATACAGCATAATCGAGTAAATATTTAACGAATAGTAGGCTTTGGCCTGAGTATCAAAGAATGGCCACATCCTTAAGTTTTCATAGATCTTCCGTCCAAAAATTCTGACATTAGAATGATTAGATAGTGAATCGACCAACTCACCAACAACTACAGTTTCTTCTTCTGCTAATTTATCTGCAAGATTTACAATTTTTTTGGACATGCAGATACTAAAGAATGCAAAAATTATAAACCATGTGATCAATATAAGGCAGAAAACCCCATTAACATAATAAGAGGCCGCAAATGCCGCTAAGAGCAAAGAACCGCCTCGTAAAAAATTCGTCATTTTATAAGTTATAATGTCAATGACACCATCCGATAAATTAGTAATTTGCTTTGATACCTTGCCAGATAAGGTATTTTGATAAAAACTATGAGATTGCGATAATGCATAGTCCAACATCACGGCAATGATCTTGTTTTGCACTACCGGCACATATTTAGCCCAAATGTAATTAACACTTCGCCATGTAAAATTATCAAAGACGATAAAATTTAGAACGATTAGGCTTGCAGGAATTGCGAGCACTGCCACATTGCCACCATTTGCACTTGGCAACAAATCTATCAATTGCTTAATTAATATGCTATTAAGTGGCCCCCAAAAACCAGCAATAATTGATAAAAATACAACCATATATACGATCATTTTATGCTTTTTCAAAAAATGCCATATAAATGGAAAAAGTGTTTTTGGCAGCCGGTCATTCACCACGATTTACCTCCCCATGACATGCCACCATCTATAGTTAGGCATACGCCTGTAACATATTTAGAGGCGTTGTTGGATGCAAGACATAGTATCAATCCATCAAGATCACTTGGTTCAGCAATATCTCCATAAGGGATCAGGGGAATTATTTGCTCTAAGTCAGGTCCATTCATAGGTGTCCTAATCCAACCTGGTGAAATACAATTGATCCTTATTTTATGGGGCGATAACTCACCCACTAAAGTTTTTGTTAAATGAATTACCGCTGATTTGCTAACACTATAGGCAGCGCCGCATTTTGCAGGAAAAGCATCTCCGTTTATGCTGGCAATATTAATAATCGACCCATGAATACCATGGTTTTTCATGTGGTTTGCCACTGCCTTAGTAACGTACCACACGCCCATCAGGTTCGTTTGAATAATCGATTCAAAATTATCGTTATCATCTTCTGCAAAAATAGGAGTAAGAATAGCAATCCCAGCGTTATTAACGCATATGTCTATCTTCTCGCCATCTTGCTCTAACTCAGCAAAGCAACTATTTACGGATTGTTTGTCTGACACATCCATCTGGATAGCTCTAGCGTTATTAAGCCCAGCAGCTAAGTCGCACAACTTATCAAGCCTGCGAGCAGCCAAGATCACACGTGCGCCTGCACCAGATAGGCAACGGGCAAATTGTTCCCCAAGGCCACTAGAAGCCCCGGTGATAATGGCTGTTTTCCCATGCAAATCAAAAAGTGTCGTCATTTTACTCAATTCCAAAATTATTTCTTGCCCCTTGTCCGCAGCTTTACTTTGATATGCTTTGGTGTTTTGTGCAAATATATTCTGTGCGCATACAGTATGTTTCGTGCAAAATAATTGTTTAAAGGAGATCATTTACATCTATCAGCACAGAGTCACTATCAACCCACAATATGCATCAAGCAATTAATCGGAGAGTATTCATATGAAAAAGTCATCAAAAACAAAATGGATTAACATGAACGAAGTGTCAGGCTTCTTGCTTTATTCTACTTATTTTGCCTGGAAGCGCAAGATTGAAAGTACGCTTTTACCTCATGATCTTACACACGTTCAGTTTATGCTTTTGATGACATTGGGGTTTTTGAAAAAAGATGGGGCGGATGTATCGCAAAATGACCTCGCCAAGTTTTTGAGCTTTGATGTGACCATGACGTCTCAGGTGTTGCGTGCCCTGGAAAAAAGAGGGCTTTTGAAGCGTTCCCAAAAAGAAGGAGATGAGCGCTCTAAATTTTCAGAATTAACAGATGCAGGTAGCGCTAAAATCCAAGGTACCGCAAAGGATTTACTCAAAGCCGAAGAATCCTTTTTCAAGAGTTTAGGGGAAAATAAGAAAGGCTTTGATGAGCATTTGCGCGGCATTTTACAACAACAAATCGCGGACGCAGCATGAGTAAAATTATTTTCTTAAACGGATGTGGTTCTAGCGGAAAGACTTCCATCGCAAAGGCTATAGGGCATGAAAGCCCAGAGCTTTGCTTAAGTTTCGGCGTTGATACATTCATTGATATGATTCCCTTCGGAAGACAAGAGCCATACTTAAAATTTACTCCAGGGCAAAATGAGCGCGGCCCCACAATGCATGTCGAATCAGCGTCAGAAGGCGGGAAGCTATTTAGCGTTATGCCGCAATTTGCTGAAATGCTAGCAGACCGTGGAAATAACCTCATTATCGACGAAGTGTTATTTGATGAAGAGGCCTTAAAAGCGTATACGAAGCATTTAAAGGATCACACAGTTTATTAAATTGGCGTTTTTTGCGATTTAAAAGTTATGCAAGAACGCGAAGTTTTAAGACGGGATCGGTGCATCAGATCGATAGAGTACATCAAGGCGTTTTAAATTTATATGATTTTAAGGTGGATACAACTGCTATCTCTCCTTTTGAAGCTGCCCGCCTGATACTGAAGCTCGTAGATGATACTCCTGCGCCGGGAGCCTTCCAGACACTCGCAAAGCAGGAGTAGATTATGACTATCACTTTCGAGCCACTACATTAATCACATTTTCAGCTACTGCTAAAGTGGCTGGAGGCTAGCTACGTCAAAAAATGGTGGGATCAGGATGTGACGTATACAATGGATTTGGTGAAAGAAAAATATAGCTCCTATGTTAAGGGCTGTAAGCTCGTGGATGGGCAGCAGAGACCTATTCAAGGTTTCATTATACACAATAATCAAAATCCTATTGGATACATCCAGGTTTATAACGCATATGATTTTCCTAGAAGTAAGACACTCTCAGGCCTTCCAGCAAATATGGGGGCATTTGATATTTTTATTGGCGAAGAATCGGCCTTGCAACAAGGGTTAGGCTCAAAAGCAATTTTAGAATTCCTTAAATTACACGGCAATCAGTACAGTCATATTTTCACCGACCCAGATTCAAGCAATATTGCAGCTATTAAATGCTACGAAAAAGCAGGCTTCAAAATGGTTTCAGAACAGAAAGATACTAAAGAGGTGTGGATGTTAAAGGATTTATCCTCAAGAAATGAGCCATTAGAAACCATCCAAAAACTTATCAAAGAACGCTACGTGGATTCTAAAGCCGTATTCTGGGCAGGATCAGTTTCAGAGGGTCGAGGAACAAGTACATCTGATTTGGATCTTGTGATTGTTCTTGAAGAAGTATCCCACGCTTATCGAGAAGCCTTTCTTTACGACGGCTGGCCAATTGATGCATTTATTCATGATCTTGATACCTTGCGGTATTTTTGCGGCAAGCTTGAGGCAAGTGATGGTAAACCGGCTCTCATTAATATGATCCTGCGGGGCCAGGAAATTCTGGAGCCGAATGAATTTAGCTCACAAGCCAAAAACATTGCCGAGCAAGCTTTAGCAAAAGGCGCGGATAGCTGCGCTAAAGGTAAAATTCATAAAGAGCGTTTTCTAAGCGCAGATGTCAATCTTCTCTCCAGCCTGCCCTAAGTCGTCAAAGCCTTTATTACTCTTTTGGCTCCATGCCCATGTTCAGCCCATGCATCCCTATCTTCAACCAACATGATGTCGCCGCTATGATGGTCGCAACACCCTATTGAGCCATGTGTAATTTGGCTTAGCCCTGGCGTACTTTACGCACCACCTCTTCAACTGCTTGGGATGTGCTGGTCACCTTTTGACTGATGTCCCTGGTGATGGATAGCTGATCTTTCAGTGCCTCGGCAACATGGTTCACATACTGCTTCACCTGATCCGAGGTCTGAATAATGTCTTGCACACCCTGCGCCACCTGATTGCTTATGGTTTGAATGGTTGAGATCTCTTTTGAGATTTCATCGGTGGCGTTTGAGGTCTGCTTTGCTAAGTTCTTGATTTCTGAGGCCACGACTGCAAAGCTACGCCCTTGATCCCCTGCACGCGCCGCTTCAATAGTGGCATTGAGCGCCAAAAGATTCACTTGCTCGGCAATCTCACGAATGAATTCAAGAACCCGCTCCATGGATTTCATGGACTGCACCAAATCATCGGTGGCCTTACCTGAAACAGTGGTGCGCGCAACGATTTCTTCAGTGGATTGTCGCGACATATCCATATAGGAATTGACTTTTGTAATGGCATCCCCCAACAGCGATGCTGCATCCGCCATGCCCTTGACATTTTTATTGGTGCTTTCAGTCATTTCAATAATATCGGTCAGGTCACTGGCGCATTTGACCACCCGCACAACTTCGCCTCTATCATTCAAAACAGGATTGTAGGCGGCTTGAATCCAGACGATTTTACCATTTTTTGTCCGCCGCCTGAAAACGCGTGACAAAAACTTGCCCGCAGCCAAGTCCTGCCACAAAGCCCTGTACTCGGGTGTATCAACATCTTCTGGCGGCATGAACATACGATGATGCTGCCCCTGAATTTCATCCAAGCGATAGCCCATAAAATTCAAAAAGTTCTCATTAGCATCCAGGATCGTGCCATCCGGCTTAAAATGGATGACAGCCTGGGTGCGCGTGATCGATTCAACGAGGGCGTGGTAGGCTGCTCTCTCCGCCCTTTGCGCCGTTACATCCATGGCAAACTTAACGATCTTAACTAAACGCCCACCCTCGTCATAGACCGGCGCGTAGGTAGCCTGAATCCATACTTCCCTACTACCTTTTGCAAAGCGTCGAAATTCACCACCTTTGATGGCACCGCGGCCCAGTTTGACCCAAAAGTCTTGGTATTCCGCGGTGCGTGCTTCTTCTGGATCCATGAAGATGCGATGATGTTGGCCTTTAACCTCCTCAAGGGTATAGCCCATGGCTTGTAGGAAGGCAGAGTTGGCATCTAAAATGACACCCATGGGGGTGAATTCGATCCTTGCAACCGCATGATCAATGGCCTGATTGAGGGTATGAAGGGCTTTTTGGGCATGGGATTCCGCGCTAAGATCCTCAAGCACCACCAAAACAGATGTGCATTTCCCAGACTCGTCAAAATAGGGATTGAAGGAAGCCCTAATTTTCAGGTCTGAAGCATCAATCTTCAGGCCGTACACGACCTCTCGGCTTTCACCCGGTGAAAGGGTTGAAAAATCAACCACATCAAACTGTCCCTCGGGACACATGACGGACAACCATTGGAAAAACTTTTGCCCTTCACATCCACTTGATGGACAGTTGAATATCTGCAGCGCCTTAGGGTTGGCAGCCTGGATGATGCCTGTCGAGGTGAGCTCAAACATGGGGTGGGACAGCAAAAGCGGAGACTTTTTTTTAGATTCATTCGAACCACTCTTACCAAAAAACATTTTGATTCAACCTCATGCTTTACTTTGTGAAGACATAATCGAATATCCAAGAGGTAATTTAGACGAAATAGATAAACCAATAGTTAAAAACGCTAAACCATGGCAATAAACATACAAGAAAGGCTCTCAGGATGTGCACAGCCTCTTTGGCAGACTCAACATCTGAGTCCAATTGAGCGCACTAGGCGCACATAAACCTAGCTTGATTTGACGCGTTTGGCCACTTTGTGAACCGCGTCGGAAGTGACCCCAGCTTTACGAGAAATCTCTTGGGTCATTTCCGTCTGATTTTGCACGGCCAGCGCAACTTTATCGACATATTCCTTGACAAGATCTGCCGTATGAACGACGCCCTGCACGCCTTCTGCCACACGGGTTGTCACGTCTTGAATGGTGCCGATCTCTTTTGATATCTCGTCAGTGGCTTGGGAGGTTTGTCGGGCAAGGGCTTTAATCTCTGAAGCCACAACGGCGAAGCTTTTTCCTAGCTCGCCAGCGCGTGCGGCCTCGATTGTCGCATTTAAGGCCAAAAGGTTCACTTGACCCGCAATTTCACGAATAAACTCAAGGATTCGCTCCATTGCTTTCATCGAGCCAACCAGCTGCTCTGTTGCTTCACCCGAGATGTCTGTCTTTTTGACAATTTCATCGGTAGAGCTTCGAGATAAGTCCATATAATTTCTGACCTCATAGATGGCCTCTGACAACAGGACCGCCGTCTTTGAGACATCATTAATATTTTCATCCGCTTTTTGCGTTAAGCTAATCATCTCGGTGACGTCAGAGGCTAACTTCACAACCTTTACTGGAACTCCATTTGGGTCAAAAATGGGGTTATAGGTCGCCCGCAACCACACATTTCTTCCGTCTTTGGTTACACGCCGAAAAACGCTGGAGAGATATTCACCTGCGGATAATTTATTCCAAAACTCTGCATACGCTTGTGACTACGCCTCTTCTCGGGGCACGAACATGCTGTGATGTTTTCCCACCACTTCATCAGGTTTATACCCCATGAGCGTAAGAAAGACCTGGTTTGCAGTAACGATATTCCCCTTTAGATCAAATTGTATAAGCGCGCGGGAGCGGCTGATTGCATTGATTTGCCCCTCGAAATCCGCAGTTTGCATTTTCTTCTTTGTGACGTCAAAGGCGTATTTTACCATCTGATAAGGTTTACCTTTATCGTCAAGCAAAGGACAGTACCCGGCCTCTAGCCATACTTGTTGCCCGCCTTTTTTGTAGCGCTTGAACTCGCCCAGATCGAATTCACCTCGGTTTAGCTTTTCCCAGAATTTGCGATAATTTTGGGATTGGGATTCTTCAGGACTGACAAATATTTTGTGATGCTTTCCCCGGATCTCTTCAAGACTATACCCCATCAAACTTAAAAAATTAGGGTTTGCATCAAGGATAATCCCATTGAGATCAAATTTAATAACCGCAAGGGATCTCTCAATGGCATTCAATTCAGACAACAAGTGGGACTCTTAAGAAGAATTCTTCAAATTCTCACTCAATAAAACCAATATTAACTTTGAATTATTCCCATCAATAATAGGGTTATAGGCCGCTTGAAAGGAATGAACATCAGCGTCAAGCTTTAATTCTTGATTGAATGTAAAGGAAGAGCCCTGGGCCAATGCGTGTTCAATTTGTGCAATATCCTTTTGCTCGACACTAAGACGCAAAAGAAAGTCTTTGTAAGGATGACCTACAATATCTGCACATTGCCCCTTGAATTGGGTCTCGAATTTCTTATTGAAGTGGACTATTTTCCCGCTGTGATCGAGGACCAGCGCTGCATGTGTCTCAATAAACTGATCAGGAAAAAACGCGTTTTTTCCGGGACTACGCTTAAAAAGAACGACAACCTCCATCAAAGAACAAATCTGAAAGATTTGATAAGGACAATTAATTATGAACACATTACTAATGTGTATGTTAAGATTGAGTTAAAAATTCTCTCCTTGTAAAAGTCGATTTTTTAAAACCATAAAAAATTTTTTTTATGAGTTTTTTTTTGCTAAACATCATTTTCTCGGCAGTTATCAAAAGAGGGGTGATCAAGCCCATCGTCTAACTGAGCGTTATTGGGCGACGCCCCTTTTTCTTACGGCCGACAGTGACCATAAGTTTCAACTGAATCTGCAATATCTCGTTGTTGCAATAAATGATGAGACTCTGGAGAAGGTGTGCAAACCTTACTCGAGATATTTTCCCCATACTATTGATCAAGATCATGCGGAACCTTTAAAGGGGCTCCATGGATTTTCCCAGATTAGCCGTGACCATCAAGTATTTGGGTGCGTATCAAATGACAATTAATTCTGAACATCTGCCGTTTCTCAAACACGACGCGACCCCAAATATGTCGTTTCTATACCCGAAAATGATATCTTTCACTCCATGGGCGAGTTAAATTTAGAGCCAAAAAAGGAGAAATTCGACTTTGTTGATGCAAGGTACTGAATTTTGGCGCCCCTTCTTCCTGGGCTTAAGCATCTTATCCTGTGTCTGGCTATTCATTCACGACTGGAGAACAAACACTCTGCCCATCACTGCTCTCACTCTGCTCGGCCTTGGTTTAGGGGGCTACTACTGGCAAAACCTCTCCCTCGAAGGCCTCCTTCTATGCAGTTTGACGACGGCCACATTATGGCTTCTTGCAAAAAGCGTGGGGCACGTTAAAGGAACAAATGTGCTTGGAGGAGGAGATCTTCTTCTCGTCTTTTTGTTATCCTGCGGCTTAACGTTCCACCAGATTCCCTGGTTTTTTGCCCTTTCAGGCCTTCTAGCCTTGATTTATTGGCGCTTAACACCTGCCCATGCAAAGGGTGACTCACGTCTTCCCTTTGCCCCAGCCCTGATTACAGCACGGTGGATCCTTGGGGGCTTTGCAACCTAGGCGGCTGCACGGGTCTTATAGTGCTCGAGAAACTTTTCCCACTTTTCCGCACTTGACTCATCAATCAACATAAACTTCACACCATAGACACCGTCTCTGATGGGACGTATGACGACAGCCTCGATTCCATCTGAAAATCCTGAAATCGAGAGCCGCCCGCGCGTGCCATCGGCAAGGGTCTGGCCCTGTGTTTCAAAGACTGCACCTGAGAGCGATGCCTCAGGAATACGTATGGACAATGAACCACCGCCGGGAACCTCAAACGTGGCAGTCAGTGCCATGGCAAAGCGCTCCCCTTCGCGTCGGTTACCTGCCATCGAGGTGCGTAGGATTTTAGTAAGATCGGCCTTGAGAATCTGTATAGAGGCATCCACCTCTTCACTCATGGCCATGACTTCTTCTGCCAATTTCATGCTGGCATCAACCTCACTTGATACAAACTCAACATTACTGGAAATTTCAGCCGAATCCTGTGCCGCCTGCTGCATATTGCGCGAAATTTCCATGGTTGCTGAATTTTGTTCTTCCACAGCGCCAGCAATGATGGTTGAAATTTGACTGACATCGTCAATGGTCGCCCCGATGGTTTCCATTGCTTGCACAGCCCCTTCGGTCGAAGACTGGATTGCCGCCACTTGGCTGGAGATTTCTTCCGTCGCTTTTGCTGTTTGGGTGGCAAGACTTTTTACCTCGGCCGCAACAACGGCAAATCCCTTACCGGCCTCACCTGCGCGCGCCGCTTCAATCGTAGCGTTTAACGCCAACAAATTGGTCTGACTCGCGATATCGCTGATCAGTTTCACCACCTCGCCAATGCGGGAGGCAACAGTCGCTAATTGATCAATGGTCTCACGAGCCCCTTGCGCCCGCTTGACAGCCGAGGCCGTAATATCGGATGAACGTGAGGTTTGCGAGCTGATTTCCTTGACAGAGCCAAGCAATTCCTCAGAAGCTGCCGCAACGCCCTGAATATTACCCTTAGTTTGGTCGGCTGCTTGGGTCGCCATCTGCATTTGCTTAGAAACACGATCGATAGATGCTTCCATTCTCTCGGCATTGGCCCGCACGGACTGGGTTAGTTTGATAACCCGCGCAACAGCGCTGTGGAGGGATGCCTCTAGGGCGTCTGACATGCGCAGCATAGCTGACTTGATCTCGCTGTTTCGTGTAATATCCACATAGGATGTAATTGCCAGATCCATATCTAACAGCGAAGCTTTGATCATGGCTTGCAGCACTTCGCGGGCCTTGTCTGGCTTACGACCATATTCCTTCAACACCACATCCACCAACGATGATAAAGCGGTGGCGTATCCCCCCAGATACCAACGGGTTTGAAGCCCAATTCTTTGATGAGCAGTACCAATGGCAAGAACCTTTTTTTCGTAAGCATCGTCAAACTTGGCTTCAAACATCGTTTTCCAGTGGTTCGTCTGCGCGATTTTGACGCGGCTCATATTCTCTGCACCGCCAAATTTTGCAACCAAGTCAGGGTACTTCCCCAGATGCACGTAGAAATTCTCAATAACTTCCGCACCATACTTATCAAAGATGACCCCAGCTTCGTGAAGATCATCACAGACCTTTTCATCGATACCAAAGAAATCAAGACGTTCGCGCAGGTGATTAGAAACGGACATGAGAATACCTTCTGTGCTGATGAGCCCTGATCGATATTCTGCGGCCAGATTATTAATAGAGGATTAAGCGTGCCAGAGTTGTATCTTTAACACTTCAAACGATTTTCTTCATGCGCTAGACAGTGACGCGCACGCCGTCACTTTTGACCTCAATCATCTTCGCTCCAGTTGCAAATGTAATCTGGTGGTCATCAAAGATTTTCTTAATCATACGATTGACTTCGCGCCCAACCAACCACCGGGATGTGGGTGTGGTCTTAATCCGTGCGCGCAACACAAAGCCATTTTCCTCGAAACGGTCGACACCCAAAACTTCCATGGGCTCAAGAATAAGATCCCTAAATTTTTCTTTTTGGCGCAACTCGTCATTCACTTGCATCACAAGCGGAACAACCTGGTCCACGTCCGTATCGTAGGTGAGCGTCAAATCAAGGACATAATAAGCATAGTGCTTGGTCATATTGGTAATGATGGAAATCGAGCTGAACGGGATTGTATGCAGAAATCCCTCGGAATCGCGCAGTTTGACAGCGCGCAAAGACAGCGCCTCCACATTGCCACGCTTGCCCGAATCCACCTGAATAAGGTCACCGACGTTAATTGTATCCTCGATCAAGATAAAAATACCGGTGATGATGTCCTTCACCAAAGCCTGACCACCCAATGAAAGGGCCAAACCCAGCACACCAGCACCGGCCAGTAAGGGGGTAATATCCATGCCCAGCTCGGCAAAGAGAATGAGGATAAACACGGCAAACACAACAAAGCGAGTTAAGTTACGCACCAGCGGCAGGATCGTGAGCAGCCGCTTGCGTCGTACTTCCACGGAAAATTCTTTTTGATGGTGCAAAAAATTCTTATCAATTAAGTATTCGCAAATTTCCCAAACAATAATAGCCAGGATGATAATCACAAGACTGGTGCTTAAAATCGAGACAAGGGAACGATCGCCAACCATCAACCACTCGTCAAAAAGCTCAAGGCTCCAGAGATGATCTGCCAAGTAAAAAATAAACAGCACAAGTGAAATGTTAATGAACAATGTCGAAAAAGTGATGTAAAACTCTTGGCGCGCGCGAATGTGGGGAAACGGGGCGCTAGTGAAAGTGATAAAGCGCTTCATAAAGGCGGGTATTTTAATGATCATCACATAGGCCAATGCCGCAAGACCCGCCGTGCCCAGAAAGGAACTTAAAAAGGCTCTCAGATCCTCGGCTTCTTGGTATAGACTGGTGATGGCAAAGACAAAAATGTAAAGCCCCACCCACAGGTGCCACGTTTCCACAAGGCGCGTCATGAAGCTTTTACGTCCCTTGGCCTGTGTGGGATAGCGCTCGCGCAGCTGCTGGAGCAAAGTTTTCTTGACCTTTTCGCGTACATTCATCAAAAAGCCAAAGCTCACAAAACAGCACAAAAGAATCATGGACTTATGCACCAGGATAAAGAGAGATTTTGGCCCCTGGAGAGCAAAAATAATATCATGCAAAGCAATGCCAAAGGTCAGCAGAACAGCCAGCAAACGACCGTAACCATAGCAAACCTTTGCCGTATCATCCTCAAGATGCAGCAGCCTCAAATAGCGCCGCTGAGGATAGAACAGCAAGCGTAAGAGAGAGAGCACAAAATAGAGAATAAGGGCCCCTACGGCCATGATAAAGGTGACGGCTTTCAAAACCGGATCCAGGTCTAAGAAGCGCATCACAGTGAAGGTAGCCGCGGCAAACACAATCATACCGATCACATCAAAGGCGCCACGCATCATGAGGGCTTTCACGCGGATGGCCTGTTTACGGTATGTTTGCCGCATCAAACGCAAGCGCAAGGGACGCAAACTGTAATACGCCCCCTTCTCAGCCAAAAATCCCGCCCCCAGGACAATCACGATGTAGCCCAAGCCATCAAAAAGACGATTGCGGTAGACTTGATTATGCATATTGGCAAGGAAATCATTGACGAGCGCATCCAGTTCATCAAAAACTGTTGCGACTTTGAGGGTCAAAAAGCGCAAAGAGTCGCTGATCAACGTCAATAGGAAAATATTCTGTTGTGCGTCGTCGGCTTCTATCTTGCGCTGCGCTTTAATTAGGGTGCGTAAATTCTCGACAAGTTCTCGGCGTGAGGATTTGTTTTCAATGGTTTTAATAAGCTTTTCAAGCTCCTTCACATTGGGAAGCTCAGCTTTTGTGGTCTCTTGCTTGCCCTCTTGCAACGCACTTAAGGTCGCATGCGCCGGCGTGAAGGCAATCAACCATAGGGATAACAACAGAAAAAGACGCCTCATGCCTTACCCTCAAGACCTGTTTGACCGATCATCGCTTGGTGAAGGGTGGCGATGGCCGCAAGGGCTGCGGTTTCTGCGCGCAAAATTGTCTCACCCAAGCTAAAAGGAGTGATCTTTGACTGTGCTGCCATCATGCCAAATTCATCCTCGCTAAATCCCCCTTCAGGTCCGACCAAAACCGCCGTTGATTCCCCATCATAGCCCGGTTGCTGAGCAATGGCTAGCAATGCTGGTGCACAACGGCGCTCGTCAGCGGCTAAAACCCTCTTAAAGGGTGCGTTTTTTAAGAAATCCTCAAGGGAAATAGCATCATATAAGTATGGCACATCCAGCCGTTCACACTGCTCGCTGGCTTCGATGATATGGGCCTTTAATTTATCGACCTTAAGGTCCCGCACTTGGCATCTTTGGCTGATCACAGGGGTTAAGGAGGCCACCCCCAGCTCAACCGCTTTTTCCAGCATGAACGCAAGGCGATTCGGTTTTATGGGCACAAAGGCCAAATGAACGCCGGACAAACGGCTTTGGGGGCGTAAAATCTGCTGCACCGTACCGTGGACGTTTTTTTTTCCAACCTCTGAGAGCACAACAAGATACTCACCCTCCCGGCCGTTAAAGACGCGGACCGCATCGCCTTCTTTAAGCCGCATGACACTACGCACATAGTGGGCCTGCGCTTCGACAAACACAACGGGCGCCAACAAGCCAAGGGGGACATCACAATACAAACGGGGCAAATGTCGGGACAAAACAAATCCTTGCGTCAAGAAGGCAACTGCAGCCATAGTATCTCATTTCTGACAAAGAGAAAATGCAAGCCGTGAGTCTTCAGCATCGAGCCTACGTGTATTTTCAACTGATGCGCCTCAATCGTCCTGTGGGGATCGCCCTCCTGTGGCTGCCCTGCCTGTGGGGTTTGATTCTATCCTACCAGGGGCTGCCACCCTTCAAGGAAATGCTGGTTTTCACGCTTGGTGCCATTCTGATGCGCAGCGCCGGTTGTGTTTACAATGACCTTGTTGACCGCGATTTTGACGCCCATGTGTTCCGCACCCGTTCGCGCCCCATTGCCGCGGGTTTGGTGGATACGAAAGAGGCATGGGCGCTCATCCTGGTTTTGTGTCTTTTGGCATTTGGCCTCCTGTTGACACTGCCCCTGAAAGTCATCCTCCTTGGGGTTTTTTCGGTGGGTTTAGTTGCCGTGTATCCGTGGATGAAGCGAATCACCTATTGGCCGCAGCTGTTTTTAGGTATCACCTTTAACTGGGGTATCTTGATGGGGTGGTTTTGCAACCAAAGCACGTTGAATATGGCGGTAGTAGGTCTTTATTCGGCCGGCATTTTTTGGACACTTTATTATGACACCATATACGCCTTTCAAGATGTCCAAGATGATATTTTAATTGGCGTACGCTCGACAGCACGACGCTTTCAGCACGCCCCCTTCCCTTTCTTGCGCTTGATGGCGGCCATGATGATCCTTTGCCTAATCTTCACCGGATATGCGGCGAAACTTGGCCCCCTTTATTTTATGGTTATTTTCATTGTGGGTTGGCGTTTTCACCATCAATTGAAACACCTGAATCTTGAGGACAGTGGTCAGTGCGCCTCAATTTTCAAGGAAAATGCAGTCCTAGGTCTGGTTATCATGCTGGGGTTACTACTGGGCCATGGCTTTTAAGGACCACAAAGCGATCAATATGATCCGTGGTCAGTCCATCGGCGCCCATGGCCATCAGCTCCCGCGCGCGGTCGAGGTCATTGACGGTCCAAAAATTTGTTTTAATGCCAGCTGTTTTGGCCGCTTCAATCAGGTGGGGCGAGGCCCAAGAATGATGTAGCCCCCACCAAGTCCCTTGTAATTCCTGAATGCGACGTATGCATGCTGCCAGATTAAAACCGTAGCCCCAATCCGTTAGAAAGCCGAGGCGAACCTCAGCATTGAGGCTGCGAATTGTGGCCAGCAGGGACCAATCAAAGGAGATAATTTTGACCCGTGACACGGCTTGATGGGCTTGAAGGCAAGTGAGAATGAGGTTAGCCATCCCCTCAAACGCTGACGTTGCGCCCGACTTTACCTCCAGGGCCCACTGACAGTGCCGCAACTGAGGATGGCTCAAAAGCGTGTCCAAAGTCGGTAGATGAGGCCCATCACCTTTGTTATAGCCGTTCGAGGGAACCGTTTCATGGGCAACCAGATCCCGAATCAGCCAAGACCGTTCAGGCACAGTGGGGTCAGTTGTGGGAGTGCCCTGTTTCAGCACAAAGTCATGATGCACAACCAGCTGGCCATCGCGCGTCAGCTGCAGATCACACTCGATAAAATCGGGACTTAACAATGACGCCGCAACAAATCCCTCGATGGTGTTTTCATCATACTGAGCCGGCCAACCGCGGTGGGCAATAAGGGCGACCATCCTCTGTTTTCCTTATGATTATTCTTATGGTTATTCT
This sequence comes from Holosporales bacterium, assembly GCA_046318415.1. GTDB lineage: Bacteria > Pseudomonadota > Alphaproteobacteria > Caedimonadales > Caedimonadaceae > JBKCUK01. The sequence goes on along the minus strand of JBKCUK010000008.1, from coordinate 81,801 downwards.
TAAGCTTCATTCCTAGAAATCAGGGCCAGCCATTCCTGCTCATTTAACGTCACAACGCCCAATTCACGGGCTTTCGTGGCCTTTGATCCGGCATCTGCGCCCAGGATCACGTAATCGGTTTTTGAGGAAACCGAGCTTGCGACTTTTGCACCCAGCGCCTCGGCCTGGGTTTTGGCTTCGGAACGGGTTAACGAGACCAGGGTCCCTGTAAATACCACGGTCTTGCCCGCCACGGGGGAAGATCCGGCCGCCACAAGTTGGGCATCTGCCACTTGAATCTGCGGGCCTACTAGTTGGTCAAGAATCTCAAGGTTATGGGCTTCTGCAAAGAAGGCGACCAGATCATGAGCCATGCTGGGGCCAATGCCTTCAATGGAGAGAAGATCAGCGTATGCAGGGCCTTCAACACCCTGTGACACGGCTTGCTCCATGGCCTCGCGCCAGGCGGGATAGCTGCCGTAATGTCGGGCCAAAAGCTTGGCCGTTGCGGTGCCCACCTGGGGAATGCCCAGAGCATAGATAAAACGCTCCAGCGAAATTTGGCGACGGGCGTTGATGGCTTCAAAAAGATTTTGGGCTGATTTTGGCCCCCACCCTTCCCAATTGCGCAAAGGGGTCAGGCTCTCTCGCTGTCGGGCTTCCAACGTAAACAGCTCTACAGGCGTGCGCACCAAGCCTTTCGCATAGAAAAGCTCGACATTTTTTTGCCCCATGCCTTCGATATCAAAAGCATCTTTTGAGGCAAAATGGCGGATGCGCAGCGCCGCCTGGGCATCACAAATCAAGCCACCCGTGCATCGATTGGCCGCCATCCCCTCTTCGCGCACCACTTGACTTTGGCACACCGGGCAAAGGTCTGGCACTGTGAACACGGGGGGTCGATCGGCCCGATCTGCATCCAAGACCCGCACAATCTGGGGAATCACATCGCCTGCGCGCTGGATCACCACCCGGTCACCTACCCGGATATCCTTGCGGATAATTTCGTCCTGATTGTGCAAGGTGGCGCGCGAGACCACAACGCCGCCGACCGTTACCGGCTTGAGGTGGGCCACGGGCGTCAAGACCCCCGTTCGACCCACCTGTATGTCGATGGCTTCCAGGGTTGTTTGGGCCTGCGCAGGGGGAAACTTATGGGCAATGGCCCAGCGTGGCGAGCGGGCGACGAAACCTAAGCGCCGCTGCCAATCCAGGCGGTTGATTTTATAAACCACACCATCGATATCAAAGGGAAGATCGGCGCGCTGCGCTTCCATGGCAGTGTAATACGCCATAACTTCTTGCTCGGAGCTGCACAGACCTACCAGATCACTGATGACAAAGCCGGCGTGTCGTAAGACGTCCAAAAGCTGCCAATGGCTCTCCGCTGTTTCTGGAAGGGTGCCAAAGGCGTAGGCGAAAAATCTTAAGGGACGGCCTGCTGTGATGCTTGCATCCAGTTGCCGCAGGGAACCAGCTGCTGCATTGCGCGGATTGGCGAACAAATCTTCGCCGTCCTTCTCCCGCTGGGCATTCAGCATGGCAAAATCCGTGTGGGTCATATAGACTTCGCCGCGAATCTCGAGGCTCCCTTTGAAAGGGAAATCGGTTAAAACTTGGGGAATATCTTTGATGGTACGCACATTGGCGGTCACATCCTCACCGACACTGCCATCGCCTCGCGTACCTGCTTGCACCAGGCGCCCATCCACATAGCGCAGATTACAGGACAACCCGTCGATCTTGGGCTCGGCCACCACCTGGATGGGCGCATCGGCATCTAAGTTCAAGAAGCGCCGGGCGCGGTCAAAAAAGTCTGAAACATCCTGAGGGATGAAAGCATTATCAAGGGAAAGCATGGGCACCAGGTGATTCACCTTGGCAAACCCACGGCTGGGTTTACCGCCGACTTGATGGGTGGGCGCATCGGCTTTCACCAACTCTGGAAATTCAGCCTCCAGCGCAAGGGCCCGCTGACGCAAGGCATCATAAGCCGCATCATCAATTTCTGGCGCATCCAATTCGTAGTAGAGGCGATCATGATAGCGCAACTGTTGCCAAAGGTCTTCTAACTCGCGCTTTGCGGCAGCTTTATGGTCTTCTCGCCCGGTCAATGTCGCCTACTCCCCCTCATGCGGCCTTTGTTTTGGCCTGTAATAATTGCAGCGCCGCCGCGCGGGCCTCTTGCGTCACCACCTCGCCTGCAAGCATGCGCGCAATTTCCTCAAGCCGCTCTGTCTCTTCCAGGATGCGCACCTCAGTGGTGGTATGATCTGTGCGATTGTCTTTGCGCACGATCATCTGGCATCCTGCGCACGCAGCAACCTGGGGTGAATGGGTTATGGCCAACACCTGGACGCCTTCGCCAAGACGACTGAGGCGTTCGCCGATGGCGCTGGCAACAGCACCCCCCACGCCACTGTCAATTTCATCAAAGACCACAAGGGCTCGGCCCTGGCTTTGAGAGATCACGACTTTCAGTGCCAGCATAAGCCGTGATAGCTCGCCGCCCGAGGCAATCTTACCGATCCCCCCAAAGGGTAAACCTGGGTTGGTTTGCACTTCAAATTCAACGTGCTCCACCCCCTCTGCGCTCCAGGCATGGGAGTCGACAGGCGTGAGTACAGCGCGAAAGCGGGCTAGCTCCAACTTGAGGGGGGCTAGCTCGACCATCACATCCTTGGCCAGTCTCTCGGCAGCACTTTGCCGCAGCTGAGTCAAGAGGGTAGCTTGCGTAAGGTAGGTGGCTTTGGCTTCTTGGGTCCGCTTTTGTTGATCGCGAATAAAATCATCGGCGTGGTCAATCTTATGAAGATCCGCCTCAAGACGCAGGAGAAGGTCGGGAAGCTCGGTGGTATTCACATGATGTTTGCGGGCCAAATGCCGCAGGGCATAAAGGCGCTCTTCTATGCTTTCCAGATGCTCTTCGCCCTCTTGATCACGACTCAGAAAGCCACGAAGGGCATCACTGGCTTCGGCAAGACTGTCCATCGCATGATCCAGCCGTGTCATGGCCTCGCCCAATTGATCGCCGGCCAATTCAACCACACGCTGAATTTTTTTCGCGGCCTGGGCGACCAGTGACTCGGCGCCGCGATCGCCCTCTAACATCTGGACGGCTCCTTGGACCGCCTCTAAAACCTTGCGGCGGTGGGCAAGATAATCCCGGCGCCGCAAAAGATCCCCCTCTTCGTCCGGTTGGGGGGCCAGCTGACGCAGTTCTTCGATGGCATGACTGAGGTATGCGCGTTGATCCGCATCGCGACCAGCAGCGGCCATGGCCTCTTCCAACTGGCGTTGCGCGTCCTTGTAGGCCTGGAATGCTTCGGCGACGCTTGCCTTGACGTTCTCAGCCCCTGCGAAGCGATCAAGGGTCAGGCGATGGGTGGCGGCCTGTAAAAGCTGATCAAATTGACCATGAATTTCGATTAAAAGGCCACCCACCTGCCGCAACAACGCGGTGGACACAGGCTGGTCATTAATAAACGCGCGGGACTTACCATCCGCGTTCAGGACACGGCGCAACACCAGCGCGTCTTCGCATTCAATTCCTTGTTCATGCAGCAACGCAAACACAGGATGGCTGGGCATCACCTCAAAGGCAGCGCTAACGCTGGCTTGATCCGCACCTGGGCGTATAAATCCCGCATTACTGCGTTCGCCAAGGGCAAGTCCCAAGGCATCCAGCAAGATGGATTTTCCAGCACCCGTCTCTCCGGTCAGCGCCGAAAAACCACCTTGAAGGGTAAGTTCTAGACGCTCGATCAGCACCACATTGCGGATGGTGAGGGTCTTCAGCATGCCCAGCCCCTTTGAGCCCTAGTTTTGGGGAGTTGGCGCGGCTGGCGCTGGCCCTTGCCCTTCTTCTTTGCTGCCCATGGGCCAAATCTTGCTGATCCATGAGGAGGACTGGGCTTGTTGCTCTCCCATATCTGCGTTTTTCAAGAGACCATACGCATCCTGGTACCAGTCGGAGCCGGGAAAGTTATGGCCTAGGACCGCTGCTGTTGCCTGGGCTTCGGCGCGCATCCCAAGGGCCAGATAGACCTCGACAAGGCGATACAGCGCCTCCCCCACATGCTGGGTGGTCTGGAATTTTTCCACTACAACTCGGAACCGATTCATGGCCGATAGGTAAGAGCCACGCTTTTGGTAATAGCGGCCCACATCCATCTCTTTACCCGCCAAATTGTCGCGCAGCAAATCAATCTTAAAGCGCGCATCCTTTGAATAGGAAGCCTCAGGAAAGCGGCGCACCAGATCCTCGAATACGCTCAGCGCCATCTCGGTGATCTTTTGATCCCGCTCGACGGGCGAGATTTGCTCGTAATAGCACATGCCTTGCATGTAAAGGGCATAGGGAACGTCTTGGTGGGCTGGATGCAGCTGCACAAACGACTCCATCGCGGCGATGGCTTTTTCGTACTGCTGACCTTCATAATAGGCATACCCTGCCATCAGCTGGGCTTTAGGAGCCCATTTTGAATAGGGGTGCTGACGCTCAACTTCATCAAATGCTTTTGCCGCCTTTTCAAACTTCTTATCTTTAAGGCTTTGCATACCTTCTTGATACAGCTCTTCTGCTGGGCGCTCTTTGTAGGGATCTTCCTTATCCGAACAGCCGCTCATACCAAGAGCACACACCAGACCTAAAATTCTCCACGCCATATTTTGTTGCGCCATCAAATCCTCGTCCTTCGCTTAGATCTTACGTTTCTTCACATACCACAAATGAATACCCGTTGTCTTCCCCACTCCACGCGGGGAATGCATCAGCCCCCTTTAGGGCGCCTGAAAAGGCTCCGCCCCATGTCCAAGGTGTACTTGCCATCGCTCGTCCACATATCGGCAGGCGAGCTCGAACACCTCATCCGCGCCTAAGTAGGTTGTATCAAGAACCAACGCATTTGCAGCCGCAACCGTTGGTGATGTATTGCGCTTGGCGTCTCGGGAATCGCGGGCCAGCATATCTTCGTAGACAGCATGAAAGGTGGTGATTTGACCCTGCTGTAATAACTCTTTTGCGCGTCGTTTCGCCCGTTCTTCCAGGGTGGCGGTGACAAATATTTTGCAGGGTGCATCTGGACAAATGACCGTACCAATGTCTCGGCCATCTAAAATCGCGCCTTTTTTACCGCCAGGAGGGTTGGCGGCAAAGCTGCGCTGAAAGTCAAGCAAAGCCTGACGAACTTGCGGATGCACCGCGACTTGCGAGGCCTGGGCGGCTACTTGATCGGTACGCAGGGCCGAGTTGCTAAACTCTTCAACATTCACCTGGGCAGCGATTAACGCCGCCTCGTCGGCCTGAGAAGCTGAAAAACCGGCCTGCAAAACTTTCCAACCGACCCAGCGGTACAATAAGCCCGTATCCAGCATTGCAAAATCATAATGACGCGCCAACCGCGCTGACAGGGTGCCTTTACCGCTTGCAGCAAGACCATCGATGGCAATCACAAAACTGGCCTGAGACATCTGCAATCCTTCTCACAAGTTTACTTTTTTACAGCTACTTACGCCATGATCTTAAAATTAGTGCTTTACACGCTGCACAACCCATGGCAAGCCGAATGTGAGTATGACCAGATTTTCAAGGATAGGATAGGAGTTAAATCAACATGAAAGCTTCTTGGGGACAAAAACGCTTTTGCAAAAAATGTGGCGCCCACTTTTATGATTTGCAAAAGGATCCCTTCACATGTCCAAAGTGTGAAACAACCATGAGTCTTGCCGATTACCTCAGCAAGTCACGTACCCTGGGCTCTGTGGCGAAAAGAGAACGTAAAAAAGCCGATAAGGCTGCTCGTGAGAACGAGATGCCAATCTTGGATGATGAATTGGCCCACGAGAGTGACGTTTTGGTCGATGACGATATCTTAGAGGCAGATACACTCGAAGAAGAGGATGTTGCCGATGTGCTGGAGCGCCCAAATGCGGAAGAAGAATAAAGGCTTAGCTCTCCCCCTGATTATTACCCTGGCTGCTGCCCCTGTGGCAGCCGCACCTGCTGACGTGATCACAGCAGGCGAGGCGTGCAAAGCTCAGGTAGCTGCTATTTGGGCCCAGCGCGGTCAGGTTGCCCTGTCTCAGCACAAGGACTTTTCTCTAGCCTTAGGTCAGGCCTCCGAGCAGTGCGAACAGCTCAGTGATCTGGCCCACAAAGTCAGAGAGGCAGAAAAAAATCTCCAGGCCTATCAAGCGGCACTGTCCCGTGCCCAAGGCATGCCGGGTTCCGCTTCTGGCACACCTTCAGCCTATCCCGCAGCATCCGAGGCAGACACCCATGCGCCCGTGATGCAGGTTCCTGCCGTTGAACATTCTGGAGTCACCAGCGAGGCGCAACTTTTAGGTGAAGCCCCTGCCCCGTCGGTTGCCTCAAGCCCGTTTCCTAAGGGACCGAATGACGGCAAGGTCAAGTACGCAAAACCCTAAACCAGACCGATTGATCCCTAAAATGTATCCGCAGTTCGAAGCAGCCACCGCTCACGGTGGCTGTCTTTTTTTGGCGCCCACCCCACCCAAAGCGAAGCAACGGTAAACCGGAACTTGTTAATTTTACTCCCCAATGGGGTCAGAGAGCTATTTTCCACTCCAAGCCATGCTCTATACAAAAAGCACGGATGTGCTGTTGTGTCTCGGGGGTGAGAGCGGTGCAGTTCGTAAGGAAGGGAGGGGTAATTCTTTTGACGTTGGGAAGTCCAGAAAGATCCACGCGAGTCAAACCATGGCAATAGTAGAGGAAATATGATCCGATCCAGGTGACGCTCTGAAATCCTGTAATGCGCAACTTGGTCAACAGATCATTATTTGATGCCAAAAAAGGTTTTTCAAGAAACCCAACTCCAATACCCGTCACATTAGCCGCTGGATTGGTCACCGTCAGATAGCGCACCTGCGTTGGTAGGCTGTCACCCCGTAGAAACAGGGCACCCGCTTGGAGCAATTGAGGATTATTCCCCACGCTGAGCATGACGTGATGAGAGAGATCTACGGTTTGTGAGGCAAGGAGTTGCTCGAATTTTTGTTTTGTTTCTGGCTGGGCCAGTTCGGCATCGCTGAGGACGATGGTGTGGGCCTGCGCGGCCAAAAGAGTTCCATCCACGTTGCCATGCAATAAATTTATGAAAGGTCGTACTTGCCGTTGATTGTGCAGACTTTGACTTAGATTCTTAGATTGCTTGGCGGCAAACCGCGCGAAACTCTCATTGACGTTATTGCGCTGGACATAAATGCGGGTATCCAACACCGCCAACAGGTGCTGCAGTGCCAGATCCACATGGGCTTCTGGGAAGTCTTGGCCAAAAGCAGCCTCGTACAACGGCATGGCGATGGCTAGATTTTGATGCCAATCCTCAAGGTCAGCCAGTTTCAGCGTCGCTGGCATCATGGTGCAAAGGTCTGAGTTCATCGGCACCACAACATAGCACTCATTTTCGGCGATTTGACGTAATACGTCCTGAACTCTGGACTTGGGCAAGGATTGCAGGCGCTGGGTATTTTCTTTTCCTCCCCGATTAAGGGTCATCTCTGCAATCATTAAAAATAATGCCCCATGAGAAACCCCACAGGGCGCCCTTGAGGTCATTGCCATGGCACCGATATCCCGGTCAGGAAGAAAGCGCATGATGCCAAGTAAGGCATCCTCCGGAAGATCCTTAAACCCCGTCAATTCCGTTGCCTTCAGGGCGGATAGGGAAGATCCTAACAAGGAGACCAAGGCCAGGGTACATGTGATGTGAGATATTCCCATGATGAAGCCTTGTAAACAAACCATAATCGAGGACATTTGATATTGGATTAACGCCTTATGATTCAGGGATAAGTCAAGTCGTCATTGCGAGGAGGCCATTGGCCGACGTGGCAATCCATGTTCTTTGGCGTCACTGCTGCACCAGGCACTATAAAACAGCCTGGATCCCCGCCTGCGCGGGGATGACAGGGAACACGCAGCGTGGATCGCCGCGCTCGTCCCTCGCTCGCGATGACGGCGGTGGGGCTGGTGCGTGTGCGATGACGAGGTTGCGTATGGGCGCGCTTCTTTGGTGTGTCTCAGTCGTCATTGCGAGGAGCGTCAGCGACGTGGCAATCCATGTGCTTTGGGGTTACCGCTGCACCAGAGAGATAAAAACAGCCTGGATCCCCGCCTGCGCGGGGATGACAGGGAACACGCAGCGTGGATCGCCACGCTCGGCAGCCTCGCTCGCGATGACGGGTTGGGGGTGCGTATGATAACGGGGTGGTGCGCTGTGCGCGATGACTAAGACAGCGACTTCAACAGAGTTACTAGGGCTCAGGAATTGGGATTGGCATACCCCTTGCATGAAGACACAATAAAAACAAAGGGAGCCAACATGAAACACGTAAAATGGGTGGGTATTCTGCTGATGACCGCACCACTGCAGGGATGTTTTCATTGGACCAATCGCACCAGTGAGGGGATTGTGCGCGATGGCTATGCCCGCAGGTTTGAAGAGCCCTACCAGCCCCAGTCTCTTTATTGCTATCGCACCCTTGGAGATAATGATTGCTACGATCGCCCCCTGCCCCAGCGCGAGCATAATCGTTTAGAATCATTCTATAAACCAGAGGTTGATCTCATGGCCGACACGGCCCAGGCCAGAAAGACTGCGCCTGCCCCTTCTCCTGGCCCCCTTGCGACCGAACGTCTTGAACCTTAATGCAAAAGAGCCAACATGAACGCAAAGTGGTATGGGTGGCTTTTTATTCTCATGAGCCTATGCGTTGGGCATCCCGTATGGGGCAGTGGCCAGGTTTTTCTCGAGTTACCCGATGATGCGCTCAAGGAGGTGATAAGGCATGTACCGCTCAAAACACTGGGGCAGATGGAGATCACCGCCAAAAGCAAAAGAAACCTCATCAAAAAGGAAGTCAGCACCCTCGTAGGCGAGATGACCTACAATCTTCATTTGAGGTCTGCACAGCAAAAGCTTCAAGGACTGCCCATTCCCCGCATTCATTTGGGATTGGCCCCGCTGATGTACCAGAACTGTTACGTTGCCGTGCCGTTGAACTCAGAACTGTGCGCTTTCATACCGAACACCTACAAAGTCACTCGACGAGAAGATTTGCAGCAGCACTTAGAGGCATTAAAACCCCTTTACCATGCAGCATTTGGCAATGACCTTCCCCAGTTCCATTTGCACTATGCAATCGATTATTTGCTGGCCGTTCTGGACATTCGCCTCTATGTGCATCGTCATCAATCCCAAAAAGGCCTCGCAAATTTTTTTAATCAACATGCTCAAGGGCTACTGCGAACGCTTATCCAAAAAACAGATTCCCGGCCCTTTATGAACCTCTTACATGACTATGATGTGAATATCCTTCAATCAAAGCCTCACACGATTGTGGTGAGTGATGCGGAATTGGAGGATCGCGACTCTAAACAACTCCTAGAGCACATCTTAAGCCGCCAACCTGAGCATCACCTGCTGTTTCTTGTGGGACGTGGTCCCCATGTGCGAGAGAGCACGCTGTACACAAAAATGAAGTGTTTTGACTGGGAAGACAGCTGGTACATCCCAAACAACGTGAAACACCTGACCTTGTGCGATACCGATGGACACGTCAAACGCATAGGTGATCAATTCCTTACGGGGCATAAGAAACTGACATCCCTCGCCTTTTGGGGCTTTCAGAGCGTCAGCGTGATTGGATCACATTTCCTTGGCGCGTGCACGTCCATGACTAAACTCGATATCTCTGCAATGCCGTTACGGCAACTCGGTAGTCATTTTCTTTATGAATGCAGAGCGTTTGAAACCGTAGATCTTGAACCGTTGTGGCGTTTAACGACACTGAAGGGCCATTTTCTTGAGGGATGCACGGGCTTAACTTCCGTGGATTTTGCACCCCTCCAAAGGGTCACCACAATAGGAAGCTACTTCATGCAAGGGTGCAAAAAGCTGAGCTTCGTTGACCTCAGACCCCTCCTTAATGTGGACAAGATTGGCGACGGCTTCTTTGAGGCATGCAGCGGCCTGGATGACGAGACCAAGGCAGACATCATCGACTTTTGTGAAGATCGCGGCGTCGACTTTTTCTGGATGTTTTAAAAAAGGAGATAAACCCTTACTGAAACAGTCTTGGACCAAAGTCTCAAGAGGGTGCAATGATCTCAAATCCTGAGACCACCACATCCAACATAATCAACAAAGTCATCCCACCCCCGACAAGCGAAGCACACCTTCATGCGATTTAAATCGTGCTTTACTTTCTTCGATTTTGAGAAGAAATTAATATAAAAATAACTAAATTTAATGGGAGTACAGAATGGGTTCAGGGGCAAAGCCAAGCATCAAAAAGCCAGTTTTTAGGGTTTTGCCGACACAGCCACGCCTCCCCCAAAAAAGCCCGAAAGCATTAAAGGCCGCCGGCAAAGCCTTTGCAGCCATTACCGTGATCACCCTTGCCGCCTGCACCCAAGATACCAAACCGCACACGACGTCGGACATGTCCCAGCCCCGCGTCAACTGGCGTCAGGCCATTGAAAAAATCAAATCCAACGACTTGACGAAGTCAGGGATGGTGGCGGGAATTGATGCCCTTCTGGCCGGCGATGCCGCAACAGCTTCGCGCAAATTCAATCTGTCCTTAGGTGAAGACCCTGCCAATCCGTGGCTCCATTACCTCAATGGTCTTGCCTATCATTTGCAAGCCGAACAGGGAGATCCTGCAAAATACGATCTGGCGGAGGCGGGCTATCAACAAGCATTAAAATTCGATCCAAGCAACGCCCTTGCCGCCCTACAATTAGGCCGCGTGAAGATGGCCCGTCGTGAGTTTGCAGCCGCCCAAGATCAATTCGCTAATGCTCTGTTGCTGCAACCTGGAAACGTGGATGCGCTCTACGAGATGGCGCGGGCCTCCTATCAGCGGGGTGATCTAAAAAATGCCCGGGTGATGATTGATCAGGCCCTTGTAAAGGCGCCGGGGCGCGCAGAGGTGCAACGTGCTGCAGCCCTGATTGCTGCAGCCTTCGGCGAAGGTGAAAAAGCCAGCGCCCACTTTCAAAAATATGCCGAACTCATTCAGGATGATTTCAAATCAAGAGGGTTAGAAAATCGCCTCAATGATTGGAAGTCTCTCCACGAACGCGGCAAAATTGTGATCGCGCAAGTGACAGCGCCTGAGGACGTAGCAGCAGCCGATCCCGAGCCTGGCCAAACCGATGGCCAAAATGGCACCAGCGGTGATCAGGCCCAGCCAGAAGCAGCTGCAGCGCCCGATGGCGCTTCTCCTGGGACTGGCGAAGTGGTTGTTGTGGATGCCATCGTCATGCGCGTCAGCGAAACCGGCACCACCCAAAAGGGAAATAATATTCTCAACAACTTAACGGTAACCCTGGCCCCAGGGACGCATTACTATGCGAGAGGTCATGGTCGCGGCCGTAAAATTGTGGACTCGCCCATCGAAACCACCCTTCCAGATGGCACCATTCAACGTTCGTACCCCACCATTCCGACCAGTGCAGCCGATATCAGCTCAGGCGCCGTATTTCCAGCACAGGTCAATGGGGCTGGAAGCCAGATTCCCTTCGATAATTCAAGTATTACCGCTGGCGGCAATCGCCTATCGGTATCCCATTTGTTTACCCAAGGTGTCTCCTTTGGCTCGTTCACCTATAGCTTGAAGATTGCCAACGCCCGGCGTGAATACGTTGAGGTGCTGGGACGTCCCTCCCTGGTTGCTTCAGTAGGTAAGGCAGCCAAATTCTTTTCTGGAAACGAACTTGCCTTGGGATTAAGCGGCACAGTTGGTGGCGGTACGGTCACCAAAACGCCCGTCGGCGTAACCCTTGCCGTCACCCCAACCGCCCTTGAGGGCGATAGCGTTACCCTTGATGTAGAGATTTACGGCAGCTTGGTGGACGCCAGTGAATTGGCCAAGGATGCAACGAAAACCTTTGTGAACTTTGGGCTTTCCAAGGTGCGCACCAGCGTCAAAATGAAGCTGGGCGAGACCATGATGCTGGGCGGAATCTTTGAAAAAATCGATACCAACAATAACGAGGGTTTCCCGATCCTTAAGGATATTCCTTTCATTCAGTACTTCTTCTCACAAGAAAATACCAGCGAGTCTCGCAAATCGGTGATGTATCTTATCACACCTCGAAAGTACGACACCAACAAGCAATCCGTTGTTGACTTTATGAAGGGTGGGGAAAAATTCGCAAATATCGCTGAACTCCAGGAAAAATACCGCGATTGGTATGCCCCTTACAACAACACAGCCATAATACTCAACAAATTGGGCTCCATCTATCGTGAGTATCGCACCGGCGATATGACCGAGGTCGCCTGGGGTATGCAGGACAATATCGAGAGCCTGATCGAGCAGGCGCTTTCCTTTGTTTATTACTAGGCTTGGTTTTAAGGGGGGCAATCTCAGGTATGGGATGCCCCTTCGCGACGCAGGACAGGCTAAGATTCTGAAAGCCCCAAGCTTTCGTCAATATCGTCAATTGCCTCTCAGCCAACACCCAAGCCCCTCGTCAGGCAACGGACCAATAAACTTTCGAATGCCTCTCGTTGTTTCTGGGTATGGTGTGTAGGATCTGCAGCATCTAAAAAGAGGCTCGGTGGCAAGTGCAGCAAAAGAACCAGCGCCTGATCAATCTCCATCTTTTCATACAGCAAGCCTTTACTCTTGAGCGCATCAAGGCACGCACGGGCGTTCCCTTCGATCATTTCACGTGGGGACTTCAGGTGCAGATGATCGGGCTCAAGACGCTGCCAACTGAGCATCCTCACTAAATCTGGGCTTTGCGCATAAACATGAAAGCGATAGCGAACAAAGGCGCGTACAAACTGCTCAACACTTTCGTCTGGAAAATGGGGCGGTGTAAGCACACCTAAAACCTCTTCCAGGATCTGTTGCTTCACGGCAAGCCACAGGGCCTCCTTATGAGGAAAGTAGTGATAAACGTGGCTTTTGTGAACCCCTGCAGCTTGAGCAATGTGGTGAATGGAGGCTCCTGCAAATCCATCCTTTAGGAAATGTAGGCGAGCTGCCCCCAGAAGACGCAAGCGCATGGCTTCTCCCTTAACGCCTTTCCCCTTGGCCTGCAGCGGTTTTTGCTTTGCCTCTGACGCATTAGTCATTGTTTTTCACCCCTTGTTTATTCCCCCACGTTGAGGGTCCTTGTCCCCGTCAAGGCCATCCGGGCGCTCAGAGATGCCGGATTAGAAAGCTTGGCTTCGTCTGGATGCTCATACAAGAGAGCCGGCGCCCATCGCTCAACCCGCACGGGCACCTCTGATTCCCATGCAAGCTCCCATAAGCCTAGCCGCCAGATGGTGCACCAAAGCCCTACATTCTGCACTTTTTTTCACCCTATCACCCAAGAGCATGTAGGGCGAAGTCTGCGCTCATACTCCTTTTCTGGACTGGGCCAGAACAGCTGACCCCATGAAGCGAGATTAAGAACCTCATAAACGCATGGGCATACATTCGCAAAGGATAACTAACACTTTTTTACCCGATTTTACTGGGACTTCATAAAAGAATTTAATGAACGTTCAAAAATAATCTTCCCCCATCAGCCCACCAGATGTATTTATTGAACGTTCGGTTATTTTTTATACCCTAAGATAAGGAGAACTTAAATGACGAGATATCCACCAAGAAACCAAGGATCAAATGGAATAAGCATCACTTTGCAGGATCCAACTTATGGTGCGTCTGCTAACAGGGCATCTATCGCACACATAAGCAAAAAGGGTACCGGATGGCAGGGGCGCATAAAGCTGGCCAGTGCTGTTGCTGTATCCCCTCAAACGCAACAGGAGCCCGACAACAAGTCTGCAAGCATCAACAAAACCAAGCCCTTGGTGGCAATAAGTGCCGCACTTTTAATGACACTTACGATTGTCGGACGTCTTGAGGCTTCGAATTTAACAGAATTTAAGGAATCCAACATGAATGCCAACGCAGTTAAACCAGATGATATTTTAGCGGATACTGAAAACTTCACAGAACTAAATGGACTGAAGGTTCGCAAGGGATCAATCGCTGCTTTTCTAAAAAATATCGATCTTTTTGAGGATCCAAATTCAAATGAGGCTCAAAAAACTGCCGCACTGCAGATGATAAAAGAATTAGCCCCAGCAATCATAGCAGCCGGCCTCCATAGGCACGCGATATTTAAGAACAAAGTGATTGAAGATATTCTAAGCATGTCATGAATAAAGGCTCTAAAAACCACGTCACATGATCATGTGGATTTTTAGCACTTATTCCAGTTTAAGGGAATCCATGGCGGCCGGCAGACTCCCCAACGCGTGTCGGCCACTACGCTGGTGACGTGCACGCCGACGTATTAAATACCAACGTCCGCAGGACGGGCCGCTCTCCTTGCGATGGGTTGATAAGTGCGGCGGTAGGTTTCGATCACCTGCTCAGCTTCGGTGTCGGGAATACCCATGCAACGCAAAGTGGAGGCCGCAAGTTGCAAGCTGGGCTCTAGAGTTTCAGGTAAAATCACATTTGCGCCCATCTCAACCAGCTTAGCTTCAAACTCGTCATCGCGTAAACGCACCGAAACCGCCAGACCAGGAAACTGCCTGCGCAGCATCATGGCAATGCGAAACAACGAGCGTGAATTATCAACGCAGACAATCGCTGCCCGCGCCTTGTCAGCGCCCAATGTGCGCATGACTTCTGCACGACGCGCATCCCCGTAATAGACTGGAAAACCGCGGGTTCTGGCTTCGGAGACCCGTTGCATGTCATTTTCAATAACCACATAGGGAATCAGTTGCTCAGCAAAAATACGACTCAATAATTCACCCACGCGACCAAAGCCTGCAATAATCACGTGATTGCGCAGGTCTGATACTTCTTCTTGGTTGGCTTCCATATGATGGTCAGCGGCCTCGTTGATCAACTTATCTTCAAGCTTCTTGCCAGCCACCTCAAGGAAAGGCGCCAGCGCCATCGAGAACGCAACGACGGAAAATAAGAGTTGGATCACATCGGGCGTCATGAGGTCCGCCTTGAGTGCGGGCAAGGCAATAATAAAGACGAACTCGCCCCCAACCGACAGTAAAAGCCCTGCACGAATGGCTGTCGGCAAAGAGATGGACATCAAACGGGCAATGAGCATAAAGATCATGGTCTTAATAACCATCATCCCCGCAACAACAGCAAAGATCAGACTAAGATGATCCACAATGTAGCGGGGATCGATGATCATGCCCACATGCATGAAAAACAGCCCCAGCAACAACCCATAAAAGGGCTGAATGTCGGCCTCAACTTGATGGCGATATTCGGTTTCTGACAGCAATAACCCTGCCAAGAAAGCGCCCAGCTCCATGGAGAGGCCGGCACTGGCGGTGGCAACGGAAATGAGCAGCACCATCAGCAAACTAACTGCGATAAACAGCTCTGGGTTGTTGAGGTGGGCGATCCCACGATACAAGGGACGCACCAAAAGGCGCCCCACCAAAATGATGCACGAGAGAACGACGAAGGCCTTAATCGCAGCCACGCCCAACACTTGAGCAAACGACTCTTCCGAGACTTGCAAGACCGACAGCAACACCAGCAACAGCACAACCGCCAAGTCTTGAAAGAGCAGCACCGCAAAGGTGATACGACCTGATTTGGAACCAATATCACCGCGCTCGGCCAAAAGGCGCAGCACCACAGCGGTGGAGGACAAAGCAACGGTACCGCCAATCAAAAAGGTGGAATCAATGGGTAAATCCCAAATCATGCCGATCAGCAACGCAATCACACCACCGGTTACCGCAACTTGTAACGAGCCCAACACGAAAACATAGCGACGCAACACCTGCAGGCGCTGCAAAGGCATTTTCAAAGCAATGGTAAACAGCAGGAAAACAATCCCTAAGTGGCCCAAAATCTCAATTTGCGACAAGTCTCGAATAAAACCCAAAGCATTGGGGCCAATGGCAAGACCGGCCAGCAGATACCCAAGAATTGGGCTAATCTTGAAATAACGAACCACTGAGACGACAAGCACAGCTGCCGTTAGGATAATGAGACTATTCTGAAGAAAACTTGTTGCGCCCACAGCATAACTTTTCTAATTCATTAAGCATACATTCTAGCCACACACGCTAAAAATGCAAGGGAAGATAAGCTTTTTTCGCTACTTTGTCCCATCTTGATGACCCCGATTGCTGTTGAATGCGGAACAAAAATGACGGAATAAACATTTCCAAATTTTTTCTTAGCGGCTTATTTTATTCACATCGATTACTTGAGGTCTTCTCGAGTCCTAAAAGTTAACTTTGCCTGTTAATCCAAACTGCGTCATCGGCGAAAAAATGGCAGATTTCCTTGCTTTTCTTAAAGTGCCACATATTTAGGCATTGACGGTGAATGCTAAGCAGAATCAGGAATGTCACGTGGCATTCACCCTACCATCCACAGACTTATCCACAGAAGTTGTGAGTTGCCTCAAAAGTGAATGATTTTTTGCAGTTTTGCAACCAATGTTAAAAAGGAGTAAAAAACTTGCATGACAGAGAGAAAAAACCATCCGCTTACTAAACTCGAGCAAGGCCGCGAGATCCTCAAGGCCGCATGTAAAACTTTACCCGAAAAACCTGGCGTTTATCGGATGGTCTCAGCTGACCACACGGTTCTTTATGTGGGCAAGGCGAAGAGCCTAAAGAGACGCGTTTCTAGTTATACCCAAGTCCATCGCTTGCCGGTTCGTTTGCAGCGTATGGTTTCTGAGACAAAAAGTCTCGAGATCATCACCACGCACACAGAAGTCGAAGCGCTGTTGCTTGAGGCCAACCTCATTAAGCGATTCTCGCCGCGCTATAACATTTTACTTAAAGACAGTAAGTTTTTTTCCTTTATCCATCTCAGCGACCATCCCTACCCGCGCTTAAGCAAATATCGCGGCACCCAAGTCGAGGGCGGGCGCTATTTCGGACCCTTTGCCAGCACCGAGTCGGTGAACGCCACCCTCACAACCCTTTATAAAATCTTTAAGTTGCGCTCATGTTCGGACAGTTTTTTTGACTCGCGCAAAAGACCGTGCCTGCAGTATCACATCAAAAGATGTACGGCCCCCTGTGTCGCGAAAGTTAGCGTCCCAGAGTACGCCACACAAGTTGCCCAAACAGAAGCTTTTCTAGAGGGGCGCTCAGCCCACCTACAAGAGCAACTGGCCGCCATGATGCAGCAAGCAAGCAGCGAGCGGGCCTACGAATACGCCGCTCAAATCCGCGATCAAATTCGTGCCCTCACCCATATTCAAGCCCAACAGAGCATTAACCACCCCAGCCTGCGGGATGTGGACATCTTGGCCTTTGCCCGCGAAGGCGGCCTCACCTGCATTCAAGTGGCCTTCTATCGAAACGGCAGTCACTATGGCAGTCGCAGCTTTTATCCGCAACACGCCGAAGAGATGCAGCCAGGGGAGATCCTGGCCGGCTTTATGGGGCAGTTCTACCAGGAATCTGCGCCAGCGCCGCTGATCTTGGTGAGCTGTGCATTACCGGAACAAAGCCTTGTTGAAGAAGCCCTGAGTCAAGCGGCCAACAAAAAAATATCCATCTCTCATCCGCTGCGAGGTGCTAAAAAGCGCATCATGGATCACGCGCTGCAAAATGCAAAGGACGCCCTCACCCGCAAGCTTGCCCAAAGTCGCAGTGAGCAAGCCCACCTGGAAGCGTTGCAGGCCTTGCTTGAACTGCCCACCGAGATCCGCCGCATCGAAGTCTATGACAACAGCCACCAGCAGGGATCCCATGCCATCGGCGCCATGATCACCGCTGGCCCCCAGGGATTTGATAAAAAGGGCTACCGCAAATTCCTGATTCGCACCGCAGGACCAGGTGGCATTCAGCCGGGGGATGATTACGGAATGATGCGTGAAGTGCTCAGCCGGCGCTTCTCGGGTTCCCTTAGGGAGAAGGAAGACGAAAATCCCCTACCCGATCTTTTATTGATTGATGGCGGGCCGGGACAGCTGTCGGCCGTCAGAACAGTCCTCAATGAGCTGAACCTGAATATCCTGGTCCTGGCGATTGCCAAGGGGCCGCAGCGAAATGCTGGGCTCGAGACGTTCTACCTTGAAGGTAAAGCGCCTTTTAATCTTGGCCATAACCCCAGTTTGCTTCACTATTTGCAACGCCTTCGTGATGAAGTACATCGCTTTGCCATTACCTATCACCGCGCCCGTAAAACAAAAGCTTTGGGTCAATCTTTGCTTGATGAGGTGCCGGGAATTGGCCCCAAACGCAAGAAAGCCCTGCTGCAGCACTTTGGCTCGGCACGCGATGTGGCTGCCGCAGGTGTGGCGGATCTGCAAAACGTTGAAGGAATTAGTGCGCAGGTTGCACAAAAAATATATGATTATTTTCATAGTTAGAGGACAAGTGAATCGAGTAGATTTTTAAAAGATTGTCCTGACCGCACTTGAGGTTAATCGATATCAAAATCTTCTGCCTCGGCGGTTTGGATGAGGGGCAAAGTATCAACGAGGCTCAGCATTCAATAAGGGAATGAGTTCAATCCATGTTTGATTTGTTACCGAACATCCTCACATTGCTGCGCATCGCGGTTGTGCCGGTCGTAGCTCTCTTGTTTTTTATTCCCACAGAATGGAGCAGCTGGGCGGCCGCAACCCTTTTCATTTTGGCCTGTATTACAGACTATCTTGATGGCTATTTTGCGCGCCTTCTCAATCAACAAACGGCCTTGGGAACCTTCCTCGACCCCATTGCAGATAAACTTCTGGTGTCTTCGACGCTGCTATTACTTGCGGGCTTTGATCGCATTCAAGGCATTTCCCTTATTCCTGCCGTCGTGATCTTATGTCGCGAGGTTTTGGTGTCGGGTCTGCGTGAGTTCTTGGCCGAAATTAAGGTCTCGATTCCTGTGACACGTCTTGCAAAATGGAAGACTGCCGTACAAATGGTGGCCCTCACCCTCTTGGTAGCCAATGCGCCGCAGGTTGATTCCACGTGGCTTGCCCTTTTAGGTCTCATCGGCCTGTGGCTAGCGGCAGCCCTTACCCTTATTACCGGCTATGATTACCTAAAGGCAGGACTGCCACATATCTTAGGCTGCCCACCTGACGCGCCCTAATTGAGTCTTTCATCCTCCTCAAGCCGTAAATTCCCTGATCGCACTTTAAAATTAGGCTTAAAACCAACGGGGACGCGGGCTACCACTTCCTGGTCTCCAGGTAACTCGAGGCTACTCAAATTTTTGAGCCGATGGAGCCCCTCAATCCTATGTAAGGCCGAGCCGACCGCATTAATTCTCTCAAGAGCATCATTTTCCTTATTGAAATTTAACTGGGTGAGGTTATTTGTTTCTGCCACAAGCAACCATTTCAAAGCAGGTGCATTTTCCAAACCATCAATGCTACTCACTTTTGTCTCAGCCAAATTCAGAATCGTTAGATTCGCCAGCCCTTCGGGCACTTGGTATGCTCCTTCAATATTCTGATTTTTATAGAGACTTAGGCGTTTAAGGTTGGGAAGGTTGTGCACATCAGCAATAGTCTCAAATCCTTCTCCACTCAGTATAATTGTCTCCAGATGTTCCATAGGGGTGCTAAACCTGAGAGCCCCTGTCATCATCGCAACATCTTCAAGATGAAGTTGACTGAGGTTCTTAGCATTTTGCTCGAGCCCCTCGAGCCCAGAAACCAGTGTTTGCGAAATGCTAATCTTAGTCAAATTGGGCATTTCCCCCTCAATTTTGAGGGGTTTCATCCACCCAAAGTTAGAGTCCAAGGTCAGCTCACTTAATTTCTGCAAGTGGTGAAGACCTTGGATACCCGTCAAACCAGAATTTTCTAGTTTAAGGTCGTGAAGACGCGCCATTGGCCCCTCAAAGATTAAGTCGCTTGCGAAGTTATGGGTCTGGGACAAATCTAATGAGTTTAAGTTTGGAGCATAATGAAGGTTTTCAAGTCTTGAAATTGAAGTTTTGGCGAGCTTTATCTCCTGCAAATTTTCCTTCAACTCGCCTAAATCGATAGTGCCCTCAAGATTTGAGGCTTGGTCTAAAATTAAGCTTTTAAGATTAGGCGCGCACTCAAGCCCTCTTATACCTCTCACGCCAGAAAGCGACGCATTGAGTATCTCTAGACGATTGAGCGACCCCTCAAAAACAAGTTCTTCAGCAAATGCTTTTGTATTGAATAAATCAATTGATTCAAGGTCATCAGCAAATCCCAAACCACGCAAGCCTCGAAGCGTCGATTCGGTGGCATCAATATACTTCAGCTTTGGTAATGATTGTTTAAGATCAATCACCGAGTTAAAGTTAGCCAAGTTTCGCAAAATAAGGCGGGTCAAATTTGGCGCGTTCTCGATGCCCTCAATGGAAGAAAGACCAGTATTGCTAACATTTATTATCTCGAGTCGCTCAAGCTTTTGATCAAGGTGTAGTGCCCCACTCAGACGTCTGGCGCCCGCAACCTGAATAAGTTCTAGTTTCTTTGCATTGCCGAGTCCTGAGATCTGACGAAGGTTATAAATATTGTCATCGGCCACCAGGGTCTTCAAGCCCTTCATGTTTTCAGTGATTTCAAAAACACCTTTTGGGACATTCTTGATTTGTAAGTGCTTCAGTCTCTTGTAGGCTTTATAGTCATCATCCTTATCCACAACCAGGAACCTTGCATGTTCCTGCAAAACAGGAACCAAATGATTGATTTTCTTCATCTTTTCAAGAGTTCCAATCATATTGGTTAAAACCCATCCATCATCCCATCCGATATTATCGAGGGTATGACCTAACACCTTGTGCAGAATCGGCAAAATTTGCGGGTGCGTTTCAGCTAAAGCATCGTATTGTTGCGCCAAGTTATCCATGAAATCCAGCAGTGACTCATTATCGTCTAAATTCTGTGAAAAAATCCAATAGAGAACATTCTTCGGCGTTACTTTATTGGCAGATAGTAAAGTCAAAACTTCTTTTGCCGATAAGTCGTTTGACGATGCAAAATAAGATTCAAACTTGCTATTTGCTTCCTCCAGCAAAGCCTGCGCCTCAGCGGGTAATTTTTCGTGGCCAAAATCTTTTACTTTTTCTAATTCTGTATGTTGCTTGTTGTGATCCATCACATAGGAAAAGCGTTTTTCACCGGTTTTTTTATCTTTCGCGCGAACACGAACCTGACCGTAGAGTTCATTCTCTTGCAACACGAGATCATCCGCATCAATTTCAAGATCGAGTTGTGGATTCATCACGGTAAAGATACTTTGCAAACGCTCCTGCAACCAGCTTCCAAGGATCGTATCGTCCTCGTCAGCAACCACTGGAACCACCGGAAGTGGAACCGGTGTAAGGCCCAAAATCTTTTCAAATATTTTGACGAAATTTACATACCCAGGCTCTAGTTCGTTCCCATTTTGAACATAGCGGATACCCTGGTTGGGATCCTGATTTTGCTGCTCAAAAGCATTTAAATCGCCCACCACACGGTTCCATTCTGATCGGATATAAATATCGCCGTTGCTAGCCTTTTGCGGGCCGAATTTCTCAAAGAAATCAATTAGATTATTAAGATAGGGATTTTCAGACCCAACGACTTTTTGGTGTTCTTTAAGGAAACTTAGATCATTTATATTCTGGCTGGGATCATACAAGTGCATAAAAAGCTGGTGTCTAAAGGAGACTTCAACACAATCTTGAAACGTGAAGTCCGTCATCGCATTTTTTGCGCGGTTATACATTTTTGTTGTGCCGTTGCTTACCAACTCTGTGGTGGTAAACGGTATATTCGCGGCATTCATGGCGATTCTCGCGTAGGCCAGATCGTGGAGATCTTCAATTTCAAGGTGGTTTTTTTGCACAATGGATCGAATATCATCCGCATTAAGCAAATTATCGGCAGTATATTGATCCTTTGTCTCCAACAGGGCTTTCTGGTCCACAATATCTTCATCTAAGGTATCCAGCAGCTGATAGATATCTGTGACCGAATCAGCTTTTTCACAAAAAAACGCGTTCAAGATTTGCTCGGTTGTAAACGCCGGGTAGATGGAATTTGGCTCTTGTTCTATGGACGCTTTGATGGAATTGAGGACGTGGCGGATGGATTCTCGTCGTGCGGATTTAGTTTTTTTGTAAATCACATCGTCCAACAAAACCAAAGCTGAATCCTCAGCTTTTCCAGCAAGAAATTTTTCCGTCTTAGTTGGCTTGCCCTGCTTTTCCAGATCAATGATCCTTTGTTCAGCTTTTTTTACTTTTGCGAGTTCCATCACAAGGTTATTGAGAACTTTATCGGATAAATCACTAAAGCTTGAGTGGGTTTGTTTTAATTTCTCACCGAGTTTGGTCACGAGTTGGGCCCGCAGTTCAGCATTCTTGTTTTGCTCGATTTCTCTTTCTTCTTTGGTCTGACCTTTCTTCACCTTGCCTCCAGCCAGCGCCTGCCACGACGCCTCAAGACTTTCATCATCACGAAGCGTTTTTAATGCCTGCTTCACACCCTCAATCAACTCACGTTCCTCGGCCGTGCGAAGGCCTGCAAAAACAAGCTCTTGCACATGGTTCAGATCCGCATAGGGATTTTGGGCTACTTTTGTTTTCTTGGTTCTGGGGCTTGTTGACCGGCTTGGATCAATTTCTTTTTCTTGTGCTTCAAGCTTCTTCTTTTCCGCCTCTTCTTCAAGATGCTTTTGCTTACGCAAAGCATGGGCATAATTCAGCAGCACCCCGACTACTTGGGGGTCTTCTACATAATGCCCAAAATTTTGATCACCGCGGGTATCGGTTGCTAAAAATCCAGCCACAGATGGAAAAAGTGCATGAACAAGTGTCCAAGTTGGATCATCGGATGAATCATTCACATAGTCAGGTTCGCCATCTTGCCCCATGGCTTCGGTATAATTTCCCATGAAACGTAAGTTTGAAATAAGCCCTGACTCCAACGCTGCTTCACCTAAGACTGGATCGTAATAATCCATATCTTTTTTAAAAACGTTGGTGGTGCGGGTTTTGAAGGCTAGCGGACTAATTTTGGCGACTGCGCCCGTTGAAAACAAAGAAGAAGCCCCCAAGACTAAGGCATGGGAAAGTGCCTTCACCCTCTTGATTCTGCCCTTCATTCTTGGCCTCCAAATCACATCAACCCATTTTCAATCTTAAATACCAAATGGTAAATTTTTACTGAATATTTTTACTTTTTGTCAAAATGGAGTGTGATCAAACCGTATGAGGTGTGTGTTAAGTGCTATTTAGATGGGGTATCGCGCCCTAAGGTGTTCAGAAACATCAAAATGAGGAAGGGAAATAGCGCTCGATGTGCCAAGATACGCCACAACCATTGAGGGGAATAGCCGAGGCCTCCTGAGGTGCCGCCGTAAGGTAGGGATCCAGCCGCGAAAGCTTCAAAAGATGACACGATATTGAATGGGGATGGCACCCGAGGTGCCAAGAGACTTCATAAACGGACAAACGGTTTGAGCACTTTATTTTTTTATATCTGGCCCTTGCGCTTTGGGATCAGTCGGTGTAATAACCTTCATGACCTTATGCAGTCAGGGGGCGTATAGCTCAGCGGGAGAGCACTACGTTGACATCGTAGGGGTCGGTGGTTCAATCCCACCTACGCCCACCACCTGATACTTATCTCATTTCCCAAGTGATTCTAGGGCGCATAGCTCAGGGGGAGAGCGCTTCGTTCACACCGAAGAGGTCGGTGGTTCAATCCCACCTGCGCCCACCACTTCAACGCAAACACCAGCAGCAAATGCAAAACCAAAGGTCAATCAAGAGCTCTTAACCTTCAAAACGACTCGGAAGACCCTTAAGGTTTGACCTGTTTTTCAATCCAATGCATGAAATCGGGATGCGCGCTTGCTCCATCGAGCGAGATAATACAGGGACACTCGTAGGGATGCACTTCTCGGATACGCCGTGTGACGTCATCGAGCTCTGCTTTCAGTGTTTTCAGGATCAAAATCTGTTCCTGCGATTCCTGGATCTGCCCTTGCCACCAATAGAAAGAGGTTGCGCCTGGAATGAGATTGGCGCACGCAACAAGGCGCTCTTGCAGCAGCAACCGGGCAATGGACTGACCGACGTCAGCACGATCCACAGTAATGTAAACGAAGGCAATGGTCATAGGGCCTCCAGGTTTATTGTGAACCTATTATGATGTTGAATGTGGGAAGAGAGAATGGTCGGAGCGGCGGGATTTGAACCCACGACCCCCACACCCCCAGTGTGATGCGCTACCAGGCTGCGCTACGCTCCGGCCGTACGATGGGACTATAACGATTCAAAAGATTTTTTCAAGCCTTGAAAATACATCTCCGTGCGAGTGAGCCTAATATTCTGTAAAATCACAACAAATGTATGATGCACCCTTGAGGATTCATGCGATGTATGTCATAACCATGGTAAAAAGAAAATAAAGTACGCATATGCGACATCACGCCAATTATCGGGGGGAATGACGTGGCGAACCCACTGAGTCAATTCACGATCAAGCCCTTAATACCCATTGAAATCGCTGGGTATGACGTATCGTTTACCAACTCTTCCCTGGCGATGGTCCTGACCACCCTTTTGATTTTGACCTTGCAGTACTTCAGCGTACGCGGCAATCGAATCATTCCCAATCGGCTTCAAGCATCCATTGAAACCCTTTACAGCTTTGTCGCCAACATCCTGCAAGAATCGGCTGGAAAACAGGGAATGAAGTACTTTCCTTTTGTTTTTTCCATTTTTCTCTTCATCCTTTTCGGCAACTTGCTGGGTATGGTGCCCTACTCGTTCACGTTCACCAGCCATATTATCGTGACGTTCGCCCTTGCGCTGTTTGTTTTTATCAGTGTGACCCTCATCGGTCTGGTAAGACATGGACTCAAATTTTTCAGCCTCTTTTTTCCATCAGGTGTGCCTTTAGCGGTCGCCCCCATTTTGATTCCCATCGAAATTATTTCTTATCTGGCACGGCCCGTGACCCTTTCGGTGCGACTTTTCGCCAATATGATGGCCGGGCACATTTTTTTAAAGATATTCGCTGGATTTACGGTCTCCCTTGGCCTTTGGGGTATCGCCCCCCTGGCCTTCAACGTTGTTTTCACAGGCTTTGAGTTTTTTGTGGCCATGCTTCAAGCCTATGTATTCACCGTCCTAACGTGCATCTATTTACATGATGCAATTCATCTACATTAAGGCCCATTTAAGAGAAGGTTAAAGGAGGATAAAATGGACGTAACTGCTGCAAAGATGATTGGTGCGGGCTTAGCCGTTGTTGGGTTGCTTGGCGTTGGTATTGGTGTGGGCAATATCTTCTCCAATCTGATCAGCTCCATTGCGCGCAATCCCTCGGCAAAGTCTGAGATTTTTGGTATCGGGCTTCTTGGCGCAGCCATGACCGAAGCGATCGCGATCTTTGCCATCGTTGTGGCGGTCTTGATTCTCAACAGTTAATCACGGAAAGAAGCGGCGATCATGCCTCAACTTGACGTTGCCACCTACGCCTCACAGCTATTTTGGCTCGGCTTGTGTTTTATTGTCCTATTGATCGGTTCGGTCGGCATCTATTTGCCACGGATGTCGAGGATTTTGGACACACGGTGGCAGCACATTGAGGGGACTTTTTCTGAAGCCGAGGCTCTTCGCAAAGAGGCAGAGGAGCTTCATCGTGTATCCGAGCAACTTCTTGCCGAGGCCCGTGAGACTGCTAACAGACAATCAAGCGAGATATCGCGTCAGGTGGCCATCGAACTGAGCAAAAAGAAAAGCGAATCCATGCAGCGCTTTAAAGAACGCATGCGTCATGCCGATGTGCTCATTACCGAGCGAAAGGCGGCCGCCATGGGAAGCGTTCAGGAGGTTGCT
The DNA here is from genome assembly GCA_046318415.1 of Holosporales bacterium. GTDB lineage: Bacteria > Pseudomonadota > Alphaproteobacteria > Caedimonadales > Caedimonadaceae > JBKCUK01. Next base: position 55,992 of record JBKCUK010000008.1, on the reverse strand, counting down.
GAAGCCATTACCCACGAAGTCATTGAAAAAATTCTGCCCGGAATTGATCAAAAGGATATCGCCACCTTTGTGCGCGGCGCCATGGAGAGGAAGCGGAATAATGGTCGATGATCCCAGTTTTTGGACCCTGGTCGCCTTTTTACTGTTTTTGATGCTGGTTGCAAAACCGTTTCGGCGCCATGCCCTTCCCGCCCTTGATAACCACATCAAAAAGGTAGAGCAAGATATTGAGCGCGCTTCCCAAGCGTATGTGGAGGCTCAAACATTGCTGATGCAGGCAAGAGAGGCCCAAGGCAAAGCGAAGCACCTGGCGCAAGAAATTTTACAACACAGCCAGCAAGAAGCCGAGCGCTTACGTCAAGAAGCCCAGGAAGAAATCAAGCGCTTCTTGAGTAAAGAGGAGCAACTGATGCTCGATCGCATTCATCGCGCAGAGCAAGCAGCGCTGAAAGAGGTTCGCCGTCGCTCATTTAAGGTGGCATTACAAGCCGCAGAAAAGCTTCTTGAGTCCTCCATCAATTCCACACACCATCAAGAATTGACGCGCCTGGCCACCCAAACCCTTGAGCATATGACAGTGACGTCAGCCCGACAATGACACAAGACGACTTTGAACGCTTGGATCCGGAGGCGTTTCTCCTTTATCGCGATGCCATGATTCTTGTCTTGAACAAGCCAGCGGGTGTCGCAGTCCACCCTGGTCGAGGCCCCGCGCCCAATTTAGAACCCTGGCTTGAGCAGCTGCGCTTTGGCCTTCCCCATAAGCCACAGCTGGCCCATCGTTTAGATAAGGACACGTCTGGCTGCCTTGTTTTGGGCCGGCATGCCCAGGCCCTGAGGCTCCTGGGTCAGCTTTTCAAACAGGATCACCTGATTGAAAAGGTCTATTGGGCCATTGTGGAGGGAAGCCCCCAAGAGACCTCCGGGACCATTGACCTGGCACTGGAGCGCCAATCAAGCAAATCCTATCACTGGCGCATGAAAGTCTGCGAACAACCAGAAAAGGGACTCAACGCCCGCACAGATTATCGATTGCTGGCCCAGCACGAGGGATTCTCTCTGGTCGAATTGATTCCACGCACGGGACGCACCCACCAACTTCGGGTGCACACGGCCGCCATGGGCTGGCCTATTTTGGGTGACCCGGTCTATGGCAGACCTCATGATCCAAAAGAACCGGGTTCCATGCTCCATTTAGTGGCCAAGCGTGTTTCAATCCCGCTCTACAAAAACAAGCCTCCAGTGATGGTTGAGGCTCCCGTGCCACCGCACATGGAAAGGATGACATCTTTTGCTGAGGCATTTTCTGCAGCCAACCCAAATTCCTAACGCCCTATAGTTGGCTCATTCGGATTCATACAAGTGTTAGTCAAGAGAGGGTCATGGATCGCCGTTATAAAATCGCGCATCGAAAGTAATGACTGAATTTCTTGTTCATCCCTCACTGATTATTTTACAAACGACACATAAAATCCTTGTATTTCATTAAACCACCTGTGCTAGAACAAAGCGTCTTGTATGAATTGAGGAGCACATCATGCATTCTGCCATAAAAAAACTCAGCGCATTTAGTTTAGGTCTTGTTGCCGTCGCCATGAACTGTGCGTGGGCCAGTCCGACGGTGATTTTACTTCGCGATAGTGCTCAAAAAGGCGATGATACTGTCGCGAAAGCCATCGCGCAGGCCTACGGGGACCTCTACGAACAAAAGACCGGGATTAAACCTGAGCAGATCATGATCGATGCTGAATTGGGCGTCCAAGAACTTCAGCAACGCGTGCACAACGCCGCCCGCTCCTCCACGCAACAGCTAGCACTCATCGCCGTTGGCGAAAAAACCATCGAGACATTAGCTCAGGCCAACTTACCAAAGGAGGTCAAGACACTGCATGCCTCTCACATGAAGACAAAGCTCCATCCCCGCCTGATTGGTAAAGTGGATCGGATTGCTCTTCCCTTTCACACCGTCGGCAATTTTACAGACGAGATCAAGGGAAGTCGCACACAACTCGTTCAAACCATAGGCGTGGCCCATGGCCGAAGTGCCCAAAGTGCAAAGCTGGCTTTTACTGAAAATAAGGCGAATATTCCTCAAAAGAACGCTTATCTCGCCGTGATTCTCGGGGGTGACGCTCCCAATGAGCAGAATGTTCAACAGCTCTTCACCGTCGACAATGCTAGAACCCTTGCAAGGTACGTGGCCCATCAGGCCAATGGTCGTTACATTTTAGTGACCAACGGGCCCCGAACCGGAAAGCACGACGCCCAAAAACAAGAGATTAAAACAGCCCATCGCGAAGGCACCGTGGATTTGGTGACACAAGCATTCATGGATGAATTGCGCGCCACCAACATTCCACCCCGAGATGTGATGCTTTTTGACTTTCAATTTGGCAAAACCACCAATGAAATGGATCAAATCCTGGGCGCTCTTCTGTCCACCGCTCATGCCGAGATCCTGGTTCCCGCAGAATCAACATCAAGTGTATCTGAGGTCATCGATGTTCTGAAAGGTGCCGAACAAGGGTCTGGGAACCCCGCCCATAAGGTCACGGTATATATGAATGGTGCCATGAATGCTGCCCACGAAGCCCATGTATCCGGCGAGTTTTTCCTGGGTCGCGTTGATCAGCTGCTGAGTCAAGATTTGCAGCCCATAAATGTTAAAACCCTTGAGGAAGACCTTGAAAAAAAGAACCCTGAACTTCTGGCCACGCTACGCTTGATGGGGGAGAACGCAACCCGCACTTCTGCGGCGGAGGCGTGTGCTAGGGCTTTATTGCCCTAGGCGGCGTTGACCAGAACTCAGGAAACTCCACACATTAAAGGGGGCGGTTAAGAACCGCCCCCTACAATTTTTATTTGATTGTTCGGGCGTTACTTTTTGATGTCCTTCAACAATGGCAGTAACAGCACACCCGATACACCCACAAGGATATAAACCAGTTTCGTCAGTACTGTCTCACCGAACAGAACCTTCACCAGGTCCAAATGGAGTAGTCCAACAAGACCCCAGTTGACCGCACCCACAATCACCAAAATCAATGCTAAGAATTTAACGGTATCCAAGACTTTCATGGTCGCCTCCGTTTGTTTTTACTTCCCCCCACTTAAATAATACCACAAACAAACGATCTTGGGGGATAATTATTGACAATTCGTTACTTTTTATTTTTTTGTTTTCAGCGAGTTAGAAATTACAGCGCACATCATCCCCTCAGCTGTCTTTTTAAGTCAGACACATGGATAATACAGCTTCTTCTGGAAAAACCATCGCCTACGCGCAGATTAGGACAAAGCCATAGAGCGCTGATTCAGTGCTACATTCACTTTTTTTTATTAAATACAATATCTTATAGCATTTCGTAATTTTTCTTAACGAGAAGCTAAGAATGTGTTTAAAATAGACACTACGACGCCAATAAAATTAAAATGACAGGGAGAGAGATATGCGCGTCTTACTGATCGAAGATGATCAAGCCACCACAAAAACAATACAAGTGGCGCTAAAGGCAGAAGGTTTTGTGTGTGATGCTACGGACAGTGGCGAAGACGGCCTTGAAATTGCCCGCCACTATGATTATGACCTCCTCATTCTTGACCTGATGCTGCCGGATGTGGATGGATATGAGATTTTACGCCGTCTGCGTGCCGTTCACGTCAACACACCTGTCCTCATCCTCTCTGGACTTTCCGACATTGGCGACAAAACCCGCGGCCTTGGATTTGGCGCAGATGATTATTTGACAAAGCCCTTCAACAAAGACGAATTGGTTGCCCGTGTGCGCGCCATTATTCGTCGCGCCAAGGGTCACGCTAATTCGCACATTGAGGTGGGTAAACTCCATGTTGATCTTAACAGCAAGACAGTGCGCGCCAATGGCAAAAATGTGAAACTGACCGGTCGTGAGTACTCGATTCTTGAGCTTTTGGCCATTCGCAAAGGCGCCACCTTGTCCAAGGAGGTTTTCTTGAACCACCTGTACGGCGGCATGGAAGAACCTGAATTTAAGATCATCGATGTGTTTGTTTGCAAACTCCGTAAAAAGTTGGCTGCCTACTTGGACGGTGAAAATTACATCGAGACCGTTTGGGGCCGAGGTTACGTTTTGCGTGAACCCACAGCAGAAAACGATAGCTATGCTGACATGCCTGAAAGACCTGCTTTTAGCATGAAAAAGGCAGCCCAAGCTTCTTAAGGGGCTAAGGGCGACCTCAGAGAGGAATCGACACAAAATTCCGGCGCGCCCCAAGTGGCGCGTGTCATTTGAGCAACACCAGACAAGATTTTAGTTTATCTATTGAAGGCGTTCATACCGCTCACCTTCCTTACAAAGTGATTTATTGTGGTGGCATCAGCGTTTCCAATAAAACGCCATGCTTTGTATAATTTATCAACAGCTTAGATTTCGTCATGTTGCAAAAAGAAAAGCATGTCGTTACAAGATATTTTTCAAATAAATCCAATTGATTGTTTTTTTTATGTTCTTTTTGCGTGTAATCGACCGAATGATCAAAAATCATTGATAAAAAAAGAAGCCTTTATTTTCTGAATAAGACACCCAAAGCATCAAAAAAAGGGTGTACTTTTCACCTAAACGTCGATACATTTTACCCGCGTGTTTTAATGCTTGGCGGTCTGGTTTAAACATTGATCACCAAGCGCTTTCTGAGGGACGCGGTCATAAGCTGTTACCCTCAGGGAGGGTTAACCATAAATGAGCCATCAATGCCGAACAATCGGCACTGTTGGTTCATTTCGCGTGTTGAAAACAACTCAAGGAAAGACGAATGTCTAGTCAAAACGTCAGTCAACAGGCTGAGTTCGGCAAAGTTCGTGCCGCGCTTTGGCCGATTTACAACCATGAGCTGAAGAAATTTCTGCCCATGGGTTTCATTATGTTCTGTATTCTCTTTAACTACACCATCCTTCGCGACGTCAAAGACGTGCTGGTCATGACCGCACCGAACTCTGGCGCTGGCGTACTCAGCTTCCTGAAGGGTTGGGGTGTGATGCCATCCGCGATTTTGTTCGTGCTGCTTTACACCAAGCTCTCTAACGTGGTGAAGCGTGAGAATCTGTTCTACGGTATCGTTTTGGTGTTCTTGGCATTCTTTGCTTCTTTTGCGTACATCATGTACCCAAACCGTGAGCTGATTCACCCAACCAGCGAAGCCATTCAAGGCCTGCAGGCAGCTTATCCAAACTTTAAGTGGATTTTCCCCATTTATGGTACATGGACCTACTCGATCTTCTACATCCTGGCCGAGCTTTGGGGCTCCGTTATGGTCTCGCTGCTGTTCTGGCAGTTCGCCAACGAAGTCACCCGCACGGAAGAAGCCAAGCGCTTCTATGCCATGTTCGGTCTGATTGCAAACGCTGCTTTGATCGTCTCTGGTACCGTCGTTGAGTACTTCTCTGACGTTAAAGATAAGCTGCCTCCAGAAGTCGATGCATGGGGTTACTCTTTGAACTACATGATGGGTTCTGTTGTGTTGGCAGGTGTGGCTTCAATCGCGCTCTATTGGTGGATGAATAGCAGCATTCTGACTGACCCACGTTATTATGATGCTGCTGCGCCTAAGGCGAAGAAAGAAAAGAAAGATAAGCCAAAGCTGGGTGTTATCGACAGCTTCAAGCTCATCCTCACCTCGCCTTACATTGGCTACATTGCCATCCTGGTGCTGTCCTATGGTTTGTCCATTAACCTCATCGAGGTGGTGTGGAAAGACCAGTTGAAGCAAGCCTTCCCAGATGCCAACGACTATGGCCGTTTCATGGGTCAATTCTCCCGTGCAACCGGTATCGTCACCATGCTTTTGATCATGTTCACCAAGGGCGTTGTGCGTAAGTTTGGTTGGTTCACCGGTGCAATCGTTACCCCGATCATCCTGATCACAACGGGTGGTCTGTTCTTCGCCTTCGTATTCATGAAGGATGCTATGACACCGATGGTTGCTGTGTTCGGTATTTCCACGACTTTAGCCGCAGCTTATGTGGGTGCAGCCCAGAATATCCTCGCTAAGGGTACGAAATACTCCATGTTCGACCCCACCAAGGAAATGGCTTACATTCCGCTTGATCAAGAACTGAAGGTCAAGGGTAAGGCTGCTGTCGACGTGATCGGTGGTCGCCTTGGTAAGGCTGGCGGTGGTTATGTTCAGCAGGGTCTGCTGATCGCGACAGCCGGTGACATTATGACCATTGCGCCATACCTGGGCGGCGTTGTTGCCGTGTGCGTGGGTGCATGGGCCATGGCTGTTGGCGCACTTGGCAAGCGTTACACCGCTTTGCTGAAGCAACGCGAAGCTGAAAAGTCAGAATAAAGTCTTAACTTTATTCCTATGATCAAAGGGCGAGGTTTCCTCGCCCTTCTTTTTGCACTCGGGGAAAATGTCATCCGCGCTATAATCGGCTTCGAAAAAAGGGCTGCACAGTGCTCTGAAATCTAGTTTTTCTTATCTCATAAACATCAAACGCAATCTAAATGTTGCACTTTTGTCTTGAAATGGGCAGTATGCAGGCTCATGGATAAGTGATGGATGTTTTAAAAAGGAATGACAGGCGATGACAGATAAGCTGAACGACGACAAGCACAGTGGTAAATTTGAAAAAACCCGTGCGGCGCGCGTTGCAGCAGTACAAGCCCATTATCAATCCGAGATCAATGCCCAAACCCTTCCTGCGGTTATGGATTACTTTCTTGACGAGCAACTCGACTCAAGCGACTATCCCTACCCTCCCCACGTTGCAACATTCAAGGGCATTCTTAGCACACGTATTCAGCGCGCCGATGATATTGCGCAACTGATCACACAATCATTAAGTGAAAACTGGAGCTTAGAGCGTCTTGAACCTTTAGTCCGCGCCATCCTCTCCATTGGCACTGCCGAACTATTAAGTCCCGTGACAAGGGCACCTGCCCCCGTTATCATCACAGAATATGTGGATATTGCACGAGGCTTTTTCGATGGCAACGAGCCAGCTTTTGTCAATGGTGTCCTGGACAAGATTGCACAGGGTCTGCACCTACGCCTTCAGCGCGATTAGTCTCTGCGCGCTGCTGGGATTGGCCTTATGTCCTGCCCCCTCTATGGCTTCATCAAATGCACCCAAGGGCAAGGCTGATGAGCCCGAAAAAGGTCAGAAGCAGGACAAGGAAAAAGATAAAAAGCCCGATAAAGCAAAAGAAGACAAAAAATCTTCACAACCCTCACCGTACGTCCAAATTCCGGCTATTCGCATCCCGGTTATTCAACACCGCAAGATTGTTAGTTACTTCATTCTTGACCTGGTGCTCGAGGCAAAAAGCATTGAGGTCACGCCCCATCTTGAGGCTCAAGTACCACGGATTACGAGCGCTATTATTATGGATCTATACGGGCTTCTTTCTGTCATCTGGAGCCCTGACTATCGCATTCAAGCCCCAGACATTAAAGCGCGTGTTGAAGCCCTATGCCGTCAATACATTAAGGGCGACTTGCTTAAAAACGTCCTTATCGAACAGTTTAATGAAGCATTGGCGAAGAATTAGCCCTGGAAGCGCGCTTGAGGTGAAAACACCGAACAGACTTCAATGAAAAATGGTGACCATAACGGGCAACTGCTTCAACAACTTCATGCAATCTGTCTCGTTGGTCATCAATGAAGAAAACGTGTTCTATGGTCTGTTTTTGCTCGATTTGTTTTAAATACCCCAAAAGAGAAAAACCCTTGTTCTGCGGCGAGAAAAGAACTCCGCTGGTGAGCAGTGAGCGATTTGACACATCATCGTAGAAGGACTCAAAAAGGATTGGTTTACCTATAGCATCGGCAAATATCTCTTGGCTGCTATGGCCATTCAGTCGTTGTATACGATGGGCGCACGACAATAACTTGAAGATTGGGCAGGAGGAGTCTTCTTTGCATCCATCACAGACATGCCCGGGAAGGTCGGGTCCCCGTGCGGTGAGAACCATCAAGGGAACCCCCTTCTCTTTTAAAGCGCTGAGGTGTTGGAGAGCCGCATGAATGTCCAGGATATCCTTTTTACCATTTGCAACTTTCCCATAGAGCACACCGTCCCAATCAAAAAGCACGAGACATTTGCGCAGAATCTCTGGGTCTGTTGTGACATTCGCATTGAGAAACACATGGACCTGCTGAATGTATGTCTCAAGGCTATCAACGGGCACAAGGTGGCAGGAAATGGCCCTTGTAGAGGGAAGATCTACTTCGAGGAGAGCCTTGTCATCCAGAGGTTCAGAACTGAAACAGGGAACACTAACAAAAAGAACAGCAAGCCTAAAAAAATAGGCCGAAAACAACAGAACTGAGCGCTTCACACTTTCGGCTTGCCAGACTGACGTGAGAGTTCTTAAAGACATAACACCTCCTCGCTTAACCCCTCCACTTCCATGATTTTGGTGCGACTGCTGGCCCCCTGCACCAGGCGAAAGGCCCTTTTGGGTAAACGCCAAACTTTGGATAAAAAACGGATGAGGTCTTCATTCGCCTGCCCCTTCTCAGGAACGGCTGTCACACTTACTTTAAGGACCCTGGAGCCATCGGGCTGAACCTGCCAACCAAGGATAGCGTTCGTACTTGCTTTGGGAGTAACACGCAAGACAACACGCATTTTCATCACTCCCTTTTCATAAGAAGCCGACAATGGCCAGTTTATCCTCGGGCGTTCTTATCCACTAGCACATTTTGCTTGATCTGAGCTGCATCTGAAAACGGGGGAAAATGAAAGCAGCGCAAACTCTTCAGAGGATGGCGTCGCTTTATAAGGTTTTCTCTGACGCTTTCCTCCAGGCATTCTATCACTTCCTCTATGAAAGCTCTTTGGTCATCCACAAAAAAGATATGACTTATGGGAGAACCTGAAAAATGCGCTTCCAGAAGGTCCATTAAAGACTCACCTTTGTGGTTAGCGCTAAAGACGATATCATCGACCATAATCGTCGAATAGGGATGCGTATCTCCCTCAGGGACATAAAACAAAACCGGCTCGTCTGGGGTATAGTCCTTCTTCCAATTTTGCGGTAGAAAATCTCCCATCCTCATCGCCGTCCTTTTTAATCGATCCGCTGGGCAGTCTGCGCTCCATTCACAATCATGGCAAATATGACCTTGGAGAACATGTCCCCGCGCTGTCAAAATCCGAGTAAAGACCCCCAGATCGCGCATCCTATGCAAGATTTGATGCGTTTTGCCCCCCTCTTTATACAGCTCGGTTTTGTAGTCATATCTGGTCACGACATCATCCCAGTCAAAAAGAACCAGAACCGAGGCTGGGTCGAGATTTGGCTCCGAGGCAAGGAAGTTCTCGATTTCCTCTAAATAGACATCCAGGCTGGCAATAGACTGCACAGGTAACACGCGAAATGCGTCACTCTGATGTTCGGCAAACTTTCGTCTTTTGCTCACATGCAATTCAAGGTCATCTGAAGCCCCACGCTTAACCCTAGCATGCTCGCTGTTTTCTTTTACAGAACCCAAATCGTCATAAGTTAAGTCTTCATCACACAACAAGAAACTTGCATTCACTGATGGGGACCAAAAAAGGGCAATAAGGGCAAACAAAGCATAGCTGGTCTTGTTAACCATAGATGAAGTCCTTTTAATATTTAGAACTTATTTTTTATTGGAAAATTGAAAACACTGAAGTGTTCTTATCTTATGTTGGCCGATGTATTGATCATTTGATGCGTAATAATCAATAGCAGCTATTACGTCTTCAATAAAATCCCAACGATCATCAACAAAGAAAATGTGATGAATATTTTTTTCAATCAAAACATGGCAGAGGAGATTGCGTAGGGTATCTCCTTTACTTTTGGCCGCAAAGGCTATGCGCCCGTGAAAATAAGAATCCAAACTTGAAGGCACTGCGGCACCATGGGTCAGCAGGCCAGCGCTGTAACGCAGGCTTTTGACAGGAAAATCTTGCTGCAGCACGGGTAAGAAATCGTGCATTTTAAGAGACTTTTGGGTAAGACGTGTCACAGGGCATTTGTTCTTGTGCGTGCACCCTTTGCCAATACTTGCGGTATCACAAAAATGATCTTGCAAAATGTGACCACGATAGGTCAAAACGCGAAATTCGATCCCATCACTATGTATGTCCTCAAGGGTATCTTGGGTATGATCGCCTTCTTGCAGATTTTCCTTATTATCTTTGTAAGTGGAGATGACCTGATCCCAATCGGAAACGAATAAGACTTGATCTGGATCGATACGATGTTGACTGATGAATTCACGCATTTCGTCCCTGACCTCGCCAAGGCTGGTCACCGACTTCACCGGCGCAATTTCAACGGTTTCTGACCAGGGATAAGGATGGGTCGTGCGACTTGCGTGGGCCTCAGAGGTTCCGCATATCCAAGATAACGAACATAAAACAAATAAAATCAATGGCATTGTGTCTAAACCCTCATCAAAGAGTCAATAATATAGGCACAAAAACGCTATGATGTCAACATTCCTTCTGCCGTTATGCTGTTTTGGCAATTTTACTCACAAAAGCCACTGAGACTCTCAGATAAAAGAACCTGGTGACTCCCGGATAAATAGATGCCTGTAAGATCAAACCCCTGGCGCTGCAGGTGCTCTTTATGAAAGGCGTGGGACGCGCGAAGGTGGGGCGCCATCACCTCCGACACATCCCTTAGGGTTAGTGTTGCAAGTTCCGCCTCAAGCTCTTCTGGGATCCAACAACCCCATGTTTTCATAAGCACAATGTCATCGAGTGTCTGTGGAAGGCGCAAGCTTAAGGTTATGCTTGGTCGTGCTAGCCCCATAGCGGACAGGTGCTTGGCCAGATCTTCCCAAAAGTAGGCATATCCAGGATCGGCGAATAAAACTTGCGTCACCAAATGGTCCGTAAGGTATATTTTCCGCAGCGTGCGCTGCCAAAGGGCCGTGCAGTCCTCGCTCCCATCGTCATGGGGCCATGGATGAATAGCTGCGGCTGTTGGAAAACCCAGATCTTTAAGCACGCGCAGCGCATCAAGGGTATCAAGACCATCCATAGGATCAGCTGGGTCAGGATCGCCTTTGATCACGAAAAAGCGCACATGGGGAGATAATCTCTTCACTTGCTCCACTTCTTTCAATAGATTTGTAACGGTATCCTTGGTGTATTCCGTTGCCCGCACATGCCACAGCACGACCCGCTCTGCAAACAATGGATTATTGCGCATATGCTCGAGCCACGATCCTCGAGACCAGCCTTTGCGGATTATCCCAACGCAGTGGTTTGGGTGACGCAGTAGCCACTTTTCCAAGGAAACGACAAGCCCCCGGGAGCGTGCACTTTCGAAATTTTCATGCACTTCAAAAATCAACTTGGGCATATCTTGTTCTTTTAAAATGTTTATTGTTGCGAGAGCATGGATGTTTTGACCATGAAATGTTAGGCTAAGTCTCTAAGTAAAGAATAAATTTCAAAAAATGTCACAGGCAGACTTTACATCTGGTCACCGCAATCGCCTCCGCCAGCGTTTTATGAAGGCTGGTGTCGATGGGGTTGCTGATTACGAATTGCTAGAGCTTGTGCTGTACGCGGCCAAACCCAGGGGAGATGTGAAACCTCTGGCCAAGGAACTCATCAAGACCTTTGGGTCTTTTTATCAAGTAATGAGCGCAGAGCCAGCCGAGCTCATTCGCGTCAAGGGCATGGGGGATGCATGCATCACCTCCTTAAAAGTGGTACAGGCCGCAGCGCAACATATGTTACGGTTTGAGGCCACATCTGGCCCGGTGATTGCCTCTTGGCAGAAGGTGATTGATTACTGCCGCGCCTCCATGGATCACCTTAAAAATGAGGAGCTCCGCCTGCTGTTCCTCGACCGACATAACCGGCTTATTTCCGACGAAGTGCAGCAACGGGGCACCATTGACCACACCCCGGTCTACACACGAGAAGTGATCAAGCGCGCCCTTGAGATTGGGGCATCCGCCCTGATCCTTGTTCACAATCACCCCAGTGGTGATCCCACCCCTTCTCAGGCTGATATTGAGGTCACACGGCGCATTAAGGAAGCCGCAGAGAATTTGGGAATCTCTCTTCATGACCATATCATTATTGCAAAGGGCAAGTATTGCTCGCTGAGAGCTGAAAATCTCATCTAAGATGACAGCACCGCTTTTTCTTAGGTAGTGTGCATCTTTTACAAGAAAACACCCTGAGACCACGTCGTGCGCAGTCCCAGGGCGACTTTTGTTAAGAGCTTAGCTTACGAAAATTTCTTACTGCCGATGCGATGGTCACGCACGATTTCCACATTTCGTTTTGAGAGCGCTTCAAGAATAGGGTCGCTTTTAAAAAGTTCGGTCTTTTGGACGGATAGCTTTTTCAAAGCGCGCAATGTTTCTAGCACAGTCATTTGTGGCACATGGTAAGACCCCGGCCCTTTTCTCAAAACATTATTATCCAGATTCAACACCTGAAGTCGCGATAAACTGGTGAGCGCCAATAAATGTGCTCCCATATTAAGGTTTTCTGAGTTAAGTTCTGTTAATCCTGTAAAGAATCCAAGAGTCTGATCCAAGTCGTTCCAACTATTATTTGATAGGGTCACCTTTTTCAACTGGGACAAACCTGTAAGCTCAGTTAAAAATTGCAAACCTGTCCCTTCAATATTCAGGATCTGCAGGGTGTTTCCGCACGAAAGATTTCGCAGATGCTGAATTGGATTCTTGGCAAGATCCAAAAAAAACAGATTCTTAAGGGGATGAAGATCTTCCTCAACCTCACTCAATAGGGCACTTGCCAACGAAAGCGCCCTCAAATTGGTTAACGAGCGCAAAAAGTCCGTAGAAATTTGCGTATTGCCCGCCAGATGCAAACCTTGAAGGTTGGTAAACTGCTCTAAAAAGGTCAAGGATCTTGGTGCGTCGTTATGGCCCGCAACGAGTCGTGTTAATCTGCTTAAAGGGGCGATTTCTAATAGGGCGTCACCTAAGCGGTTACCGGCAATCTCCAGATCTACAAGACGTGTGAGGTGCGTGAGGACACGTGGCTGGGCAGCCAGAGCACACTGATTTACGTTAAGAATTTCCAGACTTTGCGGAAGTAGAACCCCACTAGCATCTTTGATCATTCCACAGTTGGCAAGGTTCAGAGACCGCAGCCCATGGAAATGCTGAAGATGTTTCAATCCATTAATAGGCTGAGAGGTTTTGGACAAATTGAGCTCTTCTAGGGCAGTGAAGGAAGACAGTTTCTCTAAAGAAACCTCGGTCTTTGAACTTTGAAGATCAAGCACCCGAAGATTGTGAAGAGCGGTCAAGTGACTGATATGGTTTGTGAACGGATTCGTTCGCCAAATGAGTTCTTCCAACTGGGTGAGCTTAGTGATTTCCTCAAAATCTGTTATGAAAAATTGATTCCAGGAAAGATTGAGACTTTTGAGAAAGCGAAGCTCCGCCAGCCCACGAAGTAGCCCAGTGCTGCGGTTCGTAGTAAGGGTACCTTCAAGACTTAATTTCTGGATCAGGCACTCATTCCGCGCCAACTGAGAGAAGAAATTTTTGCTTTGTCCTAAAGCATGCGTGAGCTCGATGTGGGTGAGATCCAGGCTTGCCATATATCCCATAAGCCGGATATGAAGGGGGGAGGTCAAATCCGGATCAGCAACAGTCACCGCAAAGAACATACCCTCCACTTTGTCCCTTCTGGTGGCGATGTGATAGCAGGCGCCAAAAACCAAGTCACGCCAGACCTCAACGGGCATCGCTTGGGTCATTGCCCAAAAGAAAGGGGCTTTGTTCTGCAAATCCTGATCGGTGAGATCTTGTTGCTGGATCTCTTTTTTATTCGCCGTGTCGAAACGCTTCACCTCGTCAATCAGCAATCCACGATAGGTCTTGCCAGCAAGATGCACGAGACTTGGCACGGGAGAATTTTCATAAGGGTTTTCTTCCCCCATGCTTGGTGTTGCACTCAGTGAGGAGATAGTTAATACAGCCGTACACGCCAGGTGCGCCATGAGGTGACGTTTTTTGAGCATCCTATGTTCCTTTTATAAAATTCGCCTCATGGGAATAGCAATAAATCCGCCTAAAGGGCAAGATAGATTTTTACAAAATTGGACTGGGGATTCTGCAAAGCCCTGCCCCATTGCGCCACTTTACTTGGAATCGAGGATCAGACTGGTTCTATTCACTTCGCACGGGAGGACTAAGAGAAGTGTTCCACACATAAAGAAGGGGGCAAACCAACTTCTTATTGACCTCAATGATGACTCGTTCCACGAAGCGCAACGCACCACGCAAAAGGCGCGACCATGCTCTTGCGCCTATGGCATCAGCGAAGCATCTGGAGAGATGACCACATAGACTCTGTGTAAGACTCTTTCGAAGAGCGACACAAACACTTCAAAAGAAAAGAGCGCTGGGGTCAGCGCTCTTGATTTGTAGGGTTGATGATTCTTGCAAAAGAATCCGCGTAATAGATCTGCTATGCCGCCAAGTTTTGCCTACTTTGGCGCAATCACCATAATCATTTGGCGGCCTTCAAGCTTTGGCTGCAGCTCCACCTTGATCGCCTCGCCCATCTCATCGGCTACTTTTTTTAGTACTTCCAAACCAAACTCTTGGTGGCTCATCTCGCGACCACGAAACTGCATGGTCAACTTGACTTTGTTGCCTTCCTCGATAAAGCGCTTCACGTTGCGCATCTTGGTGTGCAGGTCGTTTTCTTCAATATTGGGCCGGAGTTTAACTTCCTTGACTTCGACGACTTTTTGCTTTTTGCGCTCGGCCGCTTTTTTCTTTTGCAGCTCAAAGCGATACTTGCCGTAATCTAAAAGTTTACATACAGGCGGATCGGCCTGGGGAGAAATTTCAACCAAATCGAGACCTGCATCGGCAGCACGCTCTAATCCTTCGCGCACATTGACAACGCCAATCATTTCACCATTTTGATCAATCAGACGAATCTTCGGCACGCGAATAGATTCATTGATACGCAATCCGTCGGATCCTTGGGATCCACCTTGCATTCCGCTGGGACGATTTATGGCTCTTCTCCTGTTTGTTTTTTAAACCATTCGGCGGCGAAGTTATCCTGGCCGCTTGACTTCTTGCATCAGTCTAGCAACTGCGTCGTCGAGTGCAAGAATTTCTTGCGCCTCACCGCCCAGTCGTCGAATGGCGACGGCACGGTTTTCAGCCTCGCGTTTACCAATTACCCACATGTGCGGCACTTTGGCGAGACTTGCTTCGCGCACTTTATAGTTAATCTTTTCATTACGCAAATCCATCTCTACACGTATGCCCTGAGCCCGCAAAATTTCAGCAACTTCCTCGGCGAAAGGATCACTTTCTGAAGTGATGGTGGCCAACACCACTTGGGTGGGCGCCAACCATAGGGGCAGCTTGCCTGCGTAGTTTTCAATGAGGATTCCCATGAACCGCTCAAGCGAGCCCAAGATGGCGCGGTGCAACATGACCGGGTGACGCTTCTGCCCGGTTTCATCCACATAAAGGGCGCCAAGACGCTGGGGAATGATAAAATCCACCTGGAGGGTGCCACACTGCCATTCACGGCCAATGGCGTCAGTCAGCACGAATTCAAGTTTGGGACCATAAAAAGCTCCCTCGCCCTTATTCAAGCTATACTCAAGGCCTGCCGCCTGTGTAGCCTGATGGAGGGCAGCTTCTGCGGCATCCCACACGTCGCTTGTTCCAGCAAGCTTTTCAGGGCGATCGGAAAAACGTACTTTGATCTCTTCAAAGCCAAAATCCTTGTAGACCGAGCGCAGCAAATCGCAAAAACTCTTGGTCTCGGACAAGATTTGATCTTCGGTACAGAAGATATGCGCATCATCTTGAACCATACAGCGCACCCGCATCAAACCGTGCAAAGAGCCCGAAGATTCATTGCGGTGACAGGTGCCAAATTCCGCCATGCGCAATGGCAAGTCACGGTAACTTTTAATGCCTTGCTTGAAAATCTGTACGTGGCACGGGCAGTTCATGGGCTTGACGGCCAGAACTTGCTCATCGGCTTCTTCGGTGGTGAACATATTCTCGCGGAATTTATCCCAGTGGCCGGATGCCTCCCACAGGCTGCGATCCACCAGCATGGGCGTATTCACCTCCACATAGCCGGCACGTTCAATGCGCCGTCGGATGTAGTTCTGCAGCTCGCGGTAAATGGTCCAGCCCTTGGGGTGCCAAAAGATGCACCCTGGCGCTTCTTCTTGCAGGTGGAACAAATCCATCTCGCGGCCCAAGCGGCGGTGATCGCGCTTTTCAGCTTCTTCCAGGCGGTGCAAGTAATCCTTCAGCTGTTTCTCATCGGCCCAGGCGGTGCCATAGACGCGCTGCAACATGGCGTTCTTTGCATCGCCACGCCAATAGGCACCCGCCACGCGCATGAGCTTAAACGCCTTACCCAAGCGCCCGGTAGAGGGCAAATGGGGTCCCCGGCAAAGATCAATAAAATCACCCTGACGATAAAGGGAGATGATTTGACCTTCGGGAATATCAGCAATGATCTCAGCCTTGTAATGCTCGCCCATGTCCTTAAAGAAGGCGATGGCGTCATCGCGGTCCCACTCTTCCCGCACAATGGCCTCGTCACGGGCGACAATTTCCTGCATGCGTTGCTCGATGGCCGGAAAATCCTCAGGTGTAAAGGAATGGTCTGAAGCCAAGTCATAGTAAAAGCCATTGTCGATGGCAGGACCGATGGTAATCTGTGTACCAGGGAAAAGCTCTTTGATGGCCTCGGCAAACACGTGGGCTGCATCATGGCGCAGCACCTCAAGGGCGTCCGGGTGGCTGCGGGTGAGAATCTCCAGGTTGCAATCACCGGGCAGAGGGCGGGCAAGATCGTACATTTCCCCATCCACACGGGCCACCAGCGCATCTTTTGCAAGACGTGTGCCGATACTCTCTGCCACCTGCAAAGCGGTTACTGGCGCGGGAAATTCCCGTTTTGAGCCATCCGGAAGTGTTACAGCAAGCATCGAAGCCATCTTTTATGCATCCTCTTAAAGGTTTGTCAGATCCATTGAGTCCTAAAATTTGTGGAAGAAAATGCTTATTCCAATCCATGAAGTGCAGCATTTCCCTTCTCTCTCTTAGCAGAGTTGGCGCGGGCCCGTCAAAAGCAAACAGCGTTACCAGGCGAGACCCATGGGATAAAAATTAGGGTATTCCCATCCATAAAAAAAGGGGGCAAAGCCCCCGTTTTCTGGATGACTGGATGCTGTTAAAATTGCTTCGTCACAAAAGGATGGGCACGCTTGTAGGCATCGATCCAGCCATTGAATGTTTGCTCATGATTGGGGGTCTGGTAGGGCATAGGCGGCGCCTTATCGACCGCAAAATAGGTAAATTCCATTAAAGATTGAGATTCGGCCGACAGCTCCTTCGTTGCCTTGGTCATTTCGGTGGTGAACTGCCGCATCTCGTTCGTGGCATTCTGTTTCGCCTGAATCATTTGGGTAATCTTGTCCGCTTGCGCCTTAAGGCTTTCTTTCGTTTTCTTCATTTTCGCCGTTAAAGCGGTCATTTTTTCTTCATAAATGCTCTTCTTCACCTGCCATTCGTACCACTTTTGCTCAAGCTCACTCCCCTGCTTTTTCCCCTGCTCGATGTTCTTTTCCATGGGCGCAAAACCCTTTTCCCAGCCCTGAAGGCCGCCTTTCATCGTGGCAGTGGCATGGGCAGGCAGAAAACCTACGCCCGCGACCAAAAAAGAACTTAAGAGAATATGGGGTGCAAAAGTGCGTTTGGTCATGATTTTATGTCCCTGTTGTTTTTGTTGTCCATTCATTACTTTAGCAGATCATTTCAAGAAAACCAGCTGACAACAGACTCATACTTATCCCCTCTTTTGATCGCCGCTTCCCTCACCACATCCAGGGATTGAAACCAGCAGGTCGCGCACACTTCACCAAACCCAGTTTACTGAGCGCTTTGCCCCTCTACCCCGCGGCACCCCATAAATAAAATTCATAATCGTCACAAATATTGACTTTTTGGATTTTATTTACTATGCAAATGACGCGCTTTTCTTAATTAGAGGTGACTTATGCTCTTCTATTGCGGTAGGTTTCTTTTCGGAGCCGTTCTATTCTCGGTTTCATTTGGCTGGGCATCATCGACAAACTCGATTGGGGTGATTGCAGCCCTCAATCCAGCCGTCAAACAACACATTTCTAAAACCGTCGGCACCCAGGGCGCTGTAAGCGTGTTTCAACGCGCCCATCAGCACAACCCGCACGCGATCTATTGGGTTGATCGCAAACTGCCTGACACCTATCACGTCACGCTCTCGCTGCTCCACAAGAAGGGAGGCCACACCTTCACCCGCCCAGAGCTTACTCAGCTTGAAAATCAATTGAACCTTTTTAAGCAAAAAGCACGTGGTTTGCACATCAACCGCTCAAAGGGAACCAGAGGCTACAAGGCAAATGGTTATCAACTTGTGCTTTTTACCCACTCCTATCAAGGCGGGAAAGAGGTCCACCACGAATACAATGCCAACACTATTCATCAGCTGCTCAAAGATCACAAAAATGCGCCCATTGCGTATGCCAATCTGGTGTTGCGCGTTGGCACGCAAAACCTACTCAGCAACGACTGGAAATGGCAAGAACAACAGTTTCTGAACCAATGCGGCTCATATCTTTCCAAAAAGGGGAATCATGATCTCAAGACGCACATCACCATCGCGAATTTTTATAAATACGACGCCTCGAAATATAAGATCACCTCTCACGGCAATCACAAGGAAATCATCGATCGCAAAAATCCTGGCGCAAAAATCTACAACAGCCCCTTCGCCAGCCGTCACGAACTGCAATCTTTGGTCGATGCTTTCAAAGCGGCGAATGGGAATTTCCAGAGAAAGGGCGGTAAGATCCCCATGAATATTGATGAACTCCACATCACGGAACGCCTCCCCCAAGGCCCCCAATTTAAGACCATCACCCATGCTCGGATCAAGCTATAGATAAGACATCTGTCCTTTAAAAACCGAGACGCCACTTCCCTCTCCCTCAAAGCCGCCCCAGGTGGGCGGCTTTTGCTGTGAGGACCCTTTGAAGAATGTGCCACGTGCACTTCATGCAAAAGCTGTGCGAAATCCATGCTAAAATCCTTGACAGGCCCGGGTTATCACCGTTATGACTGCCCTATAGGTTTTAATATCCATGTAGAAGCAAGGATTTTTGTATTATGAAAATCGTAAACTCTTTGAAGACCATGAAGCTGCGTCACAAAGGCTGCCGCGTTGTTCGTCGTCGCGGTCGCGTGTACGTGATTAACAAGCAAAACCCACGTTTTAAGGCACGTCAAGGCTAAGGTCTTAGGTTCGCTTTAAAGATGGCGTGCAGGTTTTTCCTCACGCCTTAAAAGCTTTGTTGAGTCTTAATTCGTTGTTCTGAGGAGTCCGCTTATGGCACGCGTTACCGTCGAAGATTGTGTAGAAAAAGTCTCCAATCGCTTTGAGTTGGTTATCCTATCCTCTCAACGGGCGCGTCAGATCGCGGCGGGAGCTCCCATCACTATCTCTCGTGACAATGACCGAAACCCTGTCGTTGCCCTTCGTGAGATTGCTCAAGAGACTGTTTCAACGGAAGACTTGCGCGATGCGGTCGTCATGTCCAATCGTCGCGTAGCCAGCCTTGAGCCCCAAGAAGAAGAGCTGTCTGAGCTCCTTGCACAAGAAACCGCTGCCTTTGAGCGTATTGCCATCGAAGCCGCTAATTTTGGCGATGAGTCTAATGCCGAAGGCGATGCTGACGAAGGCACTGATGGAGAAGAAGCTGACGACGCAGACTTCTCTGAAGAGGCAGATTCTGATAAGCTGTAAAAGGCGACAGGTGAATTAACATTATAATGATCACATGCCCAGAATGGTCTGGGCCTTTACCTGACGCCCTGAGGCGTCATTCATGATTCGGCAATTTGAACTCGTAGAAAAAGTAAAAACTTACGACCCCAGCGCAGACGAGGATGCCCTGAATAGGGCCTATGTGTTTGCGATGAAGGCCCACGGCACGCAAATTCGCGAATCGGGCGCACCTTATTTTTCCCACCCCCTGGAAGTGGCAGGCATCCTCAGCGATATGAAATTGGATGCTGCAACCATTATTACGGCATTATTGCACGATACGGTCGAAGATACCGGCGCATCCCTGGATGACATTCGCAAATTGTTTGGTCAAGAGATCGCCAACCTTGTGGATGGGGTCACCAAGCTCTCGCGACTGGAGCTTCAGTCTGACCAAACCAAGCAGGCTGAGAATTTCCGCAAACTTGTGCTGGCCATGTCCAACGACATACGCGTACTACTGGTTAAGCTTGCCGACCGCTTGCATAACATGCGCACTCTACATTTCGTGCATGCTGAGGAAAAACGCAAACGCATCGCCCGCGAGACACTTGAGATTTACGCTCCTCTTGCCGAGCGCATCGGTATTCACCATATGAAGGACGAGCTGGAAGATCTGGCATTCCAGCAGCTGAACCCCGATGCCCGCGAATCCATCCTCGCCCGCCTTCACTTTTTAGAGCATGAAGGCGGCGCCGTGGTCGAGGAAATCACTAAAGAGCTGACCGATCTCCTCGCACAAAATGGCATAGAGGCTAGGATTAAGGGTCGCCTGAAGACCCCGTATTCCATCTGGCGCAAGATGCGCCATAAAAATGTCGCCTTTGAGCAGTTGTGCGATATCATGGCCTACCGCGTGTTGGTGCCCACATTGAGCCAGTGTTACCAAGCCCTTGGCATCATCCACCACGCCTATTCCATGATTCCAGGGCGCTTTAAGGACTATATCAGCACTCCTAAACCCAATAACTATCAAAGCTTACACACCAGCGTGATCGGCGTGCGTGGACAGCGTGTCGAGGTGCAAATTCGTACCGATGAAATGCACGCCATCGCCCAGTATGGCGTGGCCGCCCACTGGCAGTACAAGCAGGGACAACCTTCAAAAGAGCAGCATGAATACCGCTGGCTGAGAAGCCTTCTGGATATTCTCGAACACGCGTCAAACCCTGAAGAATTTCTTGAGCATACGAAGCTTGAGATGTTTCAAGACCAAGTGTTCTGCTTTACACCTGCGGGCGATTTGATCTCGTTACCTAAGGGCGCGACGGTGATTGACTTTGCCTACGCCATCCACTCAAAAATTGGTGATCATTGTGTGGCCGCGAAGATTAATGGCCGCATGGCGCCGCTTCGCACCGTTCTGACCAATGGTGACCAGATCGAAATTACCACCTCAAAGGCTCAAAACCCCTCCCCCACGTGGGAGCGCTTTGTGGTCACCGGGAAAGCCCGTGCCCATATTCGACGCTTTGTGCGCCAACAACAGCGCCAACAGTATATCGATCTGGGGCGCTCGATTTTGCAAAAAACCACCCAGCTGGAGCAGTTGGATCTGGGGGATAAGAAATTAGAAGAGGTGCTGGAGCGATTTCGCGCCGCAACCGTTGAGGATCTCTATGCCCTCATTGGTGAGGGGCGTCTTTCCGGGCACGAGGTAGTCCGAGCCATCTACCCCCAATTCCAATCCAAAGCCCCTGTGGTGGATGAAACCGGTGAGATCAGCCGGCCCCGTAAATCCAAGGCCGGCGACACGGCTGTCTCCATTCGCGGCCTGATTCCGGGGATGGCCGTCCACTATGCCCGCTGCTGTCATCCGCTGCCCGGCGACAAGATCGTGGGGATTATTGTGACCGGTCGCGGTGTGACCATTCACACCTATGACTGTGAAAACCTCAATGACTTCTCGTCGGAACCTGAGCGCTGGATTGATCTGGCCTGGGATGTGAACCCAAAAAGCCAGGACACCCACGTCACCCGCCTGCACCCGGTGATCTATAATAAACAAGGAGCACTGGCCTCCCTCACCACGTCGCTTGCCAAAAATAACGCGAATATTGTGAACTTAAAAATCACCCATCGCACCGAGCTGTTCTGGGATGTGGTGGTGGACATCGAAGTCCGCGACCTGCCGCATCTGGAGACCATTATTGCCTCCCTTCGCGCCACGCCGTTGATTCAATCTGTGGAAAGGGCAAGGGGTTGATGCACTACTCTCCAGAGGAAAAGATCCTTATCCTTAAAGCGGCTTTTCTAATGAACACGTGATTTTTCGAAAAAAATTAGAGATACACCTAGCCTTATGCCTCTTGCCTTCTTAATGAATGAAGCTGATAAGATTGGTGGAACGATGAACTGGAACACTATTAGAGCGCTTTCCATCATCAATCCATCCGTGCGCCAAACGAGCAAGCAATTGAATGGGTAAAATGCTATGCTGAACTAAACCCTCATCAAGTAAATTCGTGCTTTACGAAGTCTAAAAAGCTACAAGACCGGAAATGGCAAAAAGAGAGAAACAACCTCTTTTATTAGGCGACCCGTGTAGCTAAAGGCCGGCTTAGTCCGAGGATCATTTGATTGCAGCAGAACGTGGGATGTGTAAAATTTCAGCCTTTGCCATGTTCCTTCATAAACCATAGAAACCACTCAACAAAGAAGGGAACGCACCTGAAACCGAAGCACCGAAAGGGGATTTAGCTTGGGACATCCAGAGGTATCATGGTGAGGTGATTCATTTTCTAAATGAGGAGATCAAGCGGTGCTTGTGACCCCACGCAGATGATCTACCAGGGCCTCATCGGGTGCATGGCGATCATAGATGCGCTTTGCCATAGGATTCAGGTTATCTTCCCCAAGGCGGGCAGCACAAACCATCAGGTGCCCCTGACGAAAGCCGGGATTACGCGCATGAAAGAAATCAATGTAGTCCCGCGACCCTTTTTCCTCCAGCAGATCGGTGACGTCACGGGTTAGAAATTCAGCACCTTGGGTGGGCGTAATCACGCCCCGCTCGCGATTCACGTCGCCTCCAAAGACTTGCTCGGCCATCCACAGCCCTATGGCACCTGCCTTTTCATCATGGCGGTCAACATCCCAGCAGGGATAAAACCTTTGGTAAAGAAATGGAGCAAAACCATAAGATTGGTATGAAAGGGCATAAAAGACGTGATAGAGGGTCTTGCCTTCAAGGGCCGCCAAAACCGAGCGAAACACCTGCGCGTAGGATTTATACAGCGCCGAGTTCCCCCAAAACTCAGGACGTATCACGGTCATTCCCGTGTACATAATGCAGGTCGTGGCATCATACTTGACCAATGTCTGCCCTGAAAACCCAACGCATTTATCCTCATGGATATAGAGAATTGCGCAGGTTTTACGCCGAAAATCTTGCATGAACACATCGAGGGGATAATTCTCCACACTCGAGCACAAAATTTCGTGCAAATCACGAATATCCTCATCCCGAAACGCATCGATGGTTTTGATGACATACCTCATGATGCCTGACTGCAGCTCCTCTTTTGGTCAGAGCATGCTTAAAGTATAATTATCAATTTGTCAATTAATTTGTTCTTATGACATTAAAAGATGTTAGCTACAATAAATTCTCATAAGGAATAATTTCAAGACGAATAAGTCATTTGCTTTGATTTATTGCTTGCTGCTCTTGGTGAACACCGCCCCCATGCCGGCCTCTTAGAATGCATTGATAGATCGAAGCACTATGTTTGTTCGGCAAATTTAGGTGCTATTGCTCAAAAGATGGCACGGAAAATAAAGCTGCGGCAATCGTTCCACAATACCTCACATGGCATATCCCAAGAAATCGAACAACCATGTTTGCACTTCCCCCCCACCCACACGCTCGAATAGCCAAATAGCAAACTGTGCGGCAGTGGAGAGATTTTCAGCCTCACTAATTCTTGAGACACTTAGCGCTCCTTTTATACGCTTTGTAATAAAACGTGACGCTGGGTGATAAATTAGATAAAATTTTCATAAATTAAAAAACTCCAGGGCGCCAAGACACATAACCATGATCAACATTCAGCCCATTATGTATGTCACCGGCCTTTTGCTTGCAGCACTGGCAACATCTATGCTGATTCCTGCGGCCGTCGACTGGTTATACCGGGATATAAATGCTTACAGTTTTGTTGCATCCGCCGCGATTACCGCCTTTTGTGGCCTGATGCTGATGTTTGCAAACCGCACCCGGGATCCATCCAGCATTAGCCTTCGCGAGACGTTCCTTTTGACCTCGTTTACATGGCTGAGCAGCTGTGGGTTTGCCTCCCTTCCCTTTTGGTTGACTGGCAGCACGGCCACCTTTGTCGACAGCCTTTTTGAGGGCGTCTCTGCCTTGACCACAACAGGAACCACCCTCATTCACGGGCTTGATTTTGCCTCTCCTGGTATTGTCATGTGGCGCGCGCTACTTCAGTGGATGGGCGGGGTGGGAATCATCGTCATGGCGCTGACCGTACTCCCTTTTCTACGCATTGGTGGCATGCAATTGTTTCGCTCGGAATTTTCCGATCGCTCGGAAAAAATCCTTCCGCGCGCCTCCCAAGTGGCTGGTGCCATTGTGCTTGTTTATGTTGGGCTGACACTTGCTTGCTTTATTGCCCTTTATGGCGTTGGGATGCCGCCCCTGGATGCGCTGTGCCATGCCTTTAGCACCCTGTCCACGGGGGGTCTCTCGACCTCAGATCAGTCCCTCGCCCATTTTCAAAGCGCCAGCGCAGAATGGATTGTTCTGCTGTTTATGATCATTGGCGGCAGCCCGCTCATTTTGTACGCGCGCCTGTTTCAGGGTGAGGCGAAGCCATTGCTGCGCGATCCCCAAACACGCACCTATCTGGTGATTTTGGTTGTGTGCGCCTTGGCGCTAAGCTTATGGTTATGGCGTCATGATTATCCGTTTCACCAAGCCCTTCGTCATGGTTTTTTCCACGTAGTAGGCACCGTGACCACCACAGGATTCGTTGTCGATAACTATGAAAATTGGGGCTCCTTTGCCCAGATGTTGACCCTCGTCCTACTAATGATGGGGGCATGCACGGGCTCAACGTCAGGTGGCGTTAAGATTTTACGCTATCAAATTATGTTTGCCGCCGTTCGCGCCCAAATCCATCAATTACGCCGTCCCCATGGTGTTTTTCACCCCTCTTACAATGGCAAACCTATCCCGCAAGATGTGTTTATCTCGGTTTTCACCTTCTTCGGACTGTTTATTGTATCGCTTGCGCTTCTCTCCCTTGCGCTGTCCATGTGGGGCCTGGATCTGATGACTTGCTTTTCTGGCGCGTTGGCCGTTCTGACCAACACCGGCATTGGACTGGGGGCCTTGATCGGACCCGACGGCACCGCCAGCGCCCTACCCCAAGGCGCCAAGTGGCTGATGATGGGCGGCATGCTGTTAGGACGCCTCGAGTTTGTGACCTTTTTCATTTTATTGAGCCGCAACTTCTGGAAAGATTAATCGTTCTTGCACTCGGCAAGCCAAACGACCCTAACAACGGCTTTCGGGGAAAATAGATATTTTTTGATGGTTTGACGGATTTATTGGCTGGGGCGGTAGGATTCGAACCCACGAATGGCGGGACCAAAACCCGCTGCCTTACCACTTGGCGACGCCCCATTCGATAACAGTTGCACTTTAAAAAGACTTGAGGCGAAAAGCAAGCCTCTGGTGCACCATTTTTTCGAAAAATGTTTACAAAATGATGAATACCTAAAAGCCGTAGGTCAAACTGGCGGTCAGGGAATGGTTTTTTTCTTTCCATGCCAGTTCACCATGGTAGCCAAAGCCCCAACCGAGGCCATTTTCATGGCTGTGAACCACATTGACACCCACCACACCGAAGTGTTGACGCTGGCGAGGGCCGCGCACGGTAAAGTTGGCACCATGCGTTCCAGAAAGGGATGCTTTTTGGGAGACAAAACCTTTACTCGCCTGCTTTTGCAGATAGCCCATGGTAAAGCTAGAGCGCATCAACCGGGCCTCGTTTACAAATTCTCTTGCAAATTCGACACCAAGGCCGCGACGCCAAACATGCCCTTTTTGCCGTGCCACATGCAAGTTGAGATCCCCAGCCCCACGCTCGCGGTAGGGTTTTTGTTCCACCTGGAGCATGGTTCCCGTCACGTAGGGCATGGTGTGACTTTGACCTTGGCGCAGATCATAACCAAGGGTCAAAGACCGTTGCTTCGTCTTCGCGATGGCCCGATACTCAGCCTGACGGCATCCTTCTACGAGGTTCACCTGGCGATGTCCCGTCAGACGATGCTGGCCCCATGTTGCCGCAGCCTCAAGATAAGGACCTCCTTCGATGGGTAGCCACGCCCCGTAAGTTCCTGCCGCACGCATCCGGTCATGACCGCGCCCTGCCTGCTCACCAAAGCGATAGCGGCTTGAGCCAAAGTGGCTGACCGCGCCTAAAACCAGTTGGTCACGTAGGGTAAAATCGGCCCCAAGGCTTGAGCCCACCTGGCGCCACGTCATCGCAGCCAGGTGTTTGCCTTTCTCAAGGTTTCCATAGGTGCCCCAGGGTTGGGCCCAGACACTCAAGGGTCCTATTGTCCGGCGTGTGCTGACTTGATTGAAGGCATGGGTTTGGTTGAAAAAACGAGACTCTGCGGGCGCACGCCGTTGTCCACCAGGTGTTCTGCTAAGAGAAGCCGAGTTTCTTACGGTCTGACCCGAGTGAACCGTGGTTTTTTCTGAAAGGGCTGCAAACCGTGCCAAGGTGACTGTCGTCAAGCCCAAATGCCCACGATGCTTGACATACTGTTGGATGCGTGCACGCTTAAACTGGTCATCGATAGAGCGAGCACCGCCCGTCTCCAACCCTTCGACCACCCGGATGCGCTGCAGGGTTTTATATCCGCTCCAAGTATCAAATAAATCCGCCATCTTGTCAGCAGGCAGATCATCCACGTCCATCAGAAGACGGGCAAGATCACCTTGGCGTGTCATCCAGGCCGCCTCACTCTGATCAAGGGCTGCCACAAACTGCCGCAGGCGTTTGGTCGTCAAATAAGCCTGATAAGATTCCTTGGCAAACAGAACTTTGAGGGTGTTTCCTTCTCGCACAATTCGAAAGATGACACGGCCCACGGGATCATCAACGTCCAAAGAACCGGTGATTGTGCCGCCTGCAGTCAAGAAAGTGACGCTTTTACCGACCTGGTAACGCACCGGATTAAAGAAAAAATAGGCGCGTCCCGCGAGAGCCACATTGCCCGCCACCATATACTGATCACACTGACCGTCTGGACCAATTTCAATGATCAACCTGCTAGATGGCGTTAACACTAAATCACCCGCAACCGAAAGGGTGCCAATGGAATTTCCAGGCGATAGGGTTCCTCCATTCACTAGGGAATCACCGATTGTTGCATTGCCTGATAAAATGGCGCCTGGATAGACCTCCACCGGGCCTGCATGGGTACCATTCAGAATCAACTGGCCAGCTGTAACATCCAAAGTGCCCGTGTGCGGCATGGAGGCATTCACCACCCATGTTCCTGCCCCCTGCAACCGCAGCGATCCTGAGCCCGTCACAGGGCTTGTGAGGGCCACCGTGTTGCCACCATTATCCAAGGCCGAGGCAGCACTCACCGCAGTGGAATTTGCAAAATTCATGTTTTGGCCAAGACCTAAGGTGCCACCACCAAGATTTAAGGGGCCGGAGCCCATGGCTGTGCTTTGCTCAAGCAACACAGTTCCCTGGTTCAGATCGAGTCCACCAGAAAAGGAATTGGCGCTTGAGAAAACAACGGTGCCTGCACCTGCTTTGACCACTTTCGCACCCGCACCAGCACCCGGCTTATAGGCGCCACCTGGAAGCGATGCAGGGCTATCATCCGCAAGGGTGCCCGCAAATGTCATCGTCTCCCCTGCCCCAGGTTCAAGCACAAGGTTGGCCCCTGTCATCAAGAACAGGTCTTCTGCCACGGCTGCGCCCGAAGTGCCACCGGCTCCTCCAGACGCCCCGGAAGTGACAAAGTTACCACTGAACTCTGAGGCGCCCAAAATCCTTAAGGTTGCGCCCTCGCGCACAAAAACTGCACCGCCAGCGGCCATGCCGCCGCCGCCGTAGGCATTCGATGAAGGACCGCCAAAACCACCGCCGCCATCACCCGCGCTTGAGGGAGTATTGGCCCCGCGGTTGCCCGAGTTCCCGCCGCCAAAGCCACCGAGGGCTGTTGCGTTTCCAGATCTGCCTGCACCGCCACCAAAGCCGCCGCCAGCTTGGGTGCCTGATCCGGTGGAGCCACCGCCACCACCAAAACCACCGGAGGTATCCGTGCTAAAAAATCCGCCACCGCCGCCGCCGCCAAAGCCACCGGTCATGGGATCGGGAGCAAAGCTGTTTGCGCCACCACCGCCACCAATACCACCAGGAAAGATAAAAACACCATTAAAGGCGCTTAAAGGAAAAGACACGCCTGAGACTTGACCGACACCATTGCCGCCAAAATCACCACCGCCGTCAAAGGTATCGCCAGAAGTCCCGATTCCGCCACCATAGCCATCGGGATGCGCATCGCCTGCGAGTCCGCCACCCCCCGCATTTGCGCCACTTGAATCAACACTACTGCCACCCATGCCGCCACCGCCGCCAGGAAGCGCTGGGTCTGCGCCCCCTTGACCGCCCTCGGCCGCGTGATCCGTAAAACTGACGTTTGAAAGGGTGACACGGGATTTTTTGTTCACAAAGAGCGCAGCACCGGCGCCCATGCCACCACCACCGCCGCCACTGCCATCGCCTCCTTTGGCATAGCCATTGATAAGCGTCATATTCTGCAAGGTGACATCCACTTGCAGGGGATAATCGTTGCGAATGTCGTTATAGGGCTTGTTTGTTGCAGGGTTCAGGACGGTGCTTTGGGGAATGGGGCTGACAAAGAACAGACGATGGCTGCCATCGCCGTCCAGGGTTACGCCATTTCCGTTGATGGTCCAAGTTTTATTGAGGGCCACACCATCGGCACGATAGTTGGAAATCATGGGAAGCGCAGACGTCAATGTGACACTTTCCCCAGCTAACGCTGGATTAAAGGTGATGTTAATCTGCGATAATGGGCTGGCATTACCTTGCAAGATGGCATCTCGTAAGCTGCCTATGCCCGTGCCATCATTGGCAGTATTCACGACCAATGAGAGGGTGGCCCATGCAGGTCCCGCCATGACTGCGCTGCAAGTCAGAAAACCCGCACGCATCCAATGGATCAGCATTCCAAGATCTCATTACCTAAAGTTTGCACTGTATAATAAACTTCTTGGCTAAAATTTACAGAGCCAATCACTCTCAAGCAGCTAACCCTTTAAGTTTTCAGTAACATTTTGTCACTGTCTTCAGGTGATATCCCTCTGCCCAAGGCGATGGAAAGGTATTAATTTGTTCAGGAAAATTCAACCATAAAATAAGGATCATGCCATGTCTGCAACGAATCTAGACCCCGAACATCGCCTTAAGTATATGAAAGATGAGGCTTTTCAGTATGTAGATTTTCGTTTCACCGATCCGCTGGGCATTTGGCACCACATGACGTTTAAAGCCGAGCATGTGAACCTGGATATCCTTGAAGAAGGCATCATGATCGATGGCTCGTCCATTCCCGGATGGCGCAGTATTGAAGATTCAGACATGATCATCAAGCCTGATCTGAATCGCTGCGTTAAAGACGTTTTCGCCACCGATCCAACTTTGATTATTTTTTGCGACGCTGTGGACCCACATACCCAGCAAGGCTACAACCGCGATCCACGATCGATCGCCAAGCGGGCTGAGGAATACCTTATCAACAGCCGTATCGCGGACACCGCCTATTTTGGTCCCGAGCCCGAGTTTTTCATCTTTGATGCCGTCCATTTTGAAAATGGCGGCACCTATGGCTTTTATCAGCTGACCAGCGCCGAGACCTCGATCATCAGTGGACCATTGAATGGACCAAGCAGCTTTGGCACTTATAATTTAGGACATCGCCCCACAAAGGGCGGCGGTTACGCTCCGGTGCAGCCTGTTGATTCCTTGCATGAACTGCGCGCCAAGATGCTCAGCAAATTGGGCCGTATGGGCTTAAAGGCAGAAAAACATCACCATGAAGTCGCCCAAAGCCAGCATGAATTGGGATTTGAATACGACACGCTGCTGCGCACAGCGGATAATCTGCAGATTTATAAATATGTTGTGCGCCAAGTGGCCCATAACAACGGCAAGTCCGCAACGTTCCTACCTAAGCCCATTTATGGGGACAATGGCTCGGGCATGCACGTTCATCAATCCCTGTGGGCCGATGGCAGACCCCTTTTCAGTGGAAATCAGTACGATCATCTCTCAGAAGAGGCCCTCTATTACATAGGTGGAATCTTAAAACATGCGAAAGCACTGACCGCCTTTACCAATCCAACCACCAATAGCTTTAAGCGTCTGGTTCCAGGCTATGAGGCGCCCGTGTACCTTGCCTACTCGGCGCGCAATCGCTCAGCGGCGGTCCGCATCCCCCACACCCGCAGCCCAAAAGCCAAACGTGTTGAGGTTCGCTTCCCAGATCCTACGGCGAATCCCTATCTGGCACTCAGCGCCATGTTGATGGCAGGCCTTGATGGCATCAAGAACAAGATTCACCCGGGGGAGGCCATGGAGCGCAATTTGTATGACGCCAAAAATCATAACCTGGGCCCGGATCAGATGTTGTGTCGCAGCCTCACAGAAGCCCTGGGAAACCTGGATCAGGATCGCGCTTTCTTAACCGAAGGTGGCGTGTTTGATGATGATCAAATCAACGCTTTTATCGAGATGAAACACCAAGAGATCGTGGAACTCAACCGAGGACCGACGCCGGCTGAATTCCAACTTTATTACAGCCTTTAGCGGGCCTATTTGGATCGGGGCTTGCAATTTGCTGCAATTCCCGATACCAAAGGCTAAGATGCACCCGTAGCTCAGCTGGATAGAGCGTTGCCCTCCGGAGGCAAAGGCCACAGGTTCGAATCCTGTCGGGTGCGCCACAAAGCCGCAACTCCACAAGCAGGCACATAAAATAAGGGAGCACACCATGTTGAGATTTCCCCCTCTTCTGACACTTTCCATTGGTTTATTGATGGGATCAGCCTACAACACCGTTTCTGCCCAGCCCGCCAAACAAAGCGAATTGGAAAAGCATTATGCAGGTCTTGCTGAATTTACAAGTTTTCCCTTCATCGCTGATTTTATTGAAAAAGAGCCAAAGCGGACCCGCGCTGACGTTGTGAAGTTAGCGCAAGACGAAAGTGCAGCCATCAAAAAAGAAGGACAAGACTACAAACCCCTCTGGGCTGAGATCGCCGAGAATGATCTCTCTCACCTTTTGGGCTGGATGTCAGCAAGCTCGAGCCTCTCCTTAAAAGCAATGGCTGTGTATACACGCCAAGGATTATTGGTGGGTGTTGCCGCCAAAACGGCAGGCGTTAACCCACAGCAACAGATCCCAGCGGATCAACTCATGACTGTTATTCCGCTCTCACTGGATGACGCCACATTGGCGGAACTTGAGGCGAAGATTAGCATGAACAAGGATCCTGCTGTCGCCAGCTTTACATTGGTCAAAGAAAATATCTCGGACAAGCACCCCGGCCTGATGAAAGAATTTTTGGATATCAAAAACTCTAAAGATGAAGTAGTCGGTTTTGCAGTGTATCTCATGGGACATGGCAAATAATTTCACACTTCATTTCAGTTAAAAGCCAGGCCAAGGCCTGGCTTTTTTCATGACTTTACTACAGGCGAAATATAACACAATTGGGAAGCTTACCAGCAAGATCTTTGCGATCACTAGAATTCAGCTGGGTATCCTCTATATTAAGGACTTTTAACATGGTGAGCTGACCCAAGTTTTTAAGAACAGCCTGCGAAGGCAGATAGCAAAACATAATGTTTAAATCTATCAGAGCCGTACAATTTTGAATGATGGCGGTCATGCCCGCATCGCCAATTCTTGTACCGCCCAAAATGAGCTTTTTGAGTTGCGATAACTGTCCCAAAGCCTGAAAACCCGCATCTGTCAGCGATGAACACCCTGCTAAATTGAGCTCACTTAGCTGTGGACAACCGTTCGCAATATCTATAAGTGCGGAATCACTCACGGTGGTCGAGTTTAGGTTGAGACTGGTAAGCGCTGCAAACTGAGCCACACTCTTAAAATCATCCCCGTTAAGTTGCGTACACAAATTAAGCTGTAAGCTCTCAAGTGCTACACATTTTGAGGCAATCACATCAAGGGCTGACTTTGTGATGTTTGTGGAGCCTAGATTCAACGCAGTCAGCGACACAAGGTTCTGCAGGTCACTCAATCCGGTATCCGTTAGAGCCTGACATGTCTCAAGATGCACATCCGTTAACTGGGGCTGTTGCTGCACCAAATCCTGCAGGTGTTCATCTTTGAACAACTGACTTTCCACCATAAAGGCTGTTAGATGCGCACAGGCGCCAAGATCTCCAACGCGTTGAAAATCAAATGACAGGGGCGAGAGAATTTCCAATCGCTCAATTTGCGTCGCCTTTTGGGCGATCTGTTCAAAAAATCCTGCATCTGCATCAAACTCACCATGGGTTAAGCGTAAAGACCTCACCTGTGGCAGATGCTCGGCCGCGTCTTGCCATAAAGACTTATCAGCAAGCTTAAGATTGACCGAGACAGGAAGGTCATGGTTTTTTGCCGCATGCATACAACGCTTCAAGTCCTCGTGACGGCAATGATCAAACTCAAGCATAGGGAGATCCTCTGCTTTCAAGGGCTCTGAAGGATCTTTGGCATTTAATTGATTCTTCTTCTCAAGATCCATGGGGTCCGCAAATTGGGCGAAAAGTTCTTTGGGATCGTCCGACAAATCCTTCTTTGCATCCATTTCATGGGAGTATGTTCCGGATTCTTCTTCATATTTTAGGTCAGATGCCATCGTCTGTAAGTGGCCAAATAAAACTGTACCTAAAACGAGTCTTAGCAGATACGTGGACATGCTTTCCTCCCGGTTTTTTTTCAGTGAATACTCAAAAAGAATAGCAAAGAAGGATTATGCATCAAGGGGCATCCAAGCCATAACAAAAATGAAGGGGTAGAACAGCATCAAGCACTTCATGGGCGCACGCCCATCTAATGATGGGAGAAAAGATGTGGAGAGGCTGAACAAAAGACCGCGTTTAAGCTTTCTGGGGCGAACCGTCAGGTGCTGTATTGGGGTTTTTCTTTGACTTTGAGGTTTTTGGGGTCGCCTCATCATCCTCGAAGACTTCGCTTTCCTCAAAGGCGTTAGCACGGTTGATTCTGCCTTCTTGCAGGATGCGTGCCCCATGCCCCCACGTTAGGGCAAAGAAAAATGCGCCAATCAGCGATGTGATAATAAACAGGATAAAACCGTAATCCCAGCCGTGCTGATCCACAATCTTACCAATCCCGACGCCCGAGATTGCCGAGCCCAGATAACCTAAAACACCCATGAATCCGGTTGCAACGCCCACAGCACGCTTTGAGGCAAAGTCAGCAATGGCAATGCCGGCAAGGACTTGGGGACCGTAAACAAAAGCACCCGCTAAAATAAGCGCCACCGTATCTAACAAGCCATGTCCTGCTGGAATCTTCCACAATAGCCACATGGACGCAGCAAGCCCAAGCAAGCAGAGAGCGCCCACTGGACCACGACGTCCCCCAAAGAAACGATCTGATACGTATCCCGCAAGGATACCGCCAACTAAACCTGCGACTTCAAAGGCCGCAGACTGCCAGCCGGCCTCAAGAAGGGTTGCACCTTTGTACTCTTTCAAGAATGTTGGTGCCCAATTCAGAACGCCCATACGTGGAATGTAAAGACAAAGGTTGGCAAGACTGATGTACCACACCAGAGGATTTTTAATCACCAGCTGAATGACTTCAGACATGGTAATGCGCTGATCATGGTTCGCTTCTTCCTCTTTCAGCAAGTCGCCTTTGTAATGCTCGACGGGTGGCAAGCCGACATCCTTCGGCGTGTCCCGAAGGCGGTTATAAATAAAGAAAGAGAGAAGTAATGCCATTACAGCGGGCACATAAAAGGCCGATCGCCAGCCATAATTGACGATGAGATACCCCGCGATCACGGTGATTGCCACACCACCAATTTGGTGGGAAGACGCCCAAAGTGCCCACTTTGTTCCCAATTCTTTAGGGCTGAACCAGTGGGTCAGAAGACGCGCAGCCGGTGGCCAACCCATGGACTGAAAATAGGCATTCAGGGTCCACAAAAGACCAATCATGACGATACTGGAGCTAAAGCCAACGGTAAAACACACAATTGCAGATAAAAGCAGCCCCACGGACATAAAGATACGGGCATCGCTTCGGTCAGAAAGGTAGCCATTCAGGAGTTTGCCAAAACCATAAATAATTGAGAAGGCCGTGATAATCCAACCGAGATCACTTTTGCTGGCGCCATATTCCTCGCAGATACCAGGTATGGCCATGGAAAAGTTTTGGCGCACAAGATAAAAGGCCGCATAACCGATGATCGAGGCATACATAGTCCGGACGCGCCAGTAGCGAAAACTGCCGTTTTCTGCCTGCATCACACGATTCCATGATTCGCTTAAGAACCCCATAGCGCCTTTACGCTGAGCCATGCATGATCCTACACAAAGTTTCTAGTGCCCCTATTGTTAACTCTTGCGAAAGGATTGCAAGTACTTTTTACGCAAAGCCTCGAAATAAATTGACAATTTTGCACTTTAAATTAGGCCTTTCAACGGTAGGGAGATCTTTCAAGCAAAGTTGGGTTGTTGTAAAGTGATCTTTAAAAGAAATTATAGGCTAGAAGAGATCCATGGGCTTTCCCACGCACATAGACATCGGAAACTATCCTGGAACCCGCCTGCGTCGCAACCGCCAGCATCCTTGGAGCCGCCGTCTGGTTGCGGAGTCAGCATTGAGCGTCAATGATTTGGTATTGCCAGTTTTTGTGCGCGATGGAAGCCACCCACGTGACATCGAGCCCCTTCCAGGCGTCCAGCGTCACACCATCAGCGAAGTGATTGACCATGTGGGCCGTGCTGCAGAATTGGGGATACCCGCCATCGCCCTATTTCCAGTGGTAGCCCATGATCTTCGCACAAAGGATGCCCGGGAAGCCTTAAATGAGGAAAGCACCCTGTGCCAAGCGGTGCGCGAGATTAAGCGTCAAGTACCAACCATAGGTTTGATAACTGATCCCGCCCTCGATGCCTACACAGACCACGGACACGACGGCCTGGTCATTGATGGAACGGTTGCCAATGATGAAACCGTTGATTTGCTGGTCAAACACGCCGTGATTCAAGCCAAGGCCGGCGCCGATATGGTGGCCCCGTCAGATATGATGGACGGACGGGTGGGAGCGCTGCGCCAAGCTTTGGATGCCAGCGGTTTTCAAAAAGTCAGTATCTTGTCTTATGCTGCAAAATATGCTTCAGCCTATTACGGGCCGTTCCGCACCGCCCTTGGGTCCGAGCATTTTTTGGGCAAGAAAGATAAACGCGACTATCAAATGGATCCAGCCAATGTCCAAGAAGCACTTCGTGAAGTTGCACAGGACATTGCAGAAGGCGCCGACCTGGTCATGGTCAAGCCCGGTCTTCCCTATCTGGATGTGATTTCGCGTGTTAAAGGAACCTTTGCCGTGCCCACGCTGGCGTATCACGTGAGCGGCGAGTACGCTATGCTGAAAGCAGCCTCCCTCAAGGGATGGATTGATTATGAGCGCACCCTGTTAGAGACCCTTTTATGCTTTAAGCGGGCAGGCTGCGATGGAATTTTCACCTATGCCGCAATGGACGCGGCGATACTTCTGCAAAAGGGATAAGATGAAAAGATTTCTGTTACTTTTGACATTGGCAGCCTGTGGTTGCTCAGGCCCCAGCGCCTACCCAAAACTCAATGATGTCCCCATCAGACCGGCCAAGCCGGATCTTGAGGCCTATGCAGCTGAGACGGAAGAATTACAAGCGGCGCGCACTAAGGCACGCCATCAACACCAGCAGATTCGCGAAGATCTTGGCATGCCAGCCGAACTTGAGTGCCAGACTAATGATAAAAGTCGTGTGCGTCGCAGCGCAAAAGAAAGAAAAGGCTCCAAGGAAAATCATTCCCCGGCGTTGGGGCAAGAATCACCCGAAAAGTGATGTCTGAAGCATCCTCTCTTTTAGAATTGCCCACTCCCCGTACTCAGATCTCTCTTACTGTTCTGCAGTTTGGCCAACAGCTCTTTTGGGCCTAGATTCCCCAGGTAACAATGGGGCTTGACCTTGTGAAAGGCCGACGCAGTCCATACAAAATCTTAAAGGAAAAGAGGGCTTCGCTTGCCGCGAGCCCCCTATATTCATTGAATGTTTCAGTGCCCTGCTAGGTAAAAGAAATTCATCTTATCTTCGGGCGCATCATTTTAGGAAAACGAAGATTCCCAAGGTTTAACGGCAGATCTTACATGGACCATGGATTTTGTCGAATAGTCTGCCCATAAAATTCCTTTGTTAATGTGCGGGAACCGCATTCAGTTAGAGTGGTTGAAAGTCCTACCTTCATCGATTTCAATCTTGGAAGATTCAGCTGCAATCTATTTAGGTACTGATCACATAAGGCCAAAGGATTAAAAACATTGGCAAGCCCTGGAAGATTAAGTCGAAAATCATAGCAGGCCTTATTTTGAATATCGAACCCTTTGGTTCTCGTGATTTTACCTTCCGGATCCGTAAGCACAAGGTGGCCTAGACCCACAGGCAACGCCCGGGCAGCTTCAGAAATCAAGTATTTTGGATCGGCAGAACCCGCCCCCAAAGTCACACGCAAATAGTTGCCATTGTGGACTTGAAACAACGGATGCGTGCGATCTTGAATGGCTTCCGCCTCAAGCTCAGCATCGGTTATGACGATGGTGTGGGGCTTGGATTTTAGCTGTGCCAAGTCTACATCACCATGCAAGAAGTTGACGAAAGGAGACATTTCACGCTGCTTGCTGAGAAAAGCGGTTAAGGTCTCGCCGTGGTCCGCAAGAAAATGGCCAAGCTGTTCTTGGGCATTCTCGTCCGTCACATAAAAGGCAATTTCCGCCAAAGCCATGACTTGACGCACGGCAAGGTCTTGGTACGCTTGGGGCAATTCTTGACCGAATGCCGCAAAATAAAGTGGCTTTAAAAGCTCAACATGGGCTGCCCAGTCTTCAAATCGGGCCAGCCGAAAATTCTCAGGCAGGAGACCTTGCAATATTAGGTGCGAGGATAAGAAGTCCGAATCACCAAAGTGGGTTGAGAGGGCAACATGTCCTTTCTCACGGATCAAGTTTTGCAATATGGATTTAATGGAGTCTGCGGGAAACTCTCTCAAGAGCTCATCCTCTTTTTGCCAATCCATGTTCAAGGCGATCCCTTTGACCTGATTGCTGATCACCTGATTGGTAATTCGCTCACATCCCCTGTTGACCATGAGCATTTTGCCCAATGATTTTGCTGGCAGATACCCCTCTATATGCCCCATTACATCATCGCATAAATCAGGCATTTGCGGCTCAGAAGCATAGCTCGTGGTGACGGATAAAAGGGCAGCCAAACTCAAGAAACGAATAGGTGTAGAAAAACGCACTGTTGTCCATCCTTATGGGTAGTTCACAGCAAAACCATAATTTTCATATGGGAAGCGTGTTCTATTTTGTCAAATAAAAAAATACATCAACAGACATATACGACGAAAAGGCAGCGGTGCTTCGATCAGATGGTTGTTTTATCAACGACTTGCAGCAGGACACCTCGAATGCCGAGAGAGAAAAGTGCACTGATTAGCAGGGTATCGCATGAAGGACTTTGGGCGCGGCATCGCGGCGTGGGATTTTGGATCCCTAAAGGCCGTAATACAACATCTCTCGGGGCTGGTTGGATTTAGGGTCCACGTCATGTTTGCTCTCGATCAAGTGAAATTCTAATTTTTCGACCACTTTAATGGAGCCAAGATTTTCAGCATTAACTTTAGCTTTGATCTTTGCAGGGGAAATAAAGCCTTTGGCATGGTCCAAGACAACCTTGCCGGCTTCAGTCATCAACCCCCTTCCCCAATACGGCCGCGCTAAACAGTAACCAAGCTCCCAAGTTTCATCGGGATGCGCGCGGATATCAATGGAACCAATAACCCGACCCTCAAAATGAATGGCAAGAGGACCAATTGAGCCTCTTTCATATTCCTTAAAAGCGACATGCGTGATGAAAATTCTACTCATCTCAATGGATTCATGGCGATGCCAAGTGGTAAAGTGCGCAACCTCCGGATCAGAAGCATAGGCAAAGACATCTTGCGCATCTTCCTCGACAAATGGCCTTAATTCTAATCTGCTGGTTGTCAAAATAGGCTGATTAGCTAAACGCATTCCCACCCCCATGACATAATTTTATTGACTTTTAAGCTCACTCTATACTACTAATGGGCACGTTTTTAATCTCTTCTTACCAGGAAAACATACAAATGACACGGCCGCAAGGGATATGCCGCAAAAGCATCATGGGATTTTTCGGCTTTTTTGGTTTAATTTTTGGGATGTATGATCACAGTCTTGCCAGCCCCATCCTGTACGAGAGTAATGATGATTCCAGCAGCCTGAGCGCTAAAAGCAATAGCTTTTCAAGCGATAGCGCGCTTTCCGACAGCGACGATTTTGACCCTTTGGATTTAAGAGACCTGGAGGCGATCAGTGTACCCGCTACTCAGCCAGCGCCCTCGTCGACGTCTTCCACATCAGCCCAACAGCAAGATGAGGAGCATGATCTATACGAGCTAAGAATGCACCGGGTGATGCAAGTCAGGTATTTTTCCTCCTTGAAACTCGAGCCGCAACAGTTGAATGCCATCGAGACCCTTCTCGATCACCCCTCAGTAGCGGCTCACCTGACGCAGTTTCCCGTCCAAAGCCAACGGAAGGACCTAAAAACACGCGAGAATCTTTTTGATTACTATTTTCGTGAACTTGCCGCGATGACGCACGCCATCGAGTCGATTAGTGATTTTCTCGTCGATAAGCGCCTGCGCATGGTTTATGAAGAAGCCGAAGACTTGATTAGGGTCGCCCATGCCCTTTGCCCCCTATCCCAGCATTTGGATACCCTAAAGGATAAAATATTCCCAACTAGAGCTGTAAACGCCTTTAGATCCAGCAAAAGCTTGCTAAAATTACTCATGATCTTTGCGGCATTTCCTGATCGGGTCCCACAAATGGCCAGCTTTATTGCGCGCGATGATCTTGCGGCAACCTACGCGAACACCGATGAAATGTGTGCTTGGCTTGATTTTGTGCATGCTTTGGGGTGTGGTTACGACGTTAGCGCATGGGATATGTATTGCCATCTCAGAGACGTGGACACCGATCACTTCTCTTTGCCCGATCAGGCAAAAAGTCGCATCAAACGTCTTCGTGAGAGATTGGTAAGGTTCGAGGGCAAAAAATAATGGAAGCTCCCCAGCAAAGATATGATCCTTGCTGGGTATGCCCTAACGTCCAGCGGTGAGCAGCATGGTCATGTCTTTGGCTTTGCTGCCCCTTGAAGACCCAAACTCAAAGGCGTAGGCATCTTTCAAACACGCGCCGAAAATACCGGCAATGGTTGAGATAATACCGACCGCTTCACCGGGCAGATTCTCTTGATAAACGCCCAATGAGATCAAGCACGCCACCAGGCCAAGGGCGGCACAGGTGACCATAATATCGGCACGAATATTTTGGCGTCCTGCTGATGCCAACGCAGCATCCCTGGCCCGGGCGTCAGCCCGATCTCTTAAATACGCAACCTCCATCTCTTGATCCATCTTCAGGATCATCATCTGGAATTCAATCAACAATTTTGGATCGTTCTGTAGGATTTTTGCAGCACTGATCGCATCATGGGAGCCAGAAATTTGTTTCGCTAAATCAATAACTTTTGAGGCAATACGCTGGCCGCTTGGCGTTTCCGTATTACCATCACTAAACCACCTGGCAATGACAGGCGCAAGTTCCGCAAGGGTCAAAGCCGCAGTAACAACAGGTGCTGGCATGGTTTCCTCCTTAAGCGTTTGTCTTAAGACGATAAAAAACATGTCCCCCAAGCTGAGCGCGGGGTCGCACACCCACCGCCCATTTTGGCAGTTGTTTCATGGACTTGGCATGGTAATGGTCGGCGCCCTGGGTGAGGTCGGGCCAGCGCCCCTCGACCACATAACGGGCAACCTCGGCACAAACGCCAAAAACAGCATCTGAGGAAGCCACTTGCTCGATCAGACGCCGGTTGGGATCCCTGATGTTCCAACAAGAAAATTGATAGGGCTTGGTGCACACTTCAGCAAGGGTTTGGCCGTATCCCCCCATATGCCAGCGATTGAGGATCACATTGGCAACGCCAATAAGGGCTGCAAGTCCACCCTCTGCACGGGCATACTCACCGCGAGCTTCCCCGTAAATGGTGCGCGCCATGATCTCTAAATCCTGCTCGGAATAGTCTGAAAAACCTGGTGCGAGTTGCATGATCATCCTCCCTGATTTTACTTTTGCAGAGCGCAACCGGTGGCCAACGTCCACCATTTTTGTCCCATGGCCACGAGTACTGCGGGCCCCTCCGTATCAGCAACAACGACCATGAGCCCAGGAGCCGGGTTAGGCAATGTGGCCCAATCGTAAATGGGCAAAGCTGTTTCTGTAGATTTGGTGGCCTCACCTGTTTGATTCAAGCTTTCCAGGTCTTTGCCTGAGGCGGCTAGAAGCGGCTGCCAGTGTGCCCGATCGCCCGCAAAGGACGTGCTGGTATGGGCGGTTTTGCAGACATAACTTCCGCCTTCTGCATGCACAAGGTCCAGCACGGCATAGGTCGTTTGCGGCTGCCAGGTGCCACGGGGACTTAAGTGGGGGATGGGAATGCGAAACTGACCAAGGGTCTGGCGGTCGGCACCTCTAAAAATCAGCACATCCCCCTGTTGTTCTATAGTAAACCCAGGCGCGCCACCGCTGTCTTGCCCCAGCTGCTCCACTAGTGCCAGTCGATCATGCAAAAACTGGAAATTGCCATCCAATTCCTCCATGGTCAGGGGTATCCCCTTATCCCGACGATAAATCAACGGCATGATGTTCCTCCCTAGTCGTTGTTGTGAAAGTCAAGCTCAAGAAGCGCGTTCCCCTGGTCCACCACCCGCCAACCAAAGCTGACAAACCGCTGCACGCCTTGGTCTGTTTTAAGGCCGAAATGACACTGCCCCGTTTGGATATCCTCGGCCAGCGAGGTTGGAAGCTGATGGGGTGATGCATCCGCGATCACCACGGGCGCTTGATCGCGTAGATCCCTCATCTGCGCAAGGGATAAAAGATTCAGCGTTGTTGCCGACAGATTTTTTGTGGAAATAAAGCCATAGGCCTGGGCAATATGGCTCAGGTTCAGGTCCGCATCGATGACGCCTCCATAGGGAAAAACGACGGTGGTATTGACGCCGCCAATGCCACCCGGCATGAGACGCACCATCTCTTCCCCTTGGGCCAGCACTTGACGATGCAAGACAAACTGTCGGCCAAGACTGTGGCTGAAGGTTTTGGCAAACAGCAACTCACCTGGCTGCTGAACAAGGTCATCCTTTGAGAGAAACACATCCCGTGACCGCTGGCGCAGCTTGGCATGACCCAGGACTTGCAAACCAACACGCGAACAAAACTTGCCACTATTCTTGATCCCAATCCCAGACCAAGAAAGAGAACTTCCATAGGCATTTTCGGCACCCACCGCCCGCCCACGGTCCATCAGTTGGATGGTACAGTTTCCCTTAGCCAAGGGTTGGAATATAATTTTCACCTGAAGGGTGATGAAACGCCCGGGTGCTTCACACTCTGCAACCCACTCCCCTATTTTATCTGCCTTCGTGGTGAGAAAGGCCCCAGGGGCAGCTGAATAATCCAAAGGAGACTGGTTTTGTTCAGGATATCCTGGCACTGTCACCGTACGCAGGCGCAAATCAACGCTCATGGGTTTTCCTTCCCTAGATTAAAATTGAACCCTTCTGCTGAGAATGCAGGCATGTCCAGGTGACATTCATAGTGGGTGTGGATCTGTGGCATGGGTCGCAGACTTCGCAGGCGAATCTCGACTTCAGTTGGCACATCGCGAAGCAACGCAGTAAGATTCTGCGACTTGGGATATTCACGGTCCTTTAGATAAGCCTCTTGCTGATCGGAAGAATTTAGAATTGTCAGGGTTTCGATCAGATCGGCTGGCCCTAAAAACTCGGGCAATTGCAGCGGGTCATCCAACGCCTGACTTTCCAATTGATGCATGAGGTGCTCAATTTCTTGAGCATCAGCTGCGCTATTTTCGGCCGCCAGCACGCCCTCTTGACCATAACTTGGCAAGGGAACGTAGGTTTTTTCTGCAGGTTTTTCTGACTCAAGACAGCATGCAAGGGTCACCAGGGCCCTGCGTTGATTGGTGATTCCGTCCAAAATGATTTTAACTTCAACCACTTTGCCAAGAAGGCGTCCGCCAGGAAGATCTGGCCCAAACAGACTCATTCTTTGATCCACATTCACCTGCCAGAATGACTCTTCCGGTAGCTCGAAGGTGGCCCTCAAGCATCTTCTGGAGGCTAAAAGGTGAACTTTTGCAATGGTCACAGCGTGAAGCAGCGCTTTACGCCCCTCGCCCGTTCGAAAAAAACTTCCACTGCGAAGGATGGCCACCTGCCGTGGCCGATAGGGGTAAAGCCGCCAAAATGCAGCATCTTCGGTAAAAGAAGGGCGTGAAATATGGGGTGTGAGACAGGAATACAGTTGCCCCCCATGAATCACAAACTGCCCCAGCCCATATCCCCAACCAGGCCGCCAGTGGGGCGTTGTTTCGTGTTCACCTAAATTCTGCAGGGTCATGCTGAGTTTTTTGTGGCGAAGTTTAAGGGGCATTGGGCTTATAAGACGCTGTGTGAGTTTCAAGGACAGCGTTTCCACCCGAGGTTGGCGCAACCGCCAGCCAAGGCGCAGTTTTGGCCGCAGCCAGGTTTTGGGCAATCTTTGCAGTGCCCTTGGCTTTTGCGGATCATTCAAAGAATCTTCAGGGGCAACGCGAAGGGGCTGGGTCATCTGCGGATACAAATTCAGTCCCCCTGTCAGCGGCGGGGTAAACTTGGTGAGGCTGGCCTCCTCCACCCAGTAGCCACTGCGCCCCAAGCGCTGTCCCGTTTGCCACCAGGAACGCAACAGATGTTGGGGCGTCAAGGTGTGCATCATACCCCCCGGAAATCGGGCTGCGATGAGGGGGCCCAACTCAAAGAGTCCTTCATACCCCTGCAACCACTGGGCCCGAAGGCGGACCTCAAGCTCACCAAGGGGGGTTCCCACCATGGCGAGCCTCACAGGGCTTGGCAGTTCCGTCGTTGTAAAGCTAAGGCTGGAGGATCCCGACAAAAGACCGCTCAGGCGCACCTCAAGATTATGGCGCGGCCAGTACACGTGGTGGGGAGTACTCTCAAGAACCTCAAAGAGTGACGACCCATCGGTCTCTGATTTGCTATAATAAGGACTCCATTCTGGACGCTGTTGCAATCTTTGCACAATCTCATCAAGCGCATCCATGCAAGAACCACTTTGCGCCTGAA
This sequence comes from Holosporales bacterium, assembly GCA_046318415.1. Classification (GTDB taxonomy): domain Bacteria; phylum Pseudomonadota; class Alphaproteobacteria; order Caedimonadales; family Caedimonadaceae; genus JBKCUK01. The sequence continues at coordinate 12,520 of JBKCUK010000008.1, read as the reverse complement.
AGACGACCTCCACCAGACCAGGCTCAAGAAGACGGGGTAGCGTTGCCAAGCGTCCTAAAAATTGAACACTCACAGCATTTTCCGACTTCAAGCCAAAGACAAAGGCAGCATTCACCCCGACTTTCTCCACCGCCTCAGCCGTGGTTGTCACCGTCAACAGGGGCACACCTCCCTCGCGCTCAAGAAGCGCAAGAGAAAAGATCGGCAAATCTTCGCGACCCTCTTGGAGAATATCCTGAGCGCGATCTGCCTCAGCCCAGGCATTACAGAACTTCATGAACTTCCCCCCTGCTTTTTTCCTCGACATTTTTTGCGAATGTGCGCATTAGTTGTGCGTTAACGAGGATTTTCTGATGTCATCTTTCTCTGCAAACAATGGCAAAATTGCCCAAGGTCTCTCTTGGTTTCGCTCTAAAGGCTACCTTCAGGGGGTGTTTTGGATTCTGATTGTGTCACTGATTAGTAATATGAATGACATTCTCATGCGGGTTTTAGGCCATCGCCTACCTCCCTTTGAGATCACCTTTTGTCGCTATTTTTTCGCGGCCTTCACCCTGATTCCCTTTATGGCCAAGGGAGGGGTTGCGGCTTTTAAGACGCCCTACCTCAAGATTCATGGTCTGCGCTCATTGTTGCTTTTTGGGGCCATCGCCTGCTGGGCGACGGGTGTGACCATGGTGCCGCTCGCCGTGGTCAGTACCATGGCTTTGACTGTGCCGTTATTTGTCCTGCCCATGGCGTATGTGTTTTTGGGTGAAACCGTCGGCTGGCAGCGGACGCTGGCCACCCTTGCGGGATTTGCAGGCATTATGGTGGTCGTCACAGGCGAGGCAGGCACAACCAACTGGTGGCATTCCTTTATTTCCGGCAGCAATGGCACCCTTTACCTTTTGTGTGCTGCCGTTTTATTTGCCTTAAGTGACATTGTGAATAAAAAAATGGTGGTCCAGGAATCTAGTCTTTCCATGCTGTTTTTCATCGCCATCGGAACGGCGTTGATTGGCCTTTATCCTGCGCTTCAGGTATGGGTGCATCCCACTTGGCGCGAGATTGGTTTGCTGTTCCTGTTGGGAAGCGGTGCGAACTTGATTTTGTTCTTTTTATTGAAGGCTTTTGCCGCAACGGATGTATCGGCCTTAGCGCCGTTTCGCTATGCAGAACTCATTTTTGCAAGCTTTTTCGGGTTTATCTTCTTCTCGGAAACTCTGGATCAATGGCATCTTCTGGGTATGGGGATTATTATTCCCAGCACCTTTGCCATTGCGTACTACGAAACCCATAAAGCAAAGCATTAACAGGTCGGCTGCACCCTGGCCTTGTCACCCAGGATGCAGCCTTTGGCCTCATACCTCCTCCACTTCAAGCTGCCAGCCAACGCCCAAGCCCCATTCATCCGTCTGCAGGCTTAAGCGCTTGACCCGCATTTTCAAATGGGGGCGATAGCTAATAAAGATATCCTGGTCCTGAGGGCTTGGAAGGCCAACATGACGCCCGTCAATAACCATCAGTCCTCCTATGGTCTCGCGATCTTTTGTCATGGCGAGAATTGAGTCCGGAATCGCCTCGCGCTCAAGGATCACCTCAGTCTCGCCTTTAGGTAGGGTTTGAGATAAGCGCTGAATACACCCCACGGTCAGCAAAGACCCCCGAGTGACTTTGTTCAAGGAGGGGGCAATCTTATCCTGGCATTCAATCACCGAGTGATACTTGGAAGGTCCTCCCCCCACAAAGTGCAAATCACCATTGATGGTGCGGAGCATCCGTCCATTTTCCACCAGCGTTAAGGTTTGTTTGCAACCCCTAGCAGATGTGGGGGGAAAATCCACTCCAGAAAGTGTTAAAACCGTCTCCATTGCGCCCCCCTTTCCTTACCACTCTGCCCAGCGGGGTGCTGGAAGGGGACGTGAGAGTGTATGTAACAAAAAATAACGTTCCAAAGCGACCATGACTTCCTCATCACGATCAAAATCGGGCAAAGTCCTTTGGGAATTATCGTGCATGTGAGCCTCCTATCATTAATTTGCGACCTTGCGCAGCATGAAATGCACCTCAAGATCAGCCGTTCGGGTGACGCCATCATTAAGCACCTTCCGGGTGCAGCACTGGATCTTGGCACACGCCACGGCACGTTCAGATATAAACGAATTGCCCTCCAGCTTTTGGCGCAGCTGCTGGACCAGCGTTTCGATCTCTTGATCACCGGTATAGCGGCTCACAGCCCGAAGCTTAGCTTTCACCAGGGAAGACTCAGCAAAAGTACCCTCAATGGCCTCAAGAATATGGACCTCCACATAGGGTGACACGGCATCGCGTGGTGTCTGGACATAGAACGCGACCTTTTTTTCATTCACCACAAGATCCTCAAAACAGGACAATAGAATCTTATAAAGCATCGCGTTGTTCCTCTTGTTCCTGGGGTTGGTTGGCAAGGGGTGTTTCTTTCTTGATCTGCGCCACGATGAGTTCAATGGTTTGCGCCCGTTCATTGACCATGGGCTCACCGATGACACTTAACACCTTATCGCGCCATATCAGGCGGGATTCTGCAGTGACAGGGGTGGGGATTCGAAAAACCACACCATAGACCAGCGCCGCACTGGGTTGCACCTGAAGCTGCTGTCCCAGGTTTTGCGCATGATGAGGCCCCACTCCTCGCTGGGGGGTGAGTTCAGCCCAAAATTCGCCCAGGTCTTGCCATCTTTCCCTATATCCGCCCTGGTCATCGGATTCTAGGCGCCGTGTTTGCAAACGCACGCGCTGGCGAAGGCGCGCCATGAGAGTGCCCATTGTGTTCCTCGTCTTTTGTTGTTTTAAGCTGTTGGATTACCCGCGCTAGAGCATGCGTGTCACACGATAGGGGCGTATGATTTGAATAACGGGATCATTTAATACCGGTGCGATGAAGGCATTATCATTGGCGCTTTGCCGTCTTTCGTAAAGATCGGCGACAACCATGATAATGGCCTGGCGCAAAGGGGCTGGGACATCGCCGGGTTGCTCGCCGTAACCTGCTTTAAAGAGGATCTCCAGGTGGCCCTGACCACTCAAGAATTGGGCAAGGGAAGCACCAAAATGAATCCGCGCCACGCGGCCCGCCGTATCCAGGCGATAGTCATGAATCTCGCGCCGCCCATATTCGTCTACCAAAAGAGGAGCCTTCATCAATTCAACAAACGGAGATCGCGCCAACTCGATGCCACCCCCGCCTTTACTTTGAATGCCATTGAGGTACTCACTACTGCTGATCATGCTGCCATAGCCCGAATTAACGCTCATCTGCCAGGTTTGCACCATAAGAGAACGTGCGGTGTAAGCCTCGACAGCTTGGCGTGCGCATTTGATGAAATGTTCGATCAGTCGATCTTCGGCATCGTGATCGACCCGCAAATAGACTTTTGATTCGACAAGTGAGATTGGCTCTTGCGCGGGCGCGCTGATAAGCGTTAATCCCATTTAATTCTCCCTGATTTTTTGCTCTAGTATGCTGCAGTTATAAAATCAAGCAAAGGGGCCATTAAGGCCCCCTCTCCCAAGCTGACGTTATTCAGCAAAATTAATCCACTTGAGCGCATCAAAATTAATGACATCGCCCCCCACCCTTTTCGAGGTATAGAACTCCACATAAGGCTTGGCGGAATACGGATCACGCAAAACGCGCAAATCCTGACGATCAACAATCTGATAGGCTTCGCGGAAATGACCAAACACAATGCCGACACTGGCTTGACCACTGAGGACAGCTGGCATTTCCTCCATGACCTCAACCGTATGACCCAGCAAGGTTGAGGTGGCAGATCCACCCAGGCCGGGCTGCCACAGGTAATGGCCGTTTTGGTCTTTCAGCTTACGACATGCCGCAAGCGCCGAGCGAGACATGAGCCATGTGGCGCCATTGAGATAGCGCGGTTCTAACGCTGCCACAGCCTCAAGTAACACGTCGGCTGGATTTTCTTCGGCAAAGGCGCCGTTAACCCCGGTCTTGAGGGCTTCAAACTTGCCCCATGAGCCCTGGCCCACTGGGACGCTTTCATAGCTGAGGATACCCTTGGGTTTGTTTTGGCCATCGCCCCGCAAGAAGGCCTGGTTTTCCAGCTGTGCAAGACGCAGGGCAATGCGCTCCATCAACCAAGATTCCACATCAATGACCGCATCATCAAGCAGCTTTTGCGTGGCACGTGGGCGGGCATAAAGTTCATGTACGGGAATGCGCACCTTGCCCAATTTGGGTGTCTCACTTGGATTGCGCGCATCGGTCTCGGCAGCCCATCCCGCATCGGCTTGGTTTTGGTTCACCAACAGGTCCACTGCACTGCTTGACACCGTCATGACGCTCGCTAAACGACGCATGGGGGACAAGGTATCCAGGGTGGTTTGCAGACGTTCATGCAGCACTTGCGGGATGGCATAGCCTCCATCGGCATCGGATGCGGCCGAAAGGGATTTTGCTTCAAGCTGTAAAAGAGACGCCTCATCTCCCTTGCGCACATAGTTCAAAAATGCACTCTTGTGCTGGGCCCAGCCATGGGGAAGGTCATGGGCCTCGGTCAGCAGCGGGCGCCGTGCAGCAAGTTCAAGATTTTTCAAACAGTCGTAGGCACGTTCAATATCATGATTGATGCGCTCCAGCTTGGCGTCATAAAGACCGTCGGCACGGCCCTTGTGTTCAAGGTCTGCCTGGTACTCTGTCTGGGTCGCTTTGAATTCGGCAAAGGACTGATTCATCTCTTCAACAGGATGTAGTTGTTGGGTCATTGTTTTCCTCCGTTAGTGTTCACTGACATTGTTATTTTTGTTGCGGCGATCCGCCGTGATTCGGTTGTCTTGCACCGAAACTGGGAAAGCATGTTTAACACCCAGCACTTTGGCGGCTTGATTGGCCGCAAAGGTAACCAGGGAAATTTCATGCAAATCAATGCTTTTTAAATAGCGCACGCCATCGGCAAGGCGGGCGGAATCTTCAATGGTGAATCCGATGGAAAGACCTTGGATGACGCCGGTTTTAAGCAAGGCATAGGCTTCTTGGGCACGACGCACATTCATCAATAATCTGCCCTCCACAAAAAGACCATGGTTGTCCTCGCGAAGGGTGCGCCAAATCCCAATGGGCTCTTTGGGGTCGTGCTGCCACAGCATTTTTGGCACATTGCCCTCTTGCATGCGACGGCTTAAAGAGGCCTGAAAAGCGCCCTTCAAGACCCGATCTCCTTGATGGTCCAGGACATTAAACACGCTGGCATAGCCGCGGAAGATCCCCTGATCATCCAACGATTTGGTATCTAAGGGTAGGGTTTTAACGAGCATGAGTATCTCCTTGCGCCTTGTCCTCATCACCTGACACCAGGGGGCCATAGCCCACAGCACTGCGCTTTTCATTGACCGTTAGGAACGAGGCCGCATTGAGCTTGGCCCAAGCTTCTTCCCGTCGGGGCGCCAGGGCTGGGATGCCCTCGATATCATAGGAAAGCTTCAAATCGCGGCCAAAACGGGGCACCAGCCACAGATTCAATTCATCGGTTAAGTGGTCCACCAAGGGAAGGATGGTGTCCTCCCACAGATGAAAGCGGGCTTCGCGGTAGTTGGCAAAGGTGGCATCGCCTGGCACCCCCACTAACATGGGTGGGACGCCAAAGGCCTGAGCAATCTCCCGGGCCGACAAGTTCCTGCCCTCGGAAAAGTCCATATCCTTAGGTGACAAGCCCATTTCACGCCATTCTAAATCACCCTCCATAACCATAATGCGGCCAGCATTTTTGCCGCCCTCATATAGGGACTTGACGCTTTGCTGTAATTCTTCGCGCTCTTCCTGGGTGAGGTAGGTCTGTTTCCCCCCCTTACCGACAATGAGCGCGCCCGAGGGGCGTCCACCATTTTGAATCAACGACAGGTTGTGACTCACCACCGCATTGTGTTGATCAATGCTTAAGGCAGCGGCTTCAAGGGGGCTCATCCCGTACCAATCATTCATGGGATGAAAAAACTTCAGCTGCATCACTGGTGAACGCCCGGTCATGGGATTGACATTCAAACGTCGCATCCGGCCGCCCACACTGTATTCATAGGCCAGAACCTGGCCCTGATGCCCCGGGACAAGTTTAACGCGGTCTGGGCGCAGCACATAAAGCTCTGCGGGAAGGTCAGCACCATTTTCCACGCACTCCAAATAGCTGTTGCCTGACAACAACCAATAGGAGGCAAGGGACTCAATTAGCGAAGATCCTGCTTGGGTTGGATTCGGCTGCTGCAACAGGCGCAGCATGGGATGTTCAGAGATTTCGGTGTTTTTGTCATAAAGGCGCCATGGCACACTGGCGATGCCTCTGGCGATCAAGTTCACCGCGCGGTAGACGATAACATTCTTTTGATAACCTTCTTGGACCAGCGCTTCAAATTGGCGTGGTGTATGAACCGCGCGCCCCACTTGGCCACAGGCCACCATGGCGGATACTTGACTGGCTTTTTGCTGTGGCGCAAAGAACTTCTGCCACCATAATTTATGGTTTCCCATTAATTCCTCCCCTTATATTTTGTTGAATTCTTCATAGAACATTTGCCCACGCTAGAGCGAATGGACTTGGGGTTTTCAACCGAAAATGGGGGTGATTTTGAAGTTATGGCATGGATTATGCCCTGAGAATGAAAGCAATGATCTTAGCCAGCTATTCTTTATGCGAATTGCAGGCCGTGAACGGACTAAAAAAAGCAGTACCCTTCAGGCAAGAATCATCGCGCTCAGCAGGAAAAGCGCGGTTAAAAAGGCCGAGAACAAAAAATATTTTTTCCCACGATGGGCACAGCCAATAGTCACCATCGCCTGGGCCAAGAAAAAAATCAGCCAAGCTGTTCCAAGCCTAATTGACCCCAGTTGGCCCATGCAAAAAAGGCTGAGGCCAGCCCAAGAAAGACAGCCCTTCATGGCGAAGGTCAGCGGAACAGCGCCCGTCGCGAAGTCTTGGCTTTTTTTGGTCTGCTGGGAGGCGGTCAGCCGCAGAAGATCAGTACGCATGGCAAAGTAAAGAAAATAAAAAGCCTGAAGCAAACACCCCAGGGCAAGGGAAAAGGAGACGCTTGGCCAGTCTTTTTGCACCATTTTGATAAGCGCAACACCAAAGGGTGCTGCCAAAAAAGGATAGGCCCCCATTCCATGGAAAAGGTCGCGATGGATATTCTCGGCAATCACTTTGAACGGAACCCCAAGGCGCCGCAGACGATGGGCGGTCATGGGGGTTAAATTGATCCCAATAGCCTCAGCACTGACGGCCCACACAGGGATATCGGGCTTTGCATTGCCCACATAAATAAACCTATGCTTGCCAAATCGCTCCACCAAGGCTTGCGCTTTATTGGCGGCGCGAAGGTTGAATGTGCCATCACTGGCCATGATGTCATCGAAAACTGGCCAAGCCTCGGCCACTTGCCGCGCAACCTGGGCATCGGCTGCGGTCACCAGGATCACTTGCTGGCCAGCTTTGCGGCTTTCAGTGATCAAATCCAGAATGCGTTCGTTAATTGGAAGGCTCTTGACATCAAGACACACCTCACGGGCCAATTGTGCCTTCATGTGGGCGCGTCCGCGCAGCAACCAGGCGAGAACCCGAAAGAGGCGCCAAGGGCGTCCACGCAGAAACACAATCAGTGCCTCAGAAATCACATCTGTGCGCAAAAAAGTTCCATCAAGATCGACGCATAAAGGCAGATGTGACTTGTCCATGGGATAAACTCTTGTATCTTTTGTGGCCAATCTGCCGTTTACGCCCTTGTGCGTCAACGCAAAATCAGTCATTCCTAGGCAATAGTTTATGGATTGTATCAGAACTAAAGATAGAGAGATGAAAAGCCTTGTTGTGATTCCTGCCCGCTTAGGCTCGACGCGACTGCCACGTAAGCCTCTTGCGGACATTGACGGCAAACCGATGGTTGTGCGCGTGATGGAAGCGGCTCAATCTGCGAACATCGGCCCTGTGATTGTGGCGACCGACAGTGACGAGGTCGCCCAGCCGGTCAAAGCCCACGGCGGTGAAGTCGTCATGACTGACGCGGCCCTTGCCTCTGGCTCAGACCGCGTTTATGCCGCAGCCTGCGCTTATGACCCCTTGGGTGCTTATGAGGTGATCATCAATCTGCAGGGTGACCTGCCAACCCTTGAGCCCCATGTGATCGCAGCCGCCATCAAGCCGTTGAACGATCCACGCTTTGCCATTGGCACCCTGGTCCGCCTCAATGACGACCAGGAAGAACTGCAGCGCCCAAGCGTTGTGAAAGCTGTTTTGGGAGGAGATGAGCAGGACGCGCTTCGCCCTGCCCTTTATTTCACCCGCTCTCTGGCTCCTTCAGGAGAAGGCCCACACCATCAACATATGGGCGTCTATGCCTACCACCGTGAAGCGCTCAAAACCTACGTGAATTTGGCCCCCACCACCTTAGAGCTTCGCGAAAAACTTGAGCAACTACGTGCACTTGAGGCGGGTATGCGCATAGGAGCCGCAGTGGTTTCCTGCACCCCCATCGAAGTGGACACGGCAGAAGATCTTGCCCGTGCGCAAGGATTTTTTAAGACAAAGTCCTAGAAAGTAGACCCAAAGCATCATTTAGTTGAAAACTGACCGTTAGAGAGAAGGAGATACCCATGTCAGGTAAGACGCACAACGTCAGCATCATTTACGGCGACGGTATTGGCCCAGAGGTGGTGAGCGCGACACGCAAGATTATTGATGCCAGCGGCGTTAAGATTCATTGGGAAGAGTGCGAGGCGGGAGCAGAAGTTTTCAAAAAAGGTCTCCCTTCAGGCGTTCCTGCCGAGACCATTGAATCCATCAAGCGCAACCGCGTGGTTTTGAAGGGTCCGCTTGAGACCCCCGTCGGATTTGGTGAAAAAAGCGCCAACGTGACGCTGCGTAAACTGTTTGAGACATATGCCAATATCCGCCCTGTGCGCGAGTTTCCGGGCGTCCCCTCCCCCTATTCCGGTCGTGGAGTTGACCTTGTAATCGTGCGCGAAAACGTCGAAGATCTCTATGCAGGTATTGAACATATGCAGTCTCCAGGTGTTGCCCAAACCCTGAAGATTATCTCGCGTAAAGGCTGTGAAAAGATTGTGCGCACTGCTTTTGAGTTCGCCCGCTCTGAGGGACGCAAGACTGTGCATTGCGCCACAAAAGCAAACATCATGAAGTTCTCTGAGGGCATGCTGAAAAGCGCCTTTGAAGAAATCGCGAAAGAATACCCAGACATTAATGCGCAACACATCATCGTCGACAACTGCGCCCACCAACTGGTTCGCTTCCCTGAGAAGTTTGATGTGATTGTCACCACCAATATGAATGGCGATATTCTCTCGGATCTGGGCTCAGGCCTGATCGGTGGTCTTGGCTTTGCACCCGGTGCCAACCTTGGCAATGGCATCGCTATTTTCGAAGCAGTGCACGGTTCCGCCCCCAAATATGCGGGTAAAAACAACATCAACCCCACAGCTGTATTGCTTTCTGGCGTGATGATGTTGCGTTATCTGGAAGAATTTGAGGCCGCCAACACCATCGAGCAAGCGTTGCTGGTCACCCTTGAGCAAGGCATTGCGTGCCGCGATGTAAAGGGCGACAACGGTGGTGCCGTCAGCACTTCCGAGTTCACCGATGCCATCATCAAGAACTTTGGCAAATCCTCCAGCGCATGGGCTAAGCGCGACTACCGTAAGATCAACATGCCACAAGTGCCAAGCGCCCCAGACCTCGTTAAGGCGAAGACTCACCGCGTGGCAGGCGTCGACCTGTTCGTTTCCCACACCGGCACACCGGACGAATTGGGCCACAGCCTAGAGCAACTCACCGCCAACAGCCCCGTGAAATTGAAGATCATCTCGAACCGCGGCGTCAAGGTTTACCCCAATCCAGGCACATTGCCGGATATGATCGATGTTTTCCGTTGCCGCTTTGTGACCAAAGATGACGCCATGAGCCTCAGCCAAGATCAGGTTTTGCAACTGATGCAGGCTGTGGGAACCAAGCATCCATGGACCCATATGGAGCTCTTGCACATCTATAACGACAAGATGGGGTATTCAAAGGCCCAAGGCGAAGACTAAGCCTAAATTCTTTAGCCCTTACTGATCGTGATACAAGACCCGCCCCGCGCGGGTCTTTTTTTATGCGGTGTCCCTCTGTCTTCATGATTAAAAAAGCGCTCAACCCCTGATAGACCCATCAAATTTATTCTCAGCAAATAATAAAAATATTTTGATAACAAACATGGAAATGCTAATCGTGCTTCGTTGTTCAAAAATGACCACGATAGACAATTAAGGAAACGTATGATGCTAAAGCGCGCAACCCTTCACAGCCTCCTCCTCGCTTCCCTTCTGTGCAGCACGCACGTCTATGGCACGGATATTCCTGATATTGCATTGAGTGAGGATGAATTAAATTATGCCAGGACATTCGCAGCAACACACCCAGCACTTGGAGTCAATATTCAGGAGAATCAAACATCGCAGGAGTTTCAGGCAAAGTTTATAGAAAGACTTTCAAAAAACCCCACCCTTAGATATACTTTTCTCGAAAGTTACAACCATAAATTTAATCAAAAACATTATGATCCCTATCAAAATTTAAACGACGATAATCCTCTTAACAGAACCATAGCTGCTTTTATAGCCTCATCTTCCATCGGCGCCACCATCTGCGAACTTGAGTCAGATCAGGAGGATGAATTTTACACATCTTTATCTTCCATCATTGACACCCCCTACGAACCTGCTTTCAAGAGCGACTTTGAGCGCGCGCTGTTAGATAAGGTATATAGCTTCGTCTTTATGTGGGGCATAAGAGATCGCTTTGGGGATCGCCATGAAACCTATAGGCGATACTGTGTAAATGCCATTAATCATGGAGCGGCAACACCCCCATACTATGCCGCCCTCATGGGCACGCCGCACGAGGCGGCCATCACGTCGCAACTGGAAGCCGATATGGCTTCTCAGTATTTCCGAAGCTCTTTTGTGAATTCCCTAAGAGAACGTCTTGGGGAGGCTGATGAAACTTACCAGCGTTACTGTCTGATGGCCATCCAAAAAGGCGACCTAGACCCTGATCATTTTGCCGCCCTCTTTGGCACCCCGCACGAGGCGGTCATCGCATCGCAGCTGGACACCGCCATGGCTGAGCGACACTTTACATACAGGTATTTGCATTCATTAGGCAAGCGCACAAAGGATAATCCTGAGTACCAGCGCCTTTGCGCTAATGCCATCAGCAAAGTTGATACGGAGCCCCTTTACTATGCTGCACTTATCGATACACCGTACGAAAAGGAAGTGTCTTCGAAACTTGAAGAGGCGATGGATAAGCCACACTTCAGAAAATATTTTCTTTCTGAGATTCGCGAGCGCTTGGGGCAAAGTCACAAAACCTACCAAAACTACTGTGCTGTCGCCATCAAGAAAGGGGATGACGATTCCCTCTATTTTTCGGCCATCGTCGGCACGGAGCACGAGACAACCCTCAACTTGCAATTCGAAAAGGCCATGGCCAATTCCAGCTTTAGGCGCGAATTTATGTTTCGGATTGGCCAGCGTTTCGGAGAGAGTCACGACGCCTATGTGCGCTACTGCGCCGTTGCCATCCGCAAAGGTGACACAGACCCCCCATACTATGCCGCCCTCATGGGCAATCAGCAACTTGAAACTGCCATGGAGGATAAGCGTTTCAGGGACAATTTTATTTCAAGAATACCCGAGCCTTTTGGGCGTAACCAAGATACCTACCAACGTTGCTGTGCCGCAGCCATCAAATATGGTGATTTAAATCCCGTTTATTTTATCGCCCTCATCGGTACACCGCACGAGGCATCGATCGCCTCACGACTTGAAGAGGCAATGGCTGACGAGAATTTTAGGTATAATATCTTGCAGTGGATGCCCCAACACAATGAGCAGAAATACGCTGCTTTCCTGCGCTATTGTGCAATTGCCATCAAATATGGCGATAGAACCCCCCCATACTTTGCCGCCCTTATCGGCACACCGCACGAGGAAGTCACCACGCCTTACCTTGAAGACCTGATGGCCGACGCACATTTTAGAGAACACTTTATCGAGAAACTCGCCAACCGTCTGGGCCTCGAGGATCCTAAGGTGCAACAATACATCCACATGGCCCTTGGCTTTGACAATGCGGGTAATCCAAATTCTTTCCTGGCCGTGCACCAAGAGATGTTGAGAAAGCGAGAGGACGCGGTGCAGCACAACATGACACAGCTGACACCAGGCCTGCAGCACAAGCTGGATGTCATTCAAGAGGCGCGCAAGGACAAGTCCATCCATATGCCTTTGAATGCCTGGCACTACCTGTTCGAGCAACTCCAGCAAGTTGTGCAGCACACTCAGGGTGCATTCTCGCACCTTATGGGTGATGTGAACATCACAGATCTCCTCGCTCTTCGCGAGAATCAGCAGATTGCAAGCTTGCTTGACCCGAAAGACAGTCTGGTGGCCAACACCAAAGTTTCAGCCCACAGCCAAATGCTGCGTGAA
>JBKCUK010000007.1:0-17830 GCA_046318415.1 Holosporales bacterium | reverse complement strand
TTTCCTTGTCTCCCCTGTTGAACCTCCCTAAACTCCCCGTAAAAACTATATCCGCAGGGGAGGATTTCATGCACAATCTGCTTTGGTCATTGGCCGTGATCACCGATATCCTTGTGGTGGTTGTGTTGCTTTTAGGCGCAGTCTTGCTGTGGACGCGCCGTCAGCGAATAGGGCGTATCATGGTGGCCACCATCGCCGTTTGGCTGACGGTCCTAACCTTTACACCGTTGCCGCTTTTCATGGCTTTAAAGCTAGAAAATCGCTTTCCTCAGATTGCCCCTGTGCCGCAGGATGTGGAGGGTATTCTGATTTTGGGCACAGGATTTGATCGCCGGGTGGTGGCTTCGCGAGGGGTGCCTGGCTACATCGAGTCCATTGGGCGCCTCATCGATGCCGTACCGTTAATTCAAAAAAACCCGCAAATTCCTGTTTATTTCACAGGTCAGGGCATTGATATTAAAGGGGCACCCTCGGAAGCCCAGTTGGCGCGGCAGTTTTTTGCGGCCATGGGTGTAACACCAGGCCGCATTATTTATGAAGACAAGGCAAGGGATACCCTTGAGAACGCAAGAAACTTGGCGGCGCATCTGCATCCCAAGCCCCATCAAAAATGGCTTCTGGTAACCTCAGCCTTTCATATGCCAAGGGCTGTGGGTTTAATGCGTAAGGCGGGCTTTCATGTGGTGCCCTATCCAGTGGATTATCATATGAAGACTTCGTATTCGTGGCACGAAAAATGGAGTCTGTCGCTGAAGCTAAAATATTGGCGCGTTGCCTTGCATGAGTGGGCTGCCATGGGGCTTGGACTTTTGACAGGCGTGAGTGGCGACTTTTTTCCTGCCCCTGAATAATATTTGCCTTTGAATTTCATTTTAGAAAAATTGTATCCTAGGAAAACGACTGACGTGTCTTGAAAGTTTCATGAGGGAAATGAGAACACAACCAAGGTATCTGCTGTGCTTATCTGCCCTTGTGTCCATGGGTGTCGTTGCGGGGTGCTCAAGTACGCGCGAAACCCCCGTCTCGCAGTCGACGGGTTCAACGCCTATTCATCCTAAATTTGCAAAAAAGGCGTTCAATCGCCCCTATGAAATCAAGGGCACCCTTCACAAGCCAAAGCAGCATTACGAGCATGTGGAGGTGGGCATTGCGTCCTATTACGGCGGTGGCGATGTGTTCCATGGCCGTAAAACATCTACTGGTCAAGTCTTTGACATGCATGAGATTTCAGCCGCCCATAAATATTTGCCGCTGCCCTGTATTGTGCGGGTCACCAATCTTGAGAATGGCCGCACCCTGAAGGTCCCCGTGGTGGATCGTGGTCCCTTTGTGGATGATCGCGTGATTGATCTTTCGCGCAAGGCGGCCCAGCTTCTTGGTTTTCACCAAAAGGGGCTTGCCAAAGTGCGGGTCGAAACCTTAGTCCACGAAAGCTTGCACTATGCCGAAAATTATAAGGCCGCCGAGGGGCATACTGTTTTTGCGCAAAACCATGCGACCGATGTGAAGAAAATTGATTTGGCTGCCATCTTTAATGCAAACCCAACGTCTGCAACAGTGCTCCCGCAGTCTCTTCCCCAGGGCCCAAGGGAGAAGCCGCTGCACGTTGCAGCGCGACATGAGCCGAAGGAAACTTCAAGCGGACAAGGTGAGGCACGACCTGGTGAGGCTGCCCAGCCCACACACCTTGCGGCCTCATCGGTACCAACAGAGACCTATGAGCGCCATGTGTCACCGGCCCTACGCCGCGTATCGCCCGAGTTACGCCATGGAAGAGAGTCGAGCCCGTCGCCACGCACCGCTGAAGATGGGCATCCTGTTGCCAACATCCCGCCTGCACAGCGTGCATACCAAGCCGCTCCTCCTGTCCGTCCGCTGGTGGCAAGGCAAGCGTCAAATCCTGTGGCGCCCATGGCGAATCCCATGCAACAACTTTTAGCAGAAGCAAAACCCGTTGTCCTAAACGCTGGTTATAGCGGGCAGTTACCCCCCATTCCCCCACAATATCTTGTGCAAAGATTGCAGGGAACTTTTGTGCAGGCCGGCACCTATGCGCAACTGGATCAGGCACGGCACGTGGTGTTGGCTTTGCAGCAAGTGGCGCCTCAAGTCCCGGTGCGACTCCTTCCTCTTGAGGCCCGAGGGCGTCATTTATTCAGGGTTTACGTTGGGCCGGTTCAAAGTAGCCAACAAGCGTCAAATCTGCTATCGATGATTGCGCGCAAAGGCTATCAGCACGCCAGCGTTGTGCAACATTAATTTTTGACGGATGAAAAGCAATAAAAGGGGATTCAGCCTTGATTCGTTCGGTTCTTCTTAGCGTTGTGAGCCTCATCATCATGGCCGCGTCGGCCTCAGCCACGCCTGAGATTCAAGCCAAGCAGGCCATCTTGTACGACATGACCACTGGTGTGGTTTTGTATGAAAAAAACCCTGATGAGTTGGTGCCGCCTTCTTCAATGACGAAAATCATGACCGTCTACCTCATCTTTGATGAGTTGAAGTCGGGTCGCCTCAATCTTTCCGATACCTTTTTAATCAGCGAACAGGCTTGGCGCACGGGTGGGTCAAAGATGTTTGTGAAGGTGGGCGATCGGGTCAGCATTGATGACTTGCTGCGGGGGACCATCGTTCAGTCAGGAAATGATGCAACCGTGGCCCTTGCCGAGGGTTTTGCTGGCAGTGAGGGGGCATATGCCGAAGAAATGACCCGGCGTGCCCATGAATTGGGGGCGGTGAGTGCCACCTTCAAGAACGCCAGCGGTCTGCCAGCTGAGGGCCATGTGTGCTCGGTACGGGATTTGTTGAAAATTGCTGAAGCCACCATTAGGAATTTCCCCGATTTCTATGCTTACTATAAACAAACAAAGTTTACTTATGCGGGGATCGAGCAGATGAACCGCAATCCACTCCTCTATTCCATGCCCGAAGCGGATGGCCTGAAAACAGGGTTTACCGATGCAGGTGGCTATGGTCTGGTGGCATCGGCTGTTCAGGGTAATCGGCGGTTGATTATGGTGATCAACGGCAGCCCCTCCATGAAACAGCGTGCCCAGGATGCTGAATCTTTGATGCGTTGGGGACTGAGTTACTTTACCAGTATCAAAATCTATGATCCACTCGCCATAGCAACGGAAGCGGATGTGTGGATGGGCAGCGAGGCACGCGTGCCCTTGGTCGTGAAGGATGCAGTTTATGTGACCATGCCCCGTGCCCAAGTGCGAGATTTGAAAGTTGCCCTGGTTTATACCAATCCTATCCAGGCGCCAGTCAAATTAGGCCAGCCCGTGGGCCATGTGGAGATCAGCGTGCCCGGCCGCGAGCCGCAACGAATCCCGTTGTTGGCAGGCAAAGAAGTGCCGCGGGCAGGTTTCTTTAAGCGCATGATGGGCGCCTTTCGCTACCTTCTCTTTGGGCGTTCTGCCTAATGGAGACGGCAAGAGGACTTTTCATCACCCTCGAAGGGGGGGAGGGATCCGGCAAGTCAAGCCAGGTCAAAACCATTGTGAGCGCCCTTGAGCAAAAGGGCCTTTCTGTTCTCACCACCCGCGAGCCGGGGGGGAGTGCGGGTGGCGAAGAAATACGCCAATTGTTGGTGCGGGGTGAGCCTGGGCGCTGGGATCACAAAACCGAATATCTGCTGATGAGCGCCGCGCGCTGCGATAATGTGGCCCGTTTGGTCGAACCCACCCTGGCAGCGGGCGTGAGTGTCGTCTGCGACCGCTTTTTTGATTCATCCCTTGCCTATCAAGGCTATGGTCATGGCCTGTCGTTAAATGAACTCAAGGCCATCTACGGCTTTCTGGCGGGTGACCTCTCGCCGGACTTGACGTTATTGTTTGATGTGCCCGTTGACATCGGTCTTGCGCGGGCAAAGGCGCGCGCTGGGGATGAGGCACGTTTTGAAAGCTTGGATATATCGTTCCATGAGCGGGTACGACAAGGCTATCTTGACTTGGCCCGACGTGAGCCGGACCGTTTTCGAATTCTTGATGCATCGCAGTCGCTGAGTTCAGTCACAACGGCGGTGGAGGCAGTCTTGGTCGATTTTCTTGCGCACAGAGAGGGTTAACTGGGGATGATGACGCCTCGTGCCAATCCCTTTCTTTTTGGTCATGTGAAAGCCGTTGCGCAGGTTGAAGAAGCGCTCTCCAGCCATCAACTTCCCGGTGGGCTTTTGTTGCAAGGGCCCAAAGGCGTGGGCAAAGCAACCTTCGCGTATCACTTGGCGAGGGCGCTTTTGGAAGGGCGCCAGCATTTAGAGGCCTCAGATCCGCAAAGCCCGGTATTTGCACGCATGGCTGCGGGGTCCCACGGGGATTTGGTGGTGGCGGAAAGGGGGCTCAATACCGCTGGGGACAAGTTGACCCGCGATATTTCGGTCGCTTCTGCGCGGCATATAGTCGAGTTTATGCACCAGACCTCCCTCGAGGGCGGCTGGAGGGTAGCCATCATTGACAGCGTGGATGAGCTCAACCGTCAGGGCGCCAATACGCTTTTAAAAATTCTGGAAGAGCCGCCCCAAAAAGCGCTTTTGATCTTGATCAGTCATATGCCCGGGCGTTTGCTGCCCACCTTGCGTTCCCGTTGTTGGGGGGTAAACCTCCAGCCCTTAGGGAACGATGAAATGCAAGTGGCGCTTCAAACCATGCTGCCCTACCTCACGGCTGTCGAGCGTGAGGCCATGATGACCTTTGCAGAGGGCTCCCTTGGGCGGGCCCAGATGCTGATGCAGCTGGGTGGACAAGACTTCATGCAAAAAGCATGGCAGGCGCTTGGTACCATAGGCAAAGGCATGGGGCGACAGCTCTATGATCTGATTCAATCGGTGGTGGCGAAAAAGGGTGAACAGGAGGATCGCTTCGAAGCCTTTGCCCAATTTTTAAGTTGGTGGTTGGCAAGGGCCATCAGGCAAAAGGCCACGTCTTATCAATCTGTAACCCCTGAGGAATCTCGTATGATGGAGGGGGTGCTGCGCCACTATCCGCTTTCCTTGTGGGTTGAAGTGTGGGAGAAGTCCCAACAGTTGTTGCGCGAAGCCCGCCCGTTGAGTTTTGATGAACGTCAAGTTTTGACCCACGTTTTGAGTTTATGGCACCGGCCAGAGTCGGTGCAAAAAGAAAACCCGTGAAGGAGTTTAAGTCGTGACTTCTAAGCCCTATTACATCACCACGCCCATTTATTATGTCAACGATAGCCCCCACATTGGACATGCCTACACGTCGATTGCGGCAGATGTCCTGGCCCGCTTTATGCGTTTGGATGGACGCGATGTCAAGTTCATGACGGGTACGGATGAACATGGTCAAAAGGTTGAGAAGTCGGCTGCCAAGGCAGGTATGGATCCGCAAAGCTTTACCGATCAAGTCTCGCAGCGCTTTCGCACCTTGGCGGAAAAGGCGCACTTGAGCAATGATGACTTCATTCGCACCACCGAGCCGCGCCATCGTCACTGTGCTCAAACCCTATGGCAGCGCCTGGTGGATCATGGCCACATTTACAAGGGATCCTATGCGGGGTGGTACGCGGTTCGGGATGAGGCGTTTTATGCTGAATCCGAGCTGGTCGATGGTAAAGCACCTACCGGTGCGGATGTGGAATGGGTTGAGGAGCCCAGCTATTTTTTTAAGCTCTCTGCTTGGCAAGAACCCCTATTGAAGTTCTATCAAGAAAATCCTCACTTTATCGGCCCCGATTCAAGACGCAATGAGGTGATACGGTTTGTGGAAGGAGGCCTTGAGGATCTGTCCGTATCCCGCTCGTCCTTCAAGTGGGGTGTGCCTGTTCCAGGCGATGACGATCATGTAATGTATGTTTGGATTGAAGCCCTTTCCAACTACCTCACAGTGCTGGGATATCCGGATCATCCAGATCAAGTGGCGCACTACTGGCCAGAGGCCGTGCATTTGGTGGGCAAGGACATTATTCGGTTCCACGCCGTTTATTGGCCCGCGTTTTTGATGGCCGCTGGTCTCACTCCGCCCAAGCGTGTTTATGCCCATGGGTGGTGGACCAACGAGGGGCAGAAAATTTCCAAGTCCCTTGGGAATGTGATTGATGCTTTTGAGTTGATCGAACGCTTTGGGGTTGATCAGGTGCGCTATTTCCTGATGCGGGAAGTTCCCTTTGGGCAGGACGGTGATTTTTCGCGCCAGGCGCTGGTGAGCCGCATCAACTCGGATCTGGCCAATGACCTTGGTAACCTGGTGCAGCGGGTACTGTCCTTTGTGGCCAAAAATGCTGGCGGCGTGGTGCCCCAGCCCGGTGAGTTCTTACAGCCAGATCTTAAGATCCTCAATAAAGCCCACGCCCTGCTGCCAGCGCTTCGTTCTCTGGCTGAGGCTCAGTCTTTAAGTAAGATGCTTGAGGTCATCTGGGACCTTATAGGAGACGCCAACCGGTACGTGGATGCGCAAGCCCCCTGGACCCTTCGTAAAACCGATGAGGGACGCATGAAAACCGTTCTTTACGTCTTGATGGATGTAATTCGCCACGTCAGTGTGGCCGTCAGCCCGTTCTTACCCTTGGGCGCTGCACGTATTATGGACCAGCTGGCCCTCAGTTCTGAAGAGCGACAGTTTGCAGCCCTTAATCAAAAACTTGAGGTAGGCCGCGCTTTGCCGGTGCCTCAGGGGGTTTTTCCAAGGTTGGATTTAACGGAGGCCGCGTAAATGGCAGTAAAAAAGCTTATCGTCGGTAACTGGAAGATGAACCTGGATGCCGTGGGTGCCCGAGACCTTGCAACACGCTTAAGTGAAATGACAGATGATTCCTTGCGTGAGGTTGCGGAGGTGGTGGTATGTCCTACCTTTGTGCATCTCCCCATGGTCAGCCAGGTCTTGCTTGCCTCAACAATCAAGCTTGGTGCGCAAAACTGTGCTCCTCGCGGGCTCAGTGCCCTCACGGGAGAAGTCGCCTCCCAGCAGCTGGAAGAGTTTGGCTGCGCTTATGTGCTGTTGGGGCACTCTGAGCGCCGCGCCCTGTTGGGTGAATCTAGCGCTACGGTGGCTGAGAAAGTAAGACATATTCAAGATCATACGCGCCTTACACCTGTTGTGTGCGTGGGGGAATCCCTTGACGTGCGCGAGCAGGGCGGAGAAAAAGCCTTCGTCAAAGCGCAACTGATGGACTCACTGCCCGAAGGTGTTGATCACACCCGTCTTGTTGTGGCTTACGAGCCCGTCTGGGCCATCGGCACCGGGAAAACCGCATCATTGGACGATATCGCAGCGATGCATGGTTTCTTGGCGGATCTTTTGCCCGAGGTGACTCTGCTTTATGGAGGATCTGTGAAGGTCGACAATGCAGCTGACATTCTCAAAACAAACCACGTGGACGGTGTCTTGGTGGGCGGTGCTAGCCTTGATGCTGATGCTTTTGAGCGGATTATCAGGGCAGCCTAAGACAGAATTGACATCACCATCTGAGACACCTATAGTCTTGCCAGCAAAAACTAAGTCATTGTTTTTGCTGATAAATATATTAAATTGGAGTTTCATGATGATAAAATTCATTCCCGCCTTGATCGCCTGTGTTGCTGCAACCCAAGTCTATGCCTCCACCATCACGACCGAGGACGACGCTGCTGGAAAGTGGACGCGCACCTTCACCCTCTCAACCGGTACCAAGGTCACCCACTTGCCCACGAAAGTCATCTTTCAGGATGGTGATGGCCGCAAGGTGACATTAGGGGGTGGGTACGCCTTTGGCAAAGGTTCTAAGTTGAACAGTATTGTGGCCTTGGACGATGGTTATCTGCAAACAGCATCATCATTAGAGAGCTTCCGCAAGGAAGTGGCCAAGTTTGGCGCCATCATCTCTGAGAGTGATGAGTAATCATCCTTCGATTTTTCATGCTGGCGCTCTTGCTGATTTTTGTCCGTTGATGTGAGCGCTCTTCATGCCGCCGCCTTTTGTTCGCAGAGGGCGGCGCTTTGTTTGAAGTCCAGCTATTCTGGCCTTTTTATCTGATAAAGTTACCCATATCCACAAAGACTTATACAGAAAATACTGGCACTTTGATTCATCTCCACCTAAAATGCGGGCTGAATCGATTCGTGAAGGAAAGTGGAAACTCATGACAACCTTGGTTTTGGTCATTCACATTATTATCGCAGCAGCGTTAGTGGGCGTTATTCTCATTCAGCGCTCGGAAGGCGGGGGACTGGGTCTTGGCAGTGGCTCTGGCGGCGGCTTGATGTCGGCCCGTGGCACAGCGAACTTGCTGACGCGTACAACTGCCGTGCTTGCGGGACTTTTTTTCACAACCACCATCGTTTTAGCCATCCTTTTCAAGGGAGCGAGCAAGCCAAAATCTATTCTTGAGAATGTGGAGCAATCCGCAACCGTTCAAGAGCAACCTGCATCAGCCCCTGCGGCCAATGAAAACCAGCAAGATAAGCCTGCTGCAAGCGAAGCAGCGCCTCCTGTAGCTGCTGCCACTCCAAAACAGGAAGCTGCTAAGCCAAAAGCTGAAAAAACAAAAGCTGCCAAAAAAGAGAAAAACAAACAATCCAATTAGTTAAAAGGGAGTGCGGGATCAATTGCAGACCACAACACGTACTCTTTTCGTCACGGGCGGTGTGCTCTCTTCGTTGGGAAAGGGCATTGCCGCCGCTTCCCTTGCGGCCCTTTTAAAAGCCCGCGGTTACAAAGTTCGCCTACGTAAATTCGAACCTTACTTGAATGTGGATCCGGGGACCATGAGTCCCTATCAGCATGGTGAGGTTTTCGTCACCGATGATGGTGCTGAGACGGACCTTGATTTGGGGCACTACGAACGCTTTACCGGTGTTCACTGCCGCCGCAGTGATGCCATCAGCACCGGCCAGATCTATGCGAAGGTGATTGCCAAAGAGCGGCGCGGCGATTATTTGGGAGCTACTGTACAAGTGATCCCACATATTACCGATGCCATCAAAGAGGCCATCCGCGCGGATCTGGAGCCTGATCTGGATTTTCTGATCTGCGAGGTGGGTGGCACCGTTGGGGATATTGAGAGTCTGCCGTTTTTAGAGGCCTTTCGCCAGTTCCAACACGAAGTCGGTCACAAGCATGTGATGTCGATCCATTTGACGCTACTGCCCTATATTGCCAGTGCTGGAGAGCTAAAAACCAAGCCATCCCAGCATTCGGTGAAAGAGTTGCAATCTTTGGGTATTCAGCCCGATCTTTTGCTGTGTCGCAGTGATCGCCCTATTCCTGAAGATGCACGTCGAAAACTAGCGCTGTTTTGCAACTTGCCGCCCAATCGTGTGATTGAGGCCCTGGACGTGGAAACCATCTATCAGGTGCCGTTAAGCTACGCAGCTGCTGGCCTTGATCGGGAAGTCTGTGATCATTTTGGTCTGCCCATGGACCCCATGCCCGATCTGAAGCCGTGGCAGCAGGTGGTCGACCTTGTGATGCGTCCGCAGCAGCAGGTGAAGATCGCAGTGGTGGGGAAATACACCAGCTTGCAAGATGCCTATAAATCCCTGGCCGAGGCGTTGCTGCATGGCGGCATTGCCCACGATGCCCGGGTCGAGGTTGACTGGATCAATGCAGAAGAGCTTGAGACGCAAAGCGAAGTTGATGGTCGATTGCAGCCCTTAGACTCGATGCAGATTGCCGCGCGACTGGAGCCCTATCAGGCCATTTTAGTTCCCGGCGGTTATGGTGTCCGTGGTACGGCAGGCAAAATGGCCGCCATCGCGTATGCACGCACCCATGGTGTACCCTTTTTAGGGATTTGTCTTGGCATGCAGCTGGCGGTCGTTGAGGCCGCGCGCAATCTTTTGGGCTTAACGGATGCCCATTCGACGGAGTTTGGTGAGACACCCCACCCGGTTGTGGGGCTGCTGACGGAATGGCGCTCGGGAGAGCGGCTTGAACAGCGCTCAGCTAACGATGACATGGGCGGGACCATGCGGCTGGGGCTTTATCCGTGCCAGTTGAATGCAAACAGTCTTGCGGCGCGGATTTACCAGCAGGATGTTATTCACGAACGCCATCGTCACCGTTATGAGGTGAACCTCGGTTATCGGTCTCAGTTTGAGGCGGTAGGCCTTCGCTTCTCCGGTTTGTCACCCGATGGCGTCTTGCCAGAGATTGTTGAAAATATTAACCATCCGTGGTTCATCGCGGTACAGTATCACCCTGAATTTGGCTCGAAACCCTTCAAGCCGCACCCCTTATTCCAAGCATTCATCGCGGCCGCACTGCAGCATCAACAGACCGCGTCAACCTTTAGAAAGGCATCGTAATGACTCAAAATCACCGCATTGTCACTGTTGGCTCTGCCGATGTGAAGCAAGTCCAAATCGGGAACACACTTCCCTTGGCGCTGTTGGCAGGTCCATGTGCCATGGAAAGCCGCGCGCACGCTCTCGAGATGTCACAGGCGCTTAAAGAGCTGACCGATAAGCTAGGAATTGGATTGGTTTATAAAACATCCTTCGATAAGGCGAACCGAACCAGCGCCACAGCTCAGCGCGGTATGGGTCTTGACAAAGCCATTGAGATCTTTGCTGAGATCCGTAGCAAGGTGGGCGTGCCCATCGTCACCGATGTGCATACGGCTGAACAATGCGAGCAAGTGGCCCCCGTGGTGGATATTTTGCAGATTCCAGCCTTTTTGTGCCGTCAGACCGACCTGGTCCAGGCTGCGGCCCGGACGGGGAAGGTGCTGAATATTAAGAAAGGTCAGTTCCTTGCGCCGTGGGATATGAAGAACGTAGCGGCAAAAGCATCGGTGGTCGGCAATGACAATATTCTGCTGTGCGAGCGGGGTGTGTCCTTTGGCTATAACACCCTTGTCTCGGACATGCGGGCCTTGCCCACCATGGCAGAAACCGGTTATCCCGTCGTCTTTGATGCCACCCATTCGGTCCAGCAGCCAGGCGGGGCAGGGGATCGCAGTGGCGGTGAGCGTCGTTTTGTTGCGACCCTTGCTAAAGCCGCGGTAGCCGTTGGCGTTGCTGCCGTGTTCATTGAAACTCACCAGGATCCCGACAATGCACCCAGCGATGGCCCCAACATGGTGCCCTTCAAGGATTTAGAAAACCTACTGCGCACCCTGATGGCGTATGATCAGCTCACTAAAAACTTAATGAACCAAAGTGCATAGCCAGGCAAGGAGCGACCATGATGACCACCATAGTTGATGTTGTTGCCCGCGAAATCCTTGATTCTCGAGGACACCCAACCGTTGAGGTTGATGTGATTCTTGAATCAGGCACCACCGGTCGTGCTGCTGTGCCTTCGGGTGCCTCAACGGGAACCCATGAAGCCCTTGAGCTTCGCGACGGTGATCGGTCCCGCTATGGCGGGAAGGGCGTCTTAAGCGCGGTTGCCCATGTGAACGAGGAAATCGCTGACCACCTCATTGGTCATGACGCCGAGGATCAAAGCCGTATTGATCGTATGCTGATTGATTTGGATGGCACCGAAAACAAGGGTCGTTTGGGCGCGAATGCCCTTCTGGGTGTGAGTCTTGCCTGTGCCCGCGCCGCCGCAGCCGATGTGGGGCTTAAGCTTTATCGCTACATAGGTGGGGTCCATGCGCGCGCCCTACCCATGCCGCTGATGAATATCCTCAATGGGGGGGCGCATGCCGATAATCCCGTGGATATCCAAGAATTTATGATTGTCCCCGTCGGCGCAGCGACCTTCAAAAAAGCGGTGCAAATGGGTTCAGAGGTATTTCACGCCCTCAAAGCAGAGTTAAAAGCTGCTGGCCATAACGTGAATGTGGGCGATGAAGGGGGGTTTGCCCCGCAAGTCTCGTCCTCGCGTCAAGCCCTTGACTTTATTATGAAAGCCATCGAAAAGGCTGGCTATAGGCCTGGTATTGATGTCTCGTTAGCCCTTGATGTGGCCGCAACCGAACTTTTCAAAGAAGGCAAGTATCACTTGACTGGTGAAGGACAGACGCTCTCACCAGAAGCGATGGTTCAATATTATGAGCATCTGGTGGCAGACTATCCCATCGTCTCCATCGAGGATGGCATGGCCGAGGATGATTTTGCCGGATGGCGGGCGCTTACCCAAAGCCTGGGCGAGACCCTTCAGCTTGTGGGCGACGATGTTTTTGTGACCAACGTCGAGCGTCTTCAGTCGGGGATCAATATGGGCCTTGCCAACTCGATTCTCATTAAAGTGAATCAAATCGGCACGTTAACAGAAACGCTGGACACCATGTCCGTGGCAGAACGGGCAGGCTATCGCAATGTGGTGTCCCATCGCTCGGGCGAGACAGAAGACACCTTCATTGCTGATCTGGCGGTGGCAACCAATTGCGGCCAAATCAAGACGGGATCTCTCTCGCGCTCGGACCGCATTGCCAAGTACAATCAACTGCTGCGCATTGAAGAAGATTTAGGTGGCGCTGCCATTCTTGCAAATCCGTTTGCCTAGATCAGGGCATTTTCGACAAGAGTCATCTAGGGGGAAGCCACCGGTTTCCCCAGGGCACACCTGTTTCGATGTTATTTAAAACAAGCGTAGGTTTTCCCCCCTCAAAACGCGCCATCAAATGAGGAAAAGGATAAAAAGTGAGAACACTATCCAAACGGATGAAGTTGGTTCAGCGATTTGCTTGGCTAGCGATGGTGAGCCTTTGTCCTGCTGTCAGTTCTGCAACCGATGCCTTTGAGATGGGGTATGCGCGATTTGTGGTTAGCCATGGATCCAACAGTAATCTCAAGGAAATTAAAGAAAAAGATCAAGCCCTGATCTTGACGCTGAAAAACGCAACAAGTGAGGAATTACAGCGCCTGGGCGAGGACCTCACGCAGGATGAACGCAGTGATCTTCGTCAGCGCTTGGCAGATCTTGGCAATATCTTTTGCTATGATCTGCGCCATGGCTGGTCTTTGGCGCACGACACACCCGAGGCACGTCGTGAAGTCAACGGTCAGACAGGGTCTCGCGTTATTGATTGTCTTCAGGATCATTTCACGTTCTATCGCTTTTCAGCGAGCGGCGCTCGGCTTTTTGCCCTGGCCTTATGGGAGAACCGCTCCATTGCGTTGCGTTGGTCCCACAGCTATTTGAATGACTTCTTGACCTCCTTTATAGGCTTTGGGGCTACCTATTATGAGAGTCACGACTATCTTAAATCGCATACGAATTCAGCTGCACACTTTATTTTTAAACCGACCCATCCCTCTCGGGCAGACCTCTCGACCACGCTCTCGCAACATATTGCGCTTATGAGTGTCATCGTGAAGGCCTACGCGGCCCTTAGTCTTACAACGAATCAGGTGTCGTTAGAACAAGTTCTGACGCAATAGTCAGAATTTTATGCTTGAGGGACCTTCATCACGTCCTTAAGGCAAGATATTTGTTGACAGTAAGTGGCTTATCTCCTAGTTTTGGCCAGCCTTATCGGCAATTTAAGTCAAATTAGAGATAACTTTATGAAAAACCTTGGCCTATCTTTAATGTTTTTCCATGCTCTGAGCCTCAGCACAGCGGCTGCATCCACCCTTTGCCTTGAGGTTTTGGATCAGTCCTCCGTTCCTGCGCCAACATTCTGCAAAAAAGTTTTGGATAATCAATCGCGGTTAGCATTAGTGCGCCCCAGGGGTGATCAGGCAATCGAGACACTGCGTGCCCGCTTGAAAGGTGTCTATGGCTATGATCAAGAGACGGATGATGAAAAGCTCAAAGAGAATATCACCAGCCGCGACCAGGTCTATAACCGCGTTGTTGCAACCGATGCGTCGCTGCCTCTCTTAGATGATATCTATCATCCCGAAAAAATCGTGTTGTGGTCGGATGCAAATTGGATGGTCGGTGCTGATACAAAAGTGCATCATTTTGGTTTTGAAGGATACCGGCATGCGATGGTATCGCAAAATGCCCTGGTGGAACGCCTCAACGAAGCAAAATCAATTATCGCGCACCCAGGATTTAAAGCGGATATCGTGGCCCTTACTTTCGATAACATTTTGTTTGATGAGGCGACCCTCGATCACCACCGGTTGCGCGACAGTTTTAGCGCTTTTCTTGGCAGTAATTCAAAGTCGTTCCATGTGTCGTTTCGTCGCTTTAATCCAAGCTTCATGACGCCGATGTTGGTGGCCCTTGTTCACCAAGCCCATCGTGTGGAAAAAATCTGGGTAGGCGAGACTGAAGAAACCGTCCTCCCGCGCGAAGCTGTGGGGCATCTGCAGAATCTTTTGCAAGCCAGTCCTTACCTGCATCATGCCAGCCTAATGTTTCAGCAGGACGAAGGGGCAGGTGAGGCCAACAAGTGGGCGGCAACCCTTGCTGAGGTTTTGAAGGGCGACTACCTTGAGTCCATCGAGCTCTCCTCAAAGTTAACCCAGATGAAAGACCCTGAAACGACGGAGACTCTGTCACCGGTTTTGCGGGAAATTATTCGCTTGGATGGCGAGCAGGTCATCACAGCCTACCGCACCGATACCCTTGATTCAGCGCAAGTGTTGGGTGTATTTACCGGCGAGGATCCCCATGATATTCGGCGCGAACATATTTTAGATTTGTATCGCTCTCAAGAAGTCAGCATGGAACAGGTCGTAGCTCAATACTTGTCTTCAGGACCAATTCGCCTTTGTCGTCAGAAGTTCTTGGATACTTTGCTGCGATAGTAAGGACCGGGCGGCTTTGTTCTTTAGATGCAAAGCCGCCGCTTCCACCGCGCTCTAAATCAGCAATGAACATGTTCTTGATGGGGGTTTTTTCGACTGCTCAAGCGCCATCAAAACTCAGTTCCTCTCTTTTAGAAGCCCGCATAAAGTCAGTATAAGTGACAAATTGCACTTCTAAAGTGTTGACCATAATGGAAAAGTTGTCTAAGTTCCCACCAGCCTTATCGGCAATTTTAGTGAGTTTGGAGATAATATTTTGAAAAAATTTACCTTATCATCAGCACTCCTTGCAGCAGCCTTGCTGGGTACGGCGCACGCAAGCTTGCCACTTTTAGAACAAGATGATGCGGCGCGGATCGCCCGCGCCCGCGAAGGTGGCGATGAGGGCATCGAGGCCTTGCGTGCTGAACTCAAGGCCAAACATGGTGTGACAAGAAACGACATATATGCCCGGTCTTGCGATGGAATCGATTTGCAAAATCACGACGGTGTCTTTGATCTGATGGTCAAGGGGATCCCCTTTTTCAACGAGTATTTCACCCGTGATTTAAAAGGAACGACCATTGATGAAATTTATGATCCCAGCAAAATCTCCTTCATCTATGGCAACCGTTTTTTCTCCATGCTGGAGAGTGAGATTCTCACCCTCTTTTTCCAGGGATACAAATACCAGTGGGACGCAAAAACCCAAGATTACGTTGTCGAAAAAATGCCCGCCTCGGCTCTTTATGAACGTCTCAGCCAAGCGAAGCGGGTGGTGCCCACAGCAATCCTAGAATCCCAAAAAACTACTCCCATTAAAACTGTTCGAATCCTGTTTTCCGATACACGGATATCCGAGCAAGATTTCGATGCCGATGATATGGCCTATAAGGTGAAGAAGGTTCTTGGATCCTTCAATGAGCCGTTTATTTTCAATCTCGCCTGCGAGCCTTTCATGATTAAGCCAATTCTGCGCGCGGCAACAAAGTTTCAGGATCGCCTGAGATACTTTAGCATCAATTCTTATTCGGTTAGCGCCCCAAAGGCCGAATTGGCAGCAGCGCCCTATAAAGCCATTTTCAAGCTATTAACGGATGCGCCAAAACTTGTGGGGGCCAATTTGGGGCAGCTACCTTACTTAAGCGCCGCCACCATCGGGGAAGATTGGCAGCAAGCCATAGGCCAAGCCTTTGAGCGCCGTCAATTCGCTTTGGTCATAGATCCGGATCCATTCTCACCTTCGTTGGGTGAAGAGTTTTACCGGGATGCCGAGCCTCAGGTGAGCGCCCTGTTTGACTTTATCGTCTCCCTTGAGGCGCAAGCTGGTATTGCGGTCTTTAATGGGGGCGACATGCGTGGTCATGGTTCCCACTTTACAACACCCCATGCTGATGATTACGCGCGAAAGGAAAAGCGTATCCAGGAAGTTCTTGATAGATTGCAGAAAGAAGGTAAACAAAAGAATGCTCTTGAACATGCAAGGTTAAATTATTTATCTCAAGGCCCACATGTCATTACAAAGGAAGTATCACCAAAATAGAGATAATTTGATTCCATTGTCTGTTCAATGGTGTCAGCGAATCTTGTCACTAACTTGATTAATATTGGAGATTATATGATGAAAAAAAATTTATTAACTTCAACACTGCTGGCAGCAGTCTTGATGAGCTCGGCCTATGCCACTGCAACCGACGTTGATATGGATGATGCGGCGCGGATTGCACGGGCGCGTGCCGGGGGCGTAGAAGGCATTGAGGCCTTGCGTGCAGAGCTGAAGGCCAAGCATGGTGTAACTGGGTGGGATTATTATCCTGATTTAAATGATAAGAACGCATTTTCGACCCACGACGGTATCTTTGATATGGTTGTCAAGGGCATGCCCTTCTTTGATGTTTATTATGGTGGGGTGTTCAAAGGTCCTGCACTGGATGAGATCTACGATCCTAACGAAATGTCCATGATTTACGGTACCCGTCTGGCATCGATGCTGGACAAAGACGTTTTGACCATGAGTATTCAGGGTTACATGGGGCAGTGGAATCAAGAAGCAAAGTGCTTTTCTTATAAAGCGATGCCACCTAGCGCCCTTTTTAAGCGTCTTGGTCAAGCAAAAAAGATCGTGCCTGAGGAAATCAAGGCTGCTTCCAATTCTCATCCTATCAAGAAGGTAAATATTAGGTTTGGCTATACGTCGGTTTCTGAAAAGGAGTTTGATGCCGATGATATGGTTTATAAAACCAAGAAACTTCTGTCATCCTTCGATCAGCCCTTTAACCTGCATTTGTCATGCGAGCCGTTTCTTGTAGAGCCTATTCTTCGCGCGACATTAAAGCATCAATCCCGCCTGGAGTATCTTCGCGTTCACTCTTACTCACTTTCCCAGAAAGACAGTCTTCTTAATTCTGTGCCCTATGAAGCTCTGTTTGGTATTCTGAAAAGTGCGCCCAACCTCAAGGCGGCAGACCTTGGGGAGCTACCATTTATAACTGCAAAAGCTAAAGGCCGGGAATGGCAACAAGTGATTGCTGACGTTTTCGAGCGCCCCCAATTCAAGCTCCGTATTGGAAATGGAATCTATAGCTTTGCGTCTGAGCACGATTATCATCCGCATCAGCGCGCGCTTTTCGAGTCCATTTTGGCGCATGACCACAATCCAGACACCCATGTATTCAATGCAAGCGACCTTTTGGATGATGGCTATACAGCCTTCTTGCCTAACGCTGAAGACTTTGAGAAAGAGCAAGAGCATATCCTTGAGGTGCAGAAGAAGGCTGTGGATTCCCTTACCTTTGAGCAAGCCAAGCGAAAGCATTTGTCCGCTGCACACTTGGTGATAACGAAGGGAACAAGAGACAACTAAACGGTGAAGCCCATTAAAATCTCTTGATGATGAGAAATCTCTCTGGCCCCCGACAGATGTTCGGGGGCTTTTTCTTTGCCGTGAGAAAGTAGGAGAAAATTGGGGCGCATAAGGGCATAAAACCCAAGTGTTCCGGGCCTTTTTCACATTTTTTCAAAAAACATTAAATCAAGTGTTGACACCCCCCAAGCATACGGTTATAAACACCATCACTGACGACGCGAACTGCGGAGTCGGTGGGGCGAAAAAAGCCCACGGATCTTTCAAATTGTAAGAAGTAATTTTAGATTGAGTAGCTTGGTGGGCGGTTGGTGCTAGCCACGGGGACGTGGTTGGTATTGATTAGCTTACTTAAGCGCGACCAAGTAAAGTTGGTGTTTTAAGTGGGCAT
>JBKCUK010000006.1:0-73690 GCA_046318415.1 Holosporales bacterium | reverse complement strand
TGCTCAGCGTCGGCACCCCCCCCGCAAGAGTGCCGAATGGTGTACTGACTTTGCGAACTGACGATCTTCCATCAAACGTGCGCCACCTCACGGTGACCAATCCATCTGCCAATGTGACGGCTATTAAAAATGGGTTTCTTGAAGGACCTTTAATAACCTCAAATAATGCTGGGTTGAACAAGTTGCGGTTAGCAGGATTTCAAAACGTCCATTCAATTGGGGCGAATTTCCTCCTGGGTTGCAGCGGGTTGACCAGCTTGGATCTGTCATCCTTGAGAAATGTCACCCAAATTGGGCACTCTTTCCTTACTTGGTGCAGCGGGTTGACCAGCGTGGATCTCTCCGCATTCAGAAATGTTACCCAAATTGGGCGCTCTTTCCTCTCTGGGTGCAGAGGTTTGACCAGCGTGGATCTCTCAGCTTTCAAGAATGTCACCATAATTGATTCCTCTTTCCTCTCTCAGTGCAGCGGGTTGACCAGCGTGGATCTCTCAGTTTTCAAGAATGTCACCATAATTGGGCACTCTTTCCTCTCTGGGTGCAGAGGTTTGAAGAGCGTGGATCTCTCAGTTTTCAAGAATGTCACCATAATTGATTCCTCTTTCCTTACTTATTGCAGCGGCTTGACCAGCGTGGATCTCTCCGCATTCAGAAATGTCACCGTAATTGGGCACTCTTTCCTCTCTGGGTGCAGCGGTTTGACCAGCGTGGATCTCTCAGATTTGCAACAGGTTAGTTCTATCCGAAAGTTTCACCCGTTTAATGATTATAATTTCATTAGGAACTGCCACACCCTTACACCCGCGGCACAAGAACATATCCGCGCTTTTTGTAAGCAGCGGGGTATTGAGTGGGAGCCAGAATAAGGGAGAATCCCACAACACCAACCTGATGATCCGGTTTTTAATCATCATCAAAAAGAGGCGGCTCCCAGCCTCTTTTGTTTTTGCGGTTCATTATCGTCTATGGGACGTCATCGCAAGCACAGCCCCACGATCCTCATCGCGAGCGCGGAACCGCGCGCGGCGATCCAGGCTGCGTGTCCCCTGTCATCCCCGCGAAGGCGGGGATCCAGGCTGTTATTCCTTCTTTGCTACAACAGTTAAAGCGATGAGCAGCTATGAATTGCCGGGTCGCTGAAGCTCCTCGCGGGTGACGAATAAACAGCGCCCCCATACCCAGCATCGAGCGCGCAGCGTCCTCGTCACCCCGCGCACGTGCAGTACCCATCCCCGTTAACCGTTCATTTATTTATATGGTGCACCATGATACTGGTGGAAAGGGTCTCGCGCAGCAGGAGAGCAGTAAGTAAGTACGTGAGTGGGTACGTGAGGAATTCGGTCGATGAGTCAATAAAGAAGTAAATAAATCAAATTATATAAGGAGATTTAAGGGGGTTTCGGACTCAGCACCCTTGAGAAAAATAAAACATGGGCCCCTCACCCTAAGGCGCGCCTCAGAGCACCAGCAAGAAGCACAAGTCTATTGCACTCATCGCCCCTTCAGACAATCGCTATATTCCCTCAGCAAAAATACGGTAAAGATCTTGTCATAGGATGAGAGACCTCCACATGGATCAGAACCGGGGATGGTTCTGGACATTTTATGCAACACTTCGCCCGTGCACCTGCAGGCAGAAATGCGCTCATGGCTTGCCGCGAGCGTAGAGATTCGCCAAGATAGAGTAAACTTCCTGATAACAACAATAAAAAGGCAAAGCAGGCATGGTTGCGCGTACGCATACGGTGGCATTTCAGGGTCTGGACGCCCTCACCGTCGAGGTTCAGGTTCAAATTTCATCGGGGCTGCCAGCGTTTCAGATTGTGGGGCTTGCTGACAAAGCGGTGACCGAGTCCCGTGAACGGGTGCGCGCCGCCCTCCATGCCATTGGCCTCGCCCTGCCTGCAAAGCGCATTTTGGTCAACCTCTCACCTGCGGATTTAGCCAAAGAAGGCAGCCACTATGACCTGCCGATCGCACTCGCCCTGCTGGCGGCCCTTGAGGTCATCCCCAGCGGTGAAATGGGCCAAGCCTTGGCCCTTGGGGAATTGGCGCTTGATGGCACCATCCGAACGGTTTCAGGGGTTTTACCTGCGGCCATCCACGCGTCCAGCCAAAACCTTATGCTCATCTGCCCAGAAAGCTGCGGTCCAGAAGCCGCCTGGGCCGATGATGTGCCGATCATTGCCCCTGGATCCCTGTTAGCCCTCATCAACCACTTTAAAGGCACCCAAGTTCTAGGCCGCCCCAGCCCCCGCGTGGGAGAGCATGATGTGCAAAACTTAGATCTGAAAGATGTGCGGGGCCAAGAGTCTGCAAAAAGGGCCCTGGAGATTGCCGCAGCAGGCGGGCATAACTTATTAATGTCGGGACCTCCAGGCTCGGGCAAATCCATGTTGGCGGCCCGCTTGATCAGCATCCTGCCCAGCCTGGAGGCGGAGGAAGCCCTGGATGTCACCATGATCCACAGCATTGCGGGGCTTTTGCAAGAAGGGCAGTTGATTCGCACGCGCCCCTATCGAGACCCGCACCATTCGGCTTCCCTGGCAGCTTTGGTTGGGGGCGGGCATAAAGCGCTTCCGGGTGAGGTTACCCTTGCCCATAAGGGGGTGCTATTCTTGGATGAGCTGCCGGAATTTTCCCGCAGCACCCTTGAAGCCCTGCGTCAGCCCCTTGAAAGCGGTAAAGTAACCGTGGCGCGGGCCAACGCGCATGTCACTTACCCTGCAGAATTTCAGCTGATTGCGGCCATGAACCCCTGCCGATGCGGCTATTTAGATGATGCCACAAGATCCTGTAGCAAAGCCCCCAAATGCGGCCAAGATTATCAAACCCGTCTCTCAGGACCCCTTTTGGATCGTATTGATTTTCATGTTTTTGTACCAGCAGTCCCTGCTCCGTCACTGACCAAGATTCCCCAGGGCGAAAGCAGCACAAGCGTACGTCAAAGGGTAGAGCGTGCCCGCCAACAGCAAAGACAGCGCTGCCTTGAGCTGGGACTTAAGCCGCACCTCAATACCCACCTGAAAGATGAGGCCCTTGATACGGTTATTGATCTCTCAAGTGAGTGCCAAAATCTGATGCAGCAAGCGGTGGATCGCTTTCGCCTCTCAGCCCGGGCCTATCACCGGGTGTTAAGGGTTGCGCGCACGGTGGCTGACCTTGAGGCATCCAAGGCTCTAGCACCCCAGCACATCGCAGAAGCCCTCGCGTTTCGCAATCTGCCCATGGCGGCCTAGCGTGCGGCAAGACTGGATAAAAACGTATGCCGAGCGCAAGTATGCCTTCTTATATTTTAATCAATTTTTCAGGAAATCGGTCCTAGAATAACAAGACAACAGGTAAGGACCCCATGGCTCAAGCACAAGAAAAACGGCGCGCCCTTTTGTTTCCCTGGAAGCAAGCCAAAATTCGGTTTGCGATCCTATCGGTGTTTTTGGGCCTTTTTTCAAGTGCGATCATCACCACCTCGCTCTATACGTATTTGAGCATTTCCGATGTCATGCTCAGCACCTCGCGCCAGATTCTTGATAAGACGCAAGATCTCATCATCACCGCCACCGAACGCTATCTGAATCCGGCGATTTACGTCCCGCGGGTTGAAAAGTGGCATGCGGAAGATGGCCATGACACACCCATTTTAGAGGATGAGGAGCTAAAAAATGCCTCTATCCGCGGCATGCAAGAATTAAAAAACCTCCATGCCATGTTCCATGGCGATGAAGAGGGAAACCTCTATGCTGTGGGCCTCATTAAGGGCAAAAGACTTTTTCGCTTTTCACCAGATAAGCCTTTGCCTGTGGGTGCCGTGTTTTACGAGCGTCAAATCCAAAGAAAAGCCGATGGGGTAAAAGAGACCTACAGATACCTCAATGCACAAGGGCATGAAGTTGGGCGGGAGGCAAACCCCAATCCTCCCACCTTTGATCCACGGGCCCGCCCTTGGTACATCGACGCCAAAAGCAAGGGCCGCGAAGTGTTCTCGGATGTTTATATCTATGACTCCGGCGATGTCGGCATTACCCGTGCGGTGCCTGTGTTCAACAAGAACCAACAGTTGCGAGGCGTCTTCTCCGCTGACATCACCGTGCGGCAAATCTCGGAGCTGCTCGCCCGACAAAAAGCTGGCCAGTCTGGAATTAATTTTATCGTTAACGAGAATGGCGAGCTGATTGGCTATCCAGATCCCGAGCGTGTGGTCAAAGTGATTGAAGGCCGCACACGTATTGCAAAGGTGAACGACATTAGTGATCAGGCTGTCGTGCAAGCCTATAACCTGTATCAGAAAAATAATGCGCCTTTTTTCTTCTTCACCCGTAATGGCATTTCCTACATCGCCAGCTTTGTGAAGTTTCCAGCCGAGGTTGATGCTCGCTGGACCTTAGGCATGGTGGTTCTGGCCGATGATTTTATTGGCGCGATCAAGCTAACCCTTCGCGACGTGTTGATTATCGCCCTGGTGATCTTGGTTCTGGCCAGTTTGATGCTGATTGTGTTTTCCCACAAAATCTCATACCCCATCGAGGTCATCGCAGGACAAATGCGCAAAATCCAAAATATGGAAATCGACGAAGAAGAGGGCATCCCATCACGCCTACAGGAAATCTCGCAAATAAACGAAGCTGTCATGGCGATGAAAGCTGGTCTGGCCTCGTTTAGTAAGTTTGTTCCCAAAGCCCTCGTGCGTCGCCTAATTCACACCGGACAGGAATCCAAAATGGGTGGCGAGCGCCGGCAGCTCACCATTATGTTTACCGATATTGCTGGTTTTACCTCCATTTCAGAGGGCATGAAGTCCGAAGAAATCACCAAACATCTCTCCGAATACTTGGATGTACTGTCGCGAATCGTGCTGCAAAATAAGGGAACCATCGATAAATACATTGGCGATGCCATTATGGCGTTTTGGGGCGCCCCCGATCGTGACGAAAACCAGACCTTCCGAGCCTTAGAAGCCATCTTGCTCTGTCAGCAGCGACTGAAAGAAATGAATGCCATTTGGACGGCTGCAGGTAAACCCTCTCTCCCCACACGGTTTGGTCTTCATTACGGCGAAGTGATCGTCGGGAACATTGGCTCGGCGGATCGCTTAAACTATACGGTGATTGGGGATGCGGTAAACTTGGCATCCAGGTTAGAGGGAACCAATAAGCTCTATGGCACCGGCGCATTGGTCAGTGAGCCCGTCTATGAGCGCGGGCGCCGCAAATATCTGTTTCGCCCCGTGGACATGGTCGCAGTGAAAGGGAAAAAGAAGGGCATTCGCATCTATGAACTGCTGGCCAAGCTAAGCGAGGAAGGACCGCTGACGGCATCGGCCGATCAACGTCGGCAGGCGGACTTCACCACAGAAGCGTTCGAGCTCTATCTTGATCGTGATTTTGCGGGCGCCTTGAAAATCTATGAAGAGCTATTAAAGCGTTATCCTGATGATTCGGTAGCGGCCCTTTTCATCGCCCGCTGTCATGAGTATCAAAAAACCCCGCCCCCAAGTGATTGGGACGGGGTCTGTCACTTAACCGTCAAATAGAGCTCAAAAGCCTAGAACGTGACGCGCACCGCAGCACCGGTTTCGGTGGTGCGGTTTTTGGGTTCATGGGTAAAATACTCATATTTTGCACCTTTGTGCACGAAGTGATGGTAATTTTTGTCGGAATTTTTAATATTCCAATAGTGGATGTAGGGACCGAAAGACAGATCAAAGTGTCCCATGTTACAGGTGGCCATCACCTCACCCTTCAAACCATACCCTTTCTTTTGAGTATGCTTGTCTTTAGGCATCACACTTCCCCATGACTTTTGGCGACCGCGCAAGAGGAAATCATATTCACCCTTCATGGCAAGGGACCAACTTTGATTCAGGGTGTGCACCAAACGGGCACCCAAAGGAATGTACCAGTACTGAGATTCACGCTTGTAACCATAGTGGCCTGTGCTGGTCCGACGCCCCTCGTCGCTGTCCTTCTTCAAACGGTAACCAAGCCCGGTAAACGGCTCCAGCGCTGTGGTGTCAAAGGGCTTGAAAACGCCACTCAGCAATCCACGGCTTTCAAAAATACGATTGGGGGTCTTTGTGCCGTGGCGACCGGTGCTGTTTGACTTGTAACTGGTTTTACCCCGCATATAGCGGGCTTCAAGGCCATAAACCAAGCGAGAGGTGGCTTGAAAACGGTAACCAGCCTCTAACCCATAGAAATGCTTACCCTTTGTCTCCATGAGTTTGGGCTCTTTGTAATTGTAATTCTCGACCGCCCCTCCAAAGGTGAAGGCGTGCTTGCCCTTTGCATGCGCCGGAACGGCAGCAGCCAAGCTCAACAAGAGAACGGGAATGCTGTTTTTCAGCATCATCTTCGAATGCTCCTTACTTTTTTTGATGTCAGATCGACACACGCGTCAAACGCGTTCACCATAGACACAAAAATTAAGACTGGCTAGCAGGTTTTGATATTTTTAAAGCGAAAACAAGACGTTTTCTCCATTGGGGAACATGACATGTTCTGAGGGTTATGGGTTATGGCACAGCGGAGCAGGCCTCAGGCAGTAATGGATTACCGCGTCGGCCAATGGCCTCCTTGCGGGAGACGTATAAAGAGTGCACCCATGTCATCCCCGCGCAGGCGGGGATCCAGGCTGGTTGACAGTTCTTGCTGCAGCAGTGAGGACGGCGAGCATCCATGGATTGCCATGTCGGCCGCCGGCCCCCTCGCAATGACGAACAAAGACCAAGAAAAGAACGGCACCTAAGAAACCTTCGTCATCGCCCGCGGGTTAAACTGCACCTCGTCATCGCGCGGCCAAAGGACCCGTTTGAGGACTTAAGGATACACCTTTTGCGCGGCATCGATCATGGTTTTTGGTAGATTCACGCGGGCAGCCTCAGCTGCTTTTTTGTTGATGGCCAGCTCATAAAGCCCTGGCTCCACCACTGGGATGGACCCCGCAGGTTCGCCCGCCAATACCCGAGACAACAACATACCGGCTTCCCGCCCAATGTGGGTATAGTCCTGGCCAATCATGGCCACAGCCCCCTTGCCCACCAAGATTGTATCGGAGGCAAACACGGGCTTGCGAAGACCTTGGGCGGTTTTGACGACGGCCTCAAACGCCGAGGCGATGGTGTTATCCGTTGGAACGAATACCGCCTCACACTCCTCAAGGGCACGCCGGGCAGCGGCTGAGACTTCCGCTGTCTTTGATGCGGCGTAAACCTTTAACTCGATCCCCGAAGCCTTCGCCAGGTCTTTGAAGACTTGCAATGCTGCGACCGAGTTATCCTCACCCGGATTATAGAGAAAAGCCAGTTTCTTAAGCTGGGGCATCACGTCCCGCACAAACTGGAGCTGCTTGGTAAGCGGCGCCCGGTCGGTCACCCCAGTAGTGTTGCGGCCTGGCTTTTGTTCCGAGTCAACGATATCCGCTTTTTGCGGGTCGGAAATGGCGGCAAAGACCATGGGGATGGTGCCACGACTTGCTGACTGCACCGTTTGGGCGGACGGCGTTGAAATGGCGAAAATAACATCGGGCTTTAACCCCACAAACTGCTGCGCAATCTGGGCCGCCGTTGTGGGATTGCCACTGGCGCTTTGATAGATCACCTTGAGATTGCGACCCTCGATATAGCCGCGAGCCTCAAGCTCGTCCAGGGCACCTTTGCGAACGGCATCAAGGGCTGGATGGGCAACAATTTGAGTAATGGCCACTACTTTGACGTCAGAGGATTCGGCCGCATGGGCGCACAGGCTGCTCAAAAGGGTGACGATGACAGTTAAAAAGCGCATGGTCTTGCCTATGGTTTTAAGAGGAAAATTATTCCTTGTTTAGCAAAGCCCCAATCCACTGTCAAAGCGCGTTTCATGGGCGTGCGTCCATTGAGTAAGTCTAAATCAAATCACCCATTGGGCTCGGGGCTGACCTCCAGCTTTTCAGGTGCTTTACGGCGACTGCCCATACCTGGCGTGGACCCTTTTTTGGGTTGTTGAACCCGCGCCTTGGCCATCACCTCAGCGGGCGGCGTGCCACCTAAGATTTCACGCACCTGATCCCCCGTGAGGGTTTCGTATTCCAACAAGGCACTGGCAAGGGTGTGAAGCATTTGCAAATGTTTCGTCAGCGTCGCCTTAGCATCAGCGTAAGCTGCCTCAACGATCATTTTGATTTCCGCATCGATCATATGGGCCGTCTCGTTGGACATGGTCTGATGCTGCGCCACAGAATGTCCCAAAAATACTTCTTGCGTCGGTTCAGCATAGGCAAGAGGGCCCAACTTATCGCTCATGCCCCACTCGGTCACCATGCGCCTTGCAATGGAAGTCGCCTGACGGAAGTCGGAACTGGCGCCCGTGGTCACCTTATCGGCGCCAAAAATAATTTCTTCGGCCACACGACCGCCCATGGCCACCCGCAGATCGGCAAGAAGACGGCGTTTTGACATGGAAACCCGATCGCCTTCAGGCAGCCGCATCACCATGCCCAACGCCCGGCCGCGCGGAATGATGGTGGCCTTGTGGATGGGATCAGAATCCTCATTAAAGTGGGCAACAATGGCATGCCCCCCCTCGTGATACGCCGTCAATTTCTTCTCTTCGTCGCTCATGACCATCGAGCGCCGTTCAGGTCCCATCAGGACTTTATCCTTGGCTTGTTCAAAATCTTCAGCCGTTACCACGCGCTTATTATACCGGGCTGCCATAAGCGCCGCTTCATTGACCAAGTTGGCAAGATCAGCACCTGAAAAACCGGGGGTACCTCTGGCAATCACGGAAGCATCCACGTCGGGCGCCAAGGGAACCTTAGCCATATGAACGTTCAAAATTTGCTCCCGCCCCTTCACATCGGGAAGCGGCACCACCACCTGTCGGTCAAAACGGCCAGGACGTAACAGGGCTGGATCCAACACATCAGGTCGGTTAGTGGCCGCAATAATAATGACGCCCTCATTGGACTCAAACCCATCCATTTCCACCAAGAGTTGGTTGAGGGTTTGCTCACGCTCATCATTACCCCCACCAAGTCCGGCCCCACGGTGGCGACCCACCGCATCAATTTCATCAATAAAGATGATACAGGGCGCATTCTTCTTACCCTGCTCGAACAAGTCGCGCACACGGCTGGCACCCACACCCACAAACATCTCCACGAAGTCCGAGCCGGAAATGGAAAAGAATGGCACATTAGCCTCACCGGCAATCGCGCGCGCCAGAAGCGTTTTACCCGTTCCAGGAGAACCCACCAACAGCACGCCCTTGGGAATTTTACCGCCTAATTTTTGGAATTTCTGCGGGTCGCGCAGGAATTCGACAATTTCTTGCACTTCGACTTTGGCTTCATCGCATCCCGCCACATCCTTTAGGGTAACTTTGATGGTTTTTTCGGTCATCAGGCGGGCTTTGGATTTGCCAAAACTCATGGCACGGCCACCGCCGGACTGCATTTGGCGCAAGAAGAACACCCACACACCAATCAACAGCAGCATGGGGAACCAAGATAACAAAATCGAGAAAAATCCAGATCCCGCCTCCTCAGGGGGAGCCGCTGTAATGCGAACACCCTTAGAGGTCAAGCGTTGCACCAGTGTGGGATCCTCTGGCGCATAGGTTGAAAAGGCGCGGCCGTCCTCCAGACGTCCCGTGATGGTGCGGCCACGGATCAACACTTCTTTCACATTTCCGCGATCCACATCCTGGCTGAATTCAGAAAACGGCATTTGGGTTTGGCGCGCCACTTCGCCACCCCCTTGAAACATGTTGAACAGGGCGAGGGCAAATAGGCCCATAATCACCCAAAGCACAACGTTGCGATTCATATTATTCACGGTCTCAAACCTCGATTTTTTTCTACCCAGCGATGCGCCATTTCATTCAATCAACATTACCACACGAAGGGTTAAATTACCTTAAACACCTGGGGCACCGGTTCAACGCGCGGTTTAAACACAGATTCTATCTTGTTTAGTGCGGAAATCCTAGCATTTGAACGGATCCAGCGTAAAGGGGGCACGCAGAATAATCCCCCATCATCGTAAAGGGCGGGTAGGGTCAGGGGAACAGGCCATGGCAACCGCTTGGGACATGGGAGATCCTGCTGCTTGATGATCGACCAATCTTCCAGCTTTAAAGCCCGCAGATGAAGGGTGCAGGGCCAGTCATGCCGCAGCCAAAAACGCCGATCCCAACAACGCCATGTGCCCGGCTCGAGGGTTAGCTCTTCTTGAATCAAACCGGGCTCTCGACACATCAAGAAATGGGTGCCCCCCTTAGGCTGCAATAAAGCCCCCCCCAGGGTAAAGGGCTGGCATGGAACACTGTAGAGACGCGTCAAAGCCGCTTGTAATTGATGACCGCGCTTGGGATAGTTTTGCCCGCCAAAGGCTTGAATCAGACGTTTAAATACGGGCA
This sequence comes from Holosporales bacterium, assembly GCA_046318415.1. Classification (GTDB taxonomy): domain Bacteria; phylum Pseudomonadota; class Alphaproteobacteria; order Caedimonadales; family Caedimonadaceae; genus JBKCUK01. Next base: position 63,296 of record JBKCUK010000006.1, on the reverse strand, counting down.
GCGTCAGACCTTCAAGACTGACCTCTGCATAGCCCTCGGCCATGACCTGAACCTCGCGCAAAACAAAGGTGGCAATGGTAGCTTCGATCTCTTGACGGGTCTGGCCATAACCCCGGATCATCTCAAGGCTCGGCCTTGGGGGAGAGTCCTGACGGAGGCGAACCCGAGCAAATTTGCGGTTATGATTACTGGGGTCCTCTATCCAGGGCTGGCCCAGACCCTCAAGGGTCGACGTGAGACGTGCCCGAGGCGTCGCTAACAAGGGCCTATGGAGGGTGAGGCGAAACCCTTGAAGTTGGGCCGACATGCCGGCGCGGCCCACATCATCTGTGCCCTTTGATTGACGCATCAGGATGGTTTCTTGTTGATCCTCAAAATGATGACCCAACAGCAGATGCTCGACACCGTGTTGAAGACACCATGCCTCCAGCAAATCATACCGTGCCTTGCGGGCCCGTTCTTGGAGGCGACTTTGGACCGGTTCAGGGTGGTGCCAGGTGAGGATTTGATGGGCGATACCCCGATTACGCAACCAAGCTGATACTTGAAGCGCCTCATCCCTTGACTCAGGCCGCAGGGCATGATCGACGGTAAGTGCCGTCAGCAAAATACCGCGCCCGCGACACCATTCGGCTGCAAGGAGCGTCAAAGCCAAACTATCGCGCCCCCCAGACACGGCAACCGCAAGGCTTGGGGCGTCCTGAGGAACGCCCAGCTTTGCCATGCATTGCGCAAATTCCTGCACCGTGAGGGGAGAGAAAAGCGTGCTTACTCGCTGGGACACTTCAGCGCTTTGCGGGTTTTTTGCGCTGCCTCTTTCACGCTTTCAGACTGACGCTTGAACTCGCTGTCCAGTTGATCCAGTGCAGCGCAGGCCTCTTCCTTTTTCTTCAACGCCTGTAAAGACTGGGCAAGCCGCAACAGGGTTTCAGGCGCTTTTGCAAAGCTGGCTTTGTCCTTAGCACCCTTGGAAGCTTTCGCATTCTTCAGCGTGGCGCGATAGGCCTTGTAGGCATCCGCAAAGGCACTGACGGCCTGTTTGTGATTGTCTTGGCGATAATAACTTTCGCCGATGCAATATTTTGCATGCAACGTCAGGCTATCTTTTGGAAACTGGTTCAGCAATTTCTTGCATTGTCCCCGCGCCCCCTCATAGTCCTTGGCTTTCAGCTTATCCATGGCCGAGGCATAAAGCGCTTGCGCCCCGCCCTCGGGTAGGCCCGCCTCACTTTTTCCAGCAGCTGGCTTATCTTCCGTTTGTGCCTTTTCCTGTCCGGTTTCCGGTGCTGTCTTCGCCGCATCCGCACCTTCTGCCGAAGCAGGTGCCGGGGTATTTGCCGCATTTTGCAGCTCAAACTGAGCTTTTAACTCGCGCACCTGGTGCTCGGCCTCCTCCAGACGCCCCAGCAGCTGGCTGAGTTGTTCTTCCAGATAGCTGACGCGCGCATCAAGGCTGGCCTCCATCACCACCGCGGCATCAACGTCTTGCTCTTGGGCAAGGGTGCTGGTGCTCAGAATGAGAAAAGCGCCCAACGCCCGCATGGTTTTTTCAATCATGATGTTTCCTGTGATGGAAATTTATGTACTTTCCTATTTTTAAAGGACGGCCAACCCCAATGCAATGGTGATTGCTGGAAGAATCAGTACCCCATTTTATGGATCACCAATTTCGGGCCGGGCGGTCTTTTAATGATTGAGAGAAAACTTCTTTCACTACTGGCACCATAAAGATCATGCAGACAACGGGAAACTGCCCATGCATCGACGTGATCACCAGAAGATATCTGTAGCTGTTTTAGGAGAGGATTGTTTCGGATCAACGCCAAGATGGCGGCCGTTCCTATCATCGTTCTTTCCAGATTAATTTCTTGAAGGGTTGTGAGAGATGCCAAAATACTGGCTTCATCCGCATTAATATAATCGCAGTCTGATAAATCCAAAATCCTTATCACTTTGTTTTCACAAAGGGCTCTCAAGCCATCACCACAAATGTATGTATTTGACACATTGAGATTGGTAAGTTTTTTTGCCTGCTGCAAGACAGTAAAACCCGCTGGGCTGATGAATTTACACTTAGACAGATTCAAAGTATGAAGGGAGACGTTATTTCGAATAAGACTCTCTATAATTTTATCAGAGATCCTTGTATCGCAAAGATCAACGCAAGTAAGAGCCGTAGATAAACCAAAATTGAAGAGCGTTTCAGACCTCAATATTGTACATTGTGAGAGATTGAGAATGCGAAGATGTTGATTATTCTCCATGAGCGCATGCAAACCTTCAACATCGAGGGTACTACGTGCGAGATTAACCTCTTCAAGGGTGGCCCAATGACCAAGGTGTATTAGATCCGGCCCCAAGCCTTCAGAGGAATTATACCATCTGAGATTAAGATAACGTAAATTGGGCACGTTCAAAGCAAGATCCCCTAATCCCCCATGCGGCATAAAGGTAGCTGTGAGATCCAAGGATTGAAGACTCACTGATTTTAGACTTTGCGCATACTGGGTGCCACGCAACTGTTGACACGCATGTAATCGAAGGGATTGCAGCAGGGTAAGTGATGAACACAGCTCTTTAAGGATAGGCGCATCGACCTTTGTGAGAGAAATGTCCAGGGATGTCAGCTGCGTTAGCCTGGCGAGGGGACGAAGACCTTCCGCCGTCAGTTTCGAGCAGAAGAATAAGCCGACTTCATTCAAATTGGGTAAGGCAGCTACCAGGGTGCGCAGATGATGGTCCTTCAAAACCGAACTGTGGAAATGCAATTTTTTAAGATTTTTACACTGAGCCAGGGAGTTCATACCGTCACATTTAAAATCGTCCTGGTCCTCACATTCCAGCCAATCATGGTCTTCGGGGTCGATTTTCAGCTCCCGCAGCTCAGGGAAAAGTTTTGTTATCTGCAGAAAAAAATCAGGCACCGCATACACATAGGGCGAGACAAGCTTAAGGCGTTTGACACACCCGAAGGATGTATCAGAATCAACAAGACCTGGAAAATAGTGTAATGCTTGTGGATTGCCAAAAAATCCAAATGTCCAGCTGTTGATCCAGTTACCAAAGCGGCTAACTCGCTCTGAGAAGGATCCAGGAAAAAGGTCCTGCAACTCGAGGCGGACATCCAGGCCAAGTTCACTTGGGATACGGGTATAGAGGGCCAATCGTTCCAGCTGGACGGCACGATGAAAGATCATCGGCTTACTAAGGGCACTTTGATAATAAAGCGGCCGAACTGACTTGGCCAGGGCACGGGATGTCCGCATCAGCACGTAACGATCGCGCGTCTCGAGATAACTTGTAATTTCTGCAACCATATCCTCAGGCAAATCTGCCAGAAGACTTGAGGATTTGGTCTTTTCCTCGGTCTCTTGGTCTAACCCAAGCTCACAAGGCGATGCTTGACCCTCCGGGATTGGGGCAAAAAAGCAAGTAAAGGCCAAGATCACTATCAAGCGCATGATCATCAGGAATATTGTTATTTTTTCCTCAGCCCTTTTCTTAAGCCATAAAGGATCAACGGTCAAATATTTACTGTCCATTTGGACCGTCGATCTCCATTATTTTGCGCCCCTCGCAAACCGCCTTCATCGCTCAAGACCAGTGCGCGTCGGGAAACAGAGGTGAACGACGTGTCCATCTTGACTTGAAGTGGTCTTGGCGCAGCCATCCTGGTATGCTAATCCATAAGGCATTCACCACTAAAGTTGAGTTCATGGCACCTAACACGCAAGCGTCTCAACATCGCGTCTTGGCGCGCGCTCATAGACCTACCACCTTTGCCGATCTCATCGGCCAAGACGAATTGGTGCGTGCACTCACCAATGGCATTACTCAGGACAGGCTACCCCATGCGTTTTTGCTGCACGGTGTTCGTGGGGTGGGCAAAACAACGACGGCACGCCTGGTGGCCCGCGCCCTTAATTGTATTGGCACGGATGGTCAAAGTGGTCCAACCATTACCCCCTGTGGCCATTGTGAACACTGTGAAGCCATCGCCCAGGATCGCCATCTGGATGTGGTTGAGATGGACGCCGCCAGTCACACAGGTGTGGAAGATGTGCGCGAAGTGATCGAGGCCGCCCGATATAAACCCATCTCTGCACGCTATAAGATCTACATCATCGACGAAGTCCATATGCTCTCAAAAAGCGCTTTTAATGCGCTGCTCAAGACATTGGAAGAGCCTCCCCAGCATGTGAAATTCATTTTTGCGACCACGGAACTGCGCCGGGTACCAGATACGGTTCTCTCCCGTTGCATGCGTTTTGATTTAAAGCGTATTCCGACCGCTATTTTGCAAGCGCATTATGGAAAGGTGACCCAGCTGGAAGAGAGATCCGCTGAACCTGCCGCCCTTGAGATGATTGCAAGGGCAGCCGATGGTTCCGTGCGCGATGGTCTATCCCTCCTGGACCAAGCCATGGCGTTAAGTGATGGAATGATCACTCAAGAGATCGTGCGTAAAATGCTGGGCCGTGCCGACACTGAGCCCCTGGAAAGCCTGCTGCATGCGCTGATCGCGGGTGATGCGGCAAAGGCTTTATCCATCTTCGATCAGCTTCTGCATGACGGCTGTGATCCCATTGCGATCTTTCAAGATTTACTGCGCCTTACCCATCATCTAACCCTTGCAAAAAGTGCCCCTGCGGCCTTTGCCCATCATGTGGATTCTGACCATCAACAAAGGCTACAGAACCTGGGCGCTGACCTCAGCATCCCTACCCTGACCCGGCTATGGCAAATGCTGTTGAAGGGCGCGCAAGAAATCGGACAAGCATTGGATGGTCAGCAAGCTGGCCACATGATCCTCATTCGCGTGTGCTATCTGGCCAATGCCCCGACACCCCAGCAGATTTTGACGTCCCTTGAGACCACACCGGTGGCATCGGGCTCAGTGACAGCATCTTCCGCAGCACGGCCCATGGCACCGCAAACATCAACTGCAGCTATGGCTTCGTCGCCCGCCCCTGAAGTGAGTGAAAAAATTGAGATTCGGGAGTTCCGTGATCTGTTAAAACTTTTGGGCCAAAAAAAGGAAATGCTGCTGCAGACGGCGTTGACCCATGATGCGCACCTGGTTGCTTTCGAGCCCGGACGATTGGAACTGCGCCTCAAGCCCGCTGCGCCAAAAGATCTGATCACCAAGTTGCAAGCCTTGTTACCCCAACTGACCGGCCAGACTTGGACCGTCTCGGGCAGCCAGGCGGAGGGGCAACCCACCTTTGCCGAGCAGCGCCGTGAGGCCAAGCGTAAGATCGAAGCAGAAGTGGTCGACGATCCGCTGGTCAAAGCTGCCCTAGAGGCCTTTCCTGGGTCGCAAATTCAAAAAATTGATCATCATCATGAAGAGGAGCTCTACTAAATGCAAAACATCGGACAACTGGTGAAACAGGCGCAGATGATGCAGCAGAAAATGGCTGAAATGCAAGAGCAGTTGGCCAAAGAAACCGTCGAAGGTCAAAGCGCAGGTGGAATGGTGAAGGTTGTGATGACCGGCAAAGGGGAGGTCACTTCTGTCAAGGTAGACCCATCGCTTGTGGATCCAAAAGAAGTCGAAGTCCTAGAGGATCTGGTCATGGCAGCGCTTAATGACGCCCGCACCAAGTCGGATGCCAAGGCCAATGAAGCCATGGCCAAGATTTCAGGGGGCATGAAGCTTCCTGGTGGCTTTAAGCTTCCGTTTTAATACGCACACCCAAGGGTTCGATTATGGCATCAGAAGGCCTTGTGCCCCTCATCCAACTGCTCTCAAAATTACCTGGTCTGGGCCCCAGATCAGGACAGCGGGCAGCCCTGCATTTGGTCAAGCACAAGGAAAAACTCCTGCGTCCTTTGACCGATGCCCTGAACCATGCGCTCAATCACATTGAAACCTGCACCCAGTGCGGAAATCTTGATCTTGAGCCTGTGTGTGGCTTGTGCCGCGATGCACGACGCAATCTCGCCCAAATCTGTGTGATTGAGACCGTCGCCGATTTATGGGCCCTTGAACGTTCCGGCAGCTTTAGGGGGCTATATCATGTATTGGGTGGAACCCTTTCAGCCCTTGATGGCATCGGGCCTGAGGCCTTGCGCATTGGCGCCCTTTTAGAGCGGGTCAAAGCTCAAGGGGTGCAAGAGGTAATCCTGGCATTGAACATGACCGTTGAGGGACAAACCACCACCCATTATCTCGCTGAAAAGTTGACCGACATGGGCGTTCACGTCAGTACCCTTGCCCACGGCATCCCCCTGGGCGGTGAGCTGGATTACTTGGATGAGGGTACCCTCACCGTGGCGCTATCAGCCAGAAGAAGGCTATAAGCCATATCCATAATGTAGCACCGTTTACTGACCAAATAAAAAAGGGGGCCCAGAGGCCCCCTTGACTTGTGTCTAACCTGCCCACGCAAGCAGCAGCTCAGCCTTTTGGATCATGGGTCTTAGTGCTTCACATGTGTTGCGTGCTCTAGATCACGAATCCAATCATTGTCTCTAATAAATTTTTCATTTCGCTCATTAAGGCCACTCATCACATGGTGATAGACCTGGGATGACCAAGAGTTGAAAATATGTTGTGTGGCTTGCAACTTTTTCAAGTGCCTCTCCTCCTTCTCAAGAAGCGCTTGAATCCTAACCTGATCATCAACATTCTCGCTGTCTATGGCGTGGACCATGTCTTCTTGAAGTAAAAGTTGCACGGCTTTTACAGTCTCAAGCTCGCTCTTAAGCACCTTCAGAGAATCTTGCGCAGCCAACCACAAAGGATGGGTACCAAGCACAATGGACCAGATTTGCCGAGACAGAGCTACCGACTCTTTTCCATAACTGCGCAACGAAAAGATACGACCGGCTTTTCGGGTGTAATACGCATCCAATTCATCATGCTCACCGCGAAACAGCGCTTCGTAAGGCGCATTCGGCTGCAAAACGGTCACCATTAGCCCTGCCACCCCATTGGAACAGGTTTTATTCATTTGATGAACCAAATCCTCTGTTGCCGTGACAAGGTTCCATAGTGGCTTCAGGTGGCCCATGGTTAGCTCATGGCCGAGGGAGGCTTCATCGCCACCCTGCGCATTGATCAGTTGCAGAGACTGATAAAATTTTTTCAGTTCTTGCAAATTCTCAACCAGTGGCCCTGGCTCGGCATGTTGAGGGTCAGCATAGTCATCTTGATCAAACTTAAACACGTGCTTCAATTCATAGCTTGAAGGGCGTGCCATCATCTGCGGGATTGAGGCGACCAATTTTTCGCAATTCAAGATGGGCGGTACATTAAAGAAACTCTCATGGGCGACAGGCGCAGCAGAAGCACTTTGAGGAGCAACAACAGGCAATTGGTTTGTCCATGCATTCTGTTCTGCAAACACCATGTCCCGCAATGGTTGTTGATCCCAAACCAAGGACAGCATTTTTTGAGGCAGCTGATCCAAGAATTGCAGAAGATCACGCTGATGGATCAGTATGAGCATGCGATGGTTCAACTCTGCTTTGCGGGAATTTTCTTCCTCAACCGAGAGTGAGGGGCGCAGAGAATCGCGTTCTATTAAAGCACTAATACACTGCAATTCCGTCTGACGAATCAGGTCACCCATACCATCCAATGAATTAAGCAACCCCTTCCAGGTTTCATGGGCAGGGTTAAACATCTCAAGCACAGCGTTGGTGGCGTTGACCGCATCTGCGCCCAGCGAGACGACTTCCCGAGTGCTGCCCCCATGGCAAAGTTGGATTACCCGAACCACATCCTGATTGGACCTAAGGAAATCTTGTGACTTAAAACGCTCACTCAGCTCCAAGTAAGAGATCATACAGCCGGGTGTGGCCGTCAAATCTTGTAATTTTTTGATTATTCCGCTGACCGCAGTGCTGACTTTTTTGAGCGTATTTAGCATGGGCAGTTTCTCGAAATAGGTCAATTTGGATTGGCCCAGGAAGTCTTTTTTCATCCATTCAAGATTATCCCAGATCTTCTCGAGAAAATGCATGCTATAGCCATAAGAGCTTGCGTCAGTTAAATTTTTGTCCTGGATCGTTTTCACAAAAAGGTGCTTCAGAGCCTCAGGATCATTGGACTGCACCATGTTACGGAATGTCCAGATCTGTCCCAGACCATCATGACCTTGGTGGCCGTACTGCAGGGGGAAATTTAGTTTTTCGAGTGCTTCAGCGGCCAATTCATGACCTTTAGCTGCAGCGCCTAGATACCAAGCCTTTGCCACTTTCAGGGCATCCGTATAGGTCATAGGACTTTCATCCCGCAAAGATTTGGTGATTTGAAACTTTTCATACATACGCGCGACTTGGTAGCGACCTTCGGCACTTCCCAAATTTCCTGCCTTCAAAAAACTCTTCTTGGCGCTTTCAAGATGATTGTTTTGCAAATGCACCAGGCCTTGCTCAACGAGAGCCGGCGCATAATCTTGGTGGGCATGGTCAGCAAGGAGAGCAATTTTTTTTCGGACCACCTCAGAATAAGCAGCACCTTTTTTCGCAAGAGCTTGAATATCATAAATTTTGCAGGCTTCAAGGGCGGCGTAACCGTGGCCCAATTGGGCGGCTTTTTCAAAATCTGCAAGGGCAAGGGGCAGTCGTATTGCTGGGCTTTGATCCTGCGCGATAAGGCCCAAACGATAAAGGCGACCACGAAGCGCAAGTGCACTCGCGTCCTGATGGCTTGCTGCACGAGACTCAACGACTTCCAGAAGGCTTTTCTCTAGAAGATTATTTTTGAAAGCATCCACAACCAACAAGCCGCGATTGAAGTCTTCTAAAATCCAGGAAGAAAGATCTGAAGAGAGGGACTCAAAATTCACTTGATTCAAAAGACGGCGGTTGAGGGCGCGATGCACATGATACTCAGCCAATGTGGAGAATGCGTCTAAGTCGCCCTGGTTCGCGCGACGCACCACTTCTTCCATTTCAGCAAAATTCTTATTGGCAATAAAGAGGTTCTCTTTTGGGTAAACAGGATTTGTGACCGCAACCCTCGTCGATACTGTATCGTCTTGAGTGAGCGCTAGGTCGCTGGCAAATGCTAAACCTGAAACACTCAAGCTTAAACCAAGGGTTACGGCTTTGAGGCCTTTGATGGGTTTGATGGACGTCATGTTAAACTCCGCACTTAAATTAAACTTACTCATATCCAATAGGTAATACTAATCGTCATTATTACAATTAGAAAAACAAAAATTATTTAAATCAATATTGCAAACTAGTCCGTAAAATACTTATTTTTGTCTTTTGATGCCTTTTTATTATTGTTCTTATGGCACAGGCCAATGATTTAATGACAAAAGGTCCTTGCATTATTTAGAAGGGAGAAGATGTGCCTACATTCTTTCCCCTTCTCAAGGCCCATGAGGAGAAATTTTCCATGTCAAAGAAGAGATATGAAACTCAGGTGACTTAAGCAATTCACGTGTAATCTTTGAGCAGAGATATTTGGTGCTTTAGCAATTTTTCTGATTTTGAGGGCAATACAAAACAGTGAAGGCGGTTGAACGACAATGATCGGAGAGGACGTTTTCCTCTTTTCCTGCTTCTCTAAACGCCGAGCATCCGCCTTGCCCTTGAAGTCTCAACAAATACTTTTTTGGATCAAAATTGATGCTGTCTTCCTTGGGAAAGCAAGCTATGGCGAGATCAGTCTGGCCGAGCCCCATATGCAGGCACCAAGATCTAATACCCTCCCATGACAGCGAAAAAAGCATGAGAGAGCAAACGCGCTTGAATTGAGACATATAAGGGGATCTCAGGCATCCCTTGGCACCAGGAAGCATGCGCTTCCTGGGCCTGGCGGTATCAAGAGGGACTATACATCCGCAGGGCTATCTGCGTGTGCTTTGGCTTTGCGTTTTGATTTCTTGGCCTTCTTTTCGACGATCTCTTCTTCTACCTCGTCACCCTCACCTTCAGCGGCCGCCAGTCTGTCTTTGGCCTTTTTCACTTTTTCGGCCATGGCCTTACCATTTTTTTTACCTTCTTTGATGGCTTCTTCACCGATATCTTTCATATCATCCACGTTCTCGAGCAGATCGGCGGCGTGCTCGGTCATTTCAGCAAGGGCGTCGATACGCTCTTCCGTGGTTTTGGCTTCACCCATTTTTCTTGCAGCACCTGCAACTTTGCGGGCATCGTCTGCCAATTCATCGGCCTCCTCAAGGGCTTCAGCCGCAAGTTTTGCACTGGTAAACAGACAGGCTAGGCAGCCACTTTTGGTTTTACGTTTACCGGCCGCTTTCTCGATGGCCTTGGCTTGCGAGGTCTTTTTCACCTCTTCCAAGTCATCATCAGTTTTTGATTTTTTGACCACCGAAGCGTCGACTTGGTTTGACTTCTCCCTTTTATGCTTGGACTTTTTTTCTGTCTGGACGGCTTTTTCACCCTTTGGGCTGGCATCGGTTGCTAGTACCGAGTCAGGAAAAGCCATCAAAAAAGAAAGCGCAAACGCCGGTATAAGCGCTGTGAAGCGTGGGGTTATCATTTTTTTCCTCCCTTATAGAATAACGAAGAGTTGGCACCCTTCATGGATTCAGCATAACAGAACTGTAACCGTGGTACAGGGGGGAGAATCCTCAATCAGGCAAAAAAAGACCGCGGCAAAACGCCGCGGCCCAGAGACGAATCCCATAAGATTAGGATTTTAAAAGAGATAAAACGTCTTGAATACGCACAACATCACGTTCGGCCTCCGCCAGGCGTTCGCGGTTCTTATCAACCACCTCTTCTGGGGCACGTGCCATAAAGTCAGCATTCTCCAGCTTCGCGCGGACGGATTTGATTTCTTTTTCTAATGTGATCAGCTGCTTGGAAAGACGCTGATGTTCGGCATCGAGATCAATACTATCGCCAAGGGGCATAACCAGGGTCATGTCCCCTAAAAGGCCGCGCATGCCTTTAGGGAGTTCCGTGTTGGCAGCGAAGAAGTCCAGATCTTCTAACCGTGCAAGACGCTTGATCAGCATCATGTGGACCGTAAGGCGCTGTTGCTGTTGGGGTGCTGCATCGGCCACATAAAGGCGTAACCATTCGGCAGGCGGCATGTTCACAGCCGCACGCATGCTGCGGACTTTGGTAATGAAGTCAATCAGTCCATCCACCTCGTCCACATGGCCCACGTCCCAGGTATACTGGGGCCACGAGGCCTGGACCAGAAGGCCTGCCGCATCGCCTGCAAAATGGCTATAGAGTTTCTGGGTGAGGAAAGGCATAAAGGGGTGCAGCAAATGGCACACTTCAACTAAGACAAAGGCAGCCGTTGCCTGTGTCTCGGCTTTAGCGGGATTATCTTCCCCTTGCAAGATGGGCTTAGCAAGTTCAATAAACCAGTCACAGAACTGACCCCAGATCAGGTGATAAAGTTCAAGGGCAGCTGCATCAAAACGATACTCTGCAAGGGCCTTCTCAACGCCCACCTTGGTCGCCTTTAATTTGGCTAAGATCCAGCGATTGAGATCATTCGTAACCTCGGATGGGTCATACTTTGGATCATAGTTGCAGCCATTCTGGGTGCAAAAGCGCGCGGCATTCCAGACTTTGGTGGCGAAATTCCGATAAAGCTCGACCGTTGCTTTGGAAAAGCGCAAATCCCGGCCAGGCGCTGCCAGGGCCGCAAGGGAGAAACGCAACGCATCGGTGCCATAGGCTTCGATCATGTCCATGGGATCGATTACATTCCCCTTGGTCTTGGACATTTTATGACCCTTTTCATCCCGAACCAGGGCGTGAAGATAGACGTCCCTGAAGGGAATATCACCCACCAGATGCAGGCCGGTCATAATCATGCGGGCAACCCAGAAGAACAAAATATCTGCCCCGGTTACCAGAACCGATGTGGGATAAAAACGTTTAAGATCAGCCGTTTCATTCGGCCAGCCGAGGGTTGAGAACGGAAACAGCGCCGATGAAAACCAGGTTTCCAAGACATCTTCGTCCTGGCGCACCTCAACCGCGTGACCATAGTGGACCTTTGCCTTTGCAGCAGCCTCCTCTGCCGTGAAGGCGACAAAGATACTCTCATCGGGACCAAACCAAGCCGGAATACGATGTCCCCACCACAATTGGCGCGAGATGCACCAAGGTTGAATGTGGGTCAACCAATGATTGTAAGTGGCACGAGACGCCTCTGGAATAATGCGAATGCGCCCTTCTTCAACAGCCTTGAGGGCTGGTTCTGCCAAAACTTTAGCGTCCACAAACCATTGGTCGGTCAGGCGCGGCTCAAGGATCGATCCGGAACGATCGCCGTGGGGAACCGCATGGCTGGTCGTCTCAATCTTCTCAAGAAGACCAAGGGCCTCAAGCTCGGCAATTACTTTGGTGCGCGCCTCAAAGCGATCCAGACCACAGAATTCTGCAGGCGCAGGCGTGCACAACACACCATGGGTGTCCATGATGGTGATGGCCTCCAGCTGATGACGCCGCCCCACTTCAAAATCATTGAAATCATGGGCAGGAGTGATCTTCACCGCACCTGTGCCCTTTTCCGGATCGCAATACGCATCGGCGATAATCGGAATCAAACGGTTGGTGAAGGGTTGACGAACGTGTTGCCCAATGAGGTGTTGATAGCGCTCATCTTCTGGGTGAACCGCAACAGCTGTATCCCCGAACAGGGTTTCAGGTCGGGTTGTGGCAATGGTGATGAAAGTGTTGGGATCAGTCGCCAAGGGATAGCGGAAATAATACATATTTCCTTTCGTCTCGACATTTTCCACTTCAAGATCCGACAGGGCCGTTTGTAATTTAATATCCCAGTACACCAAACGCTTATCGCGGTAAATCAGACCCTGTTCATAAAGGCGCACGAAAGCCGTGGTTACGGCGTGGCTCATGTCCTCATCAAGAGTAAACTTTTGCCGGCTCCAATCCGCCGAAACCCCCAGGCGCCGCTGTTGCTTAATAATTTGATCCCCATAGAGATCGCGCCAATCCCATACCTCTTTCAGGAAAGCTTCTCTTCCCAGGTCGTGGCGACTTTTGCCTTCCAATTGCAGTTTGCGTTCCACCATCATTTGGGTGGCAATACCGGCGTGATCGGTTCCCGGCTGCCACAGCGCTGGATGACCGCGCATGCGGTGATAGCGCATCAGGATATCTTGTATGGTGTAGGTTAAGGCGTGACCCATGTGAAGGTTACCCGTCACATTGGGGGGGGGCATCATAATGACATAGGGATCAAGATCAGAGTGGACGCCTGGCTTAAAAGCACCCGCAGCCTCTTCAGCTGCATAAAAGTCATGTTCAAATTCTTGAGGCTGATAGGTTTTGTCTAACATTAAACACATTCCTTATGACCGGCACTTCTTCGTAAGCCCACAAAGAAAACGCCGGTCACAGGCGTTGTGTTACTCCTTGGGGCTGGCTATACCCTGCTCCTGCAGCATTTTTTCAATTTGCTCGGCGACCAGCCATTTCACCAGTGATGGCAGATGGGCGTCAAGCCACTCCTTCAACATTGGACGTAACATTTCGCGTACGACTTGTTCAATAGTCATCTTGCTAAACTCCCCTGTTGCTACCAGATGTTCTTTTTTTTGCTCAAACTGAGTCAGCGCCTCTTTTAAACTGGAAAAGGCCGCCACCGTCTCGGATACCGTTGCCTGATCCAGCATTGGCTTACGGTCTTCAGGCGTTAATTGTGGCTGAGCATCCATCTTCATATTGAGAAGATCAGCAAATCCCACGGGTGCAGAAGGTGCAGACGACGCCGCCTGTCCGTTGGTCACCGGAGCAGCAGGCGCTTGTGTGAACTCATCCATCGTCTGAGATGGCTGATCTACTGCCTCAAGTGCCTGCACACTGCTTGTATCGATGGCGCTCTCTATTTCTGCTGGTGCAAGGGATTCTTCAAGAATAACGGCATCTTCAGAAGAGGACTTGTCCAGGTCGCTGGGCTCAGATTCAGCTTTTGCTTCGATCTCAAGTGCTTTATCGACCACTTCTGTTGATGCATCCACATCCTGGACACTTTCCGAAGACGGCGCGGCGCTTTGCACCTGGTTCTCAAGGGTCATGGCTTCTTCCATGGCCGGCGTCAATTCAAGAACATCCTCCTGGGCATCCATGGATCCAGCAGCGGTTTTTGCTGCGCCCTGTTGCTCCGCCTCGCTCACATCACTTGAGATGATTTCGCGAATGGAATTCAGAATCTCTTCAACCGATTTTTCTTGAGTTCCACTTTTCTGCGCCGTCATCAGATGCCTCCACCCCTATTTATTTTCGATGTTTCCAAGGCCGATCAGCTTAAACTTGACATCATCTGCGTACTGCTCAACGTTGTAGCGCTCAACCGGAAGTCCAAGACTTGTGACGGTCAACTGCCCAATCGATGCCAACAACTGAAAACGTGCCAGCAAGAAATCACGCTTGGCTTGCACCAAACTTGTGCGCGCCTGCAGCAAAACCTCTTCCGATTTCAAGACGTCGATGATGGTACGCTCACCCACCAATGATTCCTGAAAAGCTCCTTCGCGGGCAATTTCAGCTGCACGCACTTGGGACTTGTACATGGCAACCGCCTGCTCGGAGGAACGCCACTTATCCCATGCCTGGGTCGCAGCTTGGGCTGCTGCCCTTTGGGCATTGGCAAGGCTATAGCGGGCTTGATAGGCCTGTTGAGTGGCTTCGCGCAATTGAGACCAATCCTTACCGCCCTGGAAGATCGGTAACGACAGCGTCACCCCCACATCGGCTTGATTGGTTGGATTAAAGTGTGGGGATGTTTCCGTCAAAGGGCGTCTTTTAGCGATGGAACGGCTTGCAGAGGCGCGCAGATCTACCGAAGGACCAAATGCCGCTTGGGCTTGACTGATATTGCTTTCAGCAGCCTTTTGTGAATAGTTGGCCGCCACAATGCTGGGCGAGTCTTTTTGCGCAATCATCACCAAATCATTGACGGTTTTGGGCAGCTCAACCTGTTCAAGGATGCCCTCGGGAAGGGTCAGGGCGCTTGGCTCTTCGCCAATGATTTGCAGATAGACAGCCCGCGCATCTTGAACCCTTGCCTGGGCATTGATGAGGCTTGTCTGTCCTTGCGCCAAACCAGCTTCGGCCTGGGCTAAGTCGGTCAGGGTGAGATCACCCAATTCATAGCGGGCCCGGGCCTGATCCATGGTCTTCTTCAGGAACTTGACGTTGGCACGGTTATATTCCACCGCCGCTTCTGCTGCCCAAAGATCAAGATAAGCCTGGGCTGCACTCAACAGCAAGGACTGTTCAGCATTGACAACACCTGCTGCTGCAGCCAACACACCATATTCGGCGGCGTTGGTGGCAGCCACAGTCCTACCACTACTAAAAAGGTTTTGGCGTAATTCAATGGCGGCAGAGTACGTGGATGTCCGCGCATTATTCTTGCCAGCTTTACGATAGCCTGCCGGGCCAAACAATCCCCCCGTACTGATCACGCGATCGGTGCGGGTAATATTGCGCGACGCCCCTGTGCTCAAACTGAGGGTTGGAAACCACTCGGCAAGGGCCCTCGGGACGGCCTCAGCTTTGCCGTAGAAATCAGCCAGACGTGCTTTGAATTCCGGATTACACTCATAGGCGCGCATGAGGGCCATCACAAAGGGATGGGACTCGGCTTTTGCTTGCTGCGAAGTGGGAGCAGGAGAAGAAGAATCTTTTTTCCCCTGCTGAGCCTTGGGGGTGTTCACCTTTGACGCCTTGGCGCTCTGGGCTTTAGGCGCAGCTTCTTTCTTCGCTTTTGGCGCAGCTTCAGCTGGAATACCGATGACCATGGCGGACAGCAGTAGGGTTGGCAGGATAAATGGTTTCAACTTGGCCACGAATGCGCTCCTAATATCTTGGGAGGGTCGGCTCAACGCGCACAGCATATGCGTCGATGCCACCCACTAAATTCCATACCTTATCAAAGCCACGCCCGCTTAGCAAATAGACAGCACGTGCACTTCTTCCGCCATGGTGACATAAAACAATAATATTTTCATCGGGATCCAGCTCACCAAGGCGCATGGATAAGTCGCCCAGGGGGATCCAAACATGGGGAGCGATTTTGCAAATGGCAAGCTCGTTGGCTTCACGCACATCCAAAAGAAGATGTGGCCACCCCTCGTGACGCTTGAGCGCGTATTCTTCAACGGACATCTCTTGCATTACAATTGAAATCCTCTCTTAAGATCAAGATCACCCGCAAGACGCGGAACCGAGGCCTCAAAGGGTGTCAGGACACTTGGCTGCCCCCGGCAATACACTGAAAGGGTCGCAACGGCTGGACGTCCTGCGCCTTGGTAGTGATACCAAGCAACCCGCCCTTCCTCTGGCAATTGACCAACCCAGCTATCGGGCAGAGAACTCAGCGCGCCTTCCACTAGAATCACATCATAGGGCGCAAAGGCTGGCATTCCGTCTTGCCAGGGTGCTGCGACGAGGACCACATTGAAAATTTCAAGATCCTCAAGCACTTTTCTTGCAGTGCGAACGCAGGTGTCTGTCGCAAGGACCCCGATCACCTCTCGCGCTAAATAACCTGACAAAGCAGCACCATAGCCGCCACCCCCTAAATAGAGAACCTTCTCATGGGGCTCCAGCTTTACCTCTTCAAGCAAGCGTCCAACAGCCTGGGGAGCCAGCATTTGCTCGCTGCCATCTGTTGAAAGACTCATATCTGCGTAAGCAAGGCTGGGCGCGTGGCTAGGTGCAAAACGGTCACGGGGAACCACTTCAAAGGCATGCAGCAAGCGCTCGTCCCGCACACCAACAGGCATAAGCTGTCCCTTAATCATGTTGCGCCTGGCGATCGTCAACACATCAGCCATGATGAATTCCTGTTCGTATCCGCTATTCTTGCATCAAAGTGTTCTTCAGCAGCATGACGCAACATGGGATTTTGCACAATACCTGGAATCTTGATCAAACGATCATTGACGCCCGATCCTCCTAAGGCGTATCACCAGAGCATACCTTAGACTGTCGACGCTAAAGGCACAGCACCCATGATCATCGTTTTTGGCTCTCTGAATATGGACATGGTTTTCTTAGTTGAAGAAATGCCCACACCTGGCGAGACAGTGCTATGCGCTGACTACAGCCTTCATCCCGGCGGCAAAGGCGCCAACCAAGCGGTGGCGGCCGCACGCGACGGCGCACATGTCAAAATGTATGGCTGTGTCGGTTTGGATGCGTTTGGTCAAAACCTCATGGACACCCTTAGCGCATCGGGGGTAGATTGCACGGGCATCGCCCGCACCGGGCGTCCAACAGCATGCGCTGCCATCTGTGTTGATGCCAAGGCTGAGAATATGATCACTGTTGCCAGTGGTGCGAACTTGGAAGCGGAATCAACCTCCATACCCGATGGGGAATTGGGACCTGAGACCACCCTCATCCTGCAAATGGAAGTGGAACTCCAGCAAAACTTAGCCCTCATGCGCCGCGCCCGTGCGCACGGCACGCGCATTCTTCTTAATCTGGCACCGGCAAGCCCTCTTCCAGAAGAAGCACTGGATCTTGTGGACATCTTAGTTGTGAACCAAACCGAGGCGCAGCAGCTGGCAAGTGCCTTTCATATTCCGCACACCAAGCCAAGGGAAATTGCACGCCACTTAAGCGCCCAATATGGATTGTGGTGTGTGGTCACCCAAGGAGATCAGGGCGCCTACCTCAGTACACCCGAAGGTGACTGGTCTGTGGCCGCTTTACCCATAAAGCCTTGCGATACCACAGGGGCTGGCGATGCTTTTGTGGGCGTTTTTGCAGCAAGCCTTGAGAACAACATGGCCCCTGAAGCTGCCCTACAAAGAGCTGTGGCTGCCAGCGGCCTTGCCTGCACGCGGCAAGGCGCCATCACAAGCCTTGAAACGGGCACTGAGATCGATGCGGCTTTGGCACAGGTGCCACAAGTGGTGGCCATTGCCTCGTAAAACAATAAACGAGGATTGTTGAGCCCTAAATGGCATGATATTCTTCAGGCCAGAAACAGGGAAAAATAATAATGGCTTCAACGGCAAAAGAATCGGCCAATCATCAGGGATGGTTTGCACAACAAAAGCGCCAAGACAGCGTCAGCGCCCATAAAAAAAACCTGCCACAACTGCCAGACTTTCTGGCAGAACCTAAAGCATCGACCGAAAAAGGACGCAAACCAACGGCACCTCAGTCCCAGCAACCTCACGACGATTACAACAAAGATCTTCATCGGCTGCGCCGTGAAACCGAGCGCCATCTGAACGTTCCGCGCCTCAAGGAGAAATGGGTCATGGGAAGATTCTCGTTTTTCGGTCTTGCTCTGGGTCTAGCCCTCATGGGTGTCATCTTTTTCACTGCCGGCTTTCTTTTGTGCTTTGTGACCTTTCCACCAGCATCCCTAAGCGGCCTGGCCATCGCCCAGCAAGTACAGCCCCAGGGTGTCGAGACCACCCAAGGTTATGCACAGCGAAGTGCCCAATACACCAGCACCGGCGATAGCGTTGCAAACGTGCTCGAGCAGGCTGAGAACCGGGCCCTGCAGCAAAGCATTGCCCAAGGACGCGCCATCGCCCAGGACACCGCCAGTCAGTGGATTAATAAAATCCGCGATAGTCTGGGTCCAACCCTTGGAACGATTTTTTCCTCGGTCGCCCAACCGACGGCCCAGACCCTGATTGGGGGCGCCTCAACGGAAGTCTCGAAGGCAACCTTTGGCCCCTCAGGTCGCCCAAGCCCTGGGCCTACGGCAGCGCCCTCCCCTGCAACGAATCCATCGGCCGCAGCGAGCAATGCTGCCCAAACCGCACCGGCTGGTGAGACTGATTCAAATGCGCCAACCGCCCAATCCCCAACCGCAACGACGCAAAGCGCACCAAACACAACAGTGGCGCCTGAGGGTGGCGCCCCTCAAAGCGTGAGACCAGCGGCGTCCCCCTCTACACCCGTTAGTCTTTCTCGATTTTCCGTGACCGTACAGACGACAACAGATAGTCGTGAGGCCTACGCCCTCTATCATGCCCTGAAAGAGCGTGGATATAGCACATACATCGTGCGCAATATGCGCAGCGATGTCGCCCATTTTGAGGTTCGTCTTGGAGACTTTACGGCCTTTTCAGAGGCTGAAAACGTCTCCAGAAGCTTGCGGACACAGATGGATCTGCCGGCACGAATCGTGTTGGTCAACAGTGAAGAAGACAGGATAATGTATTAAATGCGTGCGACCTTCTCCCCCTCTCGCGCTAAAGTGTGGGCCAGTGCCCTCATGGGACAACTGCTCCTCATCGCGCTCAGTGGATGCGGCATTCTGGCGGAGCCAGAGTCTGAACCCCCTGTGAATGTTGAGGAAATCTCGATCACGCTGGACTCGGATGCCAATCTCGACACGGCCACAGCTGTCGATGTGGTGATCATTTACCGCCGCGATGTTTTGCAAGCACTCTTAAAGATGACAGCTGCCGAATACTTCGCAGCCGCGGACCAAATCAAACGTGATTATCCCGATGTCATCGATGTGCTGCATTGGGAATTAACGCCAGGACAAAGGGTCCAAAACATCCCCCTCGATTTTCGCGGCGAGTCTCCGTCAGGCGCCCTGGTCTTTGCCAACTATCTGACGCCAGGGGCCCATCGCATCCGCCTTGGGCGCCATGACACTGCCCACATTCACTTAAAAAAATATGACTTCTGCGTACTGGAACAGGGCTGCGGCCCGTTACGTGCCTTTGATGAGCCAGAAGCCGCCGTGGTTCGTGGTCAACTGGCACCCCGAAAAAAACACGAAGACAGCTATTTCGAGGAAAAAGTCCTACCGCGTATCGCGCCAAATGAGGGCTCACACCCAGACTTAAAGAATAAAGCAGTCAAGGCGGTTGATGCCGCAGCAGGACCTAAAGCCGGCCGTATTGCAAAGGAAGTTCTGGCCCCGGCTCAATCAGGACAAACAAGCTTAAGTGCGGATCACGAGTGAGGGCACCATGAAAAACGTTGCACGTCTCCAACAACCGGTCCAATGGTATGAAGGCATGCTGTTGATGCCACAGCATTTTCAATATGCGCAACAGCGCCACGACCAACTGTTGCGCTATCATCTCCAACAACTGATGCCCAACGGTTATGGGTTGATTGATCTTGATTATGACGCCTCGGCCTTGGTGGCAGGACGCCTGATTATCCAGCGACTTGAAGCGGTACTGCCCGACGGGCTTTTAGTGGTCATTGGGGGGCAAGGTGAGACCCTCTCCCTGGATCTGGTGCAAGCAGGTTTTAATCCGGGCGAGACACGCACGCTCTACATCGCGGTTGCAGAAGAGCGTGGCTTTGGTGAAACCAGTCAACGTTATATCTCGGTGGAAAGTCCTGAGATCAATGACATGAACACGGGCGATAATGCCATTCGCACGCCTGTGTTGCACCCAAATAATCAGTTGCTGGCAGCCAGCGAACCCCCCGTGGGTTATGTGGCTCTTCCTCTTTTGCAAGTCACGCGCGAAGGACAGGGATTTCGTAAGATCAATTTCATCCCACCCCTGATGCGTGTGACCGGAACATCAGTTTTGCATCAGCGCCTAGAAGGCTTGGCCAGCGCCATGCGCGATAAGATTATGTTTTTATCCGATCAACTGCGCGGCACCCACAAAGACGTTATGTCCCGAGAGGCCGAGCAAATTGTTTGCGCGCTTACCCAAGCCTTAATTCCCTATGAAGCACTCTTAAGGTCCAACGCGGCAACACCCTTTGCCCTTTACCAAGAACTGGCGCGCGCCGCTGGCATCATTTTGTCCCTGCATCCCAATCTGGTCCCCCCAGTCTTACCGGCCTACGATCACATGCAGATGGATGCATGTTTTACTGAGGTGATGACAATTATTTTCGATGTGTTATCGAAGATTCAAGAGGGCTACATCATCGTTGGCTTCAGCCAAGATCAACGTCTTTTCGAGCTTGATCTGCGCCCTGAATGGTTGCGGAACCGAATGGTCATTGGTGCCAAGGTACCTGCTTCCATGGACGAAAAAGACCTGGTCAGCTGGATGGAAGGGGCTGTGATCTGCTCGCAGCGTCATATCAGTTCCGTGCGTGATCGCCGCATCCTTGGGGCTGCACGAAAAGTAATCTCTGAAGATGTCGAGATGAACCTCCTTCCAGCAAAAGATGTGGTGTTTTTTAGCATCACG
Source organism: Holosporales bacterium (assembly GCA_046318415.1). GTDB lineage: Bacteria > Pseudomonadota > Alphaproteobacteria > Caedimonadales > Caedimonadaceae > JBKCUK01. The sequence goes on along the minus strand of JBKCUK010000006.1, from coordinate 42,204 downwards.
GGTGATGCAAACTTTATCGAGGAAGACCAGCCTTTGTGTATTTTTAATGTGGCCGATTCACCAGAAAATCGCCCCGTCGAGATTGTGTTATATGTACCAAAAACAAAGGCATAGTTTTGATTTTAGATAACTTTACGTTAATCTTTATGGGTTATTCTATGGTATAAAACGAACCCAAAAAATAGAAGACGGGGAGCGCAAACGGTGGTCAACACCCAGCTACACTTGCGGCGAAGAGATGACAGAATTGGGTCGTTTATTACGCGATTCTTCGAAGATTTTCACCTGCGAATCATGGTCCACAAGAAGAATATCCAAGAAGGCACATGGTTACTGGAACACACTGCCATGGAGACAGAAAAAGTTCCGGGCGATGATGATGTTCGCATCGCAGCGGGTGCTCAGGCCATTCACAACGATCTACGCGCCCTTCTGGAAACACAAGAAATTCAAGCAACCCGCATGGGGGGCGTATTTGCCACCAGCTTGTTCGCCGAGACCAAATTTATTGCGGCCGCCCTTGCAGATGAGATTTTCCTCAACCTGGATTGGCAGGGTCGTAAATACTGGGAAGACCATCTTTTAGAATCTGCCCTCTTTGGCAGCCACGATGCTGGAGATCTGTTTTTCTCGCGCCTTGATCACCTGCTGAGCGAGGGCGACCCTGCGCAACGTGACCTGGCAGAAATTTATCTTTTGGCGTTAGGCCTGGATTTCCAGGGGCGCTATCGCAACCGTGATGATGGGGGGGCTGTTCACCGCTATATGCAGCACCTCTACCGCTTTATTTATCAGCGTGACTTTGTTCCCGATCTTCTCAATGAGCGCCTGATGCCCAGTGCCTATCAACATACGCTGAGCGGCACAACGCCCAAGTTTATGCAAGACGTCAGGCGCTGGCTCATGATGTTTGCGGTCACGGGTGTAGGTCTTTTAGCCATTTCCTATGGTGTTTGGTTCAATTTGACGGCGCAAGTTCAAAATACCACCAATCGTATTTTGACTTTTGCCCATGAGCATTGAAGGGGTAAGGAATGCCGGGTTTCATGAATGCCTTTGCCCCCTACCTGCCCTATGTGGCCTTTACGGCACTGGTCATCGGCATTATTGTCCTGACCGTCTTTACGTTTGTTGCCAGCTCAACCATCAAAAAAGCAGCCCAGCGTCGCGCCCTTGAGCGCCCCAGTGTCCAAGGGGAGTTGCGCGAAGATTTCAATGATCAAGTGCGACGCTTTTGGCAAAGGGTGCGCGATGGATTTTCCGGGCTCGCCACACGTTGGACCTGGCAAAGGCAAGATGAGATTTCCCAATCCTTTGTCCGAACCCTCGAGGTTTTAAAGAGTTACTTGCCCTCTCTGACGCCTCAGTACGATATCCCCTGGTATTTGGTGGTCGGCCCTGAAAACAGCGGCAAATCCACCCTGCTCTCCAGCCTAGACCTCGAACTTCCCATTGGTCACCCAGATTATGAAATTGAGGGCGATCAAGCACTGTTAAATTGGTGGTTTTTTGATCATGGCATTGCTCTTGATGTCAAAGGATCCCTGTTCACAGGCGATGATTCACTCAGCCAAGAAGGGAACTGGGATTATTTGCTGCGCACCCTTGGTCGCGCCCGTCCTAAGCGCCCATTGGATGGTGTGGTTTTGACGCTGGATGTGAGAGAGATGCGCATCACAAACGCAGCTGAGCAAACTGCATTGCAAGAAAAAGCCAAGCTGATCCATCAAAAGTTATGGCATTTACAAACGGTTCTTGGCATGCATGTCCCCGTTTACGTGGTCTTAACCCAGTGCGATGCCATCCCCGGTTTCAGTCACTTGATGCGCGCCCTTCCAAGTCATCTGCGCCAAAATATCTTTGGTTGGTCGGTCCCCTATAGCGTGAACACGGCCTTCAGCACCTCATGGCTGGACGACATGTTCAAAGATTTAACAAGCAATATTGATCATCTGCGCGCGACTTTGATTACCCAATCCAGACTGGAACAGGAACGCGATGATTTAATCGAACTGCCCACACGCATGCTTGAGCTGCGGGAAGGGCTTGAGACATTCCTCGATTTGGTGTTCCGCGAAAGTGCCTATCACGAGTCGTTCTTCTTAAGAGGCGTTTACTGCACAGCGCTACAGGAAAACACCCCCAAAGCGCTGGCGGGAGATACGGAGCTCTCCAGTGGTCTCTTTGGGAAGATGCTGGGCGAACCTAAAGGAAGGATCGCTTTTGCCCGAGATTTATTCGCAGCAAAAATCTTTCCTGAGGCAACCCTTGCCCAGCCGGTGCGGCGCGTTCTGGTTTCCGTTAATCATTATCTCAATTTCGGCAAAGCGATCAGCGTTGCCGGTGCAAGCGCTTGGCTTTTGGGCATGTTTTACGCCCAGGATCGTTTAAGCCAAAGTCTGCGCACCATGACACCGGCCCTCAATCAAATTGATCGTTCATTGCAGGGCGTGCGCCAGAGGGGCGGGATTAGTGATGATGCTGAGCTCATCAATTACATGAATCAGCAGGCTGCGGAAATTCTCTCCAGCTATGCCAATATTTCGTTTGTCAGCACGTCCTCGATCTTTTTACCCGCCTCCTGGTTTTCCAGCATCGATGAACGGCTGCAAGAGGCGATCGCCATCGGCTATGACCGCATCGTCTTACCTTCCCTCGCCTCAGGCCTGATTCGCAAGGCCAATACGGTGGTCTCCCCCAATATCTTGCAAACGGACACGGTGACACAGCAAGGTGGACGCGGTTCAACTCCCACCTCATTGGCCAGTTACCGTGCCCTCGATGGGTTCATTCGCCAGCTGGCAGAGCTTGAAAAACATGTCAAACTCTACAATGAGTTAGAGCGAACAGAGAGCATCGAAGACCTTGGTACCCTTATCAAGTATGTCTTTAACGTGGATCTTCCAGCCGACTTTTACAAAAACTCGCGCTACTATTCTAGCGCCTTATCGCAGGCGGCCCAGCGACGCGTTTTACTGGATGATTTCAAGGTGTTAGCCAGCCAGAAATTGGGCAAGGTCTATCGCGAATTCCTCGCCAACGCCTTTGATGTGCAAAAGAATTACCCCACCCTTTTTGCCCTGCAAAAGCAGCTGGAACAACTCTCAGACCTATCCACTGCACGCTATTTGGATGACTCGGATGCAAGGGCTCTTGCGGAAAACGCCATCGCAGCGGCAGATCTCATGAGCAGCGGTGAACTCAGTTGGCTCGATGCCTTGAATTTCCAACCGAATGCGACCTATACCAATCTCATGCGACTGATGAATTCCCTTTCGCTTGTGGGGCCAACGCTGACGACAGAGTTACAAAAACAAGCTGATGGCGATTTTGCCAAATTCAAGGTCGCACTGGGTGAGATCAAATCGACCCTCACAGGGCCCTTGTTCACCGCCAAAAATGGCCAGGCGGTGTCATCCCCCTCCAAAGCCCTCATTAATGTCATCGACGCCTTATCTGCGTTTTTGCAGGAACCCTTCATGGCGAAAACGGCAGAACGCCAATTGGTAGCCAAAGTCCCGCCGCAAAAGCTGCTTTTTTGGGATGAATTGGCCTTACAAAAAGCTGTACGCGTGGTGCAGAATTTCGACGATTATTTGGGGCAACGCTATCCCCATGTCAGCCCCAAATTGCAACCTTGCCTAAAAGCCATTGGGCGCAATGCCGTCAGAAAGCATGTGTTAAGTTTCGTAGCTGAAGCCCAAACATTCCATGACGAACCGCCTGAGTTTGCAGGTTACGGCACCAAGGAGATGTTGAGCTCGCAAGTGCATAACATTGCAACCGTCACCCCCTTGTTTTCAAGGCTATTTGGGGTGTTTGATGATGGCGCATTGGTGGTGCAACATTCGCGCCTGCGCGAACTTTTGGTCCATGAAACCTACGCCGTCCTGCAAAAAGTCGATAATCTTCTGGCCCACGATAACCTCTACGCCACCCGTGATGGCAGTTTTGACTGGTGGCAGGGTGAGTCCAATCTGGCCCTCTTGGCTTTTACCTCGCAAGACGTGAATGACTTAAAAGCTTATCTTAAAGGACAACGGTTTAGGGTATCCTATCTCAGTAAAGAGATGGCCGAGCCCATCTTGACCCTTTTGGGACTTGGCTTCTTTGAGGATGTTCCCTTTGAAGTGCCTTTGGTGCACAAGTGGGCGCGGATTGCCGCGGTGCTTGAGGATTACAGCAAGCAAAGTCCTGGTAATACACTGAAAAATCTCGAGCACTTTGTCTTGAATGAAATGAACAGCATCACGGCTGAAAATTGCTATGAAAAGCTGAATGCCGACATGTTTGATGCCGGGGGTGACTACTTTGTTGAGGTTCGCAACGACATGGTCCATGAGCTGCGCCAACGGTGTGAATCCTTAGGCGTGCATCTTGCCATGGACCGCTATAACAAAGCGGCGACCTTCTTCAATGTGAACTTAGCCGGACGCTTCCCCTTTACCAAGGACAACGCGGGGCTGGAAACACCGGAAGCCGAACCTGAGGATGTGGTGGCCTTTTATCAGATGTTCGACCAATTGACAGCCAGTGATAGCCTGGCCTTAGCGCAAGTAGATGGCGGCACCTCAGGCCTTGGCAGCATCACCCAGTTCGTGCGCGACATGCAGTCCATTCGCCCGTTGATGATGTCCAGTTTCGAATCCCAAGGAGGGGTTGGCACACCTTCCGTTCAATTCCAGGTGGACTTTAGAACCGACCGCCAGCGTGAGCGGGGGGGCGATAAGGTTCTGTCGTGGCACATGGATGTTGGGCCGCAACGCATTACCGATCGGGATCAAGAGCGCACATCCGGCTGGCGCGCAGGTCATCCTGTGATCCTCACCATCCGCTGGGCGCAAAACAGCGATGTCTTGCCCTTGGCCGATCCGCGTCTACCCAATTTGGCCGTTGAGGGTCCCGCTGCCATCTTCGAATTTTCCGGTCGCTGGGCACTGTTGCGCCTTATTAAAGCGCATCGCCTGCGCGAAGACTTAGGTCTGGGGCCAGCGCAACCCATACCCCTTGAATTCACCATTCCAACGGCCTTGGCTGTGCCTTGCTTTGATGAGGAAGAGGCGATCCGCCAGGAAATGGCCCGCAAGACCGAACAAGCGCATCTGTTTATGCGTTTGGTGCTGAAGGCGCCCGCCAAGGCAAAAGAAAAAGGTGCCACTTCAGCCAAGGAGGTGGCTGTCCTTGCCGTTCCCCGATTCCCCACAGAAGCGCCGGTAGCTAAGCTGCCCCGCCTGAAACATTAGGAAGGCGCCCCATGCGGCTTCCCTTTGATTTAGACGATTGTGTGGACGAAATCCTCAAGCCTATTCCGGGTGCTGTGCCGGTAGGTCGCTTTTTAAATTATGATAAGGTCTACGATATCATCCGCGACGCGCGCCATGAAGAAGACGACCAGGTCCCACAGGGAATTTGGAAACGCCCCTTGAAAAAAGCCGACTGGTCCTTGGTTGCCGCCACCAGCCTTGAAGCCCTGACGCACCAGTCCAAGGATTTGCAGCTGGCCGTTTGGTTGTGCGAGGCATGGCTTCATCTCCATGGCATTCCAGGTTTTAGCGCCGGCTGTCGCGTCATCCGAGAAGTTTGTTTGAAATATTGGCCCGATGTTCATCCGCAAATTTTGCACCAGGATGTGGGCTATCGCTTAGCGCCCATCGAGTGGATGGACGAAAAATTTCCCCTTCATTTTCGTTTTGTGCCCATCACGGATCCGGGCGAGGAATCTCCTGGCCCACTGACGGTGACCGACTATGAGGCGGTAAAGAACTTTGAGAATTTGCAAAAACAAGGACCCCGCGGCGCAGATTTGGCACGCCAAATTGAACAAGAGGGCCATGCCACGCCCCAGATCTTACAGACCAGTTGGCGCAACACCCCTGCAAGCTTTTATCAAGACAGTTTAGAGAGCCTCAATGACGCCCTTGAAGAAGTGAAAGCCCTTGAGAGTTTCTTGATCGAGCAAACTCCTGAGGCCGTTGGGATCTTGCGACGCACGACTGAAGGATTAGAGGCCATTTATCACATCCTCAGCAGTTTGCAAAAGAACACCAAAATCAGTCCAAAAGTGCGCACAGACGAGAAAAGTGAGCGTTCGAGAGATGAAATCTCAACGCCACCCAAAGACCGTACGCCCCTAAAGGAGTCACCATCCATGGCGAAGCTGCCCCTATCGGCCGACCAGATAGAATCTCGGGGTCAAGCCTATCAGTTACTTGCGATCGTTGCCGATTATCTTGAATCCGTTGAACCCCATAGCCCGACCCCCTTCTTGGTGCGCCGCGCCATTGAATGGGGATCCAAGTCCTTTATTGAACTCTTGCCCGAATTGGTGGCTGATCAGAATGATTTGGCTAAAATCCTGCGCGCTTTAGGCCTTGCCAACCCTCAAAAGCCAGGTGATAAAGCGAGCTAAGCCCCCCTCATTAGGCATTCAAAGGCCCAGCCCATGGAGAGATGGATCAAGAGGGTTTCTCGTTCGGATTCGATGGCGAACCTTCAGCAGCAATCTTTGATGTAATCCATGCTTTGAACTGAGTCACATCACTTAAACCCTGGGTCATAAACCACTTCTTTTGCGGATCTTGTGTCCTGAAGGCCTCACGGTAGAGACGAATCATGGGGGCTGCCGCTTGGCATTCTCTGTCATTCGCATAGAGAGTCTGAAGCGGCATATTGGTCTCCAGTTGGGGAAGGATATGTTGATACTCGGTCACAATTCTGTGGATATGACGAAAAACCCGATCAATCTCACCATGGCTGACGATGCCGACAAGATAGGCCCTACCTTGCTTGATGGTTACAGCTGCAGCACCACTGTCGCCGGCAGCAAGAACACCAAAGCCGGCTGGCGCGCCCGGATACTCACGACCAAAATCAAGATCGAATGTTCCGTTTTGTTTCTTGGGTAAAAAGACTCGGTTGCTCCAAGATTTGAGGCCCTTTTTATTTGCTGGAAGACAACGAAACCGCTGACCAATGACCTTTGGTTCGATGCCCATGAAGAATTTTTGCCTCAAGAGATAATCTCTCACATTCTCTTGAACACTTTTTAGACGCAACCTCCAGAAGCTGGGCACATGTAAAACAGGTCTCTCATCGTCGAGGGGATCAGCAAGCCCAAGGATGGGTAGGCCATGGGGCTCGGCACACTCTAAAAGTGCCAGATCCGGTCCATGCACCCGGTAGATGCCTTTTTTCTCATCTTTTTGAGCGCAAAAAATACCCTCCCCACAAAAAAATTCATTTGACTCAATACCTGCTGCCAACACCTGGGGGTATTCCTCCATCAGGACCACCGGTGAGGTCAGAATTTGCGTGGTGTCCTTCTTGAAGGAAGTATCTGGGTGATACTCAACACGGTGAATGGGGATTTCGCGCAGAAAATCCGTGGCCGCGTAATCAATATGGAAATCCTCTCCTTCAGCATTCGTTGAGGAGGCGAGGGGAAAATCATAGCGAGACGCTTGATTGGTGAGGGCGTAGCAATGCACGGGGTCATTGTGAAGGGTATGATCCACAAGTGCGTGGGCACAGGTCAAGATATGGCGCTCTCCCACAGCAACGCCCATCAAGCGAATCTCATTGACCCGCACAATTACACTTGAGCGAAAGAGGGCTTCTTGCGAAAAATCGTCGGGCAGTTCGTAGAGACTGCGCTGTGGTTCTGAGGCAAAAGCTGAGACACAACCCAGCAGCACAGCAGCAATTGCAAACTTTATGTATTTCATAATTTGCGTCTTTCCCAACCCCATGTCGTCAAAACCTAACGTGACAAAATAGACTTTTTGACAACACAAGTCAACAATTCCGTCTCTCTCGTTTTCTCCCTTTTCAGAGTGAACCATAAGGGATATAGCTGGGGCTGCATCCACAACAACTCAAAGGAGTAAACTTCGATGCGTATTGGTGTGCCAAAGGAAATTAAAACCCATGAGTATCGTGTTGGCCTGGTACCAGGAAGCGTCAAGGAATTAAGCCTTGCCGGCCACGAGATTTTTGTGGAAACAGGAGCTGGCCTTGGAATTGGCTGTGATGATGCCATGTACCAGGCGGCTGGTGCCAAGATTTGCCCTAGTGCTGCCGATGTGTTTGCCCAAACGGACATGATCGTCAAGGTTAAAGAGCCGCAACCCCAAGAATGCGCCATGCTGCGGGAAAACCAAGTGCTATTCACCTATTTGCACCTTGCCGCCGATCCCGAACAAGCAGCCGGCCTCCTGAAATCGAAAGCTATTGCTATCGCTTATGAAACCGTCACCGAAAATCGCGGCGGTTTGCCTCTGCTGCGTCCCATGAGTGAGGTGGCAGGCCGCATGTCCATCCAAGTGGCCGCCCGTTGCCTTGAGAAATATTCAGGCGGCTCAGGGGTGTTATTGGGCGGCGTGCCCTCAACCGAGCGTGGCCATGTGGTCATCGTCGGTGGCGGCGTAGTGGGCTTAAGTGCTGCCCGCATGGCCATGGGAATGGAAGCGCGGGTCACCATTATTGATAAGTCCATGGCTCGTCTTGAAAATCTGGACGCCATGTTTGGGGCACGCATCAATACGGTTTATGCCACAACCGCTGCCATCGAGCGCGCCATCATCGGCGCCGATGCCGTGATTGGTGCGGTTTTGGTCCCTGGTGCTGCAGCGCCTCGCCTGATTACCCGGGAGATGATTCAGCAAATGCGCCCTGGCTCTGTTCTGGTCGATGTGGCCATTGACCAAGGTGGTTGTGCCGAGACATCACGCCCCACAACCCACGCGGATCCCACCTATGTGGTGGATCATGTGGTCCATTATTGCGTCACCAACATGCCCGGCGCTGTGGCACGCACATCGGCTTTTGCCCTCAACAATGCGACCCTGCCCTTCGTCTTGGACTTGGCGAATAAGGGCTATCAAAAGGCACTTCATGAGGATGTGCACCTGCGCAATGGCCTGAACGTGGCCAAAGGTGCTATCACCCACGAGGCTGTAGCCCGCGATTTGGGCGAATCCTACACCCCCATCCAAGAGGTCCTGTAACCGAACTTCCTGAAGATCTGCAGGTTGAGCCCATCTCAACCTGCATCTTTTCGCGCCAAACGCGCGTCAGGATCTTGCACTTTTGCCCATCCTCACCTTTAATGAAAAAAAGCCCTTTCAAAAGAGGTCATAACAAAAGATGAAAATTCTTATTCCTGTTAAACGGGTCATTGACTACAACGTGCGTGTGCGGGTCAAAGCAGACCAAACCGACGTGGATTTAGCCAACGTCAAGATGTCCATGAATCCCTTCGATGAGATCGCCGTTGAAGAGGCGATTCGCCTGAAAGAAAAAGGTCTCGCCTCGGAATTGGTTGTGGTCTCCATTGGCACCGCCATGAGTCAAGAAACCCTTCGCCAAGCATTAGCTTTGGGGGTAGACCGCGCCATCCTGATCCAGACGGAGGAAAATCTTGAGCCACTGAATGTGGCGAAAATTCTTCACCACATTGTGCAAAAAGAGTCACCTAACCTGGTGATTCTAGGCAAACAAGCCATCGATGACGACTCGAATCAAACGGGGCAGATGTTGGCAGGTCTGTTGGGCTGGCCCCAGGCAACCTTCGCCTCAAAGGTCGAGATGAACGGCCATGAAGCAACCGTGACCCGTGAGGTTGATGGAGGGCTTGAGACCCTAAGCTTCCCTCTTCCCGGCATCATTTCAACAGATCTTCGCCTCAACACACCGCGCTATGCCTCGCTACCCAATATTATGAAGGCAAAACAAAAGCCGCTCGAAGTCATCCAACTGGAAAGCTTGGGCCTCGCCCTCAAGACCCGCCTTAAACTGATGAAGGTCACCGAACCTCCTGTGCGCAAGGCAGGCATTAAAGTTCCGGATGTGGCGGATCTGGTCCGTCGTCTTCGCGATGAAGCAGGAGTAATCTAACATGGCTATCCTTGTTATTGCTGAACACACCCAGGCTGACCTGCGCCCTGCCACCGCAAATGCCGTTGGCGCTGCACAAGTTCTTGGCCAGGACATTCACGTGCTGGTTGCGGGCCACCAAGCCGAAGGCGCTGCCCAAGCGGCGGCGAAACTTGAGGGCGTGACCCAGGTGATTTGGGCCGATCATCCAAGTCTTGCAGAAGGCCTTGCCGAACCCCTCAGCCAAGTGATTGTCGCTTTGGCCTCCCAGTATAGCCACATCATGGCCCCCTCAACCACCAGTGGTAAAAACGTCATGCCACGGGCAGCGGCTCTTTTGGATGTGGCCCAAATCTCGGATGTAATGGAAATTCTCGATGCCGAGACTTTTGTGCGCCCCATCTATGCTGGCAATGCCCTGGCGACCGTGAAAAGTGAGGATGCCCTCAAGGTCATGACCATTCGCCCCACCAGCTTTGCCGCCGTCAAAAGCAAAGACACCCCCTGCGGTATCGAGCGCTGGACCGGCAACGTCAGCGCACCTTCGACCAAGTTTATCTCGCGCAGCCAAAGCGAGAGCGCCCGCCCAGAACTGACGGCCGCGCGCGTGGTTGTCTCGGGCGGTCGTGGTGTTGGCAGTGCAGAAAACTTCAAGTTGATCGAAAATCTGGCGGACTGCTTGAATGCCGCTGTCGGCGCTTCTCGAGCCGCCGTGGATGCAGGCTTTGTTCCCAACGATTATCAAGTGGGTCAGACAGGTAAGGTGGTGGCACCTCAGCTTTACATTGCCGTTGGCATTTCCGGTGCTATTCAGCACCTGGCCGGCATGAAAGAGAGCAAAGTGATCGTGGCCATCAACAAAGATGCAGATGCACCCATTTTCCAAGTTGCAGATTATGGAATTGTGGGCGATCTTTTCCAAGTTGTGCCGGAAATGATTGAAGCCCTTCGCTAAGTTCACGCGAGGGGACTTCCCAAGCAAAAGCGTTGGAAAAGGTAAACCATGAGCGAGCAGAAGCCAGAAATTCAGGAAATGACCTTTGAGGAGGCGTTGCGCGAACTCGAGGCTTTAGTGCGCCGCCTGGAAGAGGGCAAAATGCCCCTGGAAGATGCCATTAAAGCCTACGAGACAGGCGATCGGCTACGCGCCCGGTGCGAGAGCCTTCTCAAAGAAGCGCAATTAAAAGTCGAACAAGTGGTAACTGGGCCAGAAGGGACTGTGGCAGGCACCAAGACCACGCCTCTCGATCAGGATTAGTTTTCTCCCTCATCACCTTTTCAGCCATCTCCACGTCAAAGGGATGCCATTTTATTCCCTTTGGTTTCGTTGACCATTAACCCCCACCCACCCAAAACGTTTATGTGACAGCCACATCTAGTTGAATGAAGTAATATATTTAAAATCGATCAGTAATTTAAAATGAACTAATTCTGAATCAATATATATCTCGATATTTATTTAATTGATTCAGGAGATTTGAAATGAGAATTATTCTTGGAGTTGCATTGATTTTCGGCGCAACTCAAGTTTTTGCCTCGGATCTACGTGAGGAAATGGAATCTTCCCACCCCGCACCAGCGCTGGCCGTACCCGCCCAGCCTACCCCAGAAAAACCACCCCACACGGAAGAAGTCATTAAAGATACCCTTCATAAAATGGGGGACTATGCCAAAGAAGAGGCCCAGACGTTGGAATTACGCGCCAAAGCAGAACTGTATCGTTTGAACGCTCACCTCGATGAGAAAAAAGAAAAGGCTAAGAAAAAACATAAAAAAGCAAAAGAAAAGCTGAAGCGTCACAAGAAAAAATATCTCTAATTAGAACAGTATCACGAGCCTCAAGGGGGGCCATGGCTCCCCTTCTCTCCTTTTATATATGATGCGCTGACAAGGGCTTTGCCGTTTGTCGATGCTTTTTTGTTGCCTTACGAAGACCCACCTATTACAACCTTCCTGATGTGGACAATAAGGCACAGAGAAATAGACGATAAAAGGAGTTTTCCCATGAACCGCATTTTGATTGGTCTTGCCGCCCTCAGCGCAACTCAAGTCTTTGCATCGGACCTGCGCGAGGACGAAAGCACCACCGCCCAAACCATGCATGTAACTTCAGCCTCGGTTGAAGAGGGATTTGAAGCTGATAAACCCCGGACACAAGATGTGATTAAAGACACCCTCCGTCAGGCAGAAACGTTGATTAAAGAAGAGGCTAAGGTCCTAGAGATCAAAGCCAAAACGCAACTTGTTCACGCCAATGCGCATTTAGAGGGCATGATTGATAAGGCAAAAGACAAAAAAGAGAAGGCCAAAAAAAAGCTTAAACGCGCCCTGAAAAAATTAAAATAAAAATTAAAATAAAAATTAATACAACCCAAAATGGGGAATGTGCATGCCGGCCCATTCCCCCCTCGCTTTTACTTTTGCGATGCTAATGACCCCCAAACCCACAAATCTTTTCTGCCCCCATCCAGGCTTAATTCTATTAAAATTAAACTTAAATCCTTCTAAAATTTAAAAAGCCTGTTATGGTTAAACAAACAATAAATTCATCGCGCCCATACAGATAAAACCACAGGGAGGTTGCCATGAAAAAATTGAGCCGCTATTTCCTTAGCGCATGCCTTCTCAGCACAGCTGGATCCAGCACAGCCCTTGCAGATACTGAAACCGAACAGTTACGGCAACAAGTCCATGCGCTGAAGGCGCAACTGGACGTGCTGGTGAAACGCCTGGACCAGATGGCAGCCACCCAAGAGCAAAAACACCAAGCCCAGAAGATCCCTGCAGGGGTGGATGCCTCCGTCCAGACGGCAGCAATGCCTGCTCCCCAAACAGTGGCAAGCGCCTCTGCTTCTCCCGCGACCACACCAGCAGCGGCCGACCGCACAGTTGTCAGCAGTAATGACAAGGTCAAGTTGGCCATTTACGGGCAAGTCAACCGGGCAGCCGTGTTGTACAACAACGGACATGAAAAAGAAGTCAAACATGTCGACAATAACAACACTGCAACACGCCTACGCTTCACTGGCGAGGCCAAGCTGAATGAAAACATCAAAGCGGGCGGCATCATCGAGTACCAAGTGGTCTCAGAAAACAGCGCCAATGTGGACATCAAACAGAACATGGCCAGCGCGAAGGCCGATACCTTTACGGACCGCATTTTAGATGCCTATCTCAACACCAAAGTTGGGAAAATCTCGCTGGGTCAGGGGGAGACTGCTTCTCACCGCACGTCCCACGCTGATCTTTCCGGCACCACGGTGGTTCAAGAGGGCATCGAGGTGGACACCCAAGCAGGCGGTGTACGCTTTGCCATTGGCAAGGAAAACAAACCCCTACCAAAAAAACTCTACAAAAGAACCCTTCGGGTGGGCGATGTCACCATCGATGTGCTGGGCTCCAAACGTTTGGACCGGGTGCGCTATGACACGCCTGAGTGGGCAGGCTTGACCTTCTCGGTTGCCCACATCAACCACAAACGTCGCGACTTTGGCGTGCGCTATGCCCGCGAGTGGAACAAGACCAAAGTAGCCGCGGCCCTCGGTTGGTACGTGGATCCCCACGCGGTAAGAGTGGGCGCTTGGGATCAAGACAGAGTTCATAACCTACCCAAAGCTAATTTGAAGAAAGTCACCCAATTGGGTGGCTCTCTTGCCGTCTTGTTCCCCGTTGGCATCAGCCTCAGCGGTGGCTATGCCCAGGAAAAGAATCACGTCACCACCCCAGAAAAACGCAAAAATGGCCACCTTTGGGGCACCAAGCTTGGCTATCAAGACGACTTTTTTGCCATGGGCAAAACCGCGTTTGCAGTGGGCTATTTCAGGGCAAAGGCCCTTTATGCTGGGGACGCCAATCCCTCTGAAGCCAGCGACTTAAACACGCGCACCGTGCAAAAAAACCTGCGCCAACGCTATGCAGCAGACAACCGCAACAAGGCGTGGGTTTTGGGACTTTATGCCGTTCAAAACGTCAGCAAGCTGGGTATGGAAATTTATTTTGCCTGGCAGCGCCACAAGTTAACGGGTACCCGTCTTCGCGGCTTGACGGCAAGCCAGCGTAAAGATATCAGCAATTATAATATCAACCCCAAGTCAGCAACGGAAAGTGTCGAAAGGTATAGCTTCAAACCCATTGATGTCTATATGCTGGGGACACGTATTAAGTTCTAACAACCTAAGGATGGATGGCATAAGAATGCGACGATTCTCTCCCTGGTTCGTGATTCTGCTGGCAGGCTGTCAGAACGTGCCGTCAAAACCCATGGAATACCCAGATCAAGGGGGCCTCAAAAAGGGGCCCGGCCTCCTCTCGCGCCACGATGACGGCTTTGTTATCACCGATGAGGATTTATCTGGAACAAAGGAATAGAGTTTCCCGCTGTCTACCGGCATGAAAAAAGAGAAAAGTATTTATCATCTCCTCAAATTAAACACAAAGATTTGACAGAAAAATTTCAGGTTTACCCTACATAAAAGAATGGTAGTCCTGAAATCATTCCCTTTTGATAAGCAACTGTCCTCTACCCAAAAACAAGATATCAAGAACCTCTCTCTTGGCAAGATTATCTTGACTCAATGTAAGCCTATTTGCTAACAACTTATCGTGTCACATTTCACAAGGATAACATTATGCTGATTTTCCGCGCCTCGATTCTTGCCTTAAGCTTATTTGCCGCCAACACGGCCGCCGCCACTGGGATTGCTGAAGAGGCATCAGGACAAGCCCACCCGAGCCCAAACATTCAGGGGTCTTCCTCGATTATTGACATCTTTGGTGCGCCCGACTGGATTGATCCAAAAGGCGAACATGGGAAGTACAAGGATATCGTGGTGCAGCCTTATTTCCATCAGACAACGCCACAGGGTGTAAAACCGGTGGACCTATTTGAGGACATGAATAAGTATCATTATCGCCAGCGTGATTTTTTTGATCATCTGGCCGCAACACCGCTGGTGTATACAAAGACAAATTGGGATGTTTTGAACGCCCTTAGCAACAAACTCTGGAAAGATTCTCAAAAGCTTCATGAAGCATTTTTGGCTTACTACTATCTTCCAACGCACCGCGAAAATGTGGCCGAAGCTGCACAGAAATTTTATCGAAGCCGCAATGAATTTAACCTCCAGTGCTGCCTGATTGTGGAGAAAGTCAAGGAACTGGGCTTGGCAGCGCTTGAGGATGATCTTGATGGCGGAGACCAAACCCAATGGCCAGGTATGATTGCAAAATTTAATCTTAAAAATGACTCTCCCCTCTTGAGAAAAGCTAAGTTCAACCTTTACCAACGCCTTCAACAGGACCCCTACCTGATTGTCGAGGCCTCGCTGGATGACTTGTTTGAGGAAATTGTGGATAGACTCCTTCAATCAGAAGGCAAGTACAATGCATCTGCTGCCTATGTTCCGGCTGTGAGATTCAACTAAGGGCGCCAACCGAAGGGGCTGACGTCAACCATTGTTCAGCCAGCGCTGACGCCACAATAGGTACACCATCAGCACCCACAGTCCCTGGCTGTGGGTGTTTTTGTGGGCTTGAAAATCATCCCATAGTTTTAAACGCGCCGGACGTGGCCAGTGGGCCTCTAACTCGGGCGCATACAGACCCATCAGATCGCCCACCATTTCCCTTAGCCCACCTCGAAGCCATACCTCAAGGGGCACACTAAAACCGGTTTTGGGTCGATCGATCAGGGATAAGGGCACATGTTTTTGCAAAATCTGCCGTAACAATACCTTACCGCCCCCATGGCTGCGGCGCATGGCATCGGGTAAGCGCCAACAAAACTCCACCAAACGGTGATCCAAGAGGGGCTCTCTCGCCTCCAAACCCACATGCATGGTGGCACGATCCACCTTGGCCAGCACATCATCGGGCAGATACAAGGCGCCATCCCAGGCCTGCATTTGCGCAAGCGGACTCAGTCCCGGCTGGGTGTGCAGCGGCCAGTGAAACCCAGCCATCTGCCAGGGGTGAAGGGAACTCAGATAAGCTTGTTGCAAAGTTGACGCCTGCAGTGCCACCGCAAGCTTTTGCAGTCGCCCGTGTAGTTGTATGGGGTGCCCTCGCACATGCGAGAGGGTTCTCTCAATCAAGCCTGAAGGGAGAGCCTGTAGCACGCGCCCCATGCTTTGCCGCAGAACAGGCGGCAAACCGTTTATCTTCGGCCAAAGGCTTTGCGCAAAAGCGTGCCGGGCATAGCCGCCTAAGAGCTCGTCGCCGCCATCACCACTGAGGGCAACCGTCACATGCTGCCGTGTGAGACTGGCCACCAGCATGGTGGGAATCAGCGAGGCGTCGGCCAAGGGCTCATCGGCAATGTCGGGCAGTTTTTGGACTGCAGACTCGGCATCCTTTGCGCTGAGACAAAAGGCGGTGTGGTCCGTGTCCAGCGCCCTTGCAACGGCAGCCGCATGATCCGCCTCATCATGGGTCGCCACATCGAATCCGATGGAAAAAGTGCGCACCCGATGGGGCACGTGGCGGCGCATGAGGGCCACCACAGTTGAGCTGTCGATCCCGCCCGATAGAAAAGCACCCAAAGGTACGTCCGACAGCAAGCGTCGCTTGACCGCATCATCTACAAGATGTTTGAATTCTTGTGAGATGTCTGCCGCAGACCTTAGATCAGGGCTATGCACAACGCCTAAAGCTGCATCTTGAATCCGCCAATAACAAGAGATTTCACACCGACCATCGGGCCTTAAACGCAGCATGTGCCCGGGCGGCAAGCGCTGAATCCCTTTTAAAATTGAATGCTCACCTGGAACAAAACTTAAATTGAGATAGGCCTCAAGGGCGTGAGGATTCACCTCACGCGCGCTCCACGGTGCCACCCTAAGCGCTCTCAGCTCAGAGGCAAACGCAAAGCCCTGGGCATTTTGTGTCCAATAAAGGGGCTTCACCCCCAAACGGTCGCGCACCAGGGTTAGAATGTCTTCTTCTTGGTCATACACCGCAAAGGCGAACATGCCTAAAAACTGAGCAATTGCACGCTCAAGACCCCAATTGGCGATGGCCTCAAGCATGACTTCCGTGTCCGATGACCCTCGAAAGACGGCACCTTCAGCCTCAAGTTGGCGGCGCAGATCCGGCGCATTGTAGACTTCGCCGTTAAAAACAATCACATAGCGGCCATGGTGGCTGACCATCGGTTGCGCGCCCAAGGGCGAGAGGTCCAAGATGGCAAGACGCCGGTGGCCAAGGGCCATCCCCCGCGCGGTATCCACCCATGCACCACTGCCATCGGGGCCGCGGTGCTGCAGGGCATCGGTCATGTTGGTCAAAGCAGAACGCAGCTGATTTTCAGCAACGGGCGAGCGTAACTTAAAACCGGTGATGCCACACATGTCATGACCCTGATGGTTGATAGTCCCTTTTTATCTAGCATACATCATGGGGAACGGGTGTAAGGTTTTTACTTGGGTTCAACGCCCAGCGCCGATACACTATGGGCATAAGCCAGACATACAAAAGATGGAAAAATCATGAAGGCAAAACTTTATCAACCTGCGCGCACGGCCATGCAGCAAGGAAAAGCCCGCACCAAGGGCTGGATCCTGGAAGTTGAGACCCATGAAGACTACATTGAAAGCACCATGCAATGGCGCGGTAGCCGTACAACGCAGAATCAAGTGCGACTGAAATTTGCAACAAAGGAAGCTGCTGAAGCATACGCTAAGAGCCGGGGCCTGGAGCTGGAGATTTTGAGTGCGCGGGTGCCCACCCTCAAGCCCAAGAGCTATGCTGATAACTTTATCTACAACCGCGTCCCACGCTAAAAAAACGCAGGCTTAGCGAGGCGGCTCCTGCCCCAGCTTTGCGCGGAATTGGGCGAGTTTGCGTCGCAAAATGGGCAGCATGCGGTAGGCCGTCGTCCGGCCTAATTCGTAGAGATAACCATTGGCGGTATCGTCAAACGTTCCCACATCCTTGGTGGGAATTTTGATGACTACATCGGCCTGCGCATGGGCCATACGGCTTTGGTGTAAGTAGCTAATCTCGAGGCTTCGCTTCATCACCCCCAATAAATGATTAGGGATGTTATCGGTTAGGGATGAACTCAGATCCACAGCGATCACGAACTGGGCTCCTAAGGTCCTTGCAACCTCGACCGGCACAGGATTCGCAACGCCGCCATCCACAAAGGGCCGTGCCTGAATCTCGACCGGACTGAAGACTCCAGGAAAAGCGGCAGAGGCTCTGACGGCTGGTTCGATGGGACCGGTGGCAAAGGTGACCAGATCGCCACTATCAAGCCCCGTGGCCACGACAGCCAATCGAATTTTTAAATCTTCAAAGCGTTTGGCCTTTAGATGCTCGTTCAAAAACGCCCGCAGTTCGCCGCCATCGGAAAGTCCAAACGGCAAGGACGCAAGGCTCATTTTCAGCAAGTTCTCCCGCTTCATTTCCAGCAGCAAATCCTTCAACCGTGGCACCTGGGGCTGATCTGCGTACAACGCGCCAACGATGGCACCTGCACTGCAGCCCACAATAAGGTCAGGCTCGATACCCTCCTTTTTCAGGACTTCAATGACCCCCACGTGGGCCAGACCCTTCGCACCCCCACCGCCCAATACAAGGGCTACTTCCGCCTGTGGTATGGCTTTTCTGGGCATATCTAAAAGCGGCTGATCAACCCCCTTCCAGGGCAACGTCGCACATCCCTGGAGTCCTGCGAGGAGGAAAAGAAAAATAAACCGAATTTGGGAGAAATCGTTGAAAAGCCACAAAGAAGTGAAACGTGAAGCCATATCTTGTATCCAAAAATCTTATGCTGCGTGCCCTTTGGCAGGCCGCAGATACTATAGAACAAGAAAACTTTAAAATGCGATAATTGATTGCAAGAGCTTGCACAAAACACCTAAAATTGACTAGATTAAAGTCCAATTCGCGCCCTTAGCTCAGCTGGATAGAGCGTCGGCCTTCTAAGCCGCAGGTCGCAGGTTCGAATCCTGCAGGGCGCGCCATTGTTTTCTCTCAAACTATTTCTCTCATGCGTTTAAAAACAAAACTCCAGTCTTCGGAACCAAAAGCATAAGCTTACAAATTGGCCTGAAAGCGCTTGGTTAATTTTGAGCCAAGCTGCTGACGCACCTCGTCTAGCTTTACCGTGCCAGCCCTTTGTTTGTGCATTGCATGGATCTCATCGGCGGTTTCAATTTTGATTTTATTGTCCAGGCATGAGAGGCCAACCAGCATATCGCACACATTCAAAATATCTCTCTCTCCTGAACGGTTAAGCGAGTCCATAGTATGCATCAATAAACGCTTTAAGGTCTCAAGATAAAAGGCGTCTTGCTCTATGCGAGCCTTTTGCGTCCACACAGCAAAAAAACGGTCGTGCTGGGATTTCGCGATCTCTAAGCATCTGATCAGAAACGCAAATTCCTTCACCCTGTAGCCTTTATAAGCTTCGGCAAGTAAACGCGCTATCCCGGTCTCCTCAAGAAGCTCTAACAGTTGCTGGCATGCTTGTTGTTCCGTCATCCATTCGGTTTTGGACATAGACTGCACAAGACTATGAAAACCGAGCCACAGCTGCTCAAATTCTTCGGCATCCTTGAAAATCACGCTCAACTCTGCCTTGCGCAAAAAGTCTTTAAAGTTAGCCTTGACTTCTGAGGGCTGGTCGCGCGGTTCTAATGCACCTAGAACCTCCTCTCCACTCTCAAAAGACCTGGCCTTCGATTTCTCATTAACATCGTCGCTAAAAACCAATTCTTCAGGTGCGTGCGAAGTAAGCCCTGCGTTCTGCAATAGGGATAGTTGGGTAAGGTCATCTTGCCCAGAAAAATCCTCATTTAGGCTCAGCATCACCAGGTGGCTGCACAGTGTTTCCTCCTCAAGGAAGTCCTGCCCACCAGCTTCTTCAGACAGGGGACTCAGACGTGAAGCATCACCCATGGGTTGAGGGTGTCCACGCCTTCCAGACTGGCCTTGGGACTTCGAGGATCTTTTGGTAACCTCAACGCCGTGCTGGATAGCACCCCAAAGGGGCGTCATGCGTGAGGAAGGAGCAACCAAAGCGGCATCCATTTGGCCTGCCTCAGGGGGTCTGATGGAAACAGGGATAATGGAGGGTGCTTGCGCAGGAGCCTGCTGTCCGGTTAAAGGATGCGCTGTTTTCGCTTCTTCGGCAAGATCACTGGGTGATTTAAACATCGCCACCGCTGGATGTGCCCCGATCACAGTTGCTGCGAGCAATGACAAAGCATAAACTTTATATCTACTCACACGCGCATTTGAGAATATGGTCGAAATCTGTTGCATGTATTTTCCCCTAATAATTTTAATACCTTTTTATTTATTACAAATTGGCAAAATAATTAGGAGAATAAACGCAATATTTTCTACCTTTCATTTTATGGTCATGTCAGCTACAGCCTGGAAACCAATGAAACGCTGTACTTTTAGCGTTCTTGAGAAATGTTATTTTCAATTTAGTTCTTTGGGCTCAAATTTTTTCGACAAAAATGATGACAAAGAGGATGATCGTGAGATAACCATTTTCCCCGATTTATGAAAAAGATAAACTTTGCGCTACTTCAAGGGACCCACAGCACAGGATTCCCCGATATTGACGCGCTTTTCTGCTACTCCTGCAAGGACATCAGCGACGCGTTGCCCCCTTGGGCTGTGGTATTGATGGAGACCGTTTGCTCATGGGCAAAACGCAACAGATAATGGGGACCGCCTGCTTTTGGCCCCGTTCCCGAGAGGCCCTGGCCGCCAAAGGGCTGAACTCCCACCACGGCACCGATCATGTTCCGGTTCACGTAGATATTACCCGCTTTGATCCGCGGTCCTATTTCGTGAATCCTGCGATCAATGCGGGTGTGTAAGCCAAAGGTAAGCCCATAACCTGTGCTGTTAATGGCATCGATCACCTGATCCCTTTGGTCAGCCCGCCACCGGATGATATGCAAAATAGGTCCAAACACCTCGCGTTGCAGCGCGTGAATATTGTCGATTTCGTAGGCGCAGGGTGCAAAAAAGTGCCCGCGACTGGCCAAGGAGGGATCGAGAGGCGTTCGCGCCACAAGTTTTCCATGGTCATTAAGCCATGCTTCATGGTGGCGCAGCATCTCGAGGCTGACCTCATCAATCACGGGGCCCACATCTGTGGAAATATGCTCAGGAAGACCAACCCGCACCTCAGCCATTGCGCCTTCCAACAGCTTCAGAACCCGGGGTGCGATATCATCTTGCAGCATCAGGACACGAAGCGCCGAGCACCGCTGCCCCGCACTTTGAAAGGCGGAGATAATCACATCGCTTACCACTTGCTCAGGCAAAGCGGAGGAATCCACCAGCATACAATTTTGCCCGCCGGTTTCGGCAATGAAGACACCGATGGCCGTTGGACGCTTGGCAAGACTTTGATTGATGGCCCAGGCGGTCTCGGTCGAGCCCGTAAAGCAGATGCCAGCAACGCGGCTATCCTCGCTCAGCACGGGACCAAGAAGGTTCCCCGATCCGGGCAAGAAATGAAGAACCTCCTGCGGGACACCGGCTTCGTGCAAAAGTTGCGTCGCTTTGAAAGCCACCAACGGTGTTTGCCGCGCCGGTTTCGCTACGACCGTATTGCCTGCCATCAGCGCCGCTGTCACCTGCCCCAAAAAGATGGCCAATGGAAAGTTCCATGGGCTAATGCACACAAAAACGCCCCGGCCCCGCAGGAAAAGCTGATTGGTTTCCCCAGTGATGCCCTGCAAAACCTGTGGTGCACAAAAAAGGCGCCGCCCATGCTGGGCATAATAGCGACAAAAATCAACGGCCTCTCGCACTTCAGCCATCGCATCAGGTAGAGTCTTACCGCCCTCATGGACCAGCAGATAAAGAAAGTCCTCTGTATCCCGCTCAAGCAGGTCTGCCGCCCGCTCAAGAATGCGGGCTCGGGTTTCGGCTGATGTTTGCGACCATCGATCAAAGGCAACAGATGCCCGCTCAAGGGCATGCTGGGCAAGGGTGGCGTCAGCCTCGATCACAGTGCCCACAGTGTGGTCTAAATTCCCAGGATGCACCACCGGACGCTCTTCCGTTTGGACTTTATGACCTGCCACAAGGGGTGTGGCCTGCCAGGACTTCTGGTCCTTAAGGGTGGCCTCCAGTCGCCTTAAAGTGCCACGGTCACTGAGATCTAGGCCTTGGGAATTCTGACGGAACGCCGAAAAAAGATCCCTTGGGAGCGGGATTTTCGGATGGGCAAAAGAGACTAGCGTCCGACATTTATCGATGGGGCTGGCAATCAGATCCTCAACGGAAATCTGGGGATTCACAATGTTATTCACAAATGAGGTATTCGCGCCGTTTTCCAGAAGACGACGCACCAAATAGGGCAGCAAATCCTCATATTGTCCAACGGGTGCATAGATGCGACACCGCACATCATAGCTGGGCTCGGCCAATACTGCCTCATAGAGCTCGTCCCCCATACCATGGAGCTTTTGAAACTCAAAACTAGCGCCTTGGGGTGCCATCTCAAGAATACACGCCAGCGTTTGGGCATTGTGGGTGGCAAAGGCGGGATAAAAAAGCGCCGGCAGCTGCAGCAGGCGTTGGGCACAAACCAAAAAGCTCAGGTCAGTGGAAGACTTCCTGGTGTAAACGGCATATCCCTCAAGACCACGTTCCTGGGCACGCTTAATTTCTGCATCCCAGTAGGCACCCTTGACCAAGCGAACGCGCAGTTTTCGCTCACTCATTCGGGCCAATTCAGCCAACCATTCGATCACATAAAGGGCGCGTTTTTGATAGGCCTGCACCGCCACACCCAGCCCATTCCAGCCAGAAAGCTCTGGATGGGTGGCCACCGCTTCAAGGATATCGAGCGATAACTCAAGCCGCTCGGATTCCTCTGCGTCGATGGTCAAGTTTACGTTACAGGATTTCGCTTCAAAACATAAAGCAGTGAGGCTGGGCACAAGCTCGCGCATCACACGATCGGCTTGGGCCTGCTCATAACGGGGATGAAGCGCCGATAGCTTGATAGAAATCTCTGCATCTGCGCCACGCTCTTCGTTGTCCTTGCTGATGACCCGAATGGCGCCGCGATAAGATTCAAAATAGCGCTCGGCATCGCTGGTGGTCAGCGCGGCCTCACCCAGCATATCGTAGGAATAACTGATACCTGGGCGGTTTTCCTTGCGTGCGCGGCGCAAGGCGTGCTCGATGGTCCGGCCCATGACAAACTTATCCGCCAACAGGCGCATCACCTGTAACGCTGTACGCAGGATGAGCGGCTCACTCGAGCGCGCGAGAAGTTTGCGCACTGCACCAGAAAAACTAGATTCCTGGTCTTCATCGCTGAGCAATTTTTTCGCCACCAACATGGCCCGGGTCGAAGCATTCACCAACCGAGAGGGGCTCATGCTTAAGTGGCGTTCAAAGTCAGCCTGGGTCAGTTTATCGCGGATGAGCTCTTCCGCTGTTGCAGCATCGGGAATGCGCAGCAAGGCTTCAGCCAGACACATCAACAGCACACCCTCGGCACTAGAAAGCTCGTAGCGGCGCATAAACGCATCAATGGCATCGGGCTGATGGAGGGCCTTTTCACGAATCTTATGGACCAGATGGCGGGCCTCACTTTGAATGCGCGCGCGCTGCTCAGAGGTCAGGGAGATTTGCTGCAGCAAATCTTGAACGCATTGGCCCTCGTCTTTGCGATAAGCTTTTTGCACCTCAATACGTAAGTTTTCCAATCCATTCAAACTTTGTGAATGAAGAGCAGCTTGGGATGGCATAAGACAAACTCCCCTGTTTTCTGGCTATGCTTTAGGCTGCTCTTTGTGCATTAACGATAAGATTATACCACCACCAATAATAACTCCAATGACGCTTAACGAAATGACGGTGGGTATCTTAAACCAGATGGAAAGGCACATCTTAATCCCAATAAAGACCAAAAGGACAGAAAGGGCTGGCTTTAGGTACTTGAATTTCGGCAACATGGAAGCCAGCACAAAATAAAGTGCGCGCAGGCCTAAAATGGCAAAGACGTTTGAACTAAAGGCGATAAAAGGGTCTTGGGTAATAGCTAGAACAGCAGGTACCGAGTCAATGGCGAATACCAAATCACTGAGTTCAATGCAAATCAACACTAAGAATAAAGGTGTCGCCAACCAACGGCCATCCATATTCACCCAGAACCTCTCGCCCACATATTGCTCGGCCATGGGCAGCACGGATTTAATCATGCGCACCACCTTAGAATCGGCGATGTTTGCATGTTGGGCGCCCGGCTTGACCATTTTAAGCCCCGAGACAATCAGCGTAAGCCCAAAGACGATCATCAGCCAATCAAAGCGGGCAATGAGGCTAGCGCCCATGAGAATAAAAGCCAATCGCATGACAATTGCACCCAAAACACCCCAAAACAGCACACGATGTTGGTAGGCCTGGGGAACGCTAAAATAGCTAAAAATCATGGCAAAGACGAAAACATTATCGAGACTGAGTGCCTTTTCCACGATATAAGCGGTGGCAAACTCAAGCCCTTTGGGCAGGCCATGGGCCAAACCAAGATACACATTGAAGCCCACGGCTACTAACACCCAAAAGATACTGGTGATGACGGCTTCTTTAAATTCAATCACATGGGCTTTTCGATGAAGGACAAGCAGATCCAAAGCCAGCAAGCCAAGTACCAGAACAAAAAAGCCCTGCCATTCAAGGAAAGTATGTGTCATGGTTAATGTCTCTTTTGATTTATTATTTTTTAATTAGAATAAAGGTCTTTAAGGTAATAGCCAAGTCGAAAGAGAACATGACAACACTTCTGTGGTTTGAAGAGGATTTAAGAATCCACCACCATCCCGCGCTCCTCGCGGCAATTGAGCGCCAACAGCCTATTGTTGCATTGTATATTTTACCGCCTTCCGTTGGGGGTGCGCAAAAGTGGTGGCTGCACCATAGTTTGTCAAGCCTCTCCAAAAGCTTACAGCAGATGGGAATTTCCCTGATCCTGCGGCGTGGCCAGGCCCTCGATGTTCTGCGGCAAGTGGTGGACGAAACAAAGGCCTCTGCCCTCTTTTGGTCCCGTCGCTATACACCGTCCCAAATCGCCCGTGATCGGGAAATCAAAACATACTTTCAAGAGCAGGGTTTAACCGCGAAAAGTTTTCCAGGGTATTTGTTGTTCGAGCCGTGGCTGGTGAAAACCCAAGCCGGCACACCCTACAAAGTTTTTTCTCAATTTTGGAAGAATTGTCTGCAGTTGCCTGAACCGCAACTGACAGAAGCGCCCCCTCACCATACCCACGGGGGGCCAATCCTTCCCAGTGAAACGCTGGATGATTGGGATTTATTGCCAAGCAAGCCCAACTGGGCCACGCGCTTTGGTGAATTCGGCACCCCCGGTGAACAAGGGGCCATGGCCCGCGCACAGGCTTTTTTTGAGCATCGTCTTGCGGACTATGCCGAGGCCCGAGATCGGCCCGATGTGGATGGCACGTCCCGGCTTTCAGCCCATCTGCATTTCGGCGAGATAAGCCCACACCTTTTATGGCATGCGGCGAAAGCCAAGATCAAAGAAACAAAAGGACCGGCAGCCAAAAGCCTCGAGCGTTTCCTGGCCGAGCTGGGGTGGCGGGAATTTTCCTACCACTTGCTGTACCATTTCCCAACCCTTGTGGATCAACCTTTCCGACCTGAGTTTGCAGAGTTTCCCTGGCATGATAATCCAAGTGCTCTAACTGCTTGGCAGCAAGGCCAAACGGGCTTTCCAATCATCGATGCCGCCATGCGTCAGCTATGGCACACGGGCTGGATGCACAACCGGGTACGCATGATTGTCGCCTCATTCCTCACCAAAAACTTGCTGGTGCCGTGGCAGCAGGGCGCCGCATGGTTTTGGGATACGCTTGTGGATGCGGATCTGGCGAATAACTCGGCCAGCTGGCAGTGGGTCGCTGGATGCGGGGCAGATGCGGCCCCTTATTTTCGGATTTTTAATCCGGTGCTGCAGGCGGAGCGTTTCGACCCAGAGGGCACCTATGTGCGCCAATGGGTACCAGAGCTGCGGGACCTTCCCCGCGACTTCATTCACCAACCCTGGGAAGCGCCCGCATTGGTCCTGCGTGCAGCTGGCATACGTCTCGGCGAGACCTACCCAGAACGTCTCATCGATCATGCAACAAGCCGCGATCGCGCCCTAGAGGCCTATGAAGCCATCAAGAAAAACGGCTAGGGGATACCCCCTAGCCGCTTCGGCGGAACCCTCAAGGAAAAACAGCCCTATATCTACTCGCACTAGTCATCTACTGGCCAAGGACTATGCGCAACTAAACGCTTAACTCAACCATAAAAACCGCAGCAATACCCACAAAAAGCGTGACTTGATCTGTTTTTTACAGTAAAGTTCAACGTTTTTTGTAAATAAATGTACTTGCATCGCCGTGATGCACGGCTATGGTGACTATAATATGGCTTTCTTCCCCATTTTTTTGTCAATTGTATATATTGTGCGAAATCAAGGCGATCAACTTGAAAGTATTATTCAAGATGCTTCTGCCCAATTATCATCATTGGTCACCAATTATGAGCTCATTATCGTCGACAACGCGTCCAATGATGAAAGTGTCAATGTTTTAAGATGTCTCACAGGTGAGTCGGGTTATCCAAATTTGCAGGTCTACGCCCTCACAAAAGAGGTTGATGTTGATACAGCCTCATGGGTGGGGCTCGAGAATGCGTTGGGAGATTTTATCGCTGTCATCGATCCGTTAATTGATGACATTAGTTTTCTGCCATCGATGCTCGACAAGGCGGTGAATGGCAACGATGTCGTTTTTGCCAATAACCAGCAGAAACCGCACCAGAGCTTACCTTACCGTGCTGCTTATACAACGTTTCATGCCTTGTACAAGTTCTTTAATGGGATACACCTGGCCAAGGAAGCGCCTCAGTACAGGCTGCTGAGCAAACGGGTTATTAACTTTATCCTTCAACACCGTCAACCCGCAGTAACCTACAGACACCTACCAGCTACGGGCGGTTTTACCCGCATCAACATGGAATACAGCGCTAAACCACTTGCAAAAAACACGAAAAGATTGGGGGAGAGCATCGACCGAGGAATGCGCCTTCTCGTCTCAACGACCCAAGCGCCCATGCGCCTCGTAACTTCGTTGTCACTATTTGGAGCCGCTGCCAACCTTGTGTATTCAATTTATGTTGTTGCCGTTGGGATTTTCAAAACTGACGTTGCCGCCGGCTGGGTGAGCATGTCCCTACAGCAGTCAGGAATGTTTTTCTTGATTTCCCTGGTACTTTTAGTTCTTGGCGAATACATATTACACATGGCGAGCCTTAGCAATGAAGGCCCCCTTTATCACGTCGGCCAAGAATTCACTAGTGCACGTCTAACTCGAAGAGAAAAGTTGAATATTGAGGAAGTTTCCTCGTCAACGCAAACCTCCAGTGATGCTGGCCAAGTTAGTGTATGAAGATGCAAAGCGATAGCGCGGATGCAGTCATCATCGGCGGCGGCTTTTACGGCTCTGTAATCGCGGTTTATCTTGCCAAGACCCGAGGCCTACGCCGGGTAATCCTGCTGGAACGGGAGCCTAATCTGATGATTCGCGCATCTTACAACAACCAAGCACGCGTGCACAATGGCTACCACTATCCCAGAAGCTTCACGACAGCGTTTCGCAGCCGGGTGAATTTGCCCCGCTTTGTACGCGATTGGCCGCAAGCAATCAGGCAGGATTTTATCAAACTATATGCTATTGCAAGGCGTAACTCAAAGGTAACCGCTAAACAGTTTGAGCGTTTTTGTTGCGACATTAATGCTCACATCAAACCTGCAGAGGCTAGCTTAAAACAGCTTTTTGAGCCTCGCCTGATTGAAGAGGTTTTTGTTGTTCAGGAGTACGCCTTCGACACAACGCGCCTCGCAGATTGGGCTGTCAAAGAGTTACAAGAAGCCGGTGTAGAAGTGCGCACCTCAACCCGTGCAATAAGAATTTCAGGTTCGACCGCAGATAGAGGCTTGAGAGTAGCCACAAAGTCAAACATGGGCGAGATGACTTCAATCACATGTCAATATATCTTCAATTGCACTTACAGTGGTCTGAATCAATTTGCAGGCGACTTCCCGGGAACCCAAACCGCCATAAAGCATGAGGTGACCGAAATGGCTCTTATACAGGTTCCAGATGTGATCAAACATATTGGAGTCACGGTCATGGACGGGCCATTTTTTTCAATGATGCCGTTTCCTGCCCGAGGTTTGCACACCCTGTCACACGTTCGTTACACACCCCATTTTAGCTGGAAAGATGATCCAGAGGTTGATCCTTATCAAAGACTGGATGAATACGATCGCTCTACGCGCGTCGATCGCATGATCCGGGACGTAGGACGATATATGCCTTCTGCTCTTGATGTAAAGTATATAGACTCACTCTTTGAGGTCAAAACTGTTCTGGTTAAGAATGAAGGCGATGACGGCCGCCCAATTCTATTCGAAAAACACTCCCAATTGCCCGGCTGTTACTCGGTGTTGGGCGGAAAAATAGATAACATTTATGATGTTCTTGAAAAACTCGAGACAGAAGATTTCAAGAACGTTCCGGAGTCATGATGGAAAACGCATTAATTGGATTTTCTGGTTTCGTTGGAACGACGCTTCTCAAGCAGGCCCATTTTACTGCAACGTTTCGTTCGACGAATATTCAAGACATCGAAAATCGTGAGTTTGATGTGGTCGTCTGTGCAGGGGCGCCTGCTCAAAAGTGGATCGCCAACCGCGATCCCGAGGATGATTTGAAAAAAATTAATTCTTTGATCAACCACCTTCGAACCATCAAGTGCCGAGTCTTCATACTGATTAGCACGGTCGATGTCTTCAAAAACCCAATCGGCGTAGACGAAGCGACCCTGGTTGAGGAAGAAGGCTTGCATCCATATGGACTGCACCGTAGATTTCTCGAAAAGTTTGTAGAACAACACTTTTCCCGCCACTTGATCGTCCGATTACCAGGTTTAGTTGGGCCTGGTTTACGCAAGAACGTAATCTTTGATTTTCTCAACAATAACAATCTAAACGCAATCGAGAGCAGAGCCGTCTTTCAATTCTACCCCATGGTCAATCTCTGGTATGACATTCAAACAGCTCTTGAGGCATCCCTAACACTAGTGCACCTAACAGCAGAGCCGATAAGTGTAGCAGAAGTGTCCCTAAAGGGTTTTGGAAAGCCGTTTAGGCAAATGCTTGTGAATGAACCAGGATATTACGATATGCAAACGCGTTACGCTGATATCTTCAACTCCGCTGGCCGCCATCAGTACACTGCAAGAGAGACCATTCAGGCCATCCGCGCATACGCTCAGTCGGAACCCATTACCCTGAAAGATGAACTGGGGGCAGTATCGTGAGGCTTTCGATCTCAAATATCGCTTGGGATACCACTGAAGATTCAGCTGTTGCAGAAATACTAGGGAAATTCGGCCTTGATGCGATTGATGTTGCGCCCGGAAAATACTTCCCCGACCCGGCCATAGCCCGAGATGAAGACATCGACACTGTCAGGCGATGGTGGGCGGATCACGGTATCGAGATTATCGGCATGCAGGCTTTGTTATTTGGCACAACAGGATTGAATGTGTTTGGTGATCATGATAGCCAACAAGCCATGTTAGATCATTTGCGTGCTGTATGTCGTATCGCCGCCGGACTTGGTGCGAGACGACTAGTGTTTGGATCACCCAAAAATCGCGACCGATCTGGGTTAGGCGACGATCAAGCTTTAGAACAGGCGGCGCATTTTTTCCGGCGTCTTGGTGATATTGCCCAGGAACATGGTGTTATTGTCTGCCTGGAGCCGAATCCAACCCGATACGGGGCGAACTTTATGGTCAACAGCGCAGAGACGGCCCATGTGGTTAATACCGTTGGCCATAGTGCCATCCGAATGCAATTTGATACTGGTGCCCTAACAATCAACGGTGAGTCTCCCAACGATGTGCTTAAAAGCTGCGCTGAATTGATAGGGCATGTACACGCAAGCGAGCCGGATCTGGTGCCATTAGGTGACCATCATACCAACCATCGCCTTTTTCACGACGCACTTATAGAGCATATTCCAGATCAAGTGGTGTCGATCGAGATGATCGCCACAAAAGAAGAACCGCACCTTGATTCCATTGAACGAGCCCTTTCTTGCGCTGTTGATTGCTACCGGTCAGCACAGCCACTGGGGGCTGCATGATGAAATGGCTTATCTTGCTGCTTGGCATCGCGGCTAACGCATCTGCAAGCGTTCTGGTCAAGATGGCCATGATGCCACCCAGAAAATTCCCCTCCCTAGAAAATCCTCTGGCTGCTTTAAGCAATTGGCCCTTCTGGCTGGGCTTAGGTTTATATGGTGCCGCGTTCATGCTCTATGTTGCGGCATTGGCAAGGCTACCCCTGAATGTGGCTCACCCGATCCTTACTTCTGGTGCAGTAGCGACAGTTGCGGTTTGTTCTGCTTTAGTTTTCCATGAACCCTTTCATTGGACGACCGGTGCAGGCATCCTCCTGGTGATCACCGGCGTCGTACTTATTACAGCGCGGGTTACATAACAAGATGAATACAGCAAAAGACATTCTTCCGTCAGATAAGGCCAAGTGGCAGGTGCCCGCCATGGATGTACCACTATGGCTCGGCAAGCAGTATCCTTACTGCGTTGTGATCCCCGTTATTAACGAAGGCGATCGGATAAAGAGCCTGCTCAAACGGATGGAAGCGAACAAGATTCCTGCCATCACGGACATTATTATTGTCGATGGCGGCAGCACCGATGGCTCCCTCGAGTTAGAGGCGCTGCAGCAGGTGGGTGTCAGAGGACTCATCGTCAAGAAAGGCCCAGGAAAACTCAGCGCGCAACTTAGATGTGCTTATGCCTTTGCCCTCGATCAAGGTTACCAGGGCATTATTACCATTGATGGTAACGATAAGGATGACCCAGAAGCCATACCTCGGTTCGTCGAGGAACTCAAAAAGGGTGTCGATTTTGTTCAAGCATCGCGTTTCTTGCCAGGAGGCGTGGCTGTCAACACACCCAAGTTGCGCGACTTCGCCATACGATTCATACATGCGCCCTGCCTAAGCCTGGCATCCGGACACAAATGGACAGATACAACGCAAGGGTTTCGGGCGTATAGCCGGCGAATGTTGATCGATCCAAGGATTGCGCCGTTTCGGGATGTTTTTATTAGCTATGAGCTTCTGGCCTACTTATCATACCGATCCCCTAAGCTCGGGTATATTTGTAGAGAATTACCAAGCATCAGGCGCTACCCCATCGGCGAGGTGCCCACAAAGATAAGTTCTTTTAAAGGGAATTTTGCTGTTCTTAAAATCATGCTTAATGCTGCTCTTGGAAAATATAATCCAAAGGAATTTATATGAAGATGATTGATAAGCTTCCACTTATCTTCCGTGACAAATGCTTTTATATCTGCACCATGGGACTCATGTTTACTGGCATGGCATTCTTCCCTGGATTTATGTCTCCTGATTCACTAGCGCAATATGCCTCATCCCAATCACTGGTCTTTGATGATTGGCACCCGCCAATCATGTCTTGGGTGTGGTCACTTCTTAATTTTTACTTTAAGGGTCCTGAGGGCCTTCTTTATTTCCACTTGGCATTGCTTTGGGGAGCAATCTTCATATGGAATTTTTCCTATAGAGAAAATAAACTATCTTGGATGATCTTCTTACTACCCATTCTTCCTTGGGTGATCAATTTTTCTGGCGTCTTGTGGAAAGATGTTGGAATGGCCTTTTCTCTCTTGTTATTTTCCAGCTTTGCTCTCTTGAGGAGAACTCCTCTTAGAACTTTTTCCGCATTATTAATTTTATTTTACGCAATAAATTTACGGCATAACTCTCTTCTTGCAGCATTGCCAATGATCATATTGGTGCTTTGGCGATGGACCGAAGGACATTCAAAAATTAAGGTTCTTGTAATATCTAAGCTTTTATTGGTTAGTCTTTTTTTTCTTGGAAACTTTTTCACCTATGAAGTACTCAAAACATCAAGAACAAACCCCTCATTTTTTATAATGATTGACGACCTATCACACCTCTCTATGAAAAATGAAAAGAGTTTGATCCCAGGGATCGCATATGAGGATATCGAAGCGTGTTCGTCACAAATCATTGCTGAAACTCAATTAGTGGGCAGACACTTCTGTCTTTCACAGAAAAAGAGTTATCAACAAAACAACCCCTATGAAAATGACTTAAAGAAGACATGGATAAGAGCGATACTGGCGCATCCAATTGACTATCTTAAATTTAGGATATCTGCGTTTTCTTTCTTAATGAGATCACCTGCCGAACATCCCATTTACATCTGGCATCCAGGTATAGACGTTAATGATAAGGGACTCAAGCAACATAGGAATGGCGCAACGCTTCTTATTGAATGGTATGTCAAAAAAGCTGTGAAGCGAGCCCCTTTCCTATTTAAACCCTATTGGTGGCTTTGGTTTAGTCTAGTCTTGCTGTTGACAACTTTTTTATTTCAGAAAAACCCAACCATCCCGATCACTCAAGCGCTATTAAGCTCTTCAATTCTCTACATGCTTGGGTATATACCCTTAACACCAATGGCTGATTTTAGATATACATATTGGAGTGTGCTCGCAACAAGTCTGGCCACGATTTTATTTATAATTGAGATTTATCGACTTAAAATCTCAAAAATAAAATCAAATAGTAAATACAAAAAATAAAAATCATATTTTATATTTATTATTTAATATAACATGTGTTTTCAATACATATTTTTTAGAAGTTGTATTCATGATCAAAAATGAAGCCACGCCTGACCAGCTTACTGATCCAATCGATCTCGTTAATAAAATAAGATCATCCTCCTCCTTTTCTGCGAGCGCAAATGATGCAAAAGAACTCGTTTTAGAGCTTGCTGGGCGCTTAGTTTTGTGTGATGAGGCAACTCTTGCAGCTCTCCAGTGCGATCGTGATGCGTTGATCGCGAGTATCAAACTATTGTCTGAGGCAAATCAAACGGAGGCGTTACGCACACTACTCAGCCAAATCGATATTTCTAGAGATGACAAAGGACTCTTGGAAGTGTCGATAAACCATGGTTTAGGAGGAGACTTTTCAGGGACCCATCGTTGGATAGTTGACTACAACATCGTGGGACAGCGGCTTGAAATGATCAAGACTGTGGTCTTGCCATATGTCGTCGAGCATTGCCAAGAAAAAACTCTTTTTTATGCACTAAAGTTATATGAAGCTAATTGCCTTGCGCTCAATCGACCTATTCTTAATCCATTTGAAATTTATGATCTTATTAAGTCAGTACGAGAGCAGGGTCTTTCCTCGCTTGATGACCGCAATTTCAGTTTGCCTATTACTGAACCTAAAGCCATTAGAATAGTTTTACCAAACGTTATTTTCAAAAGTTTATTACGCTTGGCATGGCTATCTCAAGATTATTTATTTGAATTACACGATCGATATTCTGCTGAAGAGTTAATCAGTCTTCTAAGGACACTCGATAAAGTGGTACCGGTTTACCTCATCCCAACACATCTAGGCTATCCCATGGGGGGCGGGGAAAGTTTCATGCACCAGACCTGTCGAATTCTGTGTGAGTTTGGCATTGAATGTGTATGGGTTAGCTTCCAAGATCCGAAAACAGGATGGCACCAGAACAATAGACTTACCCATACCCCGTATTACATTGACATTCGTTATGACGGAGGAGATTGCCATAAAGATATACAACTTGCCGTAGATCATTTTGGTCCAGACCTTATCCACGCACAAGGCGGGACAAATGACGCCGCAATGGACCTCGCTGTGAAGAATCGGGTAACAGCGATGATTGGTTACCATTTTTGGAGTGGCCTGATCGAGTTAGGTTACACAAATAACCAGCACATTATGGATAACTTAGGAAAACATGCCCTATACACTCCTCCCATCCAAAAAACAGATATTGTCTGGAAGTACGTTGCATCAGAGTTCATGCGAGACGTATACGAACGTCTTGGTGGAAAAGAAAATTTCAACATCATTCACCCAATTTCAGATAATGCACAGTTTCTTGCAGAACGGGATGACTTCGGTTTATATGTGCTGCAGATCAATGTCACACTCTTAAAAGGCGGCAGGATCTTTCTTGACTGTGTCAAGGCGCTTGGGGATCAGATCCCTTTTATGGGAATTCAAAATGAACCCGAACAGTCGAAATTTTTCAAGGAGTTGAGTCGCGAAGTCTCTCAGTATTCAAAATGTAAACTGAACACTTATGGTAACGTCAGGGAGTTTTACAAAACCGCTCGGTTAGTAATTGTCCCAACCCTTGTGGATGAAACTTTTTGTAGAGTCGCGTTTGAGGCGGCGATGAATGGTATCCCTGTCATCACCACAGCTAATGGTTTTTTAAAGTCGATGCTTGGAGATACAGGAATTTACCTTGGCGAGGATTCTACTGAGTGGATTTCCACAATTCGTGATCTTTATTACGATGTGGAACGCCTAAAGCACATTGGTGAGCAACAACAGGCCAGGGTGCGGTCGATTTTTGGGAACGATTTTGACGTATTCATTCGATCTGCGCTACACTTAATCGATAATTCTGCTAACAATAATATCGGTATTTATACCGTTTGGGCCGATCAAGGTTTAGGCAATCTCACCCATACCTACACTCAACTTTTACGCAGTATTGGCTACAAAGTTCATATTTTTTCCTTTCGCCCATATGCCGCCAAGGGAGGAACCCTTGTGATGCAAAAAAATCAAGAAGACTGGAGTGTTCCAGCCAACGCTGATTCAGTCTATTACTCTCATAATTATCGTGAGGAAGTAACAGTCAACGAACTAGCCCATTTTGTTCTTGCCAATAAAATCCGAACATTATTAGTTCCTGAAATTTGCTGGAAACCGAATTGGGAACGCTTATTCGCCCTCAAAGAAAAAGTCAGAAAGCTCTCAATTTGCAATATTCCGATGATCGAAATCGTCATTAAGAACGAGATTCATTATCACAACAGGCTAACGTCAACACTCTATTGCACAAGGCAAACAGAAACTTCCCTAAATAAAGCCGGGGTAACCAATGGTGCTTTTTTGGGGCATGGCTTTGGTCGTCCCCTACCTGCGAATAGGCTAGAGAAAAAGCGCCAGCGCCTGATGCAGCAAACGAAAATTCGCTTCTTGCATATCGCTGGTCACAATCCGAAAATACGCAAGAACACGCCCCAAGTTATCGAGGCATTCTCAAAGGCCCTTGCGATGCGTGATGATATTGAATTGACGATCACTTCTATGGATCCACTGCCAAGCTATTATTCCGGTGAATTGCCTGATGGTATTACTATCATTGACAGAACTCTCTCCCGAGACGAGATCTTGGATCTCTATGAAGAGCATGATGTCAGCATCCAAGTTTCTTCCCATGAAGGATTAGGTCTTGGTTTCTATGAATCCATCTCCCGCTCTACGCCAGTCATATCTCTGGATGCGCCGCCGCACAATGAGGTTATTCTTGAAGGAAAGACGGGTTGGCTAATCCTGGCGTATCCTATGAAAGTTCCCGATAACAATAAGGCGATAGTTGAAAGTTGGCGTTTTGATATCGAAAATCTTGTGAATCGAATCGCTTCACTGACGCGAGACGAAATCATGCGTGTATCCATAAGTACGGAGCATACTTATAAAACCCGCTTTGATGAAGTGGCTCTGCTTACTCGTTTTCTGCAGACCCTCCCGCAACAAAGAATGCCAAACGCTGCCAAATTTAAATTTCCGAAAAAGAGATTTTGGTCTGCCCGTTTAAGGAATATCGCTGAATTCATCAGACATGTAAAACGGAGAATAGTATTCAAGTTACGTAAAATAACAGCTATAAACTAAACGGTTACTTCCTTAAAATTTTAATTAAGTGAGGAATGACAGCATTCAATTTGCAGAAAATGCACAATGAAAATCTAGTGAATTCGCTGTTAGAACCCATTCTTTAATGAACTTAATGATAGTAGCTCTTCATCGGATTCCTTGTAAGGTCGAGTTTGTTGATGAAGGAACGAGGTACCAGAGTTACGGGACCTTCCCCGCGACTTCATTCACCAACCCTGGGAAGCACCCGCATTGGTTTTGCGGGCGGCTGGCATACGTCTCGGCGAGACCTACCCAGAACGTCTCATCGATCATGCAACAAGCCGCGATCGCGCCCTAGAGGCCTATGAAGCCATCAAGAAAAACGGCTAGGGGATACCCCCTAGCCGCTTCGATTCTGATTTCTAGACAAGATACGCCCTAAATCAACTCATCATCATCATTTCTGCGTGGTGAGCGGGCGTAACTCACAGGAGAACTCAGCTGAGAGAGCTGTTGCAATTCAAGGTCTGCACCTGGTGCATCTTCCGCGTCCCCCCTGAACAAACGCTTAAAAGACGTCCAAATGCCCTTGGGCTTTTCTGCAGCAAGCAGCTCATCCCGAGAGGGCTGGGTTCCAGACAATTCCTTTGCCTTGCGGTGATGGGGGCTTGGTGCCACCAGGTTTGAAATATCCTGCTTCTCTTGCTGATGTTTCAAAGCGGCCCTTGGATTCGCATCAGGCGGCAGATTACTTAAGTCCACCAGAGGCGTGAGCCTTTTGGGTGGGCTGAAACGGCCTACCAGATTCCCATCCTTTGAGAAAATCTGCGTTTCTTGTGGCGGTGCCTTCCGGACCGGACTGCCGAGAAATAGGAATTCATCGCTATTTTTGGCGCTAATCACCACGGTTCCTATGACTGGATTAGGGTCGAGAGCCACTGTCCTGGGCTCGACCTTTGCCGCCACCCCCTCGCCCTGGAGGCCTGCCAGCTCGTAGGGGTCGATACTCGTGGGCGGAAAGGAGGCAGAGGGACCAAAATCCAGCTTTCGATTGACGGAAGCCAATAGGGCGCTGGTATCGTCCTGGATCGTTGCACCCTCATGCCTGTCAAGAACAGCAGTCCGCTGTGGCGTTGAGGGTGCAGATACGCCCCCCAACACAGGATCAGTAGAAGCCATCATTTCTTCGGCATGATCGTCGTGTCTCACAGGCGAGGCAGGCTGATCTTCAATTGGAAGCAGATCATGTATAGCACTGAGGTTATGATCCATTGCGTTTAGCGACCTGAGATTACCCTCAAGAGTCGATTCTACGTCGCTTACCATTTCTTGTTGGGCTGGTACCACGACCTGCTCTAGGTGCGTCGGCGACGAAAAATCTTCGCTCAGTGCGGTGTTGACATAAACTGGTTGATCCTCTTCAAAAGGGATGTCAGATGCAAAGTCATCGGTATCGGCAACGGCCTCACTCTCCGCTGAGCGTGGCACGGTGTCGGCTGCCTCCCGCGCAAACTTAGTCAACATATCATCAACCGTAACAAGCTTGGGCTTAGCTGGTGAGGAATGTGCTAATTGAATTTCTGCAGCAGTAGTCGGTGCGGAAACGCTTGCTGAAGCAATATCTTTAGAAACCTCTGCAGCGGACGTTACCGTACTCAACTTATCTTGT
Source organism: Holosporales bacterium (assembly GCA_046318415.1). GTDB lineage: Bacteria > Pseudomonadota > Alphaproteobacteria > Caedimonadales > Caedimonadaceae > JBKCUK01. Next base: position 4,806 of record JBKCUK010000006.1, on the reverse strand, counting down.
GCCACGATACTGGCAAATTCTGAAGGTTTCACAAAACTGGAAATGCCAGTTGTTTGGCCAGCCCCTTCCACCTTTTGAGTGGGGCTCTGGCTTTCAGATGTGGCGTTCTCTGGTCCAGTCACGCCGCCATTAGCGCGCTTGCGCAGAGTTTTCAGATCTATTGCGTATTCATTGACCGCAGGGATCTGATGACCTGAGGGGCGCCTTGGTGTCACAGGGGCCGCATCGGCATTACGGGACCGCAACTTGAACAGCGGCAGTGATGTGCTGCTTGAGGAAGCACTGGCATCCTTATCGGCCGCGACACTGGGTGCAGGCCCTAGGTTGGCATTGCGCTTGCGCTGTTGCAGTCTGCGGGACAATTCTTCCAACATAGCTGCTTGACTTTCAGCTGCAGGATTGGCTTGAGCGTTTGCTTGTGCCGCGCGTGTTGCCGCGGATTTTCCTTTTGCTGCAGCCTTTTTCGCTGCCGGTGGTGGCGGAGGTGGTGGCGGTGGCGGAGGTGGTGGCGGTGGCGGAGGTGGCGCCTGGATCTCCGTCTCGGCAACAGAGATCGTCAGGCCACCTGAATTGACCCCACCTTGCCCTTCAACTGCATACTGCCAAAGCTTACGCATCATTCTCGGGTGATAAATGAACTGCCCTGGATTTGAAAGAAGAGCCGGCACATTTGCTGCCTCACCCGACGCTAGCCACCTTAGATCTTCCTCTGGAAGAGTTGACAGTAAACCATACCAATCCAAAGCATCGGCATCATCATTGAGCGAGGTTGAGTCTACTGCTTCTCTGGATGCCAAAGTGGGTGAGACCCTCTCGGCGCCAGAGCCTACCACGGGTTGTGGCAGCGGCGCAAAAGCTTGTGAATCCCGCAAGACAGGGAAATCAGGGACCTTAGGTTGATCCGATGGCGCAGAAGAGTGCCACACCTCATTCAGCCTATAAGGAGGTACGGCGCGACTTCCCTGCTCATCATAGCCTCCAGACCCACCAAGACGATACCCTCCCCTTGTCATCAAGGCTGCCGGTTGATAACCGCCGAAGGATACATCTGACGGTGCACGATAAGTCGCACTAGTGCACTCCATACTGCGGCCAAAATAGCTAAAGGGATGAACAGAAGCGCCACTCTGACGGCTTAACTCATGGGTGTGCATGGAAGCTAGCGTCGTCGAGGTGCGCAACTCAAAAGATAACTTTTGCTGAGCAGCGAGGGCTTGCGCATGCTGCGCTAAACCATCTTTTTTTTGCTGTGATGGCCACAAAGAGGCAAGAAGACTTCCAACGAGAATGGGTATAAACATAGCCGTCTAAATTAATTAAAATTTTAACTTTACGCCGGCTTTTTCCCACACTTAGTCCCATTTGTCAATGTCATAATTAACGAATTTGAAGCCAAAAAGGTCTTATTTGTGCCATTATTATCATCTTGACCAGCATACCCGAGGGAAAGGTCAAACACCCATGACAAAAAAGGGCGCAGCGCGCCCAATAAAGAGATGACAGAAAGACAGTCAACTATTAAAAATCAAAGTCTTCTTCGTCATCACTTGCAAAAGAATGTCCTTCTGGTGACTTAGAATCATTTTCTCCATCATCTTCACCCTCCATAGCTTTGCGCCGAATGCTGAGCACATCCAGAAGATGATTTTGAGAAGACCCTTTTTCCTGCAGCGTAGAGGCTCCTTGATCTTCATCTTCTTTAGTGGTTTTCAATTCGCTTTCTTTTGTTAACTGCTCAAAATACAAGGCGGTGCGCTCTTGTCCCGAAAGATACAAATTGCAAGATGTATTCTCAGGTTCAAAAGTCTGATTCTCGTCATCAGTCCAGTCTGCCTCCTCATCTAAGTCAATCGCCTCATCTAGGTCGTGAGATACAGATAAAATCCGCGCTGCAAAGGATCCTGAGGAGTGTGACAAGGCCTGTACAACGGGTGGTTGCTCCTTCAATGATTCTTCTTTTGCGGGCTGAGGCTGAACCGTTTTCAGCCCCAAGTGCCCACCCTTTGCAAGGATATCCGCCAAGGATCCAGTCGAATGCTGACGAAACGCGACTTTTGCCAAAATTTCTGCACTTGATCGCTTGACAGGTGCAGGCGTAGGAACTGTGACGGGCACAGGTTGATCAACTTGCGGCACATCTGTTTTTTGAGCGCTGAGAGAGAGAGGCGGCAAGGCTTCGACCTTATTATGAGCCACTTCCTGTTTTTCTGAGAATGTCGGTGCTTCAGTGCTGGCGAAGTCTAACTTGCGCAGAACAGGCGTTGCCCTCTTTGCAAAGGGCTTGAGGGAAAGCACGGGAAAATCATCATAGACACGACTGAGATCCACAACAGTAGAATGCGCTGGGGCATTCAAAGCCGGGGCTTGCTTATCTGTTTTGCTGTCAGCCATGAGGGTTCTTTTTAGGTGCGAGGGCAATAACCCAGATTTTGTCCGATCGAGCATATCAATCAAGGAGTCTCGCTTGGCTTCAGCAACAGATTTTGGCTCATCGGGAGTTGTTTTTTTCAAGGCTACACCCCGTTTGATGGATTGAAGAATCCCTGACATTGTCCCGAAAACACTGGGATCCACAGGGCCCTTCTGGGCATTGTTGCTCTCGCGTGTGGATTTTAATCCCTTAGATGCCTGCAGCGCCTCAGCCTCAGCAGATGCTCGTTTTCTGGAATCCAAATGCGCTCTCAGCTCATCCATGAAACTGAGGTTACCCTCTGCACCTAAGGCTCTCTTCACCAAAGGCAAAGGAATAGACGGCGCAACGGGAACCATTACTGCAGGCAGGGAAGGTGCCACCGGAACGGATGGGGTAGGCTGGTGATCCCCCTCAGACGTTAAAGCTTTATCGTTCACACGAACATGGACTTTGTCATCCGTCTTATCTGATGAAGAAGACACCCCATCCCTTCCATAACGCGCCAGAAGCTCATCTAAAAAGCTAAGGGTGGGCTTGGTTCCGTGGATTTTCTTCACTGAAGGTGCAGGGATAGATGGCGCAACGGGAACCGTTATCCTTGGGAGCGACGGCGCCAATGGAATTGATGAATCTGCAGAATCTGAGAGGGTGATTGTCTCTTTTTTAAGACCCACCAGTTCCATGTCTGTCGCTTCAATCGCCGCATCAGGATCAATGGAGGTACTAAGCGCAATGGGTTTGCTTGCGTCCACCACAGGTAATGCCCCATCGGCAAAGACATCATCCCTCAGACTCAACACATCAGGTCCTAAAGCATCAGACAAATGCAATGGCACGCTGCTTGGCTTAATGATCTGTACGGGATCATGTTTTGGATTATTCTCCCTTGTGCGCGATTCTGCAAAGGTGTCGGAGCTTTCATGGTGGGCAGGAGAAAAACGGGTTACATGCTCGGCAACACCTGTAGATTGATCCTGCTGTGAGACCTTGTTGGGTGAATCCCCTGATGGAACGGTCTCTCTTTGTGCCCTGATATCGTCACCACCATCCGCCTGAGACGCACCATCAAAATCATCAGCACTGCGCAGTGGCTGGACCACTTGACGATGGATTGGAGCCGAGAAAGACATAGTCTTGTCCGAATAAACAGAGGGCGCACCCTGATCCCCTTGGGACGTTGCCACCTGCTTGGCGGACTGAATCTCATTTTGAATCCGACCCACGTTTCCACGATGGGCTGTCAGTCCCTCAGCAGCTGGCACAAGCTGGGTTTGCGCAAACATGGGCTGAAAACTTACGGCAAGCGCCGATGTTGGAGAGAGGGTCTTTAAAGACGAGGCTTTAGAGACAATAGAATTGTCTTTCAAGGAAATAAAATCAACGTAAGCCTTGACGGGCTTGTAACCTGTCACACCGCTTAAGGCAGTCGTCATCAATAAACTTAATATAACCATCTTTATAACTTTCTATCACCATCTCTCGACGCACATTTTATCGCTAAGCTTATCCCTGAAATATTTGTGCATGACGTATCTACGCCACGTAAGAATTCACTATGCAGCAGTCCATGACAAAAATTCACCGTGAAATCTTGCCAGACTTTAAACCCCTGGTTACCACTGTAAATTTGAAAAGAGAGGTGATAGACGCAAATGTGAGGAGAAATGAAAAGGGCTTCATAAACATGAAGCCCAGAAAAGAAACAGCAGACTCGGGGGGAAAGTCTAACTTACCAATCTTCGTCATCGCCCTCCAGGTGGCGTCGCCGGTTACGAATCTTGGCCAGAACTTCTGCATCGTCAATGGCCTCTGCTTCTGTTGGCACAACAGGCTTAGGTGCGACATTTTCCTGATTTTCATCTTCATTCACCGCATCCACTTCGTTCACCTTTTTGCTTGAAGAAGTTGTGTGTGGCTTATTCACTTCCTGCTTCTGAGGCTCATCTTGGTTTTGCGATTGTGGCTTTAGAGGCTCGTAGGGCTCATAAGAATCTTCACTCTCTTCCCATTCAGAATCGTCCGCGCCCTCTCGAATATCAACGGTTTCGTCCTCAAATTTAGTCTCGCCAATGGCGGTTTTCAGACCAGACCACATGGAATCCAATTTTGTTACAGGAGCCTCCACCTTGGGCCTTTGATTGGGTTGTGTCGGCTTAAGTTGTACGCCCTGGCGGATACCCGACAACAGCTGGTCACGGGGTGTTTGCTCCACTTCTGCAGCTTCTTGGGGTGCGGAGGATTGCAGTTTACGACCTTGGCGAATCTCTTCCAGCAATGCACTTCGGGCATCGCTGGGCTTGCTGGCGTGTTCAGCCAGCGCTGGTTCAGAAACATCGACCTCGGTTGTCTCCGCTGGAGATGGACTGACATTCACCTTGGGTGCTCCCTTAACC
>JBKCUK010000005.1:0-180167 GCA_046318415.1 Holosporales bacterium | reverse complement strand
GCCGTTATAGCGGGGAAATAACACGCGATCCCATCCCGAACTCGACCGTAAAGATCCCCATCGCCAATGATACTTCGTCTCAAGACGCGGAAAAGTAGGTAACCGCCAGACTCATCATCAACATAAAAACCACAGCACAATAATCAAACCAAAACCAGACAAAAACCATAAATAAAACTTCAAAACAATAACAAACCATCACAATAACTCAAATCACAACCATCCAAATTAAATACATCCATAGCCCATCAAACACAAAAATCATAGTAACCTAAAAAATATGTCGAATATCCAAAGTCTTCTATCCATTAAAAACACTATTGCTTCAATCCTCTGTACAATCTTCTTCATCGGCTCCCCCTACCTTATCTATACCCATCAGTGGATATTGACAGCAAAAATAGCCGAAGCCAGAGTCATAGGCGAAAATGACGCAGATGATAGATACTTCATAATTGAATACATCATAGAAAACGGCGAAATAATCCTACAAGACCGTCACAAACATCCCAAAAGCAGCCTGTTACGAGGACAAAATGTAACTTTTTACCTCTTTTATGATCCCCAGAATCCACAAAATTATCTCGATTTGCTCAGCCTATCGCTGCTCGCTCTGGCCTTTGCAGTCGGTTGCACTGAGGTTGTCCGCGCCTATAAAAGACTTCGCCAAAAACCTAAACACGCCCATAACAGCAAACAGTAAGCCGTAAACACTGCAAGCACCAAGTCATTCCGGACTCCTGAATGCCTTAGGCGTTCTTTCATCGATGAATAAGGGACGTCGTCAGGGGAACGTGATTCTAGCCCGTCATCAAATACGTTAGAACTTCAGAAGCGGCTCTAAAAACCATTTAAGAGACAAGGAATCCCCAGGCCTGGGTTTCTGCAGATGGTTAGTACCACGAATTATAGGAATGGATGCATTAGAGCTTAAACACACCTGGCATTTGAACCCCTTCGACTTCGCTTCCTGCAGGCCGCGGCTGGGGTTAATTGTAGTGATAGCCCAGGAGAGATCCTATGGCTTTAACCGTCTTCATACCAATCAGCGGTGCAGCATAAAGCCCAACCCAGGTTTGGGGCAAAGCTATGCTCGGGTTGTCCCTGCCGTCCATTGCTTCAAACTCAGTCATCATCAAGTTAAATTCTTGATCGTAATTGTTAACATCATCTGCGGATGCCGCAGTTGGGAGGAGAGATTGGGTAAGAGCGTGTGCTTCAGGCGTTTGGGCGAGCATGCCCAGATCTTCTGAGGGTTCTTTCCCAGGGTTTTCCTGTGTTGCCAATGCGAGGGGACTTGGCTGTGCCGCGTCTTCCTGGTAGCATAAAAGTTTAACTTCTGCCGACCAAGCGAGCGCGTTGCTGGTTTCTTGACCGGCTGTTGATAAAACCTGGAAGGTCTCACCCTCCTTCGTTAAATAGCGAGGATGAGGTTTTAGATATTGGAATTCTCCTTGCACCCTTCCGGCGACACGATAGCCAGGCCGCGCAGGAGGCGTGCAGCCAAATCTTTTTTTATAACGCTTATTGGTGCGGTCTTTCTGGGGTTCTTCTGGGCACTTGAGTGCCTCCGCATCGAAATGAACTCTTCTAAGGGATGGTGTATCGTTCTCAAAGCATTGGTGCGAAGCGCCTTTTAGAATGCCACGAACACTGCTTGGCGCAGGCTCTCCCTTGTGGGAGGACAAGTCGCACGCATTGCTTGAATGGAATGTAGCTGTCAGCATCCCAAGTGTCAAAACAAGACCACGATTAAGCATAGGACATCCTACCTACAATTTGTCATGTGCAATAAGAATTAAGCTGTTACAGCTGCTGTCATAGCGGAGATCTGACCATTATGGCAAATGTAGTTTTTGCATGGGGTCGTTGTGAAAAATTCAGGAGAGAACTCCTAACATGAAATGAGCATCTATGGTGGGCGGGGTATGAGCGGGTATGAAGAGAGAAAAGATGATGCTGTATCGCATCACCTTCTCTTCTGTGTGCTTCTAGGGACTAGTTTTTACGCTCATTGTTCTCGTAAGTGTAGCCCAACCAGCTGCCAATGGATGTCACAACCCGAGGGCCGATGACGTGAGCTGCCGCTTGGCCGATCGCGGTCTGAGGGGAAGGAGCGGGAGGGGTTTGCTCTTCTTGTTGACTTCTGGCGTTGGCACTCTCGTTTCCAAGATTAATAAAATCATCGAAGGATCCATCAAAAAAATCGATTGGCTCTGGCCCCGATGGTTGAAGCGCGCTGTATTGCTCGTAAGCCTGACAATACGTGTCGTACTCTTCCTCTCCCGCTGCTGTGGTAAAGTTAAAGGATTTCATCATCGGGGGGACAACATCTCCCTGAGAATCGTAAGCAAAATTGAAGCCAGGGGCAAAGTTCTCACCATCATTTAGATCAGTGGCCTGGGCACTGCCGACTGCAAGAATAAGTCCAAGAACAATTTTGTTAATAAAGTGTGTTTTCATAGTTCAATCTTTCCGTATGTTTGTTTTAACAGTAACGATGCTATGAATATCCCAATATTTACAAAAAGGCGAATATTGTTTTTGAAATTGACTAATGATAAAGATGCATTCGGTTTAAATAACCATCAAGCATTAAACCTGTGACCATTAGCTATGTATTATTTCTCGTATTGAGTATTTTCATGATTCTCAATTGGCGCCGCTGGGGTAAACCAATGCCAGAATGTCTCAGATAAATAAGACAAGATTGCCCCACATGTTTTGAAAATAGAAACGGAGAAGTTTTCCTGTCGAGGAACAGGGTGTGCTGCACACCAACGAAGATTTTCCAGCTCGACCTCGTCATGAAGGCGTTCCGCTTGCGCGCCTGCCACACGAGCAGCTTCTTCTGCGGTGTGGTGATGGGGGACATAATAGTATTGACCTTCACTGCGAATCACCCGATAACCCGGCCGATGGGGTGGCGTATAACCTAAATCGCGTAGGAATCGACCATTGGTATCCCGCGTCGTCCGGGAATCTTCCTCCGCACTCACGGGAAGCGCAAACTGAACATGTCGGGCTCTTATGGACATTTCTTCTTCACCTGAAGACTGATTCGAAGAAGCATCTGCTTCTGTGCCCAAAAGCGCTAAAGAAACGGGGACGAATAAACTCAATAGGAAGATGCGCATCATGATTCTTCTCCTTGTTTGGGTTAGGCTTTCATTAAAGGTGATTTGCCCATTGGGGGAGTTCTAAAGAACACAATCGATTTGCCGCGCGCCTAAGGCGGTGTCCAATCTCAGTTCGAAAATCCACAGAAAAGTCTAGCTTATGCCTATTGTTAGCATCGAAAACAGAGGAGGGGAGAGTGGTTGATTCAGGCATCTATCCAGGAGTGCAGAGACCCCAAAGGCATTTCACGGAGGGTTTCTATCTAAAAAGAATGGCACTTTTTTGTTGAAAGGGTTTGCAAACCAACCGAACGAACATGGTGAAGACAAGGTTCTCTGACCCGTAAAACCTCACAACAAAAGTGGGGGACGAGGGGAAAGTCGTCCCCCTTCGAAACCTATCCTGCCAACATCTCACGCAGAAGATCATTGATCATTTGGGGATTGCCCTTGCCGGCCATGGCCCGCATCACAAGGCCCACAAAAAAGCCGAAGAGCTTATCTTTGCCCGAGCGATATTCCACAACTTTATCGGCATTTTCCTCCAGGATCTTGGCGATCGTCGCGCGAATGGCAGAATCATTGCTGACTTGCTCAAGACCCTTGGCTTTAACGATGGCCGCTGCCGATTGGCCGGTCTCCCACATGTCGGCAAAAACACCCTTGGCGATGCTGCCTGAGATGACGTTGCTGGCAATAAGGCTTACAAGTTCAGCAAGATGGGATGCGGAAACTTTACTGCCTTCGATGGACAAGTTTTCCCTGTTCAACGCTGCAAAGAGCTCGCCAATGATCCAGTTTGCCAAAAGCTTAGGCCCTTTGTCTCCTGCCTTCAGGTCAGCAAAAGCGCTAAGACCAGCCTCGTAGTAGTCCGCCACCTCCTTTTCCGACGTCAGCATTGTGGCGTCATAGTGAGAGAGGTTAAAGGAGTCGATAAAGCGACGACGCTTCGCATCTGGAAGTTCAGGCAAGCTTGCTTGAATTTTTGCGATTTCAGCTTCACTGACCACCAAAGGCGGCAGGTCAGGGTCTGGAAAATAACGGTAATCATGGGCGTCTTCTTTACTGCGCATGGTCCGTGTCGTTCCCGTGCTGGCATCAAAAAGCCGTGTCTCTTGATCGATGGTACCGCCATCTTCTAGGATCTCAAGCTGGCGCTGGATCTCGTAATTTATGGCTTGGCCAATGAAGCGCACCGAGTTCACGTTCTTGATCTCCGCGCGGGTGCCAAAAGGCTCTCCTGGGCGGCGCAGCGAAATGTTAATGTCGGCCCGCAAATTACCTTGCTCCATGTTGCCATCACACGTGCCCAAATAACGCACCAGCGAGCGCATTTTCTTCACATAGGCCATGGCTTCTTCAGCCGAGCGAATGTCGGGCTCGCTGACGATTTCCATCAACGCAACACCCGCGCGGTTCAGATCGATGTAACTTTTTTGCGGGTGCTGGTCGTGGATGCTTTTCCCGGCATCTTGCTCAAGATGCAGGCGGGTGATGCCAATACGGCGTGTGGTGCCATCTTCAAGGTCGATATCAAGGTGGCCTCTCCCAACGATGGGCCGGGTAAATTGGGAAATCTGATAGCCTGCTGGAAGATCCGCATAGAAGTAATTTTTGCGATCAAACACCGAAATCGGATTGATTTCCGCATTGAGACCAAAGCCAGTGCGAATGGCTTGCTCAACACAAATACGGTTGATCACCGGCAACATGCCCGGAAAAGCGGCATCCACAAGTGAAACTTGGCTGTTGGGTGAAGCGCCAAAGGCCGTGGCAGCACCAGAGAACAACTTGGCCGCGGACGTCACCTGGGCGTGGATCTCAATGCCGATTACCACTTCCCAATTGCCCGTACGACCTTCAATAAGGGGGGTAGCGCTCATGATGCCCTCCGTAATTCAGCAACTTCTGCTGCGAAATTCGCAGCTTTTTCAATAATATAAGCACCTTGAAGCAACGTCATTTCGTCAAAGGCGCGACCCAACAACTGCAGTCCCATGGGCAATCCTTCACCACTGAGAGCGGCAGGGACCGAGATGGCAGGAATGCCCGCCAAGTTTGCCGGCACGGTGAGGACGTCGTTCATGTACATGGACACAGGATCCTTGGGCTCTTCACCAAAAGCGAAGGCTGGGTGAGGCGTGGTGGGCGTGAGAATCAGATCCACCTTGTCAAACGCGTGTTCAAAGTCTTGGGTAATCAAGCGACGCACTTTCTGGGCTTTCAGGTAATAAGCATCATAATAGCCGGCCGAGAGAACATAGGTGCCGATCATAATACGACGTCGCACTTCCTGACCAAAGCCCTCCGCACGGGTGAGTTCGTAAAGTTCATCGAGGCTTTCACCAGGTACCCGAAGTCCATAACGCACACCGTCATAGCGGGCAAGGTTGGACGAAGCTTCGGCAGGTGCAATGACGTAATAGGTGGGCAGCGCATACTTAGTGTGCGGCAGCGAGATTTCAACAATCTCGGCGCCCGCATCCCGCATCCAGGCAATGCCCTTTTCCCACATGGCGTTGGTCTCAGCGGACATACCCTCAACACGATATTCCTTCGGGATGCCAATGCGCTTACCCTTGAAGTTAGCTTCCAGCGCACTCAGATAATCAGGGATGGTCACTTGTGCTGATGTGGCGTCTTTGGGGTCATGTCCCGCCATGACGCGCATCATCAAGGCGCAGTCTTTGACGTCCCTGGTGAGGGGGCCTGCTTGATCCAGGGACGAAGCAAAGGCCACGATGCCCCAGCGAGAGCAGAGACCATAAGTGGGCTTAAGACCGACAAGGCCGGTAAAGGCAGCGGGCTGGCGAATGGATCCACCGGTGTCGGTACCTATGGCCGCAATGGCAGCGCCAGCAGCAACGGCGGCAACAGAGCCACCCGATGACCCACCCGGCACAAAGCGACGTTCATCGTCCTTCACGCGCCAGGGGCTGATCACATTGCCAAAGGCGCTGGTGATGTTGGCCGACCCCATGGCGAACTCGTCCAAGTTCGCCTTGCCGAGCATGATGGATCCGGCGTTCCACAAATTGGCGCTGACTGTAGATTCATAGGTGGGGACAAAGTTACCAAGAATTTTTGATGCCGCTGTTGTGCGCACGCCCTTGGTGCAAAAGAGGTCTTTCATGGCGATGGGCATGCCTTCCATGGGACGCAGGGCCTCGCCTTTGGCAAGGCGTGCATCAACCGCCTTGGCCTGATCCATGGCAAGGTCAGGGGTGGGGGTGATGTAGGCATTGAGGTCCTTGGTCGCTTCCATCTTTTGGATGTAGGCTGTGGTCAGTTCAACGCAGCTTATTTTCTTCGCGCTAAGGCCTTCAAGGGCCTCAGTCATGGTTAAACGGGTGAGTTCTTGTGACATGGCGGCCTCTTATTCTACGACCTTTGGGACGGCAAAAAGATCCAATTCGCGTTCTGGCGCATTGGTGAGAATGGCTTCGGCACAGTTGCCGTCATTCACCACATCCTCACGCACAGGCATGGCTTTGGCATGAACGCTGGACATGGGCTCGACTTGATCGGTGTTGACTTCGCCCAACTGCTCGATCCAATTCAAAATGCCCGTCAGTTGCTGTTGGATCTGGGGCACGTGTTGCTCTTCAATGCGAATGCGCGCCAGACGCGCCACCCGCTTGACGACAGTTGGGTCAAGCTCCATGGACGTTCTCCTTGTCTATTCACTTCCTTCAAGCCCTCACAGTAGCCAAGGCCCTTCCCGCTTGCAAGGTCCTTTAAGCAAGGCGAAGTCCGCTGTGAATGGCGCAAACGCCAAATGTCAAATCGCGCCAGGCCACTTCGCGGAAACCAACCGCTTGCATCATGGCGGCAAGGGTGGCCTGGTCGGGGAATTGTTCAATGCTTTCAATAAGGTATTGGTAGGACTCGCGATCCTTCGCCACGATTTGGCCAACGGTGGGAATCACACTAAAAGCATAGGTTTGGTAAGCCGTGCGCAGTAAGGGGTTGTTGATTTTGGAAAATTCAAGACAGTAAAAGCTGCCGCCCACTTTGAGAACACGATAGATCTCAGCCAAGGCCCGCTCGAAATTCGCCACATTACGAAGCCCAAACGAGATGGTGACGGCATCAAAAGACTGGTCCTCAAAAGGTAGGCATGTGGCATCCCCTTGAATGAAGTCAATGCGCTTTAAATAGCCTTTGTTGGTGAGGTTGGTGCGTCCCTCGCTCAACATGGCCGCATTGATATCGCAAATGGTAACCTTCGCCTCAGGCGTCATGCCATGGGTGGCATCCAAGAAGCGTCGTGCAATATCTCCGGTACCACCTGCAAGATCCAAAAGGTGCATGTTGGCGCGTGGGCGCAGCATTTTAATGAGCTCATCTTTCCACAAACGATGCAAACCGCCACTCATGAGGTCGTTCATGAGATCATATTTGCTGGCAACACTGCGAAACACATCACTGACCAGGCGGGCTTTATCGGATTCGCTGACTTTTTTAAAGCCGAAATGAGTCTCTTGTGTCATGGGGTGTTCCTCGTCTAACTCTGATTCAATAAAAGCATCATGCCCATGAGGAGAAGTCAACCATGCCTGAACTTCCTGAAGTTGAAACCGTCCTGCGAGGGTTGATCCCCCACATTCAAGATCAAACCATCGAAGACGTGATCATTCGCCGGCCTGATTTGCGTTGGCCTATTCCGCTAGACCTGCGCGAGCGTCTGGTGGGCCATAGCTTTGGTCATTTTCAGCGCCGGGCCAAATATATGCTGCTAGGCCTTCGCCATGCGCCGCTGACCCTCATTTGGCATTTGGGCATGTCAGGCCGGGTGAAGGTGGTGTCCGCAACTGAACCCTATTCTTATGCGCCCCATGACCACGTGATTTTTGTTTTTGAGGGTGGGGCACGGATTATTTTTCATGACCCACGGCGTTTTGGCTCGCTCCATTTGACCGATCAAAGTCCCGATGAACACCCTTTGCTGACCCATTTGGGGGTTGAGCCGCTGGCGGCTGATTTCAATGCGGACTACCTTTATGCCCTGTGTGCCAGGTCCAGTGTGGATTTAAAGTCGCGCATCATGGATCAACGTGTGGTGGTGGGCGTAGGGAATATTTATGCTTCTGAAGCGTTATTTCGCGCACGCCTTCATCCGGCGCGCTCCGCCCACACCCTGACGTTAGAGGAGGCGGGGCTTCTGGTGGGTGCCATCAAAGATGTGCTGCTGGCGGCCATTCACTCGGGTGGGTCGAGCCTTCGCGATCACGCCCAGGTGAGTGGCGAAATGGGCTACTTTCAGCATCAATTCGCCGTCTATGATCGTGAAGGTCTGCTGTGTGGGCATTGTCAAGCCATGCCCATTTGTCGTATCGTTCAAAAAGGTCGTTCAACATTTTATTGCCCCACATGTCAGGAGGTATGATGGTTTCACAATTTTCTTCCCATGGGATGAAGTTGGTATTTTTGAGTACAGCTTTGCACTGTTTGACGGCTGCCCCAGCCTGGTGCCAGGAATCCAAAGCACTTCGTGCCCCTTCCTCCCCCCTACAGGGGGCACCACTGCCAGGCAAAGCGCTTGGCTATGTGCCTAATACCCGAGTTCCAGTGATGTCTGGCATGGTTTATGTGGATCAGGACGACGCATTGGGGGGTAGCGATTATCAGGTGGTTGCCTATACGTTTGAAGCCAGCGGCGGCATCGAGGCTGCTGATGTGTATGCATTTTACTATGACGAGATGTTGCGCCGCGGCTGGGATCGGGAAGGAGGACCTGCTACCTATCGTAAGGATGATCAACAATTAACCGTCAGTGTGCGCAATGATGCGGGCACTCTTATCGTTCGTCTAGTGTTGAAAAACTAGGAACCTCACTCAGCCTATTTCCAAACAAAAGCCCCCAAAACGGGGGCTTAAACAGGCGAAATTTTTGCGGAATTATTTCTTATTCAAGCGCTCACGCAGCTGTTTACCGGCCTTAAAGAAGGGCACGGACTTGGCTTCTACCGAGACGGAGCTTCCGGTGCGGGGATTGCGGGCGGTGCGCGCTTTGCGCTGACGTGTCGTGAAAATGCCAAAACCACGCAATTCAACACGATTGCCACGGGCCAAGGCTGATGTGATCTCATCTAACAATACCGCAACACTCTTTTCAGCCTGATGAACGGGTAGGTTAGGATTCAGCTCAACTAAACGTTGCACCAATTCGGAACGGGTCACGGTAGGCCTCCTGCATTATTATGTTTTTTTATTTATACATACTTAGCCTGCCAAAGCTTTGTTCCAGCGTCAAGAAAGCATCTTCTAAGCGTAGTGTCTTACTTGATTTGTACGCCAAAATAAAAAATTCAATTAAGTCAGTAGTTTATTAGGCTTGGCACATGATTTGCAGAATCTGCCTTGAACGAAAAAAGGATGCAAATCGTGGTGAATGTTCAGTCGCTGGATTTAACTCGGCTTCCCAAACAAGCGCCCGAGCCTGCGGTTTCTCCAACGCGGGAGCGGTCTTCGCATGTGGTGTTTGAGGAGCTGATCATCGAAAACGATCATCAAGAAGAATCCGTGCCGGCCGCTGATCCCAATCCGGGTATGACGTCCCAGTTAGCCTTTTCAAATCCGAGAATAGAAAACAACAGCCTTTCCGAGGGCGAGCCGCAACGCCCGCTGGACGAGGGAGAGTCGGAGTCCCTGGTTGATCGTGCGGCCCTTACTGCAGATGACGTGAGTGAAGGTGCGGTTGCAGTTAAGGAGGAGGGAGATCATACGAATACTGGGGCAGAGGACCGTATGCTCAATATGCCCCGCGAGTCCCATGCTCAAGATGCTTCCCCAGTTGTAATCCCGGATCTTATCGCTTCTGCGACGCCGCTTCCTCAGTCCCCCCTAGACCCATACGAGTCCACCATTAATCCAGATTTTAGGCTGCAACCTTCATTAGATGATGACGATCATTTTTTCATTCCTACGCAGGACAAACAGAATATTGAGACGCACTCCTCTGGGGAGCATGTTGAAGAAAACCAAAGCCCACTCTTAGACACATCTGCCGCTTTAACACGTGAGTTACCCCAGCCTGTTGCGCCAAATGAAGAACTTTTTCAAATCGAAAACGCCCAGGGCGTTGAGGCGCAGCGGCAGAAGAGTGGGGAGGATCATCAAAAAAGCCTCACTTTGAGCGAAGAAGAAATGCCGACGGTCATTCGCGCGTCAGAAATGAGGCCGGATCTGGGTCCCGTGGAAGAGAGTGGGCCCTCATTTCAAATGCCAAATGCATCAAGGCAGCAGATAAAGACTGAGGAGCTTCAGATACCCCCAGCGCCGGATGAAGCGCTGGCAAGGACAGAAAATTCCGCAGACTCTCCTCTTTTGGCTGCGCCGATGCGTAGCCCCAGGGCCCGGGATTCCCAGCTTCCTCCAGAGAGCGTGAAAGATCTTGAGGTTCAGAGTCTTGCGGATGAGCACGTTCAAGTGGCTGTTGAGCTTCAAGGGATCCCAGTGGATGAGAAATTTCGAACTGACAATCCTTTTGAGAGTGCCCAAGGAACCTCTCTGCCATCCCTCAGTGATGAGGTCTTGCCGTTGCTGTTTGCCCAGGATAATCCCATTCGAATTGATATGGCAGATCGAAACCTGGGGCAGCTTATTTTGCCGCAGTTGGCCCAAAACGGTGATGTTCCTCTAGAGGTGGTGGGATCCCATACGCCTCTTTCTGAGGCCTTCCATCTGACGGCAGAGCAAGTTTTGCCTCAATTGACAACGGCGCTCAAATCAACATTCACACGTGAAGGTGCTGATTATTTGCGCTTGAACCTAAACCCTGCATCTCTCGGTAAAGTGGAGGTCGAGCTCAACATCAGTGAGCTGGGTCACTTGCAAATGGTGGTATGTGCTTCGGAATCCAACACCCTGGATTTGCTGCAGCGTGAAGCGGAAACGTTGCGCCAAGCACTCCAGGAGGCAGGTTATGTTGTGGATCAAGGTGCCATGCGTTTCGAGTTGAGCCAAGGAGACAGCCAGGCCCGCCAATATGCGCTGCCCCTTGAGGAGCAAGAAAGGGGTCGAGAAGAATCCCAGCAAACATCGCAAATGACTCAACATTCTGTTCAGGTCCCCCTAGCGGACCCGAACCGCCTGTTGGACGAGCGCGTTTAGAAAAGGAGAAAGACCATGGTTGGTACATCCCAAGTTCTGGTTGATGGTGTCTACACCCGTCCCGATGTGGCAAGGGCAGAAGAACATTTGAAAAAACAAAGACAAGAAATTAAGGAAGGGCTTCGTAAAGAACAGACCACGCAGATGGTGATGAGCAAGTTTGAAGATTGGATTAAGCTCATGGTGGCCTCGCTCAAAAACCAACTGCCCGATCCAGATCACATGATGGACCCGCAAGAGCTCGCTGCGCAATTTGCCCAGTTCAGCCAAGTCATGGGTCTTGTGGAAGTGCGGGACGAATTGCGCAGCATGTCCAAGGTGCAAAGCATGTCCCAGCTTCTGCAAGCAGCTGCGCAAACGGACAAAATTGTCGAAGCGCAAAGCTCGACCTTTTTTCACAATCCAGATCAGCCCATTGAGCTTGTCTATGATCTTCCGCGTCAAGCTGAGCGGGCAACGCTTGTGGTGACAGATATGCAGAATGTGCCCATCACCCAATTTGCCGTGGAGGGCAGTGTGGGGCGTCATTCTGTGACTTGGGATGGTTTGGATCGAATGGGGGTCCCCGTTTCTTCAGGAGAGTACCGTTTTTATATCTCTCTTTACGATGGGAATGGTCGTGTCATCCGTGATCCCAATAGCAATAATCCGCTTGAGGCTAAAACCGCGATTCGAGGGGTTGTTAAAGGCGGGCGGTTGGATGGCAGTCGCCCCATCTTGGATCTTGGTGGCATGGGTGTGCCTCTCGAATCCTTGGTCAGTATCCAAAGCGCTGCCCAAAATCCTGTTAATTCTAAGCCTGCACAGAGTGAAAATCGAATTGCTGAAGAGGGTCGTGAACTTAAATTACCCGAGCCAGTGACCCGCGCCGTGAATCAAGCGCAGGAGGGGCCCTTTGAGGATCAAATGGCAAATTATATGTAGCACTAAACTAAAGAATAAATGCCAAGCCTAGGCGCTTGGCAAGGAAATTGCAAAATAGGTCTTAGTAAAAATGAAGACGTCCAAAAGACGATAAAATAGGGAGATTAAAATGCCAATTGCACTCGAAACAGCGAACTCTGCCCTTAAGGCTTTTAGTGCCGCCACAGGCATGATCGCCAATAACCTATCGAACCAAAACACTGTTGGGTACAAAGACACTCAAGTGATGTTTTCATCCCAAGTGACGGGTACCAGCGCCAATACCCGCACGGGAAGTGTGCGGCCCTTGTTCGTTGAGAATACTGATCAACAGGGCCTCCTGCAGACCAGCTCTCAGCCCACCCACTTGTCCATCTCGGGGAATGGTTTTTTTGTGATTAGCTCAAGTAAAGCCAACGAGGATTATCTTTATACCCGCGCCGGCCATTTTGTTCCTGATCTTGCAGGTGATTTGCAAAATGGCGCAGGGTTCTATTTGCAAGGGTGGGAAACCGATGAGGATGGTAACGTGCCAGATGCGGTCAATACGGGCGTGCTGACAAGTCTAAAGACCATTAATGTCTCGCGCGTTACCGGATTCTCGAAGCCAACCACATCAATTAATCTTGCTGCGAACCTGAATTCTGCCACGCCTGCTGGCGAAACTTACGATATCAACGTGCAGATCTACGATACGCTTGGGGCTGAACACACCCTGCAAATGCGTTGGACTGCAGTGTCACCTGGTGTTTGGGATTTGACCGTTACATGTCCAGAGGCCACTACCATTAACATGACTGATCCCACGGGGGCCGATACAGGCGTACCCTACACGAATATGCGAGTGCAATTTGACGGAACAGGTGCACCGACTCAATTTAATAACGACCCAAGTCTTATTCTTCCTCCTGGACTTTTTGTAACGTGGGATCCAGCCATTACCAACGCTGGAACTCTTGGGATGGAGCTGAATGTGGGTGCCCTTGGTAC
Source organism: Holosporales bacterium (assembly GCA_046318415.1). GTDB lineage: Bacteria > Pseudomonadota > Alphaproteobacteria > Caedimonadales > Caedimonadaceae > JBKCUK01. The sequence continues at coordinate 167,040 of JBKCUK010000005.1, read as the reverse complement.
CCTTACAGGAATTACCGCTCGTTCCGGTGATTCCAACACCACCAAAGTGCAGCAAGATGGTCGTCGATTTGGTACGTTGAGTGGTGTTTCTGTTAATGATGATGGAATCGTCAGTGCCCTATTCAACAACGGTGAAACCTTGAAAATCGCACGCGTTGCGGTGGCCAACTTTGCGGCGCCAAGCCAACTTGAACAACGCACCGGTAACGCGTGGATTCAAACCGACCTTTCCGGTAACTACGTGTTGTCGTTCGCGAAGGTTGGCGGTCTTGGTAAGGTTGTGTCCAACTCCCTTGAAAATTCCACCGTTGATACTGCACAACAGTTGACCGCACTCATCGGTATGGAGCAAGCCTATGCGGCCAATGCCACCGTCATTAACAAAGATGCGGCGATGTTTGATTCGTTGTTGAGCAACATCAGGTAACCCTGAGTTTTGAGTGGCGATTTGGGCGATCTGGTATGCCAGTCGCCCTTATCTTTTGGATCTCAACAGGTGGAAAAACTTACCGAAAAAGGGGAAAAATCTGCCTAGTTAATGATTCATTAACCCATTCAATATCAAATATGATTTAAAGTTGTAAAAAATTTAAACAAAAATACAACAATCTGGGACGGCTGGAGTGAATTCGATCACGGATACCTTAAGGGCCCTTGGTGTGGTCCGCTTGGTGCTGATGGCCGCGGTGGTTCTTGGCACGGGGATGGGTCTTTACCTGATGGTGGCGCGTTATTCTCAGCCTGAGATGGCGCTGCTGTTTGCCGACTTGGATATGGCTGATGCAGGCCGAATTGTCTCGCGCATCGAGTCTTTGGGAGAGCCTGTTGAGGTAAGGGGTGGCGGGACACAAATCTATGTTCCCTCCGATCGCGTTGGGCGCTTGCGTATGGAAATGGCCGAAGCTGGCCTGCCCCGTGGCGGTAATGTGGGTTATGAAATCTTTGATAAGCAAGAAAGCCTAGGCACCTCCAGCTTTGTTCAAGATATCAATCAGGTCAGGGCGCTTGAGGGCGAGCTGTCACGCACCATCGGCTCTTTAAATACGGTGCAAGCCGCGCGGGTTCATTTGGTGCTGCCCCGTCGAGAGCTTTTTAGTCGCGATCGCCAAGAGCCAAGTGCCTCTGTTGTTTTGCGCCTGAATGGTCCAGGGCGACTGAAGCCCGCAAAGGTTCAGGCGATACAACATCTGGTGGCGGCAGCTGTTCCAGGGCTGACGCCTGAGCGGGTCTCGGTTGTGGATGACCAAGGCAACCTTCTGGCGCGGGGTGATTCGGATACGGCCTCCTATTCCGCGGCGTCCTTAGAAGACATGCGCGTGGGTCAGGAAATGCGCCTTGCCCAGACGGTGGAAGGACTAATTGAGAAGTATGTGGGCCCCGGTAAGGTGCGGGCCGAAGCGACCATTGAAATGGACTTTGATCGCATCACTGAAAGCACCGAAAAATATGATCCAGATTCGGCAGTGGTTCGCTCGTCGCAAAAAAGTCAAGAATCCGGCAATTCAAAGGATGCTGGTGGCAAGGAAGTGACTGTCGCCAATAATCTTCCTGATGCTCAAACCCAGGCGGCTGGCGGTGGTTCGACCTCGCAAACGAATAAAACCGATGAAACCCTGAACTATGAAATCTCGAAGACGGTCATGAATCGTGTACGCGAGGGGGGTGCAATTAAGCGCATTTCAGTCGCAGTTCTTGTAGATGGAACCTACACAAAAACCGAAGACGGAAAACAAAATTATCAGCCACGTCCGTCAGAAGAAATGAAAAAATTGGAACAATTGGTGAAATCTGCCATTGGTTTTCAAGAGGATCGCAATGATCGGGTTGAGGTTCTTAATATGCAATTTGCCCCGGTTGATCTTGGGCCTGAAGTGGCGGCTAATGAGGGGTTTCTTGGTCTCACCCGCAATGATCTGGTGCGGCTGGCTGAAGTTCTTATTGTGGGCCTGATTGCGCTTTTGACCCTCTTGTTGGTGGTTAAGCCTTTGTTCAATAAATTACTTGGCAGTTTCGATTTAAAGCCCAAGGGAGGGCCAGGTGATCTTGTGCCTGGAATGCCCGGAATGGCGGCCTCGTATGGTGATGGCATGATGCGGGATGCGAATGCGCCAGCCCCTGCCCTTGGGGCCTCTGAGGGAATGCCGGCCCTTGCTGGCCCGCAAGGCGCCTCGGATTCAGAAGAGGCCATAGACCCATTTGAGCAGATGATTTCTCTGCGCCAGGTAGAGGGGCAGGTGCGCGCCTCATCTTTAAAACGTATAGGTGAGGTGATTCAGGGTAACCCTGACGAGGCCGCGACTGTTATCCGCAGTTGGATGAGTGAGGGCAAGCCATGAGCCAGCGCGATATCAATACCGAAAGTAAGTTGAGTGGCTTAGATAAAGCCGCCATTGTGATGCTGTCGCTGTCCGAGGATTTAGCGGCGATGATCGTTGCAAAGCTTGATGAAACAGAAGTGCGCGAGCTGTCACAACGGATGGCGCTTCTAGGCTCGGTTCAAGCAGAGGTTGTTGAGAAAATTCTCTTAGAATTTACTGACCGGGTCGCCAACACCGGTAATATCAAGGGCAGCTTTGAGAACACCGAACGTCTGCTTTCCAAGGTGTTCGATAGCAATAAAGTGCGCGAAATCATGGATGAAATCCGTGGCCCTGCCGGACGTACACTTTGGGACAAGCTGTGCAATGTGGATCCAGATATTCTTGCAAGCTACTTAAAAAATGAATATCCCCAGACCGTTGCGGTTGTGATGACTAAGATTCGTCCTACCCATGCCGCTCAGGTCTTTGCGCGGCTTCCTGAGGGGTTCGCCATGGACGTGATGGGCCGCATGCTGCGTCTTGAGGTGGTTCAGCGAGATATTCTGGATGAGGTGGAAAATTCGCTTAAATCCGAATTTATGTCAAACCTTGCGCGAACCGCCCAACGTGACCCCCATGCCCACATTGCCGAGGTCTTTAATAATTTCGATCGCAGTACGGAAGGCCGCTTTATGCAGGCGTTGGAAGCTAAAAATGCGGAAGCGGCCGAACGCATTAAGCAACTGATGTTCACCTTTGATGATCTGGTGAAGTTGGATATGGCAGGTATCCAAACGCTGATTCGCGTCGTTGATAAGTCGCGTCTTGCCCTGGCGTTGAAAGGTGCTAACGACACGGTGCGGGACCTGTTCCTAAAAAATATGTCGGAACGTGCTGCCAAACTGCTGCGTGAGGATATGCAGGCCCTTGGAATGGTCCGCATCAAGTTGGTTGACGAGGCGCAGCAGGAAATCATCGTGAAAACGAAGGAGCTGGTGCAGCGCGGTGAGATTACCCTGATGCAGGGTGCAGAAGATGAAGAAATGGTGGGCTAAGGATGAAAACAGCAACCAACTTCGCCTTTAATGTTGTTTTTCCCTCAGATGAAGAACTGGCCTACCAGGAAGTGAGGCGCGCCCAAAAGGAGGCCCATCTCTTTACGGAAGAAGAAGCTGAGGCGCTTCGCGCTCAGGCCCATGCCGAGGGGGTCGAACAGGGGATGAGGATGGCAAGGCAAGCCCTTGAGGGGCAGGCGCTCGCCATGCTTGAGATGGTCCAGACGAAGGTTGCCGAAATCGATGCAGAGGTTCTCCATCTCAATCAAAAGGCGGTTGAGGATGTTGTGCGTTTGGTCCGTTTGGTTTTGGAAAAATGGTTGCCTTGGTCTAGCCGCCAGCATGCCCATGATGAAATTTTAAACCTCATCGAAGAGACCCTTGCGCAATTGACCAGCCGCGAACTGCAGGTCTTTTGTGCTCCTGAGGTGTTGTCCTTTCTGGAAGGTATAGTGCAGCCGCCCATTCAACTGAAAGCGGACGCGACCCTGCAGCAGGGAGATTGCCGAATCACCTGGCAAACCGGGGGAATTGAACGCCGCTTTGCGCGCCTCGAGCGCGCGCTTGATGAGGCGTTAAAGCGTGTTGGGGGCGTAGATCTTCAACAGATAACAACGCCCGCGTCTGGGGTAGAGGTTTCCCCTGCTGTTCCAGAACTTGAAACTGAACCACGAGAGGAGTCGACCGATGGTTGATGATGAGACCCAGCAAGAAGAGCAGAGCGCTTCACAAACTGACTCAGACGCAGCCCCAGAAGGAAGCCATGCAGCAGGCAGTGTGGATTTGCCAGAATTCGATGGTGGTAATTCCATGGGGGAAGAATTCAATCGCACCCATGAGAAGCCAGACCCACGGGAATTGAGTGCAGTTTATGATGTCCCCGTGCAAGTCTCAGCGGTGCTGGGTAAGGCCACCATGCAAGTCAGTAACCTCTTGAAACTAGGCCGCGGGGCTGTGATCGAGCTGGATCGCAAGGTTGGTGAAGCCGTTGATGTCTACGTGAACAACAGGCTTGTGGCTCGGGGTGAGGTGGTCCTGGTGGATGATCACTTAGGTATCACCATGACAGAAATTATCCGCTCGGATCGGTCCAACTAAACATTAAAATCAGGGGAAATCCATGCGTTTGCTGATTATCGGCACTCTCAATGGTCACGTGGCAACTGCCTCAAAAATCGCTTTTAAGCGCGGATCCGCCATCGCCCATGTGGATGATGTGGATGCGGCTTTGAAAAGTTTGCGATCGGGAAAAGGGGCAGATCTTATTTTTGTGGACGTAACGCTGGCGGTGGGACAACTAACGTCTGCCCTTCAAGCGGAGCGTTTTCACATTCCTGTCGTTGCCTGTGGTATCGACACCGATCCCCATGCGGCGGCAGAAGCCATCCGTCAGGGTGCCAAGGAATACGTGCCCCTGCCACCGGATCATGAATTGATCGCAGCTGTGTTTGAAGCGGTGGCCCGGGACGAAACAGCCGTCATTCACCAGGATCCGGTCATGAAAAATGTGTTGCGCCTTGCCGAGCAATTTGCGCCCAGCGATGCCAGTGTGTTGATCACCGGGGAATCTGGAACCGGTAAAGAGGTGATGGCCCGCTTCATCCATACTAAAAGCCGCCGCCGTGATAAGCCCTTCATTTCCGTCAATTGCGCGGCCATTCCTGAAAATCTGCTGGAGTCCGAACTTTTTGGTCACGAGAAAGGCGCTTTTACCGGTGCTGTTGCGCAACGGATTGGTAAGTTTGAAGAGGCCAATGGCGGGACACTTTTGCTGGATGAAATTAGTGAAATGCATATTCGTCTGCAGGCAAAGCTGTTGCGTGCGATCCAGGAGAGGGAAATCGATCGGGTTGGGGGAACTAAGCCTGTCAAAGTGGACATTCGCATTCTTGCCACCAGCAATCGCAATCTGGAAGAAGAGGTGCGTCTGGGGAACTTTCGCGAGGACCTTTATTACCGCTTGAACGTGGTGAATTTGCGTCTGCCTGCTTTGCGTGAGCGACCCTTGGATCTAGAAGTTCTGGCCGAACACTTCATTGATAAGTACTGTCAGGCCAATGGTATGCCGCGAAAAACCCTGTCGAAGGCGGCTGCCGAGACCTTGCGCCACTACGGATGGAAGGGCAACGTGCGTGAACTTGAAAATGTTATGCACCGCGCGGTGGTGATGGCCTTGGATCAAGAAATCAAGCCGGAAGACCTGCAGCTATCCGTGCCCCCGCGTACAGCGCCTGCAGCGCAGACTACAGAGGCGATCGCCCGCCCTGATATGCCCCCCCATCCGCTGGTCGGGCGCACCGTGGCGGAAGTTGAAAAAGATCTGATTTTGGGAACCTTAAGCCACTGCCTGGGTAACCGGACGCAAACCGCTAATATTCTAGGCATTTCCATTCGCACCTTGCGCAATAAACTGAAGCAATACAGCGATGAAGGTGTGGCGATTATCGATTCCCAGGATTCCTTGCAAGAAGCGAGCTAACTAAAAAATGAGCGAACTCGGTCAGGTCACCCCACAAGTCTTTACCCTCGAGCGCTTTGCAAATGCTGTGCGCCGGGGCGACGTCGCCTTTGCCATGGGTCTCATTTGCATTTTGGTGATGTTGGTTCTGCCCATGCCGGCCTGGCTGATGGACATGAGCTTGGCCATTTCCCTAATGGTTTCAGTCTTAGTGCTGATGACCACACTTTTTATCGAAAAGCCCTTGGAATTTAGCTCCTTTCCCACGGTGATTTTGGTCTCTACCATGCTGCGTTTGGCGCTCAACGTGGCGTCTACACGCTTGATTCTGACCCATGGTCATGAGGGGCCTGGGGCGGCAGGGGATGTGATTCGCGCCTTTGGTAATTTCATGATGGGCGGTAACTTTGTTATCGGTTTGATTGTCTTTGCGATTTTGGTTTTGGTGAACTTTGTGGTGATCACCAAAGGTTCGGGTCGTATTGCGGAAGTTTCGGCCCGCTTTACCCTAGATGCCATGCCCGGAAAGCAAATGGCCATCGATGCGGATTTGAATGCGGGGATTGTGAATGAAGAGCAGGCCAAAGAGCGCCGCAAAAATCTTGAGCAAGAAGCTAATTTCTTCGGCGCCATGGATGGTGCGGCCAAGTTCGTACGGGGTGATGCCATCGCAGGTCTTTGTATTACGTTTATCAATGCCGTGGGTGGCATCATTATTGGGGTGGCCCAGAATAATCTGACCCTGTCGCAAGCCTCACATACATACACATTGCTCACCGTGGGCGACGGTCTGGTCAGCCAGATTCCTGCTTTGATTGTTTCGACTGCTGCCGGCTTGTTGGTGTCAAAGGTGGGCCAAGAATCCTCTACAGACAAAGCACTTTTTGAGCAATTGAGCGCCTATCCCACGGCCCTTGGCATGAGTTCTGGATTGATGGTGATGTTTTCCTTGTTGCCTGGCATTCCCATGTTGCCGTTTTTGTTCCTTGCGGGGCTCACGGGAGTGGCTGCCTGGCGGTTGAATGAACAGCAGGAAGAGCGCCAAAAGCAAAAAGCCCTCGAGTTAGAGCAAGCTAACATTCCAGCGGTGGTTGAGGAAACACCCGCCTCAAGCCTTGCCATCGATCCCATTCGTGTTGAGCTGGGTTATGGACTGCTGGCCATGGCCAATGGTGAACAAGGCCAGCGCCTTACCGATCAGATTAAGGCGCTGCGCAAGCAATTTGTTCAAGAGATGGGCTTTATCGTGCCAACGGTGCGGGTGTTGGATAATCTGCAGCTGGCGCCCGATGGCTATATCATTCGGGTCAAGGATGTGGAAGTCGCCCGTGGAGAGCTGCGCTCCCACATGCTCCTGGTCATGGATCCCCAAGGGCGAGAGATTACCCTTCCGGGCGAGCCAACCATCGAGCCCACGTTTGGTCTCAAAGCCATGTGGATAAATCATGCCGAGCGTCAAGATGCAGAGTCCAATGGCTATACCGTGGTTGATCCCATGACCGTCATCACCACCCATCTCAGTGAAGTGATTAAAGACAATGCCAGCGAGATGCTGTCCTATGCCGAGACGCAAAAACTTCTGGATGAGATGGATAAATCTCAACAAAAATTGATCGGTGATATGGTGCCCAGCATGATCACCTATGGCGGCATTCAACGGGTGCTGCAGAATCTATTAAGCGAGCGCGTGTCCATTCGTGATTTGCCGACCATCCTTGAAGGTATTGCTGAGGCCTGCGGTTTCACCCGCAATATGAGCTCGATCACCGAACATGTGCGCACCAGACTTGCGCGCCAATTGTGTGCAGCCCATGCCAACGTCGAAGGCGTGGTGCTTCTTGTGATGCTTAGTCCCGAGTGGGAACGTTCCTTCCATGAAGCCCTGGTGGGAGAGGGGGATAATCGGCACTTGGCCCTTCCGCCCTCACGCTTGCAAGAATTCACGCAAAAAGTAAAGGAAGTGTTTGATGAACAGGCCATGATGGGGCAGATGCCGGTTCTGGTCACCAGTTCCCTCATCCGGCCCCATGTGCGGGCAATTATTGAAAGGTTTCGCCCCCTTACCATTGTGATGTCGCAAAACGAAATTCACCCCAAAGCCCGCATTCGAACTGTGGCGCGGATCGCATAAGAAGAGGGAAATACAGCTATGCGTCTTCGAACTTACTTTGCCGATACCCTCTCCCAGGCCCTGCAACAAATTCGCCGCGACATGGGGCCAGATGCCATTATTGTCTCAAGCGTCAAAGAGGCCCAAGGCGTTCGGGTCACAGCGGCTGTGGAGGCGCCTTTATCTGAGCAGTTGCCTGCTTCTTCAGCTGCTATTTCCCTGGTTAATCCGGTCGACACGGTCAATACCCTGTGCCGTTGGTTTGACGAGCACCACGTGGGATCTGAGGCTGCAGATCTTCTGGCGGCACGGCTTTCCATGGTGGGTGATGAGGTGTTAGCAAGGGGCGTTGCTGCGGCGCTGTCGGCGCTGTTTCCTGCCTCACCCTTGCCGCCTCAAGCACAAGATGCCGCCGTCACGCGCTTGGTCTTGGTGGGAATTCCTGGGGCTGGGAAGAGCGTTGCGGCAGCCAAACTAGCGGCAGAATATTTGGTTGCGGGCCATAAAGATATCCGCATTCTCTCAACGGACGCGCTAAAGTCTGGTGCAGATCGCCAGCTTGCGGCCTATGCTGAAGCGTTGAGTGTCCCCTTTGCTGTGTGCCCAAGCCTTACGGATTTAAAGAAGGCCCTGGCCGAGTCTTCTCCAGGGCAGGTGGTGTTGGTGGATACCCCCGGCATTAGTCCCTATGCGGATCAAGATGTCCAGGATTTGCGTGGGGTCATTGATGGGGTCGAGGGCCATGTCATCCAGGTCCTGCCCGCAGGGCTTGATCCGTTCGAAGCCACAGATTTAGCTGGATTCTTTTGCGATCTCGGGGCCAAGAGTATGATCCACACGCGGGTTGATACCGTGCGACGCCTGGGCGGATTGTTGCATATGCTGGCTTTGCGTACAGTGCAGCCGATGGCCTTTGGTCTTGGACCTGAATTGGGCGATCGCTTGCGTCCTGGAACAGGTGAAATGTTAGCCCAGATTTTGCAGCAAAAACTGAATCTCTCAAGTCCACGTCAACAGCATAATGCTGATCTGGATGCCGCTCCTCGTTGGCGGTTTCAAAAAGGGGAATGACTATGACTGAAAATCAGATCATGAAAGAGGGCCCGCATCAAAGGGTAACCCAACCGCACCACGGTAAAGGCATGATTTATCTCATAGCCTCGGGTAAAGGCGGCGTTGGCAAGACATGGATCTCGACCAATATTGCCCATGCCCTGGCCCGCGAAAACCATAAAGTGCTGCTTTTTGATGGCGATTTGGGTATGGCGAACGTGGATATCCAATTGGGTCTGACGCCCGATAAGGATCTAGGGGGCTATATCCAGGGAAGTATGGCGTTGAGAGATGTTGTGATTCCCTATGCAGATGGACACTACCATATCATCGCTGGACGATCGGGAAGTGGTAGTTTGGCGACCCTGTCGCCACAACGCTTGGCCTTGATGAAGGAAGACTTAAAACATATCTCCAGGGGGTATGACTATACGCTCATTGATCTTGGTGCAGGCGTTGGGGGAACGGTGCGGGCGCTTTCCAGTCTTGCCTCGCGCTGTTATGTGGTGGTGACGGACGAGCCCACATCCCTCACGGATGCCTATGCGTTTATTAAAGTGACCAGGGGTCTCTATCCAGAAATGCAGATCCATGTGCTCATCAATCAGGCAGAGAATGCGACCGGCGGCAAAACTACCTTTGCCACACTCGAGAATGTCTGCCAAAACTTCCTGAAATATCAGCCGCAGCTTGCTGGCGTTATCCGCCGGGATACCAAGGTCAAGGATGCGATTCGCCATCAGGAACTCTATTTGAAGCGTTTCCCAAACGGTCAGGCAGCCCAGGATCTGGAAGCAGTTGCAAGATCATTCATGTAAGGGATCTGGCTGCACTTTCTTGGTGGAGGGGTGTTCCTCTCTTTCGAGGGGAATGAATGGGCCCAGTCGAGGGCTCTCCCCATGGCATACCAAAGTTTGATGTGGGTCTTTCAATGTCTGGTCTCCTTTTCTTCAGCAAAAAGATGCCGCTTCCAGCGCTACGTTTGCCCTGGTTGAGTGATTTCAACGCACCAAAAGCTCAAGCTTGTCAGTAAATGATGAATCTCTTAGTTGCTAATGCTCATGGGGGAAACGATTTTTTTGCATTTGTCATGTAGGGTGTGTTAACGACATTTCTCGACGGGAATGGCGCAGGCGCTGCGGGGACGGAAGGGCGATGCTTAACAATTTTCCAGTACAATGATGAAACCGATAACGTGTTGGCTGACGTTAATCCTGAGTTTATTTTTAGGCCCACATCCGCTGTCAGAATGGGTGATGCTGCAACGCGTCCATGCAAGCGAAGTCGTAGAGAACATTTTTCCTGAGGAGAGAGATGACGCGATTCGTGACGTAGCACTTGAGGCCCATACACAAGAAACAGAAGATCCTTTGCAGATCTTGACGCCCCTGCTTTCCTTAAGTCCCATCAGGAATCCACCCCAAGATTTGGATGACCTGGATGAGACCGTCCTTTATGAGGAAGGGAATGGGATTTCGTCCTATTGGCAGAGGCACCTTTTTAGCCTTGATCTTGAAGATAATCCGGTTGTGGAGGCTGCCATGGCCTTTGATCTTGTCGTGGCTTTGCCCAAAGCGGATCCGAATTATATTCATCCCAAAGTGAGAAGACCTGGGCCGTCCATAATGATGTTAGAGAAAATGGCGGCCGAATGTTACCGTACATCCCATGCGACGACTATAAGCCGACCTAAGTCAAGGAGAGTGAAAAAGAAGGTTCCTCCCACAAAACCCAGTATGACCTTGATTCACCAACGCTCCTTCAAGGGTAAAAAATCACACAGCCGCAACCCGTCCGAGACGCCTCTTTGTGCTGCTCAATTGAGGCCAGCGAATTATCGCGCGTCCTCGGATCTCCATCACTAGACCCCTGGTCGCCTATTGAAGGGAAGGATATCCCCATCATCTGATGTAAATCTTTGAGGCCCATATGGAAAAAATAACTTTTTGTTAATCTGGCTCATGTTTGCTGAAAGTGTGGAAAAGATCTTCGGTTTCGGGGAATTTGCAATGATTTTTAAAGGTTTTTCATTTGGTTCGCGGTCGCCCGCGCCTAGCTTTTATGGTGCTATTATTGCGGCTGTGACGAGCTTCTTTATTGCCAATAAAGCAATATCAACGTCGATGGAAGACACCTTTGAGGTGGTCGGATTCGATCCTTATGCCGAAGCCCTTGAGCAGCAAAAAGGAAGAATTGCGGGCACACCACATCTGCTTCGGGTTGCCGAGCAGCGCGCAAAACTTTACAAGATTTTATGGCAGGATGCACATCGGTTTGCCGTTAAAACTGATCTTAAAAGTGCGATGGACAATGCTTGGTTTCGGGGTATTGAAGATGACTACCGTCGCCATTGCCGGATGTGGAATAACAGGCTGTTTAATCTCCGCATGACCCATCCCGAAATCCCGATGCCTGTGGACGCCGAGTATGAGGATCCCTATACAACAGCAGTCATCAAAGGACGTCAGCTGACCTGGAATACCGTGGTTGTCAATGGGTGCATCGAGGAATTGTCGCTGTTGGAGCACAGTATCGCTTTTTTGCAAGAATTGGCAGCCACACAAGCCTACAAAGGTAAATTAAAACGTGCCATGAACAGCATGTTAAGTGAACAAGTGCAGCGCCAACTTTTTTGGCGTGAACGTCTGAAGCGAGCTACCTTAGGAAGTATTCTTTTTAAGGAGGCGGGATCCCAGCAACAAAAGTTTGATGCATTGGTTTCAAACACCAAAGATCTCACTGTTCATAAGGTTCTCAAAAAGCAATTGACGGTGGTCAAAAGGCCAAGATCCGCCTCCCTGTCCCATGAGGGGCCAAAGCAAAAGAAAGTCTCAGCAGGTTCTAAGGTCACGACACCTCGTTAGTGGCTCAAGGAATAACATGTTCATGCCTAGGCGTGTGTACAATGGCGCTATACAGGCCCTGAGCCTGAAAAATATCAACTGACCCATTGGGATTACAAGTCTGGCGGCTACGGGTCAGTTTTGGGGACAAAAAGTGAGGTGAGAGGGACTTTGAAATCGGTGTTGGGATTCTTGATGCAACAAGCCATTGCACTTCTGCAGCTTACCCTCTAGAGTGGGAGCCAAAATTAACTTAAGCTGTAAGCCTGAGTTTCGAGTCTTTCATCAAAAAACCAAGCGTTCTTTTTTGGTTTTCTATCGTTTTGTCGCGCGAGCGTCATGCAGGGAAAAAACCTTGGGAACTTGATGAGATAACAGAAGGATAATGTCGAAAATGCGTATGCCCATGGTGCCTGCCCTTGATAAAGACGGTTGGCTGTTTGTTGGTATTTTTGCCCTGATTGCTATTGTACTCGGCATGGTGAGCGACTTTCTTGGCTACATTGGCTGGATTTTGACGGGTTGGTGCGCTTACTTTTTCCGCGATCCACAACGCGTGACACCGGTGCGCGATGGTTTGGTCATAGCCCCGGCCGATGGTGTGATTTCTGCCATCGTTGAAGATACACCGCCCGAGGAATTGGGTCTTGAGGGCGGAAATTGGTGGCGCATTAGCACCTTCCTGAATGTGTTTGATGTGCACGTGAACCGCGTGCCCATTGGGGGTCGTATCCTTCGCAGCATTTATCATCCGGGTAAGTTCTTAAATGCGTCGTTGGATAAGGCGAGCAAGGATAATGAGCGTCAATCTCTCGTTGTCGAGACCGACTTTAACAACGTCCAAATTGGCTTTGTGCAGATTGCAGGGTTGGTCGCGCGTCGTATTCGCTGTGATGTCTCGGTCGAGCAACACGTAAAAACAGGGCAACGCTTTGGCATGATTCGCTTTGGCAGCCGTGTGGATATCTATCTGCCGAAGACCTATCAGCCCCTCGTGATTGTTGGTCAGCGCATGATTGCGGGTGAGACAATCATCGCAGACCTGACTTCGCAAGAATCACAACGCTTAGGGGAGACCCGCTAAACATGAAGCCACTCGCACGACAAGATCTCATTAAAAAATCGCGCCAAAAGTTGCAGGATTTCTCTTTCCCGCGTTTGGTGCCGAACATGGTGACGATTTTAGCGTTGTGCGTGGGGCTCTCGTCCATTCGCTTTGCCATGCAGGGCAATGTGGAATACGCGGTTGCAGCCGTTTTGCTGGCCGCTTTCTTTGATGCCATGGATGGGCGATTGGCGCGGCTTTTAAATGTTTCCAGTGACTTTGGCGCCGAGCTGGATTCCCTCTCAGATTTCATTAGTTTTGGCGTGGGGCCTGGCCTCACCCTTTACATTTTGGTGATGCAAAAGCTGGGAAATCTGGGCTGGGGATTGGTGCTGTTCTTTTCCGTCTGCATGGGGCTGCGCCTTGCGCGGTTTAACACCATGTTACGGGCAAACCCAGATAAGCCAAAACCCGACTGGCAGCGTAAATTCTTTGTTGGTGTGCCAGCACCCGCTGGGGCCATGATTGCGTTTATGCCATTGGTCGCCTACCTTGCCACAGGTATCGAGACCTTGCTGGATCCAGTGTTCACGGCCAGCTTTATGTTTGTCTCGGGTGCTTTGATGGTCAGTCGCTTGCCGACGTTTTCCTTCAAGTCCCATCAAATCGCCAGAAAACATGTCCTGCCCTTCATGGTGGGTGCCGGGTTGATTATTGTGACCTTGGTCACCGAACCTTGGCTGACACTGATGCTGTCTCAGGTGGCTTACCTTGTGAGTCTGCCCTTGAGTTATCGCACATTTCGACGCCTGCGGGCCCTTGGCGGAGAAAGCGCCCCAAAGCCCTAAGTTCGCCCCATCCATAAGGCACATAAAGAGGGAGAGGGATATGCCGCGACGGTCTTTTGGTCAAGTCTTCGGTGTTGTTTTTTACGCGCTGTTGGGAGTCCAAATTCAAGGGTGTGCGGATTCAGCCCGGCACCAACCACCTGTCCTGAAGCTGGAAACCCTTGTTGGCGCTACAGAAGTAAGCGACCCGGCCGCCCGTGATTTGCTGCAGTCCAAAGTCATGGAGCGGATCAAGTTCATCGACCAATCGGGGACGCCCGCATATTTTTACAATCAAGCCTCCTATTCCCGCTATGACCATAGTGTGGCTGTTTACGCGTTATTGAAAAGGTTCGGTGTTTCACGGGAAGAACAGCTGGCGGGTTTATTGCATGATGCCTCCCACACGGTTTTTTCCCACCTGGGGGATCAGTTGTTTGGTAAGGGCGATGGCAAGAACGCCTATCAAGATGATATCCATGGGTGGTATCTCAAAGAGATGGATGTGGAGCCTATGTTGGCACGTCACGGATTGCGCCTTGACGACGTATTGGCCAAGCAAGATCACTTCACGGCCCTCGAGCAGGATTTACCGGAACTCTGCGCCGACCGCATTGAATACATTTTGCACCGAGCTTTCGTGGAAGGGGAGCTAAGCAAAGTCCGCGTTGCCGAAATTATCGAGGATCTTCGTTTTAAGGATGGGCGTTGGTATTTCACCACCGTTGCAAGTGCTAAACAGCTGGCTTTGCTCTCCATTCAGCATACCACTGAGGTCTATGGTCACATGGAGAACATGATCATCTATCACTGGTCGGCACAAATGGTGCGGCGCGCCATTGAGTTGGGCCTGTTGACCCGCGATCAGATGCACTTTGGCACCGACCGCGAGGTGTTAAATGTGTTGGTGATGGCTAAAGATCCCATGATTCAGGATCTGCTGACCAAATGCCGTAACCCCTCCAGGTATGCTGTTGAAGTGACTGATGAGCCTTTTGACCTTTTGCTGAAGACTAAGTTTCGTGGCGTCGATCCGTTGGTATGGCATCAAGGTCAGGTGCAACGTTTGAGCCACATCGATGCAGCTTTTAGGAAAGTCTATGAGGCCAACCAGAAGAGGGTCGCCCAAGGTCATAAAGTACGCTTCCTGAACCCTTCATAAGGAGGCAGCGAGAAACAGTCGTTTACCTCTGTCAAACGCCAAATAGGCGGCAAAGGAGCAACTGTTCTCTCAATGTCTTTTCTTTCTTTAATTCTGTGAAATCAAACTGCGTCCTGTCATGTCTTTGGGCGCCCCTATCCCCATGACTTCTAAGATCGTCGGCGCCACATCGGCAAGGGTTCCGTCAACCAGTTTGATGTCTTTGAGGTGGGACCGATCACTGACCAGTATCACGGGCACAGGATTGGTGGTGTGCGAGGTGAGCGGTTGCCCGTGCGTATCGATCATCTCTTCCACATTGCCGTGATCGGCGGTAATGAGCATGGCGCCTTCTGCCTTGCGGATGGACTCAAAAAGCCGACCAAGACAGGCATCAATGGTCTCCACCGCCCTGATGGCTGCTGGTTCAATGCCGGTGTGCCCCACCATATCGGGATTCGCAAAGTTCAGGACAATCAGACCATAGGTGCCGGATTGCAGCGCCTGGTCAACCTGATCGGTGATGGCCTCAGCGGACATCTCAGGCTGCAAGTCGTAGGTGGCCACCTTTGGTGAGGGAATCAAGATACGGTCCTCCCCCTCAAAAACCTCTTCCCGTCCACCATTGAAGAAGAAAGTCACATGGGCGTATTTTTCAGTCTCTGCGATGCGCAGCTGGGGTAAATGCGCCGCTGCCACAACCTCGCCCAGGCTGTTGTGCACCTGTTGTGGCGGGAACAAGGCAGGCATGAAAGGGGTCAGCTTGGTCGAATAACTGGCCATGCCCAGGGTAGTGCTGAAGTGGAGGGAAGATGCGCGGGGGAAGGCCTCAAACTGGGGGTCTAACAGCGCTGTAAGGATTTGCCTTACCCGATCAGCGCGAAAATTCACGCAAAAGAGGGCATCTCCCGTTTGGATGCCCGGGTACCCCTCTGTCACCATGGGCGGGATAAATTCGTCGGTGATACCTTGTGCATAGGCTGCCTCAAGGGCCGCAAGGGGATCGCTGAATTGGGGTCCTTTGGCTGCAACCATGGCCTCATAAGCCACCTGGACACGCTCCCACCGTTGATCCCGATCCATCCCGTAATAACGACCGCCCAGTGTGGCCAGCTGAATTGCTGGCTCTGCCGCGACGGCAGCTAAGAAATCCCTCAAATATCCCCGGCCGCTGGTAGGCGGCGTGTCTCGCCCATCGGTGAAGGCATGGACCCAGACGCGAAGACCTGCTTGGGCGAAGAGTTTGGCGATGGCTTCAAAATGGGCTTGGTGGCTGTGCACGCCTCCGGGTGAGAGGAGGCCCATCATGTGCACCACGCCGGATCCTTCTTTTGCCTTTGATATTAAATCTTGGAATGCTGTAAGTGTCGGCAACTCGCCCAGGCGAAGGCTGCGATCAATGCGCGGCAGGTCCTGGTAAATCACCCGTCCGGCACCAATGGTCATGTGGCCCACTTCCGAATTGCCCATCTGCCCCTCAGGAAGTCCCACAGCTTCGCCGGAGGTCTCAAGCAGGGCGTGGGGAAAATTAGCCCACAGGTGGTCCCAATGGGGCGTTTGGGCCAGTGCAATGGCGTTATGCTCAGGGCTTGGGCTATGACCCCAGCCATCAAGAATACACAGCAGCACTGGACGAACGGCGGACTCAGCCATCATAACCTCATCTTCTGGAATCAAGTCTATGGCCTAGTCTAACCCGTCCTGATCTCGGGCGCTAGGCGCGCGGTGCTGCTGCGCGGCGCAGACGGTCATGAATGGCAAGTCCCAATCCCTCCTGAGGTATGGGCATGACGGCGATGGCCTCAAAGTCTGGCCGGTCAAGAAGATGGAGATACTCAAACAAGTGGGCTGCTGCCTCTTGCAGATCACCCGTTGGACTTAGATTAAGGGTATATTTGGCGCCTTGAAGCGGTGTTGGCCCAAAAGCCAGCAAAGCTTCGTTGGCGGTGACCTGGTGTGCATCAAGCCGGACGTGGGTCTGCTTTGGCGCATAGTGGCGCTTCATCTGTCCAGGGGCTTTGATGGTCTTGAGGATTTCTGCCGTTTCGAGGTTCCCTAACAGCGGGATAAGTTGTTCTGGCGTGATGGATCCAGGACGTAGCAGCAAAGGGACCTGGTCGCTCAAGTCAACAATGGTTGACTCAAGACCATGCGGGCAGGGTCCACCATCCACAATTAAGGCAGGGCCAGGGACATCTGAAAACCCTTTGCGCACATGCTCGGCTGTGGTGGGGCTGATGGCTTCAGAGGGGTTGGCACTGGGGGCGGCAAGGGGTAGGCCGGACTCCCGAATGATGGTGCGGGCCAGCGGGTGAGCAGGTATCCGGATGCCCACGGTGCTTAAACCCGCTGTGGCAAGCTTTGAGATGTTAGCTGTCTTTTTATGGGGCAAGATGAGGGTCAAAGGCCCTGGCCAGAAAGTCTCAGCCACTGTGCGGGCGCGCGCATCAAACTCAGCCAAGGTTTCTGCCTGCTGCAGGTCTGCACAATGAATAATCAAAGGATTGAAACTGGGGCGGTTTTTGAGGGCATAGATGGCGGCCACTGCCTGATCCTGGTCGGCCCTGGCGGCCAGTCCGTAGACGGTTTCTGTTGGAATAGCAACGACTTGTCCCTCTTGAAGCAATCGCGCTGCTTGACGACACACAGCGTCAGGGGCAAGCTGAACATCGAAAGAAGGGCCTGAAGTCATGATGACGCGCTCTCTTTTGAATGAAATCGACCACCAAACGCCAAAGTGAGGAACCAATGACGCCAACCGTGGAAAACATACTGGAAAAAATGGGTTACGTCTTGCCAGATTTAACGCCGGCGATTGCGAATTACATTCCTTGGAGATTAAGTGGCTCTTTGGTGTATGTCTCCGGCCAACTGCCCATGCAGGCGGGTAAGCCCCATTATGTGGGCAAAGTGGGACAAGAGTTCAGCCTTGAAGAAGGGCAAAAGGCCGCCGAGCTGTGCGCCATCAATATTTTGGCGCAACTAAAACAAGCCGTGGATGGGGATTGGTCGCGGGTTGTTGCGTGCGTGCGATTAGGGGGCTTTGTCAATGCCACCGCTGATTTTACCGCCCATCCCCAGGTCATCAATGGCGCTTCAAACCTGATTGTTGACGCTTTGGGGGAGCGCGGTAAACATGCCCGGGCGGCCGTTGGCGTTGGGTCCTTACCTTTGGGGGTTGCGGTGGAAGTTGAGGCGTTATTTGAAATTCGCTGACTCTCGAGACGAGAGGATGAACGGTCAAGTAGGAGAGCAACAACAACGTTAACTCCGTGGGCGCGATCATGAAGACGTCACCTTTTCTGTTTGTATTGACCTTACTGGGCACCATGGTCGAAGAGAGCGTTGCGGGCACCTGGAGCTCATTGATGGCTTCAGGCCAAGAGGAAGCCGCCAAAGAGTACGCCAAGAAACGCCTCGCACGCTTTCAGGGAAAAAAGCTCGATGGCATCAACACGTATTTTATTTTGAATCGCTGCCGAGGCGTCCTCAACCTTCCCCACGAAATGGTTGAAGACATCGCCACACGATTTGATGTGCTGCGCGCCCTGAAAAGGTCCCTGTGGGCTGAGAGAGTTTTTCGTGATCCTCCCGCCCTTCGAGATCTCAACGCGTCTTTGAGTGCGCAGGATGTGGATAGGGTTCTAAAGAAGTCTTCCCTTGCCGAGATCCAGCCCCACATGGGTAGGATTTTCTCTTGGTTTCTTGGGCGTCAGGAGGTCTTTCATTTAAGAAGTCGGCTTTGTGCTCTTTTATCGGTGGACCCTAAGTTACACTCCTTTTTGCGAACCCGCTGGGATATGGAGGGTTTGCACTGGCGTTTGAGTCAGATTTTTTTGCGGCATCAGCAGTTTCTTGCGGCCTGTGTTCATTATGATGCCAGGCTTTCAACCTTCTACGGGCAAGGGGTCGAGCTCCTCTACTGCGATGATGAGTTTAATTTTGACTCTGTGCCGTTGCGGGTCTATGGGCCAGATCCGCAACAAGGAGACCCTCACTTGCAAAAACCTGGACATGGCGAGCTGATGGTCTCCATGGCGATCAATCCAGCCTGTTGCGGGCGTTGGCTAGCAAAATCAGGCGTAGCAGAGAGGTTTGGGTTTGCACCAAAAGCAAATTTGAGTTGCGTGGATATGCAGGCCCTAGAAGAGATTCCCGAGAGAAAAGCAATTAAAGGACCGATTCTTCCTCGGGTCATTAATTTGTCCATGGTCTATCTTACCTTCGGAAGTGATTTGTTGTCGTTTGATCACGATATATTTTACGTCCATCACGATGTATCCGATGATTTGTTGATCAATCTTCGCAATGCACTTCAAGGCGCACAAGATTTTGTGAAAGGATCCTACTACGCGCTGTCTCCAAAGCAACTGGGCCAATTAAAGCAGCATGACATCAAAAAGCTCTATCATTCTCGTAAAGTCCTTAAGCGAAAGGCGGATGCAAAGACTGTTTTTGTGAAGGCTGCAGGAAATAGGGCCATCATGCTTGAAGATGGGGAAAAATCTCCGCGGGATATAACCCGTTTTCGCACCCCGCATCTGCGGCGACAGACCCTTATCGTCGGCTGCTATGACCTCTACAATCAGACAATGGCGCCTTATAGTAATACCGCAGGCCAGATGGCCGATCGTTTTGTTCTAGCGCCAGGACATTGGAATTTTCTGGCGCGTCCTGATGGCACATTTGCAACCAATAAGGAAGGGGGCGGGACCTCGCTTGCAACTGCCTTAGTCTCTGCCCTTGTGGCTGATCTCTATGCCCACTTCCCCGAGTTTGATGCCGTCACCATCTGCGAGGCGGTCCTTGCCAGTGCCAGCAAGGATATCCCAAATTATCAGCAATTTCGCCATGGCCAGGGTTTGATTGATTATCAGGCGGCGTTCAAATCATTGCGCCTTATGAAAGCGCAAGACCCATTGACAAACCCCATTGCTCAATAAGGATATTCTATTCTTATTGACAAGATATTATTGCCTCACTATGATCCGCGCAAATTGTGTTTATGAGAGGTCATAGGGCATGAATCGTCAGTTCTATTCTGCAGTCATTTTAATTGTTTGTTGTCTCAACGTTGCGCGTGCGACCCTCCTTTTGCCAGAATCGGAGGAGCTTGTTGGGCGTTATCGGCAGCAGATGGAGCAACAAATCCAGCAAGCACGGGATGCCAACTGGATCGTACATGGTCGTCTTTATCGGGGCGAGACCGTGGAGAATGTTCCTCACTCCATGGTTATCGCAAGGCCCAGGGTCATGACCGAGTATGCTCCCCCCGAGGATGCAGGTGTTGTGAGCGCCCGATACACTCTCTTTGACTTGCTTATTCTTGAGGAAAATACCCCCCAAGGATGGCAGGTGACGAAGCCAGCGCACGACTCTGGCGTGGTGATTGACCGCTGGGTTTTTTTCGATAACAAGGTGCGTCCGCAAGAGGGAGAGCCCACCTTTTACTCACGGGCCTGCCCATTGAGTGAGTACAGGCCTTTGGTGAGCATCGGCTACTTTGAACTTCTGGAAGATGCGCATACTGCACCCCCAAAAGGCCCTTTGGTTTTGCATCAACTGATGATTTATCCCCCATTTCGCAGTGCCGGATTAGGGTGCAAAGCCATGCAAGCCGTTCAACAAACTGCAAAATTGCATCTTCGGCCGGGTGTGGAGTGCCTCTATTTGCAGGCTTTGCAGCCGGATTTGGAGGCGGAATTGCTTGTCTATCCAGGAACAGCGCGATGGAAGTTTTATCAAAGCGCATTGCAAATGGCAGCTGCAAACTTTACCGCACCCCACCGCCTGAGTTTCTATGAAAAATGTGGCTTTGAGTTATGTCCTACCTCTATCAATCATTTGAATTATCTGGATAATACCTTTTTTATCAGAAGTCTTACTACCGACAGTCTTAAGCGCTACATCCAGGACTATGGGTTAGGACAGGTTGAAGAAAGATCCCTTCAGCGGGTGTTAAATGAGCTGCGCGGGCTAACTTCTGTCACGCTTGCGTCACCCCTCATGCTTTGGTCCATGGCGAAAGGGGATGCGGATGCGGCTGCCCAACGTATTCTTGATCGTGCCTATTATGACACTGAGCTGACGGAAGAAGAGTACAATAATTATATTTTAGAGAATCTCTTCATCATGGTGTGGTCCCTCAACCAAGTACCAGGTGAGAAAAGGCTGGTAACCCCGTCATTGCCTGACTTTGCCTTTGATCCCCATGCTGACCAGATGATACAGGACCAAATTAGAGAGTGGCTAACGCCCCGTAAAAGGATGACACGTCAGCACTACGCAAAACACATGGGCCGTCAAACCGTCGGTACTCCAGACTCTGATCAGGGGAAAATCCCTTGCGAAGATGACATGCAAGTTGATTGATCAGCGCGCAAGCTCGGCATGGCGATAGCACCTGATTAAATGGTCATTGACCATGCCAGCAGCCTGCATGAAAGCATAAATAATCGAAGGTCCCACAAAGGTAAAACCTGCTTTCTTGAGGTCTTTGGTCATCTTGATGGCAAGGGGGGTGGTTGTTGGAACATCACCCATCTCCCGCCAGGCATTTTGAAGGGGGCGGCCCTCCACGTAATTCCACAGAAAATCGCTAAATGTTTGTTTTTCTGAAAGACGCATATACGCCTGGGCGTTGATCACAAAGGCTTCCACCTTCTTGCGTGAGCGGATGATTCTAGCGTCTTGGGCCAACGCTGCAATTTTTTCCGGTGTATAGGACGCCATGAGACTCGGCTCAAAATCATCGAAAAGAGCCTCATAGCTTTCGCGCCGCTTTAGGATTTGCCACCAGCTCAGGCCTGCCTGCGCCCCTTCAAGGCACAACAGGGAGAATAATTTCTTATTGTCAAATAAAGGTTGTCCCCATTCGTTATCATGATATGATTGATAAAGAGGATCGCTGAGACACCAGGGGCAGCGTTGGATGTTCACGGGAGGTCCTTGTAAAAACAACTTTGCTTTTCCACCTTAATAATGATAGGTGTGGAAGCTCAAGGGTGTCAATTTGAGACGCTTCTTGGATCTGATGAAAAGAAAGGTGGTGATGGCCCATGTTAGTCACAGTCCGTGACAACAACGTCGACCAAGCGCTTCGTATGCTGAAGAAGAAGATGCAACGTGAAGGTGTCTTCCGTGAAATCAAGCTGCGCCGGCACTTTGAAAAGCCTTGTGAACGCCGCAAGCGTGAGCAAGCTGAAGCCGTACGTCGTGCGCGCAAACTGCAGCGTAAGCGTTTAGAGCGCGAGGGCTTCTAGATCCGAGCCACATGTGGCAAGGTCACAACCGTCAGCCGGGTGTCCCCCGGCTTTTTTATTGGCTTCAGAACAGTGTATGTAACGTTCATCCCAGCGAAAGGGATGTCAGTAGTGGCCAAGATGGACCTTATGCGCTATGCCACAAATTGATAGGCCGCAAGGCTCTCATAGAGGGGGCAGCTGCGCAGTAAGCCTTCATGGTTTCCTTCGGCAATTTTGCGTCCGCCATCCACAACCACGATTCGATCGGCTTTAAGGACCGTCGACAGACGGTGGGCCACGGTCACGGTGGTGCGCCCTTGGCTATATTTGGCAAGCGCCTCTTGAACCCGGTGTTCGCTTTGGGCGTCAAGGGCGTTGGTTGCCTCATCTAACAGCAGAATGGGGACATCACGCAAAATGACACGGGCCAGCGCAATGCGTTGCCGTTGTCCGCCCGAGAGCTGGACGCCACGCCTTCCAACGGGGGTGGCTAATCCAAGGGGAAGATCCTTGAGAAATTCATCAACATAAGCGGCTTTCACGGCCGAGTCGACCTCAGCTGGTGATGCTTCTGGTTTTGCAAACACAATATTATCGTAGATGCTGCCATGGAACAGCGGAGGGTCCTGGGGCATGTAGGCAAAGAGGCCTCGCCACGGCTGCAATGCAAAGTGTTGAATATCCTTTTGGCCGTAAAGGATTTTTCCTTCAGATGCGTCATAAAACCTCAGCAATAATTGCAGCAGCGTTGATTTTCCTGCGCCTGATGGGCCCACCAGTGCAAGATGTTCGCCCGGAAGAATTGTCAGGCAAAAGTCCTCGAGGACTGGTGTCTCTGGCCGGTTGGGATAGCTAAAATGCACATGATCGAGTAGGATAGGCTGGGGTTGGGAAGGGGGTTGGTCTGGGTTTGAACTTGCCCTTTGACCTAAAGAGGGTATGGCAAATAAAGCATCGATTTTCGCTAAAGCCGTTGAGGCCTGCGCCATGTCGGACTGCACTTCTGCGAGGTTATTGACGGATCCTACCAGCACCAGCGCGTAAAACAAAAAAGCGTACATCTGACCCAGGCTAAGGTCGCCGCGTATGACCCAAAGCCCGCCATTCCAGAAAACCAGACTGACGCCAAGGGCGGCAAGGGCAATCACGCTGCCAATCAAAAGGGATCGATACCAGGTGCGCTGGGCCGCGTGCTGCAAGGCAAGTGCACTGAGGTCGCTGAATCGTCTTGCGACATGCGCTTCTTGATTAAAACTTTGGATAACGCCTGAGGCGGCCAGCATCTCTTCGGCAAAGCTCAGCACATCGTCACTTTTATCTTGGGAAACTGCCGTGAGATTTTTCATGCGCCGCAGAATCCAAAAAACGGGAAGCAGCACCACGGGGACCATGGCCAAAACCAGCAGTGTCAGCTTCCAGGACAACATGAATAAGAGGCTGATTGCGCCCACAAGCTGTAACATACACCGTAGGGCCACGGCGCTGGAGGCTGAAATCACGGTGCGAATACTCATCATATCCTCACTCATGCGGGCCATAAGGTCGCCGATACGCGCCGCGCTATAAAAACTGAGGTTGAGGCCAATGAGGTGGGTAAACAGCTTGTTTTTGAGATCGCTCACCACGCGATCGGCCAAGCGTGCGGTGGTATGGGTGCGCAAAAAAGCACCCGCCGCAAGCATTAACCCTAACAAAGAGAATTGAACCACGACGCGGGTCAGCTCAGCGGGATCTTGCGCCAGTAAGCCCTGATCAATCAGACGCCTCAAGCCTAAGCCCAGAGCAATCACCGAGACCGCAGAGAGAGTGAGGGCAACTCCAGCCATGATTAGACCGCCTTTGAAAGGCTTCACCAGCTGAAATAAGCGACGCACAAGGTTTCGGTTCATGAGCGCGTCACCCATGACATCGTCTGTTTGGCTTGGGGAAGTCGGTAGGGGTTTTGTCACTTGGTGAGGGGCTCACTCACGTGAATCACTTGGGGGGTCTGCGGATCGGGGCGATCACCCATGGCCACCTCAAAAGCTTCCAATTGTAGTGCATGGGGATAAAGCCGGCCGCTGATAATGAAAGACGGGGTTGCCTCGATGTGACGTTGCTGGTGGGCATCCAGGACTTCTACAACAATCCGATCAAGGGCCGCCTTATCGCCGGTGATGGCAGCAGCTTCTTCATCAGGGATACCGAGAATACCCGCTGCTGCTTTTACCGGGTCTTCCGCCTTGATCCATTGGTCTTGGGTCTCAAACAGTTTGCTGATCAGGTGAAAGCGCTTTATTGGCGTTGCGTGATCAACGAGGGCTGCCAATTGCAGGGCAATGCCGTCCAAGGGGTAGTGGTGAAATTCAAGGCGCAGCTGACCGGTTGCGATGTAACGCTCCTCAAGGATGGGCAGCACCTCGCGATGGAATTTAGCGCAGTGTCCACAGGTCAGCGAGGAATATTCCACCACCACCTGGGCCGCATCGGGCGCACCAATGGCCGCACCAGACATCATCGCGGGCGCTGTCGCACCTACGGAATGTGTCCACAGTAAACCGACCAAACTGACGATCCGCCCCAGGCGCATAGGAACAACCTCCAAAGCTTTTTTGCTTAATTTAAGCCGGAAACTCCTGCTTGTAAACGATCGTTATGCGCTGCTGCCCAGGATCTGTCGCGTTTATGGGTGGGACAGCGAAGATGGACATGAGGTGTCGGGCCTATGGTGTCTTTTTGCAATTGACATGGGGAAGTGCTGGGACGTTCGTCATATCCCCAGCCTTGTATCAGCTGAGCGCATCCCCTTTTTCTGGAAAAATAGGTGCTTTAGATATCAGCAAACACCTGGATAGCGGTGGTTCTCCCTTTTCCAATTGCTGGGATTTTGCCTTTTACATGTTTTTGAACGTGGAGCTTCCCTTTGATTTTTCACTACCTTGCTCGATGGCAAGGGGAGGAGCGTGCCACGTAGCGTCTTTGGCTTACTTTTCTTCCACCTTCCCCTTCTTTATCGAGAATCTCGCGTCGTAATTCCTAAAGATGAGGATTAGTTGAAGGAGTAAATGGAGAGACCTGATACACCATGAGGGCTTGGGTTGACTGGGTTTGCACACACTCAATTATTTCCATGAAGCGCGGCATGGCCCTCGGTCTTGGCGCTCAAAAGCTGGTCTGAGACGGGGCGTGTAGGACGGAGCAAGCGATGAGCCGCCGTAAATGTCGAAGGGAAGGTCGTATGTTACCTTAACTCCATTCAGCCCGTGTGGAATTGATGTTTTTTTATCATCGCCAGTGTTCGTGAAACGCTGGATGCACTGCAGGTGGGCATTGATTTATAGCAATACGAGATGGGGGAGGATCTCAAAACCTACTTGTGCTCACAAGGCGTGAGGAAAAGACGCGACGCGATCTCCGAGGGATTGTATTTCAAAGTTTTGTCAAACGGCTGAAAAGTGTTGTCAACCAGCTGACCTTTGTCTTGGGTTGCAAAAACCGTCTTGGACTAAATCAGCTGATACATACCGCGACGTCCCTCCACCAATTGGAATTTATTGCTAATTCCAAGAACCGTTTCGGCACCGCCAAGAATAAGATATCCCTTGGGTTCTAAAACCGCAGCAATCTTGTCGAGAATCAAAGATTTTGTTGGTGGATCAAAATAAATCAATACATTGCGGCAAAAGACAATATCCCAACGGCCATGACCTCTGAAGTCATCTAAAAGATTATGAACCACGAATTGTACTTTTTGCCGAATTTCAGGCACCAGCTGCCAGTCATTTCCGTTTTGTTTGAAGTATTTAATGAGCATCTGGATCGGCAGTCCGCGCTGGACTTCGAACTGTGTGTAAATGCCCAGTTTTGCGCGCTCGACGACTGGTCCTGAGATGTCAGTTCCCAAAATATCCACGTTCCATCCAGCCAGCTGTGCTTCCCGCTCTTTCATGAGAAGCGCTAGGCTGTAGGGTTCTTGCCCAGACGAGGAAGCTGCGCACCATATGCGTAGACTTCTGCGTTGGGCATTACGCTTTATGAGATCAGGCAACATCACTTCCGTAAAATTATCAAAAGGTGTTTTGTCTCTGAAAAACAACGTCTCATGGGTGACCATTGCATTGATCACTTGAGAAGCCAGGCCAGGTCGCCCGCTTCGCAAGCCTTGTACCAGCTCTTGCAGCGATCGCAGGCCGTTTTCCCTGGCAATCGGCAGGAGGCGCGTCTCGATCAGATAACCTTTATCTTCTGCCAGCGCGATGCCACTCATGTCCTTAATCATCTGAATAAGGTACTGGAATTCATCGGGCAATAGACCAGCATTTGTGGTTCCCTGGCCAAGGCTATTTTGTGTAGGTGCGGGGTTGAAAGGAATATTCATGGCGCCGCAATCCTTTTAATGAGCTTCTGCATATTCTCAAGGGACGCTAGTTCCGAACAATGCCCCGCGATGGCAGTTGCGCCTGGCATGCCCCACACGACCGAGCTTGGCTCATCTTGTGCAACCACATTACCGCCGGCGTTTACAATATCACCTGCACCTTTTGCGCCATCTGATCCCATGCCGGTCAAGACAACGCCGAGAACCCGAGGGCCATAGGCAGCGGCGAGGGAGCGAAACATGGGGTCGACCGAAGGACGACAGAAGTTTTCAGGTGCATCTTGATTAAGGCGAAAAATGTGACGTCCCCCTTCTTTGACGATCAGCATATGAAAGTCACCTGGTGCCACATAGATATGTCCCTGTTGAACCGTTTCGCCATCAACGGCTTCTCGGCTTGGAAGACCGCTCTCACGAGAGATATGTTCAGCCAGTACGGTGGTAAATTTGGGAGGCATATGTTGGGTAATTAAGATGGGCTGCCACCACATTCCTTTAATGCCCTTCAGCACGGTTAAAAGGGCTTGGGGACCGCCGGTAGAAGAACCTATGCCAATCACTTCTGGGACCACTTTTGAAAAGGGCCGCAGCTTGACTTCCTGCCCCGGATAGAGCTTGCTGCTCAATTGCGCAGAACTGCCAATAGGTCCTTTGCCAGGCTGTGGCATCATGAGTTTACGACGTCTTGCGTTGGCATGGGCTTTAATCGTTGAGATTAACTCATGCCGAAAATCCCGTGAGGACGTTGACTCATAGAGGTTTGAGGGTTTTGGCACATAATCGGCAGCTCCTAAGGAGAGAGCCTTCATGCTAATTTCTGCATTTTTTAAGGTCAATGTAGAGGCCATAATGACCTTCAAATCTGGGTGAGCGGCCATAATTTGCGGCAATGCTGTCATGCCATCCATAATGGGCATTTCGATGTCTAGAACTACCACGTCAACGGGCGATCTTGAAAGCGCCTCAATGGCTGCTTTGCCGTTGGTTGCAGAAGATACCACCTTGATCTCGGGGTCGGATTCCAGGATGCGTGTAATCGCTCCCCTCACCGCCGCAGAGTCATCCACAACCATAACGCGGAGCTGTTGGCTGCTTGTGTCTGGCGTTTCTGGTGGACGCGTAAATAATGACACTTTAGATGATTCCCACTTGTTCTAATTTTTCGCGAATAATATTTTTATCAAAAGGTTTCATCACATATTCATCGGCACCATTCACAATAGCTTCTTGAATGCGGCTAAACTCGTTTTCCGTTGTGCAAAATATAATTTTAGGTCGGCTACCGCCGGGTTCTGATCGGATCGCTTTTAGAAATTCCATGCCATTCATGACAGGCATGTTCCAATCTAGAAGAATCACATCCGGCATGGAGATGTGACATTTTTCAAGGGCTTTCTCGCCATCTTCAGCCTCTTCAATTGTAAATGAAAAGTCCTGAACAATATAACGAATCGCCTTGCGCACTGTTGAAGAGTCATCCACGATTAGGCACAATGTCATCGAGGCCCCACTTCTTGTTCATAGTTGTCTGTGCGATGGACTGTTTTGTTTTGTTGCATAGCGTTCTTAATTCCCGGTATCTGTCTCAAAGCTTAACAGCGAAGCCACATTAAGAATGACCAAAAGTTGTCCCTCCAGTCGGTAGATTCCTTGTGAAACAGCGCGCCAAAGCTCGTCGAGGGTCGCTGGATTTGCCTCAAACTGATCATCCGGCAAACTCAAAACTTCGCCAACGGAATCCACCATCAAGCTGTAGAGTTCGCCCCCGCTCTCGACAACAACATTCATGGGCGTGTGGAATTCTTTCGATGGCGATATTCCAAGCTTTGTGCGGACATTGATTGCAGTCACAATACGTCCACGCAGATTGAGAGATCCCTCGACCGCTGCGGGCGCAAGCGGAACGGGTGTAATTTTCTGAGGACTCAGGATATCTTGCACCATCAGGACTGGAATCCCAAACAGTTGCCCTTCAATGGAGACGGTAACGAAGTCCTGTTTGGCGATGACGTTAGCTGCTTCGCGTTCTCGACGCACGTTTGAGGGTGAGCCACTCATGCCGCAGTTCTCCTACTTAACTGATAGATTTGCTCAAGGGTATGCAGCAAGGCATCCCTGTCACTTTTTTGGACGTAATCATCAAATCCGGCTTCCCGTCCGCGATTGTAATCCTCCTCGGACCCGTGGGAGGAGAGCGCTAGCATGGGCTTATCTTTCCACAACTCAAGCTCCCTCACTTTTCGGGCAAAGTCGAAGCCATTCATCGCAGGGAATTCAATGTCACTGATAATAATATCAAAGACCTGTCCTTCGTCGTGTAACAGCAGAGCTTCCTCTGGCGTTTCGGTGGCATAAACATCAAAGCCATTCATTTTAAGAATGGGGACCACGAGATTGCGGAAAAACACGCTATCGTCCACCAACAAGACGCGGGCTTTATCTTTCTTTTCATCTGGCTTGGTGAAGGGGCCGCTTGAGAACCAATCAGGAACTGCTTGGCGGATAAAGAAATCTGCATCCAAAATCTCTGTGGCATGTCCACAAATGACTGCACTGCCAAAAGAACCCTGGTAGCTTGAGCGCAATTTGATGTCGATGTTATCTTCAACGATATCAATGATTTCATCAACAATAAGTCCGACAAACCGGTCCGCATCGCTGAATACCAAGATGGGTTGCCGCCCCTTGGTATGCAATTGCTGCGTCGGTTCAATCGGGACCAAGGGCATCAGCTGACCTCGATACTGCACAACCAGTTGACCGTTAGAACGCTCAATCTGCTCAACTTCAATTTCTTCAAGGCGCGCAACAAGGGCAAGTGGAACTGCCTTTGGTACATTAGAACCGGCTTGGAAAATCAACAGTGATGTTGAGCTTGTTTGACGATATTTAGAGCGGCCGTTCTCTTCCGAATCAACATAGCTTGTGGAGTTCACCTCACCCATGGATCCCGCTATGCCGTTGGGGTCAAGGATCATAACGACACTTCCATCACCAAGAATTGTATTGCCAGAGAAGACGCTAATGTTGCGTAAGATATTTGAGACGGGCTTGACCACAATTTCCTGGGTTTCGAAAACCTGATCCACAATAATGCCGTAAACCAGTGAGCCAACTTGCGTTACCACGATAAAATTATCTTTGTGCAGCAGTTCTTCATGCACAGAGTTTTCATCCCTGAGTTTGAGGCCTACCGCAAGGGAAACGAGGGGCAAAAGGCGTTCGCGCAAGCGCAAGAAAGGCACATTATTAATCATTTCAATGGCATTTGCGCTGTGGACGCCAGCGCGCACCAGCTCTACCACAGAGATCTGAGGCACAGCAAAACGCTCGCCACCGGCCTCTACAATTAAAGCGGAAATAATCGCTAAGGTGAGGGGGATTTTGATCATAAAGCGCGTGCCTTTACCCTCGGTCGATTCCATATCGATGGTGCCACCGATTTTTTGGATGTTTTCGCGCACCACATCCATCCCCACGCCACGCCCAGAAACATGCGTAACTTGCGAAGCGGTGGAGAATCCTGCCCGGAAAATAATTTGGCGCACTTGGGCGTCGCTCATATTGGCAAGTTCCGACTCGGTCACCAGCCCCATGGTTAAGGCCTTCTTCTTGATTTTTTCAAGATTCAAACCGCGACCATTATCGATAATTTCAATAATGATATGCCCACCTTCGTGGTACGCATTGAGGGTGATTTTCCCCGATTCCGGCTTGCCGGCAGCAAGACGATCTTGCGGCATTTCGATTCCATGATCCGCCGAATTGCGCACCATGTGGGTCAGGGGATCCTTGATAAGTTCTAGAACCTGACGGTCGAGTTCTGTGTCCTCACCACGCATCTCGAGATCAATTCGCTTGCCAAGATCGTGGGCCAAATCTCGCACCAACCTTGGCAGCTTAGACCAGGCGTTGCCAATGGGCTGCATACGGGTTTTCATCACGCCATCTTGGAGTTCGGAGGTGACGTGGTTCAGTCGCTGCAAAGGGACTGCAAATTCGCTGTCTTCATGCTGGCGCAACATTTGCAGTAGCTGATTTCGTGTCAAAACAAGTTCACTGACGACCGTCATCAAATTTTCAAGGAGATGGACGTTGACGCGAATAGACTTGTTTGAAAGGCCCCCATCGTTACTATCCCCTGCAGGAGTCGCAGGAGTTGCAGATACGGGCGCAGCGGCGGGCGCAGCAGGCGCTGCATGCTCGGGGGCTGCTGGTGTGGCCTCCGTACTTGGCTGGCTATCGAGAGATACGGCTGGTGCTTCTTGATTTGCATGGTCGCTTTTTGTTCGCTCGATCCCGTCGCTTGCGGAGGGATGTGATCCATCCCCAGAAGGGGCGTCACTGGAAGGTTCTGAGGCGACGTCACTGCTGCCTGTTGTGGCGCCGCTCGCGGGAGAGGAGTGTGTGGCTAAACTCTCCCCTGCTGCTGCGGCTTCCAGGCGCGCGATTAATTCCTCGTCATCACCTTCTGGTTCCTTTTGAGTTGCCTCAAGGGTGGCCAGAATCATTTTAATGCGGTCAAAGCATTCCAGAATCAGGGTCACCACGGCAGGGGTGACGGGAATGGCCCCCTCTCGAATCTTGCCCAACACGTTCTCACCCGCATGGGCAACATGCTCAAGGCGCGGTAGCCCAATAAAACCACAGGTACCTTTAATGGTGTGCATGGTGCGAAAAATGCGTCCAAGCAAGTCTGGATTGTCTGGATTTTGCTCCAGAGTGACCATGTCTTGGTCAAGGGCAGATATGTTTTCACTCGATTCTGTGAGGAATTCAGTAAGTAGCTCGTCCACAACATCCTCCGCACGGACGTAATTTTCACGTACATTCAGAAGACAAGTAAAAGTTTAAAAAGATGTTAAGGCCTTAAAAAAGTGTTGTGGGTGCAAATGCTAAATTCCGTCCACCATTGAGATTAAAGGTGAACTGTTCCCGGTTTTGCTGATTGAAATCGAAAGACGCCCCCAATTCCCTGGCACGAAGGTAGGCCAAGTGCGCCAGAATATTGCGCGGGGTATAGCCATCTTCTGACAAGTAGCCTTTCAGGCCACTGACGATGTCTGGGCGCAATTCCACCAGATTACCCTTGAGGGTAAAGCTTGCAGAAAGATCGCCGCGTTGGTGAATGAGTGCAATTTGCACCTCGCCCCCAAAGGGAGCAAGCTCGCACACAAGAATGAGAATATTGAGAAATAAACGCATCCACTCCAGCTGATCATGCTCGCCCACCAGATCTTCTTGGCAAAGCGCGTGTTCCCATGTGAGGGTTAGCTTGCACGATTGAATGAAGTCCTCCACAAGGGCTGACAACCGTTGGGCATCACTGAGGACATCCGCGCTGCCATAGCCGAAGGCTGCGCGATAAATGGCCAGTCGACGGGATCCTGTTTGGGCGCTTTGTTGAATGATGTGAATGAGATTTTCGCGTTCCTGAGGTTCTGCGAGATTCAGCACCTCAAAACCTGATACGACAGCGCCCACTGGCGTGATGAGATCATGGCACAACCTGGAAATCATCAGCTGTGATAAGCGCATACTGTCAGGCAAGGGTGGCTCCCTGTTGTTTTTCTACCTATGTTTTATTTTATTTATCCTAGGCGATTTCCGCTGTGCCGCCAAGGGTTGTGCTACGTTTCTATTCATCTTTGATTTTGGCGAATCTCGACATTATCCTTACTATTACCACTGCACCACAGCCTGTGATCGAACAAACCTTGCCATCCAAACTGCAAACGCCATGAAAAGTATCCAACCGCCCATGTAGTATTTTAAAGTTGCTCTGTGGTCGGGTTGGCTTAAGTAATGGATTGCTGCGGTTCCAGAAATTATGAAATATCCAATCATCGGCAATGTAAAACGTAGCTCAAGCGCTGAGCTTAAGGTAACAGCGCTCCATGAGGCAAAAATTAACAGAGGCATATATCTAAGGCCAAGAACTGGCAAACAATTTTTGAAGGCGTTCAGCAACACTCCTGTAAGCCCCCAGAAGAGCACAGAAAAGGAAATAATGGATGGAATCCACTTAAACTTAGGTATTTTCCTTGGATAAGGCATTAGATAATCCCAATCAAAAGCAGCAAAGAGTTTCACAAATATTAGCTTTATGCCTTGAAACGGGTGGGATATATACCATTTGATCGGATCGCCTGCGCCTACGATATTCACAAGATTTTTCGAAAAATAATTGTTTTGGGGTGCGCCATTTCCGAGCCAAGTTGCATACTTTATATTCTCAATTCCCCAAACCAGTTGTGCTGAACCTAAATTGCTTGCTGGAAAAAAAGTAACTGTCTTGAATGCCAGGGTATTGATCGTAATTTGAATTAATAGTGGAATTGACGCAACTAGCGTCGCGAAAGTCAACTTGTTGAGATGTTTTCTTTCGAAGCTCGAGAAAAGAATCCAGACGGCAATCGGCAGTGATAGCCACACTGATGCTGGTCTAATCACAAGCGCTGTTGTGAAAAGAATCAGGGGCGTAAAATAGTGAGAGAAAGTATTTTTGCCTTGTTCTTTCGGGTAATATTGAGCTCTACTCAGAATTGCTGTGGCGCCAAGCACGAGGCTCGTATAAATTGCATCCGTCAGTGTGATGCCCAGATAAGGCATTATAAAAACGTTGGAGCACAAAGCTAAGTATACGAAAGCTGAAAGTTTTCTTGAGTGCCATAAGAGTTGTTTTGCAACCCATGCTGACGTAAGGAAATAGGATGTTGTTTGAAAAAAGAAAATTATGAATGCCTCAGGCAGTCTTGTTAGATTTGCAAGCCCAATAAGAAACGATAGAACCCATGGATAGGCGAATGTTCTTTTGGCTTCTTGAGCTGCTAATAATCCCTTTTCAGTAATCAAATGGGCTATTTTAAGGTACTGACCGACATCGCAAGTTGTTATGGGTTGTAGAGAGTGTTTGATGAAGAATGCGAAAGAGCCGCAGTATATAATGAGCACTCCCAAGGCAAGTACTAATGAATCAAAATATCTATCCTCCTTGCGAAAAAAAACTTTAATCTTGATGTCAATTTTTTCCCTATCTGTTCTTTTTGAACGGTCAAATAATTAAATTTTTAAATAAGCTTAAATTTTTGAATCTGACTTTGGCCTCATGCTTTCATCAATTTTTAACTCTTAGCGCCTGGACCGTTAACATAATTAAGATGCGAGGCGAGCATAAAATAAGCTTAAAATTTACCTTTGCATGATTACTGATAATAGAATTTGACTCAAAAAAGAAACTCTTTTTTGCTTTACTCCACGGTTACGGATTTCGCTAAATTTCTGGGCTTATCCACATCACAGCCACGCATGAGGGCGGTGAAGTATGATAAAAACTGTAAGGGAAGGCTTTGCAAAATGGGGGCTGCCATAAAGCCCGCGGTTGGTGCTGCGTAATGGGCGCGCGCCATTTTATGCAGTGCGGCTTGCCCATGCACGTCTGTTAGGGCTAGAATAATGCCCTTGCGCGCAGATACTTCTTGCACGTTGGAAAGGGTTTTGTGGAAAAGTTCGTCTTCCGGTGCGATCACAATCACAGGGACATGATCATCAATCAGCGCGATGGGGCCATGCTTCATTTCGCCGGCGGCGTAACCCTCTGCATGGATGTAGGAGAGCTCTTTGAGTTTAAGGGCCCCCTCAAACGCCAACGGGCAGAACGTGCCGCGTCCAAGATAGAGAACATCGCGGGCGGCCACTAACATTTTAGCCATGTCTGCAACGGCTGCCTGCTGTTCAATGACATCATTGGCTTTGCGGACGACAGTGCGCAAGTCCTCCAGGTGCTGTATGAGCTGTGCCTTATTCATCAAGCCTTTAGCCTCGGCCAGATTCAGCGTTAACAGGGCCAAGACCATCAGCTGCGCGGTAAAGGCTTTTGTTGAGGCCACACCGACCTCTGGGCCTGCAAGGGTTAAGAGAGCCGCATCCACGCTGCGATGTAGGGAGCTATTGGCCACATTGACCACGGCCAGGGTGTGGGCGCCCGCCTCCTTCGCATAGGCCTGGGCAGCTAGAGTATCTGCGGTCTCACCGGACTGCGAGATGAAAATGGCGAGCGTATTTGGGCGCAACGGCGGCGTGCGATAGCGATACTCGGAGGCGATCTCAACCTCCACTGGAATACGGGCCAGCTTTTCTAACCAATACCGTGCCACAAGACCCGCGTGATACGCCGTTCCACACGCGATAATTTGAATGGATTCAATTGCGGTCAAATCAAAGGGTAGCCGAGGCAGGGTAAGCGCATCATCAGATGTATAGGCGCTCAAGATCGCTTCAAAAACAGCTGGTTGTTCATGAATCTCTTTGAGCATAAAGTGCTCGAAGCCATCCAGGGTAACCGCTTTTTCTGATACGGGGTTTAGTTGCGCTGGACGGATAACAACCTGATCTTTGTGGTCATAAATGGTGACCCCGCTTGGGCGCATCACCACGATATCGCCTTCTTCTAAGAAGCTAATCTGTTCGGCAAGGCCTGCAAGGGCAAGGGCATCGGAGCCAAGGTAGTGCTCTTCCTCGCTATAGCCAATGGCAAGGGGGCTTCCCAAGCGCGCCCCGATGAGCAAATTTGGATCATCTTCGAATATAATGGCGAGGGCATAGGCACCTTTTAAGTGTCGGATGGCTTGAAGAGCAGCTTGTTCGGGTTTAAGGCCTTTTTGCAGATTTTGATGAATCAAATGGGCAACCACTTCCGTATCAGTGTCTGAGGTGAAGAGGCACCCCTTCGCTTCAAGTTCAGCCCGCAATTCGGCATGATTTTCAATAATGCCGTTGTGCACTACGGCAACCGGTCCCGCAACATGGGGGTGGGCATTAGCCTCGTTGGGAACGCCATGGGTGGCCCAGCGGGTATGGGCAATACCCACATGACCGTTAACCGGTTCGCGATCCAGGAGGTCTTTAAGCCCCATGACACGGCCAACACAGCGGCGTCTTTGAATGCCATTGGCGTGTACCGCAATTCCTGCCGAGTCATAGCCGCGGTACTCAAGACGCTCGAGCCCCGCCACGAGCCGTGAGGTGACTTCTTTTTTACCTGCGATGCCGACAATCCCACACATAGTAGCCTATTCTCCGATTGACTTTAGATTCTTGGTCTCTTTTGCAGCCTTTTTAGCTGCGCGAAATTTTTTGGCGCCGCCTGCCACATCGCGGCGATCTGCCCGCACGACCACCATCATGTCATCTGCCACGTTGGCAGTGATCACACTGCCGGCGCCAATAATAGCGCCCGCACCTACCGTGACGGGTGCAACCAATGCGGTGTTTGAGCCCACAAAAGCGCCCGCCCCAATCACGGTTTGGGACTTTGTGAAGCCATCATAGTTGCAGGTGATGGTGCCAGCACCGATGTTTGCATCGCTGCCAACGGATGCGTCACCTATGTAGCTCAAATGATTGGCCTTGGCACCTTCTGCAATGTGTGCGTTTTTCACTTCAACGAAGTTACCAATGTGTACCCTTTCGCCAATGACTGTCCCTGGGCGCAGTCGCGCAAAGGGTCCAATGCGCGCACCTGATTCCACCTGGCATCCCTCAAGATGGCTATAGCTGAAAATTTCAGCATCCGAGGCAACAGCCACGCCAGGCCCAAACACCACATGGGGATGGAGGATGACATCGGCCTCGATCTGGGTATCATGTGCGAAAAAAACCGTCTCAGGCGCGATCAGGGTGACGCCCCTGGTCATGGCCTCTTGACGCGCCCGGGCTTGGAAGGCCGCCTCAACCCGTGAGAGATCCTGCCTTGTATTGACCCCAAGGGCTTCCTCTTGAGAAATCACATGGTGGCCCACCTTAAGGCCTGCTTGGTGTGCAAGGGCTACCACATCCGGTAGATAGTACTCACGTTGAGCGTTGATGTTTTGAATCCGCGGCAACAGCTGCTGCAAAACCGAAGTGCGGGCCACCATCATGCCAGAGTTGCAGAGGGTAATTTTTAACTGATTAACCGTTGCATCCCGTGCTTCGATAATCTGCTGTACTTGGCCATCTTGACCCTGAATGAGACGTCCATAGGCGTTGGGCGTTTCCGCTTCCATGGCCAAAACCAGGACATCAAGGTTATCGCTGGTGAAAACCTCAAGAATATCTCTAAATGTGTGGGGCTGAATCAGCGGGGTGTCAGCAAAAACGATGAACATCGGTGCATCATCTTGCCCTTGCCCTTGCACTTGTGCAAGGCCGCATTGGGCCGCATGGGCTGTTCCAAGCTGCTCCGCTTGATAGGCAACTTGTGTGGCGGGTAGAAAGTTCTGGGCATAAGTGGCTACCTCAGGACGTTTTGGCGACACCACAACGATGGGTGAGGAACATCCAGCTTCAGATACTGCACGCAGCACATGCCCCAAAAGGGGCAAGTCAGCCACATTGTGCATGACTTTGTTGATTTTAGATCGCAGACGAGTGCCTTCACCCGCCGCGAGAATAATGCTTTTCCACTGCATCAAAACTGCACTTGTCTGTTTTTGCGTAGTTGCTTTATGTCACATTAAAGTAGCGCTTTAAAACACAAAGCAGTGACAAAAAATTACAAAGCAGCAAAAACAGCTGCCATCAACGTAGTCTCGTTTCCACGCCAAGCTTGAGAGCTAGCTTTTTGGCAAGAGAGTGGCGTCTACTTTTTTGCTGAGCTGCGCATGCAGTTCCATGTTGGCTTGCTTGCGACGATTATTCCATTCATTCGACCAGATGCCGTGCACATGGGTTTCTTCACCCTGATCAAGGAAGCGGTGCAGCAATTCCGAGTGGTTGTGGTGAAAGCTTGCCGGTACGTAAATCACGATTTCTTTGAGTTGGCTACCTGGTCCGCAAAGGGTCTTTTGGGTCACATGATGGGCATGACCTGTCTCGCCATCCAGGATAGGATTCTGTCCCTGGGACATGCGTTGCAAGTTTTGTGGGAGGAACGCTTTATTTCTTTGATTCGTGAGTTGATACGATGATAGCCAAAACTGTTCATCTTCAATGTCCACCTTGCAATCAAAGTACTCGCTCAATTTTGTAAACAGAATTTCGGTGACAGCCATCAGCGACGGGGAAGCGCCCTGATCTGAACACCCTTTGAGGTAAATCAGTAAGGGCTCGAAAACCTGCTCGATGGTCTTTTCTTGCCAAAGAATTGTTTGTTCTAGTGCGTAAGAGGCACGGGTATGTTTTGCACGGCTTGGATCGACCGTAAACTCCTTCGGCGCATAGGCAGGAGTTCTCTTGGGTGCATGGTAGGGTTTAACAGGGCTTGCCAGAAGGCCTGGTACACTTTGATTCAATAAACGTCTTTGAGAACGGGTCCCTTCATACGCCAGATTACCAGCAGCATTCAGGATGAGTGGCGGAAATGTTGTGCCCTCATCACCGCGGAGTTCTTTTGGAATGGGAAGGTAAGTTTCGGCCAGACTCTTCTCACTGGCTTGGTGGGCCATGAAGTTGTATTTAAATGTGGTCAGCGCTTCTTCTGGTGTTATGAAGCCGAACCTTTCCTTACGTTGTTTTTTACGTTTGTCTTTGCCTTGGTGAGCGCCGGTGGCTTGGATGCCGCTTGGTTTTTCATGCTGTCCGTCTGAGATGCTTGAAAAAGTATCCCTTTGTTCTTCTGCAGCCATGTCCTCAAAGCATAGCTTCCGCTTTGCCGAAGGGGTGGGGTCAGGGAGAGTATTCTCCTGTGCGCTCAGGCTTATACTTTGCTCAGCAAGTTTTGTGCGCTTCTTGGTGGGTGAGCGCAAAGCCATCTTCTGTGGCGAGGTCAGGGGAGAATTGAGGGGTGACAGCACGTGGGAATCGGCAACATGTGAACTGCGCTTGCGTTTGGAGTTGCTGGCCGGCGCAGTAGCTGTCGTCTGAGGGTTCCCTATTGCAAATTCATCTTCACTCCAATCGGTGGCGTAAGAGGAATGTCCTGCTTCTGACCCAAAACTAAAATCAGTGAACAACAAGCTGCCGTTGAGGGTTTGGTCGCATGTGTTTTTTGATGCATTGGCCAGGAGTTGTTTCTGAGGCACACTGGAAAAATCTATGGATTTTGACAATATGGATGAGTTATGCAGTTCTCTATTTTCCTTATCGGAAGAGGTGTATTCAGAGGATAGGCATGAATTTTTGGCAAAAAATGCAAAGGCCGCAATAATTTTCCACATTTTTGTCATTTTTTGTGCGCTCTCACGGTTATGAAATAGGTTTTTTCATAGGCTTTCCGGTAAAATAGTGACGACTTGCTTCTTTGACAATTGTTATTTTTGGGAAAAAGATAAAACATATGAACTTATTGGGAAAAAGCTTCTGGCTTTGACGCCTTTGCTGTCATTGAAGAAGGAGGCTTTAGATCTTTGAATAAAATCTGCCCTAAAGAATCAGCAACTTAGTAGATGTGACGGTTTTAGGTGTAATTGTTGACAAAAACCGTTGTGCTGTAAGCAACCTTACAAGTTTATTTTCTCGCGCTTTCAGGTAGACAGGAATAACGGTAGACACGCGTATGATCAGCAAACACGACGGTTGTGCAGGGGGTCTTTTGATTTGGATAGATTTCTGTTGTGAAGCTTGGGCCAGAAAATGGAGCGGGTGAGGGGAATCGAACCCCCGTCGTAAGCTTGGGAAGCTTCTGCTCTACCATTGAGCTACACCCGCATGGCCTCATTTATAGAAGACACAAGGATCCGTGGCAAGAGGCATCTCAGGCTTCTAAGGTGCCACAAGTTCGAAACGAATGGGGATGTCCACCGTGCTGGTCGAAGCAACGCCCTTGTAGCTGGCGGGCTGCAAACGCCACTCCTTCAGCGTTTCTTGGGCGGCTTGATCTAATAGAGGATGACCGCTTGACTCATAGACCTCGGCTGCCTCTACGGTGCCGTCTTTGCGAACAAAAAGCCGCACCACAACGCGGCCTGAGAGTCCACGTCGGCGCGCCTCTTTGGGATAGCGTGGATGCGGACACTCAGGGCTTCCCAGGATGTAGCGAGGTTTTGTGGCGGGTGCGGTTTGATTCTCCACAGTGACGGGAGGTGGGGGAGATTCTTGAGGTGCTGGAGATGCGATGGGGGCGGGTTCCCTGACTGGATGTACGCTTGGCCGCGTGACTTTAGGGCTGCTCATAGGTCTGGACGTGCCCTTTCTTTGACCCGACGGGGTTTGTGGTTGCACCGATTGCCTTGTGGCCAATACAGCAAATTCGATGGGTACGGGTGTTAAGTTTTGTGGGCTGTGTTCTGCACTGGGGCCATTGAGCGCCACAAAAAAACTCCCCGCAAGACCCACGTGACCAAGGCCGGAAAGAAGGGCTGATGTCTTCAGAGAAAAGCTTTTCAAAATTTTAGACTCCCCCCCAAAATGATGGACCTGCGGCCAGGGCCATAACCGTATTGATCCTCATAGCGTGTGTTGAAAAGGTTTTCGATGCGCCCAAAAAAGGCGATGTTGTCTTGGGGTTGCCAGCTGGCGCCGAGGGCCAAGAGGGCACGCCCATGCAGCTTGCGGATTTTAACGGGATAGCGCGCATAATCCAAGTCAAGGGTTCTATTGCGCGCCTCTGTGGCCACAAAGGTGGCGAGGCTGTCTGTCCACTGCCAGGTGAGCGTTGAAGAGACTTTATGGCGCGGTAAGCGCATGGGGCTGGGTTGCGGTCCATGATTCCTTGTTTGGGTGAGCGTATAGGCGGTGCGCCAGTGTAGCCTGTCATTCGGTGACAAAAGCAGGCTGATCTCCGCTCCTTTTGAGCGCCGTTTGCCGCTATTGACCCGCTGAACAGAAAACGGGCTGACTTTGCGCGTCGCAATCAGCCGATCGATGTCTAAAATGAATCCGGTCAGCATCAGCTGCGCCTGCTGATGCCACAGGTTCTGGCCTAAGCTTAAACTATAAGAATGGCTTTTTTCGGGTTTGATTAGGCGATTAGGCAACTGAAACGTGCCGAATTTCGCCCGATCAAAGAGGGAAGGGGCGCGAAATCCGGTGCCAACCTGGGCGCCGATTGTGGTATCCCTTAAAGCCTGCCAACTAAGCCCCGCATGTTTTGAGGCAATGGTTCCTGTGTTCTTGAGGTGATCAGCGCGTAAGCCGCCCTCAGTGCGCAGATTTTCCACGGGTTTTACTGTCATCACGATGGCCGTAAAGGGAATGTGGCGGCGATTGTGGGACCCATGGCGCACATGGATGGTTTCACTTAGTAGACCCGCTTGACCTTTGAGTTTGATGTGCTTTGAAGCACGGAATTTGAGTTCCGTTTGGGTGTCCACTGCCTCACCTGTACCCCGGTAACGTCGCCCGTGAATGCGAGAAACGCGCCTCACATGATTACCGCCCAGGCCCATGCAGCCCTTCCAACGCCCATTGGTGCTGCTAAGTGTCTGGGTGAGACCTGCAAATAGCCGCTCCGTCGTTAGATGATCTTTTGCTGCATGGGGATGGGGATA
Organism: Holosporales bacterium; assembly: GCA_046318415.1. Taxonomy (GTDB): domain Bacteria; phylum Pseudomonadota; class Alphaproteobacteria; order Caedimonadales; family Caedimonadaceae; genus JBKCUK01. The sequence goes on along the minus strand of JBKCUK010000005.1, from coordinate 126,199 downwards.
AAACTGTCCATCGCTTTGCAGACCCAAACGATTAAGACGCTGGTGTTGATGATCTTGCATGACAAGCAGCTTGGTGCGTGCGCCACTGATTGGGGTCAGTTCGGCTTTCACAAGACCCTGGGTGCTGTGTCTTCGATCGGCAAGGGGTTGGCCGTGGATGCGATTCTGCAGATGGCCTTGACCACTTCGCGCACTGACCAGACCAGCGCCCAAATGCGCCCAATGATTCTGGTGGTGTACCCTTGCGGCTGCGCGCGTATGGTGGCGTGAACCGGCTTCAACGCTGAGACTGGCGCGTTCTTCCGACGCGTCAAAGGCCTGAAGGTTGATGACGCCTCCGATGGCGCCTGGACCGCCAGAAACGCTGTTCGAGCCTGCAACAGCGCGCACATCCCCCAGTAAATCCGCAGGCAAACCCATCAGGTTGGCGGCGCCCGAGTCCAAGGGAGAATTGATGGGAATGCCCTCAAACCGAACAACGGTTTGGTCGAAATTGGCGCCGCGCATGCGGGCATAGAGGGGGCCTTGATGCTCGCTGCCGCTAAGCGTGATCGATGCCATTTGATTGAGGGTGCCGCTTAAGGTGCGGGTCTGGGTGCGTTGGGCTTCTTTAGCTGTGAGGCGATCGGGTGTAGAGGTGGGCTCTTCAACGGCGGTGTCCCGAACCACGATCTCTTCGTTTGCGGCAAGAAACTGTGGCAAAAGCCCGCACAGGATAATCAGGGGACGCTTCAGGCGCGTGCACAAGGTTTTCTCCATTGGTCGTTGAATCTTCAGTACCACCAACGGAAAGTTCTCGTTTCATCCGGCAAAGGCGTTGTCCCGCACCTCAGCAAGGTGGTTGCGATGGCAGGTATCCTGGCTTGCGCGTCTTTGTTGTCCCCGACCTTCCCAGATGGATCCAGTGGTCATGTGATGAGGACAACTCGGCGCTTACAGTTGCGGGTACAGCTCTGGTTAGCGTTTGAGGTCACGCTTCCAGATTCCCAAATTAACGCATGATGCGACCATCGACCTTGATAGGTGTAAGTCATTTGAAGTGGACACGCAAGGGATGGAACAGCCCCTTATCCGCATTCAGAAAAAGTTCATGAAAAAGCAATCTCTTACGCCAGCCATTGGACGAAGGGGAGACCTATTCTTCTTCCGATCCTGGAATCGCAAAGCTTCGCTTGGGTTGCTGGCCCTTCGGCGTAAAAGTAAGGGCAAGAGAGTTGATGCAATAGCGCTTACCCGTGGGAAGGGGCCCGTCATCGAACACATGCCCTAAATGCGCATCGCACCTTGCGCAGAGGACTTCGGTGCGTGGTCTTGAAAAGAGACGCCCAACCAGATGATGATCCTCTTGGAGACTAACCTGATCTTCCGCAATGGCCGCATAAAAACTAGGCCAACCAGATCCGGAATCAAACTTAGTCTGTGAGCTAAACAGAGGATAGTCTCCGCCGCAGCCGGCGCAAAAGTAAGTGCCCTCTTCGTAAAAATGATCATATTTCCCAGTGCCTGGGCGTTCCGTCCCTTTCTCGCGACACACGTGATACACATCCGGTGATAGATGTTCTCTCCAAAAGCGATCGGGCTGCTTCTTATAATCAAAAGTCATGGTGGCGCTCTTCTTCTGTTCTGTTGCGAGGGTGCTCAGGCTCCAAGGCCTTGCAGGGCAAAGACCTCTTTTCAGCACTTGTCACCCTATCAGTATATCTCGAATAGGTCATGGGGCGAAGGGGTTGGGACACATCCAAACAGATCTCCGCCGGGCCTTTGGCCTTGCTTTCTTTTATTGGTCATGATTGCCACTTTCCAAGCCTGGTGGGGCGCTCTAGAATGCGTCAAACGTCAATTGAAAGTGACACATCATGTCTGCCTTGAAACACCTTTATCTTGTTGATGGATCTGGTTTTATTTTTCGTGCCTTCCATGCGCTTCCCCCACTGACACGGGGTGATGGTACCCCGGTAGGTGCCGTTTTGGGCTTTGTGAATATGTTGATGAAGCTTTTAAATGAGACGGACGTGGATCACATGGCTGTGATTTTCGATGCCGCAAGGCGCACCTTTCGCCATGATCTGTATCCCGACTATAAGGCTAACCGGGCAGAGACACCCCCTGAACTCATTCCGCAATTTGCGCTGGTGCGTGAGGCCTGCGAAGTGTTTGGCGTACCCCAAGCGGACCACGAGAATTATGAGGCGGACGATCTGATTGCCACTTATGTTCGCCTTGCCCGAGAGCAGGGCGCCCATGTGACCATTGTCTCCTCGGATAAGGATTTGATGCAGCTCATCGGTCCTGGAGTGGAGATGTTTGATGGTCTGAAGAACCGCGTCATTGGGCCGGATGAAGTGCGCGAAAAATTCGGGGTTGGACCCGAGCGCGTGCGGGATGTACTGGCCCTTGCGGGGGACAGCTCCGATAACGTGCCAGGTGTGCCCAGCATTGGCCCCAAAACCGCTGCCGAGCTGTTGGCGCAGTTTGGTGATCTGGAAACCTTGTTGGGCCGGCTGGACGAGATTCCCCAGCCGAAACGTCGCGAGAAGCTGCAGCAAAATATTGAAAACGCCCGCATTTCCTATGAATTAGTGGGGCTTGATGACCATGTGCCGGTGCGTTTGCCGCTGGATGATATGGCCCTTCGACGTCCCGATGGGGACCGCCTGCATCAGTTTTTAGAGCATCAGGGCTTTCGCTCGGTCATGGCCCGCCTGCAAAAGCAGGGCAGTTTGCGCTCCAATGGCACTGCCACGCCCCTGACGATCGCCCCTTCCCGGGCAGCGCCTGTGGAAACCCAGTACAGCCTTGTTCAGGATGAAGCCACGCTGGCGTCCTGGATTCAGCGGGCCAGTGATGCAGGGGTGGTGGCGTTTGATACCGAGACCGATTCCCTCAATGCCCTTGCCGCACGGCTGATCGGATTTTCCTTAAGTCTCAAGCCCGGCGAAGCCTGTTATGTTCCCTTGCAACATGGCTCGGCCCAAGGTGCCCTTGATTTTGCTCAAGGTCATCCCCAACAAGTCTCCCTTGAGGTGGCGTTACGTCACTTGGGTCCTCTCTTGGCCGATCCAAGCGTGATGAAAGTGGGCCACAATATGAAATATGATGCCCACATTATGGCCAACTATGGCCTGACCATCTCGCCCTATGAGGACACCATGGTGATGTCCTATGACCTGGATGGTACACGCCATGGCCACGGTATGGATGAATTGGCGGACCGTCATTTGGGGCATACCACCATCACCTATCAACAGGTGGTTGGTACGGGGCGTCAGCAGATCACCTTTGACCAGGTTCCCCTTGAGCAAGCACGGGATTATGCTGCCGAGGATGCGGATGTTACCTTACGTCTTTATGAGACGCTTCGGCCTCGCCTTCTTCAAGAGGGGGCTGTCACGCTCTATGAGACCATCGATCGCCCGTTAGTGAATGTATTGCTGCAGATGGAGCGCGCAGGTGTCCTGGTGGACACCAAAGCCCTGCAAGATCTGAGTCACGATCTCGAGGCCCGCATGTCTGTGCTTGCAACAGAAATCGAAGCCTTGGCAGGTGTCAGCTTTAACGTGGGCTCGCCCAAGCAACTGGGGGAGGTGCTGTTCGAGCACTTAAAACTACCTGGTGGTCGGAAGAGTGCAAAGACCGGGGCCTATCAAACCAGCGCCGATGTGCTTGAGCAGTTGGCGGAAGAGGGCCATGAACTGCCTCAGCGCGTTCTGGATTGGCGCTCGCTACAAAAACTCAAAAGCACTTATACCGATGCGCTGGTGGCCTCGATCAATCCGCGCACAGGCCGGGTGCACACCTCTTTTCAGCAGACGGTCACCAACACGGGGCGCCTCAGTTCCACCGATCCGAATCTACAAAACATTCCCGTGCGCACCGAAGAAGGGCGCAAGATTCGGGCAGCTTTTATTGCCGCACCCGGTCACGTGTTGTTGTCCCTTGATTACTCGCAAATTGAGCTTCGTCTGCTGGCAAGCTTTGCCGATACACCAACGCTGCAAGAGGCGTTTCACAAGGGACTCGACATTCACGCAGCCACCGCAGCCGAGGTTTTTGGGGTTCCTGTGCATGAGGTTGACAGTGCCCTGCGGCGTCGGGCGAAAGCCATTAACTTTGGCATTATCTATGGCATCAGCGCCTTTGGCTTAGCGCGTCAGCTCAAGATTCCACAAAGTGAAGCGGCAGCCTACATTCAAACCTATAATCAGCGCTATCCTGGAATCATAGCCTATATGAAGGCGCAAAAGGAGATTGCGCGTCGCCAGGGCTATGTGGAGACCCTTTTGGGGCGGCGCTGCTCTATCCAGGGGATTAACGAGCGCAACCATGCTGTTCGAAGCTTTGCCGAGCGCCAGGCCATTAACGCCCCCCTGCAGGGCAGTGCGGCCGACATTATCAAAAAAGCCATGGTGCAACTGCCGCCTGCGATGAATCGCTTGGGACTCTCAGGACGAATGGTTTTGCAAGTTCACGACGAACTGATTTTCGAAGTTCCCCAGGCTGAGGTCGAAAAAACCCTTGTCCTTGCGAGGGATATCATGAGCCGGGTTGTGGATCTCAAAGTTCCCCTTGTTGTGGACGCTGGTTTCGGTCAATCTTGGAATCAGGCCCACTAATTACACGGGCCTTGGTTCCTTGGGTTTGAGGCCCGAATAACAACAAGAACATGAAACCAGTCTCATGCAGGGTGTGTACAAGGCGCTGGTGGCTGGGGTGCTGTTTTATGCTGCGCCCAGTGCCGGCTATTATCATGCGATTCTCGATCTTGACCCCATTAGTCCAAGGCTAAAATTAGCCTCAAGCTTGGATGAGGTCTTGGGCGTTTTGTCGCACAATACCACCGACTGTACATGTCATTCCGCGGCCCGGGACTTGAAACAGCGCCTGGTTGAGGAGTCGCGTCAGGCCGCCTGCAAGTACATCGCCCGTCAATTTCAAAAGAATGAACGTAGCAACCCGGAAGCGCTTGGGGATCTTTGCGCTGACGAGCAAATGGTTGATAACCCCTTGGAGGGAAGAAGCAAGGCGCGTATTTGGCGCTTCACCCTGGTGTTGGGCGGCCATGTGGTGGGGCAACTTAAGCTCAAACAGCTCAGCCCGCAAAAGATTGCACTTGTCCATCTTAAGGGCCGGCTGCTGCAAGTCAGGCAGTGTCACCTGACACACCTTGAGCTGTTGGATTCGGATCCTGGGGTTGCAGTTGAGATTTTATTGGTGCGTCTGTTGACGATTTTTCAGGACCATATGCCTGTTTTCTTGCGACCCATGGGGCTTGTTTGGCCCGTTCACCACGTTCCCTTTTCTGATAAGACAACGAACCTTGCCGGTTTGGATCAGGAAGCGGGTGTGAAAATCCTCTCACAGCTTGGATTTGTTGAAGGAGAAAAGGGGATTTGGTGCCGTCTGTTTAAAGAGATATTGCTTCCAAAACATCAGAAAAGAGAGGGCTAAATTTTTTTTGTCGCAAATCCAGTTATTTCCTATGGATTTTGCAAAAATTAACCCTACGTTAGCAATAGGACCTCAAATTGCTATTCACTGGCCTGATGTGCTATTTTAACACTTCTGAAAATGATTTTTGGGTAAGCTGAGGAAGAAGATGAGCGAAGCGAGGAATAACGAACTGATGCGTGGATTCGACTATGATCAAATGGTGCAGTCGGCACTGCGGCGTGTGGTCTGCCAGACCCTGCAAATGACGGCAAAAAATGGTCTTCCAGGTTCCCACCATTTTTATCTGACCTTTGAGACGAATCGGCCTGATGTGAAGATTCCAGATTTCCTTCGTGAACGTCATCCCCAGGAAGTCACCATTGTGCTGCAGCACCAGTTTTGGGACTTGGATGCGGATGAAGAAGGATTTCGCGTGACACTGAGCTTTAATGATTCCCTTGAGCGGATCGCGGTGCCCTATGCCGCACTCATCAGTTTCCTTGATCCTTCGGTCAAGTTTGGCCTGCAGTTTATTCCAACCCCGCCCCAAGAGGGTGAGCGGAAAATGCGCAAGACAACCACGGTGAAGGTGAAGCATGAAGATCGTGGTCCCAAAGCAAGCGCTGAGCCAAGCAGCAACGTGGTGACCCTCGACGCTTTTCGAAAAAAATAGGTGTACCGAATACGCCATTCCCAACGAGGGCGCTGTCGTTTTGTCGGCGCCTTTTTAAATTTCTTGAGCGAAGAACAACGCCCGCCCTTCAAGTTGATTTTTTTACCTTGACGCGCCTTAGAAGAACTCTCACAAATAACAAAATTTTGAGGATGGCTAGATGAAACAACAATTTATGAAGGCTTTTCCACGTGCAGTCCTTGCCCTTGGCCTTTGTCATGTCTTGCCGGCCGTTGCAACACAGGTGGAAATCCTCGAAGATTCCTAATTGTCTAGGGTTGTCCTGCGTCCCCATGGGTCGGGCTCCCAGATTGTACGCACCACCATGGAACTGGTGAAAGAGCTCAAGATCGATTTTAACAAAGCCTATGTACAAGCGCGCGAGATGTATGAGCGTCGTTATCGGCAACAAATAGACGCCAGCGGACTTCCTGACAAACTCACCTCCGAGTGAAGACCTCTGCTCTTTTGATGTCTTAGTGCAGCGTTTCCCGAATAGGCCCTATCGAGGGCGTATCGTAGATGGTCTGTGTCTTAAGAGACTGCGGCCAACATGCGTTGTTTGTTCGTATTTCTTTCGACTTAATGGCTAAATTTTAACTAAATTGAAGTAAAAACCTCCCAAAATTCTAGTGAGCTTGGTGAAGCGAATCAAGAAGTCGGGAGAGCGCCCATGGTCACGCAGCGCATGGTTCTATGTATACAGTTGCTGGCAACCCCCTTGTTTTTAACCACTCACCTGATGGCAAGTGAGAACCCCACCCCGTCTAAACGCCCATTAACCAAAGTGTCTTTTGATACTTCTTTTGTCAGTGAAAGTCAGCAACGAGAGCTTATTACTGCAGCCAACGGCGGCAATGTTGAAGCCCAGGAAAGATTGTTCGCCCTCTATTTCCGTGGGGCGTTGTCTAAGGATTATGCCAGAAAAGTCACCCTTGGGACTTGGAAGCATGGTTCCCGGTTCCACAAGTGGTTGGAAGGAAATGTTCAGAGTGCAGATTTGATCTTATTCTTGCATCGCGATTTCTTTTCTAGTCATGCGCGGTCTTTAGCAGTGATTCAACAGCGCGCGGAAGCAGGAGAGGGTGTAGATCAATATCTGTTGGGGCGTTTTTATGAGCGCGGCATTTTCGGCGCCAATCATATGCCCGTTCACAGGAAAACCGCATTTAAGTTATTCAAAGCGGCCTCCAAACAAGGCGTTGTTCCTGCAACCTATCGCCTTGCTCGCAGCTATTACAATGGTCACGGTACCAATAAGAAAGTTGAAAAAGCCCTTACCCTCTACCGTGGATTGGTTGAACAAAACCACATTAAGGCGATCTTTAGTCTGGGTCGCACTTTGGAGAAACAAGAATTGGACACCCCAGAGCAAAAGCGTGCCCTTGATCAAGAAGTGCTGAATTTATATCAAAAAGCATCGCGTGCGGGTCTTGCCTTGGCAAAAATTAATCTAGGCTCTATGTACGAGAAGGGGCGTTGTGCAGATATTCCCAACATGGAAGAGAGTAAGAAACGTGCTTTGCAACTTTATGAAGAGGCTGCAGCGACTGGAAGTCGCTTTGCTTGTTATTTGGTGGCAGATCTTTACATGCGGGGCGCGCCAGGTATCAATCCAGATCCTCCCCAATATCTTCGCTATGCCATTGAAGGGGGGTGCAAGGACTTGATCAGGCGACATTTCTATAAAAATCCCACCGCCGTTTTGGCGAGTGAAGAGAGAGAGCTTTCTCTTGTGCGCGAGAGACTTGCGGCCGTTGCCTACACGATTGGGCAAAGAGCGCTTTTTCATCAACCGGGCAAGCAACCCCGTGATGGAATGAAAGCGCCGCGTTTACCCAATAAAAATATTTATTCTTATTTTGAGTCCCTGGAATCCCTCATCCAAGAAGCGACGCGCATTGTCACCCTTGTGGAGACTTCAGCGATCATGGTGAACATTGTTAAAGAGCGTGATATTGAACTGCCCAGTGCCAGGTCACATCCAACGCCCTATGTGTGCGTGCATCGTCTAAAGGATAGTGCGCGCATTCATAAAAGGCTGCTGACCTTTGGCGTTGAAAATGTAGCCAAGGCACATGACGTCTACACCTTCCTCCAAGGATACTCTCACGTCTGGGATGCATCATCCCAAGCCCTTCTGGTGCTGCAGCAAAGTGCCAAAAATAACTTACAACAGACCATGTCTGAGATCTTGCGCCACCATGCAGAACATGATTTGAGCAATGAAGCCTATGATATTTCCGCATTGCAACACCTGGGTTCCCAAGTCGATTACTGGCAAAATATGCTGGATGATTTGGAGTTTATCGAGCATTTGCGTGACCATATGATCCGGGGCGTCTTATCCCACGTGGGTGTGCGTAACATGCGCGTTAAAGACAGTCATCCATGGATTGAGGATTTGTGATGAGTTCCGTTGATAACCTGCAGGCAAAATTTATCATTTGATATTTTATTGCCTTTTTGATGAATGCTTTAGTCGAAAATTTAAGATTTAACACTAAACTTGCCGGTAGGAATGAACCCTTGCGGCATAAAATCTCTGCAGGGAGGAATAAATGCGCAGCCGAAGTTTGATATGGTTTCTTTGCCTTGGTGGATCTCTTTTGACAGGCTTAAAGCTTGAGGCAAGTGTGTCCATATCGAGTCAGCAGATGGAAATTGCATCAACTCAAACTCAAATAAACGACTTAATTTCAGAAAATCAGCAACAAAAACTCATCTTAAAGGCGAATCAAGCAGATGTGGAAGCCCTGAAAAAACTGGCCCTATATTATTTTCAGGGTTTGCTTGCTAAACAAGTCGCCCAAAAAATTCCACTTCAATCATGGGCTGTTCCATGGAAAGTGTGGCTTAAGGATGATTTGCGTTTTCTGGATCTTCTGCTGCTGCATGATCATGAGTACGTGAAGAAAAAAACAAAATTACTGCGTCGCATTGAACGTAAAGCCCAGCATAATGATCCCGTGGCCCAGTACTTCATGGGCCGTCTTTTTCAGGTGGGACACTTTGGGGCCGCAGATACGCCTATGAACCAGCAGGCGGCTTATAATTGGTATGCCTTGGCCGCTGCGCAGGGACTTGCTTCGGCAAAATATCGCATGGCGCGCGCCTTTGAGCGGGGTCAGGGTGTTGCAGCAGATCATGAAAAAGCGCTCAAGTTTTATGAACAATTGATGGCCTCTCATCATGTTCATGCCACTTTCCATGCCGGATTTCGGCTGGCGCACCGTGTTGCCCAATCCCCTGCCGAGAAAAGAGCAAATGATCTTCTGGCGTTAAGCTACTATAAAAAGGCAGCTAAGGCCGGGTCACCTGCTGCTCAATACCACGCGGCCGCCATGTACGAGGCAGGACTTTGCCCCTACCCGGGAAATGTGAATGGCAACCTGCGTCGGGCCTATAAGTTCTACCAAAAGGCTGCGGTTCGAAACCATAAAGCAGCCTGTGCTAAGCTCGGGTTAATCTACTGGCAGGGATTTCCTGGCGTGAGTGCTCATACCCCAAGAGCGCTTGAGTACGCCCTTAAAAGTCAGGAAGGGCGACTGATTAACGCGATGCTCCGCAAGAGAAGGAATCATGATCTCGCAGCGCAAGATGCGAGTTTTGATGCCCTTCGTGAGCGTGTTGGTGCGCTTTTAGGGGAAATTAGCCTCCAAATGCTGCAGCATGAGCCCGGCCAGCACCCCAGGGATGACATGAAAGAAAAGCGTTGGCCCATGCAAGCGGTGCGAAAGATGTACCAACCCTTGGAGGCACTGCTTCAGCAGGCCTTTGAGGTCATCACGTTCCTTGAGCAAAACGACGTTCTCGTTGATTTACTAACTGAAACGCAAAACTTTAAGCTTCCTCGCCACAAAGGCGCCTCAACGCCCTTTTCCATGGTCCATGAGTTCAAGCTGGCTAAGAATGGGACGCACAGTTACCTAACGATAGGCCCCGAAAATGTGGAGAAAGCGCAAAAGGTATATGACTTTTTTTACAAACAGGAGGATATCTGGCGCAGTGCAGATCACGTGCTGGCAATCTTGCGCAAGGCTGTTTCAAAAAATTTGGCAGGGGCCATGGCCGATCACTTAAGGGCGGACTTGGATTACACCTTTGGTGGGCTTCCTTTCGATATCCAGCAGATGCAGGGCCTTGCGCAGCGCATGGACTATTGGAAAAGCCTTGATGAGGACCTTGTCTATCTTGAAAACCTTCGTGAATCCATGCTCAAAGGTTTTGAATCGCATACTAAGGTGCGCAATAAGCACTTTGCCGACCATCACCCTTGGGTGGCTGACTTCTAAGGGGTGATGTCGCCGCAATTTGCCAGAAGCATCAATGGTGCTTAGCGCTGATGGGACCCTGGGTGATTTTGATCGAGTGCATCGGTGCCGGCGCCACAAAGGATGGCGAGCACTTTCTCTTGCGGTCTTGGCGTGTAGCGTTTGGCGAGAAGCGCTGCAAGGCTGGCGCCGCCACTCATCTCTACCGGAAGGTTAAGATCTTGCCACAATAAAGCCGAGGTGCGCCGCATATCTTGGTCTGAGACCAAAACCACCCCATCAACATGCTGTTGGATAATGGAAAAATTTAGGGGCTCAGTTCTGCGGGCCGCAAGGGTTCCAACTTCCGTCGTGATGGTCTTGAGATCGACCACTTCACCTTTCTTTAAGCTGGCATGCACACAAGCGGCGCCCTCAGGTTCCACGCCGATCATCTTGATGCGTGGATTAAGATTTTTCAAAGCTGTTGCAATACCAGCAATCATGCCACCGCCTCCAATGGCAACGAGAACCGTGTCCACCTGCGGGAGGTCTTGATAGATCTCAAGCCCCATGGTGCCTTGGCCGGCAATCACATCTGGGTGCGCGAAAGGATGGATGTAAAGTCCGCCCGTGGTCTGAGCGAGAGTTTCCGCTGTTGAGATGGCGTGGCTCATATCTCCAGGGTTGAGGACAACCTGTGCGTTAAAGCGTCTTATTCTGTCGATTTTTTCGGCAGGTGTGGAATCTGGCAAGACGATGGTGGCTTGGATGCCAAAATGCTGTGCGGCATAAGCAACGGCGCGTCCGTGATTGCCACCTGATGCTGCAATAACGCCCCTTTGTCTGTGCTGAGGATCCGCGCGGGTGAGGGCGCTGAACGCGCCGCGTGCCTTGAAGCAGCCCGTGACCTGGAGGGTCTCCAGCTTCAAATAGAGTGCATAATCGTGAGGCAATCCTTTGAGGGGCATGGGATAGAGGTGGGGTGTGCGACGAATAAAAGGCGCAATGCGCTTCTGGGCGGCTTCTATATCTCCAAGGGTGATCATTCGATCTTATTTCCTTACACTTGTGTGGGGAAGGGAACGGGGTCAGAAAACTTGTGCCTGACTTACCAATGAACTGGAAAACCGCGAAAATCCACATGCACGAAGCCCGAGCGAGGATAGTAGCCCACGCCCCCTGCGCGAAACGATTTGGCGACATCGCGAAGTTTTGCCAGTTGCACCTTTGGTACGCGAATGTCGACCGCTTGGCCCTTGATGTGGAAGCTATTCTTGGCAACGCCGCGGCTTTTCTTGTGCAGCAGTCGATTGGTCTCAGGAGAGCGATACCCACAGATGATCTCAAAAGGCTGGCCGTGCCCTCCCATTTTGGCGTGAATCGCATTCAATAGGTCCAGAAGTTTAGGATCAATCTGTTTAACCTTGTCATTACGACGATCACGCAGTAGGTGGGCGATTTTTTCAAGGCTTTCGTTAAGGTAACGCCCTTCCGCCCAGTAGGTGCCTTTGAACCATTCCCCGTTGTGGGTATTGTAAAGGGTCAATGTTCTCTCATGGGCGCCGCGTCCCATGGCAATCTGAGGAAGGATCAGTCCACCTGCAGCGGTTGCCCCTCCGGCGAGGAGAAACTGACGGCGTGACGGCGAGAAATCCTCATGATGCATGTGACTTTACCCTCGGACGTTTGGTTTCTAATTCTTTAATGACATTACCATAACGCGAAGGAGGCTATCGGAAAAGGTCTAAAATTCAAATTTTTCAGTATATGGATCTTAAAATTTATATCAAATTTTTGGCTAAAACATATTGATTTAGCCCAAATGTGTTACTTTCAAGCAACGCTTTTGCCCATTAAAAATAAATTTCTGTCATGGATTGGCGGGGTGGCATGCCTGCCAAGGATGGAGTGGTTGTGCGAAGATTATCCACACTCAACAAATAGGACTCTAGCGTCTTTTAAGTGCCTGTTAAATCACTTCTTTCTGTCATTGTTGCGATCTTAAGATCACCTTAGCAATGTCGCGTCACCCCTTTCTATTGTCTGGGTTCCAGGAAGGTGTCGCGGCAAACAAGATCATAAAATTCGAGGCAGGCTTTCTTGTGCATTGCAATTCAGGCTGGATTTGCCTATAAGGATTTTATTTTTCAGGTGAAGGAATAGATCGATGAAATTATCCAAAGCCCTGTTTGTGGCGACATTATGGTTGGCACCGATGTTCTCAATGGCGACCCACCAAAAAATTATGGCAGACGAGGAGGTGCAACAGGTTCCACAGCTTGGCTCATGTCGTCTTGCGCGCACTGGAGTGGATTTTGATTTCGGAAATCAAGGGCCACGTCCTGCCATGGCTCACGCCGGATTTGGCCATGAAGAAAACTTCATCTTGCGCCTGATGCGTCAGCCCTCCACGCGGCTTTATACCATTGTCTCCTTTTTGCTTGTGGTGGGTAACCTATGTGCTGCGATTCCATCACAAGCTTTCGATACCTGCGGCGAGGATAAACAGCCCTGCTACGCCATGGCTTTCAGGGTGAAAACGGGACTTTTTCTCTTGGCAATTCTTGGGTATCGCTACGTTCGTGATCGCAATCTTGCAAATGTATGAGGGCACAGATGGCGCGTTTATGGGTCATGGTCCTCGCCCTCACAGGCTCTTGGGCTCTCCCTTCGTCTACCCTTGAGGCATCGCATTCGGTTGTTGCGGTGGAGGAAATCGATGAGGCGCCTTCTTGTCGCCTACCACGCCCTCAAAACATAAAAAAATTGCAGTCCAGAGGGGAGCGCGATGGGCACGGCTCCTTGAGGGTGGACTCTCGTCCATCTTCGAAAACTAAACCTGCTTCCAAAACGTCAATCTCACCAACCTTATCGCAGGAGCCATTCGTTCAAGAACAAGCGGCCCTGATCGACGAGCAACCGCGCCAACCCAACTTCTTGGTGCGACTTGTGCAAAAAATCGGTGATGAACCTAGTCAGGTGCATTTTTTTGATCAGTTTGGCCGTTCTGGCACCCATGTCTTGCCTTTTGGAAGCTGATACCCTTGGTTACTGGTGTGGCGCTAACGGGGCGGAATGTGTTCTTGCGGACATCGCCCTCAAGGGGGCCATAACACTGCTTGCCGTTCACACTTTCGTGCAAATCAGGGCGCTTTCACAAGAAGCTAAGAAGACAAAGCTGAAGCGTTGAAAGCTGGGCTGTCTTCGAAGTGCCCCCCCGGAGCGTGGCCCTTATGATTTCTTTGCCTTTTGCTGACGCTCAAGTAAGGCTTGCCATATCTGTTGATCCTGGCCGTAAATATCGGGCACGATGCGAAGCTTGCCTGCGTTGTCCATCCAAACGGTCGAGTAGGTGATGTGAACATTGACGGGATGCGTCAAGTTCACATTACGTGTGGTCGTCCCTTCCATATTTTGAAGCACCACCTCTTTGGGCCACTTCACTGGATCATTGAGCACGAAAACGGCCACATCTTCAGGATGTTCAAGGCGAATACACCCAGAGCTGTAATTTCGCACGGCCTTATCAAAGAGGTTTTGATCTGGTGTACCATGCATGTACACGTCAAATGGATTGACGATGTTCAGGCGAACTTTGCCCAAGGCATTTTTTTCCCCGGGTAATTGGGTCAGACGATAGGATCCACCCTCATTCGCCCAATCCACGGCTGCGGGGTCAACACGATTGCCGGCACTGTCCCGCACAATAAAGTTACTGCGGTTGATGAAGCTGGGGTCGCGGCGAATCTTGGGCAGTTTATCTTTGTGATAGATGCCAGATGGCACATTCCATGGTGGGTTGAAGCGGACCTGGTTGATAATCGAGGAAAAAACCGGGGTGCGGCGATACTTTCTGCCGATGACAACCCGCATGTCAAAGGCCTTTTGCCCCCGTTCATAGGCCTCAAGATAAAAGCCTGCGATATTTACCATGATGTATCGCTCTCCCATATTCCGCGGAAGCCACCGTTGGCGTTCCATACTCACGATAACTTGTTTGATGCGGTCAGCAATGGTTTGATTGAGGCGCTCTGCCGTTGAGGGGCCAACGACGCCATCCGGTTCGATACCGTGTTCCACTTGGAAGCGCTTAACGGCCTCAAAAGTCGCCTCATCAAAGGCGGCAATTTTTGCCGCCTCAGGGGATAAATATCCCTCCTGCACGAGACGCGCCTTGAGGACATCGATGCGCTCATTTTGTTCCCCCTTTTCCAAGGTCTCGCCTTTGTGCAAAACCAGGGGTGACTGGGGAATGTTCTGTTTTTCTCGCGCCCGCAACTCTGCCAGGTGGGATCTGAGGGCAGCGTAATCTTTTGTTTGTGGCGCCAACGCCTCAACCCAGCCACAGTCTTGACTGGAAGCCCCCTTCGTGAGGGCGGCATCGGCATTGATGGGATCTGGGTTGATAAAAAGTTCCTTATTGATGGACTTGGGATTCAGTCTGGCGCCACCAAGATCGCCAATATATCGAAGGGCGGCCTCGGTGAGGGCCACGTCCCTTTCCATAAGCTGGGCTGGATCTTGGCTTGACGCAGGCGTTTGTTCAAAACGGGCAATCAGTGCCGCATAATCCTCGGCCTCCAGCCCATGGGTGTCTGCATTTTGAATGGCCGCGACCAAAGCACCAGAACAAGCTGCATTTTCACCTGCGGATGTGGTCCATGCCAATTGGTAGTCACGGCTTTTGTAAAATTTTTTAAGGGCCGTGTGCTGGGCAGAGATGGCCACGGGATTTTTCTCGAGGCGCTCTTTCAACATGGCCTTGGCATATTCTGTCGGAGCCTGTCCCCCATCCACACCATAAGCGGACGTTGCATACACAAGACCAAACACGGGTAAAAGGCGAATGACACGGTAAATCAGCATGGTGAGTTCTTTATTTTTCTTGTCGACACAATTTCAGCATGCCACGCCCTCCGGTCCCTCACAAGGCCCTGCGGCGTCGAGCAATCTCGTCTGATAGCTTTGGCAGGGCCGTCTCAAAGGCATATTCGGCATTGCTCAGCACCACCTGCACCGCATTTTGGGTGGTCACGTCAACGATCACGGGGGCACGTTTATTGACCGTGAAGTGGGTTGCGGTCTGACCCTGATGGGCTGTGACAACGAGAAAAATCTCTATATTGCTCACATCCATGCCCGTTCTGTCGCCAATTTCTTGTATGTCTTCAGCGGTGAGGCGGATCTCACTGTTGGTATCTAGGGGATAGAGTAAAAAGCCTAATTCCTTGCGCTCAAGGCACTTTAACAGCATCAATGGTGCGAATTCGATTTTTGGAAAAGCGCACAAGTAATAATGGCGATAGGCTTGAAACGCCAGAAGCCCGGTATTGAAGAGGATTTGTGTGCCCTGAGGATTGTCATCAAGTGCCGGTGTCCAACTTTGTTGTGTTGATCCATCTTGTTCGGGTGTAAGTTGCATCGCGGGGGTCCCTTTCTTCTTGGGGTCAAAGTTTAGCGCATGAAGCGAAGCAAACCTTCCGTTGAGAGCGTGTTTTGGATGGTATATGCCGCAGCTGTTAGGTGGGTTTGCGCCATGGTAAGTTCATAAAAAGCCTCGGTAATATCCGCCTCGCCCAAATCCGACCTTTGCTGAACGCGAAACTGTCTGTCATTCATGTGCAATTCGTCCGCTTTCTCTAACTGCTTCAAGTTGTACCCTGTGTTAGCGCGAAGGGTTGAAAGATCGGCAATCGCTTCTTGCGTCAATTTGAGGGATTCCTGCAACTTCTGGAAATCAACAGAGGTGACGTCACCATTGGGCTGCGCTGTTGTGCCGAACTTAATCGCTCGAAGTGCCTTTTCAATCCCCCCTGCATTCCCAAGAACGTTATAGGCAAAGGGAGAACCCTCATCGATTTCTGCCGTTAATGTGACTGAATCGCCTTGGTAATAGGTGTAATCAGGCAAGGAATTGAGTGTTGGATGCGGCAGAAGGGATAGATCAATGGGATCTTGGTCGGTCATAGAGCCTGAAAAAAGGGCGCGGCGCTCACCATCTCGCGCGTTGAAGGAGCGTGCGATGGCATTGAGAATGTTGGTACTGATTTGATTGAATTCCGTGTGGGGTGCCGTAGGGTCAAGGGCCGATGTCACTTCGCGTGCATAATCGGTTAAAAAATCGATGGATTGCGTCAAGCTATAGTACGTCAATTCCAGACGACTTTGGGTGAGCTTAATATTCGTGCGGTACTGATCAATCCGACTGACATCCGCATCATAGTTAAGGTACGTTCTTGCTTGTTTCGCCATGTCTTTGTAGTTATTTGCAGCCATGCCACTGGTCATTTTCTGGGCGGCCAAGTCTGCCTTCCCTTGAACACGCTGTTGTTGGCTGGTCAGTGTTGTAAACTGAGCAAGATCACCGACACGTGCTATCATAATTAACCTCCTAACTTCAGAAGCTGGTCCATCACATCTTGGGCTACACGGCTGACCTGAACCGAGGTGATGTACAGGCGCTGCCAATTCATCATTTTGGCGAGCTCTTCTTGTATGTTCACGCCGCTGATGGCCCCAATCGTTGTCTCAAGCTGTTTTTGAATGTCTTCCTCGGCCGCTGCCAACGTGGCGGCATCATTGGTCATCAGGGCCGTCACGCCGATCATCTCGTTGGCATAATCGATAAAGCTGGTTGAGCGAGGTGTTAAATTACCCCCAGCAGGAAAAGCCAAGTTTGCTTTAAATTTATTGGCAAGTGCGGAAATGATACGGCTATCACCCGCAGTAACCGCAGGTTCGCCAATCGCAAGGGTGGGCGCATCATTGAGTACCCCGCGTGAGATTGCTGAGGAACTCTGAAGAAAGGCACTATTAACACTTAAGTCATTCGCAAGACCGCTATTGCCGATGGGATTGCCATCCTGGATATAGCGACTTTTGTTCACCAGTAAATCGTTTAGACCGTAATAATGGGAAAACCCAAGTCCCGTGGTGGTTTCAACTGCGCTGGCCCCTACAGAGACCATGGCAAAACCATAGTTTTGGGTGGGGTCGGTAAGAGCAAGATTGAGTTGACCCTCGCTATTCCAACTTGCAATTCCCTGGGTAAGACCGGCGTTAATTGCACCTACGACAGCCGCATGGTTCGTGGTCGTCGTCAGATCAATATCAACAAATTCAACCACCTGTCGGTTTGTATTGTTGACAACGGCTAAACGAAGGGTGCCAGTTCCTGTGAAAGGGTCGCCCGTATTTGCAATCCTTCGCGTTCCTGTCATGCTCGAGCGCGTTGGATAACCGGCGCCTTGGTTGTGGATGGCATTGAGTTGATCTCGGACTTGCTCGGCAAGGGTGTCTATATCTTTCTGGATTTTTGGTAAAATCGAATCGCGTAACTCAAAGTAAGCGGCCATAGAGCCAGTTCGAATGTATTTTGTGATATCCACATTGTTGACCATCAAGCCGGAAAGTGAGCCCGGCAATGTGGGGTCATATTTGATGCCCGCATCCATGACTGTTGCAGGCGAAAAGGTTACCTCTGAGGCCGAACCCTGGACTAATGGCATGCCAGATGAGGTTTGTACTGTGACTTCACCATTGTCCATTTTAATGACATTAATATTCATCATGGATGAAATCTTCAGCAGGGCCGTATCCCTCTGGTCCTCAAAATCACCGATGGCAAGACCTTGCGCTGCGTTTCGGGCGATCTCCTGGTTCAGACGTTGAACAATCTCAAGTTGGCTGTTGAAAGTCATCACCATATCATTAATTCCAGACTCGCATTGGGTCCGCATGGCCTGGATATTATCTGCAACCTTATTGATGCTTTGTGTATAGACCTTTAGATCCGTTAGAAATTCATTTTTGAGGGCATCAGACTCGGGTGAGAGTGCCAAAGCACCAGCCGAATTCATCACCTTGGCAGCAAGGTTACCTAGAGAGCGCCCATCTCCTGGGCGTCCAAAACCTTGCGTAATGACGCCTAAAATTTCGTTTTTTGTCGATTGATACTGAATATTGCTCTCTTGTTCCCGAAATTGGCTGATGCGAATCTCGTCGACGATTCGCTCGGGCACATTTGCCGTCACGCCAATGACGATCCCGCCGGTCACATTGGTGGAGACTTGGGATTCCTTGCGGGTGTAATTGGGTGTCGAGGCATTGACAATATTACCCGAAGAAACAGCAATGAGCGCGCTGGCCGTATTCATGCCGGTCAGGGCGGCATTGCTCGCTTGTAAAAGTCCGCTGCTGCTTGTTACACCGGCCATGATGCTTTTCCTTGCTTCCTTTGCCTGAAGGCTTACATTTGTTGATTCATTGCAATACTCATGCCAACCGCAGGTATGGCACGGTATGCGGAGGTTTGCGCGCGACCCATGGGCCCGTAGGTTGCAACCTGACGTGCGCTTTTTTGTAAATACCCCGTCAGCCGGTCAATGAAGCGCTGATTGGCGGTAGTGACGCGACTCAACAGCTTTTGGTTTTCGTCTCCTAGATCAAGCAACCTTTGTGTTCGCTCACGCAGGGCTTCTTTTTGCCCTGCATCAAGGGAATTGATGAGATTCGTCATGCGTTCCCCTTGGGTCATCAAATGGCGATAGCGTATTAACAACGCCTCTTTTTCCTCGGTTTGGTGGGTCACGTCTTTGAGCCGCATTTCCCGAAGGAGGGTATTCTCGTTCTCAAGGAGATTGATCAGCTGTTGAGTCAAATCGAAGACTTCGCTTTGGGTCATGGTCACCTCCTTATGATTCAGCTGTCTGCGGAGTTGAGCTGGTCAGGGAGGGTGGTTTTCCTTCCTGCAGGGTCAGCATTTGGTAAACCACTGAATCAACCAGTTCTTGTCCTGCCGGAGAGACAGCCACCGCATCCCCCAGGGCATCCGTTAACATCGAACGGAAGAGGCTAACGCCGTCTTCTTTCATGACTTCGCTTGCCTCGAAAAGGGCATCAAACATCCGCCCATACAGTTGGCCGACAAAGCGCTGCGCAAGGGTCTCGTTTTCTTCGTAAGAAGCCCCTTTACGAGGGGTGAGCTCACCTATTGCGCGCTCGGCAGAGGGGGCCGCCTGTGGGGTGAAGGAGATGTGGGATTTGATTATCATTTACATCACCTCAATATCAGCTTGAAGGGCGCCGGCCGCTTTGATGGCCCGAAGGATGGTAATGATATCCCGGGGGCCAACGCCAAGGGCGTTCAATCCATTAACCAGTTGAGCCAAATTGACACCCTCTTTCATCAGCGCAATCTTGTTATCGGCGCTCTCATTGACCGTGATTTCGGTGCGGGGAACGGCTACGGTGGCGCCATTGCGTGAAAAGGGGTTGGGTTGTGAAACCTGGGGAGTTTCAGTGATGCGAATGGTGAGGTTGCCGTGGCTAATGGCCACCGTTGAGATCTTAACATTCTCGCCCATGACGATGACGCCATTTTGTTCGTCAATAACAATCTTGGCAGGCTGATCGGGGATAAACTTCAGTTGTTCGATGTCCGTTAAAAAAGCCGAGGGATTATGGTCATAACGGGCAGGGACGGTCAGTTTGACCGTTGCATTGTCTGTGGGGATAGCTGAGGTTTGCCGGGTGTAGGCATTGATGGCATCGGCAATGCGTTTTGCGGTCGTCAGATCTGGATTTTTGAGGCTGAGTGTAAAGGATGTAAGATCTTTCAGCTCAAAGCCAATTTCGCGTTCGATGATGGCTCCATTTGCGATGCGTCCGCTGGTAGGCACACCTTTAGTCACTGAAGAACCCGATTGTCCACTGGCATTGAATCCACCGGTTGCAACGGGGCCTTGACCAACCGCATAAACCTCACCATCTGCACCGATCAAAGGGGTCACAAGCAAGGTGCCGCCCGACAAGTCCTTTGCCGTGCCAATGGCCGAAACAGCCACATCAATGCGGGTGCCCTGCCGTGAAAAGGGCGGCAAGGTCGCCGTCACCATGACAGCAGCGACATTTTTCGACTTCATATTGGCAAGCTTATCGCGCACATTGACCCCAAGGCGTTCCAGCATGCTGATCATGGTTTCTTGGGCATAAGGGGAGTCTTTGAGAGAGTCTCCGGTGCCATTAAGACCCACCACCAGCCCATAGCCGACCAATTGGTTGTCCCTAATTCCTTGGAACGAGGCCACATCCTTGATCCGCACCGGGTGTGCCGCATGGGCTGGCATAGGCTGACCTACCAAGCCAAGAATCAAAATGCTGATGAAAAGTCCTCTCATGCTGTGCTGACTCATGTTAAACTGTTAATCAAGAATCGAGTATGCGAAAACCATGCCAAGTGGCTTAATGCATAACAATTTTAAGGGGGCTGCACTGTGAAGGTCGAGGGAACATCACCCACCGTCTCAACATCTGGTTTAAGGCGCACCCGCCAAGTGCGCGGCTCTGGAGCCTTTGGTGCAAAAGTGTCATCGGCCGACGCCCCAGACGCCAGTCCCGCCAATGAGGGCGTCGCAGCCGTCTCTGAAACCTTCGACCTGGTGGCCCTGCAGGAAATAACGGGTGCGCAAGAGGAGCGGAAGCGGGTTGTGCAACAGGGTGAAGATATGTTGAAGCAACTTGACCGGTTGCGTTTCGGATTATTAGAGGGTAGCCTCTCGCCAACGCTATTGCATCAGTTGAATGCCATGCTGAGTCAGCGTCCGCGTAAAACCGGGCACAAAGGCCTGGATGATGTGATGCTTGCCATTGAACAAAGGGTTGCTGTGGAACTTGCAAAACTCGAGATGAGCCGCGCAGCGCGCAGTGCTGCAGATCAAGGGTGGTTGCAAGAACCAAGCGATGATATAAATAAGAATTTGTCCAGCAGCGGAGGAGCCTGATGACGACACAGCTGAAAAATGACGCCGATTCCAAAAAGGATATGCGGGTCATACTTCCCCCTGATTACACACCATCCGAGTCGGATGAGTACATGAATCCTATGCAGCTTGAATATTTTCGCCAGAAACTCATGCATTGGCGCGCTGAATTGCTGCGCGATTCCGTTGAGACCATCCATCACCTGCAAGAGGAAACCCATAACGAGCCTGATGTTGCTGACCGTGCCTCTGCCGAGACGGATCGTGCTATTGAGCTGCGTACGCGGGATCGGGAGCGGAAACTCATCAATAA
The DNA here is from genome assembly GCA_046318415.1 of Holosporales bacterium. Classification (GTDB taxonomy): domain Bacteria; phylum Pseudomonadota; class Alphaproteobacteria; order Caedimonadales; family Caedimonadaceae; genus JBKCUK01. The sequence continues at coordinate 104,767 of JBKCUK010000005.1, read as the reverse complement.
AATTGATGAGGCTTTGCGCCGCATTGACGATGGGTCTTATGGGTATTGCGAAGAGACGGGAGAGCCCATTGGGCTTGCGCGCCTTGAGGCACGTCCAATCGCGACCTTAAGCCTTGAAGCCCAGGAAATGCATGAGCGTCAAGAGCGCGTCCACCGGGACGATTAGGTCGAATCCGACAAAAAAACTTGCAATTAATGCATAACCTTCTAGATTGGGCGCGGTTTTTAAATTACCAAGAGGAATCGCGCCCATGGCTTTTCGTTTCTTATGTGTTGCACTCGTGGGGTGCCAGGTTGCCCTAGCGACGGATTCTCCCATTCAAGAAGCACCGCCCAGTCCTTCTGCCTTCATACGGCGGGCAACGCGGGTAATTGCAACACCCCATGCTGAAGATGGAAGCGGCGCGCTGAGTCTACGCTGCCCCGTTCATCGAGAATTTCAAGAAGAGCTGCAATATTGGTTTGGGCAGAAAATTGGCGCCCAGGTTACAAACCCTAAGCTCCAGAAGATGGTTGATAAAATTATCAGTCTCGCGAGCTCACCCCAGGTGATGGCAGTCAAAGGCTATGACCGTCAAAAAGTTTGGTCCGCTTTCGATCTTTTGACCCAAGAGGTCGAGCACTTGGAAAATACGCCCACCCTTGATGACGTCAGCTTTGTGAAGCTTTATACGGGCGCCTTGACTAAGTTCATCAATGCCCTTTCCGATGTTCTCTTGGATCATCCCATTGAAGTCAATCAATTAAAACAGAGCATTGAGAAGTTAGCTCTCGATTCACAACCCCAAAAATTAGAATATTATTGGTCAAAGCAAAACGTTGTGAAAGGAACTCAATGATGCGTTTGGGGTTGTTTGGCGCCGTTATGGTCTTTGTCTTCCAGAGTGTTGCCCTGCATGCGAGCGAAAATCCAGCAGAGGATTGGGAACAACAAGCTGCTGAAGCCCTGCCAACATGGCGTCGCCCGCAGCCCGGCGAGCATGAGGCGCAACGCGAAAGCATGCTCGCTTTAATGACCCCCTTGTGTGTGGAGAATCAACAAATGCCACTTCCTTCACCAAAGGCCCAGCTCATTGATCTTTTTCAGCACCTTTTTGACCCCTCTATCATTGCTGAGCCGATCCACTCGGATAAGCAGGTCCTTGAGGGCTGGCGATGCCTTTATGCTTCCTTACTTGAGGGCCAATCCCTTCATGTGCGGGGGTTCAGTGAAGAAGGAATCATCAAGCAATTGCGGGCTATTTGGATGGTGGTGGGCATTCACCACAAATCTTTGTCGAGAAACGCGAAGGGCTATTTCGAGCAGGTCATGCGCTTTGAGCAGGATGTGAACGGAGAGCTCTGAACATCAAGGCGGCCATAGTCCTAGACGGCTTGTAGAGGAAAATCTCAGTTTTTTAAATAGGGCATTTTGGGGCGCAAGTTGCTTTTTGATGCGCCTCTCAATCCCTACCTTTGTATGAGACGTGATAATGATTGAGGGAGAAACATTTTATCGAATTTCGGCATTTTACTCAGGAGGGCCTGCCATGTCAGACGATTTACAACCATCGTCGCTGTTAAGTGGAAGTCATCCCTTGTCCCACATGCGCGAGGAGATCCAGCACTACTTTAATCGCTTGTCCCATCTCCTCTCATCCCCCTTCCAAAACAACTCCAATGAAGACGCCATCCGCCCCTTGATTCCGGCGCTTGATTTTTACGAATCGGATAAAGAATTGGTCATTCAAGTCGAGGTCCCAGGTCTTTCTGAGGATGATATCAAAATTGAGGTGAATCGCGGCACCTTAACCCTGTCCGCTCAAAAAAAGATGAAGCGGGAAAAGGAGGGACGCACCTACCATATGGTTGAGCGGGCCAGTGGCATTTTTGTGCGCACGCTTCATCTTCCCCTTGAGGTTGACCCCGATGAGATCGAGGCAACGGTTAAAAATGGCATCCTCAAAATTACCTTGCCAAAGAATGAGAAGAATAAAACCCACCGCCATCAGATCAAGGTTAAGAAAGGCTAAGCTTCACTGGTCAGAGGTATAAGCTGACGACCACACTTTGATCAGATCTGCGATGCGCGCGGCATCTTCGGGGCGTGATAACAGGTGCTCCATCCCATCAAGGGTCATGAGGGATTTGGGGCCTTTGAGGTGCAAAAAAATCTGTTCTGCTTGGTTAAAATGAACGGTGGTATCATTAGGGGCATGAAGGACCAGGGTGGCTGCTTGTAATGTCTCATACACTTGGTTCATGTCAAATTTTTGCGCCGTTTCAAAAAAGTGCCTGCGGACCTTAAAAGGCCGTCCACCCACGTGAATCTCTGCTTCCCCAAGGCGCTCAAGCATTTCTTTATTGGCTTCTTGGAAATGGCGTCCCACATGGTTGGGCTGGGCCGGAGCATTCAAAGTGACGACTGTTTGAATGCTGGGCATCAGGCTGGCGGCTGCAAGGGCTGCCGTGCCGCCAAGGCTATGTCCGATCAGCATTTTGGGCGCACTGTAATGGTTGGCAAGAAAGACGGCTGCGGCCTTTAAGTCGCTGATGTTGGTTTTAAAATGGGTCTCGGCAAAATCACCTTCGCTGCCGCCGATGCCGGTGAAGTCAAAGCGAAGGCATGCAATGCCCCTTAACGCCAACTGTGTTGCAATGCGATTGGCCGCAAAGATGTCTTTGCCGCAGGTAAAGCAATGGGCAAAGATGGCGAAGAAAAGGGGCTTTGATGTTGGCAGCTCAAGGCGTCCATCTAAAAGGTGACCGTCAGCATTGGCAAAGCGAACTTTGTGGGTTTGGGATGTCATGGTGTGGACGTTTCCCCCGATTTTTGTTCTTCCAGCTGTTGGCAGGCGCTGCGCAGCATGGCTTCGTCTTCATCAAACAAGGGCTGATCATTGAGGTAGATTTCGCCACTTTTTTTGATTAAAAGCTCGGCGACCAGGGCGCTTCCCTTGTCCCTGTGACGCGCTGAAGCGGATGGATCAAGCATTCCGCGATCGCTATAGCGCGATAAGTCAAACCAAATGGGAAGAATGACCTGATCGGGAATAATCCGCTCATAAGAATTGAGATCGACGGGGACAAGGGGCTTGCCCTCGGCATCAACATTGGCGCGGAATTTAACATCCCCCCTTGCGTTGGTGCGCACCAGAATGTGGCGACAAATGCCAGGGGTGAGGCGAAATCCAACACGCTCGCGGGAGAGGGAGCCTTGCTGGGGTAGGGGGCTGATCCGCGATGGCGCCTCTTGGGCCTCAACGACATGTATGCCCATCAGGATCAGAAGACTTGCTGCAAATTTCACTGTTCTTGCCTCATCATCATAAAAGGTCATTGTGCCTGCAACCTTTGCAGCGTTAGCATAAGACGGTTACAGGTGGGGATCAAGGAAGGACACACATGAATCTGAACCTTACTGTGCGATGGCCCAGGTGGAGTATGTTGTGTTTTATTGGGGCTGCTGAGCCTTGTTTGGCGAGTTTTAAAGTTGATCTAAACTCAATCAATTTTGGTGATGATTTTGCAGAAGTCAAAACGGTCACCTTTGAGGGGCTTTCAACATTCGTGCTCATTGATGATTATCCCGAGGTGCGGCCACCCATGAAACGAGCCGAAGATCCTCAAGAGCATCCCTCCATCCCTCTCTCCTCCGTCACTCCGCCCATGCTTTTGCCAGATTCCACCATCGAATCCATCACCATAGCCCCTCCCAAAAAAACGTCAGCTAAGGTTCTAACGTTGAGCGTTTATGAGCGAGAAACCCAACCCCTTCTTCAAGAGGCAATGGCGTTCATTGAAGAACTTGAGGATGACGAGGATGCCCAGTTCATCGAGCAGCGACAGGGAAAACAAAAAGAGGATACGATCCTGAAACAGCTTGAGAATCAAATTGCCTCAGGCGAACTTACTGTCGAGGATCTGGATGCGGTGGAGAGTATCCATCGTCTTGGGGATAGCAGTGTCTTGTCCTTGTCAGAATCAGTAAACGATGACCAAACTGACACGCTTAGGGCTCGGGTGTCTTTTTTTCAATGGGATTTTTGGGGAGGGCTTTCCCGGGCAGTGGGTCACCCAACGGCATTTGCCGCCTGTGCAGCCTACATTGCTTTGGCGCCCATGGCGCAAAAAGATCTTTTTCGTCTTTATTTTCAGGCCCATAACCCCCAAACCCTGCATACGAGAAATGCACAATAGTCTCGAAGTGTCTTGGACAAATCACAAGAGCACGCTAGGCTGATAGAAGCGAGACCTCAACAATAAACGACTCGCATATCATTGAGGGAGACAATTATGACCCATGCCCGCTTAAAAAAAATATTAATGTTATCATGCGTTTCTTTTGTCTTTGGTGCGGCGAATTTCGCCTGTGCCAGTACAATTCAGGATGAGGCAAGCCAAGAAATCAATGCACCCAACTCTTTGTCTTTGGTGGGCGCCAGCGAAGAAAACAAAGACCCTGCATCAGGCGCTCTCGTTTCTCCCTCGGATGTGGCCCAGCCAAGTGCTGTGACAGCGAAGCCAAAAAAGTCTCTTCTGCGCAAGGTGATCACAGCACCCTTTAAATTGGTGGCCACCCCCATATGGTGGTTGTGGGGGACAAATGAAGCTGCCAAGCCAATAGGAAGTGCGTCAAACGTGGCCTCAGAACCAACGCAAAGCCTACCAAAAACCCTGAGCGAGAGTGCCGTCGCGGGTGCCCCAGAGGCTCAAGTGCCACAGGCAGGCGTAACTGACGCAGATGAGCCTGAGCGCATCGCCATCCGAGGGCTTTTGGATTCAGCCCTCGACGATTTTGAAGGGCTAAACACTGAGGCGTCCACCCAGGAGGCGGGTGATGAGGATGTGCTGCACCCGCTGGCCTATTCCATCAGTCCCGCAGCCCTTGAAAAGGCTCTCGAGCACTTTGGTGATCAATATGTCAGTCATGAAGAGTTGATGGCCAAGATGCAGGAATTTAAACTCTCGCTCAAAACCCCGCAAGAGCGTGAGGCATTTGATGAGAAAGTCGCGCCCATGATGCAATCGGTCATGGCGGATAATCTTCGCACCAACGAGGCGGGCGTGTCCGCCCACCAGCTGGCAGCTTCAGTAATGCAGGGTATGCCTTATGGGCCGCAGATCCAGATTTCTCCATTTTATCCGCAAGGTACAGGTTTGAAAAGCTTGGTCACAGGGCAGGTAAGTCCCCGTAAAAAGTTTTGGCATACCCTCGATCTATCGCCAAGTCAGGGCGCGCAGACTCAGGAGGTAACCCAGGCTGCCACAGCGGGTGGCTTCCAACAGGGCACGCAGCCCTTAGAAGAAGCGAAGGCAGACGTTGCTGATGAAGAGGAGACAGAAAAGGCTCCACCTCAAGATATGGTGATGACTTTTATGAATTTCTTACTGCCAGATTTGGACAATTTCCTAAATTTCTGGTCGGGAGATAATTAATTTTTTTAATTCCCATGGGGTGCAGGGCCGACGTCTGTCGGCCTTGTTTGTTATGGTGAGTGGTTTTATGAAAGTGTTAATCTCCTCTTAAGCTGGCCTCAGTAGCCTAGAAAAAAATTACGACGGATTATTCCATGTCATCTTATCTCTTTGCCAGTGAATCTGTCTCCGCCGGTCATCCAGATAAGGTCTGCGATCAAATTTCGGATGCTTTGGTCGATGCTGCTTTGCGTCAAAACTCACAGGCGCGCGTGGCCATCGAGACGCTTGCAACCACCAATCAGATTGTCCTGGCGGGTGAAATAGGTGGTGTTGATCTGCCAAAAGAGCATATGGAACAGATCGTTCGCCAAGTCGTGCGTGACATTGGCTATGAACAAGAAGGATTTCATTGGCAAACCCTGAAAATCGATAATTTTGTGCATGCCCAGTCTACGGACATCGCCCAAGGCGTGGTGGGGGATATTGAGGGAGCAGGCGATCAAGGATTAATGTTTGGCTTTGCCTGCCTAGAGGCCCCAACCCTTATGCCAGCAGCCTTGTATTATGCCCATAAAATCCTTGAGAACTTAGTCGCAGCAAGGGCCGAGGGTCTTCAAGCCTATCTGGGGCCCGATGCCAAATCCCAGGTGGTTTTGCGTTATGATGAGGGCAAGCCTGTGGGGGCCGAATCCATTGTACTGTCAACCCAACATAAGGAACAGGTTTCCATTCAAGAGGTGCGGGACATGGTCGCGCCGATTATTCGCGCCACCTTGCCCGAGGGTTGGATGTGTAGAGAGGATAAACTCTACATCAATCCCACTGGCCGCTTTGTGATCGGTGGTCCCGCTGCGGACACAGGGCTTACGGGGCGGAAAATTATTGTGGATACGTACGGTGGGTATGCCCCCCACGGTGGTGGTGCTTTTTCAGGAAAGGATCCTTCAAAGGTAGATCGCTCAGCCGCCTATATGATGCGTTATCTTGCCAAGAATATCGTGGCCTCTGGCCTTGCGGATCGGGCGACCGTTCAAGTTTCCTATGCCATTGGTAAGGCAGAGCCATTGTCTTTTTATATTAACACCCACGGCACCGGAAAGGTGGCATGGCAGGAACTTTATGCCTTCTTGATGCAAACTATAGACCTCACCCCCCGGGGAATTCGCAACCACTTGAAATTGGATCAACCCATCTATCAGCCAACCGCCACTTATGGCCATTTTGGCCGAGCACCGGATGCTCAAGGTTGTTTTTCCTGGGAAAAGTTAGATCTCGTGTCGTCACTTCAGTCCCATTTTAACTGCCAATCCAAAGATGTTGTGTGCGGTTAAGAAAGCTTGGTGGCTTTTTGTTGGCCTCAGTCTTACCCTTCAGCTGTGTGTGGCCTCGGCACCAAACAGTCCGCGCCTTTATGAGGCATGGCAAGGGCCACCAGAGATTCTGGGTCAAATTGCAGCCCTACGTTGTGCGCGGTCCATGCGTGGTGTGTGTCGTGCATGGCAGGATGCTGCCACGTCCCATGTGCTTTTTGTCTCCACGTTGTACCATGCAGATGTCAATGGAGAGGCTTTAGCTGCCTCAAGTTTGAGCAGAGCCCTCAAAGAAGCCATGCTGGTTGGGCCGCGTGGCCTCTCCCTTGGGAAGAGCATGACCAATTTATGGCGCGTGACCCTCAAGCTTGAGCGAACTTTTTGGCCTCTTTGCGACATTTTGCCTGGTTTTGCGCAATTGCGGCACCTTGCCTTTGTGGGAGTTGGCTTTGATTCCAACATCCAATGGGCACTGGCATCCTTGAAACATCTCAATTCCATCGAACTGCAGGTCCAGGATGATCTCATCCTGACCCGTGCCATGCATAACTTGACCAATCTGCATGCTCTAAAAATTATTCTTGGAGAGGATGCACAGGATGCCTCTTGTTCCGGTTTGCGATTTTTAACGATGACATCCTTGCATGACTTCAAGTTAGATGGATTAACCTTGGCAGGCGCAGATCTCTCAGGATTTTTACAGAATGCCACCCATCTTCAAGACCTGTCGTTGCGTTGGTTTGCGCTGAGTGATGCCAATCCATGGATTGAGTCCCTCTCTCATCTTCAAAAGTTGCGGGCACTTTCCTTAGTGTATGCTTTTGATGATGGGTTCGAACCAGAAAGGTCGCCCTCCCTTGATAAGGTGCATTTGCCAACATCATTGACCCAGCTTGAGTTATCCCATGCGGGTTGGGCGACGGCACCCCTCCATTTGACACGGTCCCTTTGCCAACTGAAATCCTTAACCGTCGAATTGATGGACTTAGATCCTCAAGCTCTTTTATGCATTCCCCATAATGTGACGGCCTTGACCTTTGAGGGATGCCACTTGGGGGTGGATCATTTCCTGCATCTTGGGAACCTTACGCAGCTGAAAACCTTGGTGCTCAAGCCCGGTGAGGAGGCGTCGTTCTCCATGGCCTTGGTTGCACATGGGCTATCCTTTCTGCACTCGCTTCGAGAAATTCATCTCTTTGATACGCAGTTGACGGCGGACGATATAGGGGCCCTCACAAGTCTGCCGCGTCTGGAAACTCTCGTGGTGTCTTCATCTAAGCATATTCAAGAAAAGGACGCCCTTCCGCAATGGCTGCAAGGGCGTCGACGTTTGGTCTATCAAGATGCAGAAGCGGACAAATTTTAGTGTTTCGGGGTGGGTGGAATAAAAATATCCCGCAAAAATCATCGAATCGGAACCATAAAGGTCGATGGGTCATTAATCGAGAAAAATTGACAAAAAGGTTATTGCTTATGGGCTGAACTACCAGAGGAATTCTTAACTTAGCCTCCGTGGGATGGACTAAAAATCCAGGTCAGCGTAGTGGGGTGCCCGGGCAATGCCGGGCATTTGATCATTCAAAATGGCCCTAAAGGTTGGGCGAGATTTAATGCGGGCATACCACTCTTTGGCCTCGGGATATTTCTCCCACGGCACGTGACCGGTAAAATCCACACAACTAAGGTGGGCGGCCGCAGCTATGTCCGCAAGGGAATAGTCATTGCCAGCCAACCAGTGGCGGCGATCCGCCAGCCAGCAGATATAATCCAGGTGATCATGGATGGCGCTAGCGCCTTGGCGAATGCGTTGCGAATCGGGTCCGCCCCCTTCGAAATGGCGACGAAGCGCTTTTTCGTACACAATCTTACGCGTGACTTCGATGTTAAATTTATCGTCGAACCAATCAACCAGCCGTCGCACCTCTGCCCGCTGAAACACATCCTGACCAATGAGCGGAGGGGTAGGGTAGGCTTCATCTAAATACTCGACAATGGCCTGACTGCTGCAAAGACGTTGATTATTAAGGTCAATGAGGACGGGCACTTGACCTGCGTGATTCATTTCAAGAAATTCCTCTCGGCGGCGCCAGGTGGGCTCTACCACCAACGCATGGTCAAGACGTTTTTCAGCCAGGCTCAGGCGCACCTTGCGCGAGAATGGACATAAAGGAATATGATAGAGTGTACGCATGCTGTTTACGACGAGGCTACCTTTTGCTACCCATACATTAATGAATGTTCACATCCTAGCATAAGGCGGGCGTTGTGTCTTTGTTTCAAGTTTTTGTTTTAGCCGTTATCCAGGGCCTGACAGAGTTTCTTCCCATTAGTTCCTCAGGCCACTTGATTTTAGTTCCCCTGTTGCTGGGTTGGCCCGATCAAGGCCTGTTGATGGATGTGGCCGTCCACGTGGGCACACTGGGTGCTGTTCTTGTGTATTTCTACCGGGATGTGTGGTCCATGATTCGTGGCTTTGTCCAGCTTTGCGGTGGCAAATTGACCGCGGGTGGAAAGATGGCTTTGTTGTTAATTGTCAGCACGTTGCCGGCGGTGGCCTTTGGATATTGGCTGTCCCAATCCCATCTGGGAGAGTTGCGATCCATGACCCTGATTGCCTGGACCAGCATTGGCTATGGATTGCTGCTTTATGCGGTTGATAAGCTTTTCCCGCAAGCCGCAACCATCAAGGATTTAAACGGTCTGAAAGCGCTTTTTATCGGCTTTGGCCAAGCCCTTGCTCTCATTCCTGGCACCAGTCGCTCGGGTGCTTGTATGACCTTTGGGCGCATGCTGGGACTGACCCGCACCGAAGCTGCCCGCTATGCATTCCTCATGTCCATCCCCTCCATCATCGCCGCTGCCACCTTAACAGGTTTCAAGGCTGTCAAGGCAGGCACACCTCTTCTCTCGAAACCGCTACTGTGGGGGATGGGGTTTGCTTTTCTCTCAGGTCTTGCGGCCATACGCTTCATGATGACGTGGCTGAGGACCTCGGATTTCAAGCCCTTTATGATTTATCGAGTTGTTCTGGGAGGCTTTTTACTATTCTGGGCCCACAAGGGGCCCAGCAGTATGCAATGGATTGCGCAGATTCTTGCGTCTTTCAGGTAAGACTAATTCTGCGCTTTTTTGGTGGTGTGCTGAGGGGCGTGAGCCTTGCCACAGTTGGCTTTGCAAGCGGCCATGTGCTCATCACGCTTTTTCTCACAGCGATACTCGGTGGGTAGGCCATTCTTGGTGAGCTCGTCACCGGCGCTGGTATCTTCGGCAGGTGCTGGATCAACAGTATCTCCGCCATCGACGGTCCCCATGCACTTGACAAAACTCTCTTCCGCAGCCTTTTCGCAAGCGGTTTGATCGGCAAAGCCTGTATCCTTACCGCACGCGTAGTCCGTCTTGGCCATAACCGTGGTTGCACCCAAAACCAAGCCCATCATCAGTGCGGGAATTGTATAACGATTCATTTTTATACTCCTCTTTTTGAATCTCCCAGTTTCAGTATAGAAGAGCGTTAACCATTTGTTAAACCATTTAAAAGGTCGCACGAAAACGGGCAAGATAGCGTGGCACAATGGTCGCAATCCGCTGAGGCGTCATGCCTAAATCTGCAAAGCCAAGGGCGCCGGCGGTGGCAACGTTATCGTGTTCGAGCAAAATGACCTGATCTTTCGTCAGAGGTTTGCCAGGAACCCACTCAAGGATGCTGCCCATCACCTTAGCAACGCCAAAGGGAAGATTCAGCAGGATGCGCTTGCGCTGAATGGTATCCAAAATAAATTGTAAAATCGCGCGGAGGGACAGGACATCGGGACCGGTAAGTTCGTAGACTTTGCCCGCGCAGTGTGGGTCTGTCAGAACCTTCACCACAGCAAAGGCCACATCGCCCACATAGACGGGCTGCAGCTTTGTGATGCCGCCGCCAATCAGGGGGAGGGCGGCACTGACCAAAGCCATCTCTGCAAAACGGTTAAAAAAGCTATCATCTGGACCAAATATCACGCTGGGGCGCAGAATAGTCGCAGATGGGAAAGTCGCAAGGATGGCTTTTTCGCCGGCCGCTTTGCTGCGGGCATAGGCCGAGGGCGAGTCTTCACCCACCCCCAGGGCGGAGACATGAACCAGCTTGGTGATTCCCTTTGCACGACAGGCCTTGGCTAAACGCGCTGGAAAATCTTGATGAACGGCTGTAAATGTCCAGGGTTTTGATTCGGCGAGGATGCCTACCAGGTTCACCACCGCCTCGCATCCCTCAAGGGCTCCCTCAAGGCTATGATCATTTAGAATATTAACCCGCTCGAGAATGATTTGGCCGACTTCCCCGGCGGTTTTTAGGTGAAGTGCATGCTCCGGGTGGCGCACAAAGACGCGCAAAGTGGCGCCTGTTTTCGCAAGCTGCTGAACGATGCTGCGACCCAGAAAACCCGAACCTCCAAAAATGCCGATTGTATGACCCTGCATGGATTTGATCTCTTATGATTAGCCGTTATCTGCCACGTAGCATAGCACATGGTCCGTCCACATTAAATGCCGTGCGTCGCGCGCCATCCGCTTAGGAAAATAAAATCAAATGTAATCTCAAAGGTTTGGTCCGTGTTTTGTTTTTTAAGCATGGCTTCGGCCAGATGAAAGATGTCGCGTTTGCTAAAGGTTCGGGAACGGCTGGAAAGGGTGCAAGTTTCAGCATGGTCCCTCAGGTCACGCGCAAGGTTTCTGAGACGTGTGTAGCGGGCGTGCAGAGTGTGATGGTCCGCAACGGGAAGCTCCAATCCTGCCGCGCGCAGCAGATCCATGGCGGTGGCCAAGGGGATCATCGGATGAATGCGCGCCTGCGCCCCTCCTGTGATTCCAAGTTCGGCTTCAAGTAACGCGTGGCGTAGCTCGGCAAGCGTATCGCCGCCCAAGAAGACGCTTAAATAAAGCCCGCGTGGTGCCAGATGATGGTGAGCGGCACGCATTCTTTCTGGTACGGCTTCTATGGTGTGAAGGGCCATAAAATCGACAATCAGCTCCGAGCCATGGGTGAGCTCACGCGCGATAGGTGCGTGGGGAAAAACCTCATGGATCAGGGGCGTCATGCATTCAAAGGGATCCCCTAAAACGACGATCTTTTGCGGTGGATGGCGTACAACCTTGAGGCGTTCCGTCAGGAGTGTGGCGGCTTCCTGGTGAAGGAAGCGCTCGACAGGGCGTTGGAGTGCCCGGCTGAGTGCATTTTCTTGGGCGCGATGATCAAAAAGCTGTGACACCAGTAACAGTCGTTTCTATTTTCATGAGTTGGCACCTATCTTGCTCAAACTAGAGGCATTTGACCAGTGCCCTTGTGGAGATGGCGAGGGTAACCCCTCTTCCACATCATCGCGAGCGAGAGAATCGAGCGCGGCGATCCAGGCTGTTTTTTCTGCCGCACCTGAGTAAACCAGAATCCCTGTGGTTATCCGCCCATGCCCCTGTACTCCCCGCAGCCCCTGTCATCCCCGCAAAGGCGGGGATCCAGGCTGTTTCATCTTCTGAATGCAGCAGTGCGGTTAGTCAAAGGATATGGATTGCCGCGTCGGACTCAGTCCCCCTCGTAATCACGGTTCAATCCTACCAGGCCCATCGCGAGCATCTACACCTTCTGCGTCATCAAGCGCATCTTCCACCTTTTCCGTCATCGCGAGCGAGGGGATCGAGCGTGGCGATCCAGGCTGTTCTTCAGGGGAGATTGTTAATAAGTCTCGTTTTTTTGCAGGATGTGGGACTTTGTTATTTCGGTGTCACCTGTGGAGTTAAAGAATCTCTCCTGCCATACCTCGTTAACCGTTCATTAGGGGTTAATGTTCACCATGATATTGGTGAAAAAGATGTCGCGTCGCCATAGCCATAGCCTAGCTAGAAGACACAGCCCTAAACTAGCTATAGGGCATAGCCGTGGCCGTAACACTCACCTTGATTATAGTCCTCGTCGTGGACATCCCCAACATCGGCATACATCACCCTTATCATGCGTGCCAGTCTCACCATCATGGTGCTGAAGTGGTTTGTGGGTGACGGCGAAGGTTATGACACCTGCTCATGGGCACGCCAGAGGAAAAAAAAGCCCCCAAAAAGGGGGCTTCTTTAAAGCGTTGGGGGCATCATGTGCACCCAAGCCAAGTTTCTAGAGTTTGTTGGCTTCTGCCTCGTAAATGCTGAGGTCGCCCTTCGGCTTGCGACTGCTGAGCAGCACATAAAACGCCGGGACGATGAACAGCGTGAACAGTGTTCCAAGGCTCATGCCACCAACGACAGTCCAGCCGATGGGCGCACGGCTTTCGGCACCAGCGCCTGAGGAAAGGGCGAGGGGAATGGCACCCAGCACCATGGCAAAGGTGGTCATGAGGATCGGGCGCAACCGTAAGCGGCACGCTTCGATCACTGCTTCCTCACGGGACATGCCTTTTTCCTTCAGTGCATTGGCAAAGTCGACAATTAAGATACCGTGCTTGGTGATCAAACCGATCAAGGTTACCAGACCAATTTGCGAGTAAATGTTGAGGGATTGACCCGTCAGCATGAGGACCAACACTGCACTGACCAGAGACAAGGGCACGGACAGCATGATGATAATGGGGTCCACAAAACTCTCGTATTGGGCTGCCAAAACCAAGAAGATGAAAATCAAAGCCAAACCAAAGATAAGGGCGATGTTTGAGCTTTCTTCCATGTAGCGGCGGCTTTCACCAGCAAAGTCCACCAAGGTTCCTTCGGGAACGATGTTTTGGGCTTTTTCTTTCAAGGTGGTGAGGGTCTCACCCAAGTTGGCGCCTGGCTTGAGTTTGGCGCTGATGGTGACCGAACGCAGGCCCTCAAAGTGGTTGATCTCGGTGGGCGCCATGCGCTTGGTGATGGTGATCAGCTCAGCCAATGGGACCATGGTCTCTTTGTTATCGCGCGATCCGCGAATAAATAAACCACTCACGTCATCGGGGCTCTTACGGAACTTCTCCTCCACCTCGACCTTCACGTTGTAAAGCTTATTCTCACGCTTAAACTTATCCACTGCACGGCCTGAAATGAGGGTATCCAACGTCTCGGCAATGGCGCGCACGTCCACACCCAATGAAGCTGCTTTTTCGCGGTTAATGGTGACCTGGAATTCTTGGCCTTCCTGGTTATAGTCCGCCTGGATATAGGTCAAGTCCTTGTTGGCGGCAAAGGCACGCATCACTTGGTCAGCGACTTCAACCAGTTCATTGAAGGGCTTTGTTGATTTAATGACCACTTCAACAGGCGCCTCTGAAAGGCTGGACACCAAGGCTTTACCGCCGATGCTGGGGGTGGCACTGACACCGGTAATCTCATCCAAGGGGTCCCGCAAGGATTCAACGATTTGTTGCGAGGTGCGTTTGCGCTCTTCCCAGGGTTTCAGGAGATTGAGCGTGGTGGATTCACCAGGGACATTCACCAGGGTCAGCCGCTTTTCCACTTCAGGAACTGTGCGCATCAGGTCATCCACCTGGCGCATGTATTTATCGACGAACTCAAGGTTTGCGCCATAGGGGGGATTGGCCCGGATGTTAACCACACCCTGATCTTCCCGCGGCAGCAACTCGCTGGGCAGTTTATAGAACACAAAGGCGCCCACTGCTGAAATGCCCAATGCCCCCATCAGCAATAGGGTGCGATGGTTCAGGGCAAAACGCAAAGAATGGGCGTAGCGCATGTCCAAATCATCTTGGTAGCGATCCAATTTCACCGAAACCGCATGGAGAACATGCCGCCATAGGGGGAGATTTTTCGGCAATTTTTGGTGCTTGCCATGGGCGCGAAGTAGGCGTCCGCACATCATGGGCGACAAGGTAAGTGCCACAAATCCCGAAATCAGCACTGCTCCCGCCAGGGTGAGGGAGAACTCGGTAAACAGCCGTCCCGTCATGCCCGTTGAGAGGGCAATGGGCGTATACACAGCCGCCAGCGTGATGGTCATGGCAATGACCGCAAAACTGATTTCCCTCGCGCCCTTGAACGTGGCCACCATGGGGTGCATGCCTTCTTCGATGTAGCGATAAATGTTCTCAAGCATCACGATGGCGTCGTCCACCACAAGTCCAATGGCCAGCACGAGGGCCAGAAGGGTGAGGGTGTTCACGCTAAAGTCCAAGGCATACATGATGCCAATGGCCCCAATCAATGATACAGGGATGGTCACAATGGGAATCAAAATGGCTCGGCCCGAGCGCAAAAACGCAAGGATAACCAACACAACCAGGAGGGTTGCCTCAAGAAGGGTGCTGTACACTTTGTTAATGGACCGCTCGATAAAGATGGTCTTATCGTTAGCCACCTCAAGCTTCATGCCCTTTTGCAGGCTTGCGTTTAGCCGCGGCAGAGCGCGCTTCAACTCGTTGCCGATTTCAAGGGGATTGGCAATCGACTGCTTGACCAGACCGATGGCGATGGCGTTTTGGTCGTTAAAGCGTACCCGATTGCGGTTGTCGACCGCCTTTAACTCGGCCTTGCCCACATCGGATAGGCGTAAAATGGTATCCTTGCGGTAGGCAATGATCATGTTGTTGAAGTCTTTTTCGCTGATGAGCGGAGCCCGAGTCGTCACCACAATCTCGCGATCGGTGGTAATAATGTTACCGGCAGGTTTTTCAACGTTTGCCCGCTTGACAGCGCTGGCCACGTCCTCGGCCGTAATGGCATAGCCCGCCATCTTGACCGGGTCTAAGACCAAGTGCATCTCGTACTCGCCCCCGCCATAAATATCGACAGACGATACGCCGTTAATAATCTCCAGCTGGCTTTCAAGGCTGCGAAACGCATAGTCAGCAAGCTCTTCGGTGGAGTGCTTATCGCTGTAAAGGGCCAAGTACATAAAGGGCAATGCATCGGCGTCCGCCTTGCGAATGCGGGGGTCCGTCACATCGTTGGGCAGTTTGTTGCGCACGCGACCAATGCGATCACGCACATCGTTCGCCGCATCTTCGATGTTACGGTTGAGTTTGAAGGTCAGGGTAATGCGACTTTCGCCCACATCGCTGCGGGAGGTCATCAGATAGAGCCCTTCAATGCCGCCCAAGGCATCTTCCAGGATCTTTGTCACCTGCGCTTCAATAATCTCGGGGCTGGCGCCCTCAAATTGGGTCATAACCGAGATTTTTGGCTCATCAACATTGGGGTATTGGCGCACCTGAAGGCGGGTAAAAGCCACCACACCCAACATCACGATGACAAGGGACATCACAATGGATAGGACGGGGCGTTTGATGCACAGTTCAGTGAGTTTCATGGTCGCGTCCTATCTACTTCTTCTTGGCATCTGCGTGAGAGGCAGCGGTTGTTTTGACCGCTTGTGGCTTGGACTCCTCTGCGGCGGAAGACTTGCTCTCAGCACTGGGCGCAACAGCTTTTGAATCCTTTGCATCCTTTTCTGAAGATGAGGATTTCTCGTCAGACGCTGCACCGGGCTGTGCCTCAGCTGCAGGTTCCTCGGCTGATTTTTTCTCATCACCTTGCGCAGGTTCGTTATCTTGTGCCTTTTTCTTCACCCGCAGCACGGATTCTTGGGGCGCGTCCTTCGCTTCTTGAGGGGGCGTAATGCCATAGCCACCCTTGACGCCATCGAGGGTATAGGTCACAGGAACACCATCACGAATCTTTTGCTGGCCAACGGTCACAACAATATCACCAGCATTAAGACCCCGGGTGATTTCAGTATTGTCTCCCTCTGCAAGGCCAGTACTGACCGGCACCTTGAAAGCCACACCGTCAATCACGCGGTAGACGAATTCCTCTTCGGAGGTGCTTTCAATGGCCGATGTTGGCACCATGACGGCATTGTCTTTTGAGCCGACCACCAGATTCACGCGGGCGAACAATCCTGGTTTCAGGATGCGATTCTCGTTGTTAATGCTGGCGCGGATGGTAATGCTGTGGGCTGTGGGGTCCACTTTGGCGTCAATGGCTTGGACGGTTGCCTCAAAGGCTTCTTCGCCAAAGCCATCCACTTGCACGTCAATGGTCTGGCCCACGCTGACCGAGTGGAGGTATTGGGAAGGGATGCGGAAATCCAACAAAATGGGATCCATGTCCACAATGGTGAAAAGTTCCGCATTGGGGCTGACGGCCGTACCAATACTTATGTTGTTAATACTCACCACACCCTCGAAAGGTGCTTTAATTTGGGTATTTTCAATCTTGATGCGGGTGGCTTCAATATTCGCCTCGACGGATTGCAGCTCCGCCATGGCTTTCTGTTTGTTTTTTGTCGAGCCAAAATTCCGCGCATTCAAAGCTTCTGCCCGGTCAAAGTCAGCCTTTAGGAAGGCGTAACGTGCCTGCAATTCCCTAAGTTCAGCCTGATAGGTGCGATCATCCAGGGTAATAATGACATCCCCAGCCTGAATTTCGGTTCCGCCCTTGACGTTGATCTCTCGAACGAGGCCGGATACTTCGGCGCGAATATCGACGGTTTGGTTGGCCACAAGGGTACCGACAGCATTAATGCGCCGAGTCAGTGAACCAGTGCGTACCTCTTCGACCTCTACGGGAACGCCGCGCGGTGCGCGTTTGTTTTTGCCGGGGCCTGTCAACTGCGCGATGGCATACCAAAGCACGAGAATAACGACAACACCACCCAATCCTGCCATCAGCGGGTGACGCACTGCATAATGCTTTAACTCTTCGATTTTACTTAGCATCGCTTTTCCTAAAATTTGACTCTACCTTATTACCTAAAGTATATCTTGTTAGTGGTTAATTTTGCGTGAGTATTTTCTTGCCAGATACATCGTACAAAATTTTACAGGTGCTACCTAAACTCTCGTCTGGCGGGGTCGAGCAGGGCACAGTAGATATAGCCCGAGCCCTGGTTGCCGGCGGTCACAGCGCTTACGTCGCAGCCCAATCTGGAAGACGTTTACCACAACTTCTTGAAAATGGGGCATTTTTTTTACAGATGCCATTAGACCGCAAAACTCCTTGGTCTTTGGTTGGTTCGCGCCATGCGCTTGAGGCTGCCATTAGGCAACATCAGATCCAAATTGTCCATGCCCGTTCCAGGGCGCCGGCATGGGCAGCTTACTATGCTGCCAGGGCGGCGAATGTGCCATTCATTACGACGTTCCATGGCACTTATGGCTTTTCAAATCCCATCAAGCGCTTTTACAATAGTATTATGGCACGCGGCCATTATGTTATTGCAATTTCGAATTTTATTCAAAAACATATTATTTCCAATTATGGTCAATATGTCAACGAAAATCGTATTGTTTTGATTCATCGTGGTATTGATACGAAGCGTTTTGATCCCCGTCAGGTTGACCCAATGGCCGTGCGATCCATGCGGCGCTCTTGGGGTGTCCCTGATGAGGCCAAATTAATCCTTGCACCTGGTCGTTTGACCCGCTGGAAGGGCCAAGCTGTGCTCATCGATGCGCTGCGTCACATGGCGCCGCAGACTAGGGTTGTTTTTGTGGGGTCTGACCAGGGACGCAGCCACTATGTGCAAGAACTGCGCGAGCATGCCCATGCCCTGGGTGTTGCTTCCCGGGTGGTGTTTGCAGGTCAAGTCGATGAAATGCCAGAGGCTTATGCCGCGAGTGATGTGGTGGTGCATGCCGCCACCGAACCTGAAGCTTTTGGTCGAGTGGTGGCGGAAGCAGGGACGATGAAGCGCATTGTTATTGCCTCTGATCTGGGCGGGCCTTCCGAAATCGTTGTTCCAAACCAAACAGGTTTTCTAACCCCTGCAGGCGATGCCGAGGCCTTGGCTCAACAGCTGCACCAGGTGTTGCAAATGCCCCCTGAGGCACGCCAAGAGATGGAAAAGCGCGCACAACAACACATTTTGGCGCATTTCTCGTTGCATCAAATGGCAGCTAAAACCCTTGATCTCTATAAAAGGGCCATCGACGAATGGCGTCAGAAGGTATAATTTAACTACCGCAGTCCTGATCTTGGCAGGGCAAATCACATAAAAAAAGCATAAACCAAGAAAAGTGAGGGAGATGTTCATGTTTGGTATCGTCGTGGTCAGCCATGGTGGCTTGGGCGAGCAATTTGTTGCAGCCGCAGAGCATATTTTAGGGCCACAAGGGCAGCTAAGTGCTATTTCCATAACCGATGGCGAAGACCTAGATGCAAGTCGTGAGCGCTTACGGCAGGCCATTAAGGATGTGAATACCGGTCATGGTGTTGTGATGCTGACCGATATGTTTGGGGGCACGCCGTCCAATCTTGCCATTTCGCTGCTCGAGGAATCCCACTGTGAGGTCGTGGCAGGGGTTAACTTACCCATGATCATCAAGCTTTTACAAATCCGCGCCCAGACACCTCTGACGGAAGCTGTCTTACAGGCGCAAGATTCTGGCCGAAAATATATTCATGTGGCATCCAAATTGCTTAAAGCCCATGGCTGACGTTCAAGGAGATCAGGGAGGGTCCGATGCCGCTCTCCTTCGCCGTTCGGTTCTGATCCAAAACAGAAAAGGCCTTCATGCCCGCGCCGCCGCGTGCCTGGTGAAAATGGCGGAACAGTACGCGGCCGACATTCGGGTCGCGTTTGAAGGGCAAGACGTCAGCGCAAAGTCCATCATGGGTCTGATGATGCTGGGGGCGACCCAAGGCGCAGAGGTTACCCTTACAGCCGAGGGGCCCGGGGCAAAAAAAGCTATTGATGCCCTGGAGGAATTGATCCATAACAAATTCCATGAAGAATTTTGACGATAATGGATAAAAATGACGCAAGGTCCGGTGTTGGTGGAGATTACTCGGGGAACAATGGTTGAAAGTTCCCACTGTGGCCATGTGGCAGTCGTCGATCATCGGGGTCATTTAGTTTCTGCGTTGGGCGATCCCCACCAGCTTATTTATCCTCGTTCCTCACTGAAGTTCTTACAAGCCTTACCGCTCATCGAAACGGGAGCCGCTGATGCGTTTGAACTTTCTGATGAGCGCCTTGCCCTTGCTTGCGCCTCCCATTCTGGCGAAGAGGCGCATGCCGAGAAAGTGCGCGCCTGGTTGCAAGAACTTGGCTTAGGCGAAGAAGACCTTGAGTTGGGCATTGCACCTCCCATGTCAAACCGGGTTGCCCTTGCCCATGCCCAAGCGGGATTGCCGTTGACCAAGGCCTATAATGCCTGCTCGGGAAAGCACGCCGGGTTTATGACGACGGCCCTGCATCTTGGTGAGCCGGTGAAGGGCTATTCACAAGCCGCCCACCCCGTGCAGCAAAGGGTCGCAGCGGTCTTAGATGACTTGACACATCGCAAGACAGGGGATCGTGAGAACGGTATCGATGGCTGTAACGTGCCGGTATGGGGTGTGGAGATTCAGGAGTTGGCTGGCATCATGGCCCAGTTTGCAAGACCTTCCCGGGTGAGTACAGCCCGTGCCGAGGCGATGACGCGCCTCGTTTCGGCCGTGCAACGCCATCCCTGGTGTCTTGCCGGAACCCACCGTTTTGACACCAAAATCATTGAACTCACTGCAGGGGCTGCCCTTGTAAAAATGGGGGCGGAAGGGGTGCATGTTGGGATTTTGCCCCGCCTTGGCCTTGGCGTGGCCATCAAGATCAATGATGGTGCCGGGCGTGCGTCTGAAGTCGCCATGGCCACGGTTTTGCAGAAATTAGGCGTGTTTGATGGACTTGACGCCAATCAAGTAACGCCGCTTCTCTTGCCTGAAATTCAGAATCAGGTTGGGCTTGCTGTGGGCGAGATGCGCGCTACACAGGCTTTGGGCGCCATTGGCCGATCTCAGTAACAGGGCCTTCAATGCATGAGAAAAGGCCGGCCAGGGGCAAAGCTTGGACCCAAGCCGCCGATCATTCAAAAATCATTGCGCAGAAAATAAAGTTTTGAATTCTTCGGATAACCACCGCGCACAAATTCGATAGTGTAACCTAATTTTTCATAGAAAGGCAGCGCTTCCCAATCCATGGTATTGACCGTGGCAAAGGTACATCCCTTGCGAACGCCGTAGGCCTCCATCTGCTGGACCAGCTGCCGGCCCCAACCCTGATGGCGATGGGATTCGCCAATCCATAAGGCATCCATGTAGATGCATCCATAATAGGTGATGCCGTGACACCCCCCTACAAGTTTGCCGTTCTCGTCCTCAAGGGGGATGGCAAAGGGCTCGATCGGTGGCAGGCCGCGCATCTCTTGGGCATAGTCTGTAACCCCTTGGCTGATGCGCTCAAGAATCTCTGGGGACGGCTCGAGCTGTAGTGCAAGCTTCAAGATTTCGCCCAGATAGGGTGGTAGCCCGGGCCATGCAAACGACGGCGACGCAAAAGATCAAGGACCTGATCATCGGTGTCGCACCGCAGGATACTGCGCTGTCCTTGTCGGGTGCCGTCAAAGGTGATCAGGTCCTGTTTATCCTCAAGGTAGTGATCAAACAGCGTTTCGATTACCGCAGCCTTGTGAATGACTTGGCGCCAGGGGGAGGCGCGAAACCAAGATAGTACTTCTTCGCGCTGTTCTTGAAGGGAGTGGAACACCTTCAGCAGGGTGAAAATATTTTCACTATCCCATGAACTTTTGATCAAATGTTGCTGTTGAAGGCTTTGCAAGACCGCTTCGGCCTGCCCCTCGAGATCTGTAAGAATCTCGATGGCGTCAACGGCGGTAAACCCAGCATGACATGCGTGAAGTAAGTCATGCTTCTCCATGAAATTCAGGTGGTTTGCCATTTCTTCATGGCCCAGCGCCTGGTGCACTTTCAAGAACTTCTCGTAATATTCTAATTTGATGCGTGCCCTTGTATACGGTGTGACATGATCGCCTTTCTTGTGGGGCTTGGGCTCGAAAATCTCATCCAAGGTATCACGGTATGTTTTCCTGAAGTGGGCGTCTACCTCAGGCAAGTGGAGTGAATGGGCGGCATAGAGTTTTTTGGCCCTTGACGCAAGAACGGGATAGTTCTGTGTGAAGGCCAAAGGCCCTTGTTGAAGCCACACATCAAAAAAAGCTCGGTAGGTTGGACAAGTCTCTGGGCGGAGTTGAGGTAACTGGGGGAGGGTTGCATAAAAGCGTGAGCAAGACACCAGAGGCAGCGGCAATCTCGATATCATTTTCTTGCCTTTTCTTGGGCTTAGGCCGCTTTCCACATTCAGGGCGCCAGGTAAGATTGTTCTTTTCCAGGTAGAGGCGCGCCTTAAGGTGGTCACCGCTGTTTGATCCACAAGCCATGAGCCATAACAGGGGGTAGCGGTCAAGATCAGTCCCATAAACGCATAAATTCGCATAACTTAAATCCTTGAACAGGTCATGAGTACACCACCGGGAGTACTTAAGTGCCGCCGCAACAGATCCACAACTTGGTCGTCGTTCTGGCACCTGAGGATCGTGCGTTTTCCCTGGGATGAGCGCTCGAATGCTATGAAGGTCTCTTTCCGTTCTAAAAAGCGTTCGAACAACACCTGAATGGTCTCTGCCCGCAAGGCCACCTGTCGCCACGGAGATTGGCTGTACCAATCTAAGATCTCCTCCTTTTGCTCTTCAAGCTGGGCGGTGGCTTTCATGAGGGTCAGAATATTTCGGGCATCCCAAGAAGAGCGCAGCATCTGCCGCTGCTGCAAAAGGGTGAGCAGAGGCTCGGGTTCTTCGCTCAGCAGATCCAGGGCCTCAATGGCGTCGACGGCGGTAAATTGCCCATGGCACTTGTCCAGTAACCCCTGGTTTTCTAGGAACTGCACACGGCGCTTCATACGCTCGGCACCCAAGGCTTGGTATGTGTGCAAATAACGCTCCAGATAATCCAGTTGCAGGCGTGCGCGTGAGTAATCGCCAAGATGGGCTAGGCTCCCAAAACCCAAGAAGGGGGGGTGCGGATCAGCCTGAAGAGGACCCCCTTGTTGCAAGAGGTTTGCCTGTTGAAACAAGGCAAAGGCCTCTGGCAGAACCGCTTCATAGCGTGTCTCTATTTTTTTTGCGCGTGCCAGGAGTAGCGGATAGGCGCCATAGAGAACGAAAGGATCATCGTCAGCTGCAGCCATTGGTGCAGGTGAAGACGGGAAGATAGTGTGAGCATCGGCTGCCTCCTCATGAGTGGGGCTGCCGTAGGCTGGCGTGAGTGCCGCGCCAAGGTAAAGGCTGACTGCCAAATACAAATCTCGATGGGTTTTTGAAATGGCTTTTGGAAGAATTTCTTGGGTCATTTTTTACTCTTTATGGCGGTTGAGGTGGTCATCCTCACTTGGTCGCCTCCGTGCTGGAGGGAGCTAAAGCAAGATGGGAAAATAAAACCAGACTGCGAGATTGTTGGGCAAGACGGTGAATCAGGTCTAAGACGCCAAAGGAATGCTCGCATCTCAAGATTTGTTCCCGTCCCTCGGGTAAGGCCTCAAGTGTTTTGAAGGTTTCAGGACTATGGGCAAAGCCTTTGAAGACAAAACGAATCGCCCAGGCCATTTTAGCCACGCTTTTCCAAGGTGAGTGTAGAAACCAATCCAATGCCTCTTGGCGCACCGATCCGAGTTCTTGGGTGCTTTTCAGCATGATCAAGATATTTTGCGTGTCCCAAAACTCGTAGATGAGCCCCTTTCGAGAGAGATCATCGAAAATGTCTTGAAGGTCGTCGCTGTCAAGTTGGGTCACCAAATCAAGGGCGGCAAGGGCAGGAAAACCAGCATGACATTTCTGAACCAAATCATTGGTTTGTAAAAATGTGATGCATGAGCGTGTTTTCTCCGCCCCCAAACGTTTATGGAGCATCAAAAAATCTTCAAGATCTGCAACCCGTTTTCGTGCTTCTTGGACTGGGATTGCTTCCTCTGGGGAAGATGGGTCCGCTGTGGTGCTTTGCCAAAGCTGACTTGAGAATAAGACATGAGAAGCCTCACCAACGGAAAGGGGGTTATGTCGATGGAGTTTAAGTACTTTCAGGGTTAAATCTGGATAAGGCCTTAAAAACTCAACGGATTCTTGATCAAGCCACCCTAGGGCTTTATCCAGATGTTCCCCAAGGCTTGCCATCAGACGAAGGCATTTTGTCACGCGAACCCAGTCCACAGGCTGGGTCATGAAACGGCGTTCTTCTTGCCAAGAAAAGATGTTTTGCGGGTGAGCGAGGCTGATGCTGGCACGATAGATCTGCAGACGCATTTCCCACGGCATCAGTTCATGTTGAAGATTCCAAGATCGCAGCCAATCCTCGACAACAGTGACCTTTTTTTGCGCAAGACACACCCGCACCACTTGGATGCAGGCTTCGGCTGATGGGGCATGCTCGAAAAGATCGGTTTGGAGGGCGGTGACCAGGGCGGAGGGGCGCATGGTGGCGTAAACGCTGGCAGATTTCTGAAGATCCGCGCGCTGTTCTTCGGGTAGAGATTGGATTTTTGAGTGCTGCATGAAAAGCTCGAGGGCCTCATCAGCCCCAAGGCGTGGGTCAGAAGCAAAGGTTTTGAGGGAGTGAGCGTTCCATAGGATAAAACCCAAGAAAAAGATCAAGACGCGCCAAGGGTTGCCCCGGCGAAGGAAACGGCGATCCATGAACAACCTGTAGTCTTCTCATTATTTTGAGGAGTGCTAGCAGGCAGGAAGGGTGCTGTCAACGGTTTTGCATCATCCATCACGTTGGGCCCCTCAAGCGCAGATGCTGTGATCGCGCGATCTCCTTCGGATCTCTGAAATCCCTTCTGGCCTAATGCGTGGGCAGATGGGACCGCAGCATCCAAGCCATTTTCTCGTGATCCTGCAAGCGGCCTATCAGGAAGTCGATGCTGCCCTCATCATTGGAATCTTCAATTTTAGTGAGAGCATCACGCAGCAGGGCAATCACGGTTTCATGGTCGGCAAGTAATGCCCTTAACATGTCATCTTCATTTAGAACATCATTGGGTTTGAGTTCGCTAATCTTGGATAAAGCCAAGAATTCTGCCAAAGACCCGGGCGAGCGGAAACCCAGTTGCCGGATGCGCTCGGCGATGTCGTCAATGGCTTCGAACAAAGCCTCATATTGTTCTCCAAAGAATTCATGGAGCATATGAAAGCGCGGTCCAACGCCATTCCAGTGACAGTGTTGGGTTTTGGCTGCTAAGACGTAGGTTGATGCCAGCACCTGCTCTAAGTGAGAAGCGACCAGGCGCCGGGATGCATCATTGAGACCGATGAAATCTGCCATGGGTTATTCTCCCTGTTTTTGTCATTATGGCTTTCATTGTATCAGCCTTATGCGGCGTTGGGCAAATCCATCATGGGCTCTGGCAGGTCGCGGTCTGAAATTAAAGGATAATCTTTTGCGCGGTGCAGCTGATAATGCCACCACTCATTCTCATAGAAATCCCATCCAGCGGCCGTCATGATACCCAACAGCAGAAGGCGATTGCGTTGCGCCTCGATGGATATGTCGGTGCAGCTGTGGAACGACAAGGGCGTGAAGTCATCAAAAGGGGTGCCCATGTCAAGGGGTGTCCCGTCAGCCGTGGTGAGGGTTAAATCGAGGGCCACGCCTCGGCCGTGGGGCGAGCCTTTTCTTGGATCCGCAACAAAGCGGGGATCCGGGCAGATGTCCCACAGCTTCCATTGGGCTTCAACCGGTCGTAGGGCATCAAAAATCAGGATGTGCAATCCTAACGGGCGTATCAGGGCTCTGGCCCGCTGCAAGGCTTCGAACGCGTTGCGATGCAGATAACAATGGGCATGGCGATAGACCGCAGCCTTGGTAAAATTATCTGCTGTGGCGTAAGCAAGGTGAAGACGAAGATCTTCCTCGGGGTGTAGGCGGACCAAGCTCATGGGGGTAACTCCAATTTCTATTGACCTTTGCACATGAATCCTGACAAATCTCAACACAACACGAAAGTAATGATTTGCTAAATATGACTGTTCTTGCGTTTGAATGTGCAAATTTTTCTCTATCCTGCGCCATACATCACGAGGGTAAGGTATTCACGCGCCATTTTCCAGGGCAAGATCGCGGGCATGACGCAGACCTTTTTCCCTTGCTTCAGGCTTTGGTGCAAGAAGCCCATGTGGATTTTCATGATTTAGAGCGCATTGTCACAACTTTGGGGCCGGGCTCGTTTACGGGGTTGCGCACGGGGTTGGCCGCAGCGAAAGGTCTAGAAATGGCTTTGCCCAGCGCGGTCGTCCGGGGGATTGATTCTTTGACTTTTGTGGCGGAGATATGGGCGCAACAGACTACCCCTGAAGCTCCTTTCATCGTTGCCCTTGAATCGCGCCGCATCGAGCCGTTTGTGCAGCTTTTTGATGCCTCTGCAGCACCTCTCACACCGCCAAGTCTTGGTACCACGGAGGTGCTTCAAGGTTATCTCGCACAACACCCAATAACCGTCATCGGAGATGCAGCGTGCCGCACAGCTGAGATCCTGGATATGGGCGCCCTGAAAGCGGAAACACCTTGCTACCACGCCGAACATCTGCTGCACCTGGCCTTAGATGCAAACACCTGGCGCTTGTTTCAAGACCTCTCGCCCTACTATCTGCGCGAGGCCGAAGTGAACATCAAAAAGCCATGACGGCGGCCCTTTTACGCCTTCTACAGCCAGATGATGACCGGATGCTGGCCGCTATGCACGCAGCGTGCTTTCGCCGTCCCTGGCCTGCTGAGGCCTTCAGTTTATTGCTGCGACAGTCGGAGTGTTTTGGGTTTCTCTTCGAAGACAACTTACAGCAGCCCCTTGGGTTTATTCTTGGCCGTGTAGTGCTTGATGAAGCTGAAATCTTGAGTCTCGGGGTTTTGCCGCCATGGACAGGGCAGGGCTGCGGCAAGGCCCTCGTCGCAGGTTTTCTAGAGGCACTGCGCGCAAGAGAGGTGCAAGAAGCTTTTCTGGAGGTCAGTGAGGGCAATCTGCCCGCGCGATCCCTTTATAACAAATTCGGCTTCAATATCTGTGGGCGACGCGAGAATTACTATAAAGAGGGTGAATTTGATTCGCCGCATGCATTGATCATTCGAAAAAAATTGTAATCCCGAAGAAAAAAGAAAAATTTATCTTGAATAGCATTATCGATTCGTCTAGAACCGAAGCAGAGTCAAAATCATACCGAAATTTGCTCTAAACGAATTCAGTTTAGACCTAAGAAAAAATTCACCTTAGGTCCCCATCGTCGAGAGAATAGAAGGATTTTTGAAGATGATTAACCCATCTAAGTCAGCCAATGATGCATCCTCTAACGAGTTGCTTGAGATGACAGCTGATATTGTCTCAGCACATGTTGCAAATAATACCGTTGATATTGCTGACTTGCCTCGTTTGATTAAGCAAGTATACAGCACTTTTTGTGAATTGTCTGGTCAGGTCAGCGTTTCCAGTGATCGCCCTGAGCCTGCCGTTCCTGTGAAGAAGTCTGTGCAACCTGATTACATCGTCTGCTTGGAAGATGGTAAGAAACTGAAAATGTTAAAGCGTCACTTGATGACCGCTTACAACATGACGCCCGAGCAATATCGCGAGCGTTGGTCTTTGCCGTCCGACTACCCGATGGTGGCGCCAAACTACGCAACGCAGCGCAGTACCCTTGCCAAGAAAATTGGCCTGGGACGCAAGCCAGGTCAGCGCAAAGCCGCCTAGTTATAGTCGCACAATACAAATGGATTGGGCGGGTTCATCCCGCCCTTTTTTTTCCAAGCAAATTTCGCTATGGTGATGGGCAAATTAAACTGCCGGGATGAACATTAAAGATGAATAAAGCCGCCAAAAAGGGTCTTTTTATCAAGACCTATGGTTGTCAAATGAACGTGTATGATTCGGAACGCATGGCCGATTTGCTCAATCCCCTTGGCTATGACCTTGTTGATTCCGTGAATGCGGCCAATATGGTGATTCTCAATACGTGTCACATCCGCGAAAAAGCTGCAGAAAAACTCTATTCCGATCTCGGGCGCATAAAACCCTTTAAAGAAGAAAAAAAAGCAGCAGGGCAAGAGTTTTTTATCACGGTTGCGGGGTGCGTGGCCCAGGCGGAGGGCGAGGAAGTGCTGCGACGGGCGCCCTATGTCGATATGGTTGTTGGACCTCAAACCTATCATCGTTTGCCCGAGCTCATTGCCCAGGCCCATCGCAAGGCAACCCCTGAAAAGCGTGGTGTTGGACTTGTGGATGTGGATTTTCCAGCCGAATCCAAGTTTGATGCCTTGCCAGAAATGAAAGCCCATCAGGGGTACAGTGCTTTTCTCTCAGTCCAAGAGGGCTGTGATAAGTTTTGTCATTTCTGTGTGGTGCCCTATACACGGGGGGCCGAATACTCGCGTCCCGTTGCAGATGTGGTGCGTGATGCTCAGGCGCTTGTTGCCCAAGGTGTGCGCGAAATCACCCTGCTGGGGCAAAACGTCAATGCCTATCACGGTGCAAGTCCTGCAGGGGGTGAGTGGACGCTGGGTGAGCTCTTGCGCCACCTGGGCGAAATCGAGGGCCTGGATCGTCTGCGGTACACCACGTCCCATCCGCGCGATGTCGATGATAGCCTGATTCTGGCCCATAGGGATGTTCCACAATTAATGCCCTACTTACATCTTCCCGTGCAATCAGGTTCGGATCGTATTTTGGAGGCCATGAATCGAAAGCATACGGCATCGTTTTATTTGGAGCTGGTCGACAAATTTAGGGAAGCTCGCCCCGATTTAGCCTTTTCATCCGACTTCATCGTGGGCTATCCCGGTGAAACCGATGCGGATTTCGAGGCGACCCTTGATTTGGTTCGCCGTGTTACCTATGCGCAGGCCTACTCGTTTAAATATTCCCCTCGACCCGGAACACCAGCCGCCGCCATGGACGGGCAGTTGAGTGAGATCGTCATGGATGAGCGCTTGCAGACCCTTCAGGCGGTGCTGCGCGAGCAACAGACAGCCTTTAATGCCAGCATGGTGGGTCGCACCTTACCAGTTCTCTTTGAGAAAAAGGGTCGTCATACGGGCCAGCTGATTGGCCGTAGCCCGTATTTACAATCGGTTCATGCGGAGGCGAATCCAAGGTTGCTGGGGCAGCTTGTGGATGTTCGAATTGTCTCTTCAAGCTTGAATAGTTTGACAGGAGTCATTGCAACAGGTGAATATGAAAGTATCAATGCAGCATGAGGCTGCTGTGACACATAACAAGGAGGCAGGCGCTTAGCGCCCACAGTGCATGGTGACTCAGCCCAAAACAGCCCTTGAGCTGGAGTTTGATGATAATCGGTTGCTGCCGGTTCTCTTCGGTGAGAAAGACCAATACTTGCGTCGGATTGAGCGCACGTTGAATGTTGAGGTCATCGCCCGAGGAAATAGGGTGCTGATTGAGGGGTCGTCAGGAGACGCCGCCGTCGCCCATACGGTCTTAAGCCGGCTTTATGACCGCCTGAGACGCGGATTGGTGATTTCCAACGCCGAGGTAGACGCCGCCATTCGCATTGCGCAGATGAACCCCCATGGATCGGGCTCGGTCATGAAAACTTCTTCTCCCCAAGATCTTGATATGTCCATTACCACAAGGCGTCGTGTGGTCACGCCGCGCACACCTGGCCAGGCCCACTATATTCAGGCGCTGCAAAGCCATGAACTTGTTTTTGGTATTGGTCCTGCTGGAACAGGTAAGACCTATCTTGCCGTGGCGACGGCAGTCGCCATGTTGCTCAGCGGTCAAGTCAGCCGCATTATTCTCTCCCGTCCAGCGGTGGAGGCAGGGGAGCGCCTCGGCTTTCTTCCCGGGGATTTGAGGGAAAAAATCGACCCCTATTTGCGCCCCCTTTATGATGCGCTTTACGACATGCTGCCGGCCGAGCAGGTGGCGCGGCGCATCGCCAGTCATGAAATTGAGGTGGCGCCCTTAGCCTTCATGCGGGGTCGGACCTTGGCCAATGCCTTTGTAATCCTTGACGAGGCGCAAAACACCACCATCATGCAGATGAAAATGTTTCTCACGCGCCTTGGGGAGAATAGCCGTATGGTGGTGACCGGCGATCTATCGCAAATCGACCTGCCCCATGGTGTGCCTTCGGGGCTACGCCATGCCCTTGAGGTCCTGAAGGGGGTCGAAGGTGTTGGACTCACCTATTTCGATGAAGGCGATGTGGTGCGGCACCCTCTGGTGGGACGCATCGTCAAGGCTTATAATCAAGCAGATAGTAAATCACAGGAACATATATAAGACGCCCATGAACGACGATCACCCTAGTCGAAGACCCCAGATGCAATTGGAAGTGGATGTCGCTATCCTCTCGGGTCCGTGGCCTCAAGAGCTGGAGACGTATATCCAAAAAGTGGTCATGACCACACTTTCTCATGTGGCTCCAGATGCCAGCGCCCTCGAAGTCTCGGTTGTCTTGGCCGACGATGCCACAGTCCAGGACCTCAATCACCGCTATCGCAATAAAAATAAACCCACGAATGTCCTCTCTTTTCCAGGTCAAGAACTCCATCCCGATGATCTTAAGGGACTTCAGGATCTTCATCTTGGCGATGTGATCCTGGCCTTTGAAACCGTGACGAAGGAAGCCGCGACAGAAGGGAAAAGCTTTGCCGACCATATGGCGCATCTTGTGGTTCATGGGATTTTGCATCTTTTAGGATATGATCATGAACATGAGGAAGAGGCCCATGTGATGGAAGGCCTTGAGATAGAGATCCTTCGCCACCTTGAAATATCAAACCCTTACCTAGTTATGGAAGACCGCTAATGCTGCGAACCTTGGTCGATAAATTGTTTCGTCGCAACGATCCTAATCTGCGCGAGGCTATCAACGAACTTATTGAAGAATCCGCGGATCATGAACCGTCCCTCTCCCACGATGAGAGAGCCATTCTAAAAAACGTTCTCGAGATGCGCGATACAACGGTTTTGGATGTGATGGTGCCCCGCGCCGAACTTCAGGCCGTGCCTGCAGATGCCTCCCTCTCTGAAGTCCTGGCCGCCATCAAGGGACGCCCCCACACACGGGTTTTGGTCTATAAGAAGAACCTGGATGACGTCTTGGGCTATCTTCACACCCGTGACTTACTGCAATTTGCACAAAAACCTGAGGACTATCACGCAGAAAAAATCGTGCAAAAAGTCCTCTTTGTGCCGCAATCCATGCGCCTGTTGGATTTATTGCTTCGCATGCGCGCAACCCGTATTCCCATGGCGGTTGTGGTGGATGAATACGGCGGTGTGGACGGTCTGGTAACGCCATGGGATATTAACAACAGCCTTCTTGGTGAGCTTGAAGAAGAAGATGCGCCCGATGAAGAGATGATCTGTGAACAACAAAGCGACGGATCGTTGATTGTGGACGCCCGCATCGATATGGAAGAGGTCGAGCAACATTTGGGCGACTTCATGACCGAGGAAGAGCGGGAGCAAGAATTCGATAGCATCGGCGGTCTTGTCTTATATCTAGCCGGTCGTGTTCCCCATGCGAAAGAGATCATTCGCCATTCCAGCGGCATTGAGTTCGAGATTTTAGAGGCAAACCCCCGTCGCGTGACGCGACTTCGTCTGCGCAGGGCAGCGGATTAATAATGCGTTTTAACAAAACCATCCCGCTCAAGCTGCGCTCCCTTTATGCCCTTGCTTGCGGCCTGGGGGCGCTCAGCGTTCTTGCCTTGGCGCCCGTTGATTTCTATCTGGCCCTTGGGATTGGATTTTCTGGGTTTGCCGTCTTGTTTTGTCTGCCCCAAATGCAAGATAAATGGCGGTCCTTTTTTTTGGGCTGGTGGTACGGGCTAGGATTTTTTACGGCTGGGCTCTATTGGATCGTCCTATCCCTTGGGGTTGAGATTGAAAAGTTTTTTTGGCTGATTCCCTTTGCCTTGCTGGGGCTTCCCGCGGTTTTTGCGCTGTTCACTGCAGGCGCCACCCTGTTGGCATCCCGCCTGAGGGGCCGTCCTTTAATTCAACTGACCGCATTGGTGCTTTCTTGGTGTCTTGCAGAAGTGGTGCGAGGGCAAGTGATCTTGGGTGGATTTCCCTGGAATCTTGTGGGGTACAGTTTAGTTCCCTATACCTCTCTTTTGCAAAGTGCCTCCTGGTTTGGGGCCTATGGCCTATCGCTGGTGGCCCTTTTTGTCGCCATCTTGCCGGCAATCTGGCTCTTAGAAACCCGCAAGGTTGCCCTTTATTCGACAGCAACCATTCTGGTTCTGGTCTTGAGCCTTCATGGGGAGGGGGAGCGCCGCCTCAAGGAGGCAGGGGCACGGATAACGCCCGGTGTGGTCTTGCGCCTAGTCCAGCCCAATATTCCGCAAAAACAAAAGTGGCAGCGCCATTTGGCCGATGAGCACTTTATCAAAACCGTGCGCCTCAGCCAAGCCGTTGGCGTTGAGCGCGTGACCCACATTATTTGGCCAGAAACGGCCATCCAGTTTGATCCCCATCACGACCGTGAGCGTCTTTCCTACATGACCCAGGTAATCCCACGAAATGGTGCTCTGCTTACCGGCGCGCCGCGATGGGAAGGCGGGCAAGATGGCGACCATCCCTTTGCCGCCTGGAATAGCCTGTTGGCGATAGACCCAAAGGCACGTATCGTTGCGGTCTTTGATAAGTTTCATCTGGTTCCCTTTGGGGAGTATGTACCCGGGCGTGCCTATTTGCCCTCTTGGATCCATAAAATCACTGCCGGTGGCGTCGACTTTACCCCGGGGCCTGGCATTAAAACCCTTCAGGTGGAGGGTTTGCCGCCCTTTTCCCCGCTGGTGTGTTATGAAGGCATTTTCCCGGGTGAGGTGGCCCTAAAAGGTGATCAGCGACCCGCCTGGCTCTTGAACATTACCAACGATGGCTGGTTTGGCGTCTCCTCGGGCCCCTATCAACATCTGGCCATGACCCGTGTGCGGGCCGTCGAAGAGGGCTTGCCGTTGGTCCGCGTTGCCAATACGGGGGTGAGTTGTTTGATCGATCCCTATGGCCGGATTCTGGCGTCCATCCCCCTTGAGCAAGAGGGCGTTCTGGATGTGGCGCTGCCGCAGCCCCTTGGGGCAACGCCCTTTGCACGCCATGGGCACGCTGTCTTTATGGCGTTGTGGAGCCTTATGGCCCTCGCTTTGCTGGGGTTTAGGTTTCTTGCTGCAAAAGCGGTAAACAGACGTGAACCTTAAGCCCGCCATAGCGGGAGGTATCAAGATCGATGGTGCCACCGTGACTGGTGACGATGTCTTTCACAATAGCAAGGCCCAAGCCTGTTCCCCCCGTGGCCGTGTTGCGCGACGCCTCTAGCCGATAAAAGGGGCGAAAGACGGCTTCATACTGGGATGCAGGTATGCCTGGACCATTATCCTCAACAATCAAGTGCAGATCGTCTTCTTCGCAAAATGCTGTCACCCAAACACGCGGAGCGTACTGCAGGCCATTTTGGATCAAATTTGTGACGAGACGTTTGAGGGCCTGTTTGCGGCCATAGAGGGTATGGCCTGCCAATTGATCCATCATGACTTCGACGCGGCTTGTGTCGATTTTTTTTATGAGTTTTGCGAAAAACGACGAGAGCATAATCTCTTGGGCTTTCTCGCCCTCTTCCCCGCGGGCAAACGCCATGTAGGCATCGATCATGCGGCTCATTTCCTTGATTTCTTCTTGCAGGCTTGTGACCTCTTGTGACGTATCCATCAAAGCCAGCTGCAGCTCCATCCGGGTGAGGGGGGTGCGTAAATCATGGGAAACTCCTGCAAGCATCTCGGTACGCTCGCGCATCTGCCGCTCGATGCGATCGCGCATGTCCAGGAAGGCTTGGGAGGCCAGGCGAATTTCATAGGCCCCACTGGGGCGAAACCGCTGGGCGCGTGCGCCTTTACCGAAGGCTTCCACCGCTTGAGCAAGGCGTCGAATGGGCCGCACTTGATTTCTTAAAAAAAGAATCGCAATCAGCAGAAACAAAATGGGCGTGCCCGCTGCCCACCAGAAAAAAATGGGCGTTGTACGGCTGAAAAGCCGCTTTGTGCTGACTTTCAGGGTCAGGAGGCCTTTGAGGGTGGCCACCCGCACGGTGATGAACTCATCATTGATGTGCAGGTGAAAGGCATCCTTTAAATGGCTTTTAAGGTAGGTATGCAGAATCTCCTCACGGGTACTGAGATTCTGCTGGGGCTCAAACAACATGGAGGGGATGTTGTTTTTAATTTTGATAAAAAGACCATAGCGCAACTGGGCATAATCTTGAATCTCATCCCAGCGGTTCAGCGCATCAGGCGTTGAGTGCACCATGTCTACAGTCGCCGCCATCTCGCCCGCAAGGGAACTGGCAAGCATCTTGGTGACCTTTGACAGGTGCCGGTCGACAAAGACGTAAGTCGTCGTTAACTGCACAAAGATCACCGGCAGAATAACGATCATGGCAGCTCTCGCAAACAGGGTTTGCGGCAAGATTTTTTTGAGGAATTTGAAAGGGTGCATCATGGCGCTAAATCCGGTTTGAGGACATAGCCTCGATGACGCACGGTTTGCAGGTACTTAGGTTCCTTACCATTATCTTCAAGGCGTCGGCGTAAGCGGGCCACTTGCACATCCACGGTGCGGGGACTTAACGAGACGCCGCCCAGCTGGGCCAGCTGATCGCGGGAGAGGTGTTCACCCGCATGGGTTGCAAAAATATGCAGCAATTCCGCCTCAAGGGGGGTTAGATACTGCCGCTCCTCATCGCGCAGCAAAATTCTCGTCGAAACATCATAGACAAAATCGCCCAGGAAAATGAGCGGCTCCTTTTGAGTGACAGAGGAGGACGCGCTCATGGTGCGCCTGAGAATACTTTGAATCCGAAGAAGCAGTTCTTTTGGCTCGAAAGGTTTAGCCAGGTAATCGTCGACGCCGGCTTCAAGACCTTCAATGCGTTGATTGGTCTCGCCAAGGGCGGTGAGCATCAAGATGGGGGTGGTTACCCTTGAATCCTTGGCCTGCCGCAATTTTTTCGCAAATTCAAGGCCGGTCTCGCCTGGCATCATGACATCGAGGATAATAAGATCCACGGCTATGTTCGCCAGGGTTTCCCGGGCCTGGATGGCACTCTCAACGCTGGTCACATCAAAACCGTTATTTTCCAGATACTGCTTCAACAGCTGGCGCAGCTTGGTGTCATCATCCACGACCAAAAGACGGGTTTTTTTTTGAGTCATCGGGTGCGTTCATTCATTTCCTTCTTGATCATAGTATAGGAAGGTGTTTTCACTAAACTCAATAAGATGATTTTTTTGGAGGGAATCGTGGCGGATTCATTCGACTTGGTTGTGGTGGGCGCAGGACCCGGGGGCTACGTGGCAGCCATTCGCGCGGCCCAGTTGGGCAAGAAAGTCGCCGTTGTTGAGGAAAAACATTTTGGTGGTATCTGCCTTAATTGGGGGTGTATTCCAACTAAAGCCCTGCTGCGTTCTGCAGAAGTATACGATTTGATGCGTCATGCTAAAGACTATGGGTTGCGCGCCGACAACATCAGCTTTGATTTGAAGGCAGTCGTTCAGCGTTCGCGCGGTGTGGCAAGCCAGCTCTCCAAGGGTATCGAGCACCTGTTAAAGAAAAACAAGATCACTAGCATCAAGGGGCGTGCCAAGATTGCCGGCAAGGGTAAGGACGGCTTCACCCTGGAAGTGACAGGGGATGAAAAACGCACGCTTTTGGCACCCAAGGTGATCCTTGCAACGGGTGCCAGGGCCCGTGCTCTTCCTGGGTTTGAGGCCGATGGAAAACACATCTGGACTTACAAGGAGGCCATGGTGCCCGAGACCATGCCCAAGTCTCTTTTGGTGGTGGGTTCCGGCGCCATTGGGATTGAGTTTGCGAGCTTTTACCGCTCTATGGGGGCGGACGTTACCGTTGTTGAGGTGCAAGATCGCATCCTGCCCAATGAAGATGCTGAGATTTCATCCCTTGCCCACAAAGCCTTTGAAAAGCGTGGACTCATTCTTCACACCAAAACCACAGTCAAAAGCCTGCAAGTGAAAGAGGGCCGCGTTACAGCAACCTTAGAAGCAGCAGGAAAAGCCCATAACATCACCGTCGATCGCGTGATTCTGGCGGTGGGTATCGTTGCCAATAGTGAAAATTTGGGGCTTGAGCATACGGCTGTCAAGCTTGAGAAAAATCATGTGGTTGTGGGTAGTTTTGGCGAGACGGCCGAGCCGGGCCTTTATGCCATCGGCGATTTGGCCGGCGCACCCTGGTTGGCCCACAAGGCAAGCCATGAAGGAATCTTGGCCGTTGAACACATGTTTGGCCTGGCCCATGGTCACGGTTTAGATCGCACCCGCATTCCAGGCTGCACATATAGCCATCCGCAAATTGCGAGCATTGGTCTCACCGAAGCCCAGGCCCAGGCAGAAGGTCGCCCGATTAAAGTGGGTCGCTTTCCGTTTGTTGGTAACGGCAAGGCCATCGCTTTGGGCGAGCCGGAAGGCCTCGTGAAAACAATATTTGATGAAAAAACGGGCGAGCTACTGGGTGCCCACATGATTGGCGCAGAAGTGACCGAGTTGATTCAAGGTTATGCCATTGCCATGAGCGCGGAGGCAACGGAAGGTGAGCTGATGCATACGGTCTTTCCCCATCCGACCTTGTCTGAAATGATGCATGAGGCGACGCTTTCTGCCTATGGGCGGGCCATCCATTTTTAGTATTTGAGGTGAGGAGACGCGCATGAAGGGAAAGTTCCAACCGCCCGTGGAAGCTCTAAAAAAGCCCGATTGGATCCGGGTGAAAGCCCCCGTCTCGCCCGCTTATCAGGAAACACGAGATTTAATGCGTCTGCATGCCTTGAATACCGTGTGTGAAGAAGCCTCATGCCCAAATATAGGGGAGTGTTGGTCTAAGAAACATGCCACCGTCATGATTTTGGGCAGCGTCTGCACCAGGGCGTGCGCATTTTGTGATGTGAAAACCGGGCGTCCGGACCAACTTGACCCGCACGAGCCAGAGCGGGTAGCTGCAGCCCTTGCAAAGCTTGGCCTCAAACACGTTGTGATTACGTCTGTTGATCGCGATGATCTTGACGATGGGGGAGCTGCGCACTTTGCAAGGGTCATTACTGAAATCAGGCGCCGTGCCCCTGGCACCACTATTGAGGTGCTGACACCGGACTTCTTACGCAAAGAGGGTGCACTAGAAGTGGTGGTTGCAGCGCGTCCGGATGTCTATAATCACAACCTGGAGACAGTTCCCCGGCTTTATGCCACCGTTCGACCTGGCGCCCGCTATTTCCACTCTTTAAACCTATTGAAGCGGGTCAAGGAATTGGATCCAACCATCTTTACCAAGTCAGGCGTCATGGTGGGTCTTGGTGAGGACAAGTCCGAAATCTATCAAGTTATGGATGATATGCGGGCTGCGGACGTGGATTTCCTCACCATAGGGCAGTATCTGCAACCCTCGCCAACCCACCATCCCGTGATGCGATATGTGGAGCCTTCTGAGTTCGAAGATTACGCCAAAATGGCGCGGGGTAAGGGTTTTTTGTTGGTCTCGGCGTCTCCCTTGACCCGTTCGTCCTATCATGCCGATGAGGACTTTGCCCGCCTTAAAGTGGCACGCGCGGCCAGTCTGCAAACCCTCTCGGCCCATGCCTAAATTCCTGGAACAGCGCCTTCTGTCCTTCCGGGATGATGATCTCTTTCAGCTGGTGGCAGACGTTGAGCGCTATCCGGAGTTTTTACCGTGGTGCGTGGATGCCCGGGTGTTTGACCAGCACCCTTCCCAGTTCCTTGCAACGCTCACCATTGGGTATGGACCTTTGCGCGAATCTTATACCTCGCGTGTGGATTTGAGTCCACATAAGCGCATTCAGGCAACGGCCATCGAGGGTCCGTTCACTTATCTTACCAATACATGGGACTTTCAGGCCGTTGACGCAGCGACTACCAAAGTGTCGTGCTGCCTCGATTTTGAACTGGATTCTTGGCTTCTGCGCCGCGCTCTTACGCCTGTGTTGACCACTGCATCGCGGGAGCTGCTTGCCGCATTCGAGCGGCGTGCTCAGCATCTCTTTGTAAAAATCTAGATCTTTACCCTTTTTTAAGTCCCCTCCTGCACCATCTAGGATGAAGTGATCCAATCAGAGGGTTTTTGAGATGTTCGCCAACATGTCCCTTCGCACAAAAATGTTTTATGCGCTTTGCGCAGCTGCTGGCCTGCTTTTGTTCAGCAGTTTTGTGGGAATTTATGTCAGCTACAGGGTGAAGGCAAAGTTTGAGCAGTCTCAGCTCACAGCTGAAATTTCGACCAATGCGCTGTTTGCTGACATGATGCACGATGCCATACGAAGCGATGTGATGAAGGGCCGATTTGCGCGACGGGAAGACAATCTTGCCGACCACAAAGAGGCGAAGGACAGTGTTGAGAATCGTGGTCAAGCATTCCTTGAGAAGCTAGATGCGATTATGGCAATGTCACCCGATGCCGCGATAGGTAAAAATACCATAGCTGTAAAGACTGGCGCGCAAGAATACATCATTAAGGCAAAGCGGGCCCTTGAGCAGGCTGGAAGTGGTAATGAGTCAGACAGCTTTAAAAAATTTGAAGAAAGCTTTAATGCTCTTGCTGAACAACAAGAGGGATTCCAAAAAAACATTCGCGATTACCACGCGAACGCCACGCGTGATGCCATCGCGTTTCAAAAATATGCGTTCATCACAAATCTGGTCCTCGGCATGCTGACCCTTGGATGTATGGCCATCGCTTTCATTGTATCCATTTTTAAGACAATGGATCCTCTTAGGCATATGCTCAATGCTTTGGAAGAAGTGGCCAAGGGCAATAAAGACGTTCTCGTCAGCGGTTCTACGCGTCAAGACGAAATCGGTCAAGTGGCTCGGGCAATTGAGAGTTTTCGCATGTTGCTGGAGGATATCGCTGCCAGAAAAGCCGAGTTGAGTCAGGAGCGTGAAAAAATCGAGCGTATGACCAGTGAATCCCCCCATCTGCGTGCTTTACAAGATGTCAAGTATACCTTGGGGCAAGCCGTGCAGAGCTTGATGTCCCTGAGTGATCAAAGTCGGGAATTGTTCTCTTTTACCAACCGCAGTGGCGGTGGTTCTAACCAGATTCTGCAATCGGTGCGGCAAGCCACAACCAGTGTGGAAGGGGTTGCCGCTGCCGCCGAAGAATTGTCGATCTCAGTTCAGGAAATTGGGCGACAAGTCAATGATTCTACCCAAATCAGCCGCGATGCCGTGCAGATTGCGGCCCATACCAATGAAGCGGTTCTGAATCTTGCGGCTTCCGCGGAACGCATCGGGCAGGTGGTCAGTCTTATTTCAGACATCGCCAATCAGACGAATCTTTTGGCATTAAATGCGACCATTGAAGCTGCGCGTGCTGGTGAGGCGGGTAAGGGCTTTGCTGTGGTCGCGGCGGAGGTGAAGTCTTTGGCCAATCAAACAACAAAAGCCACCGACGAAATTGCTTCACAAATTAGTAGTGTCCAAGGGGCCATTCAGGATTCTGTCTCAGCCATCAATCGAATTACCGAGACCATTAGCCGTATTGATCAGATTACCGGAACCATTGCGTCTGCCGTGCGTGAGCAAGGAGAAGCCACCACCGAAATCAGTCGCAATACACAACAAGCAGCCACCGGCACGCAAAGTATGGCCTCAAAGGTAACTGAAGCAACCCATGAAATTAAGCAAATCACTGAAATGGCCGAGAAATTGCGCGAAGAAATTCTCAAGACCCACAATATGCTGACAGTCCTTGACGAGAGTATTCAAAACGTCGCTTAAGCCATTGCTGTGAAGCTGCGTCTTCGCGTGACTGCTGTTGCCAGGCATGGCGAATCCCCAGTAGCGGGGTAGGGTATAAAGTCCTGGGGTGTGTGGATTCCTTTAGGGGCTGCGAGGGCTCTTTTTGGCGAGACCAAAGTGCCAATGGTGGGACTGCGAGGCATGGCGAATCCCTAGTGGCGGGGTAGGGTATAAAGTCCTGGGGTGTGTGGATTCCTTTAGGGAGCTGCGAGCGCTCTTTTTACCGAACCCAAGGCACCAATGGTGGAGTTTTCATGCGCGGCAATCCTTTGAGGAGTCCTCACCTTCTTAAGAGAGCCATCTGTGTGTTTCCTCTTAAGGTGTGTCAGGAGAAACGACAACAAGACTACCTTGATGCGTATCAGGGGGATCGAGAGCGAGCCCCCCACGAGCGCCGATCCTTCAATAAGCGTTGCTTTTATTCCCTCTCTCAATGGGTGACCACTTGTGAATGCTGCAAAGCCAGCCTATTCTTGGCGCTGTGTGTGAAAAGGAGACGAGGACCACCGTGGCCAAACTATATTTCTACTACTCTGCCATGAATGCAGGAAAAACGACGACCCTCCTACAGTCCGACTATAACTACCGCGAGCGGGGCATGGATACCCTGATGTTCATCCCAAGTATCGATACCCGTGCGGTCAAGGGGCGCATTGCTTCACGTATTGGTCTTGAAAAAGAAGCCCATAGTTTCGATTCTGACTTCGACTTTTTCGCCTTTACGGAGGCTTACCTCGGTGAGCACAAATCCTTGGCTTGTATTCTGATTGATGAAGCCCAATTCTTGAAAAAAGAGCAGGTCGAGCAACTCTGTCGTATTACCGATGAGCTGAATGTGCCGGTGTTGGCCTATGGTCTGCGGACAGATTTTAAAGGTGAGCCGTTTGAGGGCTCAAAATACCTCATGTCTTGGGCTGAAAACCTTTATGAGATTAAAACCATTTGCCATTGTGGCCGCAAGGCAACCATGAACGCGCGCGTGGATGCGGAAGGGCGTCCCGTATGGCAGGGGAATCAAATCGAGATTGGCGGCAATGAGCGGTATGTCGCCTTATGTCGCAAGCATTTCTTCATGGATAAACCCAAAGTAAAAGAGGCGGCATAAAATGATTGATCTCTACACCTGGCCAACGCCCAACGGCTACAAAGTGCCCATCGCCCTTGAAGAAATGGATCTTCAGTATCGCGTGATTCGCGTTGATATCACCAAGGGTGAGCAGCTGGCGCCGGATTTCCTCAAAATAAGCCCCAATAACCGCATTCCTGCCATCGTAGATCATGAAGCCCAAGGGGGACCTTTGAGTCTGTTTGAGTCAGGTGCGATCCTCTTCTACTTGGCTCAAAAAACGGGCCAGTTTATGGGGAAGACCCCCGGTGAACAGGCAACCGTCATGCAGTGGTTGATGTGGCAGATGGGAGGGGTTGGCCCCATGATGGGCCAAGCGTTCCATTTTCATCACTTTGCGCTAGAAAAAGTGCCTTACGCCATGGAGCGTTACTTGAAAGAGACACAGCGCCTTTTGAATGTGCTCAATCAGCAATTGGCGCAAAAAGATTTTGTTGCTGGATTTTACTCCATCGCCGACATGGCGCTTTATCCTTGGATCAAGCGTATGGAGAAATTAGGACTTGAGGTGACGCATTACCCGCACATCGCCACATGGTGTGAGCGCATGGAGGCCCGCCCGGCGGTGCAGCGTGCTTTGTCGTGCATGTGATGAGGACAATTTAACAAAAATTTATTAAAATTTTTAACTAAATCTTGAATTTTTTTTCCTGCTGTACAATCATGCCGACTCGTTGACCACTAGACGAGTGAGGGGCCCGTGATCACGCGAGTTTGGCATGGGGTAGGCTGTGCAATGATCTTCACAGCTTTATTGGGAACTGGGGCGAAGCAAGCGAATGCCTCTGATGTGGGGGAGCTGGCTGGGCAAGGCAAAAAGCAGCCTATCGCCCAGATGCCCACGTCTCTTACTGAGAACGATACCAGGGCGCATCCTCATGTATCTGCGTTTCATGAAGAAAACTCAGATCCCGATTTCTCCTTCACGCCCCTTTTGTCAAGCCACGCGTTGCATCAAAAAATTCTTCAAGCAAATCAAGGCGATCAGGACGCGCAAAATTTAGTGGCC
Organism: Holosporales bacterium; assembly: GCA_046318415.1. Classification (GTDB taxonomy): domain Bacteria; phylum Pseudomonadota; class Alphaproteobacteria; order Caedimonadales; family Caedimonadaceae; genus JBKCUK01. Next base: position 63,309 of record JBKCUK010000005.1, on the reverse strand, counting down.
CTTTATGAATATGCCCACGCCCTGCCAGAAGCCTTGATGGAGGATATCGAGTTTGGAAAAAAACTCATGATCCAAGGTTATCCTGCGATCGCAACCTGGGGGCGCGATGTGACCAAATGGGTGAGTGAGGATTTGCGACGTTTCTCGTTTGTTGTGAGTACATTAGACGAAGGATGCCTCAACTTTCCCACCTTGCTGAGGGCCGTACAGGTGCGTGCTGAACGTGGCGAGGTTGAAGCCATATTTCATTACGCCTTATGTGTGCAGCGCGGGCTTCTGATGGGCGAGAGGGAAATAAGTCAGTTGGATAAGGTGATCCAGCTTTTGCAATCGGCAAGCGAGAAAGGCCATGGAAAAGCGGCCTACCACCTGGCATCCCTTGCGTGGTGTGGAGCACTGCCCCGAGGTCATAACTTGGCCGCGCCAGAAGCCATGCGCCACCTGGCAGAAGGCGCTTTGAAACATGGATTTCGCAAGGCTGCTTCGCTTTTATCCGTGTGGTCACTCAAAGGCGTGGGGATGCCCCAGAATACCAGTGAAGCGGTGCGTCTGGCTTTCTTGAGTTGTGATCCCCACGCGGTGAGGCGCCTTTTTGTGACCCCACAGGATCAGGATCCGAGATTCTCCTCGGATTATCAGCCGCTTCTTGGATCTGTGAAGGCTTTCCTTGAGGAGATGAAAGAGGATTCTCTCCTTAAGCAGAAAATATCGTCCCACCTCAGCCACCTTGAAAAACCGGGTTTGTTCATCTCTGCACTTGCCCTTCGCCAGGAGCACGCCGACTTCCTACCCTCAGCTATGGAACCCTCATGGTTTTCTCAACATCATTGGCGCCTGGGCGGACAAGACTATCGGTTGCTGAGCTTTGGCCATGAAAACGTCGCCTTAGCAAAGGGTTTGAGCGCATGTTTGCATCAGATTCAGGCCTATTCGCCAGATGGAGTTGCTTTGAGCAAGGATCTCCAAAGGCTTTTCTTGATGACTTGCGAGGTCCGTAACCAAGCTTTTGCAGACCTGCATCCATGGCTTGGTTCCCTTGAAGATGCCCAGGAAAGTGAGGGGTCTGACGAGGAGAGTGAAGACGAAAACCCCTTGACAGCAGATCAAGAAAATATCACGCCGTCCGGTTTTTAACCCGTCCCTTGCCCGTTACTGGGGAAGGCAATCCTCAAAGTTGATAATGGAGTCAAGGGCAGCGGGCTTGAAAGCCCAGAAGGGATGGCTCTCATCATAAAAAGCCAAATCGCTTGCAACCAAGCGGTCTATCCTCAAAACCGCTGGGGAAGCGCACCCCATGATCACGTGACGGATATCCATCAATTGACGGCCCCTGTTCAAAGGCGTCTTGGCCAACTTGCGGGAGAGTTTTTTGAGGGTATCCCGATCCCACAAGGGATCATCATTGAGGATCATGTGTTGCCATCCTGTCGTTAAGCCTCGCCGATCGGCTTGAATCTTATCAAGGGCGATACGGGGCACGTACTGGGGGCAAAGATGAAGGAAAATCAGTTTTTCATGGTATTTCAGCTCCATGAGGCTTTCTGGATTCAAAGTTGTCTTGGTGAGATCAAGGGTGGTGAGATGGGGCAGGCCTAAGAAATGTCTCGCACAAAAGCCATCGCGTCCCACCCCTTCGAGATGAAGGCCCAATGACTGCAGCTTCGGGCAGAATTCGGTCAGGCATGAAAGGTCGCGCGGCGCGTCAAATATGCTAAGGTCAAGTATTTCAAGATGTTGCATCTGCCCCACCAGCTGGGCCAATTGCTGGCTTGGGTCAGTGCTGTACTCAAGGTTCACAGACAAGTGTCGCAAATTGCGGCATGAGGAGAGCGCGTTTGCTTCCTGTTCATCCAAACCGGCGCCCACATGAAGTGCGGTCAAAAGTGTTGCAATAATCTTCTCCTCTAGCATCTGCTTGAGGGGTTTAAGCGACCACCACGCTGTTTCCGATGAATCGGCATTGAGGGAGGCGAGTTCAAGGAACGTCAGTTTTGTCAAGTGTGCCAGCGCCTCGGCAAGAAGTTCAGGATTTGTGAGGGTATTCGCCGAAAGATTGAGGCGTATCAGCTGGGTGCACGCGCTGAGGTTCTCTAGAAATTCAGGCTCCGTGACATCGCGTATGTCAAGTTGCAGCGAGGTCACGTTTTGAGGTAACGTCTCCAAAACCCCGACAAGATCGCTGCTGCGCCAGGGGATGTTGCGCTCAAAAGGGTAGTCAATGCCACGTATCCCATCATCGATCGTACCCTGAAACCCAAAGGACTCGAGGTGGGGTAAGTGCTGCAAAGTGGTTTCGAGAATCTCGAGCGACGAGGCGTTGATGAAGGATGGGCCCGTATGGTCCCCGATCACGCATAGCTGCCGCAAGTTGGTGAGTGCTGCAATCTGCCGCATGAGCGGGGCGTGATGTGCCAAGTCATGGATGAAGGGTAGGCTCAAAAAGGTGAGATTCGGAAAGGAGGCTAGCCACTGGGTGAGGTTTTGTGGCGAAAGCTGAGGGCTTAACTGAGTATATCCAGTTTTTTTAAAAAGGCCGCCGTAGCGATGATTTTCATCGAGGCGCAGGACGCGGACATGGCCTGCTACTCTACTTTTTAGCCCTTTTTGACTCAGAAGAAATCGCCCAAGGGTTCTTTGATCCCCCTCAAGATAGGTGGCCACGTGAAGCAGGACATCTTCAACAAGATCAGGGGTCTTCTGTGGTGTTTCTGATGCCAACGGGCTGATGCAGGGGAAGAGGAGGATCATTATGGCAAAGGCTGCTTCAGCATGATGCTTCATTTTGGGCTAACCTCGTGACGAACGATGAGGGCTTTTTACCCATCTTTACAGAGCTTCTCAAGCTGGGGAAGAACTCCAAATTGATCAATATGAAATTCCAACACTTGCATTTAAGGGACTTCTTGGACCACAATGGCGGCGCAAGGGTCGGATGGCGGCTTGAGAAATCAAGAGGAAAGTCCGGGCTCCACGAAACCAAGATGCCGGATAACGTCCGGCTGGGACCTCCCAAGGGAAAGTGCCACAGAGAATAGACCGCCGCTTTGCGGTAAGGGTGAAACGGTGCGGTAAGAGCGCACCGCGCGGCTGGCAACAGCAGCGGCACGGTAAACCCCATCTGGAGCAAGACCAAATAGGGGCGACATGCCACATGGTGGCGCGCGGGGTTTCGCGCGGTTGCCCGGGTCGGTTGCACGAGCGTGCGCGGTAACGCCACGCCAAGATGAATCGCCATCCCTGAGTAATCAGGACAGAACCCGGCTTATAGACCCTTGCACCCTTTTCTCTCACGATGCAGTGCTAAGATTTGCAACATTCCCAATGCGTAATCCTGCCTGCTTTCTTGCTAAAAATCTTTTAAAATTTTGCCTATTGACCCTGGGTCATAAATATCCTAGGACGTGGACGGTGTTTACTATGTCAAAATAAAATTGTCTATATTTCAACGACGTACGATGGCGTCTGCCCTTCTTCTGTCAACACTGTTTTGGGCAGAAAACGGGTTCGCCAGTGAGATAACTGAAACCGAAGAAGCCCCTTATTTTCTCGGTTCTCTGCCAAGGGATGCCTATCTTGAGGTGATGAAAAATCTTCCCTCCCAAACCATTGCGCGTATGGGGCTTGCCTCTCGGGATATGCGGGGTGTTGCCGAGGAAGGCCTGACCCAGTTGGTTGAGGACATGACCCTTAACACGCACCTCAAGGCACCTGTGCAGTGGGCAGTATAAACGCGATTACGAATACTTTACGCCTAAAGGATTCCTCGGTGATATGCCACATGTGGCTGTCGGTAGGGCTTTGCGTAAGCTCATGAATAAAGATGGATTTGTGGCACTGCCCTTCAGTTCAGACCTGAAACAGGACATGCCTGCTGATTTTGTCCCTGACGAAGCTGGCGTGCAAATTCTGTATCAGGCCATCTTTAAACGTAATTTGCCTCAAAATAGGCGCGAGATCGCCCTTGAGCATATTCAGGCCATCATACCGTTTGAGGGGCTATATCTAGAGCAAAGTCAAAATGAGGCAGGCAGAACAAAATTCGAGGCCAGGTTTCAAGGGATTCTAAAACGCAACCGCACCCATGATGAGCCTTCACGTCCTTATGTCAGCCTATTGGACAGCAATGAGATTACGGCTGATTTAATGCAATCCCTCAAAACGAAACCGGTCACTGTGGTTTTGACGGATTACCAAATCTGCCACGACGATACGAACATTCCCCTCAACGATTTAACGACGCTGTTTGCGACCCATCCTGAGCATCGGTTGATGTTGACAATCGATTCAAGTGGACTAATCCGTGGACTAACCCGAAACAGATCTACGATTTGCTCCGGCCGTACTGGGAATCGCCTGTTTAGTGGAAAGGCAGAATTTGTTTTAAAACGTAATTTGCTGCCAGAGAATATGCATCATCTGATCTTGACCAATCCAAAAGGCAACGTGCAATATTTGGACAATAGCATCATGTGGATGCACAAGGGTTTGCGGACTGTGGAGTGTCATAGTCTTAACCAGGTGACGCGAGCCTATGGCCGTTTCCTTGATAGTATGCCGGCACTGGAATTTGTGGATCTTTCTGGATTGCGGAACTTGCAAGATACTGGGACTAGCTTCTTAAGTAGCTGTCCAATGCTTCGCACAGTGAAGTTCCCCGCTTCATCCAAATGGCACATCATGAATTATGAAGCGTTTTTGGGGTGCACGTCCCTTGAATCTCTGGATCTTAGCCTTTTATCGGGCCTCACAAATGTGAAAGAGGGGTTCCTCAAAGGGTGCTCAAACTTGAGCGATGAGGAAATAGCAAAAATTATGCAATTCTTGGCCGACCGTGACATTCAGTGGCGGCCCGATATGAATTCTTAAATCACCTCTTCAGCCGGCGGGGGTGCCCCGTCGGCTGATATTTCTGCCCTATTGTCTGATATCTCATAGTCCAAAATAAATTTCACACTGACTTTTTCAACAAGATACCCCTTTATTCTTCCGCCGCATGCATGAACAATTTCGATGGAATCTCTGGTTCTTGCTGCGCTGAAGTGCTTGATCCGCTTGTGTTTTTGCCTTATGAGAAAGGCGGGAATAAATATTTTAGAAATATTTCCAAAATTTTCCTTGCAAGTTTTGCCTGAAATCCCTATAAAGTTCGATGGAGCTCTGTGGATTTGGCAATATTGTGCGCCATAAAGTAAAGCTCTGTACACCTTCTATGCGGTGCGACGAAAAACTATGCTCCGGAAAAGTCGGGTTTATGCGTCAGCAAAAGGGTGTGTTGCAAAATTGACAATCGAGGCCTGCACATAAAGCATTTGAGGCGGATGCAAAACAGGTCTAAGACGTCAATAATTGACGAAAAGGATGTAAATTATGTTGACCCGTTCATTACTTCTTGCGAGTGCTTTCTCGGTTATCGGGGCTCAGGCCTATGCCCTTGAGGAAGACCTAATTGAACGTGACGCTGCCTATGGCACGCTGATGGCCAATTCTGCGCATTTGCAGGCGCCGGTAGAGTTGAAGCAGAACCTTGCTGCCTCGGGTTTTTGGGACGCCGATGATTTTCGTGCCTACAAAACTGCCCCCCAGGGTGCTGTGTACAATAACGTTTTGCAAAGCCTTGATGTTGTAGACCTCTTGAATCAGGCTCAGCCAGCCACACCCGTGCGGCACGACCTTACTGTGAAAGCGCCAAAGGCTGTGGCTCATTCGGCTGCGCCTAAGCAGGCTGCTTCCTTAAGTGCCAGCGATTTGGGCATGAGCTTCGTGGGAATTGACGAGAATTCCTATGAGCCAAAAGTCACGACCGTTGCGGGTTCACCTTATTCGGTTGCTGAGTTGAATGATTTGTTGACACGTGCGCAGCTTGGCTACATTAAAGCCCATGACATCAGCGATGATAAATTTGAGCAAATTGAAGCTGCACAAAAGCGCGGCGAGCGGGTTTTGTTCCTGGGTAACGAAATCGAGAATGTTGGTTTGGTCTTCATAAAGCCAGACAATTCTGTGGTGGTTTCATTGCGCGGAACAGACTTCTCGAACCCCCATCAAGTCGCGATTGATCTTGATGCGCGTGGCATGGATTGCTCTGTCTTAGGGGCGCCGATGCATCGCGGCATGTTGAGTGATGTCAAAACTTTCGAGCCTATGTTGCATGCATACTTGAAAGATATTGCACGTGCCCAGGGCAAGGATGTGTCTGATTTAGATGTTACCGTTGTGGGGCACAGTCTTGGTGGTGGCGAGGCAGACATGGTTGCTGTTCGCGCGGAACATAAGCTTGGCCTTAAGAACATCAAGCTTGTGACATTTGGCGCGCCTCTCGTGATGAGCAATGAGGCAGCAAAGGTATTCAACAATAGCCGTGTGGCAAGCAATGCTTATGCTGTTGTTCAGGACTATGATCCTGTGCCAAAGCTGGGATTCAATGTTCTAGGTGGTCACCAAGTCGGTAATGTCATTAATCTGCGCAAAAAGAATGGTGCGACACCGCACGTTGCTAACAGCTATAAAGAGCTTTTGAACGCACTGGAGCAATTGGACGCTCAAGGGCTGGAACATGGCGAAATGGCAAAAGCTGGCCAAAAATTCGTCAAACCAGCGGTGTTAGAGGCACAGCCAGAAGAGAAGCCAGCAGGTAACTGGTTCTCACGCGCAGCCGGCGCCGTTAAGAACAAGGTTAAAGGCTGGTTTGGCTGGTAATCTTCAGCTGAACCCTGCAAAGTAAATTCAAAGGCCGCCTCTGCGGCCTTTTTTCTTGTCTATATCGTCCAAAAACCTCAATAAATGTGAGCTCAAGAGGGGCTGCGTTTAATCAGTCTTCTGTTCCGGATAGGGCAGGTGAAACAGGCGCAACTGCACCTCAGGATGCACTGCCTTCATATAGGTGTGGATGCGATACAACTGCAATTTTTGATCATCGATATAAAAAAGTGTGCTGGGTCGATGCTGCGGATGGCTCATGAAAAATGCATGCACGCCCCGAACTTTATTACTTTGAGGGCAAAACATAATACCTTTATAAATATAGCTTGAGAGTTCTTGATACTGTTGCCCCTTTTTATCCTGAAAAGTTAAGTAATAAGCAGATGGTTTCTCGGCGTGTAAATCGAGGAAGGGATGTTCTTCTTCATCCTCAAAGTGTCGATGCATAGACGTCCCCAGCTCAATAAAAAAATCCATGGGATCGCTTACCTGCTGTTCATGATGCCAGCGCGCTGTCACAACCATTTGAGGGATCTCTAATTCCTTAATGGTGTAAAGTACTTCCTTGGTCGCCTGATCTTCAATTAACGTCTCATAGAGGACGTTATTTTCAGAGAAATGGTCGGTAATGACCCGATCCCAATCCCAAAACACCATCGTTGTTTGCTTTGCTTCTGATGTCCCATTCTCAGGTGTTGCGGCGTGAGAACGAATATGATCTGCAAACGTTGCAACACTCTCGATGACTTCATGCGGGAAGTCCGGAATTTTGGTGGCGTAGGCGGTGTTTGTCATGAAAAGGGCGCTCAAAAAAAACTTATAATTCATGGAGTCTCACCTTTTTTTGACTTGGCCAGTTTTCGTTTCGCAAAACCATAAACGACTTTCAAGGTTCTGGTAAATATTTAAATCCTGATCGGTGAGTAATTTCTGTGGATGAAAAGGAATAATTCTTTGAAAACCAGATATTCCGGGAAAAACATCACCTTGAAAGGGATGGACTTCTGTGGATAACTCTGTGCATGAAGTCATTTTCCCGTGATTTAACCATTGATCCCCACGCGATCCCATGATATCCCATAAATAGGCATAGTGCTCCATGCCGGTGATTGCGCAAGTCATCAAAAGTTCGCGGCGGTAGTAAATGGGACTTTTTCTGTCCACTTATATTCACAAGGTTGACAAAAAGGGCCGTGTTTCGGTTCCTGCAAGCTTTCGTGCGACCTTATCCCGCGAGTCCTTTCCTGGTTTTATTGTTCTGCGTTCTTACCGCTATCCTGCCCTGGAGTGTCTGGGGCAAAGTCGTATGGAGCGCCTGAGTCAGACCCTGGATACCCTTGATCTTTTCTCAGAAGCCCGTGAGGACTTCACGGCAACGCTTTTTGCCGACGCCGAGCCTATTCCCTTTGATGGCGACGGGCGCGTGATTTTGCCGCGCAGTTTGCTCGAGCAAATTGGGGTGTCGGAAGAAATTGCATTTGTCGGCCGCGGCCCCACGTTTCAGTTGTGGCTGCCAAAAGCTTTTGCAAGTCATCAAGGGGCGGCACGCGGGCGTCTGCGGGATTCCGCGCCTTCCCTTAAGTTGGTGGATGGGGCTGCGCCCGTGGGGCGGGGTGAGTCATGAGAATGCATCCCACAGGCATGGCCGACGAGGAGGGTCGCCCCCATATTCCGGTCATGTTAAAGGAAATCGTTGCGGGTTTGCAGTTAAAGGACGGTGGGCTTTACATCGATGGCACCTTTGGATTTGGGGGGTATACCCAAGCCCTTCTTGAAGCAGCCGCGTGTCGCGTCATTGCCTTCGATCGTGATCCAGATGCAATTGCAGCAGGACAAAGTCTGTGCGCCCGCTACCCAGAGCGGCTACGTTTAATTCATGGACGTTTTGGCGACATGTTGGATCGCTTAAGTCCTGATGAGATTGGGCGCGTCGATGGTGTTGTTCTGGATTTGGGAGTTTCCTCCCATCAGTTAGATGAGGCATCTCGCGGCTTTTCCTTTCGCCATGATGGGCCGCTCGACATGCGCATGGAACAACAAGGACTCTCGGCCGCCGATGTGGTGAATACCCTCGATGAACAAGAGTTGGCGCGCATCATTTATGAGTTGGGTGAGGAACGGTTTGCACGGTCTGTGGCGCGGGCCATCGTGCGCCAGCGCAGCATCGAACCCTTTGCCACCACCCGTCAATTAGCTGAAGTGGTGCGCCGGGTTGTGCGGCGCAGCCCCGATGGCATTGACCCAGCAACACGAACTTTTCAAGGCTTGCGCCTTTTTGTGAATGACGAGCTGGGTGAGCTCACGCGGGGCCTTGAAGCGGCTCGTCGGATGCTTGCCCCCCATGGGCGCTTGGTGGTGGTCACCTTTCACTCTCTGGAAGACCGAATTGTCAAAAATTTCATGGTGGAAAATGCCCGCACCCATGAAGCGCGTTCGCGCCATTTGCCGCCGGTCCTAGATGGAAAAAAGCCAGACTTTCATTTGGTTACCCGAAGGGCCGTGATGCCATCGGCCGATGAGATCAAAAATAATGTACGCGCACGCTCTGCAAAGATGCGCATTGTCGAAAAATTAAGTATAATGCCGGAGAAGTAAAAAAGATGCGTCGCTCAGGATTTTATTTTGTGATTTTTATCATAGCCTTGTGTGCACTCACCTATCATGTCAAGCAGCAGGTGATGGACCTGGACCGCGAGCTTGCGTCTTATGAGCGCGAAATTTTTACCCTTGAAGAATCCATGCATTTGTTGCAAGCAGAGTGGAGTTACTTGACCGAGCCGTCACGTCTGCAGACTCTGGTGCAAAATTACGAGATGGCGGCACCCCTCTCGGGCGCCCAGTTGGTGTCCCTTGAACAGCTGCCCACCCGACATCAAGCCGGTGAGATGACACACTTGGTGTCGGCCCAACAGACGCACGGAAGTGTTAAACTGTTGAATTTGAATGGCAAGGAATGAAGGAAAGCTACTTTGATCCGGCTCTTCTCCTCACCAAGCCCGCGTCTTTCGATCCTCAACTGAAAGCGAGCCTTGAGGTCGCCCGTAACCGCCTGCTGGTTGCTGTTCTCTTCTTTATCTTTTGTCTTGGCATCATCATCTTTCGTTTGGTGGAACTGACCCTGCTGACTGAGGCAGAGGATGCCCTGCTGTCTCGTCGTCAGATGGAACAAGGCGTGGTCACGGGTCGCGCAGACATTATCGATCGCAACGGAGAAATGTTGGCAACCACCATTACCACATCATCGGTCTATGCAAACACCGCGAAGATTTTAGATGTGAGGGAGGCGGCCGATAAACTGGCAAAAGTTCTGACCCACGTGTCCCATGATGAACTGAAGAAGCGTCTAAGCTCAGGAAAAACATTTATTTGGATCGCGCGCCACCTCACCCCGTCCCAGCAAGAGCAAATCCTGCGCTTAGGTCTTCCTGGGGTATCCTTCGTGAGAGATCAGCGCCGTATATACCCTCACGGACGTCTTGCAGCCCATGTGCTGGGTTTTACTGACGTGGACAATCGCGGCATATCGGGCATTGAGAAAGGTCTTGAGGATCGACTCAGTTCGTCATCACAACCCCTGCAACTTGCATTGGATGTGCGGGTGCAACACATTCTGCGGGACGAGTTGCTGCGGGGCATGAGTGAGTTTGGCGCCCGAGGGGCTGCAGGCCTGGTGGTGGATGTGCGCAGTGGTGAAGTGGTGGCCATGGTCTCCCTTCCAGACTTTAATCCCAATGACCCCCGGCATGCCACCGATGACGAGCGTTTTAATAAAACAACGTTGGGTGTCTATGAGTTTGGCTCGGTCCTTAAAGTGGCCAATACGGCCATGGCCCTTGAAAGTGGCTTGATTAACCTTAACAGTCGCTTTGATGCCACCCAGCCCCTTAAGGTCGGCCGTTTTACCATCACCGACTTTCGTGGACGGAACGCATGGCTGAATGTGCCCGAAGTTTTTGTGTATTCTTCCAACATCGGGGCGGCCAAAATGGCGCTGATGGTAGGGGGAGAGGGACAACGCAAGTTCCTGCGTAAGTTGGGTTATTTGGAGGCGCCGCAAAGTGAATTGCCCGAATCGGGCGCCCCTCTTATTCCGTCTCCTTGGACCGAGTCCACCATTATTACCTGTTCCTATGGCTATGGCTTGTCGTTTGCACCTTTTCAGCTTGTTAAGGGAATTATCGCCATCGTGCGGGGATTGCAGGTGCCTTTAAGCCTGGTGCGGCAGGCGCAGCTTCCTCAAAACTTGCCCCGGGTCTTGAGTGCTGAAACGTCACGCCGTATGTTGCAGCTCATGCGTTTTGTGGTCACCCATGGAACCGCAGGAAAAGCAAATGTTCCAGGTATGTTCGTGGCGGGTAAAACGGGCACGGCCAATTTGCGTCAGGGTAGGGGATATCAGACGGACCGCGTGATGACCTCGTTTGTAGGGGTGTTGGGCGCGTCGCCAACGGATCCGCGCTATGCCATTTACACCATGCTGGATGACCCAAAACGTCTTGCCTCAACCCATGGGTTCAATACGGCTGGGTGGAATGCTGCACCCGTTGGCGGAAGGGTCATTGCGCGCATGGGTCCGGTGCTTGGGATCTATCCAAAACAGGATTATAAGGATACCATTGACCCGCAATATCAAAACGCTAGCTTCGTTGTGGAAAAGAATGCCCATTAAAGAGTCTCTGCAATCTCTGCTCACGTGCACCTTACCTTCTGAGGTGGTCATCACAACTTGGGCGCACACCATTGAGGACGCAGGCCCTGGCGCATTGTTTGTTGTGCTTCCTGCGCTTAGCGGAGGGGATTGCCTGCCGCTCATTAAGCAAGCGCTCGCGCAAAATGCGGCGATCATCATTGTTCCGCAAGGATATAAGGATCGCCTGAGTCCCCTTGATCTAAGGTATTCTGTCGTCATCGAACATGAGCGGCCTCGGCATCTGCGGGCTCTTCTGGCTGCCCGACTGTTTCAACCGCAGCCCGACCATGTGGTAGCCGTCACCGGTACCAACGGCAAAAGCTCGGTTGCGCATTTTAGCCATTTGCTGTTTGCTGCTTTGGATCATCCAGCGGCAAGCATCGGCACGTTGGGTATCCATGTGGCCGGAGCCGAGATCGAGGATTTGCCCCAAGTTAAACTTACCACACCTGACCCCATAACATTTCATAAAGCACTTCAGCAGCTGCGGGACAAGGGCGTGCATCATGTGGCGCTCGAGGCCTCCAGCCACGGGTTAGATCAATTTCGTCTGGAAGGGGCCCATATTAAGGCAGCAGCATTCACCAATCTGACACGCGATCACCTTGATTATCATGGAACCATGGCCATCTATTTCGAGGCGAAGGCCAGGTTATTCAGGGATTTGCTGCAGCAGGACGGTACCGCTGTGATCAACGTGGACTGTGATTATGGAAGGCGGTTGTTAAAGCGCTGTCAGGCGCGCGGACTGCAGACGATCACCTATGGCCGCGCAGCCGGAGATTACCATTTGAGAGAGTTGGTACCCCATTCGAAGGGCATGTCCGCGATTTTGAACTTGAAGGGACATATTTACCAAGTCGATCTGCCTTTACTGGGGGATTTTCAAGCGCTTAATGTGTTGGCAAGCCTTGGTCTTGTGGCGTCGTGTGGATATGAGGTGGACTCAATTGTAAAGCATCTCGCCTCATTGACCGCCGTTCCTGGTCGCATGCAGCTGGTTGGTCACACCCCAAAGGGCGCTGCGGTTGTGGTGGATTATGCCCACACGCCCGATGCTCTGATCACGGTTTTGCGCAGCCTTCGCCCCCACGCGCAGCACCGTTTGGGCGTGGTGTTTGGCTGTGGTGGCGATCGGGATCCTGGTAAGCGGGCCCAGATGGGCCGTGCGGCTGCTGAGAATGCAGATTTTGTTATTATAACAGATGATAATCCAAGGTCAGAGGACCCCCAGCGTATTCGCGCGCAAGTACTTGAGGGGGCACCTCGGGCGCAGGAGGTCGCCGATCGTCGCAATGCCATTGAAATCGCCTTGCGTCAGGCGGAACCGGGAGATTGCATCGTCATTGCCGGCAAGGGGCACGAACAGGGGATGATCATTAAGGACCAGGTTTTGCCTTTTGATGATCGTGTGGTGGCTGCAGAAATTTTAGGACAACCCTCGTTATTCAAGGATTAGTGTTTATGGCTGTTTTATGGTCTTCGGCAGATATTGTGGCGGCGGTTGCAGGCCGCCTTGAGGGAGCCGTGTTTGAAGCTTCGCGAATCGTGATCGATTCCCGCACCCTGCAAAAAGGTGATTTTTTTGTGGCCTTAAAAGGGCCCGTTGCCGATGGGCACGACTACCTGGCCGAAGCCGCACACAAGGGTGCCGCAGGTGCCCTTGTCCACCGTTTTGATACGTCTGTTTCCCTTCCCCAAGTGGTGGTGGGCGATACCTATGAGGGTCTATGTCAGCTGGCCCATGCAGCACGGGAGAGGTCTAAAGCCTGTGTGGTTGCGGTGACGGGAAGTTTTGGTAAAACATCCACCAAAGAGGCCTTGCGCCTGATGTTGCAGGATCAAGGCCAAGTCACGGCCAATGACCGCAGCTTCAATAATCACTGGGGCGTGCCCTACACGCTGGCAAACTTGGGTCCCAGTGATGACTATGGTGTCTTTGAGGTGGGCATGAACCATGCGGGCGAGATCACGCCGTTGTCCATGATGGTGCGTCCCCATGTGGCGCTGATTACCACCATCGGTGAGGCCCACATTGAAAATTTGGGATCCCTTGAGGCGATTGCAGATGCCAAGGCCGAAATTTTCGCTGGCATGGAGCCCGGCAACACGGCCGTATTGAATGCAGATAATCCACACTATCAACAGCTTCGTGAAAAAGCGTTGTCGAAGGGGCTGCAAGTGTTGGCCTTTGGTCGGGCACCTGATGCGGAAGCGCAGATTTTGGAAGTGCAAAGCACTGCCGAGGGTCAAGAGATTCAGGCAGAGATTTGCGGCGAGTCCTTGAGTTTAACGCTGCAGGTGACGGGCGAACATTGGGCCCACAATATGCTGGGTGCTTTGACGGCCGTGTGGGCCACAGGGGCAGATGTCCATCAAGCCGCCAAATCGCTGCAGGCCTTTCGGTTGCTGTCGGGCCGCGGTGAGCGTCACCGTGTGGCCTTAGGGGCGGGTGAAATCCTTGTGATTGACGAGAGTTACAACGCCAGCCCTTCAGCCATGTTAGCTGCCATTGATGTCTTGCAGCAAACACCCATTGCGGGAACAGGGCGCCGCATTGCCGTTCTGGGCGACATGCTGGAATTGGGTGAGGATTCGGCCCACCACCACCAGAGGGTTGCAGAAGCTTTAGCTGCTGCTGGTATTGATGCCGTTTTTACCTCCGGCCCTCGGGCTCGGGTGATTTATGATCATGTCCCTCCTGCCATGCGTCAGCTGCACCATGAGGATGTCAGCGAAGTTGCTAAGGCAGTTGCAGCCTATGTTCGTCCGGGGGACGTGGTGATGGTCAAGGGATCGCGGGGGCAGCGTGCCTATGAAGGTCGCATGTCAACGGTGGTCAAGGCCCTTTTGGCGCTCTCGCAAGGCCCTGGTCAAGCGCGTAGCGCCTAAATAAGAATAACATAAGATGAAAAGGTAAGACCCATCGATGCTCTATAGTTTACTTTATCCCCTATCCAACCAGATTGGTGTCTTTAACCTTTTTCGCTACATCACCTTTCGTACAGCGGGCGCCATCTTAACCGCCCTTGCCATCAGTTTATGGTTGGGGCCGCGCTTTATTCGCTGGTTAAAATCCCGCCAAAAATATGGACAACCCATTCGCGATGATGGTCCGCAAACCCATTTGGTCACGAAGGTCGGAACCCCTACCATGGGGGGTACTTTAATGCTGTTGGCCATCACCGTCAGCACGTTGTTGTGGTCCAATCTTAGCAACGGCTTCATCTGGGTTGTGCTGGGGGTGACCATCGGCTTTGGTGCCTTAGGGGCCATGGATGACTACCGCAAGCTCACCCGGCGCAGCTCAAAGGGCATGTCGGCCAAGGGGAAATTCCTCGCCCAAACTTTGATCGGGGCGGTTGCAACCTACTGTATCCTGCAAATGACGCAGCATCCGCAACCCTTGGGCTTAGCGCTGCCTTTTGTAAAAGACTTTCTGGTGGATTTGGGGATTTTCTATTTGCCGTTTGCAACCCTCGTCATGGTGGGGGCCTCCAATGCCGTCAATCTGACCGATGGTCTTGATGGACTGGCGACGGTCCCGGTGTTGCTGGCGGCCTTTTGCTTTGCGGTCATCAGCTATTTGGTGGGTAACGCCGTATTCGCCAACTACCTTCACATTAATTTTATTCCCGGCAGTGGTGAGCTTGCCGTCATTTGCGGCGCCATTGCAGGCGCTTGCCTTGGATTTTTGTGGTTCAATGCGCCCCCCGCCATGGTGTTCATGGGCGATACCGGATCCCTTGCGCTGGGGGGTGCTTTGGGGGCCATTGCGGTCATCACCAAGCATGAAATCGTGTTGGCCATCGTGGGCGGCCTCTTTGTCATGGAGACGGTCTCGGTGATTATGCAGGTGCTCTATTACAAAGCCACAAAGCGGCGCATCTTTTTGATGGCGCCCATCCATCATCACTTTGAGAAAAAAGGATGGGCCGAGCCCACCGTGGTGATTCGTTTTTGGATTATTGCTTTCGTTTTGGCCCTTTTGGGTCTTGCAACTTTAAAGCTGAGATAATGTCGATACTGTCCAATCTTGAAGGTGTAACATACGGAGTTGTCGGTCTTGGTAAAACAGGACACGCAACCCTGAAGGCCTTGCGCCAAGCGGGTGCCCGCGTTGTGGTGTTTGATGATCAGTGCAGCTTGAGTGATGCTGATTTTATGCATCCTGATCAGATGCCTTGGGACCAGATGACCGCCCTGGTGCTGAGTCCTGGCATTCCCCATGATTTGCCTTCCCCCCATCCGGCAGCAACCTTGGCCAAACACCATAAGGTGCCCATCATCACCGATATCGAGCTGTTTTTTCAAACGAGGCCCAAAGCTAAAATTGTTGGTATCACCGGAACCAACGGTAAATCCACCACCACGGCCCTGATTGCCCACGTTTTGCGTGAGGCAGGAATTCCTGCTGTGATGGGGGGTAATATCGGAACTCCGATTTTGAGCCTTGAGCCCCTTTCAGAGGGTGGGGTGTATGTTTTGGAGCTTTCCTCTTACCAACTGGAGCGGGCGCCCAGCCTGTCCCTGGATGTTGCGATCTTTTTAAATCTGTCCCCCGATCATTTGGATCGTCACGGCTCAATGGAAGGTTATTGCGCCGCAAAGGAGCGTCTCTTCAGCAACCCCAAACCTGGGCAGATCCGCATTGTCGGCGTGGATGACCCATGGTCGCAGCAGGTCTATGCGCGACAAAGTCATCATGGCCCGCAGGCCACCCTTGCCATCAGTGCTGAAGAGGTTCCCGTTTGTCTTCAGGACGTGGCCCGCCAAAATGGCGCATTGCGGGGATCCCACAACGCCCAAAATATGGTGGCAAGTTACCAGGCCCTGCGGGCTCTCGGGTTGTCCGATGGGGTGATTGCCCGTCATATGGCCAGTTTTCCTGGTCTGCCACACCGCCTGGAGCAGGTGGCGACCTGTGCTGGGGTCCAGTTCATCAACGACAGCAAGGCCACCAATGGCGATGCGGCAGCCCGCGCTTTGCAGCTGTTTCAATCGGTGTTTTGGATTGTGGGCGGCAGGCCAAAGGAGGGCGGGTTGAGGGATGCGCTGCCCCACCTGAAGGACGTTCAAAAAGCCTATTTGATCGGTGAGGCGCAACAGCCGTTTGCAGCAGAACTGGGCGATCGACTGCCCTGTGCCCTATGCGGTGATCTTGCTGCGGCCGTTAAGGCGGCCTTTGCCGATGCAAAAGCAAGTGGCCATGACGCTCCGGTGGTTCTGCTCGCACCCGCATGCACCAGCTGGGATCAGTATCAAAGTTTTGAGCATCGCGGTGACCATTTTAAAGCCGTAGTGGCTGAGATCTGTGCCATTGAACGGGGGGCTGCATGAGTCTTTTTGCGCGTACCGATAACAGTGCCCTGGGTCGTTGGTGGTGGACCGTTGATCGATGGATTCTGGCAGCCCTTGGGGTCCTCATGATTTTGGGCTTGCTTCTCAACATGGCGGCGGGCTCGGCAGTCGCTGAGCGTATTCACCTTGAGGCCACCTATTTTGTGAAGCGGCACTTCCTCTACCTGATTCCGACGTTGGCCCTTCTGATCGGCGCCTCCCTTTTGTCTGCCCACGACATTCGGCGCACCGCCTTTGTTTTGTATGCGGGCTGCCTGGTATTGTTGGTTTTAACGCCCTTGGTGGGCACTGAAATCAAGGGAGCGCGGCGATGGATCAGCTTTCTGGGTTTTTCTTTGCAACCCTCTGAATTTGTAAAACCAGCTCTAAGTGTGCTTGTGGCCTGGATGCTGGCCGAAGCCAAGCGCCACCCCAGCTTTCCAGGTTATCTGGCGTCTTTTGTTTTTTATGGCCTTGTGATTGGCTTATTGCTGTTGCAGCCAGACATGGGTCAATCCATTCTGATTACTGCAGTTTATTTGTCCCAGTGCTTTCTTGCAGGGCTTCCCCTTTATTTGATTGGCGCAGCCGTAGCCCTTGGTGCAGCTGGGTTGGTGAGTGCTTATTTCCTGTTTCCCCACGTGGCGACGCGCATGGACCGTTTTCTGAATACCGATGCGGGCGATAAATTCAGTGATCGTTACCAAATCACCCAATCCCTGGATGCGTTTGTCAGCGGTGGTCTCTGGGGGCAGGGACCCGGCGAGGGGGTGGTGAAAAAACATCTTCCCGATGCTCACGCGGATTTTATCTTTCCCGTTGCAGCCGAGGAATATGGGCTTATCCTGTGTGTATTGATTGTTCTTCTTTATGGCTTTGTTGTGCTGCGCAGTCTTAGCCGGGTGCTTCAAGATAACGGACTCTTTGCCCTTTTTGCCGTGTCGGGCCTGGTTGTCCAGTTTGGCTTGCAAGCGTTGATTAATATGGCCTCGACCTTAAGTCTTATTCCCACAAAGGGGATGACGCTGCCGTTCATCAGTTTTGGCGGATCTTCCATGTTAGCCCTTGCCATTGGGATGGGATTTGTTCTGGGTCTGACCCGGCGCCGGGGACGGGGGGAGGTGGATCTCTAAACCATGGGCACGCCAACGACTTTCATTCTTGCGGCAGGTGGGACGGGGGGGCATGTCATGCCTGCCTTGGCCTTGGCTGAGGAGATGGTGCAAAACCACCACAGCGCCATCTTGATGACCGACCAGCGCGGGGTGCGCTACCTTCAGCAGCCCCATGCGATCGGCGTGAAGTTAATCGATACGGCGCCGCCCAGTGCGGGACGGCTTCGGTTTTGGTTGGGGCAACTGATCGGTTTTTGGCAAGCGGTGTTTTATCTGCTGCGGTGTCAACCGCGGGCCGTGGTTGGATTTGGCGGCTATCCTGCCATGCCCACCTGCCTTGCGGCCATCACGCTGCGCATCCCTTTAATTTTGCACGAACAAAACGCCATCATCGGGCGCTCTAACCGTTTCCTCAAGCGTTTCGCGCGTCAGACGATTCTCAGTTTTGGGGGTAAGCAAATCAATGTTCCCGTGCGCCAAAGCTTGATCCACGGCCGCGCCCAGCTTTATCATCCGCCCAAGACCGCAACGCCTTTTTCCCTTTTGGTCACAGGTGGCAGTCAAGGTGCGCGGGTTTTTGAAGATCTTATTCCAGAGGCATTGGCGCTTTTGCCGTTGAATTTACGGCAAAACTTGCATGTGCATCACCAGGTCAGCAGCACTCGGCTGGAGGAGCTTGCAAAGTTTTATGACCAAAATTCAATCCGTGCAGACCTGAAAACATTTTTTGCCAACATACAGGACTTGCTTGCCAACTGTCATTTAGCTATTTCTCGTTCAGGGGCATCAAGTGTTGCAGAGGCGGCGATGCTTGGAAGACCAGTTATTCTGGTGCCTTTTCCCTATGCAGCCGATGATCATCAACGTGCCAACGCCCTTGCCATGGCTGACAGAGGGGCAGCATGGGTTGTTGATCAGGCAAGGCTGACGCCTCATCAGTTAGCTATGATGCTCGCGAATGCCATGGAGCGGCCAGGCACTTTGGCTGGCGTGGCTGCGGCAGCAAGGGCTTTGGGCAACCCCAAGGCCGCTGCAGAAATGTTGGAGCAGATTTTGCGCGCAAGCGCTTGATATATTTATTTAGTTAAAGGACGGTCACAAAGCCCATGCATGTATCACCCCAGGCAGTCGGTATTGTTCATTTTGTGGGCATTGGTGGCATCGGCATGAGCGGTATTGCCGAGATTTTACACAGCCTTGGCTACCTGGTTCAGGGCAGTGATCTCTCTGAAAGCATCAACGTGAAGCGCTTAATGGCCAAGGGGATAGCCGTTAAAATTGGTCACACTGCTGAAAATATAGACCATGCCTCGGTGCTTGTGGTCTCCTCAGCCGTGCGCCAAGACAATCCCGAGTTGATTGCAGCCCGCCAGCGCATGCTGCCCATCGTACACCGCGCTGAGATGCTAGCTGAACTGATGCGCCTTAAGCCCTCCATCGCCGTTGCGGGAACCCACGGTAAAACCACCACCACATCCCTTGGGGCCACCGTTTTGGAAGAAGCAGGGTGGCAGCCCACAGTGGTCAGTGGTGGTATTATCAATTCCTTTGGCACCAATGCAAAGCTGGGCGCGGGCGAATGGGTGATCGTTGAGGCCGATGAATCCGATGGATCCTTTGTGAAGTTGCCTGCAACCCATGCCATCATCACCAACATCGACCCCGAGCACATGGAGCATTACGGCTCGACAGAGGCTTTGTACGAAGCCTTTGTGCGGTTTATTGAAAACATCCCCTTCTATGGTCTGGGCATTGTGTGTGCGGACCATCCGGGTGTGCAAAAAATTATTCCCCGCCTCACCGATCGCCGCCTTGTGACCTATGGGTTTGGGGCGGCCGTTGATGTCAAAGCCTCGAACGTGCGTTTGAATACAGATGGCGCCACTTTTGACGTGGTGATCTCTGATCGCATGCATGAGATCTGCCCCCGTTCAGCGCGATACAAGGAATTCAAGGATGTGCACGTTCGGGTGATGGGCGAGCATAATGTGTTGAATGCCCTTTCCATTTTGGCACTCAGTCTTGAGTTGGGACTCAGTGAAATGGAAATTCGCCAGGGCTTTGCCAGCTTTGCCGGTGTGGGGCGACGCTTTACCAAGACCGGTGAGGTTGCCGGTGTGAGTGTGATTGATGATTATGCCCACCACCCTGCGGAAATCAGGGCCGTGTTAAAAACAGCACGTGCCATTGCGCCCTCGCGGGTGTTGGCTGTTTTCCAACCGCACCGCTATTCCCGACTCAGTCACCTGTTTGAAGAATTTTGTGAAGCATTTGAAGATATGGATCACCTCTTAGTCACCCCTATTTATTCCGCCGGCGAAGATCCCATCCCGGGGCTGAATCACGAAACCTTCGTCGAGAAAGCCACTCAAATGTATGATCAACCTGTGGAAGGCGTGATGTCAGAAGTTGAGCTTTTTGAGCGCCTTGCCCATGTGGCGCAGCCTGGCGATATGATTATCTGTATGGGGGCCGGTAATATTACCGCCTGGGCCCACGCCATGCCCGATCAGTTGCAGGGGATCTGGGAGAGAAAAATGAACATGAAAAAGGGAGCAGTCACATGATTTCTGCGCAAGAACTCATTTCCATTTTGCCAAGTGTGCGCGGCCGTTATGTGGTGGGGGCGCCTCTTGCCCAATATACATGGTTTCGCGTGGGCGGACCGGCTCAAGTTCTTTTTAAGCCAGCGGATGTGACCGACTTAGCGTTTTTCTTGCGGCACCGTCCAAGGGATGTGCCCATTTATACCCTTGGCGTCGGGTCAAATCTATTGGTGCGAGACGGTGGTGTCCCTGGTGTGGTGATTCGCCTTGGTCGTGGGTTTAGTAATATTGCGCTCAAAGGAGCAGACCTTGAACTGGGGGGTGCAGTTTTGGATCGCACAGCTTCGCTCGTGGCCCGAGACGAAGCCATGACAGGCCTGGAGTTTTTGTGCAGCATCCCTGGCACCATTGGGGGTGGCTTGCGCATGAATGCGGGCTGTTATGGATCAGAAATGCGCGATGTGTTGCAGGTGGCCATCGCCCTGGATGAGCGGGGGGAGCTGCATAAACTCACCAACGAGGATATGGGATTTTCTTACCGTCATTGTGCCATTCCAGAAGATTGGATTTTTGTCGGTGCGCGCCTGAAAACCAAGCATGGCAAGGTAGAGCAAATTTCTGAAACCATGAACACGATGCTGGCGCAACGCGATGAGACGCAACCGGTGCGTACGCGAACAGGGGGCTCGACCTTTGCGAATCCTGCAGGCCTTAAGGCGTGGGAACTCATCGATCAAGCGGGCTGCCGTGGTTTGGCGCGCGGTGGGGCGATGATTTCCGAAAAGCACTGTAACTTCTTGTTGAATACGGGCGAGGCAACTGCCGAGGATTTAGAGGAATTGGCGGAAGAAGTTCGACGTCGTGTGTTTGCCCAGACCGGTGTGACCCTACGCTGGGAGATTCAGCGCATCGGCCAGAAAAACACCTTTATGGCCTATGAGCATCCTGAGGTGAAAGCAGCATGAGTAAAAAACGTGTTGCCGTCATCGTTGGCGGATTGTCGGCTGAGAGGGAAGTCTCTCTAACCAGTGGCCAGGGCGCGCTGAAGGCGCTACAAGACCAGGGATATGATGCCTATCTGGTGGATTGGACCAACGATTTCGATGCCTTCCGGGCGGCGTTGACCCCCAAACCGGACTGCGCCTTTTTAGGGGCCATGCATGGCCGCTGGGGGGAAGATGGCTGTTTGCAAGGCTTGCTTGAAATTCTACAAATCCCCTACACCAACTCTTGTGTTTTGGCTTCAGCCCTTGCCATGGATAAGGCCTATTCTCGCCAGATTTTTGCGTCAGCTGGCCTTCCCATTGCCAAGGGTATGCTGGCCCACAAAGATCAAGTCATGGCCGGGGGCGTGTTGCCAACACCTTATGTGGTCAAGCCGCTTCGAGAAGGCTCTTCCATCGGCGTGGTGATTGTTGCGGACGAATCCCGTGATCTAGCAAAGTGCGAGGAAACCTGGAAATTTGGCGAGATGGTGGTGGTGGAAGAGTACATCCCCGGAAAAGAACTTTCCGTCGCCGTGATGGGGGATAAGGCCCTTGGTGTGCTTGAGCTGGCGCCCAAGGTCGGCTTTTATGATTATGCTGCCAAGTACCAAGATGGCCTAACCGAACATCATATGCCGGCGCGCATTCCAGCGGATGTCTATGAACAGGCGAAAATGATTGCGCTTCGCGCCCATCAAGTCCTGGGATGTGAGGGTGTCAGTCGGGCCGATTTGCGTTACGATGATACGCAAGGTGCACCAGGCCGCTTAGTGCTTTTGGAGGTGAATACTCAACCAGGTTTGACGCCCCTGTCTATTGTGCCAGAGATTGCTAACTACAACGGGATATCCTACGGAGAACTATGCGAATGGATGGTCGAAAACGCGCGTCGCCTCGCCTAGGGTCAGAATTGTCCGCATCAAAGCGTCGTCCCCGTGTTTCTCCATCCAAAGGGCAGCGCGCGACGGCGGCTTCTTCCCCCCGACGCCGCACAACCTCTTCAAAGCCCAAGTTGACTCTCGAATGGAGCGACTTCAAGCGGGCAGCGCGTGTGGTATTGGTTGCGACGGCAGTCGCCGTTCCTGTGGTGTTGTGGCAGTTACAATTGCCCCAACGCCTTTATGCCACCACCGTCGAATTGGCCCATGGCGCTTTTGCGGGCTTTGGTCTTCGCCTCGACGAAGTGGTGATCGATGGAGCACACAACAGTACCCGTGATGAAATTTTAGGGGCCCTTGGTGTCAGCAGGGGCGTGAGCCTCTTTTCCCTCGATTTGGAAGAAATTCAACGCCGCTTGGCCGATGTACCTTGGGTTCGTGATGCTCAAGTCCAGCGCCGCTGGCCCCGTACCCTTTATTTGCGTATCACCGAGCACCATCCCATCGCCTACTGGCAAAAGGAAGGCGAACTTTTTTTGGTGGATGAGACGGGCGGCTTAATTCACACCGGTAAAGACATCAGTGTGCACAACCTACCGGTCCTGACCGGTGAGGATGCGCCGCAAAAGGCGCCAGAGCTTTTAAAAGTTTTGAATGAATTCAAAGAGATACAAAAACGTGTTAGCGGCGCCGTTTACATGAGCAAGCGGCGATGGGACATTATTTTGGATGGCAAGCTTCGGGTGAAGCTTCCTGAAAACAAAATGAAAGAGGCGCTGAGTTATTTGGTGGAGTTAGAGCAAAAACATCAGCTCAGTAACAAAGACATCATTGCGGTGGATTTGCGACTGCCCGATCGGGTGTTTTTCTCACTGACACCGGACGCTGCCAAGGAAAATAAAGAGACAAAGAGCAAGGCTGCGTAATCGATGGCTTTCTTAAAGGTGGGCAAACGAATCACAAATACGGGACCGTCTGTTCTGGCGGGGCTTGATATTGGCAGTAGCAAAGTCTGCTGCACCATCGCCCGCCTTGATGGCGCAGGTCGCCCGCACGTTGCCGGGATCGGATTTCAGGCCACCCGAGGATTGCGGGGCGGTACCATTGTTGACATGGAAGCCCTTGAAGATTCTGTAGCCGCTGCCGTGAATGCGGCCGAGGATATGGCGGATGAGACAATCCGCGGCGTCTACGTGGCCATCTCTCCCAGTGTTGTCGAATCGATGACCCTGGACGTCGAGAATCCCATCAGTGGTCATCCTGTGGATGAGGCAGACGTAAAAAAAATGTTGGCCCAGGCCTATCAGGCCGCTCGCGATAGTGGGTCGACCGTTGTGCACACCATTCCCGTTGGCTATGCCATTGATGGGGCGCGTGGTATTCGAGATCCTCGCGGTATGTTTGGTGAGCGCTTAGGGGCCACGATTCTTGCTGTGCGAGCGCAGTTTAGCCCCTTGCGGAATATCGCCGCTTGCATTGAGCGTTGTCATTTAGAAGTGGCGGGGTTCGTTGTTTCCTCGTACGCCTCTGGTCTTGGCGTGCTGGTTGAGGATGAATTGGATTTGGGTGTGACCCTTCTTGATATGGGCGCAGGCGTGACGTCCATCTCCCTTTTCTATGATGGCAAGTTGCACCACGTGGATCATGTGCCTGTAGGAGGACTGCATGTCACCCATGATTTGGCGCGCGGTCTTTCAACACCCTTGGTGCAGGCCGAGCGTATCAAGACGCTTTATGGCAGCGCCATGGCTGTACAACGGGATGAACGTGATAAAATTGCCGTGCCTCAAATAGGCGAAGAAGAGGATAGCAAAGGCACCACCGTGACGCGTGCTGAATTGGTGCGCATTATTCGACCACGGATCGAAGAAACATTTGAGTTGGTGCGTGATAAGCTCAAGCAGCTTGAGGCCGATAAGGTTGTGGGACGGCGCTTGGTTCTGACCGGTGGCGCCAGCCAGTTAGCCGGTGTGCGAGAACTTGCGGCCGTCATTCTAGATAAGCAAGCCCGACTGGGTAAACCATTGGGCTTTAAATCCATGGATGTGAAGCTTCGCAATCCGGCTTTTGCCACATCTGTGGGGCTGATTCAGTTTGCAGCCCAAGAGCGCGAACGCTTGGTCAGCTTTGATAATGATAACCAACAACAGCAGGTTGGTCTTTTTTCCCGATTGGGTTCTTGGGTGCGCGAGAATCTGTAGAATTCTTGTTAAATCTCATTTAAAGTTATGCCAAAGGGGTTGCCCCGGCGGTGAGTGTTTGGTTTTTGAGGAGTAAATGATGACGGCGTTTGATGCAAAAAAATCCTATGAAGTCGCGGACTTGCGACCCAAGATCACAGTAATTGGTGTGGGAGGAGCAGGGGGTAACGCCGTTAATAATATGATCCGTGCCAAACTTCAAGGTGTGGAGTTTGTCGTCTGTAACACGGATGCCCAGGCCTTAAGCCAATCTCTCACCGAACGCCGTATCCAGCTGGGGCTGAATGTAACGCAAGGACTTGGCGCTGGTTCAAAACCTGAGGTGGGTGGCGCGGCTGCGGAAGAGTCCCTTGACCAAATTCAGCAAGCAATTGCTGGCAGTAACATGGTCTTTGTGACCGCCGGTATGGGCGGTGGCACTGGAACAGGTGCTGCCCCCGTTGTGGCCAAGACTGCGCGCGATAAGGGGATGCTGACCGTTGCCGTGGTCACCAAGCCTTTCCATTTTGAAGGCAATCACCGCATGCGCACGGCCGAAAAAGGCATTGAGGAACTGGCTCAGTTTGTCGACACCTTGATCATCATCCCCAACCAAAATTTGTTCCGGGTGGCGAATGAGCGCACGACCTTTGCCGATGCCTTTAAAATGGCCGATGATGTCTTGCATTCTGGCGTGCGCGGTGTGACTGACCTGATGATGATGCCCGGTCTTATTAACTTGGACTTTGCTGATATTCGCTCGATCATGTCCGAGATGGGTAAAGCCATGATGGGCACCGGTGAGGCTGAATCCGAAGGTCGCGCCATTGCTGCTGCTGAGGCCGCCATATCCAACCCGCTTTTGGATGATGTCTCGATGAAGGGTGCCCAAGGCGTGCTGATTAACATCACCGGTGGCCTTGATATGACCCTTTATGAGGTGGACGAGGCAGCCAATCGTATCCGCGAAGAAGTGGACCCAGATGCGAACATCATTTTCGGCTCGACCTTTGATGAGAGTATGCACGGCCGTATGCGGGTTTCTGTTGTGGCAACTGGAATTGATGCAGCGGGACAAAAGCGCCGCCCACTTGAGGTTGTTAACCCTCAGATCCAAAAATCCGCTGCGGCAACCCAGGCTGCATCCGTGGCTGAAGAAGCAGCTCGTGGTGGCAGTGCCCTTGCACGCGCGCTGGAAGAGAGTGAAGCCGCAGAACTGCAACCCATTGCTGCAAACACCAGCGCCGTAGAGGATGAGGCGCATGCCCTGATGCAGTCACACGACTCCGAGCCTGAACTGCCGCTCAGCAGTGGATCTCCGCGCGAAACGTATGCCGCGTCCCATGGGGATGAAGATCCAGAAACCCAAGACCGGGATTATTATTTGGGTGAGGATGAGGAAGACGAGGATTATCATCGTCACGCCGAAAAGCCCAAGCGTAAGGGCTTCTTCAGCCGTTTCGCTGAGACGGTTCGCGGTGGTCTTGGCAGCCGTCATGTGGATGAGGACGAGGAGGAGGAGCCTCAGGAAAGCAGAGAAAACATGCGTCTTGTGAGCAAAGCCCGTGAGCGCACGTTGGCCGATGATCGCGAGGAACTTGATATTCCTGCGTTTTTACGCCGCCGGGCTGGGCGTTAAAGCATTTAGCGCTCTTAAGACGAACGAAAGGGAACCCCCTCGCATAGAGGGGGTTTTTGTTTCAGTCTTTCCTTGAGATTATTGGTCGCGGCCTCAGTATGAATGGAGTGTCACCATCTCTTGAGTAATGCAGGCGCGATCCAGGGCATTCCTAAAGAAGAAGGTCAGATCGCCAGGGCGGAGGTCATCGCTGCCGTTGTGGGGTAAATGAATACGGCAGACGATAAAGGGGGTGGTGTCTTTATTGTGGCCCCAATTGGGCAGCGTGAAGTAGGTTTGGCCGTTACCATGACCTTTTAAAAATATACCCCCTAACTGCCCAACACAGCTCATAAAATCGCGTTTTTTTTACCAGGTGGGCCTTATACATGTAGGTGGCCTCAAAGACTTTTGCTGCCTCGCCCGTCAGAATGATTTTGTGAGGATCTGGTATCTCTTCCCGGGATGCACGCGGTACAGATTGATCCTTGGTGGCCTTCAGTTTTTTCCAATGATCTAAATAGGCGCAAAGATCAAAGGCAGGTTCTTCCTCTTCCTCTTCTGGGCTGGAAAATATACTGATCGGGGAAACCTCTTGAACGGCGAGGAGGGGGGTAGGCTCCTCCTTTTCAAGCCCTTGCGAGTCTGGTGAAGTAGGGCTTTGCGTGGTTTCCTTTTCTTTTTCCTGTGCTTCCAGGGCAAGTACCTGGCGGCGGCGTTCCTTCTTGCGCGCATTTTTTGATTTTTTGCGGGGTTTTTGGCCGTCATGGGCTTGCGCCGTCTTGGGCTTGGGGGCTTCAGGAGAGATCTCAAGCCTCAGGGTATCCTCGATGCGTTTTAGTTTCTTTGGACCCAAATAAAAGGTACGTTTTTTATTTTTGCCTTGCTCTCCGCGCTTTTGATTTTCCGAGAATTTTTCAAGTTTGCTTGTGAAAGTATATCTTATTCTCCTGGCCATGTATTCAGCCATACTAAATTGCAGTTCTTGCGCTGCATTTTGCGGGGGAATCAACTGTGCGCAGATCATCCTTTCCATGTCCCGATAGGCCATGTATTCGGTCAGTAAATGCGTTATGGTACTGCGAGGGCCGGGAGCCTTAAAAACCATTTCCTGAATGTCTTGGCTTTGCTGCCGGTCTTCTCTCTCCAGGTCACCGGGCGCACGTTCCATGTCTGTTAATTTTTGTTGAATATGCAGCCACTCCGATACTTTGAAGGCATCATGCTGGTTTTGGCTCACGACGAGCGAGGCATAAGCCTGCAGATCGTCAAAACTAAGTGTTTTGAGGCAATGAAAAACGTTTCGCAGGCCATTGAGGATACCCTGCGTCCTTGGGTCCGTGGGTGAAAGCTGTGAGAGCTCGGCAAGGCATCCATGGGTCACACGCCAATAAAGAGCATTTTGCTGATTTTCGCAGCTCAGACTTGAGCGGAGATACCTCACGGTAGCGGGAATTCCGATGATGGGGGTAAATGAAAACAGCTCCATGGTCGCCCGAATGTGTTCCTCGGCTTCAACGGAATTCTCCAGAGCGATTTTCAGCAGCTGTTCGTGATGGCTGACTTGGCATTCAGACAAGGCAAGACAGGCACGAAGGGTTTGCCTGTAATCTTCTTCAACATCCACGTCGAGGTCATGGACGTTTGGCGGGCGAGAAGTCATGGGCGGCTCATCTAGGGCGTCGCGTATCCTTTCCGAGGCATAACAGGAAATCTGAGGGTGAAGAACAATCATAACAAAGGTCAGGAGATAAATAAGCTGGTGCATGAGCATTTCCATGATGTGATGCATCAATTTCACAAAGGAACTTATTTGAAGTGGTGAATAATGAAAGTTTAAGGATGGAAAAAATTTAATAGAGTTAAGGTGTTCTCAAAGCAAATATTTTTCTCATTTTGATTTTATTTTGTTTTATTTATTTCTTATCAGATGAGAAATAGATCACATTCCCGCTGTATATGTGAGATCTGGATGCGCCTACCTGTGGGCTTAAGGGTAACCTATCTGTTCACGGCACATCAAATGCGCTCACGGTCCGTGAGGTCGGCTAGGGTTGCTTTGTGTTTTACTATTCTTGGGTAATCTGTTGGACGGCCGATTTATGGCACAACTCCAGCTGTCGCATGAGGCGATGATCCGTGATATCGATGCCCGCCTGCATGAAATCCTGCTTGATGTGGTGCAGCAGGTCTTGAATGGCTGGCATGGTTGTCGCAAGCTCGACCAACTGCCGTGCATAGCTCTCCGCTTCGGCGCCGGTTTTATTCAGTTGTTCGGCGACCCATAATCCAAGCAAGCGATTGCGCCTGGCCGTGATTTTGAAATCAACCAGCTGATCATGCTCGAATTTTGCCTCAAGCGCTTTTTCGCGTGATTCAAAGCCGCTCATGGAATGAACAGCGCTCCCTGCTTATCTCTTTTTGATTGAGATCATAACGTGATCTGTGGCATCAGAGAAGTAATTATTGAATTTAAAGGAAAGATCTTATGGCCCTAAAGTCTGAAGTCTTACTTGAGATGCTGAGGTCGGGTTTTCCCGATGCTGAGATTGATCTCAAAGACACCATGGGAGATCAAGACCATTACGCAGTTGTGATTCGCTCGGATGCCTTTAAAGGCTTGAGTCGGGTGCAGCAGCATCAGTTGGTTTACCGGTGTTTGGGGGCTAAAATGGGTACAACATTGCATGCCCTGTCTTTACGTACAGAAGCAAAGGAGTCGTCCACATGAGCCAAGATTATCAAGCCCACATCCACGAGCAAGTGACCACCAACGACGTGGTGTTGTATATGAAGGGCACAGCCCAAGCCCCCATGTGCGGGTTTTCTGGCTTTGTTGTGCAGGTATTGATGCGCCTAGGTGTACCCTTTAAAGACGTTAATGTGCTGAGCGATGAGGGGTTGCGCCAGGCCATTAAGGATTACACCAACTGGCCGACCATTCCACAACTCTACATCAAGGGTGAGTTTATTGGGGGCGCCGATATTGTGCGCGAAATGTTCCAAAGCGGCGAGCTGCAGCAGATGCTGACAGCCAAGGGAATTGCCATCACCATCGCCTAGTTTCATGGTTCTTTGTGAGAAATAGGCTAAGGTCGGCATTGTGCCAGGGATCAAGCGCCGTAGGTACCATATCTGCGGCGTTTTTTTGTGTCGCAGCACCTGATTCACTTTTTTTCATGAAGTCTTGCGTTATGCAAATGCAAGCGCTTGGTTTTCCTAGACTTCACATGTGACAAAAAGTTATCATAGCCTTTGTCTTGATCGATGGAAATGAGCGCTGTTTAAATGCTGGAAATCATCCAATTTTTTCAGGAGCATGGCCCGGGGCTTGCTTACTTTATTTTGTTTTTAGGTTCCCTTGTGGAAGGGGAGTCCATTGTGCTGTCGGCAAGCATTTTGGCTGGCATGGGCTACCTCTATTTTCCTTATGTTTTGGGGATTGCTTTTTTCACGACCCTATTCGCCGACCAGACCCTTTTCCACGTGGGACGGCTCTATGGTCCCGGTTTGTTGGCGCGTCGGCCCCAATGGAAACCCAAAATAGATAAGATTTTTTATCATCTGCATCGTCACAGCGTGACATTCATCCTTAGTTTTCGTTTTATTTATGGCATTCGCACCCTAAGCCCCCTGGTCATTGGCGCCAGTGGCATCAGCACCCGTAAATTTGCGCCCTTGAACCTTTTAGCTGCCATGATTTGGGCGACCTTGAGCTGTGGTTTGGGTTACTGGATTGGTCATGAATTTGGCGATGAGATTGAGGCTGGCATTACAGCGCTCATGCAACGTAAAACCCAGGCTTTGATTGGTCTTGTCGTGATTTTTGCGGCCCTTGGTCTTTTCCTTTATTGGCGCAGCCGTCGCAAAAATAACGCCAATGATGTACAACCCATTGACCAAGAGCGTCAGGATCAGTAAAGTGCGGTCTGTCCAGAGTAAAAGGGCCGGGTGGCAGAGTGGTGATGCAGAGGACTGCAAATCCTTGAATGTCGGTTCGATTCCGATCCCGGCCTCCATATTTGGGCTAGCAAGATGAAAAAAGATGTGTTAAACACCTGAATCATAGATGCATTAATCCCCGGTAGCTCAGTCGGTAGAGCAAGTGACTGTTAATCACTGGGTCGGCGGTTCGAGTCCGTCCCGGGGAGCCATCTAAAAAAATCCTAAAATACCATCCTGCCAACAATTCCTCTAAATTCTAAGTTCATATTTATTCGCGTGCCTGCCATGACCGGGGGTATTGCCCATCCTTTGACGTTCCACCTCCGCTGTTGTCATCCCCGCGCAGGCGGGGATCCACTCATCCGCAGCCTGGATCACCGCGGACGTACCTCGCTCGCGATGACGGGTGGCTACTCACGGCCGTCATTGCGAGGAGTGCTAGCGACGTGGCAATCCATGTGCAGGCTTATTCTCGTTACCCGCGAGGAGGCCGTTGGCCGACGTGGTAATCCACGGGTGTCCGGCGCCTTCACCGTTGCATCAGGCACTGAAAAGACAGCCTGGATCCCCGCCTTCGCGGGGATGACAAAAAGGAGCTGGGACGACAGAAAGAGCCACAGGGTGAGTAAGTATACGTGCCGAAATGATAGGGGCAGCTTTTGACGGTTCCACCCCCACCGTTGTCATCCCCGCGCAGGCGGGGATCCATTCCTCAACAGTCTGGAGAGCCGCGCTCGTCCCTTGCTCGCGATGACGATGTCGAGGTGGCTTTGCACCGCCCTCACCGCGTCATGGGACTGAGCGAAAGATTGAGCCTAGATGAAATCCTTTTCAATCTGAGCCGTGGTGCGCTTGCCGATGGCGTCATAGTTTTCTGCGATCCAGGCCTTGCCCATGCGTCGGCCATTTTCAAACAGGTACTGCAAGAAGTCGGGATCCGCGCAGAAGCCACTGGCCCTGTCAATGCCGCCAAAGAACGCATCATCGCGGATCATGTGCATGTGCAGGCGCTTGAGGGCATCCTTGGCGATGATGCCATCATCAATCAGCTTGGTAATGAAGGCGATGGAACGCATCTCGCGGGTGAGGCACGCATTTTGGGTGATTTCGCCCAGTCGATTATTGATTTCGTGCACGGTCGTTGGGATCTTGGGGTCGTGAACCCGGCGAATTTGGATCATGATAATGTCTGAGGAATCACAGTTGTAAATCAGCGGATAAATGGCTGGATTGCCGATGAAGCCACCATCCCAGTAAAACTCACCTTTGACCTCAATCGCCTGGAACAGGTTGGGCACACAAGCGGATGCAAGCAGGGCATCTTCACACAATTCTTCGCCCGAGAAAACTTTGAGTTTGCCGGTGGCCACGTGGGTTGCGCACAAGAATAGCTTCGGCTCTTTGGTTGTAGACAGTTTTTCAAAGTTGAAGATTTTCTGCACAACGGGTCGCAGCGGATGGTTGTTGCTAGGGTTTAGCTGATAGGGAGAGAACATGTTATTCAGCTGTTGCATGAACAAGAACACGGGGTTGGAGGAAATATCAAAGTTCTTGATGGCTTTGTTCATAGGGCTGGGTTGGATGGGGCTCATGCGTCCCACTTCACCGATGCTGGTCCACAGCTCCTTCAATTTCGAGCGTGCCCCCTCACGTCCGCCCTCAACCAGTCCCATGACGGTGGCTGTTGCGTTCATCCCACCTGCGCTGGTGCCGACGACGCCCTCGATATCCAGTCGACCATCCTCCAGTAGGGCATCAAGGACCCCCCAAGTGTAGGCGCCGTGGGATCCACCACCCTGGAGGGCAATGGCGACCTTTTTTCGCGGCTTATCTCCGGTGCGCTCGGATGTGGATTGGGGCGCCTTTGATGCTTTCGCGGTAGCCATTGCTTTCTCCTTAATTCGGCTTTTCTCTTTTTTTAGCTTAAGGCACAATACTTTATATTTTATTAAACTTCGAACCAGGGAAGTTGCATCTGAACTGGCGAAAAGTTGCAGCATGTCGGTGGGGCGGATGACTCAAAAACATGTTTTGTCGTGGCTTTTGGTGCGTATCGGTGCCGTAGGTTTCATGTGGGGCATTTTGGTGGGGCAAGGATCTGCAACCCCTCTTCATGAAGAGGATAACCTCTCTTGGGGTCGGGCAGAGATGACTCACACAACCACCATGGAGTTTGCGCCTGCAACTCAAGATCAAACTGAGCCAAGATCCTGTCACTTAACCCTCTATAATGGCACCCCCAACGAGATGATTTTTCAAAGTGCCGAGATCGAGCATGGGGAGTGGCTTCCACCATCGGCCCCCCTTAATATTAAACCCTACGAGAGTCGAATTTTTTTCACCCAAAGTGCTGACCCTCAAGAACCCCTTGAAGGCGAAATCCGCTTTAACTTTGGCGGCAAAGATGGGGCTGTGAACCTGAAGTGGCAAGTCCCCCCTTCGGGCCCCAATGAAGTAACCATTTCACGCCCCGCTGTTGTGGATGTCCAACATGTTTTCCTAGGGCAGAGTTGGGCATCCCAGCAAATGGTTGGGGCCCTTCACCTATCCTTAAAATCCCGATTATAGACGTTGCGCGGCCTGCCCGGATGCGCGTGATCGCAACTCCGGTTCTGCTAAAGACCAAGACGTGTATGGCCGCAAACAGACTGGCTTGTGATCATGGTGGTCACAGGTTTAATCGGCGTGCTGTAGGTGCGTTAAAAGGGTGCTGAAGGCCTCAAAGTCGATGGGTTTTGTAAGAAAAGAATGGGCACCGGCATGCCTCGCGGTGATCCGACTTTGATCATCCCCATAAGCAGACAACATAATGACGTGAAGGTGAGGATGACGTTTTTTAAGCTGCATCAAAAGCTCCAATCCACCCATTCCTGGCATGTTCAGATCACTCACCACAATCTTGAGCTGCGGCAATTCTCCCGCGAGTTTGAGGGCCTCTAGACCATTGCGCGCAAAATGGAAATGAAGCAGGCCATCTTGGGTTTGCTTCCTGAAACGTTGTTTGATCAGCAGGTCAAGATCGGGCTCATCATCCACCATGAGAACTTCCACGACACATCCTGCCCTTTGAAAATTTAATAAACCAGATTAATCTAACATAGAAAAAGATTAAAAATGAGTGAGAAAGCGCATGCAGCGCCCTCCCATCGATGTAACATTCTGGGGTGTCAGGGGGTCGGCGCCAAGATCAGGAGCGTCGTTTAACCACTTTGGCGGTGCAACATCCTGCGTGAGTTTAGCCTGCGATCGGCAGCTGGTTATCCTCGATGCGGGATCGGGTTTGTATGATCTTTCCATGTCAGAGGTTTATTCCGATTTTATGCGCATTGATGTGTGTCTCAGCCACGGTCATCTTGATCATGTCATGGGCCTTCCTTACCTGTGGGCTCTGTGGCAAGAGAATCCTCATCTTGAGGTGCATTGCGCTAAGACGACTTTTCCAGAGGGCGGCCGGCCTTTTCTCGAGAATCAGCTGATCAAGCCGCCGTTGTTTCCCCTCGACTATAAACAGCAATCACAGGGGGTTGACTACCATGACTTTGCGCCAGGAGACAGCTGGCAAAGGGGTGTTTTCGGCTTCAAGACATGTGCTCTCCATCACCCAGGCGGTGCGACGGGCTATAAGGTCACGGTGGATCACAAATCCATCGCTTACCTAACGGACCATGCGCCTTTTGAGGATCGTCTTCAGACGGAAGCGCTGATAGATTTTGTTGCAAATGCGGACCTATTGATTGTTGATGCAACCTTCAGCCCTGAACGCTACGAAGCTCGGCGCCAGTGGGGGCACAGCAGCTGGGTGCAAGCGCTTCACCTTGGTGTTGCAGCCCGTGCCAAGCGTATTGCCCTCTATCATCACGATCCAGACCATACGGATGATAATCTCAGGCGCATCGAGGCCGAGGCTCAACACCAAGATCGGCGCTGTTTTCTGGCAAGGCAGGGGCAAAAGCTTCTCTTGTGAGTCGGTTTTTCTGCGATGGCCCTAGTGCAGTCCTGATCTAAGGCGTTGATTCCAATAGCACATCAAGGGGGCAGGGGGGGTGCAGGTGGAACCCTTGTCCCCAAAGGCGATCACTCAAGGTCATGAGGTATGCTAAATCTTGGGCATTTTCCACTTGTTCGCAGATCAGTTGGGTGTTGAGCAGATCTTGGAGGGTTAGCATCATTTTTAAAAGCATCTGGGCATGGTCACTGCTTTGCGCCTCACGAATGAGGGTGCTGTGAAGTTTGATTTCATCGTAAGGTTTTTGGGCAAGGGTATTTAGGGAAGTCGCACCCTCGCCAAAGTTATCCAGCGAGATTCCCACCCCCAAGGCGCGAAGGTCATCGAGAGCCGTTGCGAAAGTGGAGCGATACTGTTTCAAAGTTAATTCTTGAAACTCAAGGATAAGGTGATGGGGGCTAAGGTGTTGCCCGTAGATTGCATTTTTCACGTCTTCCAGTAGGGTTGGCATTGTCAGTTGGGGAAAAGAGCAATTAACCCGCATGCGCAGGGTCGGATCTTGATGTTTCATCTGTAATTTTTTGAGGGCTGCCATGCTCTCACGCAGTGTGAAGCGCGCTAGCTCTGCTATGAGATGAGTGTCATCAATATGATTAAAGAGGTGCTCGGGCATGACGAGGCCCAGTTCTGGGCTATGCCAACGGACGAGGGCTTCATACCCTTTAAGTTGTCGATGGCTAAGCGCATATAGGGGTTGATAGTGAAGGGTGATTTCTCCCCTCGCAAGGCCATGGTGCACCATGGTCTCAAAGGACTCGGATGAGGTTGGGTGGCTTGGAGCTGTCTTGGTCGGTTTGTAGATGACGTGGCAGGATTTGCCGCGATCCTTTGCCTCATAAAGGGCTGAATCTGCTTCTTTTAAGATGTCATCGGCCGCATGATGCTCGGGTCTTGAGTAAGCAATGCCTATGCTAATGCTTGGGCGAAGCCGGGTTTGCGATAAGGTGATTGGTTTTGAGACTTCTTGTAAGATACGTTGTGCTGTTGTCTCCACATCCACCAGGTCATCGTAATCTGTGATGAGTACTGTAAATTCATCCCCAGCCAAGCGCGCAACCGTGTCCACCCCGCGCACAGCCTGACGCAGGCGAGATGCTAAAACTTTCAACAACTCATCGCCCATGGCGTGCCCAAGTCGGTCGTTGATTTGTTTAAAACCATCCATATCGGTAAACATCACAGCAAAGCGATGGGCGCGATCGCGACGAAAACGCAAAAAAGCCTGTTTGAGTTGTTCGCTAAAAAGCAAGCGGTTGGGAAGGCCGGTTAAGCTGTCGTGAAAGGCGTTGTGAGACAGTTCTTGCTCTAAATTTTTGTAGACGCTGATATTGCGCTGGCTGGCGGTGATTTGAATTGGTCGGCCTTGCCGATCACGCTTGATGTAACCACGTGTTTGAACCCAAACATAATCCCCAGATCGAAGGCGAAGGCGAAACTCACAGGAAAAGGTTTTGTTGAGTGAATTCAGGTTGGTATCAAGGGTGGCGTTGAGGTCGCGGATGTCCTCGGGGTGAATGCGGCCAAAAAATGTTGCAGGACCATCCGGTAATTCCTGATCGCGATAGCCTAATAGCGCCTTCCATTTACTCGAAAAACGCATGTGATTATGCAGAATGTCCCATTCCCAAAGGCCATCATTGGTCAGCTCCGCTGCCTCATCGGAGTAAAGTGGTGGCGCGGTAAAAGGTTCAGTATCTTTGTGATGTGTGTCCTGGCTCAGCAGGGCACCGCAGATGCCCTGTAACTCCTCTAGGTCCGTGGTCTTATGGATGATTTCGGCAACATTGAATTCCTGAATGCGCTCGGTTGGCATCGCGGGTGGGGTAGTGGATAAAATGATCACGTGGGCCTGGGGCGACTGACCTGCCAGGATCAAGCTGCGGGCAAACTGTAGGCCCGAGGTTAAGTGATCATCGTCATCAATGAGCGCAAGATGAAAGGGGCTGTGTTGCACCCATTCTAACGCTGCTGCCGCTTGATCAAAGTGGAGCAATTTTATGTGCTGTAAACCCTCGAGTTGGATGCGTATCTGATCAAAGAGATGACGATCCTTCGAGTAGACCAAAATGGTTTGTAAGGCATGAGCTATGCTCAATTTTGCAGGCCCCCAACTCTTTATTTATTATTTAACCCTGCAATGATTAATGAAATTCTAACACAGGTAATATTTTTTGACTTCAATAACTTGCCATAGGCGGTTTGCCGATGCGCTTACCGTTTCTTTGCATCATGTTAACCGTTCTTTAAATATTGCAGCGAATGATGGGGTCATAATATGGTTGTTCAAAAGTTAGTCCTGAGGGGTGCTCGGTACACATCGGGGGCCTCAAAAGACTTAAGCCTTCGCCGCATGCCTAGAAGTCTGGCCTGCTGGAGAAGGCATCATTGAACAAAGTGATGCGTAAAAATAAGAATAATAAGGAGGCCTCATGTCGCAAAGGACGCTCACACGACAAGAATTAACTGATGTTTTGGCTGTTCGGGTCGGCTTGCCACGGCAAAAAGCTGGAGAACTTCTTGAGGCTGCGTTGGACCAGATGGTGGACAGTCTGGTGAAGGATGGCGAGCTTAAATTATCCTCATTCGGCAGCTTTGCCGTGCGCAGTAAAAGGGCGCGGGTTGGCCGTAATCCTAAAACAGGTACAGAAGTGACCATCACGCCGCGTCGGACAATTTCTTTCCGGGCGTCTCACATTCTCAAAGATCGCGTTGAGCGTCGCAAAGGACGATAGCATCTTATTCCCAAATCTGCGGTCTCTGGTGTTTAAAGATTAAAACCCCAGGGTCTGCAGATCGTATCTTTTGCCTAAGTGATGCATGTGCCTGCCTGAGGCTGGTTTTCATCCCGGTCCATGCCCGTTGATGGGCCGGATTACCCTTCTTGGGTTGCGGTTTGAAGAACCCCATTGCCGCCATTTTGTTGCGTGATTAATTTAAATTTTAATAACATTTAAACTATATATTCGGGTTTAAAATTTGCTACCTCAATTTTCTATGGTGCTGTCGTTCCCGCGGTGTTCTCGTTTCAAGGCGCTTTCGTAGGGGAATGCAACAAGAATAACAATGCCCGCTGCGGCGCTTAAAACACCGGATGTTTGTGTGAGAAGGGTTCGACTTTATTTTCAAGATTTCAGTGCTTTTAAAGCGATTCTTTGTCGTGATTGGGCGCCGTTTGACGTACCCCATTTTTCAACTTTACCCCGCCTTTTTAATCGTGTTGGGCGCCATAACTACGCGCATCTTCTTGCCGGTTTGGACGCCTCACAGATGAATGCCACTGGCCGGGGGGCCATGCGCCATCAGGTTACCTATGGACAAAAAGCGTCTCATCCCAAGTTCTTGGATAGATTCGCGAAGGAAAAAACACTTTCAAAAAAAGGTGGAGATTTTTTTTCGTATGCTTCGCTGCCTCGAGCAGGCGACAAAAAACCAGCGGCCATTGGAGGTACATACCATTGGATATTTGGAATGATTAACATTTCATAAGGAGAAGCAAGTTTTATTTATCTCTTAATTTCAGTTGCTTAATAGCCAATAAACGCCTTGATGATCATGGCAGCAATCGCCAAGCTAAAATGAAATATCAAGATGATGCATGACGAGAATGAACGGCATTTGACTTTTTGGTTTGGAGTGATCTTGACTTCGTGGGGACATTTAGGCTAAATCTCGACCGCACTGCAAGGACATGATTCGAGAGTCTCCTTCAAATTAATTGCCTATACATAGCGGAGAGATCATCTGCGCTGTACTGGTTTTCATGAAGGGCGCGAACGATTGTCTCTGGTCCCACATAGTATGGGAGCAGACAAATTGATGAAACCCTTGCTGTGTTCGAAGTTTCAGGGAGCAGACAAGAGAAAAGTGAGTATTAACGCAAAATCCACCTTTATGGCCTTTAATGAAAAATATGCCAGGTCGGATAATTAATGGAGAGATCTATGTCTGTAGATAAAAACAACAATCTTCAAGATATCTTCTTGAATCATCTGCGCAAGAATAAGGTTCCTGTGACTCTTTTTTTAGTCAACGGCGTTAAGCTGCAAGGAATCGTAACGTGGTTTGACAATTTT
Source organism: Holosporales bacterium (assembly GCA_046318415.1). Lineage (GTDB taxonomy): Bacteria > Pseudomonadota > Alphaproteobacteria > Caedimonadales > Caedimonadaceae > JBKCUK01. Next base: position 25,233 of record JBKCUK010000005.1, on the reverse strand, counting down.
TGTGTGTTGTTGCGCCGGGATTCTCATTCCCAAATGGTTTACAAACATGCTATATCAACCGTGATGCCTATTAATCCTGTTCAACTTTTTGAAGAGGCTGAAGGCAGCGAAGAATAGACGAAATATTAAGGGGGATAGGTGGTCTTTACACCTGGTGAGCTTGCGAGTGCCGAGAAACCAAAAGACATCGTCGGCGTCAAAGCAATCGTGGTTCACCCAGACATTCGCCATAGTCTCGCATCTGGCCCCCATGTTGACCCAGAGTATCGCCTTCGTGAAGCGGTGGGACTGGCCCAGGCCATATTCCTAGAGATCATCCATGCTGAAGTTGTACCTATTCGCCAGCCCAAGCCGGCCACCCTTTTTGGTGCGGGTGCGGTAGAGCACGTAAGGCTTTTGGTGGCGCAACACGCAGCTGACTTGGTTGTGGTAGATTGTGCCCTAACGCCGGTGCAACAGCGCAACCTTGAGCGTGCGTGGAAAACAAAAGTCATCGATCGTACGGGCCTAATTTTAGAAATCTTTGGGGCGCGGGCCCGAACGGCTGAGGGGCGTTTGCAGGTGCAACTGGCGGCGCTGACCTATCGACGTGGTCGCTTGGTCCGGGCCTGGACTCACCTTGAGCGTCAGCGCGGCGGTCTTGGTAAAGTGGGTGGACCTGGTGAGACGCAGATCGAACTGGATCGCCGCATGATCACGGATAAAATCGCAAAACTGACCCGTGAGTTGGAGGAGGTCCGCCGCACTAGGGATTTGCACCGCCAGGCACGCCGTCGCGTGCCCTATCCCTTGGTTGCCCTGGTGGGTTATACCAATGCGGGTAAGTCCACGCTTTTTAATCGCTTAACGCAATCGGATGTGCTGGCAGCAGATATGCTGTTTGCGACTTTAGATCCCACCATGCGTGAAATTCGACTGCCTTCTGGACGCCATATTATTCTCTCAGATACGGTGGGCTTTATTTCCGATTTGCCAACCCAATTGGTGGCCGCTTTTCGGGCGACCCTTGAAGAAGTGCTGGAGGCGGACTTGATTGTGCACGTGCGCGATTGTGCCCATACCGAGACCCAGTCCCAAAAGCACGATGTCTTAGAAGTGCTGAATGAATTGGGTCTTAAAAGTATTTTACAAGATGGCTTGATCGAAGCGCTGAATAAAATAGACCTGTTGCCGCCCGATCGGGATATCCAAGCCTTGAAGGGGCCCAATGCCATTCCCCTTTCTGCGTTGACAGGGCAGGGGCTGCCGGATCTGCTGCAGTTGATGGATCAACGCCTTGCAGTGCGTGATGTTGAGCATGTCTTTACGCTGGCCTTGAGCGATGGCGCTCCTCTTGCATGGCTGTACGCCCACGGCCATGTTATGATGCGCCGGGATGATGAGAAGAACGCTTATCTTAAGGTGCGGCTCAGTCCAGAAAATCTCTCCAAATTCCATAAACACTTTCGCCAAGGTTAGGCTTCTCCACGTTTGCTCTCTAAAGAAAGAGCCACATGGGGTTGTTTTGTGTTGTTTTTGGCAATTATTCATGCTACCCCGCTTTGAACCTAAAAGAATTCTGAAGAGTGATTGAGATGAACCGCGTAGGTGCGCTGCTGATGGCGATTGGGGTTTGTGGGGGCATTTCTCTGGCAGGAGCAACACCGCGTTTAAGCTTTGATGCGACTGAAGAGCGGGAGCCCCGCGCCGAATCTCCCCGCTCGCCGCGCCAGAGCAATGTGCGTGCGGAAGTCCATAAGAGGGGTTTTCAAGATGCCCAACTTCACCAACTTCTGTTATTGATCAATAATCCTAAGAAGCAATTTCCACCACGATCGGTGCGTCATCTGCGCTGGGAGGATATCCATGATATGTTAGCCAGCGATACCACAAAAACGGCCCTTGCTGCTGCTGTTAAAAGTGCTCAAGAACCCGGTAAAATTATCACCCTCTACGAACGTCAAAAAGCCGATGGCACCTATATCTTGCACAAGGACTGGTATGGTGAGTGCTGGTCATTGTTTTCGCAAAATCTTGATCCTTATGGCGAGCTGATCACAGACGCTAAGGCGCGAGGAGCTTATGTCCTCAGATTAAAGGATGATGTTAAAGCGAAAATGAAAGATCTGGCAGATGCCGTCAAAGAATTTGCTTTTATCTATCATTACGAAGTTTATGAAGCGGCAGCCTTAAAGAGTGCAGAGGAAGAAAAAAAACAAAAACCTAAAGCCACTTTTTACGTCGTTAAACGTCCCCTATCCGTCATTAAAAAAGCTGTCGATGATTATGATTATAACCAGCGCTACAAACAAAGCGTTGCCGTCATTTTGAAAAAATTAAGTGTCAGTCGCTATTCGATTGTTGCGGAAATTAAGCCGGATCAATTGGGTCCAGAAGAACAGGAGTTTGATTTTGGTGGCATGGCTCAGTTTCTTGGTACCCGTATGCCAAAAGATCTGACAAAGCCCGCACCTGCAGCGGTTAAAACCAACATCGTGCGTCAAAAACGCCTTTACCGACGTGAGAGTATTCAACAAATCAATTGGGCTCCAAGTGTCATAGAGGGCGTCGCTGGTTCCTCAGGTGCGCCCCTAGATGCGCAAAGTGCCTCGTCCACGAATACTACGCGCAGTCCTAAGAAAAGTGCTGTACGCAAATTAGATCGCGCCCTGACGACAGCGCATCTCGACCCTTCAGCGCGCCCCCAAATGTCGAAGGCAGGCACGCCTCGGGCACGCAAAGCCAGTTCGCCAGAAGAAAAACGCAAGGCCATTATGCTGTCGCCCGATGACCTGTTGCCAAGTCTCCAAGCGCTCTCAACGACACCTCTGTCGACCATCGAGGAGGTCCCTGGCACGCTCTCTCCCCGTGTGCAAAAGAAAAGTCCTGCCCGTCTTAAATCCCATACGCGCCAGCGCAGCCGCAGTATGGACGACGGGGACAGCAGAAAGGCGGCTCTGCGGGACTTAGAGGCAAAGTCAAAACACGATAAAAAGCCAACGAAAGATAAAAGCCTCCAATCTGAAAATTTATAGCGTCGGGTCGTGCCCCCTGTCTTAAGCGGGGGGGCACACAACCCTCTTGTATTCTGCCACTTCTCCCATCGAGACGTCTTCTAGGCCAAAGTACGCCGAGAAATGAATCGAATGTTCCACTCGTCCAAAAGCGGGGTTCATTGGTGTGGGTAGCTTCCCCATCAAAGTGCAGCAAAGCCTCCTTTAAGAACGGGTGAATCCCTGAAAAGGCTTTAAAGAAGCTTTTTCGCGAGGGCAATCCTTTGATCAGATCGAATTTTAACAAAAAGTTAAGCACTCTTGGGGCAGCATAGGGTATGCTGAAGGGCATATTCCACTTGCCCGTATTCTTGGAGAACACGAATGAAAATCGCGGTGTTAAAGGAAAGTAGGCCCTATGAGGCCCGCGTGGCAGCTACCCCAGAGACCGTTAAAAAAATGATCTCGCGTGGCCTGGAGGTGGTTGTCGAGACAGGTGCAGGTCTTGCATCGTCCTTTTCCGACGACGCCTTCAAAGAAGCGGGAGCAGTCATTGCAAAGTCGACTGCAGCCGCTGTAAAGGATGCTGCCATCATCCTCAAGGTGCAAAGGCCAGAGGTAGGGACAGCAAAAAAAACAAGCAAATCAGCAGAAGATGAGGGGAGCCTTAGCCTTCCATCAGGTTCCCTTTTGATTGGAATGCTGGCACCCCATGCGGACCATGAAAGCCTTAAAGCCTACGCCCGCCAAAAAATCACGACGATTTCTCTGGAATTAGTGCCCCGTATCACCCGCGCGCAGACAATGGATGTATTGTCGTCACAGGCTAACTTGGCGGGGTATCGGGCCGTGATTGAGGCTGCATCGCTTTATGATAAAGCGCTTCCCCTCATGATGACGGCGGCAGGCACGGTGGCGGCCGCGAAGGTTCTCATTTTGGGGGCTGGTGTTGCAGGGCTTCAAGCCATTGCAACCGCGCGTCGCCTTGGCGCAATTGTGTCAGCGTTTGATGTGCGTGCTGCAGCGAAAGAGCAAGTGCTAAGCCTTGGTGCTACCTTTATTGAAGTGCAAAGCGAGGAAACCGGCGAGGGAACGGGCGGTTATGCCAAGGAAATGAGCGCGGATTATCAAAAGCGGCAAGCAGAAAAAATTACTGAAGCTATGGCTGCCAGCGATATTGTCATCGGCACCGCATTGATTCCAGGAAAACCCGCACCCAAGTTGATGACCGAAGCCATGGTCAAATCCATGAAGCCAGGATCCGTGATCGTGGATATGGCAACCGAATCGGGGGGCAACTGCGAGATTTCTGAAAAAGACCAAATCGTTGAAAAGTATGGGGTGAAGATCATTGGCCACAGCAATTTGCCCAGCCGAATCGCGCGCGATGCCAGCGCCCTTTATGCACGCAACGTCTGGAATTATTTGCAACTTATTTTAACGGGGGATAAGCCCGAGTTGCATCTGAACATGGCGGATGAGATCGTTGCCGCTAGCGTATTAACCCATGGGGGTGAGATCGTCCATCCCCACTTTAAAGGCGAATAGGAGAAACCCATGGGATTCGATGCCATCCTTTTTAAACTCCAGCAGCTCAGTCAGAAGATTGCTGACCTTGGAACCGAGGTGAGTCAACTGGATCAGCTGGTGCAATCCATGGCCGTGGCTGCGGCAGAACAGGGCGGTGGCAATGAGCCCCTCATTCAGGCGCTCACCGTCTTTGTTTTAGCCTGTTTTGTTGGGTATTACGTGGTTTGGCGGGTCACCCCAGCGTTGCACTCACCACTCATGGCGGTCACCAATGCCATCTCAAGCGTGATTATCGTTGGCGCGTTGTTTGCTGCAGGTTTGCCAGAAGCAGGATTTTCAAAGTTGATGGGATTCCTGGCTGTTGTCATGGCGGCTGTGAATATCTTTGGTGGCTTTATCGTCACCCAGCGCATGTTGCACATGTTTTCAAAGAAGAAATAACGGGAGATCCAGGTCGTGAGTGAATCTATGTTAGCCTTTGTCTACTTGGTGGCTGCCGTTTGTTTCATTATGGCACTGCGGGGGTTGTCGTCGCCAAAAACTGCCCAATCTGGTAATGTGTATGGTGTGGTTGGGATGGCCCTTGCCATCGGTGCAACGTTGTTCTCTAAACATGTCACAAACTATGGTTTCATCATTACCGGCCTCATTGTTGGCGGTAGCATTGGCGCTGTAGTGGCGCAGCGTATTCAAATGACAGCACTGCCCCAACTGGTGGCGGCATTTCACAGTTTGGTGGGATTGGCGGCTGTCTTTGTGGCAGGTGCCGCTTACTATCAACCTGAAGCTTTTGGGATCGGTGCGGAAGGTGCTATGCGCACCAGCAGTCTCATTGAAATGGGTTTAGGTGTTGCCATTGGTGCCATTACCTTTACCGGATCCATTGTGGCCTTTGCAAAACTTCAGGGCCTCATTGGTGGTAAGCCACTGACTTTTCCCATGCAACACAAGCTGAATGCCTTTTTAGGCCTTGCCTTGTTTGCGTTACTGTTTTTCTTTGTGACCACGCAAGCCGTGGGTTGGTTTTGGTTGATCGTGCTGTTGTCGCTGGCCCTTGGCCTATTGCTGATTCTGCCCATTGGTGGCGCTGATATGCCGGTGGTGGTCTCCATGCTGAATTCCTATTCTGGCTGGGCTGCGGCAGGGATTGGCTTTACCTTGCACAACAATTTGTTGATTATCACCGGGGCCTTGGTGGGGGCATCGGGCGCCATTCTCTCCTACATCATGTGTAAGGGCATGAATCGCTCGCTGCTCAATGTCATTTTGGGTGGTTTTGGCGGTGATGCAGCTGCCGCAGGCCCTGCTGCTGCGGTGGAACAACGCCCGGTCAAAGCTGGCAGTCCAGATGATGCGGCCTTTTTGATGGCCAATGCAAAGACGGTGATTATTGTGCCTGGATATGGTATGGCCGTTGCGCAAGCGCAGCATGCCCTGCGCGAGATGGCCGATAACCTCAAGAAAAAGGGCGTCAAGGTCATGTATGCCATTCATCCGGTTGCCGGCCGCATGCCGGGTCATATGAACGTGTTGCTGGCTGAGGCCAACGTGCCCTATGAAGAAGTGCACGAGCTTGAGGATATCAACCATGAATTCACCACAGCCGATGTGGCGTTTGTGATTGGGGCCAACGACGTCACCAATCCTGCGGCCAAGACGGACCCCTCAAGCCCCATTTTTGGTATGCCCATTTTGGATGTGGAAAAAGCAAAGACCGTGTTGTTTATCAAACGCTCCATGGCGCCAGGTTATGCGGGTGTGGAAAACGAGTTGTTCTTTAAGGACAACACCATGATGCTGTTTGGCGATGCGAAAAAGGTGTGCGAGGAAGTGGTCAAAGCCATGGACTAATGTCCTGGCTTGGCCGCGCCAAAAGGCCAACTTTATCTCGCTTTAGTCTGTAAAATCAAAACAGCAATTTCATAGCTTCTGTTTATGATAATAGTTAAGCATGAACATCAGGCTGACCGATTACAGTTTTTTTCTTTTTAATTTCTCACGAGATACCTATTGAACCTTTTAGGAAGAAATACAATTTTTTTGCTCACACATGTTTTTAGCCCTGGAAATTCAATATTAAATCTTGTAGGTATGGCGCGGGATAATTCATAAAATTAAAAGGAAAATTCACCGTGTCGCGTGAAGATAAAAAGTGTTTTTCGGGTGTCTGTTTTTTAGTCCTTTTTGTAGTTTTGGCCGCCTTCACAAGTGGTTGTGGGATTCGTGAAAGAATGTTGGCCGACATGGATAAGGCTACCCGATCTTTTACAATTCCAGCAAAACCCTCTCCAGGTAAGACGATGATTTACTTTATTCATCTTGCAGGGTTGCCGGAAGTTGACGCGTTTATCGCGCCGGCAACGGAAGAAAAGTGGGATCTTCAAGAAGCTGGCATGTTGTCATTAAAGCGCATTATAACCCTTGGCCTAGCCCAAGAAACCCCTGATGAAAAGCGTAAAAAGGTGGCGTCTCTTGTGCACCAAAACTATCTGCACCTCGAGCTTGAGCCCGGTGTTTACCAGTTAAGTCAAAGGATTAGGGATCCTCAAGTGCACGTAGTGCCAACTAACGGAGTAAAGTATGTTAAACTTCAGGAAAATGAGACATATTTCTATGCTTATCGCGCTGTCACGAAGCAAACACAATACACTTCCTGGGTCGAAGTTGAACTGTCGGAGATGAAGGATATGCCAGAGGTTAAGTATTACCTCATGAAAGGTAAGGATATTACTAAGGACTAAGGGATTATTTATTATAAAATTAACCAATATTTAAATATTACTCGAAACATTTATTGATAATTTGAGGATTGATCAATGATTTATTGATATGCTAAGTGGTTAGTGCTAAAAAATCATCAAATCTTTGTCTGAAGATTCGGGGGGCGTGCAAAAGTAGTGCCCTCAACAGAGAAAATTCTAGCAGCTAGAAAATACAAGTGTAAGTTATTGACTATTCACTAAAATAATCTACACGTAGCTGCGAAACCTAGAGGTTATTAAAATGGTGCCGCACCGATCCGCACACGAAACGGGAAGGTGATTTCCTGTCCCTGTCGTTTGATCTGTAAGAAAAGGTGAAGATCGCCCGAGACCTCTGGCTCTAGCATAAAGGTTAAGGGGGAGGTGCCCCGTGCCTCGCTTGTTTGAGGTTCGTCGCCCATGGGGTGGACATGGGCAAGGGTTTGAAAATCTTCGTAAAAGCCAACAAGATGCGCAAAGGCGCCCATGAGCGGCTCAAGATCGTGTAGGGGTTGGCCCGTTTGATCCGTCAGCTCAATTTTGAGTAATGTTGGTTTATTTTTCTCCAGTGCTTCAGCGACATGCAACTTGGCAGTTACCCCCAGATTCGAGGCGATGAGCTGGGGTTTTTGCGTCTCTTCTGCAGACGGGCTATAGGCTGTTGGGCCCGTTTTCTTGGCGGACAAAAGTCCTAGACGAATGAACTGTTGTTGCCCCGTTTTGGCATCGGTCACATCGACCCAGAGCGCATAGTTCTGCTGGGTGCTCGGCTGCCATGTGAACACATAGGTTCCTGGCTTCGCTGTGGCATCGGGGTGGATGTGGTGATAATCCGTGAACGCCTCGTCGATGATCAGCAGGTGGAGGGGCTGGGTATGCACTACCATCAGACGATCAAGGCCGATGGGATTTCCTGCCGCATCTTTAAGCTTAAGGTGCGCCCGATAGCTAGCCGCAGAAGGATCCGTCGACACAGGTGTCAGATCAACCTCCGCTTGCCATCTTTCCTGTTGGTCAGCTTGATCCCCTGCCATGTGGTGCGCATGGTGGGGGTGGGGATCAGGAGAAGTATTCGCCAGCGTCCCGTGGCTGCCGCCCGCCATGGCCATGATCATTCCCAAAGCAAATGATAAGCAGTGTCCCATGCCCCGCCCCCTTTTGATTTAATCTAGTAATAGTCCACGTTGGCTGAGAACATTTTTTCAATTTTGGGAATGGCCTTGAGGGCAGCCATGAAAATCACCCGATCCCCAAGGCGCAAGGTCTCCTTTGGGGTAGGGATAATCACCTCTTCACCGCGCACAATGGCGGCTACCAGCAGGGTGTGGGGAATCTCGACTTCTTCTACCTCGGCGCCCACTAATCCTGATGCCTCGGATGTTTCGGCCTCGATAATTTCACCAAACTGGTCGCCTAAGGAATACACCGATCGAATACGTCCCATGCGCACATGGTGCAAAATCTGCGAAACAGTGACCGAGCGGGGGCTGATGACCGCATCGACGCCGAGGGACGTCACCAAGGACACATAAGACCCGCTGTTAATCAGCGACACAGCACGCTTGGCGCCCAAGCGCTTGCTCAAGAGGGCCACGAGGGTATTGACGCGGTCATCATCGGTCAGCGCCACGACGGTCTCGGTGAGACCCACGCTCGCCTCAAAGAGGACCTCTCGGTCCAAGGCATCGCCACAAAGCACCAGCGTTTTGCGGAGCTCTTGGGCCACCATGGAGGCGCGTGCTGGATTTTTCTCAACTACAACCGCTTGAATTTCTGGGTGATTTTTTTCAATCTCTTGGGCAAGGCAGAGCCCAATATTCCCGCCGCCTATGATCAGCAAGCGGCGTGATTCGTGGTCGGTATAACCAAAAGCTTCCATCGCTTGAACCAGCATGGCGTTTTCAGCCAAGAAATAAACCTCATCCCCCGCCAGAATCAGATCTGAAGAGGTGGGAATGATGTTTTCATCTCCCCTGACAATCCCAACGATGCTCATGTGGAGCTCGGGAAACAGTGTCCCGATGTGGCTGATGGGCGTGTTGATGAGCGGCGTATCCTGGGTGCAGCGCACCGCAATGACTTTTACGTGATCACCTGCAAGGCTCATCATATCCACGGCCCCTGGAACGGTGAGGCTGCGGCTGATGGCTTGGGCAACCTCGACTTCGGGCGAGATGACCACGTCGATGCTGAGGTTGTTCTGCGAGAAAATATGGCGCCACTGGGGCTGCAGATAGGCTTGCGCGCGAACACGAGAGATTTTTTTGGGGATTTGATAGAGGGCTTGTGCAATCTCGCAAGCTACCATATTAACTTCGTCATTTTTGGTCACGGCAATCAACAGATCAGCGTTTTCCGCACCTGCATCGGCTAGGACCTGTGGGTAGGAAGCATTTCCCAAAATAGCGCGGATATCAAGGCGATCGTTTATATGGGCGATCAGTTCAGGAGAGGAATCAATGACGGTGACTTCATTCCCGTGCTCGGATAAATAGCGGGCCAAGTTGAAGCCAACTTGGCCGGCGCCGCAGATAATAATGCGCATCGGCTACTCTAGGGTCGTTATTCTTCTCCCCTTAAGCCTAGCGCATTTTTTATCTTTTATGGAGTCCCTTTAGAAACAGTCCCAGTAGTACATGACATTGCTGAAGTCACGCTTTTTGAGATCCTTTTCCGAGATGAAGAAGGCCGCTGTGCCCGAGTCGCCCCATCGAATCTGGTTGGCTGAATCTGAGTCAATTTGGAGGAGCAAAAAATCTTTAGAAGTACGATCATGTGATAACGGCGCGTCCCTTGGGTCGCCTTGGCATAGGTTTGGGTAGCCACCCATTTGATGCATGATACCATCTGAAAAACGATCCTCCCAGTCGTGATAAAAGTAGTCAATGAAGAGCTCGCGATCTTCCTCAGAGAGCTGTGCAGTGATGGTTTCATTATAAATATCCGAAGAGGGAATTTGCGTGCTGGTTGTAAAGCTAAGGGCAAACCCATCCATTGAATGGAAGGGAAGTTCATGCTCAGCCGAGGTGAGGTCCATCGCCTCTAAATTTTGCTGGCTTTTGGGATCATAGGTTTGATGGTAGACCACCCGAAAGCCCTTCTGGGCACTTGGATGATCCCGGTCGGCCCCGTAGCCATTATCGCTGCTGATAAAAAACTGAAGCAGCCCTGTGTTGGGAAACGGTTTCAGCTTTGGTAGTTCCTCAAAATTAATTTGGGCCAACAGGTGCAAGGGCTTTCCTTCAGGATCTGTTGGATAGTCCATGCCTTGTGGCCAATAGGGGAGGCCGCCAAACTTACTCGACGTTAAGCCTGGCTTTTTTGTTTGATCGGCCTTAATGCGAATCATGGGCTTCTCGGCCGCATCGATGACCGCCTTGTTGCGTTGGTAGAACGCCTTTACATCATCGATGTCATCCTCGTCGTCCTCACTGATGTCATCCTGATTGTGCGATTTTTGAGAAGGTCTGGAGCGTGCTTCTTCTTCGATTTCTCTATAAAGCTGGTCCAGCTCCTCCTCAATCGAGAGGATTTTTTCTTTCGAGTTCGAACGCTTGATGCGTTCAACAACATGGTGGATTAACCAGGCAAGCGCGCCGGCAAAGATAATAACCAAAAAAGTAAAAAATGAGTCCGGCATCCTGCACCCTTGGTTTTGTTTTTTTATTTACCTTGGACTTACCACCCAGCTTAAATGCCAATACGTGAAGATAAAAGCCCCAAGATGAGGGAAGTTGCATCCATCATGGTCAGGTGTTATCGAGAACCACGATCGATACGTAAATTCTTAAGTTTACGGTGCAGAGCAGAGCGCTCCATGCCGACAAAGCTTGCGGTTTGCGAGATGTTGCCTGCAAAGCGTGCAACTTGGGCCAAAAGATAGTCCTTTTCGAACTGTTCGCGGGCATCGCGAAGGGGAAGGCGCATCACATGGGCGCCATGCTCGTTGCGGAGCAAGGCCGGCGTTTCACCAAAAATATCACCTGGTAAGTGATCTGGACGCACCGCATCACACTCATCATTGGCTGTCATGATCAGAATCCATTCGACCACATTACGCAGCTGTCTGACATTTCCGGGCCATTCATAAGCTTGAAGAGCCAGAAGGGTTTCCTCTGCAAAGGGTTTGGGTGCTAGGCCGTGGGCGTCGGCGGTACGCTTAATGAAGTACTCGACCAATTCTGGAATGTCCTCACGGCGTTCTCTTAAAGCAGGTAAGCGGATGGGAACAACACTGAGGCGATAATAGAGGTCCTCGCGAAAATATCCTTCCTCAATGAGAAATTGCAAATCGCGCGAGGTTGATGCAATGACCCGCACATCGACTTGGACACGGCGGTTGCTGCCCAGGCGCTGGAAACTTTGATCTTGTAAGACGCGCACCAGCTTGCCTTGGGTTTCGAGGGGAAGATCTGCGATTTCATCGAGAAGCAAAGTACCGCCATGGGCTTTTTCCAGCACCCCGATGCGGCGCTCGCCCTCAAGGCCATCGCAGCCAAATAGCTCGGCCTCCACTTGGTCGGGTGCCAAGCGGGCGCAGCTGAGAATCACAAAAGGAGCATTTGCACGTTTTGACTTGGCGCAGATCATGCGCGCCACCACCTCTTTGCCGGCGCCTGAGGGGCCAACAATCAGCACCCGTGAGCTGGTTGATGCCACTTTTTCAACCATCTGCCGCACTTGTTGGAGCGCGGAAGACTTTCCGATGAGCTCTTGGGTTTGAACGGCTTTTAATTTCAGCTCTTCAACTTCGCGACGCAGACGAGCAGCTTCAATGGCACGCCCGACCAGGACAAGCAGACGGTCTGTCTTGAACGGTTTTTCGATAAAATCGTAGGCGCCCAGTTTGATGGCATTGACAGCTGTTTCAATGGTGCCATGGCCACTCATCATCAACACAGGCACATGGGGAAAGTCGCGCTGTACTTCCTCAAGCACTTTCATGCCATCAAAGCGGCTATCGCCAAGCCAAATATCAAGAATAATCAGGCTAGGACAGCGGTCACGGATGGCCTCAAGGGCACTTGGTCCATCTAGCGCGTGCCGGGTGCTATAACCTTCATCTTGCAGCGTTTCTGATATGAGACGGCCGATATCAGCTTCATCATCGACGATCAAGATTTCGTTAGACATGATTCCCTATTCTACGTTGCCACTTGCTTGGCCTGGCCTTGCGCAATACCCCTCTAGGGTTGCGCTTATTGTACCTTATTTGCAACAGAAAGTTTATGCTCAAATGCAACACGCACCCGCGCGCCACTCCCTTGTCGGTCTTCCAAGTAAAGCATACCCCCATGATCTTCAACAATTTTTTTCACAATCGCAAGCCCAAGCCCAGTGCCTTTTTCCCTCAACGTGACGTAGGGTTGCAGAAGGCGCTCACGGTCCTCCGGAAACCCATCCCCGTTATCTTCGATAATCAGCTCAATTTCACTTTCACTACTCAAAAGCTCCAGGTGCAGAAGACTTGCGGGAGCGTTCGCGTCTCTTTCTTGCCGAGTTTTTAGGGCGTCAAGGGCGTTTTGCAGCAGATTGGTGAGGACCTGCCCCATTTGGGATGCATCACAATTGAGGATGACGGGGTTCTCCGGCAGGGAAACTTTAAAAGTTACCTGGGGATGGGCAGATTGTTGCAAAAACAGAGCTTGCTCGATGAGTTCCACCAGATTTTCGTCTGCCATTTGCGGGGCCGGCATGCGGGCAAAGGACGAGAATTCTGAGACCATCCGCCCTATCTGGTGTACTTGGCGGATGATGGTATCCACACAGGTATTAAAGGACTCAGGGTCTTCGCTGATTTGCTTCAGGTACCTGCGACGCAGGCGCTCGGCCGACAGTTGAATGGGGGTCAGGGGGTTTTTAATTTCGTGGGCGATGCTTCGTGCCACATCCGCCCAGGCTGCCTTGCGCTGTGCCGACAGCAGCTGGGTAATATCGTCCACCGTGATGATATGGCCAGCTTCATCCTCGACGTACGAGCCAGACACTACCCGGACCAAAAGGGTTCGGCTGCCGCTGTCTTTGCGCAGAACCAGCTCACCCTCATTGGCACTGGTTTTATCCTGATTGTGCATCAACGTCTCAACGCAATCGGCAAGGCGCGGCTCAACATCACGTAAGACCTTATCCAGGCACTGCTTTTGCGTTAGGGATAATAATTCCCTTGCGGAACGGTTGATGAGGCGAATTTCCCCCTGGGGAGAAATGTAAATTACGCCGGCGGAGATGCCCGCAATGACGTCTTCGATAAATTGGCGACGCACATCCAGCTGGTGATTGACCGCCACAAGCGCCAGCTTTTGCTGGTTCAACTGACGGACCATGCGGTTGAAGGCGCGTAGCAGACGGGTCAGCTCATCATCGCCCTTGCCCTCGCGCACCTGAGCACTCAAGTCCCCACTGCGCACCCGCTCGGCCGCCCACACAAGATCAGAAATGGGGCGCACCAGGCCATTGGCGAAAATCAAGCCCAACCAAATGGAAATTAGGACCAGCAAAAGGACGATCACCATAAAAATAAGATAAAACTTGATCTCAAGGGACCGCTGCATATCCGCAAGTTCTCGGTACTGGTCGACGGCTTGGTTCACGTTTTCCACGCGGCGCAAGGTTTGCGAATCAACAAGGCGTCCAACAAACAGATACAAGTCCATATGGGGCGAGACCCGGGTGAGGGCCCGTACGCGGTCCCGTCGTTCACTGGTTTTAATGACGATGCCTCGGTCAGCCCGCTGCATTTCGGTTTCACTCAGCCGCTCGAATTCAAGGGCAAAGGTCAGGTGCGATCGTGCAAGCACCGTGGAATTACTATTAAAAACAATGGCCTCATTCAGGCCACGCATCTCGGCTTGGACGTCAAGGGCGCGTGAGAAAAGCTCGGGGTTGTGCATGAATAAGGGAAGTTCCCTCGCTAGGTCATTGGCCATGGCTTGCACGTTGGTGCGAATCCCTTTGATGTGCTCTTGCAGGTAAGCCTCAGCCACCTGGGTCGATTCATTGAGGGCTGTTTGAACCCGGTCATTGAACCAGGTCATCACACTGGTGTGAAAAAAGAAACTGAAGAAAACGGTCAAAATCACCGTAGGTGTGGCCGTCAGCACGCTCAAGACCAGGACAATCCGCGCATGTAATTGCGCGCCGGCGCGTCCTTGCCGGCGCTCGGCCCACAGTCTGACCAGACGCCGCGCCACCAGAACAGCCAGCAAAAGGAGGAGAATCAGGTCAATGTTGAGAACATAAACCGCCCGAGAGGACTCAACGCCCAGCATGCCTGCCCGGCTGAAGACCATATAGGTGCTCACTCCAGCACTAATACACGCAATAATCAGGATAATGGAGAGGAGGCGAGGCGACCTTTTGTGATGGACCAAGCGGCTGAAAAATCGCCGCACACGCCCACCAAGAGAGAGGGAGGGTTTAGGCTTCGCTGTCATCCGTGATCAACTGATGCTCAAGGAGTTTTTTGCGCAAAGTGTTACGGTTAATCCCCAGCAATTCAGCCGCACGAACCTTGTTACCGTTGGCGGCTTCCATGGCCAAAGACAAAAGGGGGCGCTCGACCTCACGCATGATTTGTGCATAAAGCCCATGGGCAGGTCGATCCCCATTAAGGTGCTTAAAATATTCCCGAACCTTGGTTTCAACAAGAGACGCTAAACCCGAACGCACAACAGCAGAGGACACTTAATCTACCCTTGATTCAAAATTGCTGGCCACCTCAGCCGTATGCTGCACGTCGCAGCCACTTCTGTCAATGAGCCTCGATAAAAACCCATCAACCAGATGATAGAGTGAAGCACCATCCTCGGCTTGATTGACCGCAACGCGGAAATTTGCCGAGTCATGCAAGCCCTTGCTGTACCATCCAAGATGCTTGCGGGCGATGCGAGAGCCCGCCTCTGGTCCGTAATGGTCCAGCATGGCCGCCAAGTGCTCCAGCATAATGTCGCGCTTGGTCTCAAGGCTGGGCTCGGGCAGCTTCTCGCCCGTGGTCAGGTAGTGGCGAATGTGGCCTAAAAACCAGGGGCGGCCATAGGTTCCGCGTCCGACCATCACACCATCGGCGCCAGATTGAGCGAGAATCTCTTTGGCATCTTCTTCTGTGACCACATCGCCGTTGGCAATGACGGGTATGGAAACTGCCTTTTTAACCTCGTGAATAAAACGCCAGTCGGCGCGGCCATTGTACAGTTGGCAGCGGGTGCGCCCATGGACGGTGAGCATTTTGATGCCTGCTTCTTCTGCGATCTTCGCAAGACGCGGGGCGTTGCGGCTGTTGTCATCCCAACCGGTCCGCATTTTAAGGGTTACGGGGATTTTAACCGCTTTGACTGTGGCTTCTAAAATCCGGCCCGCCAGGTCCTCATCGCGCATCAGGGCAGATCCCGCATGGCCATTGACCACCTTCTTCACAGGGCATCCCATATTGATATCAATGATATCAGCACCAAGATCCTCATTGAGCTTGGCGGCTTCTGCCATGACCCTCGGCTCGCATCCCGCCAATTGAACGGACACGGGGCGCTCATCATCGGCTTTTTCCACCATTTTCATGGTGCGCCGCACCTCTCGAATCATCGCTTCTGAAGCGATCATCTCAGAAATCACAAGGGAGGCGCCATGCCGTTTTACTAGGCGACGAAACGGCATGTCCGTAACCCCAGACATGGGGGCGAGAATAACGTTGCCATCCAATTCAATGGGACCAATCTTGACACCCATCACTCTGATCCTTTGTTTAACGGTTTGTTTCGACGCATAACCCATTTTTTCATAAATCACAATTCTCCTTCTGCGTAACCATTATGACGTAAAGGAAAATTAAGAATTTTAGTGTCACACTTTAGGTAGATGGAGTGAGAACCACGCAAAAAAGATGGGTGTAGAATGCGCAAGACGCTTGGAACAGGGGCTTTGTACCTCTGTACATGTTTGGTGGTCCTTGGGATTGGCCGTTATGTTCAAGGTGTGAGTCTTGAAGACGATCTCCAGGGCGAGGCGCTTTCACGAAAGTTGACCCCCCATTTTCAGGGGCTCGAGCAGGAGCTCATTGAGACGAAGGTTCGACACCAGGTTGTACCCAGCGCCCATCACGAGCCACTCATTCTCGAGCAAGGCGGGGGTGGCATCACCAGTTCCACCTTTTTGAAAGCCATGCACGGCACTGCCCTTGAGATGAATGACCTGAGCTATGCCATCGGCAAGGGTCAGGTGAGCCGCATTGCTCAGTTAAAAACCCGATTTGCCAACGAGGGCTGGACCGTCATTCGTGACATTATTGGCCGGAGTGGCCGAGATAACAAGTCTTTGGATATTCCGGGTTTTGTGGCCTACAACCCGCGCTCAAACGTCTTCATGGTGGTCTTGCGGGGATCGGCGACCGAGGCGGATTGGAGTACCAATATGGATGCTGAGCGGGTGAGTGCTCGGTCCCTTGGGATTGACATGGAGGGCATGGTGCATCGGGGATTTGGCATGAAGTACAAGGCCATGGAGGATCAACTGTTCTCCATCATGAATCAAATTCTGGATAGTCTGACACCAGAACAAAAGAAAAATGCAAGGGTTGTGGTGACTGGACATAGCCAAGGAGGGGGGCTTGCGCCTCTCGTTCTGGCGCAACTGGCGCACAAGCTGGGTAAGATGCATTGGGGCGAAGGCTTTAATAACGAGGCCCAGAATAAATTTGTTGGCATGTTCTTCTCTGCTGCCCGCGTGTTTGCCGATGCCGCTGCAGCAGAATGGGTGGAGCGCACTGTTGGTAAGTCAAATCAGGTGCGACACAACATGGGGTCTAACCGGGATGACGCCATTATCTCGATCCAGGATCCTGTTCCGAATCTCTCTTTAAATACAACATGGCAAGCCAAGGTTTCAGGTCTTCCCATTATTGGACCTTATCTGGCCAAGCAGTATGGTGGGTTTTATGACACCGGCTATCTGATGATGGACGATTCCATCGAGGCCATCAAACGCATTTCACCCAAGGGAATCCGTGCGGTTTTGAAAACATCAGGTACCAATTTCTTGGATTTGATGAAACAAAAGTTTACCCCAGGTATCACCATGCCTTTGCGGGTTGCGTCCCTGCCTTTGGCAGTGATCGAGTGGGGGGCAAACTCTGCCAAGGGGATGGTGACAGCCATTTTTGCGCCCGTCCACGGTGGCTCCACGGTGTCGGATCCCTCCGGGGCATTTGACCCCAAGGCTTTTGGTTCAAACCTTGATTTTATGCTGAAAAAAGGTTTGGAGCGTTCGCAAGCAAAGCCTGTTAAACCCGAAAAGCCCCAAGAGTCAAAAGGACTTCTGCCCAAGGCTGGCGAAAAAATCGTTGAGGGCGTGAAGAAGTTTTTCAGAGCTATTACTGGATTTTAATCCGGTGAGGGGCCCCAGCCTGGTGGCGGCTTGGTGCTTTCCTGGGTGCAGCGGAAGGCTGTTGAAGCGCGTTTTGAGGGCTTGATCCGTTGGAAGACATCTGTACTGGTCCTTTGCTAATGGGGGCACTGTGCTATGAGTGCGCAGCTAAAAGGGTGTGGGTTTCATCTGGTCTTGGGATGCAGCGCTAAGAGCGTCTGGATTCCCTCTGGTGCCCATCGAGCTATTGTTGTGGGTCCTTAGTCTTGCGGATAATCGCTTTGGGGCTAGGCGTTTTTCTTCCTGAGTCCACGTCATTTATTAGAGGTTTGGTTGAAAAAAACCGCTCGTGAGAGCAGATTTAAAGCCGGATCCCCCAATGCATGATAACTTTAACCCACAGCCATATTTTCTACTCAAAAAAGCCTTGGATTTGATTATTTCTTTATATAATCATGCCATAGGCCTGATTTGATGTTTGCCACGTGGCAGTCTCCTTTTTTTTCGATTTTCCATGAGAGGATTGAGTCCTCAAAAATGACATGTACATATACCCCATAATCTTTGAGACGCACTCTTGCGTGATTATCATCATTCTGCCGGCACATGCCAAAAGCCTGGCGGAAGGGCATGTGCTGTGCCTTCGATACCCTGTGCGTGCTAAAAATTAAGGAACAAAGGTGCCGTGCCCGCGGTGTGTGGGCTTTTGGGTCGGTTTGTTTGGCAGGGGCGAGAAGGGCCGCCACCTCTACAAAAGCACAGGGATCTGGAAAGGGGTTGTGTCCCTGCCATCCCCGCCCCGTGTCCAGCCCTCCAGGCATCGGTGAGCGCAGTCCAACACCCAGCTTGCTGCTGACACGTAAATCTGGGGTATACCTTGGGTGTGGCAGCATGAAAATGACACGCTGTTTCCAGATCCCGCTTTACACAGGCAGAGCAAGGTGGTTCAAATAGTGAGAAAATAATAAAAAAAGCTCATCATGCATCACTCAGGGATTCGCCTCTTTTTGGTTTTGTGTCTTGCGCTCAGCGGTTGCAAGAACAATGTACCCCTTGCCACCCATGATCCGTATCTCGAAAACGTACCCAAAGATCAGTTTTTTGATACCCTGACCCGCACCTCAAAAAATCCGCCAGCCGTTGCCTCCACACCCATCCTCTCTCCGCCAGCAAAGGAAGAGGTGCCCGAGAATTTGCTCAAAAAAGTGACCATCAGCGCCACCGAATCTGTGCCGCTGAAGGGGCTGTTTCTTGATTTGGCGCAACAAGCGGGCATGAACGTGGTGGTGGATCCCGAAATCTCAGGGGGTGTTGCTTTTCATGCCAAAGATCGTCCCTTTATGGATGTGGTGCGGCATATTTGCGCCCTCAATCGCTGTCGCACGACTTTAAAAGGAGGCATCTTACGCATTTCGCCTGACCACCCTTACGTTAAGACCTACAATGTGCAGTTTTTGGCGCTGACCCGTGAGAATCAAAATCGCATTTCCATTGCCACGGATGTCTTTACCTCCATCGACGGACGCCACAACGAGTTGGACAATGGCTCAAATACCCTGCTGACGGGGCAAGCAAAGTCCGATTTTTGGCAAGAGCTTGAGCACAATCTGGGGACCTTATTGTCCACAACCCAGCTCAACGATGCCCATACCTCAGCCCAGAGCTTTTCCCTACATCGCCAGGCAGGATTGGTCTCGGTTCTGGCAACAGAGGCGCAGCATCAGCAGGTGGAGGAGTACATCAATTTGCTCCGTAAAAGCGTTGCCTCCCAAGTGCTGATTGAGGCGAAGATTATTGAGGTGATCCTGAAAGACGAGTTCAAAAGCGGCATTAATTGGCAGGCGCTTAAAGGCGATTTTGTCGCCCAAGGGACGCTGGGGAAGATTGGTGCCGCTGGTGCCTTTGATGCCACCATCACGCCCCAGCGGGATGTGTTTACCCTAGGGGGCAGTGGTAAAGAGTTGACCGGGCTTTTGAACCTGCTTTCCAAATTTGGCACCGTACGCACGCTGTCGTCGCCCCGCTTAACGGTCATTAATAATCAGTCGGCCATGCTCAAAGTCGCCACCAATAGGGTATTTTTCCGCATCGATTATAATCGCGATTGGGGGTATGACAGCCGCTTCCAGCACGAGCATGTCTCAAGCGAGGTGCAAACGGTTCCCATCGGTTTGGTCATGGTGGTGCATCCCTCCATCGATTTTCAAACGGGACAAGTGATCATGACCTTGAGACCCACCATCAGTCGTGTGGTGGACGAAAAAGAAGATCCTGCCGTTGCGATCGTCTCCAAACATGGTCAAAAATCCTTAGTGCCAGAAGTTCAGGTGCGCGAGTTGGATTCGGTGATTACCATGCCTTCCGGCACGACTGTTGTCATGGGCGGGCTGATGGAAGAGCGCGCAGATAATATGGAATCTGGCTTGCCGGGGGTGAGCGATGTGCCCCTACTGGGTTCGCTTTTCAAAGGTAAAACCGAGGATAATGGTGTTGCTGAGCTGGTGATTTTCTTGCGCGCAACCATTGTGGATCAGTCCACAGACCTTCCTGTGCGCGAAGAGCCCATTGCACCGGCGGATAAGAATTTGTATGAAACCTTCACCCATGATCCGCGGCCCTTACAGCTGGGAGAGCCGTCACGCTGACTTGACAGATTTTCTTTTGCGGTCCATAACCCAAAGAGAACAAACGGAGCCTTGTCATGTCACCAAGAGCCTTTTCCATCCTCAGTCTGACTGTTGTTGGCACGTTGTCCGCTTGCGCCCCCCGTGTGGCGATTCACGGTCACATGCCCGAGCCAGAACAAATTTCCGCCCTGCAACCTGGACAACAGAGTAAAGAAGACGTGTTGCGGTTATTGGGCAGCCCCTGCAGCGCAACGCCTTTGGATGAGAAGGAATGGATTTATTTCCATAAAAAGACCGAAACAACGGCTTTCATGCACCCAACGACCGTTGAGCAGCAGCTGCTTTGCCTGCAGTTTGATGAAAAAGGGATCTTGCAAAATATCGACGTGAAGGATGGTCGTGGTCAGCAGATTGCGCCCCAAGCCCGTCGCACACCGACCCATGGTGAGGATCGGCCTTTCCTGCAGCGTATATTCGGTAATTTTGGCCGCCATGCAAAAACTGTGGGCGCCCGCGAAGACTCAAAAGAATAACCCTAAGCAGCCCTCGCGATGACGAGGGTGATCGTGAGCTGGGCTCGCGATGACGGGCGTGGGAGTGTTGCACTTGCGCTAAAGAAAAAAGGCGGTGATAACCGCCTCTTTTTAATCCTCACCGAGAATGGTGGCGGAGATTATTTGCAAAAAGCGCCTAAAATCCTTGCATCCATTCCATACTGCGTTGTTTACAAAAGGCGCTGATGTATTCTTTCGCCTTATGTGTAAGGGAGTAGCACCTCACGATGAAGCCGCGGTCAATCTGGGTCACATTATTGAAAACGGAGAGATCGACGCTGGTTAAACCGCTGCAAAAATGAAGGAAAAGGTCCCCAATTTTCGTGACTTTTTTGAACGGAGAGAGATCGACGCTGGTTAAACTGGTGCAACCACTGAGGAAAGAGCCCTCGATTTGGGTGACATTTGTGAACGCAGAGAGATCAACGCTGGTTAAACTGGTGCAACCACCGAGGAACCCTGCTCCGATTTGGGTGACATTTGTGAACGCAGAGAGATCGACGCTGGTTAAACCTCTGCAAAAAATGAGGAACGCACTCCCAATTTCATTGACGTTTTTAAGATCGGAGAGATCCAAGTGGGTCAAGCCAGTGCACTCATACAGAAAATTTTCTTTGACTTTGGAGACGTTTCGAAATCCTACTAATTTAAGAGAAAGAAGCTTCTCTTGTCTCTTGAGAAAATCACTCCCAATTGTTGTCACATGAGCAGTTGGGTTGGTCACCGTGAGGTGGCGCACGTTTGATGGAAGATCGTCAGTTCGCAAAGTCAGTATACCATCCTCCAGTCTTGCGGGGGTATTGCCGACGCTGAGCATGACGTGATGGGTGTGGTCTGCAGTTTGTGTGCCGAGCAGTTTCTCGAGTTTTTGTTTTGTTTCTGGCTGGCACAGTTCGGCATCGCTGAGAACGATGATGTGGGCCTGGGTGGCCAGGAGCGCTTCATCCACATCACCATGCAGGAGATTCACAAAAGGACGTGCTTTCCGTTGGTTTTGCAGGCTTTCGATCAAACTTTTAGATTTGTATTCTGCAAACTGCTTAAAACTCTGATTGACGTTATTGGGTTGGACGTAAACGCGGGTATTGATGACCGCCAACAGGTGCTGCAGCGCCAAGTTCACATGGTCTTCTGGCAACTCTTTACCAAATGCGGCCTTGTACAAGGGCATGGCGACGGCTAGATTTCGACGCCAATCCTCAAGATCCGCCAGCTTCACTGAATCCGGAATCATGGAGCAAAGGGGCGAATTCATAGGTATCGCAAGATACTGATCTTGCTCAACAATTTGGCCTAGGATGCGCTGGACCCTTGATGTCGGCAAGTCCTGCAAGCGTTTGTGACCTTCGCCCGTTCCGCGATTAAGGGTCATCTCTGAAATCATTGAGAATAATGCCGTACGAGAGACCTCCGAGGGCGCCCTTGAGGTCATTGCCATGGCGCCAATATCACGATCAGGAAGAAAGTGCATGATGCCGAGTAACGCATCCTCGGGAAGATCCGCAAAGCCCATTAGTTCCGTTGCCTGCAGGTCGGATAGGGAAGATCCCAACAAGGTGACAAGACCCAGGGTTCGTGTGATGCGAGAAAATGTCATGATAAATCCTTATTCATAAGCCGGAATGTGAAGACCAATAATCCATTAAAGCCAAATTGTCAATAATAAGATTTATAGATTTGAAGAGTGCAGAGGTCGCTGGCGATGAAGGGGGCGCACAGCCTGGATCCCCGCCTACGCGGGGATGACGTGTGATCGCAGAGAATGACAGGGCTATGCGGGGATGACAAAAGTGCCCCCTTATTACTCTGACCAAAAAAACAGCCTGGATCCCCGCGCTCGGTGCTCTCGCTCGCGATGACGGCGTTAAGGGTGCAGGGCGCGCGATGAAAGTGATGGACCAGGAGTTTTTCTTTGGAAGATACCCACGGAAGATACCCACAAAAAAAAGGACCGGGGTAATACCCCGGCCAAGTTTAACAGGGAGGCTTCACGTCTGGGAGACGTAGGACCAGTAAGAAAACTAGCCCTTCGCTTAAGCACATCGGCTTAAGCTGCTCAGAGCAAGCCTTTGAAAGCTTGACTGGTGCTCATGGTTTAACAAAGTTTCGGGCGCTTCAAAAGCAGAATTATTGCATGAGAGGTATGCAATTCGCGCATGTCTTGCTCTGTTTTGTATGCTTTAGATCGGATGGCTGAGGGGGCAATCGCCAGGAAAGACAACGGGCAGGTGTTATTCGGCTGTTCCTCGAAAAATCATGTGCAGTTTTAACCATTTCCGCTGGTAAACCCCACGGGAAAATGCGCATGCTTTTCCATTTCGAGGGGGTGTACGCAAAACAAAACCGCTGTCCCCCAGGCGCAAAACCCCTAAGACAGCGGTGGAGAGGATCAAAAAGACTTGGACTTAAGAACGCACCAAGGGCTTATAGCGCACGCGGTGGGGATTCATGGCCTCAGGCCCCAGTCGGCGGGCTCGATCTTCCTCATATTCCGTGTAGTTACCGGCAAACCATTCCACATGGCTGTCACCTTCAAAGGCGAGGATATGGGTGGCAATACGATCCAGGAACCAACGGTCGTGGCTGATGACGATGGCAGAGCCCGCGAAGCCCAACAACGCATCTTCTAGGGCACGCAGGGTTTCCACGTCCAGGTCGTTGGTGGGCTCGTCCAAAAGCAAGAAATTGGCGCCTGATTTGAGGATCTTCGCCAAGTGGACGCGGTTGCGCTCACCGCCCGAGAGTTGTCCAACCTTCTTTTGCTGATCGGGTCCGCGGAAGTTAAAGCGGCCACAGTACGCCCTGCTGCTCATCTTGATCTTGCCCAGTTCCAGCTCATCAAGACCGCCCGAGATTTCTTCCCACACGGTTTTGCTGCTCTCCAAGGCATCACGCACCTGATCCACATAGCCCAGCTTGACTGTCTCGCCCAAACGCATGGTGCCCGAGTCCGGCTGTTCTTGGCCGGTGATCATCTTAAAGAGGGTGGTTTTACCCACGCCGTTGGGGCCAATCACGCCCACGATGGCTCCGGGAGGCACGCTAAAGCTGAGGTCTTCAATGAGTAAGCGGTCGCCAAAGCCTTTGTGAACGCCCTTGGCTTCTGCCACCACCTGGCCCAAGCGGGGGCCTGCTGGGATGATAATCTGCTCGGTGGCCGTGCGGCGCTCCAGGCTTTCTTGTAATAGCTCTTCATAAGCTGCAAGACGCGCTTTGCTCTTGGCCTGGCGGGCCTTGGGGGATTGGCGCACCCACTCCAGCTCGCGCTGCAAGGACTTCTGGCGGTCCACTTCCTGCTTTTCTTCCTGGGCCAGACGTTTTTGTTGTTGGTCAAGCCATTCCGAGTAATTGCCCTTGAAGGGAATGCCCTCACCGCGGTCCAGCTCAAGAATCCAGCTGACCACATTATCGAGAAAGTAACGATCGTGGGTGATCAGGACGACAGTGCCTTTATAGTTTTGTAAATACTTCTCAAGCCACGCAACGGATTCGGCGTCCAAGTGGTTGGTGGGCTCGTCAAGAAGCAGCATGTCGGGCTGTTGCAGTAAAAGACGGCACAGGGCCACGCGGCGCTTTTCTCCACCCGAGAGGGATTCCACCGATGCATCCCCAGGAGGGCAGCGCAGCGCATCCATGGCAATCTCAATGGTACGATCCAGCTCCCAGGCATTGAGAGCGTCGATTTTCTCCTGCAGCTCGGCTTGCTCGGCCAAAAGCGCGTTCATTTCATCGTCGCTCATTTCCTCGGCAAAGCGAGCACTCACCGCCTCAAAACGCTCGAGGAGTTCTTTCGTTTCTTTCACACCTTCTAGTACATTTTCATGCACCGTAAGCTTGGGGTCCAATTGGGGTTCTTGGGGTAGATATCCCACCTTGGCGCCCTCAGCCGCCCAAGCCTCACCGCTGTATTCTTTATCAAGGCCCGCCATGACTTTGAACAGGGTGGACTTACCTGCACCGTTGATACCAATCACACCAATCTTGGCACCGGGTAGGAACGAGAGATGAATATTTTTCAGAACTTGTTTGCCGCCCGGAAACGTTTTGCTCAGGCCCTGCATCACGTATACGTATTGATAAGCTGCCATCAGGGGGATCCTCTTATTTGATTAGGTCTCATGATCTTGTCGCGGAGTATAGCGCCAATCCCACAAGATGGAAGTAAGAAGTAGAAGGTGAGATGAGAAAAAACCTGGCCCGATTAACGCCAAAGCTCTCACTGTTTCTGAATGATCTAGGAGCCCTAACAGGAATGCGGCGATGCAGGATAAAATAATTTGTCCTGTATCGCCGACTTACCCATTATTAGTTCATTTCAACGATCCCCAGCATGGCAAGCAAAGCTTTGGCGGCCTCAAGGGTTAAGCCGGTGGGCTCGCCCTTGGCATTGGTCACCACGTATTTGCTTTTGTAGAGGTCCGCATCGGGATCAAAAGCCTCACCTTGCAAGAACTCA
>JBKCUK010000004.1:0-229774 GCA_046318415.1 Holosporales bacterium | reverse complement strand
GAGGAGTCCTTGAGCGTTCCTCCTGCACCGTTGTTATCTTGCCTGCCTACCTTGTCATCCCCGCGCAGGCGGGGATCCAGGCTGTTCTTCATTAACCTGCCAGACTGGTGTAAGGGTGAGGCATCCATGGATTGCCACGCTGGCCAATGGCCTCCTCGTAATGACGAACAAAGAGTGCACGCGCCCTACACCCCCTCTTGCCATGGCGTCTGTCGGCACCTTGAACACCCTCGTCATCGCGAGCGAGGGCACCGAGCGTGGTGATCCAGGCTGCTGATGAGTGGATCCCCGCCTGCGCGGGGATGACAGAAAAGGAGCTTTATGGACTGTAAGAGCCGCAGGGTCACTCAATAAACGTGCTGGAATGATAGGAAGAGTCCTTGAGCGTTCCTCCTGCACCGTTATCTTGCCTGCCTACCTTGTCATCCCCGCGAAGGCGGGGATCCAGGCTGTTATTCCTTCTTTGCTACAACAGTTAAAGCGATGAGCAGCTGTGAATTGCCGCGTCGGACTCGCGTCCTCCTCGCGGGTGACGAACAAAGAGTGTATCCCTCATCGCTGCGACAGATGATCCATCAAATAGGTTGCCAAGAACTCGGGCGCCTCAATCATTAAAAAATGACCCGCCTCAACTTCGTCCACTGGAATGCCCATATCCTCACAACGACTGATCATGTTGTTTAAAAAAATGCTCCTACGGCAGTGAACATAACGGGAGGTAATTTTTTGATGGAGGCTTGGATCATAGAACAAAGCTTCGGTAAAGCACGCCATGGATTGAGGCGTCGATTTACCTACCGCAAATGCGCGATCTGCTTCGGTTTCGAAACCATATTCTTCAAAATGCATTGCAGGAACCTGCCAACCCTCGCCTTCCGCGTTCGCCTTATCAAGAAGCACCTGCCAAACTTCGGGGAAAATAGCCGTCGACATGCTTTGACCAGGCAGCGCCACAACGGCATCTAAATAGAGAATTTGCTGAATAAGATGGGGTCTTTGATCCGCAACCCCCGTGGCCACCATTCCCCCATAACTGTGCCCCACAAGAATAACGTCTTGTAGAGAAAGATCATCCATAAGCGTAATGACCTCTTCAATGTGCCTTGAGAGGCTGACCCCTGGTGCATGCAGATGCGCCTTTGTTCCTTGGCCTTCTAAACAGGGGGTAAGGACGCTGTGACCATGGGCCTCAAGATGAGGGCACAGCCTCTCCCAACACCACCCACCCTGCATTCCCCCATGAAGAAGTAATAAAACCGACATATAGAGCATCCTTTAGCATATCGCCTGATATCAACCCTCCCCTTTTAATCCTCTGAAGTTCATTTCAGCTACCCTAAAAAGGTGACTCCTGTGAGAGAGAGTAGCGGCTTGGTTGAGACATGCCCATTACCTTTTGTGTGAAACATCTCACCAACATTCCATAGAACCTAGACCAAATTTGGTTTTTCTGCTGAAATCATGGAAACTGACCATAACAAGTGAGGCGCACATGAAGACGACATTGGGATATCAAACGTTGGGTGTGGGGCATGAGCCCCTGATGCTGGTTCATGATTGGTTTAGTGATTGCAGCAGTTATGAGTACGCCCTTCCCTACTTGAATACTGAGCATTTTAGCTTTGCTTTCGTGGACCTCAGAGGATATGGCAAGTCCCGTGACATTCCAGGTGAGTGCTCGGTTGAGGAAGCGGCCCAAGATCTCCTGAACGTCGCCGACAAGCTGAAGTGGTCTCGCTTCCATTTAGCGGGTCATTCCATGAGCGCCCTGGTCGCCCAATATGTTGCCCTGATCGCGCCAGAACGCCTCAAGAGTCTGACCCTCACGACGCCAGTGCCAGCCTGTGGCTCTCCGGTTCCCCAAGAAATGCAGGCCATGATTGAGATGGGCGCGCGAGATAATGATATGATCGCAAGGGAAATCATCCATGTCATGTCCGGGCGTCGCCTTGGGGATGAGTTTGTGGACCTGAAGCTAAAACGCTGGCGCGAGACATCCCATGAAGAAGCCCGCGTCGCTTATTTTCAGACCTTTACCCAAACAAACTTTGCCGATCAACTGGCAGGCTCCGCCATTCCTTGCCAGGTGATTGTTGGGGACTATGACGCGGAAGCCCATGGCAAAGCCATGATGGCACAAACCATTTTGACCTATTTCCAAAGCGCAGAACTGAATCACTGCGCATCGGGTCATTTTCCCATGCAAGAAACACCGCCCCATTTCGCTTTCTTACTGCAAGATTTTTGTAAGCGGCACTCCTAGAATTTGCTTTTTTTACCTATGCTTAACGATTTTAAGAAGATGATAGCAGAAGAGAGGGTAAGAAACTCGCCACCAAAGGAGACACAGTGCCATGCGCGCAAAGCCTGCAAAGGACCTCAGCCAGCAACAGCAGCTTCATAATCTTGGCGTGAGTTCTTTCAAATGGGATCTCGCAAGCGATAGTGTGGATTGGCGGGGACCACTGGTAGACGCGCTGAGTCCTAACATTCCCTTTCTCACCGGTAGCATTTACAACGCCCGACTCGATGTTGATAACTTTGCGGTGCGCTGCAAAGCCCTTTATCGCGCCCACGAGCAAAAATCTCCTTACAAGGTTCGATATTGTGTATTGGGCAATGATTATGAAAGCTATGCCGTTGAAGAGACGGGAGAAATGCAGCATCACAGCGATGGCACTGTCCGTGCAATTGAGGGGTCTGTGACCTTTCTTGCTGAAGGGGAGCTTCCCGAGGCGTCGCGACCGATTACATCCTCAGGCTATGATGCCTTAACAGGTTTTCCCTGTGCTGCGTTGATGAATGAAACACTGGCCACATTGATTGAACAAACCCACGCCTCAAAAGTACCTGGCGCCTATCTTAGCCTCAGCTTTGATCGACTGCTTAAAGTTTTGTTTCACGTAAGCCCAAGTGGCTTGGAGATCTACATCAAAGCTCTTGCCGATCGGGTGCGGCAATCCATCCGCTTTGATGACATTATTGCCCGCACCAGTTGCTGTACTTTTGGCATCATTTTAAAGGATTGCGACCGATGGGGTGTGATTCGCGCCTCTGAACGTTTACTGCATGCCATTTCAGTCAAAACCATCGAAATCGACCGCGAAGTGATCGAACCTTCCATTTCCATTGGCGGCATCGTCTTTCCCCATGATGAGACACCTGCCCTAGAGGTCATGCGTCGCGCAGAGGCCTGCCTGTTTAAAGAGCAAAGTACCAAAGGTACAGGTGGCGCGTGGACACCTTATGCCTTAGGTATTGCGCCCGAGTTGGATCGCTCGGCCAAAGGTCCTGTTCCTGGCAAGCGCAGGGCACGGGACAAAAACTAGACTTTGGTTTTTATTTTTTTACAGAAAAGTTCGGTTTTTGAGAGCAAATTGAAGGTGGTGCCCGCTGCCGGACTCGAACCGGCACGACCAAAGGCCGGCAGATTTTAAGTCTGCTGTGTCTACCTGTTCCACCAAGCGGGCACGCGTTAGAACCGTAACCAATACCGGCCCTAAAAATCAAGGGGGAACGCACGAAAAACGCAAAAACCTAAATCCCAAAGCGATGAATACGATAGAACCTGCACACCCGGTATGCGCCCCCTCAAATTTTGAGCGCCCGTTTTAATCTATTGATGACAGGATGTTACAGTTGGGAAGCCCGTGTTCCAGCATTGATAGAGCCTCGCTGTTGATGGCTGTATGGCTCACATCCAGATGCCTAAGCCGAGTGAGATTTATTAGACATAAGAAATCATTGCTTATCAATGGAAGACAGCCATCAAGCCTAAAAGATTTTATCCCAGTGCAGGATGGGACAAGAACCTTTAGACTGGGCCCATCTAGAGCACTGTCCGAGAGACAAAGGGATTCAAGGCGGGATAAGGAGGTCAAGGTAAGAAAATCATCTCTCTTTAGGTTATCGCATCCTTGGAGGGTGAGAGAAGTTAAAGATGTACATTGTCCAGCTATTTGCTCCCATGTTTCACCCGTTATGGCCAGGCCAATGAGTTCAAGGTTTTGCAGCTTGGCTAACCTCCCAATGGCATGAAATCCCTCATCACTAAGGTACTCACACGAATCTAAACTCAAAGTGCGAAGTTGGCCGCACTGATTGAGGAAATAAGAGAACTGCTCATCTCTTAGGGGCATATCATTCAGGACCAGACGGGTGAGGTGCCAGGATGTTTCGCCCCTGAAAGCATCAAGACCGGCAAAACTAAAATGGACTGGACAAAAAAGCGTTAAATCCCAAAGACGTCGACTATAACGTGCAAGATCTGCAAAGAAGTTTTCATCGTCCTTGAATTCCATAAACCTCAAGTCGAGGGCCCTGATTCTGGGCAAGTAAGGAACCAGGTTCTGCCATGTAGTAAGATCTGGCGATTTCACACATAAAGACACGCATAAATTATACCGCTCAGCAAAACCGAGATAGGTTTGCAGCTCCACAGGAAAACGTTGACCACGTGTTAAGTGAAAGGCAACGAATCTTGATCCAAGCTCTTCATAGACTGCACGGTGGGCGCCCTTCGATACCCCACGCAGGCTAGACAGTGTAGGTCCATCGACATACTTTAATAAATCGGCTTGAAGTTCGTACGGCCATTCACTTAAGGATGAAATAAATTGCCCCTTTGTGGAGGATTCTTGTTCCTCCGCTTGCAACGATGAAGCCTTAACATCTTGAGAATTCATCAAAGCAGAGATTAAGGCAAAAGCCAAAGCGGTGAAATTCATTGGAAAGATAGAGTGCTCTAATCAACTACCCTTGGGTTAAAACAACGCTCGCCTTTTGTCAAAGGAATCTGGCACTCCGAAAGTGATTACTAAAGCTACCCCGCAAGCCTTCTCGCACAAGAAGACCGGGCGTGCTACAACTTCTGGTAATAAGAGTGATGAAAAAGGACCCCTACCCATGACCCGGATTGTGACCTGGAATGTGAATTCGGTTAAAGCGCGCCTCGAGGCGGTCACTGCATGGCTCAGCGGTCATCGGCCCGACGTGCTGCTGCTGCAAGAGCTCAAATGCCAAGAAGAAGGCTTTCCCTTCGAGGCCTTTGAAGACCTGGGTTATAACTGCGCGGTATGGGGCCAGAAGGCGTATAATGGCGTTGCCATCCTCTCGAAATATCCCCTTGAGGATATTCGCCGGGGCCTACCTGGATTGGATGACGCGGCGGCGCGCTATATTGAGGCTTTTACAGGCAATGCGCGTGTGGCCTCCATTTACGTTCCCAACGGCCAAGCAGTGGGAGCCGAAGCCTATGCCTATAAACAAAAATTTATGGCAGCCCTCACAGCGCACGCGCAACACCTGCTGGGGTATGATGAGGCGCTTGTTTTAGGTGGCGATTATAACATCGCGCCCTTCGCGCCAGATGTTCACGATCCCATGCTTCTTGAGAAAAACCGCATTCTCTGTTCCTTGGAAGAACGCAAGTGGCTGCGTACGCTGATGAACGTTGGCTTAAGTGATGCGTTAAGGTTAATGCATCCCCACGACACCCACGGTCCATTCACCTGGTGGGATTACCGCGCCGGCAGTTTTCCCGCCAACAAAGGCATGCGCATAGATCACCTTTTGTTGAGCCCCCAGGCTACACAGCGCTTGCAGGCGGCAGGTGTGGACCTTGCGCCACGTCAAGCACCAAAAGCCTCGGACCACGCCCCGGTCTGGGTCGAGCTCAAAGATTAAAGCCACTGGGTGGGTGTGCACTCTGGCATCCTCTTGGGAGATTCGCTAGACTGGTTCTTAAACAAAAATATAAGAACAGGGCTGGCGTCATGCACTCTGAAGGAATGCTTAAAGCTCCACCATCTTCTGGGCGGAGCCGTCTGCAACATTCCCACCATCCTCTATCTTGGGTGAGGCGAAAACTTTTTGGCAAGCCGTTGCGTAATTCGGCTTTGCACCACGAACAACTCAACACCTTTTGGGGAACGCCCATTTTGGCTGTGGATGCCCTCTCTTCCACCGCTTACGCCACAGAGGAAATCCTCCTTGCGCTGATGGTTTTGGGCAGCACGGGCCTCAGTTATGCAACGCCCATCGCCCTTGCCATCGTTGCGCTGATGATTATTCTGATTCTGTCTTATACACAAACTGTGACGGCTTATCCCGAAGGTGGAGGATCCTACACCGTTGCCAAGGAAAATCTAAGCCCGTTTGCCAGTCTCATTGCCGCCTCATCCCTTATTGTTGACTATGTTCTAACCGTATCGGTGTCGGTGAGTGCGGGGGTCAGAGCCTTTACTTCTGCTTTTCCTACGCTGCTGCCCTATAAGCTGCATATGGCTTCTTTCATGATTTTTTTCCTCAGCTGGCTTAACTTGCGGGGCATTCGCGAGTCAGCGCGTGCCATGGCTGTACCGGTCTATGGCTTTATTGGCCTGATGCTGATCTCGCTGATCAAAGCCTTTTTTATGGAAGCACCCCATGGGGTTCCCTTACCAAGCACAGATCAAGGAAGTCTTGCAGACCACATCATGGATGCAGCGGCCCTTGCCGTGGTCCTACGGGCCTTTGCGGGCGGATGTACCGCCATGACGGGAATTGAGGCCATCGCCAACGCAGGCTCTTCACTGAAGAAGCCCCATGACCAAATAGCGCGGCGTATTCTCATCATTCTGGGGTTATGTCTTGGCGGAATTTTTTTAGGTGTCACCTTTGGCGTGCAGCGCTTCCATTTGTTGCCCCAAACGGAAGAAAGCCTCATGTCCCAATTTATGCGCCTCTTATGGGGCGATGGAATGATGTATTGGACCATTCAGCTTTTGACCGCATGTATTTTATTTTTAGCCGCCAATACAGCGTTTGCGGCAGCGCCCCGCATGATGGCCTTGATTGCGAAAGACGGATGGTTGCCCAAGCAACTCTCTGCCATTGGCGATCGTCTGGTCTTCCACAAGGGAATCCTGCTGTTAACCTTTGCGTCTTGGTTTTTAGTCATGCTTTTCCAAGGCGATACCCACGCCCTGATTCCCCTTTACGCCATTGGTGTTTTTTCTGCCTTCACCATCAGCCAGCTGGGCATGGTCCACTATTGGCTTGAGGGCCCGTTCCCCCAGTTCTGCCCAACCTCACGGGTTAAGCATCTCACCAGCCATCCCAAACTGAAGGCCACCGTGAATGGCGTTGGTGCCGCTACCACGGGTTTTGCCCTCTTGATCACCATGGAAGCCAAATTTGTTGAGGGTGGGTATTTAGTCCTTCTCACCGTTCCCTGCTTTTTAGCGCTGTTTTACGCCATTCAACGCCACTATAAGCGCGCGGATGCGCAACTTAGCGTGGATCCGGCCACCTTTCATCACAAGACCTTTGCACGCTCGGCCAAGCGCCCCGTCGTCGTGCCGATCTCCAGATTACACAAGGGCGCACTGGAAGCCCTTGCTTTAGCGCGGGAATTATCATCCGATGTCACGGTCCTTTTGGTCGATATTGGCGGCCCAAGCAAAGACAACCTTAAACAAAGCATTGAAAACTTAGGATGGGGTGTGGAAGTCCAGGTTTTGCAATCACCCTATCGCTCGATCATTCAGCCGATCATCGATTATGTGCACCATCTGGACCGCGCGAGGCAAGAGTTGGCCGTCCTCGTGTTACCGGAGCTGGCTCCAGCCCATTGGTGGGAGGGGTTATTGCACAATAAGACGGCCGAGGCGATTACCCGGGCCCTCTCCTGGTCAGAAGCTTGTCCAGGGCAGGCACGCGTCGTCATTAGCGTGCCCTATCACCTGAAAAGCTGATTTTACTGTACGTGGGATAACAGGCCAACCACCGTGCCGCTCATACAGCTGGCAATGGTGCCTGCAATCACGGCGCGAAAGCCAAGGGCGATGATGTCTTTGCGACGCTCGGGCACCATGGTGCCGATGGCCCCAATTTGAATGCCAATGCTGGACAAGTTCGCAAAGCCGCACAGGGCATAGGTCATGATCAAGTTGCTATGGGTACTGAGGCTATCCTTGGGCAGTTCGGCCATGCCAATAAACGCCACAACCTCATTCAAAACCGTCTTTGTACCTAAGAGATTACCTGCAATAAGGGCTTCGCTCCAGGAAATCCCCATCAACCAAGCAACGGGTGCCATCACCACACCAAAAATACGCTGCAGGGTCAAAGGTTCGCCCACAACATCAGGAAAAGCACCCAAAATCATGTTCACCAGCTTGACCAAAGCCAGGGCGACGATCAGCATGGCCAGAATATTTAAGAACAGCTTGATGCCCTCGCTGGCCCCCGTGGAAACCGCATCCATCGCGCCTGAAAACTGATAAGGCAGCACCATATCGCCCGAGGTATCTTCGCCCACATGGGGAATCATAATGCGCGACACCACGATCGCCGCTGGAATGCTGATGATGGAAGCCGTCAAAATGTGGCTAATGGGATTGGCAATGGTGTTTTCTAAAATGGTCGAATACAACACCATGATGGTGGCTGAGGTGGTCGCCATACCAGCAGTCATCACGGTGAAAAGTTCCGAGCGTGAAAACTTCGCCATATAGGGGCGAATCAGCAATGGTGCCTCGGTCTGGCCAAGAAACACCTTAGCAGCCGCACACACACCAAGGGCGCCACCAATATTCAATGTGCGCCGCAGGGCCCACGAAAACCCCCGCACCAGAATTGGCAAGATTTTCCAATGGAACAACAGCATGGAGAGAGCTGAGACCACCATCACCATGGCTAACGGCTGAAAGGCAAAGATAAACGATGATGCACCTGGCTTCATCTCGAACGGGACATCACCGCCGCCAAGATAGCCAAAAACGAACTTGGTCCCCTCGGTGGTTGCATCTTTGAGGGTTCCGATGGCGGAACTCACAGCCAAAAACCCGGTCTTAATCACATCCACCTGCAAGATCAAAAAAGCCAACACCACCTGCAGACCAAGACCAATGAGGATATTTTTCACGTCAACCTTGCGACGATTTTCACTGATCAGCCAGCAAAACAGGATAAAGCTACAAAGACCGAAAATTCCTTGTATGATAGACGGCGATGAACCCACTGTGATACCTCCTTTGGTCATTTTTGAGGACTTTTTTAAAAGTGCTCGTTGGATAGC
Source organism: Holosporales bacterium (assembly GCA_046318415.1). GTDB lineage: Bacteria > Pseudomonadota > Alphaproteobacteria > Caedimonadales > Caedimonadaceae > JBKCUK01. The sequence goes on along the minus strand of JBKCUK010000004.1, from coordinate 220,713 downwards.
CCAGATAGGGCGTGAATGCAAACCAAATTTGTCCTCTGCCATTAAGGCACAGGCTTTGAACTTTGTGAAGAAAGTGAATGGAAATCAACGTCATTGAATGCGGACTTTTCGCACTTGGGCTCCTTGTTGGCAGCGTTGCGCTTTTTTTGGTGCTGCAGAAGAAAAACACAGACCTGCAGCGTGAGCTTGACCTGAGTCTCGATCGCCAAGAGCGCGCCCAGCAAGATATTGAGGCCCTGACTGTGGAAGCTGAGCGGGGTCACCACGCCCAGGCGAAGGTGGCCGAGCTCCGGGCCCGCCTGGAAGAAGAACGACTGCGGCATCAAGAAAAAATCGAGACCCTTGAAAAAGCAAAAACAGAGCTCTCCAATGCGTTTCGCGCTTTGTCCGCTGAAGCTTTGGACCGCAACAATCAAAGTTTCCTAACCCTGGCGAAGGAAACGCTGATGCAATACCAGCAGCAGGCCCAAAATGACCTGACCCTGCGCCAAAAGTCGATCCATGAGATGGTAACCCCTCTCAAAGAATCCCTGCAGAAGGTGGACCTGAAGCTAAACGACCTTGAGAAGGTGCGCACGTCAGCCTATGACCTGTTGCGCCACCAGGTGGGTGAACTGATGAACACGCAAAAGGAATTACGTCTGGAGACCGCCAATCTGGTGAAGGCCCTGCGTGCTCCCCATGTGCGCGGCCGCTGGGGGGAAATGCAGCTGAGGCGCGTTGTCGAGATGAGCGGCCTCTCGGCCCACTGCGACTTCATCGAGCAGGAAACCATGGGAGATGAAAACGGACGGCTTCGCCCCGATATGGTGGTGCGCCTGCCTGCCGGAAAGCGGCTGATCATCGATGCCAAAGCCCCCCTTGCAGCCTACCTTGAAGCCTTAGAGGCCACCGATGATGCCACGCGACTTGAGCGTCTTCGGGATCATGCCCGCCAAGTGCGCAGCCACATCACAGCCCTGTCCCAACGCCAGTATTGGGACCAATTCAAAGCGGAAGAAACACCTGAATTTGTGGTCCTGTTTTTGCCCGGTGATACGTTCTTCAATGCGGCGCTGGAACAGGATCCAGGCCTGATTGAGATGGGTGTGGAAAAACGCGTTATCCTTGCAACACCTGCCACGTTGATTGCTTTGCTTCATGCCGTGGCCTATGGCTGGCGCCAGGAAAAGTTAACCGAGAATGCCCGCGAAATTTCGAATCTGGGTCGCGATCTTTATAAGCGAATCGCAGATATGGGCTCGCACTTGACCCGCCTGGGCGCGTCTTTGGGTCAAAGCGTCAATGCTTACAATCGCACCGTTGGCACGCTGGAGACCCGTGTTCTTCCAGCAGCCCGGCGCTTTAAAGATCTGGAAGCATCCAATGGTAGCCTTGAAATTGAGCCCCTTTCAGGGCTTGATCAAACTGTGCGCGGATTGCAAGCCCCCGAACTTTTAGCAAGCAATCATGACGAGCCTAGTTTTCAAGACTCCAAACACCTGTTAACGTGAAGGAAATAAAGCCCAGGGAAGGCAGAGCGAGAAAGACTCATGGACGGATTCAGACTCAATCAAATCTTTATGGCTATTTTGATTGCTCTTGTGGTGAGCAAATCAGGCAATCTCATTGCAGAACGCCTGGTGGCGCCAAAGATGTTGGAAAAGGACATCTACATCGTTGAGGGTGTGGTCGAAGGTGCTGCAGCCACGACCCCAGTGGCCGCAACCAGTGATCAAGTTGAGGACATCGAACCGCTTCTGGCCGCCGCCAATATCGAGAACGGCAAGAACGTTGCGAAAAAGTGTGTTCAATGCCACACCTTTGAAAAAGGTGAGCCCAATAAAGTCGGCCCGAACCTCTATAACATCGTCGAAAACAAGGTGGCCCACCTGGATAATTATGCTTATTCAGCTGCGATGAAAGCCAAAGGCGGTACTTGGACGTATGCCTCGCTGAACAAGTACTTACACAGTCCCTCCAAATATGTTCCAGGAACGAAAATGGCTTTTGCGGGCTTGAAAAAAACCCAAGAGCGTGCTGATCTCATTGCATATTTAAGGACTTTGAGTGATGCGCCACACCCGTTGCCGAAAAAGTAAGCTTTTCTCTTTATTCTCGCAGGCACTCCAGATAGGACTTCTGGCTTGCACGGTCGTGACTTCCATGACTGTATTTTCCTGGGCAGCGCCAAGCCATGCCATCGTGCGTTATGGGGAACCCCGATATGCTGCCGATTTCAAACATCTCGAATATGTGAACCCCAATGCCCCCAAAGGGGGCAAGGTGGTTTACGCCCGTCAAGGCACCTTTGATAGCCTGAACCCCTTCATTATCAAGGGAACGCCTGCAGCCGGTTTAAGTTACCTTTATGGCTCGATGCTGCATGTGACCCTGATGGAACACCCCAATGATGAAGTGTTGAGCGGCTATGGCTATGCGGCCGAAAGCGTCGAGCTGGCAGCGGATAAAAAATCTATTACCTTTACCTTGCGTCAGGGGATCACCTTTCATGATGGAACCCCAATCCGCGCCCAGGATGTGGTCTGGTCTTTCCAAACGCTCATGGGTAAAGGATTGCCCCTTTATAAGGGTTATTGGGCCGATATCGAGTCCTGCACAGCCCTTGATGCGCGCCGCGTTCGGTTCACCTTTAAAACCGACCAAAATCCCGAACTCCCCATCATCATTGGCGAGCTGCCCATCCTCTCAGAGGCCTACTACACAAAAGCCAATTTTGAAAAGGCAGATCTCACCCCTCCCGTTGGTAGTGGCCCTTACCGGGTGAAAGAAGTCAAGCCAGGCCAATCCATCACCTATGAACGGGTCGCCAACTGGTGGGGTGAGAAACTCCCCATTATGGTAGGCCGTTATAACTTCCAAGAGATCCGCTTTGATTACTATCGCGATGATACGGTGATGTTTGAGGCCTTTAAGCGGGGTGCCTATTCCGTACGATTTGAGAATTCGGCTAAAAATTGGGTGACCGGGTATACTTTTCCCGATGTAAGGTCGGGCGTCGTCAAAAAAATCGAAGTCGCCGATAAAAATCCTGAACCCATGACAGGTTTCGCCTTTAACCTACGTCGCGACCCCTTTAAGGATCGCCGTGTTCGTCAGGCGCTCAGTGTGCTTTATGACTTTGAATGGCTTAATAAAAACTACTTTTATGGGGCGTATCAACAAACCTCCAGTTATTTTCAGAACTCTGACATGCAAAGCGGCACTCTGCCCCAAGGACGTGAGTTGGAGATTTTAACCGCCTACAAAGATAAGCTGCTTCCCGAGGTTTTTGCAGATTTCAATCCAAAACCCTCACCCCTTCGCGCGCGCCTGCAGCAAGCGCAAAAACTGCTGGAAGAGGCAGGCTATGAGATCAAAGACGGCGTGATGGTACACACATCAAGTGGTAAACCGCTGCGCTTTGAATGCCTGGCCGTGGAGTCACCCTTAGTGCGCGTCTTTGAGGCCTTTCAGCGCAGCTTAAAACGTCTTGGCATCACCATGAGTATCCGTCTTGTGGATAGTGCCCAGTATGCCGAGCGGGTGGATCAATTTGATTTTGATGTGATTTGGGCAGGATTTCAGCAGTCTTCGTCTCCGGGGAATGAGCAGCGCGAGTTCTGGGCCTCGACCTATGCCAAGCAGACCGGCAGCCTTAATGTGATTGGCATCGAAAACACCGTCATTGATGAACTCATTGAAAAGCTGATTCGTGCCGAATCCCGGGAAGAACTCATCGCGTACTGCCGTGCGCTCGATCGGGTACTGCGGGTCGAGCATTACATGATCCCGGGCCATCATTCTCCCACCACCTGGATCGCCCATCGCCAAGACATCGCGTTCCCAGCAAAGGTGCCAGATTATGGCATTGATCCCAGCGCCTGGTGGCACCATACCGCTGAAAACACGAAACCAAACCAGCCCCAGGACAAGGCGACTCGATGACCTTTTCCTATATCCTTCGCCGCCTATTCCTGATGGTCCCCACCCTTTTTGGGATTTTGCTGATTAACTTCATCATCATCCAGGCAGCTCCTGGTGGGCCGGTTGAGCAGATGATCGCCAAAGTGCGCGGCGAGAGTGTGGATCCAACCGCCCGCTTTGCCGGTGGTGGACAAGAAACCCAACAATTCCAAAACGAGACAGCTGGTGCCATGGGCGATCATTACGCCAGCAAGTATCGGGGATCCCGCGGCCTTGATCCTGAATTCATCGCCCAACTTGAAAAGCTTTATGGGTTTGATAAGCCTGCCCATGAGCGATTCTTATTGATGATGAAGAATTTTTTGACCTTTAATTTTGGTGAGAGTTATTTCAAAGATGCCAAGGTTTTAGACCTGATCCAGCAAAAACTGCCGGTTTCCATTTCCCTTGGGTTGTGGTCAACCCTGCTGATCTATCTCATCTCCATTCCTTTAGGTATTCGCAAGGCCGTTCATGATGGCTCGCGCTTTGACCTTGTGACCAGCGGCGTCATGATTGTTGGCTATGCCATTCCAGGCTTTTTATTCGCCATTTTATTAATTGTTTTATTCGCCGGCGGCAGTTTTTGGAGCATCTTTCCGTTGCGCGGCCTCACCTCCGATGGTTTTGAGACCTTTTCCACCCTGGGTAAGATCGCGGATTACTTTTGGCATATCACCCTTCCCCTCATCGCCATTAGCATCAGCGGGTTTGCAAGTCTGACGTTGCTGACCAAAAATTCGTTCCTCGATGAGATTCATAAGCAATATGTTATGACCGCGCGAGCGAAGGGCTGCGATGATCGCCAAGTGCTGTATGGTCATATCTTTCGCAACGCCATGCTGTTGATTATCTCGGGTTTTCCGGCAGCCTTTGTGCATATTTTTTTCACCTCTAACCTTTTGATTGAAGTGATTTTCTCGCTGGATGGCTTAGGCCTGCTGAGCTTTGAATCGGCCATTAGCCGCGATTATCCCGTGGTGTTTGCCACCCTTTTTATTTTCACCCTGGTGGGTCTTGTGGTGCACTTGCTGGGCGATCTGACCTACATGTTGGTGGATCCCCGCATTGACTTTGAAAAGCGCACAGGGTAGGGCGCCATCCATGATGAAGCTCTCTCCTCTCAACCAACGCCGCCTGGCCAACTTCAAAGCCAATGGCCGCAGCTATTGGTCCTTGATGATTTTTCTCGTGCTGTTTTTTCTCACCCTGCCCGCCGAGTTTATTGCCAACGACAAGCCCCTTGCGGTGCGCTTTGAGGGGACTTGGTATTTTCCCGTCTTCAAAACCTATCCTGAGACCAACTTCGGCGGCACTTTAGAGGCCGAAGCCGACTACCGAGACCCCTTTGTGCAAGAGCTCATTCAAGAAAAGGGATTTATCGTCTGGGCCCCCATCCAATATGGCCCCAATACGGTGAACCTGCAGTTAAGCGAACCAGCCCCCTCGCGTCCGAGCCTGGAAAATCCTCTCGGCACCGATGATCAGGGCCGTGATGTGTTAGCGCGACTCATTTATGGCTTTCGCATCAGTGTTCTGTTTGGCCTCGTTTTAACTTTGGTTAGTTCCTTCATTGGCATCCTTGCCGGTGGCATCCAAGGCTATAAAGGGGGACGCGTTGATCTTTTCCTCCAGCGCTTTGTGGAAATCTGGTCCGGCCTTCCTGTGCTCTACCTCCTCATTATCATGGGCAGCCTGGTGCAGCCGTCCTTTTGGTGGTTGTTAGGGCTGATGGTGTTATTTTCCTGGATGACCCTGGTGGGCTTGGTCCGTGCTGAATTTTTACGGGCACGCAATTTAGACTATGTGCGTGCCGCCAAGGCTTTGGGGGTACCCACCCTTCGCATCATGGTGCGCCACATCCTGCCCAACGCCATGGTAGCCACCTTGACCTATCTGCCGTTTATTCTCAATGGCGCCATCACCACGTTAACCTCTTTGGATTTCTTAGGGTTCGGTTTGCCGCCGGGATCCCCATCGTTGGGCGAAATGTTGGCCCAGGGCAAAAACAACCTCCAAGCCCCTTGGCTGGGACTGACTGCATTTTTTGCCGTGGCCGTGACCTTAAGCCTCCTGATTTTCATCGGCGAAGGGGTGCGGGATGCCTTTGATCCCAGAAAGGTCGAGCGATGATTGAACGCAATACCTCGCAATCGCTGCTCCAGGTGAACAGATTACATGTGGGCTTTCGCCAAGCCGGCACCGCGGTTGATATTGTCAAAGGCATCAGCTTGCATATTGACCCCAATGAAACCCTTGCATTGGTCGGGGAAAGTGGCTCGGGTAAGTCGGTCAGCGCGCTGTCTATTCTGCGCCTACTGCCCTATCCCATGGCTTTCCATCGCGAAGGACAGATTCACTTCCAGGGTCATGACCTCCTCACGGCCGATGCCGCCACCCTGCGCAGCCTTCGCGGCCATAAAATCGCCTACATTCCCCAAGAGCCCATGACGGCCCTCAATCCACTGCATACGGTGGAACGCCAAATTGCCGAAGTCTTCGCCCTGCATGGCGGCAGGACGGCCCTAGAGGCTCGCCCCCTCATTCTCGATTTACTTCACCAGGTGGGGTTTGATCAGCCCGAAGTCCTGATGCAACGCTATCCCCATCAACTCTCAGGGGGACAGCGGCAACGGGTGATGATCGCCATGGCTTTGGCTGGAGATCCAGAGTTGCTGATTGCCGACGAGCCCACAACAGCTTTGGATGTGACGACCCAGGCAGGCATCCTCAAACTGTTAAAGGACATCCAACGTCAAAAGGGCATGGCCATCTTGCTGATTACCCATGACTTGGCCATTGTCCATAAGTTTGCCGATCGATGCTGTGTGATGAAAGATGGATGCATCGTCGAATCGGGATCTGTCGAAGACGTCTTTGCCCGCCCACAGCATGCCTATACCCAGCATCTTTTGGCGGCCGAGCCCACGGGGGAACCGGCGCCCTTGAGCCCAGAGTCGAAGCTGCTGTTAGATGTTCAAGATCTCAACGTCTCGTTTCCTCTGCCGACCCCCTTTTTACAGAAACGTAAGCCGCCCTTTGCCGCGGTCAAAGATCTGAAATTGAGCTTACAGCATGGCGAAACGCTGGGGATTGTTGGTGAAAGCGGCTCAGGCAAGACAACGGCTGCCCTTGCCATCTTGCGCCTCCTCCAGGCTGAGGGCACCATCGTGTTGTTGGGCCAGCATTTGGAGCGGTGTGAGGGTCACGACCTGCGTCGTCTTCGCTCAAAAATGCAAATCGTGTTTCAAGATCCTTTTTCTTCCCTCAATCCACGCTTTTCCGTGGGGCAAATTATCAGTGAGGGTCTGGCCGTCCATCGCCCAGACTTCAGTGCACATCAAGTAGATGCACGCATCGAAAAAGCCCTTCAGGATGTGGGACTGGATCCCCAATCCCGCCATCGCTATCCCCACGAGTTTTCAGGTGGGCAGCGTCAGCGCATCGCCCTTGCCCGGGCTTTGGTGCTGGAGCCGCAGTTCATCGTGTTGGACGAGCCGACCTCAGCCCTTGATCGCGCGACCCAGGCCGAAATGGTCACCCTATTGCGGGATTTGCAAACACGGTTGCATCTCTCCTACCTCTTTATCAGCCATGATCTCAAGGTGGTCAAAGCCCTGGCCCATCGGGTTATGGTGATGTTAAAAGGCCAAGTGGTGGAAGAGGGGTCCACCCATCACGTGTTGACGGATCCACAGCATCCCTATACCCAAAGCCTGTTAAAAGCCGCCTTTGAACTTGAGACCGCTTGATGTTTAAACTTGCTTCTTCTTTCCAACCCTCAGGGGATCAACCCACGGCCATTACGGCCCTTGTGGAGGGCATACAGCAGGGCGAGCGGGATCAGGTCCTTTTGGGGGTTACCGGGTCAGGAAAGACCTTCACCATGGCCCATGTGATCCAGCACATAAAGAGGCCTGCCCTGATCCTTGCGCCCAATAAGACCTTGGCAGCCCAGCTGTATGGCGAGATGAAAAGCTTTTTTCCAGAAAATGCGGTCGAGTATTTCGTCTCCTACTACGATTATTACCAACCGGAAGCCTATGTTCCGCGAAGCGATACCTATATCGAAAAAGAGTCTTCCATCAACGAACAAATCGATCGCATGCGCCACTCGGCCACCCGTGCCCTGCTAGAGCGCGAGGACGTCATCATTGTGGCCAGCGTCTCTTGTATTTACGGTATCGGCTCGGTGGAGTCCTATGGTCAGATGATCCTCGACATCAAATCAGGCTCCCAGCTTGATCTGGTGAATCTGCAACGCCAACTGATCGAGCTGCAATACAAACGCAACGATATCGCCTTCCAGCGCGGCACTTTCCGCGTGCGCGGTGATAGCCTGGACATTTTCCCGTCCCACTTGGAAGATCGCGCGTGGCATTTGTCCTTTTTTGGCGACGAACTGGAAGCCATCTCTGTTTTTGATCCCCTCACTGGCGAGCGGGAGGAAGACTTAGCTGAAATCCGCGTTTATGCCAACAGCCACTACATCACCCCGCGCCCCACTTTGATCCAAGCCATCAAGCACATCCGCCAAGAACTGAAAGAGCGGGTGGCAGAGTTTGAAGCAGCCGGTAAACTCTTGGAAGCGCAGCGGATTTTGCAACGCACCACCTTTGATCTAGAGATGTTAGAAGCAACGGGGGTATGTCCCGGCATCGAAAACTATTCCCGCTATCTCTCGGGCCGCAATGCGGGTGAAGCACCGCCCACTTTGTTTGAATACCTTCCCAAAGAAGCCCTGTTAATTGTCGATGAAAGCCACGTCACCGTTCCGCAGCTGCGTGGCATGTATCGGGGAGATGCTGTGCGCAAAAGCACGCTTGCCGAGTATGGATTTAGGCTTCCCTCGTGCCGCGATAACCGACCCCTGATGTTTGAAGAGTGGGAGCGCATGCGCCCCACCACCGTTTTCGTGTCGGCCACGCCAGGCCCGTGGGAGCTGGAGCAAACGGGGGGCGTGTTTGTCGAGCAAGTCATTCGCCCCACAGGCTTGATTGACCCCGTCACGGAAGTACGCCCCACCGCCCACCAAGTGGATGACCTGATTGCGGAATGCAAGGATGTGGCCCAAGCGGGGCAGCGGGCCCTGGTGACCACGCTCACCAAGAAAATGGCCGAAGCGTTGACGGAATACCTCACCGAAGCGGGCCTCAAGACCGCCTATATCCACTCGGACGTGGATACCCTCGAGCGCATCGAGATTATTCGAGGTCTTCGCCAAGGGGACTTTGATGTCTTGGTGGGCATTAACTTGCTGCGTGAGGGCCTTGATATTCCCGAATGCGCCCTGGTCGCCATATTGGATGCGGACAAGGAGGGGTATTTGCGCTCAAAAACCTCTCTCATCCAGACCATTGGGCGCGCGGCGCGCAACGTGGAAGGGCGCGCCATTCTATATGCCGATACCATCACTAAATCCATGGCAGAGGCGCTAAACGAGACCGCAAGACGGCGCGAGCGCCAACAAGCCTATAACGCCCAACATGGCATCACCCCTGAATCCGTGAAACGGGATTTGACCGACATCCTGGAGAGTGTTTACGAACGGGATCACCTGGACGTCACTGGCCTTGGCGCCAAACCTGAAGAAGTCAAAAAAGAGATTAAAAAGCTGGAAAAGCGCATGCTGGAGGCGGCCAGCAATCTGGAGTTCGAAGAAGCAGCAGCCCTTCGTGATCAGATCACTGCCCTTGAGCAGCAGGCGTTGGGTCTGACACCCAGTAAGGTTAAAAAGAGCTTTCGACCGAAATCCCGCCGGCGTCGTTAGGCTGATCCTGGCGATAACCGCCCCGCATGCCACCTACCGGCGACCGAACAGACGCTCGATATCATGCTTTTTTAGCTCGATATAGGTCGGCCTACCATGGTTGCATTGGCCCGAAAGGGGTGTGGCTTCGATTTGGCGAAGCAACGCATCCATCTCAGGAAGGGAGAGTTTACGCCCTGCCCGCACACTGCCGTGGCATGCCATGGTGCTGCACACCTCGTGGATTTTTTCCTTCAACGAAAACGCCGCATCATGCGCTAAAATCTCATCGGCCAAATCTTTGAGAAGACCCGCAGCATTCATCTCTCCCAGAAGGGCTGGCGTTTCCCGTACCAACAAGGCATCACTGCCAAAAGCCTCAATGACAAGGCCAAAATCCGCCAACTCTTCCGCATGGTTAAGAAGGGCTGTTCGCCCAGCTGCAGGAAGATGCACCACATCGGGCACTAACAAGAGTTGTCTTTGCAGCTGACCCTGCTGCATGGCCAGCTTCATGCGCTCAAGCACGATGCGCTCATGGGCCGCGTGTTGATCCACCAGAACTAAGCCATCTTGGGTTTCGGCCACAATGTATGTGTCATGGATTTGCGCCCGCGCCCGACCCAAAGGATAATGGTCTGCCACACCTTCGTCTGGGCTGGATTGATAGGGCATTTGTTGGCCAGAAGGCATCAGATCAATCTCACCCAATTGGACAGCTGTCTGGCCTTGGGGTAGGGGCACTTGAGGCAGCAGTGGCGCTTGGGCAACTTGCGCTGCCCGAAGGGCCGCTGGTGCTGCGTGGTGGCTTGCGGGGGTCCAACGCAGGCTGCCCTGGTGGGCAGCAGCGCCTTGACCAAAGGATCCAGCAGGACGAAACGCTTGCAACGCCTCGCTTGCCGCGGTTGTTGAACTTTTAAATCCGGCGTTCTGAAGGGCTTCTCGAATCCCAGCGATCAACAATCCTTTGATCTTTTCAGCTTCACGAAAGCGCACTTCCGTCTTGGCTGGATGCACATTGACGTCCACGTCTTCGGGGGTTACCTGCAGGTAGAGCACCACCATGGGGTGGCGATCCCGTGCCAAAACATCTTGATAGGCCACACGCACTGCGGCACTCAGCACCCGGTCTTTAACGGGGCGACCATTGACAAATAAATACTGCCCTTGGGCCGTTGCTTTATTGAGTGTCGGCAAGCCTGCAAAACCAGAAACCGCGTTAGACTCGCGCGATAACTGGACAGAACTGGCGTTTTGAATGAAGTCCTGCCCCATCAGGGCTCCAATGCGCATGGGTTGGCGGTCTGCTGGAACAGCTGGTAAATCAAGGAGGACCTTCTGATCATCCCGCAAAGAAAAGCCCACGTGGGGGTGGACCATGGCCAGACGCGTCATCACCTCTTCAATGTGGTTTGTTTCCGTGCTGGCTTGGCGCAGGAATTTCAACCGGGCCGGTGTGGCATAGAAGAGATCTCGTACTTCAATTCGCGTGCCACAAGGATGGCTTGCTGGAGTTGCCTCTCCTTTTTGCCCCCCCTCCAGCATCAGGCTCCAGGCCTCATCGCTGCCTTGGGCCCGAGAGGTCAGGGTCATGCGACTGACCGAACCAATGGACGGTAAAGCCTCGCCCCGAAAGCCAAGGGTCTTAATGGCAAATAGGTCCCCCTCGGGCAACTTGGAGGTGGCATGACGTTCCACCGCCAGGCCGAGCTCGTCGGCACTCATGCCACAGCCATTATCACTAACACTCAAATACGCGCGCCCACCATCACGAATGACCACATCGATTTGGGTGGCGCCCGCATCCAGCGCATTTTCAACCAGCTCTTTCAAAGCTGACGCCGGACGCTCTACCACCTCACCCGCAGCAATTTGGTTAATCAAGGTGGGCGATAGAAGCCGGATCATGAATTTACTCCGTATTTAACGACGCGAAGCTGCCAGATACTGGCGGGTCAGCACCTTGCTCTCTTCAACAGCGGGTTGGTCAAAAGCATTCACTTGCCAGAGTTTAGCGGTCAGCATGGTCTCCAGCATGAAATGCATCAACAAGGCGCCTAAACTCTCTTCATCCAACTCTTCCATATGGAAGGTGCGCACCGGGCAACCGTTACGACGCAGTGTTTCAGTGGTGGCCTGGCACTCGGCAGCTAGGAGATCACCTAACGTGCGTCCCGCCAAAGGCTCAAGGTTGAGGGAGCTGGCAAGATCTGCATCCATAACCGCGCCTTTGCCCCAGGTCTGTGTGCTGAAGACAGTGAAAAATTTATCTTTGGGCCCCTCATTGTAGAGTTGTAGCTGGGAGTGCTGATCCACCGTGCCAAACGCGTCTATGGGCGTCGTGCCGCGCCCTTGCTTGCCAAGACTTTCCGCCCACAGTTGGCGAAACCAAAAAGCAAAGTGGAACAAGCGGTCCACATAAGGCATCATCACCGCCTGAGCACAACCCCGATGGGCTGCTAAAAAGGCATGTAAGGCAGCGCCGATGATTGGTGCTGATTCTTGGGGGGTATTGGTCTCAAAACAGCTGGAGAGCACACGGGCAGACCCGCGACGCACACGGGCCATGTCGACGCCGGCGATGAGGGCAGGCAAAGCCCCCACGTTGGAAAAGACCGAATAACGTCCGCCAATCCCAGGGTGATGATGAAGGGGATCGACACCCATGGTTTGCGCAAGGCGCATCAGGGCCGAATCCTTGGGCTCGGTCAACACCACGACGCGGGCCTTAATGGCCTCAGCACTCAGTGCGGCTTTCATCCAGGTGAAGACCACCATGGCTTGGGCCATGGTTTCCACCGTGTTGCCCGACTTGGAAATGATCACAAATCCTGTTTTTTCCGGCATCAGCTGTGCCAACATGATGCCTAAAGTGTGCGGATCAACGTTGTCTGCAAAAGACAGGCGTGGGCGCCCAGGCGCCGTCATGAAGGCATTCTGCTTCAATGCAGCCAGTGTCTGCCCACCCAGCGAAGATCCACCTGTACCCAAAACCACCACGTCAGTGACGGTGGCGGCAAGACGATCCGCGATCAGTTGCAGTTGCTCGATGTCGGTGCTTTTGTGAACGGCAAGCAGCGAAGGATAGGTGCCAGCTTCATATTCTGCCTTTAGAGTTTCAGCTGCGGAAACCGCCTGATCAAGGTAGGATGCAAAGGTTTTCTGGTCATCTGCTGCCACAATCTCATCGATGGCGTGTTTATAGGGGATCATGGGGTTAACTCCTTGGTGATATTGGCGCCGGCCGCAGCGATCAGAAGATGATCAAGCTGGATAAAGCGGCGAATAAAAGCGTTCATGTCATCTAGGCTGACAGAGCGAATCCTCTCCTCGCGAAGCTTCAGGTAGTCAACCGGATAGCCATGGCGCATAAAATGATGCAGCGTATTGGCGATGGAGGCACTGGTTAACAGCCGTGTCGCAAGGCTGCCAATGAGGTTTTCCTGGGCGTCTTGCAGTTCTTGGGCACTGATGCCTTCTTCCTTGATCTTCTGCAGTTGCTCTCTCACGACAGTAATGGCTTCCTTTGCTTTCGCCGATTCGGTAGCAAAAGAAATCGACCAAATATCAGCCGCATCCAAGTTTTCCACATCCGTGCTGACGCTGTAGACAAGACCACGCTTTTCACGAAGTTCCTCAGGTAGACGACCTTTGAGAGAGCTCACCAGAACCCGATTGAGCAGTCCCAGCTTAATAAAATCCGGATCTTGCACAGATACCCCTGGGTGATAAATCATTACCTCTGCTTGCGGATGCGCCGTGTCCTCAGCTATCAGCGTGTGGTTTTGGGGCCAAGTCGGTCTCGCAAGGGCCGGCAGATCTCGGGCCTCCGCAAAACTGGCAAAGGTATCATCAACCAAGCGAACCAAAACTTCCTTCGAGATGGCACCACAAACGGCGACCCGCAATGACGCACGCTCGGCGCGCTTTTGGATCAGTTGCGCAAGGTCTGCCCTTTGTATCGTTTGAAGATCGCCGGGCAAAATGCGGGCCCGCAAGCCATAGGGATGATGCCCAAAAAGAGCCTGCTGAAGCGCTCTTTCCACAATGACGTCGGGTTGTTTGAGGACATCGTCAAGGATCGACGCCATCCGCTCTTTGGTCGTCTTAACTTCCTCTTGATCAAATCTGGGCTTCTCAAAACTCATTTTCAACAAGTCAAAGGCCCGGGGAGCATGATGAAGGGGTGTCGCCAGATGACCTTGAATGAGATCGGGAGTCACCTCCAGATCAAGATGGACGCCTAAATCCCGTAAGAGATCGGAAAAAGCGATGGCCTTGTGTGGTCCAGCCCCTCTGGTCAGGATGATGGCCGCCAAATCCGTGGCACCTTTCTTCTTTTCAGAAGAATAAGCGCTGCCCCCGCGCCAGCTGAAAGACATGGAAACCACGGGGGTGTGTGCGTCCTCCACAAACCAAACTTGGATACCCTTAGGTGTAGTGATTTTTTGGACATCAATGTGGGCAATAGCTTGATTAAAAACCAAGAAAATCAAAAAAGCGAGGGCCCGGGCAAGACGGCTCATGGGCGATCCTTTCCTTGGGATTCGGGGTGCAACGCCCCAACAACATAGGGTGCTGATGCAAAAACGGTGCGCATCAGGCTATTCACCTCTTGCAAATTGATGGCCTTGAAGGTTTCGGGCCAGGTATTGGCGACCTCAAGGGGAATACCCACCATATGGCTTTGAACCAAATGGTCGGCTGCAGCTAGAAGATTATCGTGGGTATAAGACCGGTCCACCAAACCGCGGTTTTTTGCTTGCTCAAACTGCGCCGCAGTAATCCCCTGGTTTACAAGGTTTTTAAGCTCTTTATTCAAGGCCTTTTCAAGGGACTCAAGGGAGTGCTGACTGCTGGGCTTTGCCACAACTGCAATCACCCCAGGAGCCAAACCGCCCAGATAGGTAAGACCCACGTGGGTTGCAATTTTTTGCTCTTCCACCAGCTTCTTCCACAAGGGTGTACTGCGTCCCTTTGCGAGACAACTGATCATCAATTGTAGGGCAATGACTTCCTTATAACGTTGATGCGTGAAACCATCGACCCATGAAGGCGCCCGATAAAATTGGATCAGCAAGGGGGTGGCAATGTTGGGCGTAACCTTATCCAAGCGTTGGGAAATGTTGGCTGGCAGCGGTTCAATCAAGTGATTGCGGGCGGCCACGGTGCGCGGAGGAAGAGGGCCATAGTAACGCTCGGCCAACTCACGGGCTTGCTCAAAGGTAATATCCCCCGCCAGTAACAACACGGCGTTGTTCGGTGCGTACCAAGCCGTGTGGAAGGCTCTCACATCCTCGGGCGTGTAGCTTTTGATCTCGTGTTCCCAACCAATGGTCGGTAGACGACTGCTGTGGTGCCAGGTGCTGGCGGCGCGCATGGCTTCTAATAAAGTAGACGTTGGCTCATTATCAACACGCATGCGACGCTCTTCCAGGACCACCTGAATTTCAGCGGCAACCTCTTTATCCTCGAAATACATGGTCTTAAGGCGTTGGGCCTCTATGGCCATCACTTCGGCTAGGTATTGTTTGTGGACGACGGCATAGTAATCGGTGGTCTCGGGCGTTGTAGTCGCATTCATAACGCCACCCACACGGTGGATTAGATCACTTAAGACTTGCGGCGGGGTATCGGGCGCCCCCTTAAACATCATATGTTCAAGAAAATGGGCAAGCCCTGATTTACCGCGCGGATCGTCCAACCCACCAACGCCAAAATAAACCTTATGCAACACTACGGGAGCGCGCTTATTTTCAACCACCACAATTCTTAAACCATTGGCCAATTGGTGGACTTGATAGGGAATCTCTCCTTGGGTTGCCCAGGCACAAGCTGCCAAAACAAAAACGCTAAAAGCGAGATAAACTCTTGAGAGCACCCGCTACTCTCCCTTGCTGGTTAGCTCTGGTTGCACATTGGGTTGCAGTGGCATGGTCTCAGTGGGGTGTTTATCTCCGTGAAGGCGCTCGTATTCCGCTTTCGGATCGATGGCCTTGCCATGCTCTTTGTTTTTCTGCCAGAAAAACACGGTTTGGGTAGCGTGATGATCTTGGCGCTCAAGATCTGCTTCCTGATTCACCTTCTGGCGAATCTGGGCCTCAACCTGATGACCACCGGCTGCCTCAATCAGCTTTCTTTCTCCCACAGAAGGGGCCGCTGCGGACTGATTGGAAAAGCCAAGGACCGACTGGGCTTCTTGGCGTGGATCCGCGTCGTGGGCCGCACGCGCCCCAGGTGTGGGCTCGGGCAAATCACTGAAGGAAGAAGGCATCTGCAGAGGTTTGCGGGTTTCCAGGGTAAATTCATCGGGTTGCTCGCGCGCCAAACCCATAACACGGCGCCCCTGCTCGCATCCCATCAGGGTGACAGAGGAAAGCAGAACGAGAGAAAGGATACGCAGTGACATCTAAGACTTCTCCTGGTGGCTACGAAAACTTGCGATCAGCAATAAACCT
Organism: Holosporales bacterium; assembly: GCA_046318415.1. Classification (GTDB taxonomy): domain Bacteria; phylum Pseudomonadota; class Alphaproteobacteria; order Caedimonadales; family Caedimonadaceae; genus JBKCUK01. Next base: position 204,561 of record JBKCUK010000004.1, on the reverse strand, counting down.
ACTCCTATGCTTATCGCGGTATCGGCAACATTGAAAGTGGGGAAACTATATCCTTGGTAATGAAAATCGAGAAAGTCCACAACAGCCCCATAGCGCACGCGATCAAGGATATTGCCAATGGCGCCCCCCAGCGCAAGCCCTAAGGCAATGCGCTCGAGAACCAAGCTGGCACGCCATAGCATATAAACCAAAAGCACAGTGATCGCCGTTGCCAGGGCAATTAACAGCATCACCCCGGTATCACTGTCCGCCGATAAGAGACTAAAACTTATCCCTCGATTGAAGGCCAGGCGCAGGTTAAAGAACGGCAGAATTTCAAGCGGCAAGCTGTCTGCCATACCCAACACCCACGCCTTGGTCGTAAAGTCTGCAATAAACGCCGCACTTGCAGCAATCACACCGGGAATAAGGCGTTTCATGTGTGAGGCCCCAAATGCTGTTGCACCGCATCATCACAGCGCTGGCAAACATCGGGATGGTGTTGGTGTCCCACTTCAGGCAGCACCTTCCAGCACCGTTGACACTTGTCACCCTCTGCCAACCCCACCTTGACCCACAGGTCACTGACCTCGGCAAGACTGTAAAGCTCTTCCTGGGGCATCTCCTGCACAATGGTCAGCTGCGAGACGATGACAAGCTCGGCATAATCCACATCCTGCATCAACTGCTTTTGAGGGTCATAGACCGTCACATGGGCTTGCAGCGAAGAGCCAATCAAGCCACTGGCCCGTGCTGCTTCCAGTGCCCCCGTCATCACGCGACGTTGGGTACGAAGCCGGGTCATCTTCTCGTCCAGATGGGGTTGATGCCAGGTTTCTGGGAAGGCGGATAAGGTCTCAAAGTGGACCGAGCCCTCATCCCCGTGGCGGATGATCCAGGCTTCTTCGGCTGTGAAACACAGCACAGGCGCCAACATGCGCACCAAGGCCTCAAACAGCTCGTGCATCACGGTGCGCACCGCACGGCGCAAAGGGCTGTTGCGGTCATCACAATACAGGCTGTCCTTACGGATATCGAAATAATAGGCCGAAAGATCCGACGCACAAAAAGCGTGAAGATCGCTATAAAAGCCTGGGTAATCATGGTTTTCAGCAGCCACCACCAGCTTTTGGCGCAACTGATAAAGGCGATGGAGAATCCATTGCTCTAGCTCGGGCATCTGGGTGGGCTCGATCCGCTCTTCGTCGCGCCAATCGGCAAGGGCGCCCAGCAGATAGCGCAAGGTATTGCGATAGCGTCGGTAGATATCTCCCTGATGCTTCAAGATTTGCCGGCCAACGCGCAAATCATCGGTATAATCCAGGGATACGGTCCAAAGGCGCAATCCATCGGCGCCCATGTCCTTTATCACTTCTTCCGGCGCAATACCATTGCCAAGGGATTTGGAGAATTTATGTCCCTGCTCATCCAACACATAGCCATGGGTCATGACAGACTTGTAAGGCGCCTTACCGCGCGTGCCACAGCCCACCAACAAGCTGGACTGGAACCAACCGCGATGCTGGTCCGATCCTTCAAGATAAAGATCCGCAGGAAGACCTTGGTCGGCGCGCAATTCCAGCACAAAGCCTTGGGTTGATCCAGAATCAAACCACACATCCAAAATATCCCGGACCTGCTCGTAATCGTCTGGGTTATACTGAGGACTTAAAAAGCGCGCGGCATCCGATGAAAACCAGGCATCGGCCCCCTCTTTTTCGAAGGCATCCAGAATACGGGCCCGCACGCGATCGTCCTTGAGAATCTCGCGGGTTGTTTTGTGGACGAACAAAGCAATGGGCACACCCCATGCGCGCTGGCGCGAGATACACCACAACGGGCGTTGCTCGACCATCCCATAAATCCGGTTACGACCCGATGCTGGATACCACTTCACCTGGTCAATTTGCTCGAGACATTTCTCCCGCAGCCCGCCCCGATCAAGGGCGATAAACCACTGGGGTGTGGCCCGATAAATCAATGGCGCCTTTGAACGCCAAGAGTGCGGGTAACTGTGCTGCAAGGTGCTGCTGGCCAACAGACGATCACAGCTTATCAGCTGCTCGATCACCTTCGGATTCACCTTTAAGACCTGCTCACCGGCAAATAAAGGTACCCAAGGGGCATAGCTGCCGTCTTCCAGGACGGTTTCAGGAACCTCAAGGTTAAAGGTCTTGCTGAGCTCAAAGTCTTCCATACCGTGGCTGGGCGCCGTGTGCACAAGGCCGGTCCCGGCCTCGACACTCACGTGGCTTCCGGGCAGCAAGGGCACCTCATACTCATAGCCAAGGCCATGGAAAGGATGCTGGGCAATGGTACCCTGCAGATCCTGACCGGAAAGCGTCTCAAGCACCGCATAATCTTCAATCTTAGCAGCGGCACAGACCTGGGCACACAATTCTTGCGCCAAAAGCAATCGGGTACCAGGACTTACCAGACTGTCTTCTGCAACGGCTTTGATGTCCGCAACAACATAGGTGATGTCGTCACCATAAGCAATGGCGCGGTTACCGGGCAAAGACCACGGCGTGGTGGTCCAAATCACCACCTCGGCCCCCTGAAGAGACGCCCGCGGACTCGATACAACAGGAAAGCGCACATAAATCGAGGGCGACGTGCGGTCCATATATTCGACTTCAGCCTCAGCCAGAGCGGTTTTTTCCACCACCGACCACATCACGGGGCGAAGCCCACGGTACACAAGATCCTTGTCCACAAAGGTATAAAGCTCACGCAGGGTCGCGGCTTCCGCAGAATAATCCATTGTAATATAGGGATTTTTCCAGTCTGCGAGCAGTCCAAGGCGCTTAAATTCATCCCGCTGGATGCCAATCCACTGATCGGCGAAATCGCGACATGCTTGACGGAAGGTGGCGGGATCTACTTCTTCCTTGCGCTTACCGCTGGCCCGAAGTTGTTCTTCGATTTTCCATTCGATGGGAAGACCATGGCAATCCCATCCCACCACAAAGGGCGCATCATATCCCAAAAGATGGCGCATGCGAATAACCACGTCCTTCAACGTCATATTGAAGGCATGCCCCATATGCAGGTGCCCATTGGCGTAAGGGGGGCCTGAATGCAGCACATAACGGGGCAAACCTTGCTTGCGTTGCCGCACTTGGCCATAAAGATCCATCGTCTCCCAACGCTCAAGAAGAATAGGCTCGCGCTGGGTCAAGTTCGCCTTCATGGGGAAATCGGTTTGGGGAAGAAAAAGGGTCGCACGCAAATCGGTCATGACGTCTCTCTTTTAGTAGAACGCCTCTAGTCTTAAGACATTTCGACTATTTTGCAAAGTCTAGGGTGCTGCCTCTTGCATTTTTTTTACGACCATGATTCACTCTTCGCTTACCGCAAAATAAGACCATAAGGAAGCGGGCAGACTTAACTTTAACAATTGGTATGATGAGCCATGGAACGAATTCCCATGACTGCACGGGGTTTTGAGCGCCTGCAGGAAGAATTGAAGCATCTTAAGACGGTAGAACGTCAAGCCGTAATTAAAGCGATTGCTGACGCGCGCGCTCTGGGCGATCTCTCTGAAAACGCCGAATATCACGCCGCCCGCGAAAAGCAGAGCTTTATCGAGGGGCGAATCGCAGAGCTGGAAGATAAACTTTCGCGCGCAGAAGTGATTGACGTTGCAAAGATTGCTGGCGACACCATTAAGTTTGGCGCAACTGTGCGCCTTGTTGACGAAGACACCGACGAAGAAAAGACCTACCAATTGGTGGGTGTTGATGAATCGGACATTCAAAAAGGCCTGCTATCCATTGCGGCCCCCCTTGCCCGCGCCCTCATTGGTAAGCGTGTGGGAGACTCCGTTGAGGTCAAAACCCCCGGCGGGTCCAAGGCCTATGAAATCCTAGAGATCACCTACAGCTAATGGATCAAAACCGAGGGATTTGCTGGGTCGTCTGCGATGAAGGTAAGGTAGGCACTGAAAACCAGTGCCGCGGCCTCGCTGAAGCCTTAGGCTTTGATCCGGTGATCAAACGGATTCGACCCCGCTTTCCTTGGTCGCACCTCCCACCCCAGCTCTGGTTTCAGCCCCTTGCGGGTCTGGATCCTGAGACCCAGCTGACACCACCCTGGCCCAACTTGATCATTGCGGCAGGCCGCGTCAGCGTGGCGCCCACCATTGAAATCCGTCGCCGCAGCCAGGGCACAACAAAGCTGGTGCATCTGCAAAACCCGAGGGTCAACCCCTGTCACTTTGATGCGGTCATTGCTCCCGCCCATGATCAACTGAAGGGCCCGGGGGTCATTGAAACCCGGGGCGCACTGCATCGCGTGACCCAAGAGCGTCTCATGGAGGAAGCTCAGAAGTTTGCCGCCACCGTCGCCCACTTGCCGCGCCCACTGGTGACCGTGCTGATTGGCGGTGATAACAGCTGCTATACTTACACCCCTGCAGCGCTAGAAGAACTGGCTAAAGCTCTGCGCCATCTCTGTCACGCCCATGGCGCCGGGCTTGCCATCACCTGCTCACGCCGCACAGATCCACAGCATGCAGCGACCTTGCGGGCGCTGATCCAAGATCTGCCCCATGTTTTCTGGGAAGGCGAAGGAGAGAATCCTTACTTTGGTTACTTGGGACTTGCGGATGCCATTGTGGTGACCTCTGACTCGGTGAACATGAACTCCGAAGCCTGTTTTACCGGAAAGCCGGTCTACACATTCCACCTGCCCGGCGGCTCGAAGAAATTTAGGCGCTTCCACGACTCATTCGTAAAATATGGCTATACCCGGCCGTTTAAGGGCCTTTTAGAGCACTGGAGCTACGAACCCCTGGATGAGCGCGAAGCTGTCTTAGAGGCGCTAAAAAAGCGCTTAAGTCTCTAGAAAATCTTTTCAAACGTCTGGCGTAGCACGGCATCCACATGGTCCATGGCGCAGGGGATGCCCAAGTCATGCATCGAGGTGACGCCGTAATTGGCAAGGCCACAAGGAACGATCCCTTGAAAGTGACGAAGGTTAGGGGAAACATTGAGGGCAATGCCATGGGATGTTACCCACTTCTGGACCCGCACCCCAATGGCGGCAATCTTGCGCTCTTCCCCTGCCGCAGTAACCCACAAACCAATGCGCCCCAGACGTCGCTCGGCCTTGATATCGAAATGCCGCAACGTCAGGATAAGCCATGCCTCCAGGGCATGCACATACGCCCGAAGATCTTTGCTGCGTTGATTCAGATCCAGCATCAGATAAGCAACCCGTTGGCCAGGACCGTGATAGGTGACCTTGCCGCCGCGACCAGTTGTGTAGGTGGGCAATGCTGAATCCAGCACATCTGTGGCATTGGCGCTGGTGCCAAGGGTATAAAGGGGGGGATGCTCAAGGAGCCAAACCAACTCAGACGCACTTGCGTTTTGTATGCCTTGGACCCGCACTTCCATGGCTTGAAGTGCTTCAGCATAGTCTACTGGATCAGAGCTAGAGCTTAGTCGCCATTCTGGCTTGGACGTCCCTTGATGGGACATCAAGGGGGGTTGAGGGGGGATCAATACGTCAGTGGAGGGACACTCAAGCTTTGGGTGTCTCCCAGCTTTCGTATTCACCCCCTCCTCCTGTATGTTTACAGACTGCCGCGTTTATGTGTTTTGCTCAGCTGCGACTGATCAAACTTTTTCAGATCGTGCTGACGAATGACGCCCCGGAGACGGGCGATGTACCCTTGCCCCAATTCCGAATAGCGCTGCAAGCCATCGGCAAGCTTAATGCCACACAAATGCTCGCCGCAGCCCCGCAATTCCGATCGAATTTGTCGCATCTTCGCGTAGGCATTGTGGGTGTTCAAATTGTGGATATAGCCCCGTACACTCTCCTCAAGAGAATCATACTTCTTAACCTTTGTGGACGATGCCATCACCCCGAAAGGCGAATTTTTACGACCTGCAGCATGGGAAACACCCCATCCTGTCTCCACAATGGCTTGGCTGAGGGCCAATGAGGGCGGGATTTCATCCACACGCTTCAACAACTCATCCACGGAAGGACGGGCCAACTTATATTTGGTCGCCAAGTTCATCAGAGCTTTTCTTTGACCGGGTGTTAGAGATTTGCCCTGATCCCGATTGGTCTTAATTTGTAGCAACAGGCCGCGCTCACGGCGAATATCTTCGTTGGTTTTTAAAATAAGCGGCAGCATGGTTTTCAGAAAGACTTCGCGCTTGCTGGCCGTACTGTTGCGCTTTGAAAAGTCCTTAGGCAACGATGCAAGATAGACGCGCGGCACCGACTTTTCGCCCGACGCACATCCCTTCAGGCAGTAGCCATGGGCATCAAAAACCTGTTCAAGTTGTGATGTCTCATCAACGCACACCGTGTGGCCCTGCTGATCCACGTGGCAAGGCGTGGACGCATTCTTGATCGACACCTTTTTAACGAGGCCTGCACCAGCCTTTGGGGCGCGCTTGGTTGTGAGACCCATGTTGGTCTCGCTGCTTTGCTCAAGGGTGGTTGCCGCCACAACACTTGGCGTCCGCTTTTTAATAAGCGATACAGGACCCAAAAGGGCTAAAATATAGAGTGCGGAAATCATCAACGCCGTCAGTCCCAACAAGGTCGGGCGTGTCCAACGCTCAAGAGTATGGAAAAGACGTGACTGTTTCTTCATCTCTTCATGGCTCCTAGATTGGTTAGTAAAAAAAATCAGATGGCGCAAACTTCTTGAACTTCGGGAACATAATGCCGCAGCATGTTTTCAATTCCTGATTTCAAGGTGGCCGTTGAACTGGGGCATCCCGAGCATGCACCATGCATACTGACATAGACGATCCCATTTTCGAATTTCACAAATTGAATATCACCCCCGTCTTGCGCAACGGCTGGACGGATGCGTGTCTCCAACAGTTCGCAAATTTCAGCGATCACAGGATCACTGGTATCATAGGTGGGTGTAGATGTCTGTGCGTCTTCACTTAGGGTGACCTGATCGTGACGCAAAAAATAATCCATAATGGCGCCCAGCAGAGCGGGCTTAATCACCAGCCAATCTACCGCGTCATTTTTGGTAATACTGATAAAGTCTTCCCCAAAAAACACGCCTTCAACCCCACTGACCTCAAACAGGCGATGGGCCAGCGGATTATTCGCCGCTGCTTCTCGCGAAGGATAAGTTGCCGTGGCGCCCGCCAAGACGGTGCGTCCAGGGATAAACTTCAGTGTGGCTGGATTTGGGGTCTCTTCGGTTTGTATAAACAAGCCTAGGGGTCCTCACGTGGTTGGTCCATGCATTATCTTTTCGGATCATAGACTCCCAGTTTCATATGTCAAGAATAAAATTTAACCCTATGTAGAATAAGAAAAATACTTACTAAATCCCAAATCCGCCAAACATCAGTCAAATTACTTTTTACTTCAAATAATAAAAATTAATAATAGAGTAAAAAATTGACCTGTCATCCGCGCATGGGTCGGATATTAGGGCTTGATTTAGGTTAAAATGACATTAATTAATTTTTAATTATTTGATACACCCCAACCACAGCGGGGGACCCCATGTAGAAAAGCGGGAAACACAAATAAAAAGAAAATGAACAAAAGTTGTCGCCGGGGTAGGAATAGATCCGAATGCTAAACACCTGCCATATAGATGCAACACTCTACAGTTTTGCAATCTAGCACAAGTTACACATCAAGAAACGAGATGATTGATACAAGACAATATCAGAAAAAGGATAGAAATTTCATTTATGTTAGCCCCTAGAACCAGGGCCCCTCAAGGCAGGACATACGCAGAACGCCCAATATTTTCCTTAACGGCCTTCACCCTATCCATGAATACTTTATGAACCCCTCTTTGGCGGATCGAAGAGACCCCACAAATAAGCAAGCCCAGGGGGAATGATTAAAAGGGCGCCCCACGTCATAAACTCTACAAAAAAACCCAAAAAACACCCAAACGAACACATGTACAATAAAAGAAGGCTAACATAGAACAGGAGATAAGATACCAATACATATTTAAGAATCTTTTTAGCCAATTTGATATTCGTATCTTCCTTATTGCGCCCTATCTTTAGATTTACAAAATAAACCAACAGCAACAAGAACCAAAGGCACACCAAAAACAGCCAGAAAACCGATTAAATCCTGCAGAACATCGAGGGAATGATAGCGAAAAGCAAAATTCAACACCCAAAACAGCAATAATAAGAGCAAAAAGAGTAGAAAGAGGACGCGCAAATTTTTTCCTCTCGTCATCTCACCCCATCCTTAGGGTTAAAGCGTTCACATTTATGGAAAGCGCAAGCTCTCAACTCATCGGCAGAAAACTAAACGCAATTTCAACCACGCCAAACAACCCCACAAAGCAGCATTTCAGTTGACAGCCGCATTTGATATAATGCAAAAAAAGACCGGGACTAGTCGAAACTAGCCCCGGCAGTTTACAGGGAGGCTCGGTAGGGCAGGGAGGCCCTTACCGAGAATTCGCGCACTTGGGATGCACGAAACTTTTAGCCCTTGGGCAATTTAGCATCTGCAACGTTGACAACCCTCATGGAGGACGCTACGTTTTGGATGCTTTCGCTAACCAGGGCATCTAGTCGGAGCAGTGGGCTCAACAACCAGAAGAAAAATTCTTGCGCCACGTGATTAAAATTCACGATTTCTGATCGAATGTCAAGAGGGTAGCGTTAAAAATTTATGAATAGCGATGTTTTCACCCCAACGGACGAGTGAACATGGACCAAAAATCGCTTCGCGCCCTTTTACATTTGTCCCAAGCTGACGGTCGTCCCGACTTTCAAAAGTGCGGCATGCCGCCGCACACCTTTTGGTATCAGCTACAACAGCTTGAGAAAAAGGTGGGAGCCCAACTTTTCGTGCGCGAACACGGCCAGGCTTACCTTACACAAGCCGGCATAACTTTGGCCCGGCACGCACAGAAAATCCTTGAGGCCATCGACCTTGCCACCAGCGAAACGCAGATGTCCGACCAAGGCAGTGCAAGCTATGGGTCGCTGCGCGTTGCAACCACAAAAGCCATGGCATCTTCATGGTTGATTGCAGGGCTGAAAGAGTTCGTCAAACATCATCAGGTGAAAATTGACGTCAGCATGGATGATTTTCTAACACCTGATCAAATGAATGCAGCCGATGTTTTCATTCGCCCGCTGCACAACTCGGATCGCGTTGACATGAAGTGGCGCATTGTCCACCGTTTTGGTTTATTTGCAAGCCGCGAATATCTGGAAGAAAACGGCACGCCTCAATCAGGACGTGATCTTTTAAATCACACCATTATTGCCTACGGCCCAAGTCCGTTCACAGGACTTCCAGATATTGATTGGCATTTAACTGGCAGTACCGGGGATTTGCCGCCTCTTGCACCCCGCATCATCGTGAATTCAACAGCCGCCATTGCGTCTGTTACGCAACAGGGTTTTGGAATTGCCGCCATGCCGTGCGAAACTTCTGTATTTTACAATTATAATCTTGTACGCGTTTTACCCGACATCGAAGGGCCAGTCCGACATACAATATTTGGTGTCAAGGTTGGCCGTCTCGAAGATCGGACAAACTCGGCAAAAGCGCTCGAAGAATTTGTAAAAAAATCTGCCCTCGATCGGGGGTTCGAGCTTGAAGAACAGGGATAAAAGGGAATGTATTGTGGAAAAGAAAACTGAAAGTTTATCGATCTCGATTGGTCATTTTGCCCAGGTGTTTAATGGCACTTTATATGGGTATTTTGCGTTTTTTCTCGCCGATGTCTTTTTCCCAGCAGAGCAGGAAGAATGGCTGCGTCTTGCAGCCTCTTACGCAGCTTTTGCCGTCGGTTTGTTAGCGCAACCCTTGGGTGCTTTATTTATTGGATTTTTGGGTGACACCAAAGGTTTACGCAAGGCGTTGCGTTTGTCTGTCGCCTTGATGGGTATTCCCACCTTGGCCATTGCCCTCACGCCCTCCTTCGAATCCATCGGTATTTTAGCGCCTATTGCCATTATTCTCTTCCGGGCATGCCAGGGGTTTGTCTACGGTATTGAGTATGTTGGCGCTACGATGCACAGCTGTGATACGGCCGAATCCGAAAGTAAACGCTCAGCAAAATCAGCGCGCATGGTTTTCATTGGTTTTGGCGGCGCGATGCTTGCCATGCTTCTCAGCGCACTTTTAAATATCCCATCCATGCCGAATTGGTCTTGGCGTCTTATTTTTGTCTTTGGTGGTTTTTTTGCGTTTGTGGCTTACTTTACCAGCAAATCCAAGGATAAGGACTTAGCGGAGGCCGCAGAATCCAGACTTGAAATTCACAGTAAAAAGCAAATCTTTGCGCCCTTAATGAATGCGTTTAACAACCGCTTTCGGACCATAACAGGATCTGTGATCGCCGGCATTAGTGCCATTCCACTGTTTTCGGCCACTGTTTTTGGCAACAGCTTACTGCACCAAAGCGGTCTGAGCCACTCTGCCATTTTCCTCGTCGATTTTTTCATTTTGGCGCAGACAGGTCTGTTCATTTATCTTTTTGGCCTGTTTTTCTCAAAAATGAATTTTAAGAATACAACAGCCATCTCCCTCGTGATTACGGGAGTTCTGGCACTGTGCTCAGCTTTTCCACTGATTGGATACTCTCTTGCCGAGATTCCCCCTTTGAATGCCATTGTATTTGTGGCAATTTTGAGCTCAGCAAGTGGACCAATAGGAAGCTGGGCGATGCCTTATGTTCACTCACTGTTTAATTCGAAATATCGTCTGACCGAAAGTGCCCTATCTGTAACGTTGGGCTATGCGGTCATTGGTGGGTTAACACCAAACATTTGTCTTTACTTAGAGCAACTGCGAGGCGTCCCCCATTGGATGGAAGGTGTACCAGCAATTTTGTTCCTGTTTATTCTTCCCATGATTGGGCTTGGCCTTTTCATGGTGAGAAAAGTAGAACGCAGAACATCTTTTTTGACGAAAAGCTTGACCCTAGAACAAAGGTTAAGTTAATTCGCCATAAAGCAAAGCGCTGCTGGTCGGTGCACGGCGTTTATTGATGCGAAAGGGATACAAACAAACGCCCCCTTTCCAGGAGAACAGTATGACCCAAGGTGTAAAACCTGCGAATTTTAGGCAAAAGCTGTCCTTGGCTCTTGGTCACGTTGTTGAATGCTACGACAGCACGATCTACGGCTTTTTTGCGGTAATGTTAGCCCCGTTGTTTTTTCCACCAACAGCAGGCAGATATGGGCAATTGGCAGCTTCCTTTGGGGCGTTTGCAGCAGGTTTTCTCGCCCGCCCCTTGGGGGCCATGGTTTTTGGCGCCATCGGCGACAAGCTTGGCCGACGCAAAGCTTTGCTTTGGTCTATCGTGCTCGTCGGGATTCCAACCTTAATTATTGGCCTGACCCCCTCTTATAACGACATTGGAATGATCGCCACATGGTCTGTGGTCCTGGCCCGGCTTGCCCAGGGCTTTTTCTATGGCGCAGAGTACGCCGGCATTAATCTTTATTTGTGCGAGACCACTGAGCGGGGGCAGCGCCACGAAGCCACCTCCAGTATGATCTCGGTTGGCTTTTTGGGCGCCATGTTGGCCATGGCTCTTGGCGCTGTTGCCACGCACCCCTCCATGCCCGAATGGGGCTGGCGGGTGCCCTTTGTTGCAGGGGGTATTGCAGCCTTTGGTGTTTACTGGCTGCGCCGCAATTTGTCTGAGTCCCCTGAATTTGAGAGTGCCCATGAGCTATCTGAGAATGTGGTGCGTGAATCCTATCGTTACATATGGCGCTCCATACGGGTATTTTGTACCGCCATGCTTCTTGCAGGGATGTGTGCAGCCCCGCTTTACATCAGTACGGTCTTTGGGAATCAGCTGCTGAAACAAGGTGGGCTTTCCTCGGCCAGTATTTTGTGGACTAACTTCTTCATCATGGGGGTTGCAGGACTCACCGTTTTTGTGTCGGGGCGTATTTTCTCAGGCTCAGACGAGACCAGCGCCATTAAAAAAGCCCTTCTCGCTTGGATTAGCCTAGGGGGGCTCAGTTTCGCCGTCTTGACGTGTCCTTACGGATGGTGCGATCTGGAGTCGGTAACCCTGTTCGGTCCTGAAAATTTCCTGGTCGCGTTGACCTTCATGACCATGATTACCATTGCCAGTCAAACACTGACCGGATGTGTGATGCCCTATATTAATCAATTATTTGATGTCCGCTACCGCTACACATCCATGGCCCTTGCCATCTCCCTTGGTTATGCCCTGTTGGCTGGAACTACACCCAATGTGGCGCTGTGGCTGGTGAACACTCCTGTTTTGCCAACAGCGGGCAAGGGGTTTGTGACCATTTTCTGGTTCTGGTTACTGCCTCTCTTTGCCCTCAGCTATGGGCTTGTAACCATTCAATCGAAAAAAACATTGCGCATTGCACAACATTTCTCTTGATCTCAAGCGCGTTTTGCGGCACTGAAGTGAGACGAAGCCCAAATGTGCGGTCGTGGCGGAATTGGTAGACGCGCAGCGTTGAGGTCGCTGTGGGAGAGATCCCGTGGAAGTTCGAGTCTTCTCGACCGCACCATCAAAAGCTTTGAAAATTTCTTATCTTCCCTCCTGTTCAAATAAAACCATTTGAAATTCTCGCGTCCATAGCACGTGAGTATCGAACTCTTCATCTAGCTGTGATAACCTGCCACAAAGTTCAAAGAAATCGCAAAAGTAGCTAAGAAAGACTGTCCCATGAAAGAGCTTTATGAAGCAGCTCTCGAGTATCACCGCTCACCCAAGCCCGGAAAACTGGCCATACAAGCAACCAAGCCCCTGGGCAATCAGCGTGATCTCTCGCTGGCGTACTCGCCCGGAGTGGCCGCACCCTGTCAAGAAATTGTTCAAAATCCCCAACATGCCGCGCAATACACTAACCGCAGCAACCTGGTGGCCGTGATTACCAACGGCACTGCCGTTCTGGGCCTGGGCAACATTGGTCCTTTGGCCTCTAAACCTGTGATGGAAGGTAAGGCGGTCTTATTTAAGAAATTTGCGGGAATCGACGTCTTTGATCTGGAGATCAACGAAGAAGATCCCGCAAAGCTCGTGGATATTATCGCAAGCCTTGAGCCTACCTTTGGCGCCATTAACCTCGAAGATATTAAAGCCCCGGAATGCTTTGAAATTGAGGAAAAACTGAAGAAGCGCCTCAAGATCCCCGTCTTTCACGATGATCAGCACGGAACGGCTATTATTGTTGCTGCTGCCGTTCTGAATGGCCTTGAGCTGGTGGGAAAAAAAATTGAAGAGGTGCGCCTGGTCACCTCAGGGGCAGGAGCGGCTGCCCTTGCCTGCCTTGATCAGTTGGTGAAGCTCGGTCTGCCACGGGCAAATATCTATGTGACGGATCTTGAGGGCGTCGTTTACGAAGGGCGCACCACATTGATGGATCCCTTGAAGGCCACCTACGCCCAGAAGACCCAAGCCCGCACCCTTGATGAAGTGATTGAAGGCGCCGATATTTTCTTAGGGTTGTCTGCCGGTGATATTTTAACACCCGCTATGATCACGAAAATGGCCAAGTCACCGCTCATTTTCGCGCTGGCCAATCCAATGCCTGAGATTGATCCAAGCCTAGCCAGGCAAACACGACCCGATGCCATTGTTGCAACCGGCCGCTCGGACGTGCCCAACCAAGTGAATAACGTCTTGTGTTTTCCGTTCATTTTCCGTGGGGCCTTGGATGTGGGGGCGACAGAAATCAATGATGCCATGAAGATGGCGTGTGTGCGGGCCCTTGCGTCCCTTGCCAAAGCAGAAGCCTCAGACGTTGTGGCGGGGGCTTATGGCACTGAAGATATGTCCTTTGGGCCCAATTACATTATTCCCAAACCCTTTGATCCGCGTTTGATGATTGAGATTGCGCCCGCTGTTGCCCATGCCGCCATGGAATCTGGGGTAGCCACACGCCCCATTGAAGATCTGGAACACTATCGCATGCACCTGATGCAGCAAGTGTTTCGCTCAGGCTTTGCCATGCGTCCCGTCCTGGCCAGTGCAAAAAAAGATCCTAAACGGGTTGTTTATTCAGAAGGTGAGGACGAGCGGGTTATGCGCGCCGTACAAGTGGTGGTGGATGAAGGTGTGGCACGACCCATTCTGATTGGGCGCCCCAACGTAGTCGAGATGCGCATTCAAAAGTTAGGGCTTCGCCTGCAATCTGGGCGGGATTATGACTTAGTTGATCCGCAAAATGACCCCCGCTACACCGACTATTGGCACACTTATCACGCGCTGATGGAGCGCAAAGGCGTGACCCCTGACTTTGCAAAAACCATTGTGCGCACGAACACCACTGTGATCGGCGCGTTGATGCTGATTAAGAACGATGCGGATGCCCTGTTAAGCGGTCCCTTGGGCCGGTACAATCGTCAGCTAACCGCAATTCAACAAATCGTTGGGTTGCGCGAAGGGACATCCGTTGCGGCAGGTCTGAATGCCCTGGTGCTGGATAGTGGCGTGATCTTCATCGCCGACACCCATGTCAATGAAACCCCCACCCCAGAACAGCTGGCCGAAATTACCATTCACGCGGCTGAACAAGTGGCCCAATTCGGCTTTATGCCGAAGATTGCCTATGTCAGTCATTCTAACTTTGGCTCTAGCTGTAATGAGAGCGCCCTTCGCATGCAAAAGGCTATCGAGATGGTCCGTCACCAAGCACCTCACCTGGAAATCGAAGGCGAAATGCATGCGGATGCGGCCCTGAATGAAGAGATGCGGAGTCGTATTTTCCCCAACTCTCGTTTGAAGGGGCAGGCGAACCTCCTCATTATGCCCTCGCTGGATGCTGCCAACATCGCCTTTAATATGGTGCGAACCTTGGCGGATGGCCAATCCATTGGCCCCATTGTTCTGGGTCTCGACCGCGCAGCCCACATTCTTACCCCATCGGCCACGGTGCGTGGTATCTTGAATATGACGGCGTTTGCAGTTGTGGATGCGCAGCGCCATGCCCTGCGTCCAGATTGGAATCAAGGAGTACTATCCCTATGAGCGATGAGCTGCAGCGCACGGACGCGCCCAATCCAAGCCTTGAGCAAGAAGAACAACCGCTTTTTGGTGTCTCGTCCGAACGTCTGCAGCAGATTACTGAAGCCCTTGAAAACTCTCACTTTGATCGTGTCGAAGAGCTGATTGCTCACCTGAAAGCACCCGATCTTGCCAACCTTATCCAAGAACTTGATGCGTCTCTTCGTCGGGTTTTTCTAAGGCATTTCAAAGACGCCCTCACGCCTGAAACACTGATCGAGCTAGATGAAGAAATTCTTCAAGAAGCCTATGACGTGATTGGTACCGAGGGTATCGCTGCAGCCGTGCAAGAGTTGGAAAGCGATGAGGCTTTTGAACTGATCGAAGATTTGGAAGACGAGCAGCAACAAGAAGTGTTGCGCGCCATCCCTGCCATTGAACGTGCCATCATCGAAGAGAGCTTTTCTTATCCCGAGGATTCGGCCGGCCGTCTCATGCAGCGTGAGACCGTGTGTGTGCCACCGTTTTGGACCGTTGAAGAGGCCCTGAATTTCGTCCGCACCGCTGAGGGAATGCCCAATCACTTTTATACGGTCTATGTGGTCGACCCCCGCCATCACCCCATGGGATGGATTGATCTTGCGACCCTGATTCGCAAACCCTTGGATCAGCGCATTGGGGATATCATGGAAAAAGAGCTGATCCTGATCCAAGTGACCCAAGATCAGGAAGAGGTCAGTAAGGTTTTCCGTCACTATAATCTGATGTCAGCACCCGTTGTGGATGGGTCTGGGCGCATGCTGGGAACCATTTTGATGGACAACGTGGTCTCGGTCATTGAAGAAGAGGCCGAAGAGGATATCTTCCACATCGCAAGGCTGCGGGATTCTGACCTTTACGCCAGCATCACCAGCACCTCCTACTGGCGGATTCGCTGGCTGATTGTCACGCTTATCAATACCTTGATGGCGTCCTTTGTGATTTCGCGCTTTGAATCCTCGATTCAGAGTATTACCGCCCTCTCCTTCCTGATGACCATTAACGCCGCCATGGGGGGCAATGCGGGCATGCAGGCCCTAACAGTAGTGATTCGGGCCCTGGCCACCCGCGACATTCGTCAGACGGATTTCTGGCGCGTGATCCGCAAGGAGCTCTCAGTCAGTCTGCTCACCGGATCTTTCTTTGCCCTCATGCTGGGCACAGTGGCGGGGTTTTGGGTGGGCAATCCAAAAATCGGCATGATTCTGGGCGCATCGGTGCTCTTTAACATCATCTGGGCGGCCTTTGCTGGCAGTGCCCTTCCGTTGATCATCGAGCGCCTCAACCTGGATCCTGCGGTTAGTGCGGGCCCCATTCTCACCTCTACCACCGACATCGTCGGCTATAGCATCTTTTTAGGACTTGCGACCCTCATTTTGCTCTAATGACGTTACATCTCGCCATGATTTCAGACCAAGGATCTTGAGAACGACATGCACAAAGTTGGCGCGTGCGGTTTCGTATTGGCGGAGCTGGCAGGTGATGGTTGGAAATGATTCCTGATAAGTCTCGAGAAGATCAGGATTGAATTCGAAATGAACACCGCTCAAAAGGGCATGCCCACTGCCATGGACCACGTGAATGATTGCAGGGAGGCCATTTTCATAGCGTCCAAGAACCGAGACCTCGTCATCGCCATCCGCCCCCTCAAAATAGCACCCCTGGGCGTGATAAAAGGGTATATGCATTGTCTGATCTGCATACACGTCCAGCAGCGCAGCCTTGGGCCTTGCAAGCGTCTCAGGCGAGGCTGCCTTCAACACCGGACCTATGGCTGTCCCTTTAAAAAGCCTCAAATCACGCTGGGCGATTATTTCATCAGGTCCACCCCGATCAAATTCAACGGTGGCTGAGGCGTAATAGGCTCCGGCACATAAACCTAAATAGGCCCCACCCTGCTGCACAAAGCGTTCAATTTGCGCATTTGCCTCACCTTCTAGCTTTTCGGCATAACGTGAAGCTATGCCCCCAGGCATCACAAACAGGGCCGCATCACGGGTCCAAGCACCTGTTTTCACCTCTTCTGCACTGAGGTGCTGAAGGCAGTAACTTTCATGCAAAAATCGATCGAATGTATCGCGGGTGTGCTTTAAAAACTCTTGGTTCACCCCCTCATCATCATAGAGGTAGACCACATTTTTGAGGTTCTGCTCAGAGCCAGAGCAGCTCTCCCCAAGGACGCCCATCAGGAAAGCAAGGGCAACAACTTTCAATTGGCGCATAAGTCAGCTCCTACCAACGCAGTTGGGCGAGTTGATAGGTTGGTTTCAGCGATTCATTCATAGGGGTTTCACGACCCAAGCCCGTGCCAATTAAAACCGACGCCATCTTCATGGTGTGGGCACCCAGAATATCTGTCATCAAGCCATCGCCCACCCCGACGGCCCTTCCCAGGTCAAACGCGGAAAACAGTTGAAAGATGCGCTCATAAACCAAAGGATAGGGTTTGCCCACATAAAGCACCTCTCCGCCCATGACGGCATAGGCATTGGCAAGGGCACCGGCGCAGACGATGCGCTCATTACCCACATAGGCGGCCACATCGGGATTGGCACAGAGCATGGGCACTTTATGGGCCAGCGCCTCTTTCAAAAAGTCACCATAAAGCTCAACAACCAAATTATCCGGGCCTGTATTCAACAACAAATCAGCCTGTTCGACGTCATCGACGCAATCAAAGCCAAGCTCGGTGAGTTCTTGCTGCAGGGCCGTATGGCGACCAACCGACATCAGGGGGTACACCCGTTGCCACTTGCCTTGATGCTCTTTTAGAAGATCATAGGTCTCCTCACCCGAGGTATGAATGCCATGATAGTGATGGGCGCCAAGCCCCATGGTCTCCAGCTGGTCTTGCACCTCGTGGGCTCTTCTGGGCGAGTTAGAGAGCAAAATCACTTGTTTACCCATAGCTTTCAGGCGATCGAACGCGTCCAGCGTGCCTGGATATAGGGCAAGACCGTTGTGAACGACACCCCAGATATCCACAATGTAATGGTCGTACAGAGAAGAAATATCCTGAAGTCCTTGGATGGATTGCATGAAGCCCTCCTTATGTGGGGGAAAATATGCTATGGCTTAAGTTAGGGCGTATCATGAATCAGGATAGAAAGAAAGTGGTCTCACACCCGATGATTGGCATTGTGGGCGGTCTTGGACCCGAAGCGGGGCGACTTTTTCATGGCTATGTCATTGAAGAAACATCGCGCATGAAACCGGTTCATGTGGATCAAGATCACATCGACGTCATCCATTTTTCCCTGTCCAGCATGATACCGGATCGCGCCAGTTATGTTTGGGGTAAAATCCAAGAAAACCCAGCTGACGAGGTGTTTCGCATCTTAAGCTTAATGGCGGCATCTGCCCAGCACCTCAACCGACATATGTATGCCATTGTGCCCTGTAATACGTTTCATGCACCCCGGCTTTTTGAGCCACTGTTAGAAAAGGTGCAAAAGGCGTCGTTCGCCAGCCACTTGACCCTTTTGAATATGATTGATGAATCTGTGGGCTACATAAAAAAACTATATCCCGAAATTCAAAAGGTGGGTGTTCTTGGCACCAACACCACCCATCGCACCGGCATCTATGAAACAGCATTGAAAAAACACACTATTGAGCTTGTTCCCCTTCGCCCCGACCTTCAAGACGGCGTGGAAGAATCCATTTATCACCCGGACTACGGCCTCAAGGCCCTTTCCTACGCGTCGGATAAGGCTCGTCAACACCTCTTAAGTGCGGTACAACAGTTACAGGGAGAAGATGTAAAACACATCATACTGGGATGCACAGAATTACCACTGGCCTTTCCAACGCAATCCATTCCAGGGGTGGAACTCATCGATGCTGGGCGCGCGTGTGCCGCACGTTTGATAGACTTAGTCTTGTCATCGAACAATTAAAGTCGCTTTCCAAAGCCCTTGCTGCGGTTCTTCAAAAAACCATCTTGTGTTTGGTGCTAAGCGCCCTCGCTTTAGCTGAGGCAGAACCCTCTCCCCACCAGGACTTACAAAAAATCACACAACGGGGCGTCTTAAAGGTGGCCATGCACGCGGTCGATCATCCGCCTTTTTTCATGCATGACAATCATGGCAACCTGGTTGGTCTTGATGTGGATCTTGCCAAAATGATCGCCTCTGAATTGGGTGTGCAGGTGGAATTTTTGCGCACGGCAACCTCTTTTGAAGGGGTGGTAGACCAGGTGATGCGACAAGAGGCAGATATGGCGATTTCTAAGATAAGCCTGACCCTCAATCGGGCAAAGCGCGTGCTTTATACTGACCCTTATTTTGTTTTTCGTCAGGCCTTGTTGATCAACCGCATCCTTCTCGAGCAGTATCCCACGGGGATTTCGGTCGCTCACCTCGCCGAAAGATCCGATATAAAAATCGCGGTCCTTGAGGGAACATCCTATGCACAATTCGCCGAGCGTCTGTTTCCAAAAGCAAGCCTCATGCGTGCCCAAGATTGGCACGCAGAAATTACTCCGGCGGTGGCTGAAGGTCTAGTTCTGGCCGCTTTTCGTGATGAACTTGAGGTGATTCGTGCGCTGCGCACCATCCCCCAAGGCACGCTTAAAATGGTGGCCGTCGTTTTATCGGACCGGGAAGATCCGTTGATGATGGTGCTGCCCCCCCAAAGTCATGGCCTCAGATTATGGCTTAACTTATTTTTGCGCGCCAAAAGTGTGCGCTTTAATCTCGACTATCTTAAACAACATTATCGAGACTACCTATGACGCGCTTTTTGCCGCACATCCAACGCTGGACGAAAAGTCCCCTTGTGCTTTTGGTGTGCATTGCTGCAGGCGCACACATCGGTACGGCTTATCCCAGCTCTCAAGCCTTCTTAAAGCCGGTCTCTGATATCTTTATGTCTTTGCTGCAGATGTGTGTGTTACCGATCATCTTTTTTTCCATCACCATCAGCCTTTCAGAGCTCATCTCTTCCTCACAAAAGGGAGGAAAGCTTGGACGTTTTGGGCTCAGTTTTACGGCGTTCACCCTGGCAAGCGCTGTCCTTGGCGTGGGATTTGGCCTGTTACTGAACCCTGGTCAAGATTTTCAACAGCTGAACAACGGCCAGCTGCGGGATATCATTGTCGAGGCCTCCACACTGGTTCGGTCCACAACAGACAGCATCGACGGCCTTCGGGATTTCAGCTTCCTTGCCTTTTTCACCCAGGCCTTTCCACGCAATATCGTGGAAGCGTTTGCAAAGGATCTGGCCCTTCAAGTCCTTATTTTTTCAGTCATTTTTGGGATTGCTTTAGGCTATTCCAGTAAGGCCGCCCGCAGCCAATATCACCTTTTTTCTGCCTCAGCCCTCGAGGCCTTTCGTCACATTATTAACGGCTGTTTATACCTTTTACCGGTGGGCGTCTTTGCCCAAGTGAGCACTGGTGCCGCAACGGTGGGCCTTGATGTGCTGACATCCATGACAAGCTTTGTGCTGTGTGCTGCCATGGCTTTTTGCATTCTTTATACTTTGGTGACGCTGATGGTCAGTTGGCGACTCAATGTGTCCCCCTTGACGGTCATTAAAGCTCTGAAGACGCCCATTTTCATGGCCCTTGGCACCCGCAACATTATTGCTTGCCTCCCCCTCGCCCTTGAGAATCTGACGCGCGATCTGGGCTGTGAGCGGAGGATGACCGAACTCACCTTACCGGTCAACGCCATGATTGGACGCTTTGGGAACATTTTTTATTTTGCCTTCGCCACCCTCTTTGTCACCCAGGTTTATGGCATGCAACTGCAAGAGCATCAAACGATCCTGATTATTTTTTCAGCCGTTCTTGCGGGCATTGCCAGCAGTGGCTCGACAGGCATCGCGACCTTAGGTCTGATGTCCATCACTCTTGAGCCTTTGGGTCTACCCGTTGGCGCCCTGATGGTGCTTTTTGTGGCCATTGATCCGATTATTGACCCGCTGCGCACCCTTGCCACGGTCTACACAGCCTGCGGGGTTGTTCCCTTCACCCATCGCTGCGGCAAGGTTAAGAAGGAAAAAGCGGCGAGCGCTGCGCCAACAAGGACTCTGACATGATCTGCCACAACCCGTGGGGGGTCACGCACGCTTCACCCGCGCTGTGTTGCCAAAGATCGCGAATATAAAGGGACTGGGCAAACGTGATGCAACGCGTGCCCCTCTCTTGCCGCACCGGTCCAAGGGCCACTTGGCCCTTCAGTCCCTCGGGCAAGCGCCAAAAATAGGCGCGTCCTGGCGATCCGGTGCTGATGGCATTCTGCCATTCAGAGGCAGCAATATACAGTTCTTCACCACAAAGACGCGGATTAAAAACACTGGCGCTATAGGCGCGAATGATGTCGCTGTAGGGAGGCTTTTGATGGATCGGGTACGTTGGACAATAGGTCGCACACGGGCGCCTCGATTCCCGCTCGGAACACCCTGAAATTCCGATCAGAATCCCAAGAGAGAGATTAAAAAGGGGATAAAGCCTCCACATGGTGTTTTTTTTCATGCATAGTATGAACCATACATTTATGGTGCGATAGAATCTGTCATGACGCAAGCACAGTCCCCTAACCGCGCAAGATTAGTCCGTTTGGCCAGTTATGCCTCGGTCAGCGTTGCCGTGATCCTGATCGCTGCTAAATTCATCGCCTATATGATGACCAACGCCTTGAGCCTTCAAGCCACCTTGATGGATTCTCTTTTGGATGCAGCGGCTTCCATCATCAACCTCATTGCCATCCATCACGCCCACCGCCCCGCAGATGAAGAACACCGTTTTGGCCACGGAAAGATCGAGGCCATCGCGGCCCTGGGACAGTCGGTCTTTATTGCGGGTTCATCGGGATGGTTATTGTTTGAAGCCTTGCATCGCTTTTCCCATCCCGAGCCCACTGAATCGGTGGCGGTGGGAATTGCCGTTATGATTTTGGCGATTATCCTAACCGCAGCTTTGATTCTTTTTCAAAACTATGTCATTCGCACAACCCACTCAACGGCCATCAAGGCTGACGCCGCCCATTATCGCAGTGACTTAATGATTAATATCAGCGTCATCATTGCTTTGGTCGCCAGCGATCAGCTGAACTTGCCTTATTTGGACCCCCTGTTAGGCTCGGCAATTGCCGCTTATATTTTGTGGACCGCTTGGTCCATCGCCTCAGAGGCGTTTCACCTCTTGATTGACCGCGAGCTCGCCGATGACAAAAGGGAGCAAATCGTTATGCTGGTGAGGTCGCATCCTGAAGTTCGAGGCATCCATGACCTTCGCACGCGCTCATCGGGATCCCATGCCTTTATTCAGTTGCATGTTGAAATGGACGCCGACATGAGCCTCAGCCGCGCCCATGACATTGCCGAAGAGATTACCATTCTCATTCGCAACCATTTTCCCCACTCTGAGGTGCTCATCCATCAGGACCCCTATTTGGGTGAGGACAAGCATGATGAGGGTATTCTCTCTTAAGCCTCTAACTTACGGGCCTCATCGGGCAGCATGATGGGAATGCCATCGCGAATGGGGTAGGCAAGACCAGCGGCGTCACTAATCAATTCGTTCTTTTCCGCATCATAGCGCAGGGTTTGCCGCGTGACGGGGCACACCAAAATTTCCAACAATTTGCGGTCAAGGATAGCTGCAGCCATGGGAATTCAATCCTTTTATTGTGATTAATGCTTGGTCCAAGACCCTGCGCGCCCCTTCATGAATGCCATTTCTAAAAGAGCCGTCATCATCCGGCAGCGTTCTTGCAGGGTTGGAGTTTCAAGAAGCGCCTGCTTTTCAGCTGAATCAAGGGGACACAGCATGGCAAGGGCTGCAATCAGGCGATCATCGGATGCCGCGTAGATTTCCTCCCAGTTGGCATTAATTTCATGCAGGGTCAGATAATCTTTCAGGGAAGACAGCAGCTGTTCACGATCTTCTGGAAGGGTCTCTTCTTCAAGGACATCGAAGGTGAAAGGCGCATAATCCACACGGGCCCGAAGGGGGCCTTGGGGGGTGGTCAAAGTCTCGGCGATTCTAAAACGAATAACGCCTTTAAGCACCACCAACATGCGGTCATCCTCTAATTCACTAAAGGTGGTGATGCGCCCCAAACATCCCGATTGCGACACGCCATCGCCTTCCGTGGGCTGCACCAAACCGATATAGCGGTCATTCTTCAAGGCATCCAAAATGGCTTGTTTGTGACGCGCATCTTCAATATTCAGGGGCAAATTGGAGCGTGGCAACAAAAGCTGGCCTGGCATATCGATGAGTTCCAAAAGCGTCGGCCATTGCGCATGATCGAGCATAGAGGTAAGTCCCATACTGTCCTGTCCTCACTAAATAAACATCAACTTTGAAAAATCACGGCGCGCTTGCACCACCAACGGATGGCTGCTACCCAACGCCTCAAAGCAGCGCAGCAGATAAGCTTTGACGGCACCCTGCTCGGCTTCCATTTGCACTTTAAGGATCTGTAAAAGAAGCTGGAGCGCGGCATTCAAAGCACCTTGGGCCATCCACCCTTGGGCCAGCATAAATTGCGCCGTTAAATCAGCGGGTGCTGCTTGCGCAGCACCTTTTAAAGCGGTTAAATCACCACACGCCAGGCCTTCAACAATCAATTGACGCCAAACGTCGAGGGATTTTACTTCCGGCAACAGTTTTTGTTCCGGGGTAAAAGTGGCCATAAAGCCCTCGGCTTGTTCAAGTTCGCCCCCCAAAAACAAACAGCGCGCATATCCGACACGGGCCATCACATGATCAGGATCTTGTTGCAAGATGGCGGCATAAAGCCCGGCAGCATGACCTAAGTCCTGGGCATAGAAAGCCTGGGTTGCGCTCTCTAGCAAAGTCTCGCGATCGCGGGCAGCGCTTTGGTCCACATGACGCTCGATCACTTGCTGCAGGGCAGATTCGCTCACCAAGCCTTGGAATCCATCCACAGGTTGGCCATTTTTGAAAATCACCACCGTTGGAATGGATTGGATGCGAAATTGCGCCGCCAGTTGCGGTTCTTGATCCACATTGATTTTAACCAGCTTCACCGCGCCCTTGAAAGATTCGATCACGCGGTTCAGGATGGGATCCAGCTGTTTACAGGGCCCGCACCAGGGTGCCCAGAAATCAATCACGATCACCTGATCGGGGGCAACATCAAGGACTTCTTCGCGAAAGTTTGCTAAACCGACAGCAACGGCTGACGATAAGGGTTTCGGCGCCCCAATGAGTCCGTCCATGATGTGTGCAAACCTCCAGGAAAATGATTAACAGTATCTTAATGCATAATATAGGACAGGTTTGCGAAAATGCAAATTTTACTCCCACAAATGACCTTGATAAGAGGGCGATGATAACTGAGTTTTCTTGGATTTCAGAGGCTTGTTAGAAACTGCCCCCTGTTTTTCTATTCGCGCCGGACAGTTACCATCTTGCACGGTGATTTTCACCATTTCCCCATGGGTGAAATCGTGAATCGAGGTCAGTGGCTTTCCAGATCCATCCGTAATAACGCTAAAACCGCGGGCAAGGGTGGTGTGATAGGCTGAGGTTTCCAACATTTTCCCCATGTGCCCCAGATGTTGTTGCAGGCGCTGCAGATAAATGGCCATGGCGCGATGATGGCGCTCGCCCCGTTCATCCAACCGCAAGCGCAGTTGGTCCAACAATTGATCCGGACGAATGAGACGCGCGGCAAGAGAGGTAAAACGCAGGCGCTGAGTTTCGTGGTGTCGATAAAGTCCCTGAAGCAGGCGTTGCTTTAGCTCTTGGGTGCGTTGTACAAGATCTGCCCGCACCGGCACAGCCCGCTCGGCAGCGGCCGTGGGCGTGGGGGCCCGCAGGTCTGAAGCATAATCAATTAAGGTGGTATCGGTCTCATGGCCCACAGCAGAGATCAGCGGAATGTCACTGGCCGCCGTGGCACGCACAACGATTTCCTCGTTAAAGGCCCACAGATCTTCAAGGCTGCCGCCACCCCTTGCCACAATCAAAAGATCGGGTCGCGGCACCTCGCCTCCCTTTGGCAGGGCGTTGAACCCCCGGATGGCCGCAGCAATTTGTGCAGCAGCACCTTCGCCCTGAACCAGGACGGGCCATAGTAAGACGTGCCTTGGAAAGCGTTCACTTAAGCGATGCAAAATATCGCGGATCACCGCCCCGGTGGGGGAGGTGATGATGCCAATCACTTGGGGTAAGAAAGGAAGGGGCTTTTTACGCTCCAGGGCAAACAGACCCTCGGCTGCCAGCATGCGTTTACGCTCTTCCAAAAGCTTAAGCAGTGCCCCTTCACCCGCAGGCTCCATGTGCTCGACGATCATCTGGTATTTCGAGCGCCCGGGATAGGTGGACAGCCGACCGGTGGCAATCACCTCAAGACCATCGGCAGGCGTGAATCCTAGGCTACCCATGGACCCACGCCAGCAGACCGCATCCATAACTGCATCCTGGTCTTTCAGCGCAAAGTAGTAGTGGCCTGAGGTGTGGCGCTTGCCACCGCTAATCTCACCGCGCAAGCGAATAAATGAAAACTGGGTTTCCACCACCCGCTTGAGAGCGAGCGAGAACTCACTGACAGATAAAATGGGGAGGGTCGCTTTATTTTCATCCAAAGCACTAAATTCCTTTGCCATAATAGGACAATTAGATTTACCAATAATTCATTCAGGTGCGCTGCACTAGTCTTTATGAAGCGCGTTGTTGTTGATGGGGGGGTATAGAGAGGTATGAACTTTGAAGCCTATTTCGCCGAGACTCTCGCGCGCATCAAAGAACAAGGCAAGTACCGCGTCTTTATGGATATTGAGCGCATCTGCGGCGACTTTCCCCATGCCTGGCTGAATACGCCTGAAGGACGCGAAAAAATCACCGTATGGTGTGGCAATGACTATCTGGGCATGGGCCAGAATGAAAGCGTGTTAAGCGCTATTCAAGACATGCTGAAGCAAACGGGTGCCGGTGCCGGTGGTACCCGTAACATCTCGGGCACCACGCACAGTATGGTGAAACTGGAGGCCGAGCTTGCCAGCCTGCATCATAAAGAAGCTGCGCTGGTTTTTACCTCAGGTTATGTCGCCAATCAGACCACGCTCTCAACCTTGGGCTCTAAAATACCCGGCTTGGTGATCTTCTCTGATGCCCACAACCATGCCTCGATGATTGAGGGTATTCGCAACAGCCGCGCGGAAAAAGTCATTTTCAAACACAACGATGTGGATGACCTTCATCGCCAATTGAAAAGCCTCGATCCCAAGCAACCCAAAATGATCGCCTTTGAATCCATCTACTCCATGGGCGGCGATATTGCCCCCATCGAGAAGATCTGTGATGTGGCCGATGAATTCCAGGCGCTCACCTACCTGGACGAGGTTCATGGCGTCGGTATGTACGGCAGCCACGGCGGCGGTATTGCCGAACAAGAGGGCCTCAGCCACCGCCTCAGCCTGATCCAGGGCACCCTGGGCAAAGCATTTGGCTTGATTGGGGGATATATTACGGGATCCAAGCATCTTGTGGATTTTGTGCGCAGCTTTGCCCCTGGATTCATCTTCACCACAGCGCTGCCGCCAGCTTTGTGTGCCGGGGCAACGGCCAGCATCCGCCACCTCAAACATTCAACCCGTGAGCGTGAAATTCACCAAAACAATGCTGCCTATCTGAAGTCAGAGCTCAGCAAAGCAGGCATTCCCCACCTGGTGAATCAGTCCCACATTGTCCCGGTGGTCATTGGTGATGCCATGAATTGTAAAGCCATTGCCGATCAACTGCTGCATCAATACAAAATTTATGTGCAGCCCATTAATTATCCAACAGTTCCCGTCGGCACCGAGCGGTTACGCCTGACTCCTTCAGCCCTGCACACCTTTGGCATGTGTGATGAATTGGTCAGCGCCCTTGCCGAGATTTGGGGCCAACGCCAACTCAAGCGTGCAGCCTAGATAAAAAAATCTGAACACGCCCTTTAATTGATCATTTCAGCAAGATAATCGAAAGGGACCCTTGGGGTCCCTTGGTGGTGTTGGTGGACAATAAGAGGTTTCATGGATCTTATGGATCAATCCACCTGCATCTCATCATCGCCTTGGGGTTGCCCTCCTTGGCGAGCGGGGGCTGGTGACGGGGCAACAACAGGACGCACCGGTGGCGCAGGAGGAAGCTCTTTTATCCAAGGATTGGCCTCAAGAAACATTTTATTACGTCGCCCTTGATGGTCCATCACCGCTTGGCGAATACGCTTTGGCAAGTCTCTTAGAATCTGAATATACCTTTGTTCATCACTTGGTTCTGGATTTTGGTCCAGTTGGTTTAATTGCGTGGCGAGACTTTGGAGTTTGGCCTCCAGCTTTGCTTTTCGCGCCAAAAGATCTGGTTTTTCGGGATCATTACTCTCAAGGGTAGGGATGTGCGCGTTTAACACACTGTATTCACTCAGGTTTTTTTTGTACTTTGCCAAGAGGTAGGAACTGTCATCCAAGATGACTTTCAAAGCCTGCTCATAGGCTGGTTGAGCCTTGAGCCATAGCGGGTTCTCTCCATCAACAAGCGAAGCAAGCCTTTTCAGGACGCCATCTTGATCTTCCACAACGGATATCATTTGAAGACCATCATAATCGTCATTCGAAAAATGTTTGATGATCGAGTATTGATAAAATCTGGATGTTCCTTGGATCTGCATACAAGCCTGATTTGTGTTTATACTCATCACATTAAGCAATAAGCCTGGATGCTGTTCCAGGTGCCGCAGCAGGAAAAGAGCCTCAACAGCAAGATCTGATAACGGTTGATAGATCCCATGCAGCACGGGAACCTTGGGCGCACGATCGCGCTTCATACTGTCAGATTCACGGGCTTCTGGATGGTTGAGATCGGCGAATAATCCGAATTCACCCGCCATTTCCCCCAGATCATGGACCAACTTATCATATCGGGGTGCTTCATGTTGGATTTTCGCCGTTGATAGACGCTGCATGATAAAATGCTGAAGGAAGGGAACCATAGGCTGGCCTTGGATTTGTCTATCAACCGCTTCCGCAACAAGCCCGAAGGTGGAGAGGTGATTGTCATGATACTGCTGCAAAGTTGCAAAGGCCTGCCATAGTCCTTGCTCCTTGGCTTTGACTAACCAGCTACTGGCGTCAGTATACTGAGCGTCTTTCAAGACTTTTTGGCGTACGTATCCATAAAATCCCAGGTAATTTTGACACTGTACATCACCAGCTTCAGCCATTGGTTTTATGGACTCCATAAGCTTTTCATAATAGCTTAGGAATGCTCTGGTTTTATCATGCTCTCCTTGAAAACCAGAAAGCAAACCGTGCTCGATGCAAAATTCACCAATGGCCGGATCACGTCCAAAATAAAAACAGGACCTTTGAGGGCCAGCCCACTCAAGGTCAGGCATAGCTTCATAATGGGCAGCTTTAAAAAAATACGCCCTTAATTTTTTCTCAAAATGATTGAGGGGATGATCCACAGAATCCGGCAAATCAAGACAGGCCAACAGTACTTTCAATATGGCTTCTGGTTGGCCCGCACGGGCAGCTGCCTCATAGATCTTAAGTATTCCATGCGCATCATTGCTCCCGGAAGTTTTTTCCTGAAGCTTTGCAATCTTCAGGCTTAGCCCTCTTCTGCCTGCATCTTTGGCTAGCTGAAAATACTTAAGAGCCTGTTGGGGATTCTCGATAAAACCATAATCACCACTATACAGCTTGCCCAAAAGCTCGAAAGATTCTGCATCCCCTTTGACTGCTGCTCGCAAAAGATAATTTTCTGCAGTTTTGACCACTTTCTCGCTAAGATTCGCCTTCAGAGCTAACTTAGATAACTCCCTCAGGCCCTCCACATCGCCCTTATCAGCCAGTGAACCTAAGATTCTTCTTTTAAAGGTTGGCTCTGCATTTTGCACACTCAAACCAAGTCTTAAGACAGCGATGTTTTGTGAAATAAATGAAGGTTTGTCTTTAAAGAGTAAATTATATGCCTCTAAAGGTAAATGAATTTGACCCCCTTCCAAATATTTCTTTAAACCTAACCAGCTTGCATCATTTTCAGTTAATTCCAGTGCCTTCGGGTGCGAATACTTCATACCATGGAGGATGGAATACAAACCAAAAGGAATATACCAGCCCTGGTTCATGTAACTCGGTGAATGTAAATTTTGAAGCTCTTGAGGTACCCCTTTGGCAAACGAACCAACAAAGTTTTTTGCTAGAGAGTCGAGATTTACCTTGTGTGTCTCGCTCAGCTGGTCCCTGTTCAGCATGAGCTTTGCGACCTGGTCAAGCGCAAGCGTTGTTCTTCCGGTCCCGTTAACTTGGTACTTATCCTGCAAAACTTCCACGGCGTGTTCCAGGTGTTTGGGGGTGCCACTCACCAGTAAAGCATCAATCAAGTCAGACCGGAAATCCTGAACGTAATACCAATTACCTTGGCGCTGTTTGATTTTCTCAAAGTAGGAAAAAGCTTTATCCAGGTCCTTCTCAACACCGATACCATATAGATACCAAAAACATAAACGAAAGGGCGATTGCTCATGCCCCTCTTCTGCATATTTCTTGATCAAAAGTAGAATATGCTTGCGCTGGTCATCAGACAAATGTGCAAGAATACCATGATTACTCTTAACTGCTTCTAATGCCGCTTCATGCTTTAGCTGTAGACACCGAAGGTAAAGCTGAAAGTTTCGTTCATTTTGTTCAGAATCCTTTGGGTACTGCCTCCAAATATCATACGCTCTTCCCGCATGGCCCTGTTCGGCGGCATGAAGCCCCCAAGAATCTTTCCCTATGCTGTGCTGTGCGTCCCGGTGCCCCTGTTTGGCAGCCATTAAAAAATAATCTTCTTGGCTTTTATCATCAGTTTTAATGATGCCGCTGCTAATATAACGCATTTTACCTGCGCGATACTGGGCGTCTGCATGGCCCATAAGGGCTGCCTTCTTATAAAGAAGAAAAATGTCGCCTTTTTTGAAATTTTTATTCGTTTCTTGAGTTACGCGCGCAAAATGGTACATCCCCTGGGTATGCTCTTTTTCCGCCGCCACTTTGAAATGTTTTTTTGCTGTTGCAGAATCTTTAGATGCCTCGGCCATCAGTCCCAGAAGGGTATAGGCTGCGCCGGCTTGTTTGGGATCTTGGCTTTTTGTCCGCGCGTTGATCTTTTTTTGCAGATCCTGATTGTTGAGCAGAAGATCTTTGTTGACCGTCAATGCAAGGTCGCCGCGCTGCAGATCATCAAGGACCCATTGGTCGAAATTTTCATACCAAGAATCTAGACGAATCAAAGGAATCAGAAGCTCAGGCAAAGCACCCATACTGTGGCGCTCGATCACCCGTGCTTGCGCCTGCTGGTCGCCACGATTGGCCTGATGCACCCAACGCTCCACCTCTTGAAAAGTTGGGGAAGTCATGCGCTCAAAGTCAGGTACGGGAAACGCAACGGAAGTGTAGTCCAGGTCTGGCGCTGGTGCCATAGCCTCAGCCTTTTTCCCTTGGGATTCATCGTCATCCACGTCCATGGCATCCCTACCATCCCCTTGCGTCCCTTGGGCCATGGGGTCTGGTTTTATAAATGTCGCAGAAGTGCATTGAGACCCCTGGGCAGCCAAGCTCCCAGGCAAAGCCCCTGGATCGGGCTTGATCCATACATTTAACGCTTGATGAACTGGCGGTGCGAAGGGGCTGGCCGCCTGGCCTGTGCTGAACGTCTGCCCCCCGAAAAACGGATCAACCTGCATGGTGTCTGCGATCGGACCTGGCCCTACAGCAGCGCCAAGTGGGGGCTGTTGCGCAAACGTGTGCGGATTCGCGCCATCCTGAGGCTCTCCCAGTTTTATTCGCTTAGCAGCGGGCGCTTGCAGATCTGGTTCTGGGTCATGGGAAGGCGAAGCTGACCGCTCAGATCCAGAATTAGCGCCACTTTCACCCGAAGAACCGCCAGCTTCCTTACGTTTCTTAAAATTGATTGTCAATTTTTTTGGCGCTGTTGTTGGGGGCTGTAGGTTTTGCTGGGATGCGGATAAACTTTGAATACCCGTTGTCGCCACGAAGGTTGAAATCAGCAGTCGGGCGTAGAGGTTACGCACTGTTGTCTCCTCATCTTATCAATGTCATCACCTTCAACATAATAAAAATAGTTTAAAAGTCAATTAATGTACCATTTTGGATAATACAAGTGACTTATGGATATGTTTCTGGGTGTGCTTGCTTGGACGCTTGAGGCTTAGGCTTGAAAATAAAAGGGGCGGAAAAGCATGCTAAGTCCTAGGCGGGCTTTGTCTCAGGCGTTGCAGCGGCCATGGTTTCTTGCATCATGGCTTGGACGATGGCATGGCGGGCCAGAAAGTCTGCCCGTTCATTTTCCTTATGGCCGGCGTGCCCTCGCACCCAATGCCAGGTGACGTGATGTTTGGCGCACAAGGCTTCCAGTTGCTGCCACAGGTCGATGTTTTTCACCTCTTGCTTGCCAGCGGTTTTCCAACCGTTCTGCTTCCACTTTTCCAGCCATTGGGTCATGCCATCACGCACATAAAGCGAGTCGGTATAGATGTCGACTTTGACGGGGCGTTTGAGTGCCTCGAGACCCCTAATGGCCGCCATCAGTTCCATGCGGTTGTTGGTGGTCATCATTTCTGAACCAGAAAGCTCGAGGGTCTTGTCGCCCGCGGTGCGCAACAGCACACCCCATCCGCCAGGACCTGGATTGCCACTGCAGGCACCGTCGGTAAACAGCTCAACTGTCGTTTCAGAATTTTGATCTGCCATTGCTAAAATCCTTGTCACAGCTTCATTTGTGCATACACTAACACAATCTTTTGTAAAATGAAGGGGATGAACATGAGTGATGTGATTTGCGCCCAAAAAGGTCCATACGCCGTCGAAGTGGAGGCAGGCAAAACTTATTATTGGTGCACCTGTGGGCGCAGCAGTAACCAACCGTTCTGCGATGGCGCCCATAAGGGATCAGGGCTTAAATCGCAAGCATGGACCGCAGCTGAATCAAAAACCGTATACTTCTGCGGCTGTAAGGCTTCTAAGGACACTCCGTTGTGTGATGGATCCCACAGCGCCCTTTAGCGCCCTCTTCAACGAGACGCCCTTTCGGCATAAGACTGGGCGGCATCCACCACATTTTTCAAAAGGCAGGCCACCGTCATCGGACCCACGCCACCGGGAACAGGGGTGATGGCGCCTGCCACATCTTTTGCCACCTCAAAATCCACATCGCCCACCACATCAGAGGAGCCATCGGCATTGACTAGGAAGTTAATGCCCACATCAATGACCGTTGCGCCCGGCTTAATCCAGTGGGCTTTGACCAGCCTGGGTTGACCCACCGCGGCAATGAGAATATCGGCCCGCTGGCATTCTTGCGCGATGTTCTGGGTTTTGGTGTGCACCACGCTCACCGTACAGTTTTCTTGCAGCAACAGAAATGACAGGGGTTTTCCCACCAAGTTCGAGCGACCAATGATGACCGCATGAAGACCTTTGAGGGATTTATGCACGGTCTTTAACAGCATCAAACAGCCTTGGGGCGTACAAGGAACATAGCCTTTGCCGCCCATCATTAAATGACCCAAGTTGGTGGGATGCAGACCATCCACGTCCTTGCGAGGATCAATGCAATCGATGATCTCGAGACTATTGAGATGTTCTGGCAGCGGCAGCTGAACAATAATGCCATGGACTAAAGGATCTGCATTCAGGCGCATAATCGCCTCAATCACCTGATCGCGGCGGGCATGTTCGGGAAGGTAATGGGGAAACGCATGGATGCCCACCTCTTCACTTTGGCGACACTTTGAGTTCACGTATAATTGGCTTGCGGGATTGTCACCCACCCGCAAGATGGCCAAACCTGGCACAATTCCATGCTCACGCTGCAGCACACTCACATGGCCGGCAATTTTCTTCTTCAAGTAACTGGCCGCCTGGCGGCCATCGATCAGGGTTGCACTCACGTCGTGTTTATCCAGTCTTATTTTAAACGAAACAATTCATTTTCAGCATAATGCGCAGCAACAAATGCTCGACAAAATACAGGGCAAGGATAATCACCAAAGGTGAAAAATCTATTCCGCCCAGATCAGGTAAAAAACGACGCACCCTGGATAAAAGAGGATCGGTTACGCGAAAGAGCATGTCCGCAACCGTTAAAATAAAACGATTGCTCCCATTTAAAACGTTGAATGCCATCAACCAGCTGAGAATCACGGCCAGAATCACCGCCCATGTATATAGAGACAATACCGTATTGATCACTTGCAAAAGAGGACAAATGACAATGTCCATGATGACTCTCCTCCCCTATTTTGAATCGGCCCATCTTAGTATAAATCCCATTCAGAAGCGAGGGGGTACGCCGCGCCCTCCCATGTTGTAGGTGAAGCGCTTTTCAGTAGCCTTATTCACCAGCCCCTGCTGCTTTGGTGAAGGATCAGGTGACATAGCGGGAAAATTAGCTTTTTATTCAATCTTTTAGGTTTCAATCTCCATACCCCTTTGGACGGCCCTCAGCCAGATCGCTCGAGAGCACTTAGGAGGGAGAGCTTTGAGACAGCATCCCTCAACAGGTACCAATTAGAATTGCTTGGACTTTAAGTTAAAAAATTTAAATTCTATGCCAGGCGTTAAGACTATGGTTAGATTTCTGTGATGCAATGACGATCATAAAAAATTAACAACGGTATGAGTCATCAGCCATGAACTTACATGATATTGCCATTGTTGCTGCCAAGCGGTCTCCCCTGGGTGCTTTTCAGGGAAGTCTTACAAACCTCAGCGCGCCAGAGATTGCTGCCCAGGTTTTAGCGGCCAGTCTCACCGAAATCTCCCTCTCCAGCTCTAGTGTGGAAGAAGTATGGATGGGCTGCGTCCTGCCTGCAGGGCTTGGTCAAGCGCCTGCCCGCCAGGTGGCCTTAAAAGCGGGACTTGCCCAATCCACAAGCAGTAACACCGTGAACAAGGTCTGCGGTTCTGGAATGCGGGCAATTATGTCTGCTTCACAAAGCATTCTCACCGGACACGCCACAGTGGTTGCCGCCGGTGGCATGGAAAGTATGACCAATGCGCCCTATTTCCTACCCAAAGCGCGCGCGGGTTTTCGCATGGGACACGGCGAGGTGATCGATCACATGATGCGGGATGGCCTTGAAGACGCCTATGACCGCGGTAAAGCCATGGGCGTTTTCGCAGAAGCGACTGCCGAGCGCTATGGCTTTAGCCGCGAGGATCAAGATGCCTTCGCTGTGGGCTCGACCCAAAAAGCCCTCAAAGCCATCGAAGCTAGGGCTTTTGAGCGCGAGATTGCCACCATCACCAGCAAAGTCGGCCGGGAAATGGCCGAAATCACGGCCGACGAGACACCCCTGAAAGTCAAGCTTGATAAAATTTCCACCCTGCGACCGGCTTTTAAAGAAGGGGGCACCGTCACGGCGGCCAACTCCAGCTCTATTAGCGATGGTGCAGCGACCCTCATTCTCATGTCCACTCAAGAAGCCAAAGCAAAGGGCCTGCCTATCCGCGCTGTCTTAAAAGGCATGACCAGCCACGCCCATGAGCCTGCGTGGTTCACAACGGCCCCTGTGGGCGCCATGGATAAATTGCTTCGCCAAGTGGGATGGTCGAAGGACGAGGTCGATCTTTACGAAATTAACGAGGCCTTTGCCGTGGTCACCATGGCTGCCATTAAAGACCTCGGTTTGGATCCATCTAAGGTGAATGTCCATGGCGGTGCCTGCGCCCTTGGTCATCCCATCGGTGCAACGGGTGCGCGCATTGTGGTCACGCTGCTCCATGCCCTAGAGCAACACAACCTCAAGAAGGGCATTGCCAGCCTGTGTATTGGGGGTGGTGAGGCCCTCGCCCTCGCGATTGAGCGCATTTAAGGGCAACAAAAAGGGCTCCTTGAAGGAGCCCTTAAAAATTTGATTCTGGTCTGGACTAGTATCGATCGCCCAAAAAACCCTCGATATCATAAAGGAATTGCTCGCGGGCACTTTTGCTCATCCACGTGGCGGTTCCCTTCGGAACAGGGACGTTGAAATAAGCTGCAATCATATCAGCTAAAGCAACACTGGTACCCACAAGCCTTGTGGGGTCGTTGCCGATCTGATCTTTGCTCAGTAAGGTAGCGCCCTCGGCTGGGACTTGATGGTCCACCAACACACTAAAGGTGGTGTTCGCCATGATGTCACCCATCACAGGCATCAATTGCGATGGATCGGTCAAATCAATGGAAACACCTGGGTCCATCTGATTGAGGGTTGCATGAAGGTACATGCAACGCTCACTGAGGTTTTGTGCTTCAGGATGTCGAACCACCACACCTTCAGCTTTATCGGCATGGGGAAAATGTTGGAAATTGTGACCGCCCGAAGAATACACCCGCAACTTAACATGATCAGGAAGTTCACCTTCAGCGTCGCGATGACGATTGACCAGCGACTCAACGGCAGCAAACTTATTCCATTCATCCTTCAGCGCATGAAAGACGCCCACCTTCGCCATTGTGGTGAATCGGGTATCTTTGAATTGAATGATGGGCAACCCACCCACAGACGCAATCCGATGATAAGGCGATTGGCCGCGACAAAAATGTCTGAGGATCGCATCATCAGCGCATTGCAGGGCAACCACACCCCCGTAGGAATCACCAATGAGGTTGATGTTATCGGCAGCCACAAAGGACAGTCCCTTGGCATAGTTTCCAAGGATTAATGCATCGGAAACATTGGCATAAAGACTAACGGCCATCTGATTTTTGCTTGAAGACCCGTGAAGACCCCGGGATGCATTGGAATGCATAACCAGAACGCCGTAGCCTTTTTGATTGAGGAATTTAGAAAACTGGATCTCAAAGTTGGATTCCCCAGAACTTCCAGGCAATAAGACAACAAGGGGTAATTTACTGCCGTTATGGTTTTCAGGCAAATAGATGCCAAAGATCACTTTGGTTTTCTCGACAGCCAAAGGATGCCCCTTTGGAAGGTTGGCGCGCACAGCCCGAGAGCCCAATTGCACGAGCGCAATGGGTGTCTCGCCTGATTTCGCGTAAGTATAACTCTCGAATGCGCCATATTTCTGATCCGCTTTCACTTTAGCTGGATCCTTGAAATATGGAACGGCGACAGTCACAAGCTCTTCTTGCCCTGATGGGCGGTATTTGAATTCAACCATTTCATCCGCAGCGGGCTCAGAGGCGATCGCGCGAAATGCACTAAATAAAAGAACAAATGATAATAAGATCGGGTTCAGCATTGCTTTCCCTTCTCCTTGTTGTTTATGCACTTTAAAGAGGAAGCGCGGAAGTATCCTATTTTCTACTTGCGCCTCATTGCTTCTTTTTTCACTATTTTAGGTCTTTGCCACAAGCGAAAAATTTTTTATCCCCCTTTTCATCCCCCCAAATTCCCCGTTATAATCCTAAAAAAACTAAGGTTTATGCCATGCAGAGAGGTCTTAACTTTTTTTTGTTGTGGATACTGGGTTTTACCGTTGGCTACGCTGCCCAGCCTGAACCTTGGCAACTAAACTTTCAGCCCGCGGCATCACCGGTTATGGAGCGCATTCACAGCATGCATCATATTTTGCTGGTGCTGATGGTTGTGGTTGCGGTTATTGTATTTGCGCTGTTGTTTTACGTGATCTACCGCTTTCGGGCGCACCGCAATCCAAAGCCCGCGCGCTTTAGTCATAATCCAAAGCTGGAGGTCATCTGGACATTGATTCCAACCTTAATGATCTTAGCGCTGATGGTGCCTTCCATTCGTCTGCTTCAGTTCATGGAACGAACGGAAACTGCGGATCTGGTGATCAAAGCCATCGGACGCCAATGGTATTGGAGCTATGAATACCCCGATCATAAGCTTAGCTTTGATAGTTACATGATCGCGGATAAGGACCTGAAGCCTGAACACGTACGCTTACTCTCTGTGGATCATCCCATTGTGGTGCCTGTGGGCGCCAAGGTCCGTCTGATGGTCACGGGCGGCGATGTTCTGCATAGTTTCGCTGTGCCAGCATTAGGGGTAAAGCAAGACGCTGTGCCGGGGCGTTTGCGTGAAACATGGTTTCAAATTACCAAGCCAGGCATCTACTATGGGCAGTGTTCCGAGCTATGCGGTGTGAACCACGGTTTTATGCCCATTGAAATTCGTGCCGTCAGCCAAGAAGAGTACCAAGCGTGGTTAAAAGACGCCGCCAAGAAATTTGCGGCAGGTCCCGTCACTCTTGTTCGTAACCCTTGAAATAATTAAAGACATGATCACAACAAGGACAATACCATGAGTACACACGCCAGTCATGATCACGCTATCCCAACCGGATGGCGTCGTTGGGTATTATCGACCAATCACAAAGACATTGGCACCATGTACATTGTTTTCGCCATCTTTGCAGCGGTCATTGGGGGTGGCCTCTCCGTTATGATGCGCATGCAATTGGCGCATCCCGGTGGCACAGTTTTCGGCGGCAACTATCAGCTTTATAACGTGGCCATCACCATGCACGGCCTGTTAATGGTGTTTTTCGTCGTGATGCCCGCCTTGATTGGGGGTTTTGGGAACTGGTTTGTACCCCTGTTGATTGGCGCGCCCGACATGGCTTTTCCACGTCTTAACAACATCAGTTTTTGGCTCATGGTGCCAGCACTCATCATGGCGGGCTTAGGTGGGCTTGTCGGATCAGGATCTGGTATTGGATGGACCATGTACCCACCGCTTAGCTCGATCACAGCTCACCCCGAAGCGGCCGTAGACTTTTTAATGTTTGGGCTCCATTTGGCAGGTGCGTCATCCATTTTGGGCGCGCTTAACTTCATCACCACCATTTTTAACATGCGTGCCCCTGGCATGACCCTCCATAAGATGCCTTTGTTTGTCTGGGCCATGTTGGTGACAGCGTTTCTATTGGTGTTTACGGTTCCAGTACTTGCAGGCGCCATTACCATGCTGATTACAGACCGTAATTTTGGCACCACGTTTTTTGAGCCCTCAGGCGGAGGTGATCCCGTCCTCTTCCAGCACCTGTTCTGGTTTTTTGGTCACCCTGAGGTTTACATTATGATTCTGCCGGCTTTTGGTATTGTCTCCCATGTGTTGGCGACTTTTTCTAAGAAGCCCGTCTTTGGGTACTTGGGCATGGTTTATGCCATGGTCGGTATCGGGGTGGTGGGCAGCGTTGTATGGGCCCACCATATGTTCACCGTGGGCTTGGATTTTCATACCAAAGCCTATTTCACCATCGCGACCCTGATCATTGCCATTCCAACGGGAATTAAGGTCTTCAGCTGGATTGCAACCATGTGGGGTGGGTCCCTTACCTTCCAAACGCCCATGTTGTTTGCCATCGGATTTTTGTTTGTTTTTACCCTTGGAGGGCTCACGGGGGTTGTGCTGGCCAACGGCGGTATGGATATTGCCCTTCACGATACCTACTACGTCGTGGGTCACTTCCATTATGTTCTGTCCATGGGTGCTCTTTTTGGCATGTTTTGTGGATTTTATTATTGGTTTCCGAAGATGTCAGGTCGTATGTATTCTGAGACCATGGGCAAAGTTCATTTTTGGCTGACCTTTATTGGCGTGAATATCATCTTCTTGCCCATGCACTTCTTGGGCCTTGCGGGCATGCCACGGCGTATCCCCGATTACCCCAATGCGTATGCGGGTTGGAACCACATTGCCTCATGGGGCAGCTATCTTACCGCCGTTGCCTCGCTGTTGTTCATTGGTCTTGTGATCTATGCGCTGTTGAAAGGCAAAAAAGCACCTGCAAACCCCTGGGGTGAGGGCGCAACCACACTCGAGTGGACATTGCCATCACCGGCGCCGTTCCACTGTTTTGAAGAGCCCCCTGTGATTCGGCGTCATCCCCATGATGGGCCAATTGTGGCATCCAAGAAGACGCAGGAATAAGTCGCACAAATGACCGCAGATACGCTTCATTCGGCCTCGACACCGTCCCCTTTCTGGGGCGAGGCAAACCTTGCAACTCCCCTGGATTTCATCGCCTTGATGAAGCCAGGGGTCATGTCCCTGGTGGTCTTCACAGCATTGGTGGGCGCCTTGCTGGCCCCTGGTGCCCTTCATCCGGGGCTGATGACCATTGCCATCATCTGCATTGCCCTCGGATCAGGTGCTGCCGCAAGCTTCAACATGTGGTACGAACGTCGCACCGACGCCCTCATGGCCCGCACCCAAAGTCGACCTCTGCCGGCAGGGCGCATGGCTCCCGAGGATGCCCTCACGTTCGCGTGCCTCTTAAGTCTATTTTCTGTGGCCTTTTTAGGGCTTGCCACCACATGGGCCGCCGCCGCCATGCTGGCGTTTACCATCTTCTTTTACGCGGTTGTTTACACCATGATTCTGAAGCCATCGACACCGCAGAATATAGTCATCGGTGGTGCTGCTGGCGCCTTACCTCCTGTGGTTGGGTGGCTTGCCGTCAGCCCTCACTTTGACCCCCTTCCCTGGACCTTGTTTCTGATGATCTTCCTGTGGACACCGCCGCACTTTTGGGCACTGGCCCTTCATCGGCATGAAGACTATATCCGGGCAGGAATTCCCATGTTACCTGCCGTTGCGGGCAAGGCGGCCTGCCGTAATCAGATTATCTTCTATAGCGTTCTCACTGTGGGTAGCAGTTATTTACCGCTCGTTTTTTTACCCCAGCTCAATGGCCTTTATGGTGTTGGCGCTACCCTTCTCAATACGGTCTTTTTGGTGCTGGCTTTTGCCGTCAAAAAGCCAGGACGTGAGCGGGATGCGCTCATGCTGTTTTTCTATTCTATTCTCTATCTTTTTGGCTTATTTGGTCTTTTAACCATAGCCCATTGGCGGAGCTAACCGATGAAGTCACCTCTTCCCCCCCGGGTAAGGGCTCGAAACCGAGCTACACTCTGGGCCCTATGTCTCGTATGTGCGCTGTTTTATGCCATCGCGATTTTACGCATGTCAGGTCTTTAAACCATGGGGCAGGGACAGCGCACGACGGTGATCGTTGCGGTTTCCGTCGTCTTTGCCATGGTGGTGCTGTCCTTTGCATCGGTGCCCTTGTACCGCATCTTTTGCGCCAAAACCAGTTATGGTGGGACGCCTCAACAGGCCTATCAAGTGACGGCAAAACCCATTGATCGTTTTATTGAGGTGCGTTTTACGTCCAACACCCAACGCGATCTAGACTGGCATTTTGAAGCGCTGCAAACAAAGCAAAAAGTACAACTGGGAAAGCCAGCACTTGCCTTCTATAAAGTGACCAATCTCAGCGCACACCCCATTACAGGAATTGCAGCCTATAATGTCGCG
This sequence comes from Holosporales bacterium, assembly GCA_046318415.1. Classification (GTDB taxonomy): domain Bacteria; phylum Pseudomonadota; class Alphaproteobacteria; order Caedimonadales; family Caedimonadaceae; genus JBKCUK01. Next base: position 164,331 of record JBKCUK010000004.1, on the reverse strand, counting down.
CCCGACAAGGCAGCGCCCCATTTCGTGAAGATCAAGTGCTTTTGCTTTGAAGATCAAAAGCTTGAAGGCGGTCAAACCATAGTCATGCCTGTGGAATTTTATATTGACCCTGCCCTGGTCGAAGACGAGAAAACCAAAGACCTCGATTCTGTTACGTTGTCGTATACTTTTTTTGAATCCAAGCGCAGCCCTTTCACAGATCGTCTTCGTGGGCGTTGAGATGCAAATAAAACGCCTTTTTGGTTACTAAAGTGTAAATTTTGCCGCGCCTTAAAAATGAATAGAATTTTACATCTAAATATCAATGTGATATAAATAATACAACTTTCGCCTCGAACAAATACTTGACAAAATGGTGTTAATCTGGTCTATAGTCAACTTCACGAGAATCATTCGGCTTATTTCAACCTAACAGGGAAAAAAATGACTTTGGATCTTAAGGACGGTGATTTGGTTGTGTATCCATCCCATGGGGTTGGACGGTTGACAGATATTGAAAATCAACAGGTAGCTGGCTTTGAAATCCAAGTTTTTGTCATCAACTTTGATAAGTCTCGTATGACGCTGCGCCTGCCCATGGCGAAGGCAAAAGCCTCTGGATTGCGGCATCTCAGCAGCTGTGAAGAGGTGAACAAAGCCCTTGAGTCGTTGAAATCACGACTAAAGCCGAAAAAAGGTCTCATTTGGTCCCGTCGTGCTCAGGAATACGAAACAAAAATTAATTCTGGCAGCCTTCACATCATCGCAGAAGTTCTGCGCGAGTTGCACCGCAGCGGCGCAGAAGAGCAATCCTTCAGCGAACGCCAGATCTACCAAACAGCTTTGGAACGCTTTGCCAGCGAAATCGCGGCCATTGAGAATCTGAGCGAGGCAGAAGTTATTGAGCGGGTCGAGAATCTGCTCAAAGCTGCTTAAGAGACTTCTATCTTCAAAGGGAAGCGTTAAAGTGCCGCGGTTTTTTTCTAACCTTTTCATTGCCTTATTGATCATTTTGGCATCGCCCAAAGGTCATGCAAGTCCCGCCCTACGCGCTGATGCCATCTTAGCTGAGGAGGATCAACATCATCTCTTCACACATGGCTTTGATTTGAATGTGGTACATTCTCGACAATTCAATACAATTCAAGAATTTGAGGCGCTGATAAAGCCTCTCGAAGTGGGTGTGGAGACCTTTGGAAGCGCACGCGGTATTAGCGTGAATCGTTCGTATTCCATAGCCGTCAGCGATGCGCTGAGCCTTAAATTAGAGATGGCGGATGGCCTATGTGTCTTGTCCGCAGCTTGTGATGATGAAGAGGCCTTTCTGAAGTTTGACCCAAAACGCCTCAAGCTACCTGAATCTATTAATCAGACGTTTTCCCGTGTTTTTACGGCCTGGGCAGAACCAGGATGGCTAGAAGAACACAGGGATACGTTGATGGCTAAGGGCTGGAAAATTCTGGGCACGTTTAATCTTCCTTGGATGCAGAATGAAACTGCGCTTATTGGCGTTTCCACTGGAAACTCATTCCATGCAATACCCTACAAACTGCAGGAAATTCGAATTGATGAGGATGACCCACTCGATGCCGAAGAAGACATTACTGATACGCATGTTGCGTTCCATTATTTATTTCGCCTGCGCGATCACACCCAGGATGTTGTCGGCGGATGCATACTCAACGTTTTCCCTGGAAAAGCGGGAAATATCGAAGGGGTTTGGTTGGCTGAAGAACATCGTGGCAAAGGGCTTGGAGCAATCCTCTTACGCAGCGTAGAGAGCTTCAGCAAAAACCTGGGGTTAGAGAGCATTTACCTACAGACTTCCAACCTTTATGATACTGCTTTTGCCATCTACAAGAAACACGGTTTCGAGAGCACCAACGTCTTACCAGGGATTATCTGCACAGATGATGGGAAGAAGTTTGATTTTCACTACATGAAAAAAGATCTCGTACTCCATTGAAGCTTGCTAGGACTTATCGGCGCCATTCTTTAAAACTTCTCGCCAGAGATCAAGCCCTGTGCGTGAGGCAAAGGCAGAGCCCTCGTTGACGATGATCACAATGCCCAATTCTGCGCTGGGAATGCTGCCGATGAACGAATTAATCCCGTTGATATAGCCTGAGTGAAAAATAAATTGCTGGTTTGGCTCTTTCTTGAGGGACAAAACGCGCCAACCTAAGCCGTATCCTGCCTGGATGACTTTTGGCTCATAGGGCCACTTTGCATACCACTTAAAGATATCATCACTGGCCTGCACCGGGGTGTAGAGCTCAGCAAGGGTTTTCCTTGAGATGAGGTCAGGACGATAGCCAAAGCTGAGGCGATAAAACTCGATCATCGCATCGAGGGACGCGAAAATACCCGCTGACGCAGCCACGTTCTTGGTATAAAACGACTCTAAGGACAAGGGCTGTCGGATTTTCTTTTTGTTCTGAGGTCTAAGGGCATGGGGGTAGGCCACGTCCGCGCCGCTGACCAAGGGCAACACTTGGATATGCGGTGTTTTCAGTTCAATGCTTAACTGATCGATGATCCTTTTAAAGCTCATGCCTTCTTCATGAAGACTGGCTTCAATAAGACCATAGATAAGATTGCTGTAGGTGTAGCAGGCCCCGGGCTTACACTTCGGGCGCATCTCAAACACAAGATCCATTAATTGCTTTTGGGTCAGACCACGCTCGATTTCCTTATCACCCCGCACCGCAAAACCAGAGGTGTGGCTCATCATATATTTAAGCCCCATCCCACCCTTAAAGCAGGGCGCATGCATGACCCGATCAAAGCTCAATCGTCCCTGCTCTACCTGCAAGGCCAGCGCCACTGCTGTTACAGCTTTTGAGACCGAGGCCAAGGGAAACAAAGTGGAGGGGGTGATGGCTCCCTCGTTACCGCGCGCATGCCCGAATGCGGTTTTATAGACCACCCTGCCCTTGTGAAGGATCGCGATAACACCGCCTTGATGCTGATGTTTTTCTTGTTCGAGGCGCTCGACAAGGGGCTTGAGATACCCAGGTAGATTTTTTTCTATGACGGTCTTTTGCGCAAAAGCAGAGGGTATCAGCAGGGCGACACTCAGCAAGGTGTGGACGATATATCTTTTCATGGGATGCTACTTTTGACGGTTACATCTTCTGGTGTAAACTCTTTTCCATCGCCCCTCAAGCCTTCTCGCATTGAAAGGGGGCTTTGTCGGGGTATGCAATAACGCTCTCGCCTTGCCATGCTTGCCAAGAGGAAACCATGAATCCTTTTAAAAGTTATCGCGACTCCATCATCATCAAAGACCATATCACCGCTAAACACATCATCGTTGGCGATTACAGCTATTACTCAGGCTATTACCACGGCAAAGACTTTGCTGAGTGCGTGATGTACTTGGACGCAGCAGATGATCACCACGCCCCTGAATCCATTGATCGGCTGATCATAGGCAAGTTCTGCTCGATCGCCACTGGTGTGAAATTTATGATGGGGGGAACCCAAGGCCATAATCACGCCTGGCTTGCCACGTATCCCCTTGATTTTCTTGATGACGACTTTGACGATTATCAAGAAACACGTCCCAAAGCGCAGCAAAGCAAAGGCGATACCATCATCGGCCATGACGTATGGATTGGCGCCGAGGCGATGATTATGCCAGGCGTCCATATCGGTGACGGGGCTGTCATTGGCGCACGAAGCCTGGTCACCAAAAATGTTGGCGCCTATGAAATTTGGGGTGGTAATCCTGCCCGACTCATCAAGAAGCGTTTTGACGATGATGTCATCGAGAAACTGAGGCGCATCAAATGGTGGGACTGGGACCTTGAGACGCTCAAGCGTCACTATCATCTGTTGCGCTGTGATGATATTAACGACTTGTGGGCGAAGTTTGAGGCGGGAGAGTTACCAAAATGAGGGCGTTGCTTGGGCAGACAACGCTTGAGGCCTTAACCCTCGCAGTGTGGCCACCACCCTGTGACGATTCTAATCACTCAAGTCAGAAGTAAAAAAATAAATGGATTCCCGCCTGCGCGGGAATGACAATAGTATTATTAGAATATAAGTAAACCATGCCCATATTCACATCTTTTTACCAATTTATATGTCATTTTTATCCTAGGATAGGATTAAGTAGTAATGTATGTATTTATTTAATCTATTTTTCTGATGTCATTCCCGCGCAGGCGGGAATCCATAGTAGATTTGGCTTTTATGGTGATGAAAAATTATTGGGTCTATATTCTTGCTTCAGGGAAAAATGGCACGCTTTACGTTGGTGTTACAAACGATATATCCAGACGCATTTTTGAACATAAGAAAAAATTAACCCACGGTTTTACTAAAAAATACAATGTCAATCAGCTTGTTTATATCGAAGAATTTGAAGATATACATGAAGCAATACATAGAGAAAAATGCATCAAAAGGTGGAATAGAGCCTGGAAACTGCGTCTCATACAAGAACAAAATCCATCCTGGATCGATCTAGGTGACCATTTTACGTGAAAAGAATTCCCGCCTGCGTAGGAATGACAACAAAGCTTCCTTCGGCAGAAATTAAAAAGGACTACATGCCCATGTCTGACGTCATTTGGCCTTTAGAAATTGAAAATTATAAAATGCGCCTGCTGCGTCAGGCCGATGCTGATGTGGTACAAACCCTTCTGGATGCTTGCCAGGATTATTTCATGCTGTGTGAGGGTGAACCTGGAATGGCTCAGGCCCTTTTCATGGCCTGTCCACCGCAGAAGTCGCATGATGAGGATAAAGTTGTCCTGGGCCTTTTCCATCAGGATCAAGTCATTGGCATGATCGATCTTATTCGCGATTATCCCGAGGACGGTACCTGGACCATCGGCTATCTGTTGATTCATTCAAACTACCGCAATCTTGGCTTGGGACAAAAGTGGGTCCGTCAGATGGCGACAATCCTTAAAGACTTAGGCGCCCAAAAGCTGCGTTGCGTGGTGCAACAGCAAAATCCGCGGGCCCTGCACTTTTGGCAGCAACTGGGATTCGCGGTTCAAGCGTCCCAACGGCAAGATCTGGGAACGATCATCAATCAAGTTGATGTTCTGGAGATTAGCTTCTAAGTGTATAGAGGCGATCAGCAAAACCCTCAGGAGCCCCTCCTTATGCGCCATCCGCAAAAAATCATGATTTTTGGTCGGCCCGGTAGTGGCAAGTCAACCTTTGCACTGCAGTTGCATAAGCTAACTGAGATTCCGCTGCATCATGTTGATAAACACTTTTTCGAAGCCGGTTGGCAAAAGCGCGCTATCCTGATACACCCTTTATCGAGATTAACTCAGATAAAGACTATGCTAAGATGCTGAAAAGATTGACAAAGTTTCTGGATTAGAAAACTGATTAACCATGAACGACCTGCTCAGCTCTGCGCAAAATATTCACCGCCTTGTGAACGAAATGATCCCTTTTGATGATCAAGAGGCGCAGCATCTCACAGAAGTGAGAGCTTGGATTGCAAGTGGAGCCCCTCTTTATCGCGTCCAAAAACCTGATGTTCCTGATCAACATCTGGTCGCATACTTTGTGCTCTTCGAGGAAGAGGCCCAGAAAATTTTGCTTGTGGACCATAGGCTTGCTCAGCTATGGCTGCCAACGGGCGGTCATGTGGAACCCGATGAAGATCCTACCGATACAGTGAGGCGTGAATGCTTTGAGGAATTGGGAGTCCAAGCAGAATTTTGGTTACCTCATCCGGTGTTCATCACAAAAACCGAGACCGTAGGTTTGACCGCAGGACACACTGATGTCAGCCTATGGTATGTGCTGAGGGGCAAAGATAACGCGCATTACACATTCGATAGGGGTGAGTTTAGGGAAATTCATTGGTTTTACTTCGATGACATTCCCTATGAACGTTCTGACCCGCACATGAAACGCTTTATCGCTAAGTTGCGCCAAATCCTAAGGAGGAGCAACCTTGCCTCAGATTTTGGATCCTAATTTACATCAAAAAGTAGAGACCATCCTACAAAGCCACCTGGGCACCCAGGTGAGGGTCATCCATCATGAGATTTTGAGTGAGCCTGAGCGCCGCAACTTCATAGCAAGGTTGTTTTTAGAAGGGCATACGCGTTATCCAAGCGTCATCTTGAAACAATCACTGCCAAGCCCTAAGAGCGATGATGAACAGGAAATCGTCGAACGATTTGCTCGCGACCGCGCAGGCATTGAGTTTTTAAGTCAAGTCTCAGGTAAGACGCTGAACATTCCCCGTTTTTTAGGTGCTGATCGCGCGTTACGCTTTATCCTTATCGAAGACTTGGGCGCACTCCACGTCAGCCTGGTGGATAGCCTCACCGGGCCCAACCGTGATCAAGCGGTTGGTGCTCTCCAACGCTTTATGAAAGCCCTTGCCCATCTTCATGCCGCAAGCTTCAAAAAGATCGATCGCTATGATGCTGTTCTTCGCGGCATTCATCCTGATGGACGGGACGACCACAGCCTGCATAGCGGGGCATACAAACAAAAAATCGAGGACGTCAAAACCGCCTGCGCCCTTATGGAACTGAATTTTGCGCCCGGTTTAGAGCAAGAAATCGTTGATATCATGGATTATAACTATGGGGATGAAAATTTTCTTGTTCTATGCCATGGCGATATCTGCCCCGATAACGTGTTCGATGATCCAGCGTCGTCTCGGCTCTCTTTCATCGATTTTGAATGGGCCAGTCCAAGAAGTGCCTTGCGTGATGCCGTTTACCTTCGCATGGGTTTTCCCACCTGTTGGTGTGCCAAATCGCTGCCGCGTGATGTGATCGATGCAATGGAGGCGGTTTATCGCCGCACGCTGGCTGAGACCCTACCAGCAGCACTGGATGACCAGCTTTATGCGCAAGCTTACCTGAACGCATGCGCCTTTTGGGTGCTGAAAACCTTCTCGTTGCTTGAGACAACATGGGATACCGACGACACATGGCCCTCAGGACCTGTGCCGGCAGAATCCTTGTGGCGCCCGGAGCAAAATTTTGTGAGGCCCCGCTTCGTCTCACGCCTTTCCACCTATTTGCAGCTTACAGAAGTGAACAACCCCTATCCTTTACTGCGCACCCTTGTGGACCAGATGCTGGAAAAAGCCCAAAAGCGATGGAACAATGCACCCCCTTTAGAGCTTTACCCTGCCTTTCGGTGAACCCTTTTGTGCACAAAAGGGCAAAGTGTCGTGATAAGCGTCTCTTGAGGTTCACCACCTGACATCTAAAAGAGGAAGATCCCGTTTAGAAAAGATAGAATAGGTATGAAGCTCTGCCAGCTGGCCGTCATATCTTGGCCAACCACCGCGCTGTGAATACTCAAACTTAAAACCTAATTTTGGCGGTATCCTGTTGGATGCAACGTTTTCTGCATCACAGTATATTTCAATCTTTTTTGCACCAAGCACCCTAAATCCCAGCAGCGCCATCGCATGGGCTGCCTCACGGGCATAACCGTTTGACCGTTTACTGGCACGTATAAAATAGGCGATGCCAAACTGCGGGATCGCCCAATTGGCTTGAAATGAGGGAAACGCACAGCGACCGATCACTTCCTCCGTTGCTTTTTCGATGACAAGATATCGAATGAATTCTCGCAAGATAAAATCAGCATGATGCCGGCGGCATTCCTCTTCGAGTCCATCAACCGTGGGCTTATCCTTTGGCCAGTTGAGCCACTTGACATAGTCCTCATACCCATCGCAGACGGCTTGATAGAGTTTTTGACCAAAGCCTGCTTGCGGCATGACCAGCTTTAAGCGCGGGGTTTCAATCAGTTCTGGTAGATTAAGTAAAATTTTATTCATTATTCTTTTCGTGAAGAAAATTCTAAACTCTCTTGAATTCTCTCAAGCCCTTGGCATCCACTCACAGAGCCCCGGCACCTATTTGGTCCCCTCACATTCCAGAGAATCTTCATTGGCCAATCGATACATAGCGAGGGGATTTTGGTCAAGGACTGTGTCGAACTCTTCCCTACTCTGCCCCCTTACAATTAAAATGTTACCTGTGTGTAATCATTTTGCCGCACCCTCACTCATGAAAGTGAGTGCAAAAGTTGCCTCAACCTTGGCGATCAATCTTAATCCATTACCCCTTGACATAGTCCGTAGGATGTTTTAGACCTTCCCTTCACAAATCATTGATATTTTTAACAATAAGGGAATTCATCGTGGACTACATTGCGCATCTCAATCGTGAAATGTTGGAAGATTATTCTGCAGTTAACGCAAAAACCAATCCTGTGGCACAGCAGTTGGGTGGATTGTCGGTGGAACAACTGGATCATATCCTCTCCCAGTACAGCTTGTTCTCAAAAAACATCACGACCTTCCTTTTAAAAGCGTTTTATGAGCTTAAACATTCCCAGTTTGAGAGCCTTGCAGCTGAACTCATTCAAAACATAAGTGAGGAACTCAGCCTTGATGAGGAGTCAAAGGATAAGAATCGCCTACCGCACTACGTTTTGTTGCGACAGGGCTTTCTTGAGGTGGGTCACGATATAGGAGCCGTACGCCCCTCAAAAGGCACCGCAAGATTCATTCACGACATGTTAGAAACTATGGAATCCACATCCCCAGCCTATGTTGCCGGGGCCTGCTATGCCCTGGAGAGCTCGGCTGTGCCTGAATTGGATATGGCGTACACATTTGTTGAGAAGTTTTTTGCTTTTCTTGGCGTTGATGTGCCGCAAAAAGTGAAACTTTTTTTCTCGTCCCACGTGAATGAAATTGAAATTGGCCACGAGGCGCGTTTGAAAGAAGTGTGTGAGGCTTCTTTTAAAGATGATCTCTCCATTAGCCAATTCAAAAGCGGTTTCGCATCGGTGATGCAAATCATGGACCGTTGGTGGGTTGATCTGCTATCTGAAAGCCAGGTTACAGCACAAAAAGCTGCCTAAGGTTAGTTAGTAATGAAACTTTTTATTGCACGACTGCTTTCGGGGATTTGCCTTTATATTCTTTTGGGGCTTTCCATTGAAAGCAGCGTGCTCTCGAACACCATTCTCGCCATGGGATACCGATCCCTGCTGATCTTTAGCCCGCTGTTTTGCGCCCTTTTTCGCAGCCACAGCTTATCTATCAGTTTCCTTTTCGTTTTGATTGCTGTTGGATTTTATTTTTTCAAAATGGAAATCATCGGCTCGGTTTTGGCGGCACTGGGTCTCAGCATCGGTGGGTTTTTGATTAAGAAAGTTGCTGCTGAATCCGCAAGTTCAGCCGGTTTAAACAAGATTGCTCTCAGTCTTGCGAACATTGTTGCTGGCCTCAGTCTCACCATCACAGACAACAATTATTCCCAGGGACTTCTTATTGCCGCTGCCATGATGCTGATCAGCCTTGTCATGATCAAGGCCCAGAAAACAGAGCCGGTGATCAACGAAAGCATCCTACCCAAAGGAGGACTTAACTCCCTGTGGCATCAGGACTTAGGGTGGCTTTTGATAGGCTGTTCGATTGGTATTCGGATTTTTGGGCTTTATGCGGTTTTGCCATGGTACTTGACCCATAAACTCGGCGACCTGCCAGCATGGTATGGTACGCTTTTGATGATTTATGGCGCCTTGGTCATCCTTGTGCAATTCCCTGCTGTTTCCAAAAAAATGCACGTATCCTTGCGCACCGCCCTGTTCGCGCTGGGATTATCATTTATCGTGATTGCGGTTCCTGAGCTTTTTTCCGTCGAGTTATTCTGGGGAGGCGTGCTGTGGGTTAGCCTTCTTGCCGCAGAAGAGATGTTTGCCCCGTTTATCGATTTTCATGCCTCTTCCAGCAATAAACTTTTATTGAAAGAATTTTCAATCAGTTTAGGGGGCGGGCTTTGTGTTTTGATGATGCGCCTCATTGAACTGCCATACCTGGTGGCCGGTTCAGGCCTTCTCTTGATGTGTGTTGGATATCTTTTGGTGCATGACAAAACGCGCCAGCTCAACTTAAAGGCAGTGGAAAAATGAAAAAATTTCCTTTGAATCTCTGTTTGTTAGCAACATCGTTTGCTGTTCTTTTCTCTTTTACAGGAGCGTCTTTTGCAATGAATTCCCAAAAGGTCAGGCCTTCTCAATCCTATCAGCAGGCAGAATCACGGTTCGCAGAACTGTTTAATGCTATAGAAACTAAGCATCTCAGCCCAGATGAGGCGATTCTTAAAATCAATGAAATTGATATTGAATTTATGAATAAACCATCTGTTCCCACTGATCAGCAAAACCTGCAACTGATATCGAAGGGCGAGGCCATCACCACGGGTGCTGCTTCTGGACGCGTCTACTTTAACCTCAAAGAGGCAAAAGAAGCCCTTCGTCGGGGCGAGAACGTCATCCTGTTTCGTGAAAAACTGACCAATGATGATCTTGCCATCTTTAGTCAGATTGCTGGTGTTGTCTCGTCCAAAGAAGATCCATCAACACACGCCGCCATCGTCATTAAGGTTCTCGATAAACCTTTTGTGACGCACCTCACGGTCACCTCCCTCGATGATGATGGGGCTGACTTCAATGGCATTGCTCTTAAAAATGGCGACGAAGTGACGATCGACTCCTTTAACGCTTGTTTTTACAAGGGCGGAACATCCCTCATCCAACCTGTCTCAACGCCCGCCTATAAAGCTTTGATGGAAAAGATTACACAAAGATGTCCCCTCGATCTTCACGGCAATTCAGACACGCCCGAAGAGGCCGTGATTGCACTGCACTATGGCGCAACGGGTGTCGAACCCCGAACGGAGCATATGTTCTTTCAACCCGAAAAATTGGCTTTATTCAGAAAGGTTATTTTTGGGCGCAGCGGCCGTCATATTGAACAATCCCTTGAAGAGCTTGTTCAACTTCAGGCTGAGGATTTTTATCAGCTTTTTAAGGTCGTGAATGGCCTGCCCTTGGTTGTGCGTTTACTTGATCCGCCTCTGCATGAGTTCGTTCCAACCGATGAAGCAACCCTCGATGAGCTTGCCTCTGGAATCGGTATTGCCCGCGCTGAGCTGGACGCTCAACTAAGACACCTGCACGAGACAAATCCCATGATGGGAAAGCGCGGTGCACGGCTATTGATTACCCGCCCAGACATCACCAAAGCCCAAGCAACCGCCATGTTTCGCGCGATGAAGCGGGCTCAATCTGAGGCTCTTTCTGTGAATCTAAAGATCAATATTCCGATGGTCTCAGAGGTTCAAGAAATCTTGTTTATTAAGAAAATCATCCAAGAAGCGTGTGATGCGGAATCAAAGCAGCAGAAACCTCATTATCAAGTTGGGATTATGATTGAGACACCGCGTGCCGCTCTGCTTGCCGCTGAGATTGCACCCCATGTGGACTTCATTTCATACGGCACCAATGACCTCACCGCACAAACCTTTGCCTTCTCAAGGGGCGATGTTTATGAAAAGTTCCTTAACACTTATTTTGACCTGGGTATTTTAAAGGCTGACCCCTTCATTACCCTTGATGAAGCAGTGAAGAAACTCATTACCCTATCAGTCCAAGACCTGAAAAAGCATAATCCAAAAGTGCATGTGGGCCTTTGTGGCGAGCAGGGATCAAATGCTGAATCTGCGGTCTTTTTGTATGAAACAGGGCTTGATTCTATTTCCTGTAATCCGGCTGCCATACCAAGAATCAAGTTGGCTTTAGCCAAGAAATATATTCAAAATCAACGCACACCAAAGGCACAGCGCAAGGCGGCTTGATCCATCATCACGTACGTATCATCGTACTCAATAGGCAAGGGGCCATTCAGAGGGCCCCTTGCTTTACTAGACAACTCACACATGGATGCTCAGCTTCGCATCAAGGACCTTGCTATCAAGGCAGTGGCAGCCTAGACAAGGCCTCCGGGGAGCGTGTACTTCTACCCGAAAGAGAACTTTGAATAACCTGGCTAGACTCTTGCCTGGATTTTGTTGAACTTTTCGACTTTGGGCATCACTTCATCGAGATGCGGGGTCCATTTTGTGGGGGTGAATTCAATAAAATCATAGTCAGCCAGCTGATGCAGGGCGAAAGGATCTTGCGAGAGAATCACCTCAAGATTTTCCCTACCTGTGCCCCGCACAATCAAAATACCGCCATTAAGGGGATTCTGTGGCCCTGAGAGAAGCAAGGTCCCCTCACTCACGAGATGATCTAGAAAAGCCCGGTGCGCAGGCCGATGGTGCTCGATCTCCTCAAGGGAGGCCTTGTAGGTCAAGGTAACCAGAAAATAGTGCATGCTCATTGATGTGTTGTATTCATATCAGACGTGTCTTTATGCTTTTTATCTTGCGCAATCTGATCCTGTTCGTAAAGAACAGTCTCACAACGTCCATACCCATTTCAAAAACGAAGCCATGCTGAAAATAGACATTTTCTGCGTTCTTGCGTCCTCTGCATTCATTCTGCATCATCATTAGGTGGCTAAAGCCCGGGACCACACATCCACAAAAAAGGGAGAAGCCGTAAGGCCTTATCTTGATAGAATGGGGAGCATCTTTATGTGGTTTCTCTTAAGTGCTTTTACCATCAGCACGCCTTTTCGTGCATCTGAAACCATGAACACCATGGCGCCGGATCATCGGGTTGTTGTGGGTATCACCCATGTGACCCTCGGTGAGGATCGTGAGAAAAACGATCTTTTTTGGACGCTAACCGAAACGGTGGTCGACTCACTGGCGATACAAAAAGGCTACCTGGGCCACAAAAGGCGCAAGCAATTATTTGGCAACCAAGCCTGGACCATGACAGTATGGCTGGATGACGCCTCTTTAAATGGGTTTATTCGGGCAGAAACCCATAGCAAAGCCATTCGCGAGGGCATGGATGCTATGCTCAAATCACGCTTCGTCAGAGTAACCCTACCCCGATCTAAGGTGCCCCTATCCTGGAATGAGGCTGAAAAAATAATGGAAGAAAAGGGAAGAGAGATGTACGGAAAAGGGACCGCTTACGAATAATTCGACACGCCCTTCATGAATCGACCCCTCAACACAAAGACTCTGGCAACCCCGCTTCTACCTTGTCTTGGGACTTCCACTGACTTATATCCTGGATGCAAGGAATCTATACATGGATGATTATCCTCACGATCCATCCATCTGATTTTGAACACACAGGAGCCTGCCATGCCCCTCATGTCCTTCCGCTTTGATAAGGTGATTCGCCATAAGATGCTGAGCGTTATGCGGGCCAGCGGTGCTGAGGTCCATACCAAAGTTCTAGATCAAGAAGGGTATAGTCTTTACCTGATGAAAAAACTGATGGAAGAAGCAGCCGAAGTCGCAGCTGTCCAAAACCCTGAGGAATTGCGGGAAGAGCTTGCAGACGTCCTCGAGGTCATGCATTCCATCATCAGCCATCATGGCCTCTCCATGGAATCGATCGAGATTGAGCGCCTCAAAAAACGCGAGGCCAAGGGCAGCTTTTCTCCTGAATCCTATGTGGATTACGTAACCCTTGCCGAGGATCATCCCCTCACCTCCTACTACTTGACACGCCCCCACCAGTATCCCAAGGTCGCCTAAAGCAACCTCAATTCAGGATTTCACCATGTCTTCCAAGATTTGTGTTCTGGCACGGGCAGTCATTCTTGAAGATGACCATCTGTTGCTAGCCTATCCAACGGAAAACTGCTCTAGAACTCCGCAAGGTGCTTCACGCTTTTATTTCCTTCCCGGCGGCCACATCGAGCGCCACGAATCCGCTGTACACGCCCTGGTTCGTGAAATCAGGGAAGAGCTGGGTCTTCCTTGCGATGTTGAGCGCTTTCTTGGCGTCATCGAGCATGCTTGGGCACGCAATCCAGCGATCAATGACTGCCATACCCACGAGCTGAATTTAATTTTCAAGGCGCGTATTGCGGGCTTATCCCCTCAAGACCCCGTCCCACAAAGGGAACCCCAGGTGGCTTTTTGCTGGCAGCCCTTGGTTCATCTTGCCCACCTGGATTTTCGCCCTGCCCCTTTAAAAACTGTCTTGCCCCAGTGGATTGCATCCCCTGAATCCAAGTTTCTCAGCACCCTATGGGCATCAGCCCCACCCTTTAGCGCGCCACACGCTCTTTGAAACCCGCCTGGCGAAGGATATGGGCCACAAACGTGGTCTTGGCATCGGTGTAGGCCTCACGATCGAGGGGATACCGCTGCCTCCTCTGGGTGGGCGCAAAGATAGTCACGAAAAAGGGTAACGGCCCGCCAATAGCGACTATTATGGGCCACAATGTGAATATGATGGGTGCGCCCCTCACCGTAGGGTGGCATCCCCTTCACAAAAAACCATTTCAATTTTTGGGTTCATATAAGACACGGCAGTCGAGACATTACTGACAACATGTAGCAACACATCACAATACGACATGGTTAGTGCATCTCGAATGACTTCCCATGCCATCCTGACGCCCCAATTATCTGGATTTGCGGCGACCCGATGTTGCACCTGAAATCCCTCTGCACGCCGTGCATCACTATCTAATTGATCGTAAGCATTGTCCTCGTCTTCTGTGGTACGACGAACATCAGGGTAATAAATAACTTTACTACCAAATTCTGCCTCAAATGCCTTTACTACACGATCCTGATCTGTCGCAAGAAAAACAGCCCAGTTTGATGACGCCTCATCTATGCCACGAGCAGCCAGTTGTGAGCGAACATTTGAAATATATGACGCTACGTGAGCTATCTTCCCTCCAGGTTGTTCTATTACATGGCTTGGGTGTTTCACATGTGCAGCAATTACATATTTACCCGCCATATACTTACTTCGGAATTCATTCAATTCATCCTGGTATTGTTCATGCAAATGCACATGATCACTGAATACCTTATGGTATTGCTCACGAATTCTTCCAAATTCCTCGCTTTTATAAAGTTTATAGGCATGAACATATGTCAGTTGCGGTTCACGATCTTCATTGAAAACTGCGAGCGGTGTTTGGCCTTTGCTGTAGAGAAAGTCTGGGTCATCCATTTCTTGTTCGGTTAGACCGTATAGGGGCTTAAAGATTTTCGTCCATATGTTACCGTCATTTGGACGGCCATAACAAAAGCTAATAAAATTTTTGGTGCCTAACCTGCTAATCATTCTCTCAACATTCCAGTCAGGAAGAACCATGTGGCAATGGTTGTCTCGCTGATCCCAGACAAGATGGCTCATGAATACATTAAAAATTGAGAAGAAACCACCGTCATGGGGCTGGATTACTTTACGATCAATTCCTGGCATTAAGGAACAATAGCGCCCAATCTTTTTTTCTAACGCTAAAGATAATCCGGGAGGTCGCCTAGTGTAACGAGACCCCTGCTTACGTGGACGGAAAGACCTTAGACCCGGATTAATTAATTCGGCATAATCTTGTTCAAGCCTTGAGAAACAGAATTCCTGGGCAAGTTTTCGCCGTTCATGCACGGTTAATTTGCTTTGGCCAGAAGAGACATAATCAAATGCTGCCCTAAGGGCTTTTTCAATATCTTTAATTTCTGCCATGTATTGCTTGCCAATAACTAAGTTATCAATTTCCGGATAACGGGCAGGCACTGGAATTGTTGCTGGAATCACAAAGACACCGGGAACAGGATGGAGATCGTTGTGTCCACCCACATTTGTTATTGCTAGAACTTTGCCAAGAGCAAGCGCCTCACGTGGGCCTATAGAATATCCTTCACCACGTGAACAGTTCACAAAAATATCACTATTTTCAATTATTAGGTTTTTCTCTCTCTCACTCAGAGAGGAACGATTTATAAAGATATTTTTTGCGCCCCTTGCTTTGAGTAAATCCCTCACCCTCTGCAAAGCCTGTCCTTCAGCATGATTTGAGTGAATGGTCAATTCAACATCGTTACGCTTATCAAAAACATTTAAAAATGCCTCAACAAGCAATTCAGCACCTTTGCGTGTATGAAATGCCGCAACAGAACAAAACTTGATTTTACCGGCTTTATTTGATTGGAAGGGCAGACTGAGTAAATTCTCTATATCTAGAGCAAGGGGAAGAGTACCCGCGCTTATCTCAAGCCCAGATTTCGACGCGATTGCCTCCAAATGCCGACTCGTAAACAAAGTACAATCAAAACGCTCATTGAGAATTTTGATCCATTGAGAGGGTAGCGTATCAGAATCAAATGCTACATAGGCAAATTTAAAGGAATTTTGGGGCACTAATAGATAATTGGAATCATATGCACCATTCCACAAAACATCACAAAAGAAGGCGATTTTAACTTGAGAAAGATCTGTGCACACTGGAATCGCCGTACCATTGGGCAACAATATCTGAGATTTACCCCTCAAATGCGGTTCTGTGGGAAAAATAGATATGGAATAGAAGCGGCTCAGGAGTTCACATACGGCATAGGTATGGTAACCAATTCCTGTACCAAATTTTGCACGTCCAATAACACATATCGAATTCGAAGAAAGCTTAATCATAAAATCCTCAAATCAAACATTCAAGATAGGAAAGCTTTAGCGCGACGAAACAACCTTTTCGCAATAAATAAAATATTTGCCAATATGGAGTTAACATATATTGTTTTATAAAGCTCTTCCTTTCCTTCTGTGTCCTCGATGCACAAAGTAAACTTTGCACGTTTGTTTAGAAAATAGCGTTCAAACTCTCTTTTGAGGCGAATATTCTGTTGACTCAAATATGCTATATGGCGTGATGATTCAAAAAGTTCTTGGTAGCAGGCGTCACGCTCTTTTTCAAGCGAACTAATTCTATCCAAAGTGGCTTCAAGCTCCATGTGCAAAGCAGTATTCACAGCTTGATAATCAACTTCATGTATTGCTTTTCTTGGCAACTTTTTACTCTGTACCTCAAGTGAATCAACATCAGTAGAGCGCTCAATCGACATTCTCGAATAACCTTTATTCATTCTTAATTGCTCCAGATAATAATATTTCCATCCTTTAACAAATTTACTTTGCCTTTAGTTGCTTATCTAGATGTATGTAGCGAAATGAAATGGCTCAAATAAATAAGATGGAGTTTTAATCACACTATTATATTTAAATAATTTTATCTCTTTTAAACGCAAGCCTTTTTGACTCTATCTTGATTTAATTATCTTCTCACTTTAGAGATATTACTACGATACCACTCATACGTAATCGCTAGCGCTTCTTGAAATGTGTATCGTGGCTTAAAACCCAATTGTTTAAGACGAGAGACATCATATTCACGCATTTTTTGACCGTCTGGCTTGGATAAATCCCACTGCACTACGCCCTTATAACCAGAAACTTCAGATAAGATATTAACAGTTTCCCGAATAGAAAACGCTTGGCCAGAAGCGATATTTATAGCACCACTATATTTTTCAGCAACAAGGCGAAGAGCATATGCTGCATCAAAACTAAACAAAAAATCCCGCTGAGGGCTACCCGTTCCCCAAACCGTGAGGGGTTCTCCATATTCAACAGCCCTGTAAAATTTTGATACGAGAGAGGGAATAACATGGCCATAATTCTCATCGAATTTATCATTTGGACCAAAAAGATTGGTTGAAACGCAAAATGCGTAATCCATTCCGTACTGCTCTTTATATGATTCAAGATGAGCTAGCATTGCTCGCTTGCTGTGCGCGTAAGGAGCTTCCGAGTGGTGTGGCTCCCCAATCCAAATTTCTTCTTCAGACATGGGTAATTTTACACGATCAGAATAGATTGCAGTTGAGCCCATAGCTACAATTTTGCGACATCCGGCTGCGCGTGCCGCCTCAATAACATTGGTATTTATCCGGATATTGTCTAAATAGGCTATGCCACGATTTGCCATATTTCCCATTATACCATAGACACGGGCAGCTAAATGAAAGACGATTGTAGGTCGATAAGAGGAAAAAAAACTATCAGTGGCTAATTGATCTCTTAAATCAACTTCTTTGCTTGATAAGGCAACAATATTAGAATATCGTTCATTCTTTAGTTCTTCTATTAGCGCTTGACCGATAACACCTCCTGCCCCTGTTACTAGGACTTTCTCATCTTTCCTATCCATATTGCTTCCTTATTGCATTTAAACTCATGTATGAAAAAAGCAGCTTAAGTAGTTGGACGTAAGTTACCAAATTTATATGGGATTTCCTAAAAAAAAATTTGAGTCTGACTTAAAGCCAATTAAGCAAATTCGAAAAATTAAAATGTTAATCGGGAAGTAGTCTGCAGAGGACTTTTCATAATGATTCCCGATAGAGCCCTATTGATGAGATTTGACAAGAAAATAATCACTCGCCGATTGGCCATATAACGTTGTCAGTCGCATGGATTGCTGACTAATTTGCTTTTGATTGATGCAATGATGTTACTTTTATTTGAGACTTGATTTATAAAGTTGCATTTAATATGTTGCTCGCCGAAACATAATTAACTTTTATCAGCTTCTTGATCATGGATTCTCTTTAATACAAAGAGCTCGGATTTTCCTGCGCTTTTCGGGGCGACTAAACTGTCGTACTTCTCATGCTGCCTTCTTAGCTTCTAATATTTTTTTCCTTAGCTGATGGTCTGCCTGAGAATCAAGCTATCAATCACGAAATAACTACATTTATTGTAAGCATTGGCGCTACGTTGAGGCAAGTCCGTTTACTTGATTAACTTCTTAGTCAGCCTTTCTTTTATCTTTATGAAAAAAGCAGGCTTCTCTCATGTGTTTTTTAGACTCTTTGATTTTGCATTTTTTTGAATTCTTCTAAATCTTGTTTTGCTTTTCCCTCTCTATATTGTAGGTTAAGGTATTCGATTTGAACCCAATTGTCATAAATATTTGGTGGCACTTCGAAAGCATCTTTTAATTTATTATATCTGCTGTTTTCGATGTAAAATCTATTCAATCCATCACAATATACAAATGTATAATCTGCATTCAGTAGGAAGGCTTCCGTTGGTTTCCAATGTTCAGACTTGCGTTCAGATTCGTGGCTCTCAACTACTATAATCCATGGCCGCCAACGTTCAAAATCATGTCCTTTAAAGACCTCTAATTCCGCCCCCTCAACATCAACTTTCAGAAAATGAATTTCTCTA
This sequence comes from Holosporales bacterium, assembly GCA_046318415.1. GTDB lineage: Bacteria > Pseudomonadota > Alphaproteobacteria > Caedimonadales > Caedimonadaceae > JBKCUK01. The sequence goes on along the minus strand of JBKCUK010000004.1, from coordinate 145,374 downwards.
TTTTCAACATGTTTTTCACAGATATCACGCAATGACATTACTGATATTTCTTCTTCACGAACAGGCCAGCCATTTGCTTTATGTATTTCCATTAAGTACGTATTAGTCGTCGAAAGCTCGTTTTCATCCCCGATAAAATAAAACTTTATTTTTCCAGTTGAGCTCCACGCACCAACGTTTATGTTTATATCACGCGTTCTTTCTTTCATAAGTTCAGTGTAAGGCCTATGACCGGGTTCTACATTTATTCCGCTCCAACCGCGATCATAGAACGCTTTTGTAACAGAGTTTAGCACTGGGCCTGCGGCTCCCAAATCAATGTAAAAACCATTCTTTACTTCTTTAAGGGCCCGATAAAGCATTAGATCCTCAAAGTTTTGACTATAAGTAATGAATTTTTCGAATTGCTGGGACGATGTGGGGAGGTTTTGGTTTTGAGAATCATCAGACGCCCTGAAAATTCGTGAAAGACCTAAAAAATTTTTCACAGCTAATGAAATTTTTTGTGTGCTTCGTCCATGAAAGGCTTTTTTGGCAAGTGACATTATAAACATTTATACTCGTATTTTAAATGTAAGCATTTGACTTGCAAAAAAGTAAATGAAATTCAATCCATTTTCAAGAGAAATAAAGATTGACTTTTTTGCATCCTTCTTCTAATCGCACCCTATGGGCATCAGCCCCACCCTTTAGCGCGCCACACGCTCTTTGAAACCCGCCTGGCGAAGGATATGGGCCACAAACGTGGTCTTGGCATCGGTATAAGCTTCACGATCGAGGGGATAGCGCTGCATCAGGTCATGCTTTAGCTCGGCATAGCGCGCTGCCTCCTATGGGTGAGCACAAAGATAGTCACGAAAAAGAGTAACAGCGCGCCAATAGCGACTCCCATGGGCCACAATGTGAATATGATGGGTGCGCCCCTCACCGTGGGGTGGCATCCCCTTCACAAAAAACATTTTCTCTTTATTGGGGTTTTCATCCCAATACTGGTAGCCAAGATTTTGAATGGGTTGAATGGCCGCTTGGGCCTCGTTGATGGACGTCACCCCCACATAGATATCGATGATGGGTTTAGCCGCTAACCCTGGCACCGCTGTGCTTCCCACATGCTGAATTTCCGCCACCCAAGGATAAGCAAGGGCACGCTTGAGGACGGCTATTTCCAGGGCGGCCTTTTGAGGCCACAGCGGATTGTAAGGTTCGATGATAATCCGATCCGCATACAAAAGATCATTGGGGTGCATTTTGCCACGCAATCTCAATTGTTCAGTGATTCAATGGACTCTCCACATGCCCTCAGGAAGCATATTCATCCTTCAAAAAATAAAAGCCCCATGGAGTATGGGGCTTTTCGAGGCATAGAACCATTTATTTCGTTTTATTGAACCTTGTGTCCTTCTGCATCATAAATTTCAACCAATTCAGGCTTATCGTTGCCTTTTGCTGCATATGTCGCCTTGACCGTAATAAAGCCCCGATTGTTCGAGATAGCGTTCTCTACAGGTGTGCCAGCGACCTCCCAAATGCCAAGTGTCATGACGTCTAGCACCCCATGGCCAGCCGCGCGTACATAGTTTAAACCTGACTTTCGAGCCATCGCACGATAGGTTTCGGTGTACTTACCATCATTTAGCTCATGCTGATCCACAATTTCCATCCCATGGGATAAAAAACAAGCTTTTGTTGTGCAACGATCAATGTCAGACACGTCAACACCTTCATTGGATGCTGCCTTGTAAACAGCGCATCCAGACGTCCACAGCGATGCACTCACTAAACAAAGAGCTATTGCCAAACGACAAGACATTTATAATTCACCTATATTTGAATAATTTTAATGAAACTCACTTGAGTAAGATCTGATGGCGGAGGGGATGGGATTCGAACCCACGATACGGTTTTAAGCCGTATAACGGTTTAGCAAACCGCCGCCTTCAGCCACTCGGCCACCCCTCCGGATCATAAGGCATACCAAAGGTTTAGCCGCGACCAGCACGACTGTCAATGGCAGAATTCACAAGCAACCCTGCCCCAGATCATCAGCGCGTTTTAATGCAACAAATAGAGGCCCTGACAGTGGCGGTAGGGCGACGTGGAGAATTCGTCCACATAGCTGATGCGCACGGAATGGAGTTTGCCCTCAATGTGGTGGCTCCAATAGTCAAGAAAGCTTTTCAGAACAGGAAACTTTGGCACTTCATCATACTGTTGCCAGACAAAACTTTGCAGCAACAGCGGGTAGTCCGGCATGAAATATAAAATTTCGGCTGTGGTGAGATGATAGTTGGCAATTTGTTTTTGAAGATCAGCCATGGGCGGCCTCCTTCATCTTGGTTACATTTTCAGTGTGGCATATCTTCGTTAAAATTTTACTGAAAAACAGCGTTTTGCAGCGCGACACTTAAAATCAGTGTGCATAAAGAAAAGGGCCCGGAGAGTCCGGGCCCCTTCATCAAGGATAGAGAACATTGACCCTAACGGCGCTCGCCAAACAAGCGCAGCAGGTTCAAGAACAGGTTAATGAAGTCCATATACAAGGAGAGCGCCCCAAAAATAGCGGTCTTGGTGGCTGATTCCTCTGATGCCTTATGGTGGTAATTGGACTTAATCATTTGTGTGTCATAGGCGGTAAGACCAGTGAAAACCACAACACCAATCACCGACAAGACAAAGCCCATCATTGAGCTTTGCAGAAACAGATTTACAAGGCTTGCGATGAAAATACCAATCAGCCCCATAAAAAGAAATGTGCCCCAGCTGCTGAGGTCGCGCTTAGTGGTGTAACCATAAAGGCTGACACTGCCAAACATGGCGGCGCAAATGAAGAACACCTTGGCGATACTGGCGCCTGTATAAATCAAGAAAATGGACGACAGCGACAGCCCCATCAAAGCTGCGTAAGCCCAAAACATCATTTGAGCGGTACTGGCCTTCATAGACTCCAGTCGCACACTCAAGAACACCACAAATCCAAGGGGGGCCAACATCACCACCCATTGAAGTGGGGTACCAAAGATCGCCTGCATCATGGTCGGGCTGGAGGCCACCACCATGGCAACAGCACCAGTCAACCCCAGACCCATGGCCATGTAGTTGTAGACGCGCAACATGTACGCCCGAAGCCCTGCGTCAACGGCGGCTTGCCTGCCGTACGCGCGGACCACTGAAGGGTTAGAATCGTGTTGCATGTTTGACTCCTTTTCCGCAACGAAACTTGTTTTTACTTATAGCCAATTTTACTTGAAATGAGTTCCATATTCAACTTTTTCAGAACTTTGCAGAATTCAAGACCAGAATCACTGAGTCCGTTCATACGAAAATGAATGTTATTAAAAGCTATTGAAAAACAAAGAAAAGCTTCGCCTATTGTTCGTCATGTCGCTTCTCAAAAGCTCCAAAGAGAACCCTTTAATAAGCCCGCAGTTCCTCGCCCCACCGGGTGGTGTAGCGTGGCGAGCGGGTATGGGGACGCTGAAGCCATGGGCGCTGAAAACCTTCTGCGCCAAACGAGAGCGTGCCACGACCATAGGTCAGATTCAAGCCATCGATGGCTTTCATCAACTGTGCACTGGATTGTGGGGCGCTCAAGTTTTCACCCATCAAGCTTAATTGAATTTCTTGCGGAGAAGAGAGCTGACTCAGCGTGACATAGGCTTTATTATAGCGAAAGCCCGGCTGATACAGGTGCTGCCACAGCTGGCGGCTGGCATTGAGTAAAACGCGGGTATCTGCCGTTGCAGTCTCTAAGAACAAGCCTTTAGAAGCGGCATAATACGGATCCCCATTGTGGCGATGGGTGGTGACATACACATGGATACAGCCGGCCACCTGCTGATCCCGTCGCAATTTCTCACCTGCCCTTGCCGTATAATGGGCGATGGCTTCGGCCACCTCATCAAAGCGGTCGGTTGGCTTGGCAAAAGTGCGCGAGAAAGTAATGGATTGTTTAGCCTCTGGCGTTTGTTGCAAATCAAAGCAGCGATAGCCCTGTAATTCCAGGGCTAAGCGTGCGCCCACCACCGTCAGATGACGCCGGATCAAGCGGGTCTCGCTTTGACGCAGGTGCCAGGCTGTGGTGATTCCTAAACGACGTAACTTACCCGCATTTTTTCGGCCAATCCCCCAGACGTCTTCGATGGCAAATGATCTCAGGTAGGATTCGGCCGTCTCTGGGCTCAGAATCATCACCCCTTGTGGATGCTTCTTGGCGTACTGCCCCGCCACTTTAGTCAAGGTTTTCGTTGGTGCAATGCCAAGGGAAATGGGCAAGCCTAAGCACTTTAAGCTTTCCTGTCGGATGCTACGGGCATAGGTGTGCAGCTCTTCAAGCGTCAGCTGGGGACAGCGGAAAAAGGCCTCGTCAATCGAATAAACCTCTAACTCTTCGCTGTAACGGCGCAGCAGCTGCATCATGCGATAGGACATATCGCCATACAATTCAAAATTCGCCGAATGGGCCACCAGATTATAGCGCCGCTGCAGGGGGCGGAGCGTAAAGTAGGGCTGGCCCATCTGCACACCGATGCTTTTGGCTTCTTCCGAGCGCGCAACAACACACCCGTCATTATTGGACAACACCACCACAGGAATACTGGCAAGGCGCGGATTAAACACCCGCTCACAAGAGACAAAAAAGTTATTACAATCCAGAAGACCAAGCATGGCATTCATGGCACATAACCTCTGAATTTTAGCTCACAATGAATAATGTAACAATTATTCATTCTGGAATCAAGAATGCCCGATGGGCACTGTATAAGGCTATGATTTTACTTTAAAAAGATACACTGGGTTCGAGTTCGAGAGAAAGTCGAAGCGTTTTCGGTTTCTTGAGCGCAATCCATGTGTGGGTTGCAAGATGGTAATTCTGTTGCAACACAATCTTGTGGGGAGAGAAAACGCGGGCGCTCTGGAGAGGAATCACAAAGCACGGCAGCCCATACATGTCACCCACTAGACGCCGGAGGATCGCGAAGAACGGATAAAAAGCGCAGCTTGGGGGATATGGTTTTCTTTTTGATAGGTCCCTTGAAATAACCCACCCCACCTCATGGCCAAATCATGAAGAGCATCCGAGGCGCTGTGCCCCCATCCAGATTGAAACAAGACAGAAGAATCCAGACCATAGGTGCGGACCGCATCCAGCAGTCTTAACGTAGGCTCCACTACTGCCATGTTTTGTCCCTGCGCCATATAAGAAATGACGTGCCTTGTTTCGTTTAAAAAAGGCAGCAATGTTCTCCCCAAAACGGCCAATTGGTGGGGAGGCAGATCATCAGTGATCTCAAGGGTGCGAAGGGCACTGTGTGTGAGGGCTGAGCAGAAATTTCTGGCCTCCTCAGGGCGCACTTCCTTTAACAACCACCCCAGGGATACCCTCAGGTAAGTAAGGTTTTGACACTGGATTAACGCGTGGAGTAACGGCGCCAGGGGGGGCGTGAGTGCAACATCGCGCTTCATCATCACAAAGCTAAGGGCGCGAAGGTTGCGTTGACCTGCTAAGCCCTGAAAGAATAAAGGGATATCCGCCTCTAAATCCTGATCCCAGGGGCGAAGCCGCAGATGCAAACCGTGAAATTGGATGTGCGATAAGCAATCTCGCAGTTGCTGGATCAACAGGGTTTGAAACGCAAAGTTAAAGCCAAAACCAGGGCGGGGCTCGAAGGTAAGGCCAAAAGTGAGCTGGATTTTGCTGCTCCGTAACGGCGCTAGAAAAACTTTTAAATCAAGAACAGGTACATCCGGTGACAAGGTTTTGGGCAAAAGATAGAGAGAGAGACTTTGCAGATGCGGAAAACGGGCCTCGAGATCGGCGAGCGCATGGCGCAGAGACTCCCAATGGGCGATTCCGTCCATTGGAAAAGGTTCAGTTTGAGTTCCAAGGCTTAAGTCTTGAAGCGTGGCAGACCCACACTCTGCCAACAGATCTAAAACGCCCCCTCTATAGGCTTCTGGAAAGAAAGGAACAGGGTGAAAGGGATCATCGATTCCATAAAAGGGTCGCCCCACGAAAATCATCTTCTGCAAAAAAGGATTCTTCTTTATGTAGGGCACCGCAAAAGCGGGGAGGTCGGTCACCTCCTCGTCAAAGAAAAGGCCCAAATCTTGGCAAGAAAACGTGATCCCCTGAAAAAAGAGATTTTTAGCCTCGACGTTGGCAATACGTTGCGGAAGGCTGGGTTGGCGGATGAGCTTCATGCTTCCATCCGCCATCCTGGTAGGATTTGTCTTGACCATACAAGGGACATCTAACGTGCGCAAAAGGGCACAGGAAGATTGCAAATTTTGGCAGGACTTACTCCAACACCCCATGGAAAAAAACGTGTTTTGATCCACAAAGCTCAGGATTAACTTCAAAATGTCGTCTGGAACAGCACTCGAGATGCTGGTGGGCGTATACCCAGCCCCGTTCATCCCTAAGGAAGGGGTCGTGTTCTCTTGGGAAAAACTTGCAAGACTTCTTTTGCGGGGCCTTTCCTCCTCATCTTCGGACGACGCGTCATAGTAAAGGGTCAGCGACGGCCGCGGGGAACACCAGGCTATAGAAAGGCCAAGCCATAATGTGAGCGCCCCAAAAAACAGAATGCGATACCCCATGGTGTGCTTCCCTTCCCCTCCCCTTCCCGTTTTCTCTCGCTAAATGAAATATGCACTCCATGTCAAGGAAAAGCGACGGAAGGGATCAAAGCTTTAAAAGATTCTTCAAACAGATCTCTTGATCCGACGACGAAACCGAGTAATGATTAATGTAACAGTTATAAAACCAAGAGATACAAAGAGAAAAGGATCCAGAACCATGACACGTGGTGGGAAACGCATCGGTGCAGGCCGCAAGCCCGGTACCGGCCCCTATGGCGAGAAAACGATTGTAATGCGCGTTCCGGAAAGTAAAGCCGAAACCCTCAAATCATGGTTACGAGATTCTTTTGATCAAGCGCCTGGTATTGACTCGATTCTCTCTTTGGAAAACTTGCAAAAGATGTTGCTGCCCCTTTACAGCTCGCGGGTGGCAGCCGGCATGCCCTCGCCTGCCGATGATCACATGGAAGGGCGTCTTGACCTTAATGATTATCTCGTGCGACGGCCTGAGGCCACCTTTCTGATTCGTGTGACCGGCGATTCCATGATTGAGGCTGGCATTCACCCGGGTGATTTATTGGTGGTGGACCGCAGTGTGGATGCCGGCCCCAATCGAGTGGTCGTTGCGGTGTTGGATGGCGAACTGACCGTCAAACGCTTGATTCATAAAAATGGGCAAGTGATCCTGCGCCCAGAAAACCGCGCCTATCAAGATATTGTGGTCCCAGAAGGATCAGACTTTATGATTTGGGGCGTGGTTTGCCACGTGATTCACTCGGTCTAGCCTTGCAAAGAACGCTGGTCCAGGAGGGATATTTCCCCCCTGGGCACGGCGACCAATTACAAAATAAAGCGAGATAAATCGGTATTTTGCGCCAAATCTGAAAGGGAGGTGCGCACCATCTCCCGGGTCATGGTGAGGGTCTCCCCTCCCCGATCGGGTGCGCTAAAGCTCAGATCTTCCAGAAGTTTTTCCAAGACGGTGTGGAGGCGCCTTGCACCGATGTTTTCCACATTCTGATTGATCTCCGCGGCGATCAAAGCAATTTCTTCAATGGCTTCTGGATCAAATATCAGGGTTACGCCTTCGGTTTGCATCAGCGCTTGATATTGCTTGATGAGGCTGGATTCAGGCTCGGTCAGAATGCGGACAAAATCCTGGTGACGGAGCGGTTTAAGCTCCACACGGATGGGAAGACGTCCCTGCAATTCAGGCAGCAAATCCGAGGGTTTGGCAATGTGAAACGCGCCAGAGGCAATGAACAGAATATGATCAGTCTTCACCGTGCCATATTTGGTGGTAACGACGGTGCCTTCAATGAGCGGCAGAAGATCGCGCTGCACGCCTTCGCGGCTGACATCACCACCGCTGCGGTAGTCAGAGCGTGCACAAATCTTATCCACTTCATCGATGAAAATAATGCCATTTTCTTCAACTGATGCGATGGCTTCTTGAACGGTTTTTTCTTGATCAATCAGCTTGTCCGCCTCTTCATCCGCAAGCAACCGTAGGGCTTCGGCCACGGGAAGATGACGGGTTTTGGTGCGTGAACCCAAAGCCTTGCCGAAGATATCGCCGAGATTAATCATCCCCATTTGCGCCCCCGGCATCCCCGGAACATCAAAGGTCGGCATGGTGGGATTGCTTTGATCCAACACCTCGATCTCAATCTCGCGGGTGTCCAAGTCCCCTTTGACCAACATCACCCGGAACTTCTCACGGGTCTCTTCGCTGGCATGCTCACCGACAAGGGCGGTGAGAACCCGTTCTTCCGCTTTGGCCATGGCTTTGGTACGCACTTCTTGGCGATGACGTTCACGCTCGGCGCTGATGGCAATTTCAACCAAGTCGCGAATGATTTGTTCCACATCGCGCCCCACATAGCCCACTTCGGTAAACTTTGTGGCCTCGACCTTAATAAAGGGCGCGTTGGCCAATCGCGCCAGACGTCTTGCGATCTCGGTCTTACCGACACCGGTGGGGCCAATCATCAGGATATTTTTGGGCAGAATTTCATGACGCAGCGGTTCGGCCACTTGCAGGCGTCGCCAACGGTTACGAAGGGCGACGGCCACGGCGCGCTTGGCGTCATTTTGGCCGATAATATAACGATCCAGCTCAGAAACGATTTCTCGGGGGGTAAAGGCCTGATTCATGATGGTATCTCAAGAATTTCATAGATCACGTTATGGTTGGTATAGACACACAAATCGCCCGCCACTTTCATGGCTTTTTGCGCAATATCAATAGCTTGAAGATTTGGGATGTCAATAAGCGCACGGGCGGCGGAAAGGGCATAGGCGCCGCCAGAGCCGATACCAATAAGACCATCTTCCGGTTCAAGAACATCGCCCGTACCGGTGAGGATGAGGGACGTGGTAACGTCGCTCACGGCCATCATCGCCTCCAGGCGACGTAGGTATTTATCTGTGCGCCAGTCTTTGGCAAGCTCGACACAGGCGCGCTGGAGCTGGGTTGGATATTGCTCCAGTTTTGCTTCAAGGCGCTCGAACAAGGCAAAGGCATCCGCCGTGGCGCCCGCAAAACCCGCAACGACTTGGCCGTTGCCTAAACGCCGCACTTTACGGGCATTGGATTTCAACTGAATGTTTCCCATGGTGACTTGGCCATCCCCGGCGATCACCACATGCGTCTTGTTGCGCACACAGAGAATTGTGGTTCCATGCCATTCTTGCATTTAGAGATCCTGAGCTTTAGTCTTAACGTGCCTACGCTATCGCAATTTTGCGAAAAAGTCATAAAAAACTGGAGAAATGCCGTGAGCTACGACCCCTCAAATATTTTTGCGAAAATATTGCGCCAAGAAATCCCTTGCAAGGCGATTTATGAGGATGATTATGCTCTGGCTTTTCACGATATCCATCCCCAAGCCCCCGTTCATGTCTTGGTGATCCCCAAAGGAGCGTATACCGACGCCCGGGATTTCTATGCAAAGGCCTCAAATGATGAATTAAGCCACTTTAGTCGGGCCGTTGCGCTTGTGGTCGACCAGTTGGGCTTGACGGAGGGAGGAGGGTATCGGTTGATCAGTAACCATGGCCTCAATGGTGGACAAGAGGTCCCCCATTTTCATGTGCATATTCTCGGCGGAAAACCGCTGGGGCCCATGCTAAGCCCGCGCTAGGGAAGGGGAGGGCGCACCTTCGGAGAATCTGCACCCTTCAGCCTAAAAAAGTTTGTTTCAAAAAGATATAATAGGCCCCTGTTCCGCCATGGCGCAGGCTAGCCGTAACATAAGACGCCACCACGGCGCGCATCTCGGGCTGGGCCAGCCACTGGGGAACCTGTCGACGCAGCACACCACGGCCGTGATGTCCTGGATCTGGATGGGCCTCTGTTGATGTGTCGCGGGCCTTTCCCGTAATGACCAAAACGCACCGATAACCCTGAAGGGCGCAGCGCTTCAAGAACCGGTCCAGGGCTTGCCATGCCTGTTCTTGGGTCATCCCATGAAGATCCAGTATTGCTTCTGGATCCAGGCGACGGCGTTCCTTGCGACTGATGTGCTGGACATCCAGGGGACGGGGGTCTGGTGGCATCACCACCATCTCGTCGGCCTTGATGGGCGGTCGGGGATTTTTAGGCTTGGACGGGGTCAAACGGACACGGAGTGCTTTTGGGGTCAGGGGCTTTACGGCCTTTTTGTAAGCCCCCCAAGCATCATCATCATGGGATGCGGTCATGCGCTTTCGGCCTCAACCAATCTCCAATTTGGATCCGAAGACCTTGTGTCCCGCTCAAAGGTCCAAAGATCCTCAACCTGAAGCGACTGCTGGCTATCGCCTTCAATCACTTGCCCCTGTTCATTGCGCAGAAGATGGATTTGCTCGCTGGTGATTTTGACCTGAATCTTAGCCACAGCTCCTTTCATGCTGGCGCTGAGCATTTCGAGGGGCTCAAGGCGGACAAGAATGACCTCTAGGCTTTCCCGCCGTTGCTGACGCTGCCGAATGTCCTCGGCAAATTCCTCATAAAGGGCAGGGGAGAGAAGGTGTTTGAGGGTATCAAAATCCTCTTTTGCCACCGCATGAACAATCATCTCAAAGGCGGCAGCAGCACCGTCGCAAAACTCTGTTAAATCAAAACTGGGATCAGCGGACTTGAGGACATCCACAACTTCTTTAGTTCTGGGATCGAGCTGATCTTCGGTATTTTTGGGCGTTGCACGCACCACGTGGGGCTCTTCATCCTCTTCATAGGATGGATCGGGTCTTTCCATGAAGTGTCCGGTCTTTTCGCCCAAGACCGAATACAAGCGCCATAAAACGAAGGCCGCAACAATGGCCCAAAAAAGAATTTCAATAAGCGGGCCCATTGGTTTTTTTCTCCCCCCTTGGATTGAGACTAAAGGTCATGATACTGTCTTGCATCGGTTATTTTAACACGACATAAAAGGAGATCTAAATGTCAAAAGCGAATGGCGCCGACACAAATGCGTCCATGAATGAGGGTTCCAATCAGGATCTACCCCCGCTTGTGGTGCATGCCCAATATATCAAGGATCTCTCTTTTGAGAATCCAAACCCTCTCAAAGCCCTGCAAGATGGCGGCGCGCAACCCGAGTTATCCCTTGGGATCGATGTAGGAGCAGATCGGATTGGGGACAATGCCTATGAAGTGACACTCAAGGTGAAGGTTGATGCCAAGCGCGATGAAGAAGTGCTGTTTGTCACTGAACTTGATTACGCCGGTGTTTTTTCCCTGAATAATGTCTCTGAAGATATGCTGACACCCGTGCTGATGATCGAGTGCCCCCGCATGTTGTTCCCCTATGCCCGCGCCATTATCGCCCAGACCACACGCGAAGGCGGCTATCCAGCCTTATCCTTAGCCCCTGTTGACTTTGTTGAGCTGTTTAAGCGTCATGTCCAGCAGGCTCAGCAGGAACAAGCTGCAGCCAAAGCGGATTCTTAAGGCTCATGAGGAGCGCCTGATGGCGCTCCACTTCATCCGCACTGGGCGCAAAGTTCCGGGCGGGCCTGATATTCCCTTTCTCGACTTTCTCTTCCAAAATGATACTTTTGCTGGTTTCTGAAATCCCTTTGGCAGCGGTCATCTGAAGGAGCTGCGGCTGACGTCCCCCCTTCAGCTCGATATAAACCTCAGCCAACAATTCCGAGTCTAAAAGGGCGCCGTGTTTGGTACGATTCGAGTTATCCACACCAAAGCGTCGACATAGGGCATCAAGACTTCCTGGGGATCCAGGAAAAAGACGACGGGCCATTTCAAGGGTGTCCACCACCCGATCAAACGTTAAGGCAGGGAAACCTAATAGTCCCAATTCTGCATTTAAGAATTTCATATCAAAGCGGGCGTTGTGGATGACCAGGGGATCCTCTCCAATAAAGGCCAAGAAGTCCTGGACAACGGCATCAAAGGTGGGAAAGTCTTTGAGGAAATCATCGGTCAATCCTGTGACCTGAAGGGCCCCGGGGCTCATGGGACGCAGGGGATTGATATAGCATTGGTAGGTTCGTCCTGTGGGCACATGGTGCATGAGTTCGACGCAGCCAATTTCAACAATGCGGTGACCATCTTTGGGGTCCAGTCCTGTGGTTTCCGTATCTAAGACAATCTCACGCATGTCCAGGGTTTCTCCGGTGAAGGTCTTTGAGGATCAACATTAACTGACGTAAGGTATGGCGCTTATGGCCATCGTTGACAATGGTATAATCCGCTTTTTTTCCACGCTCATGGTCTTTCAATTGACGTTGGTAAAAGACTTCGGCCAAATCTTGCGTTCCTGCACCACGATTTTGAAGGCGGGCATGGCGCACAGCATGGGGGGCTTCCACCACCACCGTCGTGTGGCATAGTTCATCCATTTGAGCCTCAAAAAGCAAAGGAATATCCAGGACGACATAAGGTGATTTCCATTGCTGCTGTTGCTCAATAAATGCTAGGGCTTCAATGCGAACTAAAGGGTGAAAGAGGGCTTCTAAAACCCTTAAAAGATGAGGTTTTTGCCGCACAGCCTGGCGGACATGGTCTTTTGTGATGATCAGATGATCGGGCAAAAGACCCTTAAGCTGCTTCTGGACTTCGGATCGACCATAGGCTTCCTCAACCACTTGATCGGCGTCAAAAACCGGGATGCGAAGGCGCCTCAGCCAGTGGCTCAGTGTCGATTTTCCAGCCCCTATCCCCCCAGTGAGGCCCACAATGTGAGTTTGCGGCACCATCGGCGTATAACCCTGTTTGTCTTTTTGCTCGTAGTCTGTGGATAACTTGTGGGTCAAGTCAAGGTTTTTGAAAGAGGGTTACTTGCTCTTTTTTATCCCCATTTAATGCACACCTGAACAACCTATGAACAATATGTGGATAACTTGTGGATGATCGGGGATGAAATTTCCCCATCCTTTGCTACGACGACTTTGAGGGGATGTGCACATTTCAAATGAGAAAAAATCCCCAATTACAAATTCCCGCATTCATGCTTCAATCACATCAACAACCTTCTTTTCTTATGAAAGAGATGTATTGACTGTGAAGAGGTTATCTCGCGTTTTGACCGGTGAGGTCGTGAATCCTAAACCCATTTGGCTTATGCGTCAGGCGGGGCGGTATTTACCGGAATATCGAGAATTGCGGGCCAAGGCGTCGAATTTTCTCGATTTTTGCTATACCCCAGAATGGGCGATCGAGGTCACACTGCAGCCCATTCGCCGTTTTGACTTGGATGCTGCCATTTTATTCTCCGATATTTTGGTGATTCCCCACGCCTTAGGCCAACAGGTGACTTTTTCTGCCGGTGAAGGCCCACTTCTAGGCCCGCTTCCCGATCAATTTCGTGACGCCGAAGCGGCGCTATCCCACTTGAGACCTGTTCTTGAGACCGTGCGCGGCATTCGCCAGGCCTTACCGCAAGGAAAGAACCTGATTGGCTTTGCCGGGGCCCCTTGGACGGTGTTCTGCTATATGGTGCAGGGCAGGGGACACAAGACCTTTGAGCGTGCACTGACCTATAGTCTTGGTGAACCTCGTGCAGCCGATCAGCTTTTATGCACCCTAGCCGATGTGAGCGCAGATTATCTGGTGGCCCAAATTCAGGCGGGCGCAGACGTTGTACAGCTCTTTGAGAGTTGGGCGGGCGTTGTCCCCTCATTCCTGTGGCCGCGACTGATTTATGCACCGACTAAGCGCCTTGTCAGCCGCCTGAAGGCCAAGTACCCCGATATTCCTATTATTGGTTTTCCCAAAGGCCTTGGGTTGGGGTTAGCCGATTATCGGATGCAAACGGGTGTGGATGCCCTGTCTTTGGATGCGTCTATCCCACCAGAGTGGGCAAGAGAGCACCTGAAGTGTCCTCTGCAAGGTGGGGTGGACCCCAGTGTGTTGGTTGCCGGTGGGGTGGCCCTGGAGGAATCCTTGAAGCGTTATCTGGAGACCTTTTCTGAAAGCCCCTTCATCCTCAATCTCGCCCATGGTATCGTTCCCCATACACCTATTGCGCATGTTGAGCGCATGATTGAACTGGTAAGGGCAGGGAGCATTTCATCATGAAAACCGCGGTGATCCTCTTTAATCTTGGCGGTCCGGATTCCCCAGAGGCCGTCAGGCCATTTTTGCAAAATCTCTTCAGCGATCCGGCCATTATCCGTGTGCCCTCTCCGATCCGCCAGATGTTGGCATGGTTGATCGCCAAACGCCGAACGCCCGAGGCTCAAGAAATATACCACGAGCTGGGCGGGGGCTCGCCCATTCTTCCCAATACCCTGCGCCAGGCTGAGGCTTTGAAGGGGATTTTAGGCCCCGACTTTGAGATTTTTCCGGTAATGCGTTATTGGCATCCCCGCGCCCGTGATGTGGTAGCCGATCTCAAACGGGGTAGTTATGATCGGGTGGTTTTGTTGCCCCTTTATCCGCAGTTTTCAACCACCACAACCCAGTCCAGCTATGATGAGTGGATCATGGAAGCCAAACGTCAAGGACTGGATATCCCAACGTTCAGCGTTGGCTGTTATCCAGATTTACGGGGTTTTGTGGACGCTCAGGCAGAGCTGTTATCGGAAAGCTTAAAAAAAGTTCCCACAAACCAGCCCTTCCGTGTTTTATTCTCGGCCCATGGTTTACCCCAGCGTGTGGTGGATGCGGGGGATCCCTATGCCATCCACGTCCTCAAGGGCGCCACTTTAATTGCTGAGAAAGCGGGGTTAAAGCCCCACCAGTGGCGGGTGAGCTATCAATCTAAGGTTGGACCGCTGAAGTGGTTAGAGCCTGCCACAGACGCTGAAATTCAGCGGGCGGCTGAGGAGGGGCTTGGGATTGTGATTGTTCCCTTAGCTTTTGTTTCTGAACATTCTGAAACCCTTGTCGAACTTGATATCCAATACGCGGAGCTGGCCCAAGAGGTGGGCTTACCCTTCTATCAGCGGGTGGCGACGGTCTCGGACCATCCGCGCTTTATTGCGGGTCTTGCCGAGCTGGTGAAAGGAGCGCTTGCCCACAGGTTCCTCCCCCAAGTCCCGCATTGTGATGCCAATCAAGCCCAATGTCTCTGCCGGAGGATGGTCGGATGACGGCACTTCAAGGTTTTGCGTCCGAGTGGTACCTCTACATCAAAGCGTTCCATATCATTGCGGTCATTTCCTGGATGGCGGCGCTGTTGTATTTACCAAGGCTCTTTGTTTATCACACGGACGTCGCTATCGGCAGTGAGGCCAGTGAGCTGTTCAAAGTGATGGAGCGCCGCTTGCTGCGAGGGATTGCCAACCCGGCCATGATCACCGTTTTTTTAAGTGGTTTTCTCTTATTAATGATGCCGGGGATGATGGCTTCAGGTTCCCTTCATGCAAAAGTAACACTGGTTTTTTTGCTGGCGGGTTTTCATGGGTATCTCGCCCGCTGTCGGCGCACTTTTGCAGAGGATCAGCGGCTGAATACGCAGAATTTCTACCGTGTCATCAATGAAATACCGACTCTTTTGATGATTGCCATCGTGTTTTTAGTTGTTTTACGTCCATTTTAAGGCTATGAAGGGTGATGAGTTCGGGGAATGTCCCCCATCCGTCTTAACTATTTCCACACAACACAGATGGTCATTCGGGAAGTAAAAAATCAATGCATATCAATGAGTTGAAGCTTAAATCTCCGCAAGAATTGCTGGCGATTGCTGAAGAACATGAAATCGAAAACGCCAATACCCTCAAAAAACAAGATCTGATATTCGCCATATTAAAGAAGCTTGCTGAAAAGGATATTGCCATCCACGGCGCTGGCGTTCTTGAGATTTTACAAGATGGTTTTGGTTTCTTGCGTTCCCCCCAAGCCAACTACTTACCCGGACCCGATGATATTTATGTTTCGCCAAGTCAGGTGCGTAAATTTGGCTTGCGGACCGGTGATTCGGTGGATGGTCAAATCCGCGCGCCCAAGGAAGGTGAGCGTTACTTTGCGCTTGTGAAGGTCAATCTCATCAATTTCGAAGACCCTGAGAAGGTTCGCCATCGTATCAATTTCGATAACCTAACACCTCTTTATCCCAATGAGCGCTTGCGCATCGAGGTAGAAAACCCGCAGCCGGTCACGGTGGTGCGTGAATCCAGCAGTCGATCCTCGAAAAAATCTGAGAATAATCAAATTGATTTAACGGCTCGGGTCATCGATCTTGTCGCTCCCATCGGTAAGGGACAGCGTGCGTTGATTACGGCACCGCCCCGCACGGGTAAGACGGTGATGTTGCAGCAAATCGCCCACTCCATCACCACCAATCATCCGGAAGTCTACTTGATCGTTCTGTTGATTGACGAACGGCCAGAAGAGGTCACCGATATGGCGCGCTCTGTTAAGGGAGAGGTGGTCAGTTCCACCTTTGATGAGCCCGCAACACGCCACGTCCAAGTGGCTGAAATGGTCATTGAAAAGGCGAAGCGCCTGGTGGAGCACAAGCGCGATGTGGTGATCCTTTTGGACTCCATCACACGCTTGGCGCGTGCCTATAACACCGTTGTGCCCTCCTCAGGTAAAGTTCTGACCGGTGGTGTGGATGCCAACGCCCTGCAGCGGCCTAAGCGCATCTTTGGTGCTGCCCGTAATATCGAAGAAGGTGGATCCCTCACCATTATTGGTACTGCCCTTGTGGAGACAGGTTCGCGCATGGACGAGGTGATCTTTGAAGAATTCAAGGGCACCGGCAACTCTGAGTTGGTCTTGGATCGTAAACTCTCCGATAAGCGTCTATTCCCCGCCATTGATATCACCCGAAGCGGCACCCGTAAGGAGGAGCTTTTGGTCGAGAAGGCTGAGCTTTCTAAAATGTGGGTCTTGCGTCGCATTATTAATCCCATGGGCGCCACTGAGGCGATGGAATTCCTCACTGATAAGTTGCGTTTGACCAAGTCAAATGCGGACTTTTTCCAGTCCATGAATCAGTAACCTTGGGTCCTCATCGTGCCGAGTAAAGGATGCCCTGAGGACCTGCAAAGTCATTTCGAGGCGCTTCATGTTTCACGTGAAACAATGGAGCGTCTCGAGATTTACGAACGACTGCTTCTTGAGTGGGCACCTCGGATCAATTTGGTGGCCAGATCGACCTTTGATCAAGTCTGGCGGCGCCATTTTCTTGATTCATTGCAACTGGCATCGCACCTTCCCAAAGATGGCGAGATAATTGCGGACTTAGGAAGTGGGGCTGGTTTTCCAGGAATGGTCCTGGCTATTCATCTGGGGTGTTCTGTGACTCTTGTGGAGGTGGATGCGAAAAAGATCGCGTTCCTTCGGACTGTTTCACGTGAAACACAAACACCTGTCCGTCTCGTCCAGCAACGTATCGAAACCCTAGAAAGCTTGCAGGTAGATGTGCTGACATCGCGGGCGTGTGCTCCGCTCGAGCTGTTGCTCAGCTATGCAGAGCAGCATTTGGCTATGGGTGGCACTTGCCTCTTCCTGAAGGGGCGGGAGGTGGATCAAGAAATTCAAAAAATAAAAGATATAAATCATTTAGACTTACAGCAAATTCCAAGCATCAGTGATTGCCAAGGAACCCTTTTAAAGATAAAAAGAACAAGACTTGCTTAAATTTATCGAAAAACTGAGGGACCCATGGTTGTTCTGGCCATCGCAAATCAAAAAGGTGGTGTTGGCAAGACCACAACAACAGTGAATGTGGCAACGGCGCTGGCTGCCGTGGGCAAGCGTGTGGTTGTTATCGATATGGACCCCCAGGGCAACGCTTCAACGGGACTCGGCCTCATGGGCAGGGAGCGAAAGGTTGGCACCTATCAAGTTTTGCTGGATGATCTCTCCATTGATCAAGCCCTGAGCCCTAGCCAGATACCTGGGCTCTCCATTTGTCCAGCTTCCCCCGATCTTTCTGGGGCTGAAATAGAATTGGTGAACGCCGATTGCAGGGAATACCGCCTAAGGGATGCCCTGGAGCGTGCCGGAGATCTGGCTGATTACGTTTTGATTGATTGCCCTCCGGCCCTTGGATTCCTAACCCTCAATGCCCTGACCGCTGCAGACGGTGTGCTCATTCCCTTGCAATGCGAATATTATGCCCTTGAGGGGCTGTCGCAACTGATGTCGACCATCCAAAGGGTACAAAAACGCCTCAACAAAACCCTGGCCCTGTATGGCATTGTGCTCACCATGCACGATCGCCGCAGCGCGCTATCGGATCAGGTCGCTGAAGAGGCGATCAATCACTTTGGAAATCTGGTCTTCGAGACCGTCATTCCGCGCAATGTCAAAGTCTCGGAAGCACCCTCCCATGGCCAGCCTGTGCTTCTTTATGATGTGAGAAGTTCGGGATCACTGGCTTATATGAAGCTTGCCTCAGAAATTTTACGTCGCAAAGGAGCACGCCCATGACAACTGCTGCACGACCTCTTGGACGGGGACTCTCTGCACTCCTGGGTCCAGAGAATGACCTCGAAACCGCTCCAGTGGGGACCAAAGTTGAGACCATCCTGCTGCATGAGGCTGTGGCTGGTAAGTACCAACCGCGAGAGCACTTTGATACCGATGCCTTTGCATCATTGGTTGCCTCCATTCGCGAGCGCGGGATTATCCAACCCATCTTGGTGCGCCCCCTCATTCGTGGCCTTGCTAAGTATGAGATCATCGCAGGCGAGCGCCGCTGGCGTGCCGCAAAAGAGGCCGGTCTTCTTGAAATCCCAGCGATTGTGATGGATCTGGATGACCGTCAAGCCCTTGAGACCGCGCTGATTGAGAATATTCAACGTCATGATCTGAATCCCTTAGAAGAGGCACAAGGGTATTATCGGTTGATGGAAGAGTTTTCCTATACTCAAGAAGAGATGGCGAAGGTGCTTGGAAAAAGTCGCAGCCACATTGCCAACACCCTGCGCTTGATGAACACCACAGATAAAATTAAGGCTTGGCTTAAAGAAGGCAAGCTGAGCGCCGGTCATGCCCGCGCCTTGATAGGTCACGACCAGGCCGATGAAATCGCTGAAAAAGCCATCCGCCAGGGATTGAGCGTTCGTCAGGTTGAGAAACTGGCGACGAAAAATCCAAGCGCTATTAATTTGAATCACCAGGACGCCATAACGGTTGGCGCGGTAAAACAGTCCTTGGATCCTGAAGTGCAAGCCCTGCAAGAATTATTGAGTGAGGCCCTGGCAGCCCCTATCACCATTCGCTTGGCCGCCGATCACCAGGGATCCATTAGCATTCATTTCAAATCCATGCAGGAGCTGGACCGCTTGATGAACCGGTTATGCGAAGTAAAATCCTAATGAATTCAATATTTTAATTGATTTTCTCAAGATAAAAGGCGTGTCCGGTTACGGCCGGGCACGCTGTGACTCCTGAAACAAATGCCAGAGAACCACAATTTCAAGAAGCTTGCCTTTTATAAAAGGCTTAAGAGATCATGCTGCAACACCTCCAAGGGCAGCCCATAATCTAATTTAACGCGTCGCTCACACGCGTGAAGGCTGCAAAGAACACGTGAAACGTCAGCAGGAGTCCAGGCCTTCAGCGCACTCTCAAAACGCGCCTTTTGCGGAAAATAGACAGGAGGTTGCAGTTGCAGGTACTGACTTGGGGCTGGCGGCCTTCCCTCGTTGAGAGCATAGCCAGATTCCAGTTGTTGAAATAGACGAACCAGCGAACGCAGGATGGGAATCGCCTCGTTATGCTCTAAAACCTCGTTAAAGGCCACTGCAGTGCGATTACGGTCCCGTTTAGCCACTGCATCTAGTAAGTCGTCCAAAACCGCATCATGGGGCGCTAAAATGGATTTTAGTAAGATGAGATCCAAAGGACCATCGCCGCTAAGCAAAGCGATGCGTTCGAACGTCGAATGAACGGGCTCAGTCCCACCCGCAAGCCAGTTGAGAAGATAAGCTCGCGCTTCGCGATCAAGGGACAGGGGGCGTTCAAGCTCGAAAGCCTGTAACCACCTTTCCATATGGAGGATCGAGCGTTGGTAATAGGCCACCGCTGCCACATCCGCATGGCTGATGGCCTGGGCCACAAGTGGCGATTTACTGGTGACATCCGTGGAGGTGATGATAAAGGGAGACAGCGGCTTCTGTGCGCTCAAAAGATCAAAGGCACGCTCGATATCCTTGCCTTTCGCAAAGGGAAAGCAGGCAAGATCGGGCGTATCTTGGGGCGCAAATAAATCAAGGGTCTGGGCCAGGTTTTCCGCATCCTGTATGGAGCGATAGCAAAGATTCATTTGGGCGGCGCGATGCCTGGCGAAGTCGACAACGTCTTCCAGCAACCCAGCATCATTGCCATAGACAAACACAGCGCGGATCGTCTGACCCAACTGACCTATGGCATGGATAAAAGACTCACTTTTCACGGCCGGCGGGGGCCTTTGGACGCTGCATTCCTTCGTGCAAAGACGCGCGCGTCAAATTATAGATATCCCTTGCCAGCATATCCGCGGCACGTTCCACGGCCTTTTCCTCCGCCATGGTTGCTGGAAAAGCCGCCGTGCGAGACAGGGTACCCACGGAAAAAGCTGAGGTTGCATCCAGGGTAAAGGTGTGGATAACTTCTTTGGTCATTTCGTCCTTCAGCGTCACCTGGGCCGTCAAGGTAATTTGGGTACGTTTTGCGGTTTCGTTCTTGCGAATGCCGGACTGGGCTTGGGTTTCGCTCAGGTTGACGTAAAGCCCATAACTAGGGTTTTTGGGCTCTCCATAGGGATTGAATTGATCCAAGAGGCGGTTACGCAAGTACTGCCCCGCACGATCCTTGATGATGGCGATCTTGACTTGAGTCAGATCCGCGTCTTTGCCATCATTAACCCCATGCAGAGGCTGAAAACCGCAGCCACTGAGAAGAAAGAGCCCCAAAAGGCCCATAAACTGCTTAACCCACGACAAGATTCAATACCTTTCCTGGAACCCAAATGACTTTACGAAGCGACGCTGCGCCCATGGCCCGTTGGACGTTTTCATCTTTGAGGGCCATAGCTTTAATATCATCCTCTTGGGCGTCCCTGGCAACCGTCAATGTCGCGCGAAGCTTACCATTCACCTGCACCGCCAAATTGTAGGTGTTTTGCACCAGGTAGGCAGGGTCTGCTTTGGGCCAAGAAGCCGACGTAATAGGGGTACCATGCCCCAATTTCGCCCAAAGCTCGGCCGTCAAATGGGGGCAGGTGGGGTGCAGCAAGAGAAGCAAAGCTTCATAAGCCTGCCGGAGTACGTCAGCAGACGCCCCTTTCAAAGCTTCCTCGAGACCATTGGTGTACTCACGAAGCCGCGCCACATATTTGTTGAGGTGAAAATGTTCAAGATCGTGGGCTGAGGCGTGGATGGTTTGATGCATCATGCGCTGTAGACGCTCGTCAACAGATTTGTCGCCGACGCTTGCGGCCGATTGAACCTCTTCCAACAGACGCCAGACGCGATTGAGGTATTTCCATACCCCCTGGACACCCGCCTGAGTCCATTCAAAATCACGCTCGGGCGGGCTGTCGGAGATGACAAAAAGACGCGCTGTGTCGGCACCAAAGGCCGCGATGATCTCATCGGGATCAACCACATTCTTCCAGGATTTACTCATCTTAATGGAGGGACCGCGAATAATCTCGGCTCCGTCACTGCGTCTGCGGTAAGTGCCCTTGACCTCCTCCACATCCTCTGGCAAGACCCATTCTCCCGCAACGGTGCGATAGGTCTCATGGCACACCATACCTTGGGCTAGAAGCCGCTTGAAGGGTTCGTCATGATTGAGGTACCCGCAGTCTTTGAGCGCCTTGGTAAAAAAGCGTGAATACAGCAAATGCAACACGGCATGCTCGATCCCACCGATGTACTGATCCACCGGCAACCATTGGTCGACGCTGGCCTTGGTGAAGACTTCATCGGCGCGTGGCGTAATAAACCGTGCAAAATACCAAGATGATTCAAAGAACGTATCGAGGGTGTCTGTCTCGCGCTCGGCCTTGCCCCCACAGGTTGGACAGTTGGTGTGCTTCCAAGAGGGATGGCGCGCCAACGGATTTCCAGGGACATCAAAGGTCACATCCTCTGGCAAGGTGACGGGGAGATCCTTTTTGGGAACCGGCACAACACCGCATTGGGAGCAATGAATCATTGGAATGGGGCAACCCCAATAGCGCTGACGGGAAACGCCCCAATCGCGCAGGCGATACTGGGTCACGCGCTGACCTAAGTGACGGCTTTCCAACTCGGTCATGATGCGCTCTTTGGCAGCCGCAACCTCAAGGCCATCGAGAAAGTCAGAGTTGACCATTATGCCGTTGTCCTCGAAGGGCGCGCGCACATAATCGTGGGAATCCCCGTCCATAGGACGAATCACAGGGTGAAGGGCAAGACCGTACTTGATGGCAAAGGCATGATCGCGCGGGTCATGGGCCGGGCACCCAAACACCGCGCCGGTGCCATACTCACTTAAGACAAAGTTGGCGATCCACAGGGGAACGGTGCGGCTCGAATCCAAGGGATGCTGGACGTGAAGACCGGTGAAGATGCCTAATTTTTCTGCTTTTTCAATAGCTTCTTCCGATGTTCCCAGCTGGTCGCATTGGGCGATGAACGCTTTGATCTCCGCATTCTCTTGGCTGAGGCGCTGACTGATGGGGTGGTGGGCGGAAATCGCCACAAAGCTAGCCCCAAAAAGCGTCTCTGGCCGTGTTGAAAATACCTCGATGCTCTCATCGCTGTGGAGTAACTTGAAATGAAAGCGGGCGCCATAGGACTTACCAATCCAATTTCGCTGCATGGTGACCACTTTTTCTGGCCACTCGGTGAGGGACTCAAGCCCCTCTAGAAGCTGTTCGGCATAGTCGGTGATTTTCAAATACCACTGGGCGAGTTTCCGTCTCTCAACCAGGGCCCCAGAGCGCCATCCGCGACCATCAATCACCTGTTCATTGGCGAGGACGGTGTTTTCTACCGGATCCCAATTCACGAAGCTCTCACGCCGGTAAATAAGGCCCTTGGCATAGAAATCGAGAAAAATTTCCTGCTCTAGGCCATAATAGTTTGGATGACACGTGGCGATTTCGCGCTGCCAATCATAGGCAAATCCCAGTGCTTGCAGCTGGGTACGCATGGCCTTGATATTTTCGTAGGTCCAATGACCTGGGTGGGCGCCGCGCTCGATGGCTGCATTTTCTGCCGGAAGTCCAAAGGCATCCCAACCCATGGGATGTAAAACATTGAAACCAGAGGCTTTTTTATAGCGGGCGATGACATCACCAATGGTGTAATTGCGCACATGCCCCATGTGAATCCGTCCTGACGGATAGGGGAACATCTCAAGAACGTAATACTTGGGTTTATCGGTGGCGCTGATGTCCGTTTGATGGGTGCCGTCTTGAGCCCACTGGTGTTGCCATTTGTTCTCAACGGCGCGAAACGGGTAATTGGATGACATCTCTATCTCTTTATTAAGTGCGTTTCCAGTTCAACAGGCGAGGGTTTTTATCCTATCCAGCTTTAATACGAAGTTCGCGCGCTTTGGTTAGGATAGCGTCCTCTAGTTTTTTTGCTGTCTCGGGCGATGCGGGGGCATCTTGCCATTGGGATCCAGCACGTACTTGGCGAAAAACGCTGACCTGAAGACCATCTGCCCGCAGCTCGCGGGAGAGGATTTTAACATCCACCTTAAGCCGCTCGTTGGGATGATCTGGTGAGACGTACCATTTGGAAAGAATCACACCACCAAAAGGATCCACATGCTTGAGGGGGACAAAAGAGAGGGTATCCAGAGTCGCACGCCAAAGGTAGCTGTTCACGCCAATGCCGGTGGCGCCTTGTTCTCTTTTGGCGCGCTCGGGACCGAACAAAAGGGTCTCATCGCCGATCAAGGATTCCATATCCTTATAGCGATTCTCACGCTTGGAGAGTAAGTCGTCGTCTCTCTCGCTGCGCGTGCCAGAGCAAGCAGCAAGGGCCAATCCAAGACTGAGAGGAAGGAAGACTTTTTTCATGGTCATGTGCACCTGTTTCATGTGGATAGACGATTTTCTATAACTATACCTCTACCTGGTATGCGCGGTAAAAGGCCACTTCGTCAAGAGGGGAGACAGGTGAAAAGAAAAGGGGGCCAAAGCCCCCATCAAGATTTGATCCTTCAAGCTTGGTTTAGAACTTGAGCTTGGAACCAACCAAGATGACATGACCGCGGTTGGTCGGTACGAAATCGGCCTTGTATACCTTTGAGTACGTGCCATTGCGTGCGGTGTTGTAGTGGGTCTTGAACGCATCGCGGCTGTTGGTGCGATATTTGAAGAGGTTACCCTCAGCAAAGACGCTCAAACCAGGCGCCAACTTGCGATCCCAAGTGACCGAATACACATCTGCGCGGGCCTTACCGAAGTCCTTGCGGATCTTACGTGTGCTGTGGTAGTAGCCGGCAGCAAAGCGATCGACGCCAAAGGTGTAACCCAAAGCGAACGAGTAGATCTTACCCGCTGTACGACCACGGCCGATGGTAGGATCACGCTCAACGCGGCTCTTGCCATTGTCGATCCACTCAGCACCCAGATCCCAACCACCGTAAGAGACGATACCGCCCAGGGCATAGGACTTGGTGTTGCGGAACTTCATATCCTTGGCGCTACCATTGTCTGCTGCACGAATGCGTTGTGCATTGCCAAACAAGGCTGTTGCAGAGAGCTTCAAGCCCCAGCCGTTGGCAAAGTCATTCATGTAGTTACCCGCAAAGGCGACTTGGTTCTTGTCAAAAGGACCCTTGCCTGGCTTTTTTGTAGCAATGGTTTGGACATCGCCATCACCCTTGTGTTGGGTGCTAGGAGTGTAGGCAACCACCAACTGGAAGTTGCTGACACGAGGCGTTGCGTACATGACCTTGGTTGCGTCCTTTGAGGCACCGCTTGCGTCAACCTTGCGGATCACGTCGGTGGACAGTTGTGCAACTTGCATGTAGTTACCGTCGACACCACCGGTACCACCCATGACGGTGTAGGCACCAACGGCACCACGCTCTTCCGCACCGCGGAAGTTACCCATCATCAGCGTGCCCCACTCACCCTTGAACTTCAGGCGAGCTTCTTCAACGTTGCTGTCCGCGTCATTGTCGGCGTTTGCGTTGTAACCTAACAGGAAGCTGTACTCCAGCTCACCCCAACCATCAGCCTTGCCGAAGACGTCAAAGTTCAAGCGGGTGTCGGGAACAGAGAAGTGATTTCCGTTACCATAACCACCGTTTTGCTTTTTCTCGTCCTGACGGAAAGACATCGCATTGAATGTGCTTTGTCCAGAGATTTGCAGGCTTGGTGTCGCCGCTGCCATCGCATTGGACGCAAGAACAGGCATCAGCACTGCGCTTGCAACCGTGCACAAAAGCAATTTTTTCATCGATTTTCCTCCAAATATGACCACCGATAAGGTTGGTCTATGGTTACCTTGACTCGAAGACACCGTCTGGCGTCGGACAAAGGAACACCTCAAACCAAACTCTTTTAACTCAGATTTTATAAAAAACTTATCGAATGCAAAGGGCAACGGTTAACAGAAACCCAGAGACTTTATCCCTTAAAGTGTGTCGCAAGAGCAACAACCCCTTAATTTTTTTCAAGACCAAGGATACCCATACGGCATAATCCCTCAAGGATATACTGACGTTTGGAAGCCGGGTGGGTCGCAAAGGCCTCGTCAAAGTGCCCGAGGCAAAAGCGTTTTTGTTCCAGGATCCAATTGACCATCTGCTCGCCCCCTTCTGGGATGCGCACTTCCGCTTGGGGATTACTGAGCCAATAGCCATCGTGACGCTGGATGACTTTAAGGTTTTCCACACTGAGTGAATAAGTCTCACTGGATGTGTCCTCACGCTTTTCAGCAGCCTGCGGTGCGATCAACTGGTGCTGGAGGTGAATCAGTTGTTGCCTGAAAGCGCTTGATGTCATCAAGTCTTGAATGATTTGTGTTCCTTCCCGCAAAAAGGCCGCGTGTTCATGGGGATCTTCAGGCAGACTTTGACGCCCCCAGGGGAGACTCACAAGGGCCTCAAACAGCGCGCTGATGACATCAAGACCCAGCGGTGTTGTGAGGCCAAAAGCGATGTGCAACGACACCCCTGAGGTCGCGAGAGCATCGTGGTAAGTGCCCCGCGGTAAATAGAGAAGGTCGCCTGGTTTGAGGGTGACCTCGGCTAGAACTTCGCCCTTGTGGGCGTCAAAGTAAGCTTGATCCAATTGATGGTAGCGTGGATGGGAAATGGGCAAATCCTCACGCCCTTGGTAGAGGCGCCACGTTTTTTCTCCCACCAAATGCACCGCGAAGACATCATGAACATCAAAATGACTCTGAAACCCCTGCTGCCCCTCCTGTGAGGCATAGAGATTGGCCTGTACCCGGCCACGTAGGCTGGTTGCAAGGGATGTGGCGAAGGCCATGATTTCAGAATGAAGGTTGGCCACATCATTCCAAACCAAGGTCGCACCCTCTGCCATGAGGCTGTGAAGCACCCCAGGGCCAGCGTTTCCACTCTCTTTTAAACCTGCGACCAAAGAGAGCCCATCTTGTACTTTGTGACCTCGGTGATAGAGACCCAAGTTTTGCGCTTGTGATGCGCCGTCGGCGCGGATCATGTCCTCCAGGTCCTGCCAGGAAAAGCGTAATGCCTTGTTGAGGGCGAGGTGGGCATGACTTTTTTGGTAAGTGTTTTGCTTGAACTCATGCCATGTGGCAGTCTGGAGATAAGGTGAGAATGAGGGGTGCGGATTCATGAAAGATACCTAGTCCCTGGGTTGTGATGAATTTCCTTGCACTTCCTTTTGTTCTGGCCTAGTTCATCAAAAAAGGAAAGAGTGAAGATCAAATGCCCCGCAGCGCACCTAAGATTGGCATTGTCCTTGATCATGATACCCGCCCCACGTATGCGGCGTATCCCTGGTATGCTTTGCGTGAAAATTACGTCACCGCCTTGGAAAACCATGGGGGGATCCCCTTCTTGATCCCCTATTGTCCGGCGCACCTGGAGGCTTACTTGGATATGGTGCACGGGATTCTGATTCCAGGCGGGGATCATGATATCCATCCCGAGCGTTATGAAGATCCGATACTCCATCCCAAAACCTGTGTGAAGACCAACCGTACGGATTTTGAGTTTGTTTTGACCGAGGCTGCGCTTCAGCGTGGCCTTCCCATATTCGGCATCTGTGGCGGCATGCAGCTCATCAATGTGATTTTTGGCGGTAGCCTGCACCAGCACTTACCCGAAGACCTTGCGGGCGAGATTGCCCACCAACAGACGCTGCCAAAGCATCAAGTGTCCCATGCCATAGAAGTAGCCTCCCAGAGCCTTTTGTGGCAACTGAATGACCATGAAAGTGCGGCAATGGTCAATAGCACCCATCATCAAGGGCTCAAAAAACTGGGGCAAGGACTGCTGGCCTCCGCCCATGCGCCCGATGGTCTGATCGAGGCCGTTGAGCACCCAGATCATCGCTTTTGTGTGGGCGTCCAGTGGCATCCCGAGTATCAAACCACTGCACTGGACCGCGCGCTTTTTAAGGCCTTTGTGGGTGCATGCCGTTCATGAGCCAGGAGACGCAACGCATTGCCAAGGTGCTGGCTGCTGCGGGTGTTGCCTCGCGCCGCGCGGCCGAAGTCCTGATTCAAGAGGGGCGCGTCGTCCTAAATGGCGCCGTTGTCACCACGCCTGCCACCTTTGTTGGGCCAAATGATCAGCTGAGCGTCGACGGACAAAACGTCGCCTTGAAAAGGGAACTGCCCCGCTTTTTTCTCTACCACAAACCGGCCGGTTTGGTGACAACCCACAAGGACCCAGAAGGACGGCCCACCGTCTTTGCGTCCTTACCCAACCACCTGCCGCGGGTGGTCTCAGTCGGGCGACTGGATCAAAATTCCGAGGGTTTGCTGTTGCTAACGACCCATGGCGGTCTTGTGCGCCTTCTCGAGCATCCCAGCGCGGGATTAGGGCGGGTTTACCGCGTAAGGGTTTACGGACCGATTCCGCCCCGCATGCTGGATCAATTGCGCGCAGGGCTTGAAGTCGAGGGCGTGGTGTACCGGGGCATTGACGCTACGATTCTGAGTCGCTCTGGCGCCAATACTTGGCTTGAAATGACCCTCAAAGAAGGTAAAAACCGTGAAATCCGTCGGTTGATGACGCACTTTGGTCTTCGTGTCAGTCGGCTGATTCGGGTTAGCTATGGTCCCTTTCACCTGCATGATCTGAAGGTGGGGGAGGTTATGGAAATGCCCTATCCCTTGGTCAAACAGCACTTGCGCCGCGCATTGGCGCTTGATGTATGGGAGACACTACCATGAGAATCGTTGCCGGGTCGCTGCGTGGGTTCAAATTACAAGCGCCCAATGAAAAAATTACCCGACCCACCAGTGATCGGGCCCGCGAATCGGTGTTCAATGTCCTGTCGACTTTGCTGGTGGATCTGGATCGCGATTACGATAGCTTATCTTGTTTAGATGTGTTTGCAGGATCTGGCGCGTTGGGATTCGAGGCCCTCTCGCGCGGGGTGCAAGACCTGACGTTGATCGAACGCCACCCTGAGGCCATAGCGGTGCTGCATGCCAATGCCCAGCACTTGAAAGTTGAGGCTAAGATTCTGCGCCTGGATGCCCTCAAGCTGCCCAAGGCCTTTCGCCAGTTCAATTTGATTTTTCTGGATCCCCCTTACAAGAAGGGTTTCATTGAGCCCTGTGTGGCAAGTCTTGAGACGCAAGGTTGGCTGGCGCCGGGGGCTCTTTTAGTGATCGAGTTTGGTGCTCACGAACCGCCGCCAGTTTTGGCCCACGACGCTTTTCATTTATTAGATGACCGCACCTATGGTGCTGCACGGATTCAATTCTACCAGCGGCTCAGCGCATAAGATCAGCCTTGGTGCGATGTTTATTCTGCGCAGACGCCTTGGTTTCTATATAGACCTCAAGTTCCCGCATGTTATGTCTTTGGGCTTGGGTGTGCTCCTGAATGCGGTCCGCTATTTCTTGATATTTTTGGATCAACAGCGTCATTTCATGGCTTAGGACGAAGTCGAGAAGGTTTTCCTGGTGGGTCTTGATGGCGCTAAATTCCATAAACAAGGTAATGGCTTTGGTGCCAATACCTAAGAGCAGTGCCATTTTGAGACCTTCGTACTGGGCGTGGACAGTAAAACCGCGCTTCACCCGCGCATCCTGCATATGAGGAAGCTCAATAAGAAGGTTCTTCACACCCAAGGCCATGGGTGTCAGTTCATGCAAATGACCCTGTAAGACACGTACGAGGGCCACTTCGGCCCCCCCATGATGTTCGGGCATGAGTTCAAAAAGTGGCGCCTGTAACAGGTGCGGAACGGCGTCCAACACTTCATCCAACATACCATTCCAGCCCACAAAGCCGGTGGTCTGTGTCAGCACCTCGGTCCAGCGGGGCACTTGAACGATGGCTTTTGTGAGCGGAGAATCCTCTCCCTCTTGAGGTGAGGCCATCGAGGCCATGGGAAGCAGGGTGGCCAGCACGGCCACCACTGCCCAGATTTTTGCCTTTTGGAAGAGACTACTCCTTGGTGTATCCCGCTTGATTAAGGGCATCGATGACCTCTTTTTCACTGAGTAACTCTGACAAGATAATCCCCTGTGGCGCCTTGGGTCCATACACAATGGTAAAAGGAATGCCACGCCGTTGATGCAGGGTTAAGAAGGCCTGGATGGTCTCTTGGCGTTGCGTAAAGTCAGCTTTCATGGCCACAATCTTGGGGCTTTGTAGGTGGGTGGTAAGACCACGCGCCCCAAAAACCGTCATTTCATTGACCTTGCAGGTGAGGCACCAAGCTGCTGTGACCTCCACCAAGACCACCTTACCTTCTGCAACGAAGGTTGGAATTTTTTGCGGCTCAAAAGGCTGCCATAACCCTTGAGGGACTTGTGGTATTGCGCGTTGATCCATGGGCTGGATGGGCAGATAAACGCTGGCAATGCTGAGGCCACCGGCAATCATAAGGCTAAAGACGTGCAATTTTTTGGCGCCCCGCCACGAGAATCCCAAAATAACCACCAACAGACCAGCGCCTAAAATGAGGGTTTGTAAGGTGCTGGTTTCGCTCCAGAAAATATGCAGGAGCCAAAAAGCACTCAGACCCAGTGCGACGGCCATCATGCGCGAGAGGGTTTGCATCCAATGGCCAGGTTTGGGAATCCGTAAAAGTAAGCGTGGGGCCATGGCCCCCAGCAAATAGGGTGCAGCAAATCCAAGTCCCATGACCAGGAAGAAGAGCAAAATTCCCTGGGGTGGTAGCGTAAACGCAAAGCCAAGGGCCGCACCCAAGAAAGGGGCTGTGCAAGGGGTGGCCATGAGGGTGGCAAACATACCTGCTAAAAAATCGCCTAAAAGATGGGTCACATGGTCGCCTAGGCCAACCCAATCATTGAGGCGTTGTTGCAGTTTATATGACAAATCGATATCAAAAAATCCCCACAAATTCAACGCAAAGAAGGTGAGAATAACCACCATAAACGCCACAAAACCTGGCTGTTGAAAATGCGTTCCCCAACCGACTTGCTCGCCCATGTAATCTAGCGAGGCTGTGATGCCTCCTAAAATCAAAAAAGAGGTGACGATGCCCGCTGCTGTGGCAAAGAAGCCGGCTTGCAGGTGATGCCGCTCCACGGCGCGGTGGGAGACTTTTGCAACCGACACAACCTTCAGCATTAAAACCGGCAAAACGCAGGGCATAAAGTTGAGAATCAAGCCCCCAAAGAAGGCGAAAAACAGCATAACAAAAAAATCATCGGTGGCGGTCTCGGGCGAATGCTCCGCTGGTGAGTGATGGCGGGCGTGCTCGATGCGCAGAGCATCGGCCGTCAACTCGCCCCGTCCACTGGTCAGTGCAACGGAAAAAGGCGTATCCATCATCAGGCATAAGTCCTTACAGGCGGAAAAAGTGATCCGACCACTGATGGCGACACCCTTACCAGGGTTCGCAAGGGTGATTTTAATGGGAAGGATTACGCGACCCTCGTACCCTAAAAAGCGAATCCCATAGGCTTGCAGTTGCGCCGCTGGAGGCCACAGGATTTCAATGTTTTTCACATTCTTCTGCGCTTCCAGAATAATCTCGGCGGATTGGCCCAAGACTTTTTCATCATTTTGGGACGGCGCATAAATTTTCCAGCCCGGATCCAGTTTAATCTCGGCACCGATGAAAATCTCTTTTGCCTCGGGGGGGATACTTTTCACGCCTTGCAGAAACGTCACTTGAGCAGGATCTGTTGATGCCATGCCAAAGGCTGGATAAAGGAGGCTGAACAAAAGGTTCGTGACCAGAAGAAACCTGGAAATCATACCGCTCAAATTGCACATTCGCTGTACTCGTTTTATAAGTGATGTATGATAGTTAAGAAAACATACATAAATCTAGGCTAAGTCTTTGTCGCAAACAATACAACCCAAGTCTCTTGCTGGACAACTTTTGGTCGCCATGCCCCAAGTGCAGGAGGCCCGCTTTACTCATGCTGTCATTCTGATTTGTGGCCATGATAAAAAAGGGGCGATGGGTCTGGTCGTCAATAAATTACTCGATTCCTTGACCCTCAAAGATCTCTTGACGCAACTCAATATCGATGCCCCCGATCTTATTGAAGACCATCCTATTTATTTCGGTGGGCCTGTGGAGATGGGCCGCGGCTTTGTCCTCCATTCCAGTGATTACATCCATGATGGCTCGGTTGTCATTAATGACCACGTGGCTTTGACAGCGACGGTGGATGTGTTGCAAGAAATAGCCTCAGGCGGTGGTCCTAAACGCTGCAAGATGGCCTTAGGCTATGTGGGCTGGAGTGCAGGACAGCTTGAGGCTGAATTGCAAGACAACAGCTGGCTTTTGGTTGAAGCCGATATGACCCTGCTTTTCCATTTAATGGGGGAAGATTGTTGGCGTGCTGCCATTCACAAGCTGGGAATCGAACCTGACTTGCTGTCCATCGAAGCAGGTCATGCTTAGAAAAATAAAAAGAAATTAAAACAAGAATTATTTTGTTTAAATAAATAAAATAATTATCAGAGAAATTCGTAGTATTTTCTTTGACTTGATTCGGTATTAAATCCTTAATTTGGGTGTTTTTGAATATAGTTTCAGAAAGTTCTCAAATGAAAGGTAAGGTCCTCGTCACAGGTGGCGCGGGTTACATCGGCTCGCACACGGTGCTGCCCCTAATCAACGCTGGCATTCCTGTCGTCCTTTTCGATAATTTTAGCAATAGTAAACGCCCTGTTTTAGACCGTCTCGCAGTGTTAGCTCAGCAGCCATTTGAGTGGATTGAGGGTGACATACGTGATGCCAAGGCCCTTCGCAAAGTCTTTGTTTCCCATGAAATTGAGTCTGTGATGCATTTCGCTGGAGTAAAAGCTGTCGCGGAAGCCCAAAAAAATCCTTTGAAATATTATGATAATAATGTTTTGGGCAGCATTGTTTTGCTGCAAGAGATGGCAAAAGCCAATATTTCTAGAATCGTCTTTTCTTCCTCAGCAACTGTGTATGGCAACCCTGGGTACCGTAAATACAGTGAAGATACCCCAACCCAGCCCCTCAATGTTTATGGAAGAACCAAAAAAGTTGTTGAAGATTTACTCCTAGATTGCCATCAATCTGACCCACGTTGGCGTGTGGCTCTACTGCGTTACTTTAATCCTGTGGGGGCCCACGCTTCTGGCCTGATAGGCGAGGATCCCCTTGGCACTCCCGATAATTTGATGCCGTTTATCGCGCAAGTTGCTGTGGGTGTTCGAGAACATTTGAACGTTTATGGCAAGGATTATTCCACACCTGATGGTACCGGGCTTCGGGATTATATTCATGTGGAAGATTTAGCAACAGGCCATCTCCAAGCCTTGCAGGCCTTAAGCCACATTTCGTCGCCCCTCATCGTTAATTTAGGAACAGGCCAGCCCTTTAGCGTTTTAGAGGTACTGCGTGCTTTTGAAAAGGCATCGGGAAGGTCTATTCCCTATCACGTTCAGCCGCGTCGCGAAGGTGATTTAGATGCCTATTATGCTGATCCCAGCTCAGCCCAAACTCTTCTTGGCTGGTCTGCACAACGGAGCCTCGATCATATGTGTGTGGATACTTGGCGGTGGCAATCCCAGAATCCTCAAGGCTACTAAAACAAGAACTAGGATTGAATCATTTCATGACATTAAAGAACAAAATCAAAGATAAAATTCGCCCATTAAAACATAAAAAATATATCGGCAGAATTATTCGATTTCTTATTTTATTGAGGGATTTGAATCGGTCTCGGCCAAGCGTGCGCCAGTTTCTTCAGGTGCCTGGTAGGCTGAGGGATCTTCTTGATGAACTTGAAATCAGGTTCTTAGGTATCAATGGCGCCATTCATGGTCTTTGTACCGCAGTCCACGAATCCGAAAAAACGCTGCGCAAGATCCATGATAAGGACCACCATCAAGTTCAGCAACAAATCGCGCGCATGGAAAGACGTCTTCAGGCACTTGAAGTTGCTCTTGATGATGTGAAGAAGAATGGAGAACTCTAATGCGCGTTTCTTTGATCATTAATACCTATAACCGTATGCATACCCTGCCCACCACCCTTAGGTCACTGCACCATCTGCGCTATCCAGACCTCGAGGTTATCGTCGTGGATGGACCCAGCACCGATGGAACCTGGGAATATCTTGAGAAGAACTGGGCCGATAAAGTCAAACTTTACAGGTGTGATGAAGCTAATTTAAGCGTGTCCCGTAATATTGGGGTGCAGCACGCATCGGGGGATATTGTCTGTTTTACTGATGATGATGGTGTGCCAGAGCCGGATTGGATCGATCAACTGGTCCCCGCATACTTGGACAATCCCAAAGTTGCCGCCGTTGGTGGGTGGGTCAGAAATCATACCGGTGTGGCCTACCAAACCAAATGTATTGTCAGCCGTAGGGATTCTTCCTCGGAGAATATGATTGAAGATCCGGCTATCATTGGTGATGCCAAACCCCACAGCGATGCTTTTCCAGCGCTCATTGGTGTGAACTCATCGTTTCGGAAGTCGGCCCTGATGGAAGTGGGTGGCTTTGATGAGGTTTATGCGTACTTTTTGGATGAAACCGATGTGATCGCGCGCCTTGTGGATGCGGGGTATCTCATCAAAATCATTCCTGAGGCCGAGGTACATCATAAATACGCCCCAAGCCATATTCGTCAAGAAAACGGTGCCCCAAAAGCTTGGCGACAGATTGCCACGAGCCTTTCCTATTACATTTTTCAAAATGCAGTGCGGCAACCAAAAGTTCCCTGGGCGATGGAAAGAATGGTCCACTACGGCACCGGTCTGATCCGCCACACCCGCCGGTGTGTTGCAGAAAAATTGATCGATGAAAGTCGCTTTGATCATCTTATGGAAGAAATTCGTGAGGGAATATTTAAAGGGGTGTCGCATGCTTTTGCATGTCCTGGCCGACGCTTGATGGGACCTCCCAAACCTACAGAATGGAAGCCGTTTCCCAGACCGCTTGAAGCAGCCAAACGTCTAAGGATTGCCTTTTTAACGCCTTTGTATCCCCCAAGGCCCCTGGGGGGCGTGGCAGTTTTTATGCATCACCTTGCAAGACAGCTGGCTCAGGAAGGACATGAAATAACAGTGATTACCCAGGTTGATTCAGGGTGCCCCCATACTGTGGATTATGAAGAGGGCATCTGGGTGCATCGGTTACCTTATCATGAAGATCATTCTTGTGAGATGAGTGATGAAGAGGACCATATTGGCGAGATGTCAGAATCCCTGCCAGACATGCCAAAGTCTCTCAAAAGAATGGCAGTCCAGGTCCTTACTGAATTAAACCGTGTGAATCACCGCCGTTGCATTGATTATGTCGTTGGCACCATCTGGGATCTGGATCTTGCCGCGGTCATCGCGGCAGGAACCTACAAGACCGTGATGTATTTGGGCACAAGTTACCAGCTGATGTTGGAAACAAAGCCCGAGTGGATAAAAAACATAAATTATTTAAATAACCATGTCCAAAAAATGATCAGGGCCGAAACTTGGGCGCTTGGGAAGGTAGATCGCATTTTTGCGAGCACCAATGCGATTGTAGAGGATATTGAGACTGCATATGCAACTCGTATCCAACGGAAAAAAACAAGTATTTTCCCTTTTGGCCTGCCGGATAAGCGAGCCTTAACTTCTCAATCTGCCAAAATAAAGGACACCGTAGAGGTGCTTTTTGTTGGTCGTTTTGAGCATCGAAAGGGGATCGATCTTTTGCTCGAAGTCTTGCCCGACCTGCTTGATGAATACCCCAACCTTCATGTGACGTGTATGGGGGATAAGAATTTACCATCACCCATGGGGCCAACGTATGAGGCGTTATTTCTGAAACAACACGGCAATTCGCCGTGGCTCAATCGCGTTCATTTCCCTGGTCACGTTGAGGACTCACTCCTCGAACAAGCTTATGCCAACTGCGATATTTTTGTTGCCCCCAGCCGATATGAGAGCTTCGGCCTGATTTATATTGAGGCCATGCGTTTTGGCAAACCTTGTGTGGGCAGCGACTCTGGCGGCATACCTGAGGTTATTGAAGATGGAGAGACGGGGATCTTGGTGCCTCCGAGTGACTCAAGTGCGCTGAAACAGGCGCTTAGGCAACTTATCCAAAATAAAGATTTAAGAGACCGCATGGGACGTTCTGCAAAAAAAAATTTTCAGGAAAAGTACACCCTCACAAAATTTTCACAGAGATTTCTAGGGGCGCTGAGAGGAGGGGGTGATATTCATGGATAGACACACTTTTGCCAAACGTCAGGCTCAAATGACGGCTATGTGGTATGAAAACCTTAAAGCTCGGGGAGAAGACGTTGAAGCCTATGTCACAAAGCGGCACGATGCTTATTTGGATCGGTGGCGTGAGGCCGCACGCTTTATTCCTCAGAATGCCCGCATCCTAGATGTGGGCGGTGGCAACCTCTTTCCACGACTCCTCAATTTCTTCAAAGAAAATGGTTATCAGTATTACTACATGGATGTGGATCCTGAGGCCGTTGAGAATTCGAGAGCCCTCGCCACGGCTGCTGGTTTAAGGGGGGATTTCTTTAAATGCGGATTCAACGACCAATACGACTATCCCAATGGTTTTTTTGATTGTGTTTTTTCAAGCCATTGTCTCGAGCATTCCATTGATTTAAAGACGACTTTTCGAGAGTTAAACCGGATTATTCGCACTGATGGTTTTCTCTTAATGGCTGTACCTTTTGGTTGGGAGCAAGATAACGAACATCCCTATTTTTTTTCCCCGGAACAGTGGCTGGCCCTGGTAGAGGATTATGGGTTTGAAATACGTGTCGCCCAGGTCGGCAGGGAATATCCAGAATCAGGCTACGATTACTTTATTGCGGCCAAGCGCATCAACAGTCCTCATCCCACGCCGCGGATTGACCCGACTCTGTATAAGAAAGAGACATACAGCTTTATTTCCCACATGGATCCATCGATCAAGTATGCGGGTGATCAGGAACGGGTGGCCTATGGTGCCGCGACCCTTCTTCTTGAATGTAATTGGAGTATTCGCATTCATCCACAGCAGAGGTGTTCTGTTATTTTACCCATTTTTATGAACCATAATTGGTCGGGAAAGATTGAAATTTCGTCAGCTAATAACTTCAGCACCTATGATCTTTTTTCTTGGTTCCCCTTTGTGCAACCATGTATGCATCCCATGGCATCGGTACTACGTGATGACCTGACCATTCGGCCCGTTGGACGCAATCCAAGCTCCTGGTCCACGCAGGCCTGCCTTTATGGCTATATGATCCGCTAATGTGTTGGAAAAAATTTTGAAACATTACTTAAAATTGAGTTTCAAAACATACCAAAAATTTAAAAAATTTAATAAAAGTTAAACAAGGTCATAAGATGAGAAGCGAATTGTTGAATAGGCTTGTTTGTCCAATTCATAAATCTTCCCTAATACAAAAAGCGATGCAGTATAACAGCCACCGAGCAAAGTATGGATACCTCTATTGCCAACGCTGTAATGACATCGTGGGCTCAGTAAAGTATGGGAAAGTTGAATTCCTGAGGGTTGAAAAAGGTCCTCTTTTAGATGAGGTAACTGGTTGTGAGAGTTTTCACTATCAGAGAGTCTCCTGGAGAGATCCATGCGTAAAAAGCAAGCATTTTGAACCGTATGATATTGGGTGGAATGTGGAGGGTACCCCAGGATGCCTTTTCTCAGATTCTAATCCTGAGGCGCGCATAGAGATCACAACAGATGCAACGGATGTGTCGCTGCGGTTCTTGACCCACCCGTGGAGTGGTTGCGTTACCATAGAGGTGGATGGCAAACCCTACAACACAATCGATCTTTATTCTGAGTCAGGTAATGATATAAGGGCTTTTGAAATTTTTCGTAGTGTCCCCGGCAAAAAAACATCGTTGTTAAAAGAACAAAGAGCAATCAAAACTCAAAGGGTCAGCAAGTCTTTTTCTTTGGTCTGGATGCCTGCTTTCCTGGAGAGGCAGATATTTTTTATAAAAACGAAGGAAATAAATTTCCCGAAGCATACCAGTTTATCCTTGATAACCTAGACAAAACCGCAGTGGTGATGGACTGTGGCTCTGGATTTAGAAGATTTCCTGACCAACGCGTGCTGCATTTTGAATACCTTCCATACCAAGATCCCGATGTTTTCGGTGATGGTCATGCTTTGCCCTTTGCCGATGACACCTTTGACGCTGTCTTTAGTCAAGCGGTAATGGAACACATGCGGGATCCTTATCTTGCTGCGAGAGAAATCGCAAGGGTTACTAAACCGGGCGGTATTATTTATGTAGAGTCTGCATTTATGCAACCTCTTCACGCTGTCCCCTATCATTTCTTCAATACTACGGTGTGGGGAATAGAGGCTTTGTTCAACGAGGCAAACGTCACCACCGCTATTACAGAATGGTTTGGTCCTTTATCGTTTTCAATTGAGTGGTATCTCACTTCCTGTGGTTATGGTGGGTTGAGCCAAAAAGAAAAAAAATATCTTAAAGAACTCCTGGTCAAGATTGATCAAAATGTCACATACGAGCAACTGAAACCCGTTGCATCAGGTGTTGCATTCTGGGGTATTAAAAGCGGTGGAAACGATTTTTGGGCAAAAAGGCTAAAAGTTCCTGATGTCCCCACCTACGTGTATTGAAATGCGTATAGAACCATAGAGTGACTGAGCTCACCAAACTTGTGCACCGCGATGTGTTACACAAATAAAGTGGCACAGATATGTCGCTTTTCAGGATATCGCCCTAATCTATACTATGGAGAAAAGCTCTCTTAAATGGCTTTAAAGCTCAGATGATTTGGAAAGCACCTCAAGGGCACGCGAGGGACCAATGGCGCTTAATGTGGGCTTGCTTGAGAAAATATGTTGGGCAACTGCGCCAATATCCGCACAGCTGACGGCATCAATGCGGTCCATGATCTCCCCGGGATCTAGGGGGCGGCCATAGGTTAACATCTGCTGGGCCAGCTGTTCACAGCGCGCCGACGTGCTTTCGCGGGCCATCATCAACGAGGCTTTCAGTTGGTTTTGCGCCCGGCGCAATTCATCGTCTGAGCAGTTGTGCATGATCGCACGGCATTCGTCGCGCACAACGGGCATCAGCTCGGCTATGTTTTCCTCGCTTGTGCCAGCGTAAACGCCAAAAACGCCGCAATCGCGGTAACTTTGGGTGAAGGCTTGGATGCTGTAAACCAGGCCCCGCTTCTCACGCACCTCTTGAAACAAACGTGAGGACATGCCGCCACCTAAAAGGGTTGCCAGGAGAGAGGCGGCATAAAAGGGAGGGCTTCCCTTGGCCACACCCTCATATCCAAGGACCAGATGGACCTGTTCAAGATCTCGGGACCTACGATGGTTACCACCCTGGTAAACGCCGCGCTCAGGGTTGAGGGTGACCATGGGTTGTAGGGCGTTGAAGAGGCTTTCCGCCTGTTGATGGATGCTATCGTGATCAACTTTGCCGGTTGCCACCAACACCATTTGGTCGGCACCGTAGTGACATTTCATGTAATGCTTGAAGTCCTGACTTTGGAAACTGCGTACGTTCTCAACAGGACCCAAAATGGATCGGCCCAAGGCTTGATTTGGAAAAGCAGTCAGCTGAAAATCCTCAAAAACCACATCATCCGGCGTATCCTGCGTTTGACCAATTTCTTGAAGAATGACGGTGCGTTCCCGATTCAGTTCCTCTTCTGCAAACACTGAATACTGAAGGATATCGGCAATGATTTCGAGGGCAAGCGGCACATCTTTTGCCAGTACGCGGGCGTAATAGGCGGTGGCTTCCTTTGATGTGTAGGCATTAAGGTAACCGCCTACATTTTCGATGCTTTCGGCAATTTCACGCCCCGTGCGATGGACGGTGCCCCGAAAGGCCATGTGCTCAAGAAAATGGGCAAGACCATTGGTCTCTGCCGATTCATGACGGGCCCCCACCCCCACCCAGATCCCAAGCGCTGCGGTTTCAACGCCTTCAATAGGATCGGTAATCACGCGCAGTCCGTTGCTGAGGGTCGATAGGTGAAGGGTCATGATGGGTGCATTCTCTCTTTGGCAAGTTGGATCGTCATTCATCACATCAAAGTGATCTTGCGCAATGGTTAACGCGGCTTTGGATTCACGTCAATCTGTGATGTTTTTTGGCGTCGGTAAGTGATGAAAAGAAGCAACAGTATCCAGAGTAACCCCAGGCTAAACCAAGTTGCGGCATAAAGGGCATGGGGGGCTTGATAACCGCTCGAGGACTTGGACAAATCCACGGGTTTGAACGGGGACGCCAAGGATTCATGGCTGACCACAATCCCAAGCTTGTTGAGGGGAAGAGCGGCGAGGCGACAGGTGTCTTGATGGGTTGTGGCAAAGAGCTTGCCTTGCTGAATATCAGGTGCGGGCGTAAAGAAGTTGCCGCGAACAAAGGGGCGAAGAATACCATCGATGCACACCTGACGGTCGGGTTGCTGACGAAGGCTCTCTAGAGAGGGGGCCACAGCACTCCAACCGCTTTCCACAAGGAGGATCTCGCCCGATGCAATTTGGAGGGGCACCAACAACACCTGGCCGACCTTTTCTTCGACCTTTTGCATATCAAGTAAAAAACTGTTGCTGAGACAGGCCTTCCCACATAAGCGAACCCTGGCATAGGTGGGAACTTCTAGGCCTTTTGCGATGGCTTGTTCCAGGTTGACCATGGGAGCCAAGGCGGCTTGCTGGAAGTTTGTTGCTAGGTTTTGTTTCTGTTGATAGCGTTGCACTTGCCAAATACCAAGCGCAAAGCACACAAGACTCACGCTGGTGGCAAAGAGGACAAACCCAACAAAACGCGCCTTTTTCAGGATCCGGATCCCCACCAATAGATGCTGACAAACAAGAACAGCCACACCACGTCCACAAAGTGCCAATACCAGGCGGCGGCTTCAAAACCGAAATGATCACTGGGCGTAAAATGATCATAATAGATACGACCCCAAGCGACGCATAAAAAGATGGTGCCGATGATGACGTGGGCACCGTGAAAGCCGGTCGCCATGTAGAAGGTTGAGGCATAAATACCATCCTTAAAACCAAAGGAGGCATGATGATATTCATAAATTTGAACACAGGTGAAAAATAAACCAAGGCCAATGGTGGCGCCGGTCAGCCAAAGGGCCTCGTCCTTACGACCCTCGATCAGCGCATGGTGCGCCCAGGTCAACGTGGTGCCTGAAAGCAGCAAGATAAGCGTATTAAAGTAGGGCAGGTCAAAGGGATCAAGTGTTGTGATGTTCTTCGGTGGCCAGACATTTCCTATGGCCTCGGTGGGCATAAGGGCCGCATTAAAGTAGGCCCAAAAAAAGGCCACAAAGAACATCACCTCACTAAAGATGAACAGCGCCATGCCATATTTAAAGCCGAAGCGGACTTCGTTTGTGTGTTCTGACTTGGATTCTTTGATCACATCTCTCAGCCACCCTGTGATGGCCAAAAGAAGGAAGATAATCCCGGCGTACAAGACCGTTGAGCCATGCTTGTGAAAACTCAAGACAGCCCCCACGGTCAGCACAAGTGACGCCAGTGAGGTCACCGCGGGCCAGGGGCTTGGCGCAACCAGGTGAAAGGGGTGCTTTTTGGCCTTTGTACTCAAGGTTTATCCTCCCTGTTATTTCTCCTTATTTGGCTGATACCACCAGGTGGACAGCAAAATAGGAACGTAGTCTTTCATCTCAGGATGACGGAAATCCCGGCG
Organism: Holosporales bacterium; assembly: GCA_046318415.1. Classification (GTDB taxonomy): domain Bacteria; phylum Pseudomonadota; class Alphaproteobacteria; order Caedimonadales; family Caedimonadaceae; genus JBKCUK01. The sequence continues at coordinate 104,107 of JBKCUK010000004.1, read as the reverse complement.
ATAGGCTAGACGGTTTTTATTGATGTGGTAAAGCGGCACCACATATTTGCCGGCGCGCAACACCCGGTCCAAGGCGCGGGCTGCAGCCTCCAGGCCTGCTCGATCTTTGGCCGACGTCATCTTTTCGGTTAACTGATCCACAATGGGATCTTTAATGCCTGGATAGTTGCGACTGCCTTGCTCGTCAGCGGCCTTGGAGCCCCAATAGTAGCGCTGCTCTTGGCCCGGTGAGCGCGTCCCGCCCCAAGTCCAGACCATCATGTCAAAGTCAAAGGTGCTGGTGCGCGCCAAGTACTGGGCGCTATCAAGAACCCGGATGTTCACCGTCATCCCCAGAGGTTTCAGATTACGCGCAAAGTACAGGGCTGTTTTTTCGTCCTCTGGGCGAGAGAGCAGCAACTCGAACTCAAACTTCTGTTTGCTGGTTTTGTGAATCAGGGTCCCCGATTTAAGCTCCCAACCGGCTTCACTCAGCAAGTGTTGTGCTTTTTGGATATTTGTACGCAGCTCTTTGGGGCTGGGGGCAGCCACAGGGCTGGCATTGGCAAATACTTCTGCTGGAAGTTTGTCCTTGAAGGATTTCAGGATGTCCAGCTCTTGGCCTTGGGGTTCACCGCTGGCAGCCAGTTCCGTCCCCGTGAAGAAGCTCTGTGTCCTTTTGGCTTCATTGTGTAAAACGATGCGATTGAAACTCTCGAAATCAAAGACCAAATTTAAGGCCTCACGAACCCTGATGTCGGCAAACAGAGGGCGGCGGGTATTAAAGACAAAAGCAAACATGCCCTGGGGTGATTTTATCTCGAATTCTTCCCGAATGATGTCGCCTCTTTTGACGGCAGGACAGTCATAGCCCGTTTTCCACAAGCTGGGATTACGTTCACCGCGCACATCCGCTTCGCCAGCCTTGAAGGCCTCGAGGGCCACTTTATCATCGCGGTAATAGTCATAACGAATGGTCTTAAAGTTATACAAGCCTGCGGTGGTGGGCAGATCTTTACCCCAATAATCGTCGCGTAGCTCGTAGCTGATGGTGTGACCTGGTTTGACTTCAGCAATTTTGTAAGGTCCACTGCCAATGATGGGATCCATGGAGATCTTCTCAAAATCACGGCTCTCAAGAACGTGCTTGGGCAAAACATACATCAAGGCATGTAGCAAAGGCAGCTCTTGGTCATAAGACCCGTCGTCTCGCTTTTTAAAGCTATAGCGCACCGTCAGGTCATCGAGTTTTTCAACCTTTTCGGCTTGCTTGTAAAAGGTCTGCAAATTGGGGCGGCCCTGGGTTGCCAGCAATTTGTGTGTAAAAACAACGTCGTCTGCTGTCACAGGCTTGCCATCTGACCATTTGGCGTTGGGGTTTAAATGAAAGGTGATGGAGCTGCGATCTTCGGCCATGACGAAGGACGCGGCAAGACCTGGATAAAGCGAAAACGGTTCGTCTCGGGCCCGGCGCATCAGAGGTTCATAGACAAGGACTTCACTTAACAGGCTGAGGCCTGCGGGCGGATTTCCCTTGATCACAAAAGGATTCAGCGTATCAAAGCTGCCAATTTCCGTTAGGCGGAGGAGGCCACCTTTCGGCGCATTTGGGTTGACATAATCAAAAGCCTTAAATGTCGCAGGATATTTACATGAGCCGTGCATGCTCAGGCAGTGCTGAGGTGCTTGGGCTGCTTGAGCGGTTTGGGTCATAAGGCCAAAAAGAGCGGGAAGAATGAGGTGGCGCATGGATTATCCTAAACTCGAAGTTTTCCAATATGATACTTTATTTCTTTTAAGCGCCCCAATCATGGGGCATCATGGACAAAGTTTCAATAGGGTGCAAAAGGTCGTCATGAACTGTGATGTGATTGTCTTAGGTGGTGGTCTTGTGGGCGGTGCCACGGCCCTTGCCCTTGCAAAGTCGGGCCTTAAAGTCGTGGTGCTTGATCAGGTAGATCCCTCGAGCTTGGCCAGCGCTGCATCGGACGGGCGGACCACAGCCATTGCCCTGGGCAGCTGCCACTATCTTGAATCCTTGGGACTGTGGCATCCCCTTCACGCCCATGCCGAGCCCATCACTGAAATTTATGTGACCACCCAGGGATCCTCGGCCCACCTGCATTACGGTGCCAAGGAATCCGATGGCAAGCCCCTTGGTTTTATTGTCGATAATTGGCGGCTGCGCACCGCAACCTTAGAACAGGTGAAAAACCACCCGCACATTACTTTGATCGCTCCTGATCATATGCAAGACCTGCACGAGACAGAAACCCATGTGGAAATTCAAACCCAATCCGGTGTAGTCCTGAAGGCGCCCCTTTGTGTGGTGGCAGAGGGCAGGGGATCGGCAACCCGGCAGCGTTTGGGGATTACAACCAAGTCGGTCCCCTATCATCAAACTGCCCTTGTGGCGATCGTTGGCCATACCCGCGATCATGAAGGCGCGGCCTACGAGCATTTTCTGCCCACGGGTCCCTTTGCTCTGTTGCCCATGCCGGGAAAGCGATCAACTTTGGTCTGGAGCTGCACCACAGCTTTGGCTGAGCGCCTGCAGAGTCTGAGCCCGGATCAATTTGCCGCCGAAATGCAGCAAGTCTTTGGCCCGACCCTGGGGGACCTCAGCCTTGAGAGCCAAATTTGGGCCTATCCCCTTGTGGCCCAGTTGCCAAAAACCATTCTTAAAGGCCGTTTTGTGTTGATTGGGGATGCCGCCCATGTGATGCATCCCGTGGCTGGACAAGGCTTTAATCTAGGCCTCCGCGATACGTATGAGCTTGCCAAAACCCTTGCCGAGACCCATGCCCTGGGTCTTGATCCCATGACCCAGATGCAGGCCTATGCCCGCACGCGCCAAATGGATACCTATTCCATGCTGGGCATTACCCATGGCCTGATTCGCCTCTTTTCCAACAACGCCAAAAGCGTCGGATTGTTGAGGGGCCTTGGGCTGGGACTGGTGAATCGTATCGGCCCCGTTAAGCGGCTTTTGGCCCGTCATGCCATGGGGCTTCGGGAAGGGGCATAGGCTTTGTTGCTTGCTGCAACCAGTCTCGGGTCGTAACATCCACAAGGGGCGCAACGCAATCATAGACTCGGGCATGGTAGGCATTGAGCCAAGCGGTCTCCTCTGCCGTTAACAGCGCTCTATCAATCAGGTCTTGATCAATGGGAGCAAGGGTGATCGTTTCAAAGGAAAGCCACCTTGCGGCGTCATCCAGGGCTTGGACCATGATCACGCTTTCAATGCGAATACCAAAGGCATCCCGGGCATAATAACCGGGTTCATTCGAGACAATCATACCTGGCTCTAAAGCGGTGCCATTGGGGCGTGAGCCAATGTTATGGGGTCCTTCATGAACGTGAAGATAGGCGCCAATACCATGCCCAGTTCCGTGGGCATAATCCTTGCAATCCTGCCACAAATCATAGCGCGCAAGGCTGTCCAATTGGGCGCCTGTGGTGCCTTGTGGGAAGATAGCTTTTGCAAGACGGATGTGACCTTTGAGGGTTCGGGTAAACGCCTTCTTCGCCTCTTCTGTGCCCTCTCCAACAACGACAGTGCGGGTGACATCGGTGGTGCCATCTAAGTACTGCCCGCCCGAATCAATGACGATCACATCTTGGGGGCGAAGGCGACGGTTGCTCTCAAGTGTCGGCTGGTAATGGATGATGGCGCCATGGGGCCCTGATCCCACGATGGTGCCAAAGCTGGGTTGCTGAAAATGGGGCTGCTTGCGACGTTCGTCAAGCAAACGCTGCACCACATCCAACTCACTCACCTCTTGGGTTTCCATGTCTTGGATTTTGAGCCAGGCAAGGGCCTGGCACAGGGCGGCGCCGTCACGAAGGTGCGCTTGGCGAATGCCTTGTTGCTCTTTTAGATTTTTGCGGGCGCGGTGAATCAGCGTTACACAAGAATCATAGACCAGCTCGGTGTTTTGTTTGCGTAGAATCTTGGCCACACCATAGGGGGCGCTGGCGTGATCCAGAAGAACCCTCTGATAGCCGCCTCGCCCCTTGAAGAAAGCCTCAAGCCCCCCATAGGCATGATAGGTGACTTGACCTTCAAGGCGCTGTTGAATCGGGGCTTCAAGTCGATGGGCATCGACAAACAGGTGGACGCCACCGGATGCTTCCACAACACAAAAGGCGAAGGCCACGGGCGTAAAGGGGACATCGGTGCCGCGCCAGTTCATAAGCCATGCCACACCCTCACAGGTACTGATCAGGGCAGCATCAAGCCCTTTTGTGTGCAGATCTCTCACGCAGGCTTGGACTTTGCCTTGCCAATCCTGTCCGGAAAATGTCACCGGGTGGTCGACAATCGGCCCCAGATTAACGTGGGGACGATCTTTCCACAGGGTATCAATGGGGTTTTGTGGAAGGTTTTCTAGCGTGCACTTTTGGTTTTTAAGGATCTCTTCGATCTGCTCACCTTGACGTGCCGTCAGGGTGGTGCCATCCACACCCCAAACGTGGCCGGGCTGAAGATGCGCGCCCAGCCATAAACTCAGCTGCGAGGTGGGCGTGGTGTGCACTTGAAAACAGGCGCCAGATTGGGCTTCTGCCTGGACAGTGTAGCGGCCATCGACAAAAAGAACTGCATCCTCAGCCGTGATCACTGCCGTGCCCGCCGAGCCTGTAAAGCCACTGAGCCACTGCAGACGATCCAAATGGGCGGGCACATATTCATTTTGGTGGGCATCGGCCTTGGTGACAATCAGCCCCTGAAGTCCAAGGGTTTTAAGGTGATGTCGAAGGATCACAAGATTCTGGTGGGACATGGTGTTCCTTATCCAATGGGTCCGTCGGGCGTTCCTTCCTCAAAGGGGTGGTCGTCTGCAAGAGGCAAACTAACAATAAATTCTGTACCGGAGCCCAACTTTGTTTCTAAGCGCAAACTTCCCCCATGTTGCTTGGTTATAATCTCATGGGCAAGGGATAATCCAAGGCCAGTTCCAGAACCGGTCGGTTTGGTGGTGAAAAACGGATCGAAAATCTTTTTGCGGATTTTATCCGGGATACCTGGGCCGTTGTCGCGAATGCGAATGTCGATGAGACTTTCTGACTTGTGGGTACTGATCTGGATCATGCCTGGATAGGGTTCGCTCCCTTTAGGGGTATAGTGCTGGTCAAGAGCATAGCAAGCATTGTTGACGATGTTGAGGATCACCCGTCCCAGTTCTTGGGGATAGACCAGAAGGCTGGGCACGTTGGGGTCAAGGTCAAAGATTAATTGGGGGATACGCCCTTGGTGCTTGTAACTTGTGAGGGCAAAATGGGCGCTTTCTTGAACACAGCTATTGATATCCGTCAGGGTCGCTTTTTCTTCACCGCCGCGCGCATGGAGTAACATACTGCGAACAATTCCCTCTGCCCGCAAACTGTGGGCCTCGACACGGGCCATGTTGGCTTCAATATCTTGAAGAAGACCCTGAATTTCCTGGTTGTCAGTGGTCTTGAGATGGTTTTGCAGCTCGGCCACATATTCGCGGCTGAGGCGGGTAAAATTCAAAATAAAATTCAAGGGATTGCGAATCTCATGGGCGATACCTGCCGTTAAGGCGCCAAGACCAGCTAATTTTTCTTGGGTAATGATTTGATCCTGCGCCCGCTTTAGATCAGAAAGAGCCAACTGTAACTTCGTGTTTTTGTCCGAAAGAGCTTTGGTACGGTCAGCAACTTTGCGATCAAGGGAGGCAATGGTGCGTTCCAACTCGGTCACCAGTTGGCGGTTGGTGGCAAAGACTTCGGTGACCGCTTGCATCCAGGCCCTCCAGGGCTCTTTGAGCTTTGGATCTGGGGTCAGTTCAAGGGCCCCTTGCGAGGTGATGTGGGCCACCAGCCGTCGGGTGGGGCCAATGAAGCTCACGGCGATCCAGCGGTTGATGGCAAATAAAATGATGGTGGCAAATAAGAATAAAGCCAAAAAGCCAGGGCCCACATCCAAAAGAGTGGCGCGGCTCAGTTCCCTTGCACTCACAAAATAAACCACGGTCCAGGGAGCGTAGGCAGAAGGCGCATGGAATACCCAATACTTCCCGTTACGCACCAAAAAATTATCCCTTTGCTGCTTGATTTTGTCCAGTTTGATGCCCTCAGGCAGGACATCCGTGGCTTTGAGGATGATCTCATCGGTGGTTTGGTTGGTCATGCTGTCGGCTAAGACGGTCTCGCGCTCGTTGACCACGATCATGCGACCATAGGGATAGATGATGTTGGCGACGAAATAGTTGAGCGCATCCAATTTAAGGTCAATAGAGATGGCCCCAAGGAACCTTGACCCGTCATAAATGGGGGCAGCACAGGTCACCATTAAACCGTGACCTGAGGGATTTAGGAACACATCTGTCCAAAAAACCTCACCCCGGGGATTATTTTCCGGCAAAGCGCCGGTGAAGTTAATCTCTTTGAGGTCATGGTCGCGAAAGTCTGTATCCTTGGTTTTGCGATAGGGGTAGGTCACCTTAAACCGTTGCAGCGAGGTATATTCCACCTGGGCCGCGGTTTTAATATTTTTGCGCACAATATGAAAGACCGAGATCATGGACAAAGCCATGGTCAACTCACGCTGCACTTGGTGGGGCAGTTTATCCAATTCCCCAATTCCAGAAAGTCTTAGAATATCCGTCTCTGATTCGATGGGGATGTTGACCGCATAACGCTCAGGTCCATATTGTTGCAGTCGCGAGAGGTCTCCGTAACTACCGATACCACGCAGAAAATCCTGGGCGCGGGTTTGCATGGCGCTGGCCGCATCGGTGCGCACGCGCAAGATGAAATCAAGGGACTGAACTTCTTGTTTGAGGCGGTACTTAAGACTGCTGAGGCGCGCGTTGTGGTTTTCTTGATACAAAAAGGCAAATAAACCCGCGGTAATGGCAACCACCAGGATATAGGTGACCGTGATCAGCCGATAAACATCGGAAAAATAAGCGGGACGTCCCGTACGATAGAGCGTGGGAAAGGTAAAAATTTGAATAAATTTTTTGAGTTTACCTTGTGGCATAGGATCCTGGGGCTGCTTCAAGCACAGGATGTTTCGCCGAGCCAAGGCCGCGCGCCGGCACCATTTCCTGCTGTAAAGAGTTGACCCACGTCAACCACTCTTGCCACCACGAGCCATGGTGTTTGTGCGCTGCTTTCAACCATGCTTCATGGCTTTCAGGAAGATCGTTTCCTACCCAATATCCGTATTTGGGTTTATGCGGCGAATTAAAAATGCCGGCCACATGACCTGATCCACCCAAGACAAATCGCGTGGGCCCCTTCATGGCCCGAGCCCCCGCATAACCGCAATGCCAGGGGGCAATATGATCCTCACTGGTGGACAGGATGAAGGTGGGAATCTTGATCTTACCCAGATCAACGGCTTTTCCCTTGAGGGTCAGTCCGCCTGGCTGGATCAGTTTATTCTCAAGGAACATGTTGCGCAGATAAAAGGTGTACATGGCCGCTGGAAGATTGGTGGAATCACTGTTCCAATACAGCAAATCAAAGTCGCTGGGGTCTTCACCCAGAAGATAGTTATTAATAAAAAACGACCAGATCAGATCATTGGCCCGCAACAGGTTAAAGGTTCGCGCCAACATGCGGCCTTCAAGAAAGCCTGTGGATCGAACGCGTTCTTCCAGTTCCCTCAGCTGGTCTTCATCAATAAAGACCTGCAAGTCCCCAGATCTCGAAAAATCAAACAAGGTGGCAAGATAGGTGGTAGAGGCCAGGGGATTTTTGTTCTCATCCGCCATGTAAGCGCTCAGACAGCTGAGGAAATTGCCGCCAATACAGTACCCCACCGCATGGACAAGATCGCTTTGGCATATGTCTTGGATCGCTTTGATTGAGGCGCCGATCCCCTCAAAAACATAATCCTCGAAGGATTTACGCGCTAACTTCTGATCCGGATTGACCCAGGAAATAATGAAGACGGTGTAGCCTTGCTCGCACAACCACCGCACGAAGGAATTCTCCTCCCTAAGGTCAAAAATATAGAACTTATTGATGCATGGCGGCACCAATAATACTGGGATTTTGTGGACCTTTGGTGTGGTCGCTTCGTACTGGATGACCTGAACAAGATCGTTTTGGTACACAATAGCGCCCTTGGTTTTGGCGATATTAACGCCCAATTGGAAGGCGTCACGATTGACCATGTTAATATCAAGGGTACCGTGCCCTGCCTCAATATCCCTTAAGAAATTATCAAATCCGCGCAGCAAACTCATACCGCCTGATTCAAACATTTTTTGCAGGACCTTGGGATTGGCCCAAAAATAGTTATTGGGTGAGGCCGCATCAATCACCTGGCGCAGAAAAAATTGCGCCTTGTGAAGTTTTTTCTCGTCAAGCCCTTGTACATTTTGAAAGATTTGGTGCAACCAGCGTTGCCACAACAAGTACGACTGGCGCATAAAGCTAAAGGTTGGCACCTCACGCCACGCATCATCCACAAACCGTTTGTCATTCAAATGACTGGCGATTTCGGGAAAACGAAGCGTCGGATCAGTGCTGACCTGAATGGATTTTGTCCACAAAAGGCCCATGTCATGAAGGTACTGTTTCGTGGGCTCTTGCCAGATGTGCGGATGACTCAAGGCTTTTTGGGTGGCTTCAGCAAAGGCCGTTGACAGCGCACTGAGGTTACCGAGGATCGGATCTTCTTGACGCATGTTTGGATCAGCAAACAGTGTGAGAACACGCGTCCAACGCGCATTAAGCGCATGGAGTTCTTGGGCGAAACTATCCTGAAAAGCGCTCAGTTCCTGGCCTTTGTCTGCGGCTTTCGTCCGGTCCATTGTGGCTCCCTGTGTGCGGGTGCTTGCCACCCGCTTTATCGTTTTGGTTCTTTGGACGCTTACTGTTGATTAAATGTGGCTTTGAATCCACTCCTCCAACAAGTTTTTCGGCAAGGCGGCAACCTTGGTCGCCACCAATTGTCCGTTTTTAAATAGCATCAAGGTGGGGATCGACCGCACGCTGTACTGAGAGGGCGTTGCCGGATTTTCGTCGATATTGACCTTGACGATCTTCACTTGGGGCAAAGATTCGCTGATCATATCTAAAATCGGGGAAATGGCCCGGCATGGACCGCACCACTCGGCCCAGAAATCAACGAGCACAAGACCACTGGCCTTGAGGACTTCTTGATCAAAGGTGGCGTCACTGGCGTGATGGACGGACATAGGCTAAACTCCTGCGGGTTGATAAAAAACATTATCTTCTATTCTAGATCACCTGGCCGCACGCCGCAAGGGAACCCCGTGTTGGGGGGGGCAAAAAAGCCTTTTTCTGAGGCAAAATAACCCTGTGATGGACCCTGTTGATAGTTTTAGTTGCAATCAAGGCCAGGTTAGGGCTAAAAACCAACATGACCTCCTTGCCGGATTATCCGGTTTTGTTGAGAGTTTGACTCAACCTACTAGCCATAAGGAGCATTCAATGCAACTTTATGAAACCGTGTTTATTGCACGTCAGGACATGTCTCCTGCACAAGTCGAAGCCCTGATGGAGCGTTTTGCGTCCATTATTCGCGATAAGGGTGGTGAAGTGAGCAAAACCGAATACTGCGGTTTGCGCACCATGTCCTACCTGATCAAGAAAAATCGTAAAGGTCACTACGTTTTGCTGAATATTAAGGCGCCTGCTGAAGCAGTTGCTGAGATGGAACGCAACATGCGTATCAGTGAAGACGTCTTGCGCTTTATGAGCGTACGCGTTCTGGCCCACGAGAAAGGCCCATCTGCTTTGCTGAAATCCTCCCGTTATCAGCGTGAAGAGGGTGAGTACTCGGGTCGTCGTGGCCACCGTCATGATGCGGCCGAGCGTCAAGAGGCAGACGAAGCCCCTGAAGCCGTCGCTGCTGAAGCGTAAAGATTTTTCAAGGAGACAAGACAATGTCAGAAACAACTTCTGCCCCCAATGCCGGTGCACCAGCTTCCAGCGGCCCACGTCGTCACTTCTTCCGCCGCCGCAAGGTTTGCCCCTTTTCTCAACCTGGCGGGCCAAAGATCGACTACAAGGACGTCAAGCTGCTGCAGAAATATATCTCTGAGCGTGGTCGCATGATCCCACGTCGCATCACTGCCGTGTCAGCTGAACATCAGCGTGAGCTGGCCCAAGCCATCAAGCGTGCGCGCTTCTTGGCTCTGCTGCCCTACGTCGTTCGCTAAACGGTTAAGTTTACCGGAAGGTTATGGGATGAAGTTTCACCCATATCTTGTGATGGTTATCGGAGGGGCGCTAAGCGCCCTTCTGTATTTTAATGCCCTGGTCCTTTCGGGCGCCTCCTTTCTTGGCCATCTTGCGCCGCTACCCATTCTTTTAGCAGGCTTTGGTTATGGCTTGCTGCAAGCCGCTGGTGCAGCGGGACTCGCTACCGCCTTGGTCATGGTCTTTCTTGGTTTAGAGCCAGGATTCCATTATCTGGTGAGCATGACGCTGCCAAGCCTTGTCTTGGTGCGCCAAGGCCTTCTGCATCACGTCCACGGAAAAAAGACCTTTTGGTATCCCGAGGGACGCCTGGCTGCCGATGTGGTTGGTGTCATGGCTTTGTGCGTTTTTGTGGCATCCTTGTGGGTCTCAAGCATTCATGCCACCCAAAAACTGCAGCAGGAATGGCAAAACGCCGGTGGCATGGTCGCTTCTCAAATGGGGAATCCCGAAGTTGCTGTCTTGATGCAGAACATACTGCACTTCATGGCCAGCCATTACTTTGGCGTTGCAGGCTTTTTGGGGGGCGTTATGCTGCTGCTCAATTTTGGCCTTGCCCATGGTCTTTTGCGGCGGGCTCGGATGATGCAGCGGCGCTCAATGAAGCTCGCCTATTTAGACTTGCCATGGTGGCCATGGGTAGCAGGCGCTTTGTTGGGCGTGGGAGCGGTGGCGTTTTCTGGCGTCCTTAAAGTCGCGTGCCTCAATGCTTTAATGACTTTAGGCTTCCTTTTTTTGCTGCAGGGACTTAGTATTATCCATCATTTTCGTGAAAAACGCCGTTTTTCGAATTTGTTTCTTTGGTTTTTTTATGGCCTTATGCTAGTTTTCAGCTGGCCAGTTATAGTCATTACGCTTATTGGGGTGTTTGAGCCATGGTTGCGCTTGCACCAGCGTATTGAGAGGAGTCAGGAGTAAATTATGGACGTCATTCTATTACAACGTGTTGAAAAACTTGGCCAGATGGGCGATGTGGTCAAGGTTCGTGAGGGTTATGGACGCAATTTCTTGCTGCCCAAGGGCATTGCCGTTCGCGCCACCGCCGATAAATTGAAGGAATTTGAAACCCGCCGTAAGCAACTTGAAGCAGAAAATCTTCAGCTGCGTTCTGAGGCCGAAAAAGTGGCTGAAAAAATGGCAGGTCTTTCTGTGATCGTCATTAGCAGTGCTGGTGAAACCGGTCACCTCTATGGTTCGGTCCGTCCAAAGGATATTGCCGATAAGGTTTGTGAAGCTGGTTTTACTGTGAACCGTGGCCAAGTGGTTATTGCGTCTCCCATTAAGACCCTTGGTCTGCACAAGGTCGCCATTCAGTTACACCCAGAAGTTAAGGCCGACGTGATTGTCAACGTTGCCTTGTCTGAGGAAGAAGCGCATGCCCAAGCTGCGGCTGAGAAAAAGGCAGCCGCTGTTGAGGCGACCGCTTAAGGATACCCGTACAGCGGGTCTTTGAGCACCTGTTGCAACCAAGACCCAGATCGATTTAGAGTAAAGGGCGGACCTTATCCGCCCTTCTTTTTTAAGTGATAAAAGGATTTTTAATCTGTGAGCGCGCTTGTGGCCGTTGGCAGCCAAGAGACCGAACTGAAGCAAACTCTACCCCACAATTTGGAGGCCGAGCAAGCGTTGCTGTCGGCGTTGCTGCACAATAACCGTGTTTATGAGCGTGTGAGTGAATTTTTGCGTCCCGAACACTTTGCCCACGCAGCCCACGGCAAAATTTACGCAACCCTTGCGCGCCTTATTGAACGGGGTCAAGTTGCCGATCCCATCACGCTAAAGGACGGGCTTGAACAGTCTCAAGAATTGGAAGATGTGGGGGGAACCGCCTATCTTGCAAAGCTTGCCACTGCAGCTGGCTCCAGTTACACCGTGGTCGACTATGGCCAGATCATTTATGACCTTTATTTGCGCCGGCAGTTGATTGATCTTGGGCAGAACATTATCAGCGGGGCCTATACCTCGCGCTTTGAGACCGAAGCCATCAAACAAATCGAGCTTGCCGAGCAAAAACTCTATGATCTGGCAAGTTCCGGCCACCTGGAGCGCGAATTTATCGATTTTACCAAAGCCCTGGTTGAGTCCATCTCCATGGCAGAAATCGCCTTTAAGCGCGACTCCCACATTGTGGGCATCACCTCTGGCCTTCGGGATTTGGATCGTTGGCTGGGCGGTTTGCATCCCTCGGATCTCATTATTTTGGCGGGTCGTCCATCCATGGGTAAGACAGCTCTTGCCACCAATATCGCCTTTAATGCGGCCGAGGCTTCCCTTCGGGAGAAGCGCGAAGGGGGCATTGTGGCGTTCTTCTCCCTGGAAATGTCGGCGGAACAGCTGGCCACCCGTTTGCTGGCCCAAGAATCGGGTATTTCTTCCGATAAAATTCGCCGCGGCGAACTTTCTCAGGCAGATTTCCCGGTCTTTAAAGATGTTTTGCAGCGCTTGCAGGGCATGCCCCTTTATATTGATGATACACCAGCTTTGTCGATTTCGGCCCTGCGCACCCGTGCGCGGCGCTTAAAACGTAAGCATGGCCTGGATCTAATTATCATCGACTATTTGCAGCTTTTGCAGGGACCCACGGACGGCAATAAACGTATCGACGGCCGTGTGCAGGAAATTTCAGAAATCACCCGCGGTCTTAAGGCGCTCGCTAAGGAATTGAACGTTCCCGTGCTGGCCCTGTCCCAGTTGTCCCGTGCCGTCGAGCAGCGCGATGATAAGCGTCCGCAGCTGGCCGACTTGCGTGAATCCGGATCGATCGAGCAAGACGCCGACGTGGTCATGTTTGTCTACCGCGAAGAATACTACGAAGGGCGACGCGAGCCGCCCCCCGACACGGATAAGCATCGCGAATGGCAAACGCGCATGGAGCAAATCCATAACCTGGCCGAGGTGATTCTCGCCAAGCAGCGTCACGGTCCCATCGGCACCATTCGCTTGTTCTTTGATGGCAGGTTAACCAAGTTTGGCGACTTGGCGGACACCGAACGCTTGCCAACAGGAGGTTAGGGCATGGGAAATCCGAGTGCCACCCTATTGCCGTTTCACCATGCGGCGGTGCTCTCTGCGACCGCCAAGCTAGAGGTGAATTTGGCGCAAATTGCGGCCAATTATCGCGCCTTGCAACAGGCGGTGAGCCCACAAACCCGAGTTGCCGCAACATTAAAAGCCAACGCCTATGGTTTGGGCGCGAGTCATGTGGCGCCAATTTTAGAGCAGTCTGGATGCCGCGACTTTTTTGTGGTGAGCCTTGCGGAGGGTATTCAGCTGCGCCAAGTTCTGCAAGAAGCGCGCATTTATCTTTTAGGCGGCGCCACTGAATCCCAATGGGGTTTGGTGCTCGCCCACCAGTTGATTCCCATCCTCACCACCACATCCCAAGTTCATGCAGCCCTTGCCTTTGCAAAAAGCCAAGGCGTGCGCCCCCAAGTGGGTCTTTATGCGGAAACGGGAATCATTCGCAATGGGATGACCTATGATGAAATGGCAAGTCTTGCACCTGGGTGCAGTACAGTGCTCGATGTGCGGGTGATCTTAAGCCATTTGGCCTGCTCTGATGAGCCGCACTCCGCCAAAAACCATCAACAGCTTGAAGAATTTAACAAAATTATTAAGTTGTTCCCTGAAGCCGAGCATTCATTGGCTAATTCTGATGCCCACTTTTTAGGTGCTGATTTTCACCATCATTTGTCGCGTTCTGGAATTGCGCTCTATGGTCTTATCTCTGCTGCAGAGGAAAAGACTGGTCTTGCCTGTGCACTTAAGCTCTCCGCTCAGATCGTTCAGGTGCGTGATGCGCCTGCAGGCGCGACTGTCGGTTATGGAGCAACAGCAAAACTCTCTACGGTGCGAAAATTAGCGACCATTGCCTTCGGCTATGCCGATGGTCTTTTCAGGTGTTTAAGTAATCGCAGCTACCAGCGCTATGATGGCCGTGTGATCCATTTTGTGGGGCGCGTATCCATGGATTATTGCGTCATCGACGTCACGGACTGGCCAGAGGAAGAAGTTCAAGAAGGCGCTTGGATGACCCTGGCGCAAGAGGCTGGGGATTTTGCGGCTATGGCACAAGCTGCTGAGACCATCCCCTACGAGCTTTTGACCCCCCTTGGTGGGCGAACCGCCATCGTTTTCCACCCTTCATGAATCCAAGTGACGCTTTAGCCAAAATCGCCGTTTTTTGGGGGACGTTTGATCCGCCCACAAGGGCTCACGGCGCTCTTTTAAGTGCTGCAATCCATGACCATGGTGTCGAACGCGGTATTGTCGTCATCCATGCGTTACCCCATAAGGGTGCCTCTGCACCCCTTGAGCATCGCTTACATATGCTCAATCTTATGCTGGGGGATCTTAACTTGGAAAACCAGGTGGAGGTGCGTGTCCAGACCCAAAAGCATCCCCTGGGTTATGACACCTTGAAGTCGGAACTGGGGATGCCCCTTGCCGTCCTTGCTGGATCCGATAGTTTTGGGGCTTGGGTGAAAACACCAGAGGATCTGGCGCCCTATGACGGGGTTTGGATTGCCGCGCGCGCGGGCAGTGAATGTTCCATCGTACACCCAAAGGTCCGGTTGCTGACGTTGCCTAAGGAGCTGGCGGGCCTCTCCTCCAGCTGCGCCCGTGAGGCCCTTGGTCGCAATCAGGATGTGAGCGCCATGCTGACGCCCCGTGTTCTTGAGTATATCATGGCGTCAGGTCTTTATCGCGCACCTTTTGACGAACAGCCCGTCAAAGGGTACAGTCAAGAAAACACTTATGGATGAAGGATGGCCTGGATTATGCTTCTTTCTTTGCTAAGTACCATTGGGCGCGTTTTTCTTGCCTTTTTAAGCACAACAGGCCGCCTGTCGTTGTTTGTTGGCCAGGTGCTAATGGCGTGTGTGCGTCCACCCTTTTATGGTCGACAAATCCTGCGCCAATTTGTGGACATGGGGTATTATTCCCTTCCCGTGGTGGGATTAACCGCGCTTTTTACCGGTATGGTGTTGGCCTTGCAAAGTTATACGGGCTTTGCGCGCTTTCAAGCTGAAGGGGCTGTGGCCACGGTCGTGGTGCTGTCGGTGACCCGTGAATTGGCACCGGTGTTGGCAGGTCTGATGGTGGCGGGTCGTATTGGTGCTGCCATGGCCGCCGAGATCGGCACCATGCGCGTGACCGAGCAAATCGATGCCCTCACCACCCTCTCTACCGATCCTTTGAAATACCTGGTGGTGCCCAGGGTGATCGCCGGTGTCACCATGCTGCCCCTGTTGGTGCTGGTTGCTGACATTATTGGTGTGTTTGGCGGTTATTTAGTGTCCATCTATAAACTGGGCTTTAATCCGGGTATTTATCTCCATCAGACCTTCCATTTCCTTGAGGCCATGGACGTGATCAGCGGCCTCATTAAGGCTGCGTGTTTTGGTTTCTCCATTGCCATTATGGGCTGTTATCAGGGATACCACTCCAAGGGCGGTGCCCAAGGTGTGGGGGCGGCCACAACCCAAGCGGTGGTCTCTTCGTCCATCTTGATCTTGGTCTTCAACTACATTCTGACCTCTCTTTTGTTCCAAAAATAGGATTAAGACCATGGCGAAGATTGAACTGAAGAACGTCTCTAAAAGTTTTGGTCCCAAGAAGGTCTTACAGGGTCTGAGTTTTGACGTCGCCGATGGCGAATCACTGGTCATTATTGGCGGATCGGGTACCGGTAAATCGGTGATGCTGAAGTGCATTCTGGGCCTGCTGCAGGCTGACAGTGGCAGTATCAAAATTGATGGTCAAGAGCTAGTCGGGGGTTCAAAAGATACGCTGGATGCCGCTCGGCACAAAATCGGCATGCTGTTTCAAGGCTCGGCCCTGTTTGATAGCCTCAGTGTGGCCGAGAATATCTGCTTTTCGCTGTTGCAAGAGGGTCAGTTAAAGCGTCAGCAGGCCATCGAAGTGGCCCAGGGTTATTTGCGCTCTGTGGGGCTGAAGCCAGAAGTGGCAAGCCTCTATCCCGCCGAGCTCTCGGGCGGTATGCAGCGTCGGGTGGGACTGGCGCGCGCCATTGCCTGCAAGCCGCAAATTCTGTTTTGTGATGAACCCACCGCTGGGCTGGATCCCATCATCAGTGGTGTTATTAATGACTTGATTCGCCGCAATGTGACGGAACTGGGTGCCACCGCCATTACCATCACCCATGACCTCAATAGCGCTCGAAAAATCGGCGACAAGATCGCCATGATTTATGAGGGGCAGATTATCTGGTGTGGTAAGGCCAGCGACATTGATCATTGCGACCATCCCCATGTGCAACAATTCATCCATGGCCGCACCGAAGGCCCCATCCACGTGGAAGTGGGCTAACCATGGCCAAAGGCGCTGCGACCTTTGTATGCCAAAGCTGTGGCGGGGTTCACCCCAAGTGGTCGGGCCGCTGCGGCGCCTGTGGGGCCTGGAATACCTTGGTGGAAGAACAACCCCTGACCCAGACCCCCATGGGGAAAGCCGTTAAAGGCAAGACAGGGCACACCATCGAGTTTCTCTCTTTACAACAGCAGTCACAGCCGGCACCACGGGTGTTGAGTCACACGGCAGAATTTGATCGTGTGACCGGCGGCGGCTTGGTCCCGGGATCTGTCTTGCTGGTGGGGGGCGATCCAGGTATTGGCAAGTCCACCCTGTTGTTGCAGGTCACGGCAGCCCTCAGCCGTCAGGGAACCTGCTATTATATTTCGGGCGAAGAAGCGCCAGACCAAATCCGTATGCGCGCCAAACGCCTTGGGGTTGAGCAGACGCCGGTTCAACTAGCCAGTGCCACCCGGGTTGAGGATATCTTGAAAACCCTCTCCGGCCAGGAGACGCCCCTTTTGGTGGTGATCGATTCCATTCAGACCATGTACCTGGAAGCCCTGGAGGCCGCACCCGGCAGCGTCTCCCAGGTCAGAGCATGCACCCATGAATTGATTCGCTTGGCTAAGAAAAAAGGCTTTGCCCTGATTTTGGTGGGACATGTGACCAAGGAAGGCACCCTGGCGGGCCCTCGGGTGCTGGAGCATATGGTCGATACGGTCCTGTACTTTGAGGGCGAGAGGGGCCACCATTACCGCATCCTGCGCACGGTGAAAAATCGCTTTGGGGCCACCGATGAGATTGGTGTTTTTGAGATGACCCTTGAGGGACTTAAAGAAGTGGGAAACCCATCGGCGTTGTTTTTAAGCGATCGCACCTCCGCGGTGAGTGGTGCGGCCATCTTTGCCGGGATGGAGGGGACCCGCCCCCTTTTAATGGAAATTCAAGCCCTCGTGGGCAACAGTACCTATGCTACACCAAGGCGTGCAACGGTCGGTTGGGACGCCACGCGGCTTTCGATGATTCTGGCGGTTCTGGAAAATCGCTGTGGTGTATCGTTTGCGCAAAGGGATGTCTACCTTAACGTGGCCAGTGGCATGCGCATTCAGGAACCCGCCGTTGACTTGGCAGTGGCCGCCGCCCTGATGTCGGCCCTGACCCATCATCCCTTGCCTGCCAAAGCCGTCTTTTTTGGTGAGGTTGGATTATCGGGCGAAATTCGCCGAGTTCCCCACATGGATCAGCGCCTGAAAGAAGCGGCAAAGCTTGGGTTTGAGTCTGCCTATGGGCCAGCGCTTGAGACGTCAAAAATGCCCCTTGACGTTGTCAGCTGCAACCATTTAAGAGATTTCTTTGACACCCTTGGCTTGCATCAACCCACGAGAAACCAGAACCATGACCGCGATCCCAACACCCGACGTGTCGTATTTTAATGTCTTTGACGGCATTGTGCTGTTTATTGTGGGCGCCTCGCTTTTGGCGGGCCTGCTGCGGGGCTTTACCCGTGAAGTTTTAGGGCTTTTTGGTTGGATTGGCGCCATCTTTGCCACTTTTTATGGCTTTGCAGCCATGCGGCCCCTGGCCCGCTCGCTGATTGATCATACCCTGCTGGCAGATGCCACCTTAGGTGTGGTGTTGTTTTTGTTCTTTCACCTGTTGCTTTCTGCGGTGGGGCGATCCGTGTCCGATTGGGTGCGTCATAGTCTTTTGAGTGGTCTTGATCGATCCTTGGGATTGCTGTTTGGGACCCTTCGTGGCGTTGTTGTGGCGTCCCTCTTGTTTATGGCGGCAAAAATGAACTGGTCCAACAAAGAACAGCCCCAGTGGTTGGCGGAGGCCCAGAGCAAAAAAGCCCTGAAAATCAGCAGTGAAATGCTGATTGCCCTGGTGCCTGCTAGCATTGTGCCGCCAGCACTGACGCAACGTCTGCGTGAGGCTTCTGATGATGTCTCGCGCTTGATGGACGCCGAGCAGCTGGTGCGTTCCCTTGCAACACCTAAAGCTCAGTCCCAGGAGAAGTCATCCCAAGCTGAAGCTGAGGGCTATAACGATACCCAACGGCAGAATCTCAACCGGGTGATTCAAAATCTGAACGATTGAGTTTAGGAATAAGCTTGTTCCACATCATCAAGCACGCGGATTTGGGCGCGCCCATCCTCCCGGGCACGATCCCTCAACAGCCAGGACGTCCAGCCTAAGCGGGCATGACGCGACAACTGCGTGGCAGGAACATCCTCGCGCCGCAACACGAGCTCGGCGATGATGCGGGTTTGATACCCCAGATAGAAGCGGCTTAATTCAGCCAGCGATGTAAAAGCGGATTCCCCAGGGAGAAAAGCCATATAGTGGTCCAGATCAAGGGGACCTAGGGTGAGTTTTAGCGCCCGACTTTGGTCCCAAAAGCGGGTGCCGACGCTTGCACCCCAGCCAAGACGTGCGATATTTCCTCCCAGTTTTGTCAACAACTGCTCATTAATCGGTCGCCAGCCCCCTTGGCAGGGGGCGATGCTGACCTGAACATTGAAGTGTACTTTTAGGATGCGCTGTAACCCTGCCGCTGAACGGGGATGATGCCATAAAAGGCCGGCAAAAGCATACAAGCTGGAATCGGGGACGCTCAATCGATTTTCAATGAACCGTCCATTCAAACCCGCAAAGCTTTTGATGGGAAAAGCTAAACTTGATTGTTCAGGTGGGCAAGGGGACAGTGTTGGCCACTGGTGGGTGCGAATCTGATGTAAAAGCCGAATCAGTCTGTTATTGAAAAGATCCAAAAAAGCGCGCGGCGCCTTGTCATGGGCCCGCTCGCGCTCCATGAACCGCTCGGTATAGGCCAGCGGTAGCGGGCCGGTAAGCCCAGCCAGCCCCATGAAATTGACCTCCATATGGATCTGGCCACCCTCCAGGGATTGAATGGCATAGATATCGCTGCTGGGATAGGCCAGTTGAATGCGTGCGGAAAACCAAAGAGGTGCCGCTGTCTTGGCACCTTCGTGGTGATGCGCGGCTAAGGGATCGTCCTTAACGGCGGTTAAAATCCGAACAGCTTGATGAAATTCATAAGCCGTTGGATTGGCATAAAGATCATCAATTACAGCAACTGTCTGCTGCCGATTCTTGGCTGCCATGTTCTCCATACACCCTCGTGATTCGCGCGATAGACCTCCAGCTCAACAAAGCTATTGGCCGCGGCGTAGAGATTAAAAAAGTGGTTCAAAAGGCTCGCAAACAGGTAGGGGCTTGAGTCTTGAGAGGTACTTAAATCAAAGGTTAACTTGACCTTATGACCGGATACAAAACCGCGCCATGCCTCATTTAAAACCCGTCTTGAGGTGGGGGTGACGTCCATCGCCACAATGCCATTGATCTCTTTATAGGCATTATCTTCGGCAATGCTGCCGTAATGCATCAAGATTTCCTTCAAAGCCTCAAGGCTTTTGGGATCGCGACTTAAGGACAAGTGGTTCAAGCTCAAATGGGAAATCAGCCGCCACTGACTGGCGCCCTCCATGGACGGGTAAAGGGTCAGGGTAGCAGGGGTCAGTGAGGTGATTGTGCAGGCCGGAAGTGCGCCTTCGCCATCGAAAGAGGTTCCGGCGGTAATGGCGTGGGCTAAATCACGATTGGTGCACAAAAGCTCGGCATAGAGGGTCTTGGTTGCCGGCAACTGGGGATTAAAATCCAAATCGACCAGCGACAAGTACATATCCGATCCTGCCAGATCTTCCCGCAACGCCGGGGTGCGTCTTGCCATCCAATAGGCGTTCTCATCCCGTTCCAGCTGTTGCTGGGTATAGCTGAAATAGGGTGCGATGGACCGAACCTTTGTCTCGCCTTCCTGCGTGGTATAGACCCGTTTGATGGAATGCACTTCCGTCGTCTTTTCACGTCTTTGATCCGCAACCAAGCGATATTCATGACGCCGTTCATCCAGGCGGATGGGCTCGCTCACCTGGCTAAACAGATTTACCGCTGGCGTGCAGCCCAAGCGAAATGTCTCAGGGCCGATATCCTTGGCATTCAGGGTCGTGCGCCCATCAAGATTGAGGTAAACATAGGCCTCCTGGTGGGCGCCCAGATTTTCTAATCCATGGATATCAAGAAACATAAATTTTTGGGGAAATAAGAAATACTCTTGGATCAGACGATAGGCTGGATGGGCCACCGGATCATAGGGTAGTAGGGCCTCTTCCTCCTCAAAGCCCACGGGGCTTAGACCTTCCTCAATGGGCTTGAGATCGCCATCCGTTTCCAAAACCACCGTCCGTGATCCGGCCAGAAGGGCCTCATACAGTTGATTTTGTTGCGCGCTCATTCCGTTGAGATAAAGGCGTAAGTGGCTCAAATTTTGCGTTGAAAACGGGCCTGCCGTCGACTTGAGGGTGAGGCGAATAACGGCGGTTCCACCCATCAGTTGTGAAAGGCGTGGCTCAAGGTCATTGCCAGTCATCAGCTGGGCATCACTTAGGGTCATGGGCGCCACATCCACATCATAACTGGTCATAAAACGACAGATTTCATCCCTGTCTGAGCGGGTAAACAGCGCAGTTCCCCGAGGTATGGTCGTTACTTCCGTCAGCTTTCCCTTGCCCTTGATGTGGTCAAAGCAAATCATGACGGTGGAAGGTAGCGGTCTTGTCAGCTGGGGGTAGAGCACCTCAAGCAGGGCCGTGCTAATGCGCGGATAAATATCATCAATATCGCGCTGAAGCCGTGCAGTTAGGAACGCAAAAGACTCTAACAGGCGTTCAACATGGGGGTCGCTTGATGCGACATTGGAGAGATCAAGACGTTTGGCAACCTTGGGGTAATCTTTGGCAAAGCGCGCACCACTGTGGCGCAGATAACTGAGTTCCCTTTGATAATAATCAATAAAGTTTGAGTCCCGCACGCCCCATCCCCTGTCTGCTCAGCTTTTGTGTCAGAGCTTTTCTTCTACAATGCCACAGGTTGCGCCCAAGGGCTATGGTCCATGTGCTTGGTGGGGGCCGCGTTAATCTACTCAAATAATCGAGAAGGAATTGCCGCACCCGCAGGCTGAGACGGCATTGGGGTTTTTGACGACAAAGCTTGCACCGGCCATGTCTTGAACAAAATCCAGGGTTGAGTCGGCCACAAGTAGACTCGACGCTTCATCGATGACGATTTCAAGGCCCTGGGTTTGATAGCTGATGTCGCTGTCCTCACGGGCGGTGGCGAAGCTAAAATGATATTGGAAACCTGAGCAGCCGCCGCCATCAATGCGAATGCGCAAAAAAGTTCCAGGGGCCTCGTCCTGCAAGATGCTGCCCAAACGATCCAGGGCTGCTTGCGTCAGGCTAAATTGGGGCGCGCCCGCCGTTGTTGTCGTCAAGGATAAGCTATCCGCCATGGCCACATTCCTTTACTGCAAAAAGTGGATTTACCCTAGCTAATCTTCAGGCTCTTGGTAAAGGACTGTTTGCATTGAGCCCCAGTTTTGCTAACAATGAACCACTGCCAAATCTAGTTGGTTATTTTTAGGGTTTCCATGAACATATTTTACACGTATCGCCAGCACATTGTGAATGCCATCGAAGATCTCGTTCAAGAAGGGATTCTGCCTCGAGGTCTTGACACGGCAAAGGTGGTGGCAGAGCCGCCCCGTGAGGCAGAGCATGGCGACATTGCCACCAATGTGGCCATGGTGCTGGCGAAGGGTGCCCAAATGAGCCCCAGGGCCCTTGCCGAGCGGTTGCTGCCGAAGATACAAGCCCTTCCTGGCGTCGAGACGGCCGAAATCGCAGGCCCTGGCTTTATGAACTTGCGTCTGCGCCCGTCCGTATGGTGCGCTGAATTGCGTGACCTTTTGCACGCAGGCGAGCGCTATGGCGAGAGCAGCCTTGGTCATGGGCACAGTGTCAATGTGGAGTACGTCTCGGCCAATCCCACGGGGCCCATGCACATTGGCCACTGCCGCGGCGCCGTTGTAGGCGATGCCCTGGCTAATCTTCTGATCAAGGCTGGGTATGCAGTTACGAAAGAGTACTACATTAACGATGCCGGCAATCAGGCCAATGAGTTGGCGCGCTCAGCTTACAATAGATATTTAGAAGCATTGGGGCATCCGCCCTACAAAGAAACGGCCTATGGGGGCGCCTACCTAATTCCCGTCGGCAAGGCCCTTGCTGAGAAATATGGCGACAGCTTGGTTGGTAAGGAGGAAGCGCAATGGCTTGATGAGGTGCGGCTTTTTGCGGTCGATGCCATGATGGCTATGATTCGTAAAGATTTAGATGATCTCAATATTAAGATGGATGTCTTCACGTCGGAGCGGGCTTTGGTCGAAGCTGGCAAGGTGCAGGCAGCTGTCCAGCGCTTGCGGGATTTGGGCCTGATCTATCAGGGTATTTTAGAGGCACCCAAGGGCAAAGTTATCGATGATTGGGAGCCCCGGGAACAAACCCTATTTCGCTCAAGCCAATTCGGCGACGATGTGGATCGTCCATTAATGAAGTCTGACGGGTCCTGGACCTACATGGCCCCAGATATTGCTTATCACTATGATAAGTATCAACGGGGATCCCACCTTCTTGTGGATATTTTGGGGGCGGATCACGGCGGTTATGTGAAGCGCATCAGTGCCGCGGTCAAGGCCATCAGCGAAGGCCAGGCTGAGGTTGTGGTGCGTCTGTGTCAGATGGTGAAGTTCCTGGATCGTGGGCAAGTCCTGAAGATGTCCAAAAGATCGGGCGTTTTTGTGACCGTTGCCGATGCCATCGAGCGGGTTGGACGCGATGCTTTGCGGTTTATGATGTTAACCCGTAAGAATGATGCACCCTTGGAATTCGATTTCCAGCAGGTCATCGAGCAAACAAAGGATAACCCGGTATTCTATGTGCAATACGCCAGTGCGCGCTGTTTTTCTGTGCTGCGCCATGCTAAAGAGGCTTTCCCGGACCTGGATCTCAGTGCACAAGGATTTTCCAGTGTTGAGTATGGTTTTGAAGATGACGAGGTGTTATCGTTAATCCGTCATCTGGCCGCCTGGCCCCGAACCGTGGAGTCGGCAGCTGAGAGCTTTGAGCCGCACCGTATCGCCTACTATTTGCATGAATTGGCTGCCCATTTCCATGCCCTCTGGAATAAGGGTAAAGAAAAGACGCACCTACGGTTTATTGACCCAGAGCATCGATTGCAAACACAGCAAAACCTGGGTCTGGTCAGAGCTGTGCTTTGCGTGTTAACGTCAGGTCTGGAAGTTCTTGGTGTCCAACCGTTGGAGGAGATGCGCTAGATGGCTCAACAGGCTCGACGATTGCGTGCAGAACCTGGTCTACAGGGTCGAGGTCCAGACCTCCGACCTAGGGATCCTGACTTGAGATTACTGCGTCGCCGCGAGCAGCGCGTGGAGAATCGGCGCCGTATTGTCAGGTATAGCCTCATCGCGGGTAGTGTCGTCGGACTTATTGGAGGGGTCTATGGGTTTGCATCCCTCTTTTCCGCGAAGCAAACCACCGAAGTGCCCATCGTCAAAGCCGAAGCCGGCCCAGTGAAAATCCGTATGGAGGGGGATGAAGGTAAGGCTGTGCCCCACCAAGAAAAAACCATTTATAATCAGCTGGCCGCCCAGGATGCGCCGTCGACCGGTGAAACCCTGTTGCCCGAGCCTGAGCAACCCGTTGCTCACACACCAGCACTTGGTGAGGATTTTCTGAGTCATCTTGATGAGAGCGAGTCCTCAAGTGTGGTTAAAAATGAATTGACTGCAGCGCCCCTCGAAGATGTGAGACCTGAGCAAGATCAACAAGCTTCTCCTGAGGGAGACCAAAAGATTGACCTCGCCCATAGCCCTTCGAAACCTGCGATTAGTGTTGCAGTTGCCGCTGAAGAAGAAGCACCCCTCAATGTGATGGGTGAACATGTGGAGAAGAAAAAGCAAACCACCGCAAAAGCCGCACCAAAAGCTAAATACGGTGTCCAACTTGCGGCCATGCGCACCCAAGAAGCGGCGGATCAGGAATGGCAGCGCCTGAAAAAGATGCCCCGCGTGGGAGCCCTGTTGCGCACGTTAAAGCCCAATTTTGAGCGGATTGATCTTGGTGCGGCCCGCGGTGTACGCTATCGTTTGTGGGTTGCGGCTGAAAATGAAGAAGCTGCAAGAAAGTTTTGTCAGGCCCTGCGTTCGCTGGGGATAGATTGTTTACTCAAGCGACCCTAAAAGGCCAAAAAAGGAGGAAATCATGGGATTAAGCATGGGGCATTTGTTAGTTTTATTGCTGATCATCCTGTTGGTTTTCGGGGCTGGCAAATTGCCAAAAGTCATGGGCGACATGGCCAAGGGATTTAAAGCCTTTAAGCGTGGCATGGATGATGAGGATGAGGGCGCTTCATCTTCTGCGTCAAAGGCTGCGTCCTCGCAGCACATTCAGGCAACGCCACTTGAGGCGCTGCCCGCAGCGGCAGGCGTTGAGGACAAGCCCAAAAAAGCTGCCCCCGTGAAGAAAAAGGCGGCAGCGACAGTCAAGAAGCCGGCGGTTCAGAAAGCAAAAGCTATGAGGGCAACGGCCACTAAAGCAGACAGCAAAACAGCTTCCAAAGGTGCCGCAGCCAAAACAGGTGCATCAAAAGCAGCCTCAAAGAAAACCGCTACACCCTCAAAATCGGTCAAAAAGACTGCTGCCCCTAAAGCCACCAAGTCCAAAACAGTCAAGGACAAGGGCTGATGTTTTCCCTGGGCGGCTGGTTTGAATTTATCATCGTTGCTGTGGTAGCTTTAGTCTTGATAGGGCCAAAAGAGCTGCCCGTGGTCCTGCGTAGCCTGGGCCGCTTGGTGCAAAAATGGCGTCGATTAACATTTGATATTCGTCAACAGGTGTCGCACCTGATTAACGAGGGTGAATTTGAAGAATACCGTCAACATGCCGAACGTGAAGCGCAACAGCAACAGCCAACCCCAAGAGGAAAACGGCGATCTGCCACCCATAGCGGCGAATGAAGATAGCGCCGAAGGTGCGCTGATTCACCATTTGCTTGAGTTGCGTGAGCGCCTGCTTTATGTAATCGCCTTTTTTGCCGTGTGTTTTGGCGTGGCCTACTTTTTCGCCCAAGACCTTTTTGCGCTGATGGTTAAGCCCCTTGCCGCTGCCTTTGGTGAGAGTCAGGGACGGCGTCTCATCTATACGGGACTTGCGGAAGCCTTTGTGACCTATCTGAAAATTGCTTTTTTCACGGCAGGATTTGTGACCTTGCCCCTGTTGGCTATGCAGGTATGGAAATTTATTGCCCCTGGATTGTATGCCAATGAGCGAAAAACCTTTTTTCCCTTTTTGGTTGCCACACCGCTGCTGTTTTTTTGTGGTGGAATTTTTGCATACACCGTGATTATTCCCAACGCTTGGGCTTTTTTTCTGCAATTCGAAACTCCCGCTGAGGTGACGGCCCTTTCCATCCAGCTGGAAGCAAGGGTTGGAGAATACCTGGCTCTCACCATGCAATTGGTGATGGCCTTTGGGATTTGTTTCTTGTTGCCGGTTTTGCTGGTATTACTGGGAAGAATAGGGATTTTAACGGTGTCCCAATTGGCGGGCTCGCGCCGTTATGCCTTTGTGGGTATTATGGCTCTTGCCGCCCTCATCACGCCACCCGACGTCCTGAGTATGATCGGCCTGGCCTTGCCCCTCTATGGGCTTTATGAGGTGTCGATTGTTTTGCTGCGCCTCTTAGTACCCAAAAAATGAGACTGTTGAACAAAAAATGGAAGCTTAAGTGTTAGATATTCGCCTGATTCGTGAAACGCCGGAAGTCTTAGATCATGCCCTTGCCCGCCGCGGTTTGCCGCCAGCCTCTGCCGAGATCCTGCGCCTGGACCAAGCCGTGCGCCGGGTGGTCACGGAAAAACAAGCGCTGCAAGCCGAGCGTAATCACCTGGCCAAAGAAATTGGGGCGCGCAAACAGCGGGGCGATGCGGCCGAGGATCTGGTGGCCAGAGCCAATGAAATTAAGCAGGTTTTACCGCAACTGGAAGAGCAAGAGCGCGAAGATGCAGATGCTTTGCACCACCTTTTGGTGACGCTTCCCAATATTCTTGATGCCGTTGTTCCAGAGGGAGCCGATGAAACTGGGAATGTGGTGGTTCGCACTTGGGGGCAACCGCGCGCGTTCACTTTTCAGCCCAAAGTACATTTCGAGTTGGGCGAGCACCTGGGCCTGATGAGCTTTGAAGATGCAGCCTCTATGAGCGGGGCGCGGTTTGTGGTCTTAAGGGGTGCCCTTGCGCGCCTGGAACGGGCTTTGGGTCTGTTTATGCTGGACCTGCAAACCCGCGAACATGGCTATGAAGAGGTGTCTCCCCCTTTGTTGGTGCGGGATGAAGCTGTTTTTGGCACCGGACAGCTGCCCAAATTCTCTGAGGACCTCTTTAAAACCACGACGGGGCACTGGCTGATCTCAACGGCTGAGGTATCGCTGACCAACCTCGTGCGCGAAAAAATTGTCGATGACCACGCCCTACCACGACGTTTTACGGCATTGACGCCGTGTTTTCGCTCGGAAGCAGGAGCTGCAGGGCGCGATACTCGCGGCATGATCCGCCAGCACCAGTTTTACAAGGTCGAGCTTGTCAGTATCACCCGTCCCGAAGACTCTGCGGCTGAGCACGAACGCATGGTGGCCTGTGCCGAGAAGGTGCTGCAACTTTTGGGTCTGCCCTATCGGGTGATGGCCTTGTGTGCCGGTGATACCGGCGCCACCTCGCGTCGCACCTTCGATTTAGAAGTCTGGTTGCCGGGTGAGGGGAATTATCGCGAGATTTCCAGCTGCTCCAATTGTGGCGATTATCAAGCAAGGCGCATGAACACCCGTGTGCGGCGTAGCCATGAAACCGCAGACCGCGGTCCCCTCGAGTTTGTGCATACACTCAATGGTTCCGGTTTGGCCGTGGGTCGAGCGTTGATTGCCGTTCTTGAAAATTACCAACAGGAAGATGGCAGTATCGTCGTGCCGGATGTTTTGCGCCCCTATATGGGAAATGAGACGATCATTCAGCCAGGAACACACACATGACCCAACCTTTACGCATCCTCTTGTCCAATGATGATGGCATCAACGCTTCTGGTTTGAAGGTTCTTGAGAAAATTGCACGAACCCTCAGCGATGATGTTTGGGTGGTGGCGCCAGAGGTTGAGCAAAGTGGTGCCGGGCATTCTTTGACCATTAACCGTCCCCTGCGGGCGCGCAAAATTTCAGATAAACGCTTTTGCGTCGATGGCACGCCCACCGATTGTATGATGGTGGCCATCAACAAATTAATGCGGGATCAGCTTCCGGATTTAGTCCTCTCGGGCGTCAATAAAGGGGGGAATCTGGCTGAAGCTGTGACCTATTCAGGCACCGTTGCGGCGGCCATGGAAGCCACCCTTTTGGGTATGCCGGCCATTGCTTTGAGCCAAGTTAAGACCGATGGTCACCCCACCCGCTGGGGCACGGCCGAGCATTTCGCCCCCGATATCATTCGGCAACTGGTGGCCGCAGGTTGGCCGGCCAATGTGCTGATCAATATCAATTTTCCAGATGTGCCGGTGGCCTCTGTTGCGGGTGTTCGCTTGGTTCACCAAGGGCTTCGTACCATTGTGGATGGCTTGGTGGACGGACTTGATCCCCGCGGCAGGCCTTACTTTTGGATTGGTGCACCGCGCAATCATGCACCCAATGCCAGCAACACGGATTTGCAAGCGATTCACGATAAGTGTATTGCCATCACACCACTGCATTTAGACTTAACCCACGAAGCAACCCTTAAGGATTTACAAAAGGTATTCCCATGCGCGTAATCATCTATGGTTTGCCCGCACTCATGATGGCCATTTTGGCCGGATGTTCGGAACGTCAGGGCCCACCTGCGCCGGTGGTCTATGGTCGCGCGGGATCTAGCGCCCCCACCATGGGACGTGTCACCGATGTGCCTGTGGTTGAAGTGGAACCTGCTGCAAGCCTGCCTTCAGCGCCAAAGCCGAAGCTGAAGGTCGAAAAACTGACAGCCTCACAATCTATCCATGACGTTCCCCAAGAAGCCTTTCCTGAACCCAAGGGGGCCACACAAGGCGTGAGCGCTAAGACGCAGTCGAAGCCCGAGCCTGCGGAAAGCGCATTACCTGCGCAAACGGCAGGGCGCGGTCAAGAGCCTAAAAAAGACCGTAAACGCTTTGACCTGTTGCTGGATTCCCTTGCCGACGAGAAGGCAGTTGCTCCTGAGGAAAAACTGGTGGCACCCACTGAAAAGCAGGCAGCCCAACAAGCCACACCCAAAACAGGCGGAGCACCGGCTGCAAAGGTTAATTCAAAGCCTCAAAAACAGCAGGCTCCTCTCATGGAAGAAGTGGAAGAGGATGTCCCTGACCTCACTGCCACAGAGGCTGAGGCACCTCGACATGAGACACCACTGCAGAAAAAAGAAAAGACTGCGGCACCTGCGCGCTTGGAGGAGCAGCCCCAGCCTACTGACACCCCTGCAGCACCGGTGAGCGAGGCTGGGCCTGCAGAAAGCAGTGAGCCTGGCTCGGGTCAGCCCACGTTTATCTGGCCAACAACCGGTGTGATCACAGCCCACTTTAATCACGATAAAGGCCGCCTGAAGAATGACGGTATTAACATCAAAGCTGTCAAAGGCACCCCTGTCGTTGCGGCCGAATCCGGCGTGGTGGCTTATGCGGCCAACGAATTACAAGGTTTTGGCAACCTCGTTATCATCAAGCACCCCGGTGGCTGGATGACCACCTATGGTCACAATGAAAAATTGCTGGTTAAGGCTGGGCAAAAGGTGGCCAAAGGGCAACAAATCGCCAGTGTGGGGGCGTCCGGGAACACGCCCGAGCCCCGCTTGCACTTTGAAATTCGCAAAGATAAAAAACCTGTGAACCCAGAAGACTATCTTCCCTAGAGTCTTTGGCTAGGCAGTGGATGCAAAAATCGCTACACTGGGCCCACAGAAAACAACGGAGTAAACTACATGTTCGCAAAAAACCTCATCCCTGGCGTTGCCCTGGCCATGATCTCAGTGGCGCACGCTGATTCTGCTACTGGCGCTGCTCGTCCTGGTTTTGACATCACGCAAATGGTGCCTTTGGCCCTCTTTTTCGTCGTCATGTATTTCCTGTTGATTCGCCCGCAACAAAAGCGTGCCAAGGAACAGCGCGATATGCAGAGTGCCCTTCGCCGCGGTGACCGCGTGGTGACGTCCAGTGGGCTGATTGGCACCCTCGCAAAGATTGACGGCGACACAGAAGTGCAGCTCGATCTGGCAGACGGTGTGCGTGTGACCATGCTGAAATCCAGCATCTTGCAGGTGATGTCCAAGCCCACCCCCGTTGTGGCGGAAAAGACGGAAGATGCGTCAGCGGCCAGCGAGAAAAAAGCTAAGCCTGCGGCAAAGAAAACAGCTGCAAAAACCACGAAAAAATCCTAACAAGGCGAGCGAAAACCATGGTGCCCTTCTGGAAGTCCTTCACTGTATGGGTTGCCTGCTTTTTGGGCATTCTGTTTGCAGTCCCCAATTTTATGGAACCCCAGACGTTAAATAAAATGCCCTCTTGGTTTCCAAGGGAGCGTGTCAACCTAGGACTTGATCTTCAAGGTGGTTCCCATCTGCTTTTGGAAGTCGACGTGAAGACGGCACTCAAGGATCGCATGCTGTATACCCTTGAGGGTGTTCGCAAGGCTTTGCGCCAGGACAAAATTGGCTACACGGACCTGCGCCAAATCGAGGATACCATTACTTTTAAAGTGCGCGATGAAGCCGATCCCGCAAGGGTGGCGCCGATCTTGCGCAAAATGGATCGCGAACTTGACGTTCAGGTGGAAGGCACCCAGGTGCGCCTCACCCTGACCGCCGATGCCCTCAAAGAGCGCAAAAAGCATATCCTCGATCAATCCATTGAAATCGTAAGGCGTCGCATTGATGAGCTGGGCACCAAAGAGCCCACCATTCAGCGGCAGGGTGAGGACCGCATCGTGGTCCAATTGCCGGGCCTCGATGATCCAGCAACGGTGAAGCGTTTGCTGGGTAAGACAGCTAAGATGGTCTTTCACCTGGTCCACCCCGATGCCAGCCCCAGCGATGTGGCAAGGGGCGTCTTGCCCCCTGGGACCATCCTTGCGGAAAGTGCTGAAACCAAGCGGGATAATAGCCGTCGACCCGATGTCTATGCCATCTACAAGCAGCCGCTTTTAAGTGGTGAAAACCTGGTCAACGCCAGCGTCGGCTTTGATGAATATAACCGCCCCAGGGTGCATTTCCAGTTCGACACCTTGGGTGGGCGTAAGTTTGCCGAAATCACCCGCGAAAACGTCGGCAAGCAATTGGCCATTGTCTTGGATGGCAAAGTTATCAGTGCGCCTGTCATTAACGGTGTCATTCCAGGCGGAAGTGGTGAAATCGCCGGTTCATTTAGTGTTGAAGAAGCCAACGAATTGGCCCTCTTGATGCGTGCCGGCGCCTTGGTGGCGCCCCTCACGGTGATTGAGGAACGTACAGTGGGGCCTGATTTGGGTGCCGACTCCATCAGTGCCGGCAAACGGGCAACGATTGTCTCGGTGATCATGGTGGCGATCTTCATGGTGGTGGCCTATGCCTTGACAGGGATTATCGCCAACATTGCTTTGTGCTTTAACCTGATTCTGACCGTTGCGGTGTTGTCGCTGATTGGCGCCACCCTCACCCTTCCGGGCATTGCGGGTATTGCCCTCACCATGGGCATGGCCGTGGACGCCAACGTGTTGATCAACGAGCGGATCAAAGAAGAGCTGCGCTTGGGTCGCAAATTAATGGCTGCCATTGATGCCGGGTATAAACGGGCCATTGCCACCATTCTGGATTCCAATATCACCACCGTGATTGGTGCCGCAGCCCTTTACTTCTTTGGCTCAGGCCCCATTCGCGGCTTTGGTGTGACGTTGACCATCGGTATTGCCATTTCCATGTTTACGGCCATTTCTTTGACCCGTGTTGTCCTGGTGAGCTGGGTTAAGTGGCGTAAGCCCAAAGAGCTTTCAATTTAGGGGGAATCCGCCATGAAGGGCCTGCGTCTTGTACCTTACGATACCAACATCGATTTCGTTGGCATTCGAAAGTTTGTTTATGCCTTTTCCATTGCCGTGATCTTGGTATCTTTTGGCAGTTTGATGGTGAAGGGGCTGAGTTTAGGGATCGACTTTAAAGGCGGTTTCTTGATCGAAGTGCGTACACCCGAAAAGGCCGATGTGGCGGCCATGCGCACCAAGCTTGAAGACCTGAAGGTGGGGAACGTCAAGTTACAAGAATTCGGTTCAGACCGCGATGTGATGATTCGCATTGAACAGCAAAAAGGCGGTGAACAAGCCCAAGCTGTGGTCCTTGAGAAAATCAAAGAAACCCTCGGCAAAGACTTGGACTATCGTCGTGTTGAGACCGTGGGCCCTAAGGTCAGCGATGATTTGATCAAGAATGGCCTTTGGGCTTTGGGCTTTGCCTTAATTGGCATGCTGATTTATGTGTCCATGCGTTTCGAGTGGTATTTTGGTGTCTGCGGCATCTTAGCCCTGATCCACGACACCATTGCTGTGATGGGGTTTTATTCGCTCTCAGGTTTTGAGTTCTCGGAGACCGCCTTTGTGGCAATCCTCACCACCATTGGTTATTCCATCAACGACTCGGTGGTGATTTACGACCGAATTCGCGAAAACTTACGTAAATTCAAAAAGATGCCCATGGCCGAGCTCATTAATAAATCCACCAACGAGACCTTGTCGCGCACCGTGTTAACGGCAGGAACCACCATCGTGTCGTTGCTGGCCTTGTGCCTGTTCGGTGGTCCAGTGATTGGTGATTTTAGCGTTCCCATTCTGGTGGGTATTACCTTTGGTGTGTTTTCATCGATCTTTGTTTCTGCCAACCTGTTGCTGCTATTTAACGTGCGTCGAGGTGATGCCACAGCAGAGGCTAAAGAGAGCTAACGGCTCAACAGAATGTCACCACCAAAAAGCCGATCCAAGCAGGGTCGGCTTTTTTTGTGGACGGTTGTTTTGGATTTTGGCTGCGTCTTTCCATAATCCTCGCTCGTGAGGGATGTTCTTTCATGATAGAAACAAGAAAAAAAGGGAGTAAAGCATTGAAATATAGAAATATAACAAAGTTTGGTTTTGGTGTTCTCTTGGCCCTCAGCTTGCAGATGGACCTTTCATGGGCCTCTTCTTCCGTTCAAGAAATAAGCGATGCGGAAACCTACGCCAAAGGCGTGCAGTTGCGACAAAACGGCCAGTATACGCAAGCCATAGCTCATTTTCAGTCCCTGGCTGAGCGCAATGACGTGAAAGCACAGCATAACATGGGCTCTTGCTATACCTCTATGGGCCAGTTGCAGGATGCTTACGTCTGGTTTAAGCGGGCCGCCGACCGCGGCTTTGAGCTTTCCATACGCAATCTTCAACAGTTCTCACTCTGGTCAGAGGTTTTACCCCAAGATGTATGGTCCCAGGTGATGGCTCGGCTGAGTATGGCCGATGTTTCGGCCGTTAAAAATGTGTCCTCCCGCCTGCATCAGGTGGCCACAGATACCATTGCTAAGACCGACTTTTACCACGATGCCCACGTGTTTGCCCAAGAATGGCGGCAACGCGTCATTGCTGACGTGACCTTTGTCCCTGAGCCGAGGGCGCTGCGCTTAGCGCATTTCTTTGATTCTTCCATACCAATAATGTTGATTCGCTTTCGAAATTCCCAGCACCTACGTTCACTTTCACGTTCAAACTGGTATTGCAAGCAGGAAAGAAATTTAGGTTTTTACAGGGATGAGAATACAAAAGATGGTGAGGAGTTTGCTTTTTACAATCCAGGAATGTCACGCAAACAGGGCATTCTGGTCGATATGGATCAAGCGGTAACCGTAACTGGAAAACTTGGCAGACCCTACATATTTTTCCGTACCAACGACAAGGGTTGGAATGGGAATGTTAATGCGCATGTTATGCGTGTTTCTGATTTAAGTTGTGCTGCCTACCTTGCAGATCAACTTGATACCTGTTCGCAGGAAAAGCTAAGCCGAAATTTACTTGAATTTGTAACTATCCTCCATGAATCAAGGCAGAGAATTAATAATGATTTAAAATTAAAAAAGTGGAATTCTATAGTAGAAGAAATGAAACTTTTCAGTTCGCAAAATATAACAATTAACTTCTCTGAAGTAATAAAGCCTGAAAAATACATCGTTTTCCTTACAGAAAACGCAATCCAAATGAATTATCTTGTGAAAAACTATGAGACCAATAAAATCAACGAGCGTTTGATACGCTGCGTTGATCCAACGCAACACTTCGCAGGAATACTCCATGATGGCAACCTCGAGTTGCGCTCCCATTATGAGATTTATTGTGAGGGGGATTTAGCAATCCTGGGGGAATTTCGGCATCCTGATAGTGATTTTACTGCAGTGTGCAAAGGCAACTGCTTCATGGATGTGGTTGTTGATGCGAATTTCCATGGGATAAGAGCCGAAACTGTTCTGAGGTGCCACACCCATGATTCTTTCAAGAATGGAAGAAAACCAGAGGATATGAGTTCTGAACTGTGGAAATTAATCTGCCAAATGTACGAGATTGCAATGAAAGTGCAAAGGGCTGAGAAAAAGTCAGAAAGTTCATCCAATCCCTCATAATCTATGGGCATTCTTCTCCCCAAGGGGTGCCCTGCCGACAGGCGGGCTGCATCCAGATGCAGCCCTCGAAAACACGATTTTTGGTGTGCCCGTTCTAACTTCTTAGATCTTCATTTTCCTATGCGTTAAGATTTTATCAGCCACTTCTTCCTATTCTGCAAGGAGATGCAATGGCTATAGCCATGATCTTGACACTCAGGTAAAAGTTGCCGAGATCCGTACGATGGTGGGTGACAAGTTTCACTGAATCACAAGAGATCGGTAGGGCAAAGGACAGGCGGGGTGGGGTATGGACCAAAAAGAAAGGCGTCAGTTTTTCTCACGTATTATGTGCCTTTTGGTAATGGCTGTGGGACAAACTGAGTTATGTCCTGCATCCCAGCTGAGTGCATCGGAAGGGGGCGATGCCGAGGTGTATGCACGGGCTTTGACAACCTACACGAAGGGGCATTTCCAGGAGGCTCTTGTCCAATTTCAACCCCTTGTGGAGAAAAATCATACAGAAGCCATCTATCACACCGCCTTGAGTTTGGAGCAGGTGGGCCACGGATATGAAGCGTATGAAAAACTCCAACAGCTTGCAGAGCAAGGCCATGGGAACGCCCGCACGCATCTAGAGCAGATGAATCTTTTTTTTGGTCTTTTGCCGGACGAGATGGTCTTAAACATCTTGCACCATGGTGGATTGGAAGCCCTTTCAAACTTGAAGGGGATGAGCCATCGCTTGCACGGGATGGTTCATGAACTGCTCCGAACAACCAACTTTGCAACCAGCCCCTCTGTCTTTGCCGAAGAGTGGCGTCAGAGTGTTCTGGGGCCTTTACGCGTGAATGGCAAACCGGACACCATCCACTTGATGGATATGATCTCTGTTGATGTGGTCTCAACTTCTGGGTCATCAGAACCACGGCTTGAGCTTCATTTTCGCGATCCGGATCATTTAAAGAGTTTGGCGAAGAAACTGAACGTGATCGAGGGCCCCTACGCGCTTATCTACGTTCACGATCCCAACGTACAGGACGGGGAAGAGCTGGTCGCCCATGATGCTGTGCTGCAAAAGCAGCCTGGGGTGTTGATCAGGTCTGCACGACATGTCCAGCTTCTGGGCACCCCGCAGCGCAAGTACACCTTTGTCCTGGATTATCCAGGAGGCAGCGTATTCATCACCCAGAAGTCCATTCCCATGAAAGCGCGGCAGAAATTTGCGGCAGCCTCGCTGTTAGCGGAGATGATGGAGACGACTCATGCTGAGAAAATCAGCCTTAAAACTGAGGAAGCGCGTCTTCTTCTGGGAAACCCTGGAGTAGGGCGGGCCCCGCTGAGTCAGACTATTTCCCAAATGGAGCAGCTTTTCCCTGAAGCCAATTTTGTCTCACCTGGAGGCTCTCTTACGGCCCAACAGGTCCACGTACTCACCCTGCGTGAGCCCGATGACAAAGCGTTGATGGTCTATTTTGCGCCCACCTATGGGGCAGCAAAGGCATTACGAGATCAGTTTCCCACCCGTGGACGCACGATCCTGTGCGTGACCCAGATGGCATCTGGTCTTGAGTGGCGCGGTCACCTGCAGCGTAGCCTTGCCTATGAACTGAACTGTTCAGATCAGTTGCAAGTGTTCGGAAATATTAGTCTTCCCGATGACTGTATTACCCTCGAAGCCAAGCAGCTCATCCTGGTGAACTTCAGTATTACCGCCAAAAATTTTTCCCTTACCTGGCAGCAGAGCTGCAGTTTCGTCAATCTGATCACAGTGGGGGCGGCTCCGCCCGCACCTGGACCTGTATATTTGGTTGACCAGATGCGCGACCTGATCAAAAGCCATGGCGTCGAACTCGATTAAACAGTCCTGATTTCAATTCCGAAGCCTTGTTGACCGGCCTATCCATTGGCACTTCCCGTTTCCCTCCCCAGTGAAGATTGATGTTCAAGACCATGCCTCGCATTTTCAAACAGGGCATGCTAATAATTTGAAAAATAATACAAAAAAGGAGTGTCCTGGTGCTGTCTCCACTTAAGAAATCGCGTCGCGTTCGGTTGGCCCTTGCGTCACTGGGTCTTGCCTTGTCATGGAGTTTTGTGTCTTGGGCGTCAGAGATTCAAACGGAAATACCCGATGAAATACGGGCTCTGCCGGGGGCGAGACTCATGGCCCAAGGACAGTATCAGGTGGCCCTTGCCGTCCTGACGCCCCTTGCGGAACGCAATGACCTTGGCGCCCAACGTGGGTGTGGGATTTGTTATCAGCAGCTCGGAGACCATCCTAGGTCTTATGAATGGTATAGACGCGCCGCAGAGCGTGGGTGTCTGATATCGGCTGAGAAGATAGCCGACTTAGGTCTTTGGGATCATGTTCTGCCGCAACGGGTTTTGACGGCTGTTTTGCAGTATCTATCCATGGAAGATATTTCGAACTCAAAAAATGTCTGCGCCACGTGGCATAAAACAGCCCTTGATGTGATTGCAGAGACGGATTTCCTGCATTCAACGGCGGCCTTTGCGGGTGAATGGCGCCAAGAGGTGTTGCGGGATTTTGAGTTTCATCCAGAACCTGAGGCCCTAAGATTTGGCCATTACTTGCAATTTACAGGCCCCATTATCGAGATTCATTTTCGTGACACACACCATCTGCGATCCTTGGTGGGGAAGTGCAAAGTTAGTTTTAACGATCACTCTATTCGATACGTCCGCAACCCAGAGGTCAAGGACGGGGAAGAATTTGTGCCCTATGACGAAGATATTTATAGGTGTCCAGCCTTGTTTGTGGACTCTCCTGAACCCATGGAAATTAAAGGCACCTTGGGAAGGAGCTACCGAGTAGCCTTACAAAAGCTGGTTGGGATGGAGGGGGGCACACATATCCATGCCTTTACGTTAAGTGATCTCTCTCCTGCCTTGTCGCTGGCTGATGCTTTGGATGATTTGGAGAAGACCAACTATAACGCCAATATCATTTATGCATCCCGTTTATTGGCAAAAGCCGGTTTCGAAAATAGAGAAAAACTTTTCGAGGGAATTCAGGCCATTGGATCAAGCTTAATAATCTTTCATTATGGCAAGCTCATGATCGATGCAACCCATGTTCTGAGGTCAACCAAAAGGCTGATTTACCTTGGTAGAGATTACCGGGATATCATGTTCCTTAAAGACGATCTTCCCTCCCTAAACTATACCTGCTGCATTGATCCTTGCTTGACCAAGCCGGGATTGTTAATTGAGGGCGATCTCAAGGCCACCCCGTGCATCCGGATCCGGTGCACGGATGATATGGCGTTAATGGGTGACATCAGCCTGCCAGACTTTAGTGCTGTTATTAAATCTAAAACCCACATGTGGTCGTGTTTTGGCGCTGAGTTTTATGACATTATTCTCGCAGCTAAGAAAAATTTCTTAGGACCACTCAAAGAGGAGGCCCATCTCAATCTCCAACCTGCCTTCATGCGTGATGAAATGTGGCACGATCTTCAACAGACTTACCTGACTGGAACTGGGAACTACCATAATTACGATGATCTCGAATACGCTTCGTCAGAGAGTTTTTCCGAGAGCGATTACGATTCGGATTTGGCCTCCGATAGTGACTTGCCGGCGGATGATTATTGGAATGAGGACAGCGATTCACGGGATGGGTATCGTCATAAGATTCGCTTGCAACTGGTTGAGCCTGCAAAAAAATAACCCAATGGGAGCGATTCATCCTTGAGAGGTTGAGGGCTCATAGAAGCAATGGAAATATGTCCAGGCTCAGACCCGTGGCCGTATTTACTCTTTGCTGCGGTATTCCTTGGCGCGCTCAAACAGATAGTCGCCAATGACCTTGATGCGTTTCGAATCCTCAAGGTGCTTGGGATAAATGAAGTATCCCTCAATGATGGGGCCCGATACATCTGGCAGGACGGGAACGAGTTCCTCTTTGCGAAGCAGCACGTTCTCGCTGGCAAGGCTTGCAATACCAAGACCCTGGGCGCAGGCGGTATAAAGCTCAGCCACCCGCAAATAGGGCTCGCGCGCCTCTCCTCGTTTGGTGCCAACGGTTAAATGCCAATCGATGGTGTTAAAGGGATGATCCGCGTCCGAATAGGCAATCAGTTGGTGATGGTCGAGATCCTCAATGGTTTTAGGCATGCCATTCTTGGCGATATACTCAGGACTGGCGAAGAGTTTGAGGTGGAAAGAAGCCAAGTAATTCTGCACGAGCGAGGGCTGATTGGGAATATAGGGGTGTACCGCGATATCAAAATCGCCCAACAGCAGATCGGGGGCGCGCAAGGTGGTGGTGATGTTCAGGCGAAGCTTCGGGTTGTTTTTCATAAATTCAGACAGCGTGGTCACAATAACCGCCGCAATCCAACCATTGGGCGTGGCGATCTTGAGGGTGCCTTGGATCTCATCTTTCAACTCATCCAGATTGGCAATGGCCCGATCCACTTCAGCAAAGATGCGGCGCGCAGACATCAGCAACACTTCGCCTTGCTCAGTTAGGGTTAACCCGCGAGGTGTGCGGTGGAACAAGGGTACTTTCAAGCGATATTCAAGATCGCTGATGTGCCGGCTGATGGCTGAAGGGCTCAGATTAAGCTCGGAGTTGGTAAAACTTTTCGCTTCGGCTGCGAAGTAGAAGATGCGAAGTTTATCGAGATCCATCACAGGTCTCCGGTTTAACACATGTGCTTGTCTTATTAGCACTTATTTTATCTTATGGTAATTAATAAAGCGTCAATGAGAAACAACGATTTTTTATCTCCTACCGGGTTATGCTGAGGTTTATCTTGGTCATTTTGTCGTCTGGGGCGATGACCTGGGGCATGGCACGGATCAAACGTCGGATGGGATCGGCATGAAACGGCTGTTTGAGGGGGTGGTGGGCGCTACAGGGATCGAACCTGTGACCCTCTGATTAAAAGTCAGATGCTCTACCTACTGAGCTAAGCGCCCCTCGAGACAAGACGAACTTTAGGATGATATGACGAGAAAATCAACGCCTGAATTTGTAATTTTCGCACTCGGCGTGTCGCAAAAAATGCATTTTGCCAGAAGTCTGGTTTATAATGTGCCGATAAATAAGATAAAAAAATCATCAGGCCAGATGATGGAGAAAATGACCAATCGTTTGCCTGATAAAGTTCAGGTGTCGTTTCTGATGACAAAAAATACAAATGACAGTCGTTTTAGTGATTTATTTTTTGTATCAAATTATAAAACTATGCGACGTTGCGATTATATATACTGGAAAAAGTCTGAAGGTTGACGATTATTTCTATCTTTTCTCCCTCTCTGGAGCTCTTTGCACAGCTTGGCGAAAAAACGTACCCCCATGAGAGAGTTTGCGAAAGGGTCAGCCATAAGGCATGGTACAGGGCTTAATGTTAGGGAAAAACGATGCTGAATTTAATTACCGCTGATCAGGCCAGTCAGCGCCTTGACCGCTATTTAAAAACCATTTGTCGTGGTGTGCCCTATGCGCGCTTGATGCGGGCCCTTCGCGAGGGCGAGGTGCGGGTGAATGGAAAAAAGGAAGCAGCCAGTTATCGCCTGAGGGAAGGCGATGAGGTAAAGGTCCCTGAGTTTGCAACCCCCCACGCCCATTCAGACACCACACCGCCAAAGATATTGACCCAGTACAATTTTGATGAACTGGTGCTGTATGAAGATCAGGATATGGTGGTGCTCAATAAGCCTGCAGGGTTGGCTGTGCAGGGCGGCAGCAAGATCATGCATTCGCTTGACCGATTGGTTCAGCATTGGCGCCCTCAGGAAACCCTTCGTCTGACCCATCGCTTAGATCGGGATACCAGTGGTGTCTTGCTTCTGGCAAAACACCTGAGCTCAGCCCGTCACCTGACGGCGGCGTTTAAGGCAGGGAAAATCGATAAAACTTACGTTGCGGTGTGCGTTGGACGTCCTGAAAAGGACAAGGGCAGCATCGATAAGGCCATTAAAAAGCTGCCGGGAAAATTGGGCGAGCGCATGGTCACCGACCCCGAAGGCCTATCGGCGGTGACCGAATATCACATCCTCAAACACGGACAAAACCATCTCACCCTTTTGTCTTTGCATCCGTTGACGGGGCGAACCCACCAGTTACGGGTGCACTGCATGGCTTTGGGTTGTCCTATTTTGGGTGATGGAAAGTATGCAGGCCGCGCGGCGCAATATCTTGACCAGCGCTACCCTTTGCATCTCCACGCTGCAAGCGTTCGTTTTCTGCACCCCCATGGCGGCATGATGACCATTGAAGCCCCCTTGCCCCCGCACATGGAGGAGACCTTACAGCGGCACTTTTAAGCTGCCGCCGTTGGCAGGCCATAAGGCGCATCCCATGGAGGGCGTTGTCGGATCTTCAGGTCTAGAATAAACCTTGTGCGCTCAATCAAAAAGCACGACACTATACCCTTGTAATCATGTAAAAAAACCTACGAGGGGAGAGCATAAAATGGCCTATGATTTAGCGGAATTACGTGAAAAGGCACGACGCCTGCGCGAGTTTTATATGGGGCTCACGGTTTATGGGCTGGTGAATGCTGGTTTGGTGGTGATCTGGGCTGTTTCTGGTGGGGGTTACTTTTGGCCCATCTGGGTCATGGTCGGTTGGGGTTTGGGCTACTTGATCCAGGCCATCTCCCTTGGAATGGTCCCGGCCTTGAGCGAACTCTTCCCCTACTTCTCGAAAGATTGGGAAGAACAACAAATTCAGCGCTGGCAGCAAGGTGAGGCCCAGACCAGCTTTACACTCGCAAAACCCGAGCTAAAACCCGATGCAAAGTCCGGAAAAAGCAGCAAAGAAGATAAGACTTCTGCGACCTCTTGAAAAACCGCTTGATGATCTTAGGGGGGTCAGATGGGCCCCTTCCCATTCTCAAATTGAGGCTTATTTTAAGAGCCGCGCGTCCTCTCAACTATTGAATCTCTTTGGATACTGAACCTATTTGGGGGCTTGCGCCGGCCCCACAAGCAGTGTTATCCCGTCAGAACCAGGGATTAGATCTGTCCTGGTGGCGAATTTCAAAGAAACCCTTTGTTTCTGTAGGGTTTTGATCAAAAACTGCGGTTTATCAGAGGATGTAAAGGAGACGCAAGTGGCAAGCGATGAAATGATACCGTCGAAGGATCCGCAAACACTGATGCCCAAGTCGTGGCATGGTGCCAACTTAAAAACCAGTGCCATCGTTATTCTGGTGGGCTTATTGTTGTGGTTCATGCCCGTTCCAGAGGGACTTGAGCCTAAAACATGGCAATTGTTTGCCATCTTTGTCTCGACAATTCTTGCGGTGATTTTAAAGCCCCTTCCCATAGGGGGGGTGGCTTTGTTGGGCATCACCTTGTGTGCGGCGACCCATACCTTAACCATTGAGCAGTGCCTGAGCAGTTTTGGCTCGCACGTGGTTTGGTTGGTGATTTTTGCGTTCTTCCTTGCCCGTGGTTTTATACAAACGGGTCTGGGATCTCGCATTGCCTATTTCTTTACGGCAACCTTTGGAAAAAGCACCCTGGGGCTTGCCTATGGCTTAACCCTGTCTGAGCTGCTGCTGGCGCCCATGGTACCCAGCAATACCGCCCGTGGTGCTGGAATTGTCTTTCCGGTGGTGCGCGCCCTTGCTGAAGAGTTAGGCTCGACCCCTGCCCACCATACCGAGCGCAAATTGGGTGCTTATTTGATTCAGGTATGTTTCCAGGTGAATGCCATCACCAGTGCCATGTTCTTAACTGCCCTCGTGGGCAATCCCCTTGTTGCAAGCCTCGCCGGCGCCCACGGCGTGGTGCTTGATTGGCTTACCTGGGCAAAGCTGGCGGTGGTCCCCGGTATCCTCAATTTGATCGTGCTTCCGGCATTCATTTATCGTATTTATCCGCCAAAGATGAAAAAATCACCGGAAGCGGTGGATATGGCCAAGGCTCGCCTCAGGGAGCTTGGGCCGCTCAAGACGCCTGAGCTGATCATGGTCGGTACTTTTGCCGTACTGTTGGTTTTGTGGATTTTCGGCAGCTATCTTGGGGTCGATCCCACCGTTGCAGCCATGTTGGGTGTCTCAGCCTTGGTCTTTAGTGGTGTGTTGACCTGGGGTGATCTGGTGAAAGAAAAAGGCGCTTGGGAAACCCTTGTTTGGTTCGGCATCCTGTTAACCATGGCCACCTTCCTGAACAAGTTTGGCTTCATGCAGTGGTTTGGCGGCCATGTGAAGACCCTTGTCTCGGGTTACACCTGGCCCGTTGCCCTTGCCATCCTGGGCGCGGTTTATTTTTACAGCCACTATTTCTTCGCCAGTATCACGGCCCATATTACCTCCATGTATAGCGCTTTCCTTGTGGTGCTGTTGGCGGCCGGTGCCCCCCCCATGGTAGCGGCCATGTCCCTTGCCGTGTTTTCCAGCCTTTCCGGGCCCCTGACCCACTATGGCACTGGAACGGCGCCCGTGTTCTTTGGCTCCCATTACGTGACTGTTAAGGATTGGTGGCGTGTTGGGCTTCTCAGCAGTTTCCTGAACATTTTGATTTGGGGAACGGTTGGCGCCGTGTGGTGGCGGATCCTCGGTTATTATTAACCCCGACCCTTTCTAGATGAAAATACCAGCCCCCCATGATTCTATGGGGGGCTTTTGTTTGATGGGGTTGGCGTGCTAGGCTGATTTTATGCAGGCAGATATCGTCAACCTTCACCACTTTTATCAGACGCCCCTGGGGCAAACGGCCCAGAGGATGATTAACGATAAACTCAGCAAACTCTGGCCTGCGGTACGCAATGAGGACATCCTGGGATTTGGCTACACTAATCCCTTTTTGCCCACCTTTGAGGGAAACGATAATCGCATTCTTTCTTTCATGTCCTGTGGCCAGGGGGCGATCCCTTGGCCCCATCCTGGGCCCAGCCGAGTGGCCCTTGTTGATCCCTACGCGCTTCCCTTACCCGATCGCTCCATATCCAGGTGTTTAATTGTTCATGGCCTTGAAGGATGCATCGACCCAGCCCAATTCCTTCGCGAAATTTGGCGTGTCTTAGCTGATGGGGGACGGCTTTTGGTGCTGGCCCCCAATCGACGCGGCCTTTGGGCACGCAGCATGGTGACACCCTTTGGTTGGGGTCAACCTTACACGGGTCGACAGCTTTTTGAGGTGGCAACCCAAAGCTGGTTTTCGCCCTTCAAGCCCCTTTACAGCCTGTATGTTCCGCCCAGCCTCAACCCAACGTTGATTTCACTCGCCCCCAGTTTCGAGCGCTTTGGCCAACGGTATACCAAGAAGCTTGGGGGGGTCGTGATTCTTGAGGCGCAAAAACTGGTTTATTGTGGCCGCAAGGTGGGACTCAAGAAAAACTGGTCACC
Organism: Holosporales bacterium; assembly: GCA_046318415.1. Lineage (GTDB taxonomy): Bacteria > Pseudomonadota > Alphaproteobacteria > Caedimonadales > Caedimonadaceae > JBKCUK01. The sequence continues at coordinate 60,642 of JBKCUK010000004.1, read as the reverse complement.
CCAGATCTTTATCCCGCCCGTGCCGGCCACAGGTGCTTGATTTAGGGCCACACAATCATTGGTAATTCGGCCACATTCACTGGACCTAAGCTCAAGACACGTTCTTGAATGGTGACCGGTAGATTATGAATATGGGTTTTCTCGGCCTCTTTTTTGCTGCCTGGAAGTAAGAGAGCAATGCTCTCGATGGTGGAAGCCATACCCTTGGAGAGGACTTGGGCCTCCACAAGGCCCTTGAGGAAGCTCCCGAAATGATCCAGCTGGGCGGTGGCACTCAGCAAGGGCTGCAGGTCTTGATCCAGACTCAAGGTGCCCTTAAGGGCAAAACGGGCATCACGCCAGTTAAAGCTTAATTCTTCGATTTCAAGGGCATCGTCAGCTTTGTACCAGGCTTCAAGACCTTTGGTACTGAGACTTGGCAGGCGTTTTTCTGCCCTGAGGCTCAGGTTGACATTCGCCACACCTTCGGCTGATTCGCCGCTGACAATGCGCTCACTTTTGATCATCAGGTTCTGGTCAGAAAACCGTGCGGTGAGCCCTTGTAACTGGGACAACAGCTGCTCTGGCGTTCCTTCTTTGGCCACAGCGAGTTTGACATCGACTTTATGGGCATCCAACTTGATGTCGCCCACTTTTCCGGACTGGCTTTTCATGCGCACATGGGTGCCTGAGGTCACCACATGCAGGCTGCCATGTCGATAGTCAACCGGCGAGTGGGTACGCCACCTTAAGTCGCCCAAAAACCAGGTGATGGGGTGAGGATAGATGGCCATTTCATCCGCCACCCGAATAACCCCACCATTTTTTATAGTGATGGTGGTGTGGTACTGGGACCATTTTACCCGGGGAAAATACTGAATCCCCTTTTGTTCTGCCTGCAGGTGGATGCCATGGCTTTCGGCCTCTTGCATCAGCTGGCTGATGGCGTGGTTGAGGGCAAGGGGGGCAAGACCCCAATAGCTGACGGCCCAAAGCCCTGCGACCACCAGGCCATAGCGCATAAAACGGGGTTTTCTGTTGCTACGTTTAGCCATGGTGGGGCCCCATTTGTTGGCAAGCGGTTTCAATCACATCCACCAGCTTGGTTTTGAAATCTGCTCCTGAGAGTCCTTGCGGGATGGGCGGCAAGAAGGTCAGCTGGATCACGCCTGGGCGCTTGATAAAGCCTCGGCGGGGCCAGAAATAGCCTGCATTGTGGGCGATGGGTAGCACCGGACGGTTAAGGTGCTCATAAAGGGCGACAATGCCATTTTTGTAATGGGGTTCGGCACCAAAACGCGCCCGCGTTCCTTCCGGAAAAATAAAGATGTCCAGGCCCTCGGCGATCCGTTGTTGGGCCCGGGCTAACATGCCTGGAATAACTTGACGGCCCTTACCACGATCAAGCGTAATGGGCTTTGCCGCACTCAAGGCCCAGCCAAAAATGGGAATCCAAGTCAATTCGCGCTTGAGGATAATACTAATGTTGTTAAAAAGGGCAGGCGCAATGGCGGTTTCCCATGTGGATTGGTGTTTACACGCTATAATCACCGGATGATCGAGGGACTTCAGGTGCTCCTCGCCCTTGATTTCATAGCGAAGGCCAACAATTATCCGCAACAAGGCCATGGTGCCAAAACCCCACCAACGCGCAATAAACAGAGCGCCTTTGAATCCGCCTAGAAGCGCAAACAGTGCTGCAAAACAGGACGCAATCGTTGTGAAACAAAAAAAAGCCAGATTGAACGCAAGGGATCTTAAAAATAGGATCATGAATCTTTCCTTATGGCGAGTATGGCTGATCGTAATCCGGCCCGCACAAGGGCAGCAAGATATTTGTGATATTCCTGGAAAATCAGCAGGCAGGTCTTGGGCGAACGCCACCATTGGTGGGGGTGAAAATCCCGCGGTATGATGGGATGGGGGATGATCTTGACGTTTTTAAGGCGTTGGGAAATCTCAAGTAAACTGCGGGGCATGTGATAACTGGCGGTCACAACGCGGATGCTACGTAAACTTTGATCCCGTGTCCAACCGGCGGTTTGTTGCGCATTCTCGATGGTATTCAGCGCATCATAATCAAGGACAATCCCCTTTTTGTTGCGCAAGTTGCTGTAGCCTGCGGACTGAAGCAATTCCTCAAGGGTTGTCTCTTTATGAACGCCCGTGATGAATAACTGCTGCGCCAACCCTTTGGTGTAGAGGGAAAGGCCGGTGCGCACACGATCGGGACCTCCTGTAAGCACAACGATGGCATCGGTCGGTTGTAACGCGCCCTGGGGGCCATGTGGCAGCAGGGCTGCGAATAAAACTAAACCGCTTGCCCATGGGAGGCCAAGTAGGATCAGAACACGTCGATACCAATGAGAATGGGTCATATGCCTCTCCTATCGCCCGCAGTATAGGAAACTCTTAAAGATGCGCCAAGGGTCTAGCTTCGCGCCAAGTAGGATAAAACCGTCATCCTGGCCGTGAGCGCAATGAGCGTGAGGATCAGCCCTGTTGTCAGCACCATGGCAAAGCCCACTTCGGTGAGGCTAAGGGCCTTGCCTAGGAAGTCAAGGGTCTGGGGCTTTAAGCTGGCCTTCAGGATCAATAGGGAGATCAGTGTCAGCCCATTGCCAATCAGCGTACCTCTCCATCCCAGTTGCATGGCGTAGGCTTGGAATTGCAGGGCTATGTAGGGATCCCGTGCGCCCAGAAGCAATAACGTCTTTACCACAGAATGGTGAAGGGCAATCCCCGAAAGGGTGGCAAAGGCAATAGTTAAAATCGCGGCGCCCGCAATCAGGCAACACATGACAACGCCAAAAATTTGCATGGCTGCGGCCATGGTTTCCCACTCAGCCACCCCAAGTAAATCATTTTGGCTTTGGCTCAAGTGAAGGGCACCGACAGAGCTGAGCAATGCAAGGGTGGCAAGATAGATCATCAGGCCCATCAAAATGGGAAGAAAGCGCGCAGCCCCTGCAGAATCAAGGGGGACATCGCTTTTGGTGACAAAGAGCCGAGAGAAGAATCTAAACATGGCGGGCCTCCACTGGCGCTAGAGGCTGTGCTGCGGTCATGGTATCGTTGGCAGCAGCACTTGGATTAAAAATTTTCAAGGTTTTATGTTCGATGCGAATTTCGGGATGGGGAAAGCTGTGCGCAAGATCGCGGTTGTGGGTGGCAATGATGACCGTTGCGCCCCGACGGTTAAGTTCCTCGAAAAGGTAAATGAGGCGCACAGCGGTCTCGTCATCCACGTTGCCTGTGGGCTCATCTGCCAAAATCAGATTGGGACGGTTGACGACGGCTCGGGCGATGGCAACCCGCTGGCGTTGGCCTCCGGATAGGGTATGGGGCTCGGCCTCTAAATGACCGCCAAGTCCAATCCAGTGCAAAATTTCCACGGCTCGCTCGCGGCTTTCGCGCCAACTAAAACCCTGCAGCCGCTGCGCTAAGGCCACATTGTCGAGAACCTTGAGGTGCGGCAACAAATGAAAATCCTGGAAGACCACGCCAATCCGGGCCCGATAATCGGGCAGCTCTTGGCGGCTGAGAGTGCGGATATCCCGACCAAACAATTCAACTCGCCCGTTAAAGTGGCGATGGGCCAGGTATAAAAGCTTTAGAAAAGAAGATTTTCCAGCCCCACTAGCGCCCGTCAGATAATGAAAACTGCCTCCGGCAAGACTCAAGGTTGCATTTTTGAACACGGGGCGACCCGCCGTGTAGTAAAAATTCACATTGTCTAAGCGAACGATATCACGCACCTTGATTTATCTCGTTATTAATCGGAGCCATCCTGTCAGAAGTGATTTTCAGAGATAGGATAAAAATTCACAAGAATTTTCTTAAAATTACAGAGACTATTTAGGAGTGTAGGGCTGATTCCCTTGCAAGCTGGGGCAGGGCACTCTATAAATTAAGGAGTGTGTGTGTAATGTCGTGCAGAAGTTAGAGGCGGTTCGAGGAATCCATGATCATCACTTGTGAGGCCTGCTCTAAGCGCTATCATCTCGATGAGGCAAGTTTCGGCCAAAAGACCCGTTTGGTGCGGTGTGCTTCCTGTGGCCATTCTTGGCATCAGGCGCCCCTGAGCCGCGAAGCTGCAGCACCCGTTGGTGATTTGGGCGCTATGGCCGACATGGCTCGCTTTGGCGAGGAGGATAAAGCCGATGCCAAGCGCAGCTTTATACCATGGGTTGCGTTCTTACTGGCCGTTGCCGTTCTTTCTGCCGTTGGTTTTGCCATGCGCGGCCGCATTGCTGCCCACTGGCCCGCATTTGCGCATATGATGGATAAAGCAGGACTCATGCCAGCAGCGGGCGCACCCGGCTTAATGATTGAAAACGTGGTGCCCTCGCAAATTACCGAAAATGGCCGCACCTCTCTGATTGTGCGTGCCGAGCTTGTGAATACCTCATCGGAAGTGCGTCAGGTGCCTGAGCTCACTTTAATGGTGCGGGGCGATTGTGAAGCGGCTGGACTCATTTCACGCTTAACCACTAAGAAAGATTCACCCCATGGGGCCAGCTGTGTTCTGGATAAGTGGACCCATAAACTCTCCGAAACCCGCCTGCAAGCGGGTGAGCGTGTGCGCTTTGAAACCACACCTCGCCCAGCCCTTGAAGCTGCAAAAGACATTGTGATTGAGTTTTAGCAGCGCCGTCCCCGAAGGGCTCTTGAGCCGTATCAACCCCGCCTGTAGGGGTCTTCTGTTCCTTTAAACTTTAAGCGTAATCCTCGCTTACTGGGACAATGCGCCATGGATGTGTCAGGTTGGCTGGTGGACTGTGCAGCACGGGCAGGCAATTGGCTAAATCCATAAAGGGTAAGGCGAAAGCCCGTTGGAGAGCCCAATAAACCCCGCCGTGAGACACAATCAGTACAGGTTCAGGAAGTTCCAGGGCTTTCAGAACACCCTTTGCAACCCGGTTGGCGAAATCAGAAAATGTCTCGGCGTCTTGAAGAGCTTCCCCATGGCGCCAGGCATGGATCCACGATCCATCGCCCTTATCTTGGCCTTCCATCACACCCCATGAAGCCTCGCTCAACTCTTCAATCACGCTTAGTGGCAATCCATAGCGATCCGCGATGATCGTGGCTGTTTCATGGGCGCGTTTGAGGGGGCTGCAGGCTATGGAAGCAATGCCTTCGTTCCGCAACAGCTCGGCCGCTTGGTGGGCTTGCGAGATCCCCGTGGCGTTTAAAGCAATATCGCTTTGACCCATGGCAACGTGACGCTTATTCCAATCGGTCTCTCCATGACGAATAAAATAAAAAGACTTATTTGGTAGCACCATTTTGACCCACCTTTGTTCACCTAAATGACGAAAGCCTTTTCAATACGTGGCTGAGAATAGAGGTTTTGTGCGCAATGGTAAATCGCCGATGTCAAGGGGTGCTGCTTGATCACACTTTAGGGAAGACACTTAAAAAATCCTATGCAACGCCTCTGGCGGGTCGTGGAATTTAGGGAATCATCACCGTCATATTCATGGGAAACAGAATGTCGATCTCGCCGCCAATGGCGCACATCAATTGTGACATTTGCTCAAGCATGGGGATCCCTGCGATCAGCACTGTGGGGGATCCGGCGGCCCATACCGTGGTCACCGGTACACAGGGAACGGGCACACCTGCGGCTTCGGTCAGGGTTTGACATATGCCAAAGGGCTCGATGCTTAAAAAGGGTTCACTGTTGGTGATCACCGCGGCTGGCATGCCCTGAATCATCACAGTATTGGGGATGACAACCAAAGGGGTCGGAACCGACCCCTGGTTGCACATGATCATGGCGCCTTCGATGGTCTCAAACATAGGGATGACCCCTTCAGGCTCAGTCGGATGGCTTAATCTTTGACCCCTCGCCAGACGCGGCGCATGCCAAAGTACATCAAGACGCTAAACACCAATAAGTACAGGATGACCTTGATGCCCAGCTGCTTGCGGCTTTCCATGTGCGGATCTGCTGCCCATTGCAGGAACGTTGCCACATCCAAAGACATCTGATCCACCGTCGCTTGGGTGCCATCGCTATAGGTCACCTGACCCTCAACAAGGGGAGGCGCCATGGCGATTTGATTCCCAGGAAAAGCGATATTGTAATAAAGGCCAGGGCTAAGCTTCATCCCCTCTGGAGGGTTTTGATACCCGACCAATAGGGCGTGGAGATAATCTGCACCGAATTTCCGAGCCTTGGCCATCAGCGATAGATCGGGAGGCAAAGCACCATTGTTGGCAGCCCGCGCCGCTTCATTGGTTTTGTAAGGGTTTTTGAAGCGATCCGCGGGCTTTCCTGGTCGCTCGACGGGAATGCCTTCTTCGTTCTTCTCGCCCTCCACCTGAACGCTGGCGGCGATGGCTTTAATTTTCGCTTCGCTAAAACCAAGGCCTTTTAAGTCTCGATAACTCAGTGATTTCAGGCTATGGCACGACGCACAAACTTCCATGTAGACCTGAAAGCCCCGCTGCAAGGCCGCGCGGTCATAGGTACCAAAGACAGACTTAGAACTCCAGTCCATGGCTTGGGGTTTCGCAACCTCACCTGCCGCATTTCCCATTAAGGGTGTGAACAACAGGATCGCACTAAAAAGGAAGGACTTTTTGATGCGCATGGTCATATTATTTTCCCCCCTTTTGCGTGCCCGCCGTGGGGTTGGAGAGACTCTCAGGCAGCGGTAAGGTTTTCTCATAGCGATGAAGGGTTGGTACAATCACAAGGAAGTGCAGGAAATAATAAGCTGTTGCTGCACGTCCAACCCACAAGGGAACCCCCTCAGGTAACTGGGCGCCCGCCCACCCCAGGGCAATGCACGAGATAACAAGAACCCAAAAGAAGAGGCGATAGAGGGGTCGAAAGCGCGCACTTCTGACCGGTGACTTATCCAGCCAAGGCAGGAACATGAGAATGAACACGGCTGCAAACATCAGGACCACACCGCCCAGCTTATCGGGAACCGACCGCAAAATGGCATAGAAGGGAAGAAAGTACCATTCCGGGACGATGTGCGCCGGCGTGACCAGGGGGTCTGCTGGGATGTAGTTATCGGGCTCGCCAAAGAAGTCCGGTGCAAAAAACACAAAACCCGCATAAATGGTGAGGAAGACACCCAGGCCATACAGGTCTTTAAATGTGTAATAAGGGTGAAAAGGGACTTTGTCGCCCTCTTTCTTCGCCTCGATGCCCAGGGGATTGTTTGAGCCATGCTGATGGAGAGCCACCATGTGCAGCATGATAATCCCGACCAAAGCAAACGGCATCAAGTAATGCAGCGCAAAGAAGCGGTTTAAAGTGGCATTATCAACGGAAAATCCGCCCCAAAGCCACGTCACAATGTCATCACCGACCAACGGAATGGCTGAAAAGAGGTTGGTGATCACGGTGGCGCCCCAGTAACTCATCTGGCCCCAAGGCAGCACATACCCCATGAACGCTGTGGCCATCATCATCAAAAGGATGACCACCCCCAGAATCCATAGAAGCTCACGCGGGGCCTTGTAGGATCCATAATAAAGACCGCGGAAAATATGTAAGTAAACCACAATGAAAAACATGGAAGCGCCATTCATATGGATATAGCGAATCAGCCAGCCATAGTTGACGTCACGCATGATCCGCTCGACGCTTTGGAAGGCATGGTCCACGTGCGGTGTGTACTGCATGGCAAGTACAATACCTGTGATGATCATGATCACCAACGTAATGCCTGCAAGGGAGCCAAAGTTCCACATGTAGTTCAAGTTCTTTGGCGCCGGATAATCCTTTAAATGCTGGCGCATGAACGAGATCAGAGGAAGTCGGTGGTCAATCCAGTCGATGACGCCCGATGGCTCGGTCTTTGTTTGTTTTTTAGTCCCTGTCGCCATGGATTTAAGCCTCCTGACCAACGCGAATCACGGTATCGGACACAAATGTATAGGGGGGAATCTCAAGATTTTTGGGGGCTGGGCCTCGGCGGATGCGTCCGCTGGTATCATATTCGGACCCGTGACAGGGGCAGAACCAGCCACCAAACTCGCCACGTGCCTCGGTGGTTTTTTGCCCTGATGGGACGCAGCCTAAGTGGGTGCATACCCCAACTACAACCAACCATTCCGGCTTTTTGACTCGGTCTTTGTCGTGTTGCGGGTCGGGAAGACCGGCGCCGTCGGCCTTTTGGGCTTGGGCAATCTCTTCTGGGGTACGATGGCGCACGAACAGCGGTTTGCCGCGATACATGACGGTGATCGCTTGGCCCGGCTGGATGGGTTTAAGGTCCACTTCAATGGTCGAAAGTGCCAACACATCCGCTGAGGGATTCATGCTGTGGATGAGAGGCCATACGGCCGAAGCGGCGCCAACTCCTCCAACGGCGCTTCCCGCCAAAATAAGAAATTCGCGACGACCCTGTTGCGTTTGCGTCTTTTTGCTTGCGCTTGATGTTTCTTTTGCCACGGAACCTACCTGACATCTTGGTTTTTATTTAAATTGATAACATGTCTTCGGGCGGCTGGTAAGGAAAATTTCCAACCCACGTCCCAGAAAAACCATGTTAAGGTTGCAGCAAAAATAAGAGAGCATCCCATGGATCCCCTTACCCATGCTTCAATTGGTGCTGTTGTCGCCCAAGCCACACGCCAACGACGCTTAGGCCGAACCGCCTTGCTTGCGGCGGCCATTGTTTCCATGTTGCCGGATTTAGATGTGATCATCGGCTATATCTGGGGTCCTTGGGCCATGCTGGTGCACCATCGTGGTTTTACCCATTCCCTTTGGTTTCCCCCCCTTGCGGGGCCGCTTTTAGCCTATGGCTTTTGGCGCTGGCGGCGCAGATCCCACCCCCACGAGGGGTATTTGGAGTGGGCGGGCCTCTTTACCTTTGTGCTGTTGCTGCATCCCTTGAATGACCTGGCCACCAGTTATGGTACGAAGTTACTGGCGCCTTTTTCCAATCATAGCTTCGCCATCCATGCCATCGGCGTGATTGATTTCACTTTCACTGGCATTCTTCTTTTCAGTCTTATGCTGGGCTTGATCCTGCGGCGTCAGGCGTGGCGAGAGGGGGTGGCGTGGGTTGCCCTCACATTGGCGGGCGCCTATCTTGTTCAAGGCATGGCCAACTCTGAGAAAGCTGTTGCCATTGCCAAGGCGCATCTGCCTCAAGATCGGGTGAGTTTCACCCGTATCGATGCCTATCCCCAGCTGTTTCACCTGCCTTTACGCCGGGTTGTGGTGCATTTTCCTGACCAAGTGTGCGTGACCAAGGTTGATGTGCGCACCGCACGCATGGACCAATGGGCGTGCCAACCTACCCGCTTTGGCCGTGATCTCGACAATCTTCTCGCCACCCGTGAGGGGGCGATTTTTTACGCCTTTACCACAGGCAATATCCTCTTTACCCGCAGGGAGGATTGGGGAAAGCTCTTGGACTTGCGCTATCCAGCCTCCCCTGAGCCGTTTGAGAGCCTTTGGGCTGCAGGTGCCCGTTTTGATGATCAAGACCAAGTCATCGGCCCTGTGCAATATCTGCGCAGTGCCCGCAAGCTGGACTGGCAAGGGATCCAAACCGTTTGGCGTGAAGCGTGGAGGGCCCCTTAGTATCATGCGTTTGGCCCTCTATCAGCCTGAAATTGCCCAAAATACCGGCACCTTACTGCGGCTGTGCGCCTGCATGGGGATTCAACTTGATATCATTGAGCCTTGCGGCTTTGGTCTGTCTGATCCGGGCCTGAAGCGTGCCGGCATGGATTACGTGGAGCTGGCAAGCTATCGCCGCCATGAGTCCTGGGAAGCTTTTCGCCAATCCACATTAAGTCGAGTGGTGCTGCTGACGCCCCACACAGAACTTTTCTATACAGCTTTTACTTTTCGCGCAGATGATGTTCTACTCTTAGGACAAGAGAGTAGCGGTGTGCCCCACCATGTTCACCATGCGTGTGAGGCCGCCATCCGCATTCCCATGTCGCCTGGACGTCGATCGCTGAATGTTGCCATTGCAGGTGCGATGGTGCTTGGCGAGGCCCTGCGGCAAACGGGCCTGTTTCCTGAAATGGAGTCGAACCATGAACCAAATCGCCGTTAAAACCAGGACAGAAGCTGCCCCTTTTATGGCATGGCAGCAGCAAGCCCAACCCTGGTTCGAAACCCTGCGGGATCTTATTTGTAAGGCCTTTGAGGAGATTGAAGACCTGTATGCGGCGCAAAAAGGCGGGACGCCTGGCCGGTTCGAGCGCAAAGCCTGGGACCGACCCGAGGGTGGTGGGGGCGTCATGTCCATCATGCGTGGCCAAGTGTTTGAAAAGGTTGGGGTTAATTGCTCGACCGTCTGGGGTGAGTTTAACGAGAAATTTCGCAAGGAAATTCCAGGCGCGGATGCCGATCCAACTTTTTGGGCCAGTGGCATCTCATTGGTTGCTCATCTGACGTCGCCTTTGGTTCCAGCCGTGCATATGAATACGCGCTTTATTACCACCAGCAAGACTTGGTTTGGCGGTGGCGCGGATCTCAACCCCATGTATCCCGATGACCAGGATACGGCCGACTTTCATGGGGCTTTTAAAGAGGTCTGCGATCGTTTTGATCCCACCTACCATCCGCGCTTTAAAGCCTGGTGTGATGAGTACTTTTTTATCCGCCATCGCAATGAATCCCGGGGCGTGGGTGGCATTTTCTATGACTACCTCAATTCTGGCGATTGGGATCAGGATTTTGCCTTCACCCGTGCCGTGGGTGAGGCTTTCTGGGAGATTTATCCAAGGCTCGTTAAACGCCACATGTTTAAAGACTGGACGCCCGAACAGCGGGCCCATCAATTGTTTAAGCGCGGACGCTATGCCGAGTTTAACTTGATCTATGATCGCGGGACTAAATTTGGCTTAGAGACCAACGGCAATGCGGAGGCGATTTTGATGTCTTTGCCGCCGCTTGCAACATGGGCTTGACGACCCCCGGAAGACATGGTCTAGAGTAGATTATTGAAAAGTGTTGCAGAAATTAAGTGAAGCAGAAAGTAGACGACGATGAGTGATAAACAACGCGCCCTTGATGCGGCCCTCAGTCAGATTGAACGTGCCTTTGGCAAGGGCTCAATCATGCGCTTGGGTCAGCAAGAAGCCCTTGAAATCGAAGCCATTTCAACGGGATCCATCGGACTTGATCTGGCCCTTGGCATTGGGGGTCTGCCGAAAGGTCGTATCATCGAAATCTTTGGTCCAGAAAGCTCGGGTAAGACCACCCTTGCCCTGCAAACCATTGCAGAAGCCCAAAAGCAAGGTGGTGTCTGTGCTTTCGTGGATGCGGAACACGCCCTTGATCCTGTGTATGCCCGTAAATTGGGTGTCAAAGTGGACGAGCTGTTGATTGCCCAGCCCGATGCCGGTGAGCAAGCCCTGGAAATCGCCGATACCTTGGTACGCTCGGGCGGGATTGATGTGCTGGTGATCGACTCGGTGGCGGCATTGGTGCCCAAGGCTGAGTTGGAAGGTGAGATGGGGGATGCCCACGTTGGTCTGCAGGCACGCCTTATGAGCCAAGCGCTGCGTAAACTCACCGGATCCATTTCACGCTCGCAATGCATGGTGATCTTTATCAACCAAATTCGCCAAAAGATTGGCATCATGTTTGGCAATCCCGAGACCACGACCGGTGGTAACGCCTTGAAGTTCTATGCTTCTGTACGTCTTGATATTCGCCGCATTGGGGCCATCAAGAACCGTGATGAGGTGGTGGGTAACCAAACCCGCGTCAAAGTGGTGAAAAACAAGGTGGCGCCTCCCTTCAAAGTGGTTGAATTTGATATCATGTACGGCGAGGGTATTTCCAAAACCGGCGAGCTGATTGATCTTGGGGTCAAGGCTGAAGTGGTGGAAAAATCAGGAGCCTGGTTTTCGTACAAAGGTCAGCGCATCGGTCAAGGCCGCGAGAATGCCAAGCAATTCCTGCGGGATAACCCGGATCTTCTGGCTGAAATCGAGCAAGCCATCCGCGCCAATGCTGGCCAAGTGGCCCAATCCTTTGCCGCCACGCCGTTTGAGGATGGTGGTGATTCTGAAGCAGCTGCGTAATTCGCAGCTGCCCTTTCCCCGTTGTTTCGTGTAAATAAAGAACCCATTGATCGATCATAAAAGAACTGAAGCAAACCATGTGGACCACATCGCGTATACGCCGTCACTTTCTTGACTACTTTGGCCAAGATGATCACGCCCTTGTTGAATCCAGCCCATTGGTGCCCCGCAACGATCCGACGCTCATGTTCACCAGTGCGGGTATGGTGCAATTCAAAAACGTGTTTACGGGTGCGGAAAAACGCCCCTATACCCGGGCCGCAACGGCACAAAAGTGCGTGCGGGCAGGCGGTAAGCATAACGATTTGGAAAACGTCGGCTATACCTCGCGCCACCATACCTTCTTTGAGATGCTGGGGAACTTTTCCTTTGGCGATTATTTCAAGGAACATGCCATTGAAATGGCGTGGAATTTGGTCACGAAAGAGTTTGGTCTGCCCGTCGAGCGTTTGCTGGTGACCGTTTACATCGACGATGATGAAGCCTTTAAGCTGTGGCAGAAGATCGCGGGTTTGCCCCAAGAGAAAATCATTCGCATCGCAGGTTCTGACAACTTCTGGGCCATGGGCGATTCGGGTCCCTGCGGTCCGTGCTCTGAGATTTTCTACGACCATGGCGCCCATATCCCTGGTGGTCCTCCTGGCAGCCCCGATGGGGATCTGGATCGCTTTGTGGAGATCTGGAACCTGGTCTTCATGCAATACGAGCAGCTGCTCAATGCCGATGGTACACCCGGTGAGCGCGTCAATCTGCCCAAGCCCTCCATCGATACCGGCATGGGGCTTGAGCGCATCGCGGCCGTCTTACAAGGTGTGCACGCCAACTTTGAGATTGACCTTTTCAAAGCCCTTATTGCGGCTTCGGAAGATTTAGTGGGCGTGAAGGCTGAAGGCAAAGCGCTGCCTTCGCACCGGGTGATTGCCGACCATTTGCGCGCCAGTGCGTTCCTGATTGCCGATGGCATCACACCGTCCAATGAAGGGCGCGGTTATGTGTTGCGTCGCATTATGCGCCGCGCCATGCGCCATGCGTACATTTTGGGCTGCAAAGACCCGCTGATGCACCGCTTGGTGCCAGCACTTGTGGCAGAGATGGGCGAGGCTTATCCAGAATTGACCCGCGCCCAAAGCACCATCATGCAAAGTCTGAAGCTAGAGGAAGAGCGTTTCCGTCAGACCCTGGGGCGCGGCTTAAAGCTGTTGGAAGAGGAAACGTCCAAACTGGGCTCAAGCCAAGCCCTTGCAGGGGATGTGGCCTTCAAACTCTATGATACCTATGGGTTCCCCTTGGATTTGACCCAAGACATCCTGCGCTCTGAGGGGCGCAGTGTGGATTTGGATGGCTTTAACGCCGCCATGGATAAGCAAAAGGCCGAGGCCCGCGCATCTTGGGCAGGTTCAGGTGAGGCCGCCAGTGAAGCGGTCTGGTTCCAAGTGCGGGATAAAGTGGGTGCCAGCGACTTCTTAGGCTATAGCACGACATCTGCCCAGGCTGTGTTACGTGCGGCCCTTGTCAATGGTCAAGAGGTGGGCCAAGTGGTGGCAGGCGCTGAAGCACTTCTGGTCTTTAACCAAACACCCTTCTATGGCGAATCTGGCGGCCAAATGGGTGATACCGGCATGATCCGCTTTGAAAACGGCGCCGTGATCGAAGTATTGGATACCACCCGCAAGGCGGGCGATGTTTTTGTGCACCATGTGCGCCTTCACAAGGGAACCATCACCCTTGGCGATGCGGCAACCCTTGAGGTGGACGCGGTGCGCCGGCAACTCATTCGTGCGAATCACTCGGCAACTCATTTGTTGCACGCAAGCCTTCGCGCCCATTTGGGGGATCAAGTGGTGCAGAAGGGATCGCTGGTGGCCCCTGATCGTCTGCGTTTTGACTTTGCCTATCAAGAGGCCGTGCCAGCTGAAACCCTGGCGCGTATCGAAGATGAGGTGAATGACCGCATCCGCGCCAATGCCCCTGTGATCACACGTTTGATGTCACCAGAAGCGGCCATTGCCGAGGGCGCTATGGCCCTTTTTGGTGAAAAGTATGGCGAAGAAGTGCGCGTGGTCAGCATGACGCCAGAAGATCAAACTGAGACCCCACATTTTTCCGTTGAACTCTGTGGTGGTACCCATGTGAGTCGCACCGGCGATATCGGTTATTTTAAGATCGTGTCAGAAAGCGGCATTGCCGCCGGTATCCGCCGCATCGAGGCCTTGACTGGACCAGGTGCCGAGCACCATATGGCTGCCCGCGAAGAGCAACTATTGAATGCGGCAAGCTTGATGAAAACTAAGCCAGAGGACCTGGCCACGCGTCTTGCCCAAGTGATTGAAGAGCGGCGCAAGCTGGAGCAGCAAGTGAAAGAACTGCAAAAGCAGTTGGCTGTGGGGGGCAGTGGGGGCGCTGCCGCTTCAACGCAACTGATTGCCGGTGTGAGTTTCTTGCCACGGACCTTGGAAGGGGTCAATCCTGGCGAGCTTCGTGGTATTGCCGATGAACTCAAGCGCAGCCTCGATTCGGGTGTGGTCGCCGTTGCCACATCTGTTGAGGGTAAAGGATCCATCGTGGTAGGGGTGACCGCTGATCTGACCACTAAGCTAAATGCCGTTGATCTAGCCCGGGCTGCAGCCCAAGCCATGGGCGGATCGGGGGGCGGTGGTCGTCCCGATATGGCCCAAGCCGGCGGCCCCAATGGTCACGATTTAGCTGAAGCCATGCAGGCCATTGCCCGTGCCATGGGTGATCATCTGGCCTAAAACTTAACGGGGAGGGGTGGGATATGTCTCAGATCCATACCTCTCTCGTCCATGCCACGGCCGTTACCTATGAGGGGTGCGGCGTATTGATCCTGGGTCCTCCTGGAAGTGGTAAGTCGAGTCTTGCCCTCATGGTGTGTGATGCGGGCGGTGATCTCATTGGTGATGATCAAGCGCAGCTTTCTTCCCAAGGCGGGATACTTATGGCAAGCCCAGCACCCTCTCTTGCTGGTCTTTTAGAGGTACGCGGCATTGGAATCATCAACATGCCGCATGTGTCATGTCATCCTCTTCATGTGGCCCTTAGTCTGCAGCCCTGGCAGACGATACCCCGCTTGCCAGACAATGATCACTCTACTTTTGAGGGTATCACCCTGCCGCATTACTTCTTAGACCCAACGCAACCCAGTTGTTTAGCGCGCTTGCGTGTCATCACCCGCCTTACCGCGGGACTCCTGCGTGGCACTGAGGCGTAGTTCGCTCGCAAGCCAGTCATAGTCTTTGTAGATTTGAATCTCACCATATCCCAGCCACAGGATCAGAACAGTTGCGATTGTCCTTAGAATCCATAACCCATCCAAACGGGCGCGCGTGAGGGCCCGCATCACCAGGGTGGAAAACCACATGATGAGAATTCCTGCAACAAAGCCCCCCATATGGGCGCTGTAGTCCACATTAATGCCCATCATCCCGCCAATGGGCAGAAGGCTCGGTAACGCAACACGCAAGACGATGCCATGCAGCTGCTGCCGGATGGTTGGATCCGCTTTGAGGAAATAGCCTAAAACCAAGATGGCGCCAAAAAGCGCCATGATGCCACCAGACGCGCCAACGGCAACCGTATGGGGATCATTGAAGGCCATGGACGTCCAGGACGCACCGATGGTGCCCAGAAGCAGAACGCATAAGGTCCAGGCATAGCCAATGATGGAATGCAGGATCTTGAGTCCAAAAAACAGGGCAAAGCCATTCATCATTAGATGGATGGGGTCGGCGTGCAACAGGGCCGAGGTCAGCAGACGAAAAGGTTGATCCAATTCTTGAACAATCTGCTGGCCAAGGCCACCCATGGCGATAAGCGTGGTGATGTGGGGCGTGAGAGCCTTTGCTGGCAGAACCGGAAAAAGCAGCTGAAGGATAAACACGCTGACCAAAAGGCCAATGATCAATACGCTAAACCATGAATCTCGCCAGTCAATGTGCACAACAAAAACCTTTCAAACTTTCCCTTAATCCCAAAAAAGCATCGTTTCAGTCCAATTTCGCACGGACGAGGATAATTTTAGATGCAGGAAAAGACAATATGTCAATAAAAATACATTTTATACACATTCTCTCATTGAGTTTTTGCTCCCCTCTTGCTACCAACACCAGAATCTTACGAATTCGTGTTCAATGTCGATCATTCAGGAGAAAAGATGATTTCATTTTTAGGACGTACACTTTGTGCAGCGGCTGTCATGATTGGGGTTGCCGCAGCATCGGATACTCTCATCATGCTAGATGAGGATACATACGAACAGCCTCAAAAACCGCAACTTCACTGGCTGAGCATGGATGACATCGTCCATGACGCCCTGCCCTTCATCAATCTTTACAGAGAGTACGTTGCAGAGAAAATAAAATATCTACAGAATCTTGAGGAATCAAATCACGTTTATGATCAAGACCCATGTTGTTTTTTCTTTAATCAGAAAATGCAAATTGATGATCAAATATTGGATCTTGAAGATTACTACGACAATCTGACTGAATACTATAAAAAATACTCACGTATTTCACTCACAAAACCCCAACAGCGACGCGGTATGCTCGCCGTAGTTGCCAATTTTTTAAAGAATCGCAATTTGCTCACCCCTGAGCATGAACAGGAACTGATTGCGCGCGGCATTCTTACCAAGCCTTGGCGCATGTGGGTGCGAGAGAAATATTTCTGGTAGTAAGTTGATTTTAGAGGGGCTTCCATGGGGAAGCCCTTCGTAGATTAAGACTTCTGGGTCAAGGGTTTCAAAGCCTACTGAACGCGATCAATCAAGCCGTGATAGGCCTCATTGACTAGTGCCGGAACTGCATCAAGCTGGTCGCTGTGTATGCGCACACTGATGGATGCGTGTTTGCCCTCTTCGAGGGCGATGGGCTTCGCATCGTCCATGTGCTGTGAGGGGAATGTTCCCGCGGGCAGTGGACAATCATACCTGATCCAGCACCGCTCAAGAGCCTCTTGAACTGCTCCTGAGGCAACGCAGGAGGGAATCTGCGGGTTAACATCAATACTCATCTTGAAGCCGATGCACCTCGGGGCGTTCCTCAGATAATTATATTCATAGAGGGTTTCCCGCGATTCTTTTTGGTTAAACTGAGCCTCGCGAAAAGAGGCGAATGTCCAGACAGTGTTCAGTGGGTCTGTATGCGCCCGGTTTTCAGGTCTATGGGTTCCTGCTGGGCAATAGGGGTTCAGTTCTAAGCTTAACCTTGTACTGTGGGCGTAACTGATCTCGTAATGCTGTTTTAGGACCATATCTTCAGTTGTGCCTTGAACAGAGATTTCAATGGGATTGAGAATGCGATGCTTAAATTCATCTCCTCTTGAAGGCGGGCATTGCAGGTCTCGCGCGCGTCTTAAAAGAGAAAATGCTGATTTCAGATTTGCTTGAGCTTGTTTGGATGAGATTGGCCCGAGGGATGCAGCGACACCCATCACCTGTGTGCTCAGCAAAAGGCCAGTTGCAACAACTGGATGTCCCAGGGTTTGTTGGAGGGTCATCAGGCCTTTGTTGAGCCAAGGACTATTTGTTGTGGCATCTCCATCAACAAAGCCTGTTCCAACATGGTCGAGTAAGTCCATCTCCCCAAGGGCAGCTAACATACTTTTTAGCGTATCTTGGTCAAGAGCTAGGCCTGAGGTTTCCATGCGAGTCAGTTGAATTTTGAATTTTTTGAGTTTCTTCTCATGTCCGCGCTTCTCGCGAAGGTCATCCAACATGAACTTTTCCGCATGATCCATCTGCTGCAGCTGCTGAGCCAGCCATGCGCGGTTCTTAGCCCTTGCATCTGCTGACTTGAGCACGACTTTGAATTCCAGGCGATCTTGTTGAGTTTCTTCAAGCCCTTGCTTCAGGGAACGTATATCCTGACGCACTTCAAAAAGTGCTTTCTGAATAAGACTTTTCGCATCAAGCCTCTCAGTTTCTTCGTAGGGAAGCGATGCCAAAGCAGCCCCGGTACATAAGGTCATGACAGCAAGGCTCTGAGTGATTGTTTTCATGATGCATCCTTTAGTTGTTGCGCGAGATTGCTTGGAGAGATAGCACACCTAACAGATCACCACCATGATTTTTGTGACGATCAATCAATAATTTATAGGGTAGAGAGATTATCTCCACCCACGTTTATGAAGAAGAAGCGATCCAGCCCACGATTAAAATTGGTCCAACCGATGAGGACTATTGTCCGCGGTCCAACATCCATTGAATGCGTGTGGTCAGCTCATCTCTTGCCTGACGCACCAGGGTTGGCAAACTGTTGATGAAGGGGGCGTAGAAATCCACCCATATCTCAAAGCGATGAACTTTTGTTGGGCATTGGTATGTCGCTTCGCACAGGGGAACACCGTGTTCATTCATCCCTGCGGGCCTCAGCGTCAACGTCTCGTCACATTGAGATTGATGCGCGCTTGAGCGGTCTCTTTTGAGGGTTGCAGGGAATTCTGTACATGGGCCTACACCATACTCCACTTGTCGCAAACGCAAATTCTGGGGTACCGGGCAGTGGTAAAGAACTTGGCAGCGATTCTCACCACCGGCCGATAAATAAGGCGTTTCAAAACGTGCGGCCACGCATGGTTCGCTACCTGCGATTGAAATATTGAGAGGAACTTTTCCACACTCTGGATTCGGAACAAAGATAAGGCCATGAGAGTTCTCATTGAAGCCCTCTTTGAAGCTTATTTTAGCCTCTTTATAGTTGAGCTCTCCACGCTTAATTGCGCTATGGGTCCAGATGGTACTTACCGGGCTCTTGTTTTGCGATAACACAACTGGGTCAATCGCTTGGGGTTGCTGAACGCTTGCAGGGCAGAAATTCTGATACGCAAACGTTGGACTGACGTCTTCAGTGTAACGGACGTCAAAAATTTGAATGAGGGTAGCGTTGTGCGAGCCACCGAGTGTGAATTCTTCAACGGGCGTTATTGTGGAACGATTCAGTTTGCCACCTTCGTTGGGTGAGCACTGAGGGCCTCTCCATGCAGCAGCGCCTGCAATCTGGGCACTCAGCATAAGTCCGGTCGTCGCAACGGGGTGCTTCAATATGGTCTCAACAGCCTTCATGCCTTGAACCAGCCAGGAGGCGCTCACTTCATCTCCGCCAAGTGCATCCTCACCCATTAACTGGTGGCGCCTGAGGTACGTCATCATATTGGAAAGCTGTTTTTGGTCAGCTTGTTCCAGGTGTTTACTGAATTTTTTGAGCTTTTTCTCATGGCTGCGATGTTCTGCCAGTGCTTCATGCAAAAAGTTTTCAGCGATGAGAATCTCAT
Source organism: Holosporales bacterium (assembly GCA_046318415.1). Lineage (GTDB taxonomy): Bacteria > Pseudomonadota > Alphaproteobacteria > Caedimonadales > Caedimonadaceae > JBKCUK01. Next base: position 41,340 of record JBKCUK010000004.1, on the reverse strand, counting down.
GCAGCTTTGCGTCAATTTCAACGCGTTCAATGGGGGTGGTACCTGCTGCTTGCAAAGCCGCATGATGATCCTTTTGTACCTCTTTTATTTCCGCCCGTACGGATTGAATATCGGCACGTACCTCTTTTAACGCCGAACTCACCCAGGCTTTTGCGTTGAGGTCATGTTTCTCCTCGAGAAGGGCAGTGCCAAAAGCACTTCCGGTCAGCATAGTCATAGCGACAAGGCTTCGAGCGATCGTTTTCATCAAGCATCCTCTTTCTATTTGCACAAGTTTGCTTGAGGAAATAGCACACCCAAAAACCTGCTGCCATAGCTTTCGTGACGATAAATCAATAATTTATAGAGCCACCTCAAACTCTGGTTGCCAGGCTGGATCCACCATATCAAGGAAGCGAAAAGGCACGTCCGAGGTGTTCTCAATACTTCTGGGTAAATTTTTCGGCAAATAAACTACCTGTCCTTCTTTAAGATCAAAGCTCTCGTCTCCTGCCGTCAGGCGCGCGGTTCCAGATAATACATAAATGACCTCCGCAATACTGAACTTGGTTATGGGCCAAGAATGATGCGGCGCGATGGTAAAAATACCAAAACTAAAGCGCACATCTGGGGCACCATGAATGTTTGCGTCATACCCATCGTGCCATTGGGGATCGGGATGGATATAGCTTTGTAATTGGACCCCCGGGAAAGCCTCGGGTGAGAACTTGGTGGTGTTTCCATCAAAAACAATGGCTTTTACTGACATATTTCAAACTCCTTCTTGGTTTATTGTCATCGTTGACACTTTACCCTTAGCAATATAAGTTACAAAAAGTAAGTAGAAACATTTTTGTAACTATATATTGTGGAGCGCAGAGAGATGTCTTGTCCTGTTGAGGCTATGTTTCGCGTGGTGTTCCAGCGCTGGAGTGCTTATATCCTTGTGGTGCTCTCCAACCATGGTGGCCAGCTGCGTTTCAACGCCATTAAACGTCAGATTCCTGGCATTTCACAAAAGGTTCTGACCGATAAACTGCGAGAACTGGAGCAGGCTGGTCTGGTGCACCGCGATTATCAACCAACCATTCCGCCCACGGTGACGTATCACCTGACCGCCCGATCCCGAGAACTAGAGCCGCTATTAAGACAGTTGAGCCATGTGGCCCATCAATGGCGGGCTGAAGGATTGATTTAACGAAGCCTTATCCCCATCTCTTGACGCCCGGCAAAAGCTTTGTCATCACTGGCAGCAAGAGATTCTTGATGAGAAAGGATGAGCTATCATGGCCGGACATTCACAATTTAAAAACATCATGTATCGCAAGGGCGCCCAGGACGCGAAGCGCGCCAAGATGTTCACCAAAATTATCCGCGAAATCATGGTGGCGGTGAAAGAAAGTGGGGCGGACGCCAACTCGAACCCGCGCTTGCGCAGCGCCCTGGCCTCTGCAAGAGAGGCCAATATGCCCAAGGATAATATCGAGCGCGCCATTAAGCGAGGTTTGGGCGGTGACGATACGGCCAACTATGAAGAGGTGCGCTATGAAGGCTATGGCCCTGGGGGTGTTGCGGTGATTGTGGAAACCCTGACCGACAACCGAAACCGCACGGCTGCAGAGGTTCGTGCTGCCTTTTCCAAACATAGCGGCAACCTGGGCGAGAGCAACAGCGTTAGCTTCCAATTTGATCGCCTTGGCGTTATTGAGTACCCCTTGAGTGTTGCGGGACCGGACGCTGTCTTTGAGGCGGCCATTGATGCTGGCGCCAATGATGTGCAAAGTGGAGAGACCTTGCATGAAATTTTGTGCGCACCTGAAGATTTAATGGCGGCCCGGGATGCGCTTTCTGCAAAATTTGGCGACCCTGCATCCTCTAAATTGGCATGGCGGGCCAAGGTCACGGTTCCCGTTGATGCTGAAACCGCAAAGACGTTGTTTAAGCTCATCGATGTGCTTGAGGATAACGACGATGTGCAGTCGGTTTACGCCAACTATGATATCGATGAAGAGGTGATGAAAAACCTTGAATTTTAAGTCAACTGCACCCAAAGCCATTCGCATCTTAGGGCTGGACCCGGGGCTTCGCCACACCGGCTGGGGTGTGGTGGAAAGCGATGGCCGTACCTTGCGTCCTGTGGCAGCAGGTGTGGTGAGCGCGCCCACATCAGGGGACCTTGCCGTGAGACTCCGGCAACTTTTTGAAGGTTTGAGTGAGGTCCTCGATCTCTATACCCCCCATGAGGCCGCGGTGGAGGAGACCTTCGTCAATACCAATCCCACCTCAACGCTGCGCTTGGGCATGGCCCGCGGCGTGGTGATGCTGGCGCCGGCGTCCAAGGGGCTTCCTGTGTTTGAATATGGCGCTAATAAGGTGAAGAAAACCGTGGTGGGTGTGGGGCATGCGGACAAAGACCAAGTGATGATGATGGTCAAGCGCCTCCTGCCCACACTGGGTGAGGTCAAGGTGGATGCGGCCGATGCGCTGGCTATCGCCATTTGCCACAGCCATCATCGTGAAACCATGAACAGCTGGCAGGAGAAAAGGGCATGATCACATTCGTCAAAGGCCACTTGGCTGCCGTAGAAGAAGGTGCTGCCGTCATCGATGTGGGTGGCGTGGGTATGCACATCTTGTGCAGCGCCTATACCCTTGGTCGTTTGCCAGGTCTTGGGGAGGCTTGCCTCTTGCACACGGAAATGGTGGTGCGTGAGGATTTCATTCATCTTTACGGCTTTGCGGACACTGCCGAGCGCTCGGCGTTTCGCACCGTGCTCTCGGTCCAAGGGGTGGGGATGAAGGTGGCCCTTGCGCTCCTGTCTATTGGTGCGCCCGAGACACTGATGCAGGCCATAGCATCCGGCGATAAAACCTATTTGGCCAGAGCCGATGGCGTGGGACCTAAGTTAGCCGCCCGCATTGCCCACGAATTAAAAGACAAGGTCAGCGGCATGGCGATGCCCGTTTCCACATCTTCTCAGGTTCAGGGAGCTGTCTCGCCTGCGGCACGTGGCGTTCAGGTCAGCAGTGCCCATCAGGATGTCCTGTCGGCCCTGCAGCATTTGGGCTACCGCGCCTTTGAGGCTGAACAAGCTTTGTCAAAAGCACTGCAAAACGATCCAGAAAATGATAATGTTGAAACATTAATCAAAAACTGCCTCGGGCACCTCAGCCGGGCTTAGGATGATCCATGGATGAGCGTCTGGTGGGCTTAGAGGCCCAGGAACAAGATGGTGTGAACGAGCATAGCCTTCGTCCCCAGTCCTTGGCTGACTTTGTGGGGCAAGAGGATGTGCGCGCCAACCTTAAAGTGTTTCTTGAGGCGGCCAAGGCGCGTCAAGACGCCATGGATCATGTGTTGTTTTTCGGCCCCCCTGGTCTTGGGAAAACAACCCTTGCGCAAATCATGGCCAGTGAATTAGGTGTGGGCTTTCGGGCCACATCGGGCCCGATGATTACCAAAGCCGGCGACTTGGCGGCAATTCTCACCAACCTGCAACCGCGGGACGTGTTGTTCATTGATGAAATTCACCGCTTAAGTTCGACCATCGAAGAAGTCCTCTATCCGGCCATGGAAGATTATAAGCTTGATCTGATCATCGGTGAGGGACCAGCTGCGCGCTCCATTCGCATTGATTTACCCCCCTTTACGCTGGTGGCGGCCACCACGCGCACCGGTCTTTTAACCTCGCCTTTGCGCGATCGCTTTGGTATTCCGTTGCGCTTGAATTTTTACACGACGCAAGAACTGGAGCGCATCGTCGCCAGAGCGGCAGGACTGATGGGTTTGATCCTTGAGCCTGAGGCACTCAGCGAGGTTGCAAAGCGTTCACGCGGTACACCCCGTATTGCGGGTCGGTTGCTGCGCCGCATTCGAGACTTTGCGCAAGTGGCTGGGCTTGGGCGCGTGGATTTCGCCTTGGCGGACCATGCGTTAAATCGTATGGGTGTGGATGCAGCAGGTCTTGATGCCATGGATCGCCGTTACCTTGAGCAGATCGCCCACGCCTACCAAGGCGGGCCTGTGGGTGCTGAAACCCTGGCTGCCGCCCTCTTTGAGCAGCGCGATACCCTGGAAGAAGTGGTGGAGCCCTATCTGATTCAACAAGGGTATCTGCAGCGCTCGCCCAGAGGTCGTATGCTAACAGCCCAGGCTTATGCCTACCTTGGGTTGCAAGCGCCTCAGCGCGCCGCTCAATTGAACCTTTTAGCAGGTGAGGACGGCGATGAAGCTGCCGCCTAATCCGTTTTTGCGGTCGTTTCGGGTCTACCTTGAGGATACCGATGCGGGCGGGCACATGTATCATGCCAACCACTTGCGCTTTGCCGAGCGGGCCCGCAGCGATCTGTTGCATGAATTCGGAATTTGCCATAGAGATGAACATGGGGCTGACCGCTTTTTTGTGGTCAGCGACCTGACCATTAAGTATTGCGCGCCAGCTTTTGTTGGCGATGAGGTGACGGTTATCACGCGGATTGTCCAAATGACACCTGTGCGTGTTGTGTTTGCGCAAACACTTCAACGTGGTGGTGTTTGTATCGCTGAGCTGCGTGTAACCGTGGTGTGCATCAACGGCAGGGGCGCGCCCGTGCGTCTTGAACAGGAATTTGTAAGGCTTTGCCGTGAGTGGCAAGTACGAGAGCAAGCTCAAATAGAGGATTAAGGGAAGCGGATCATGACCGGTTTTACATCAGCATCGCAAGCCACACCAACCGCCCTGCCGGGCACGGTGCCCACAGCAACCCAGGCCATTGACGCCACAGCCGTGGGGCATTCGGTGCAAGCTAAGGGCTTTTCCATGGTGGACTTGGTCCTGAATGCGGACATTGTTGTGCAGCTGGTCATGCTGGCACTGGTAGCGGCCTCGTTTTGGTCGTGGACCATTATTTTTGCGAAGGTCGCCCGGCTTCGTGTGTTGCAAGCCGCGGCCGAGCGCTTTGAAGAAGCGTTCTGGTCAGGGGGCTCGCTGGACACGTTGTTTGAGCGTGTGGGCGCCCGTCCTAAAGATCCGATGACAGCGGTGTTTGCGGCCGCCATGCGCGAGTGGCGGCGCTCCGCTGCAAAGGGCCGCAGTGTCACCCGCGAGCTGGGCAGCACATTACAACAACGCATCGAGCGGGTCATGCATTTGACCCTCAACCGTGAAATGGAGCAGCTGGAACGCCACATGGGCTTCTTGGCTTCCGTTGGTTCGACGGCACCCTTCGTGGGTCTTTTTGGAACCGTTTGGGGCATCATGAACTCGTTCCAGGGCATTGCCGCTCAACAAAGCACCAATCTGGCCGTGGTGGCGCCCGGTATTGCCGAGGCGTTGTTTGCAACGGCCATTGGTCTTGTCGCGGCCATTCCCGCCGTACTGGCCTACAACAAGATTTCTTCGGACTTTGGACGCTATGGCAGTCGTCTTGAGACCTTTGCCCACGAATTCATGGCCATCATTTCACGGCAACTGGAAGAGGTGGAATAGCCATGGCAGGCGGCATCCAAAAACGCAGCAACGGCAGCGGTGGGCGCTTCTCCCGGCCGGTCATGAGTGAGATTAACGTCACCCCGCTGGTGGACGTCATGCTGGTCTTACTGGTCATCTTCATGGTCACAGCGCCGATGATGACGGTGGGCGTGCCCGTGGATTTACCAAAGGCCAATGCCAGCTCGATCAACGAACAGACCGAGCCCTTGACCATCAGCGTCACCGCCAAGGGTGAGATTTATCTGCAAGAAACCCCTGTACCCTTGGAGGCGTTGGTCCCGCGTCTGCAGGCGATTACAGCAGCAAAGCCAGATACCCGCATTTTTGTGCGCGGCGATCAAGCCATTGCCTATGGTAAGGTGATGGAAGTCATGGGCACCCTCAGTGCAGCTGGCTTTTCCAAGGTGGCTTTGCTGGCTGAACTGCCATCACCCGCCCCGCAAGGTGCTGGGGTGCGGTCCGCCAGCCAACCCGCCGTTGGGCGATAGAAAGGATAAGGCCAATGCGTCGTGCAGCGCTTTTTTCTGCGATTCTGCACTTCATTGTGTTCTTGATTGCGCTCATCGGCTTGCCCAGCTTGCCCAAGCGTGACCCGGATCTGATTACGCCTGTCCCCGTCGAGGTGGTGACCCTATCCGATCGGACGCGTTCGCCAAAGCCGGTGTTGAATCCAAAACCCACCGAGGAACCCAAAGAACAGCCAAAGCCAGAAGAAAAAAAGCCGCTGCCCACGCCCAGTGAGCCTGAGGCTGAAAAAAAGGTTGAAGAAAAGCCAAAAGAGCCGGTCAAGCCTGAAGAAAAACCCATCGAGCAAAAACCTGAGGAAGTCCTGCCTAAGCCAAAAGAAGAAAAGCCCAAGGACAAACCTAAAGAAGAGCCCAAGAAGCAACCTGAGGTTAAAAAAGAGCCTGAGCCAAAGAAAAAGCCCAAGAAAACCAAGTCGTTTGATTCAGTTCTAAAGAACTTGGCGGAAAGCGAGCCTGAGCAAAGCGATGATGTAACCGACGAAAAATCAAAGGAAAAGGCTGCCTCTAATCAGGCGGGTGATGTGGGGGATGAGCCCACAGCTGATCTCAGTGGCTTTGTGCGCGCTCAGGTTATGAAATGCTGGAACGTGCCCGCTGCGGTGAAAAATGCCTCAAGCCTTGATGTGCGCGTTGAGATTCAGCTGAATTTGGATGGTTCGGTGATCAGTTCACGGGTGCTTGACAGCGGTCGCGCCGCCCGTGATCCTATGTTTCGGGTAGCGGCAGAAAGTGCGCTTCGCGCGGTCAAGGATCCGCGCTGTGTGCCGTTAAAATTGCCCGCCGAGCGTTATAACGACTGGAAGAAAATCGAAATTCACTTCAACCCCAAAGACTTTTAAGGAGTCAACATGCTGCGCCAAGCGATAACTCTCATAACAAGACTGGTGATCCCAGCGTTTTTAGTCGCACCCGTTGCCCGAGCCGCCCTTGAGGTGGAAATTACCCAAGGCACCTTTCAGCCCATCCCCATTGCCATTACCGACTTGACCGGGTCATCGGGTGTTGCGGCCGATATTGGACGGCAAATCTCCATGGTGGTGGCTGCGGACTTAGAGAGCTCGGGCCTGTTCAAGCCCATTGATCCTCGTTCCTTCATTCAGGATGCCCAATCCCTGCAGCAGGGGCCAAGGTTTGGCGATTGGCGCGTGATTAATGCTCAAGCGTTGGTGAAGGGCGATGTGAGCGATGCTGGGGGTGGCCAGTATCGCATCGAATTTCGTCTTTATGACGTGCTCAATGAACAGCAAGTCGAGGGTCTCGCCTTTACGGTTTCTACGCAAGATTTAAGGCGCTCGGCCCACAAAATCGCCGATGCCATCTATAAGCGCTTGACCGGTGAGGACGGGTACTTTGACACCCGCATCGCCTACGTTTCCCAGACGGGAAGCCAGATTAAGCCGATCAAACGTATCGCAATCATGGACCGCGATGGGGCTAACCATCGCTACTTAACGGCAGGCCAAAATTTCGTGCAGACCCCCTCGTTCTCGCCCGATGCACAACGCCTGATTTATCTCGAGCAAGCTGGATCTGGGGCCGGGCGTAAATTCAAGCTTCATTTCATGGACCTCAACAGCGGCCAAAAAATAATGCTGGGTCAAATGGCGGGTCAGGTGTCTTCTGCCCGCTTTACGCCCGATGGTCGCCGGGTGATTTTCAGTGCCGAGTACGGCGACGGCATGACCTCGCTTTACGCCATTGATCTTGCCAGCCGCCAACAAACACGCCTGACTCAGGGCCCTCATATTGACTCCTCACCCAGCGTGTCTCCCGATGGGTCTAAGGTTATCTTTGTTTCAGATCGCGGCGGCAAACCGCAACTTTATGTGATGGGCAGCAGTGGCGGCAGTGCCGAGCGCATCAGCTTTGGTGAGGGTATCTACCTGATGGTTTCTTGGTCGCCGCGGGGTGACATGGTCGCTTTTGTGAAGCTGCACAAGGGAAGCTTTTATTTGGGCGTCATGCGCGAAGATGGCAGTGGTGAGCGTCTCCTTGCAACGGGCGGCGTCATTGATATGCCCTCGTGGTCGCCCAATGGCCGTGTGGTGTTGTTCTCACGCCAGGATAACCAAGGCAGGAAGCGCCTTTATACTGTTGATTTAACGGGGCATAACGAACGCTTGCTGGAAACACCCACCGATGCTGAATCCGGGAGTTGGTCCCCCTTGCTTCCCTAAAATTTTTGATATATCATTTCGTGGAGTTAGGGCTAATTGATGACTTAGGGCTGTGGTTGGCCCTAAGCGTTTTTGTTAATAGGAAATAAGGGGAAAATCCATGCGTTATCAACTGCTCAGCGTTGCTGCTGCCGGACTGTTCTTGGCTGCTTGTGAAAGCGGTCCAGACAAGGCTGAGACCAAGGGTACAGGTTTCGACAATTGGCCAAATCCAAATGCTGCTGGCGCTGGCCCAGTTCCAGGTTCTGCTGACGACTTCCGTAAGAACGTTGGTGACACCGTTCACTTTGCATTCGATCGTTCTGACCTGAACGAAGAAGGCAAGAAGACCGTTGAGGGTCAATCCGCTTGGCTGGCTAAGTGGCCATCCGTCAACGTTGTTGTTGAAGGTCACTGCGACGAGCGCGGCACCGTTGAGTACAACTTGGCTCTGGGTGCACGTCGTGCCAACAGCGTCAAGAAGGGTCTGATCGCAAAGGGTGTTGATGCAAAGCGCGTTGACACAGTTTCTTACGGTAAAGAGCGTCCAGTTGCAGCCGGTCATGACGAGGCTTCTTGGGCTCAAAACCGTCGCGCCGTTGTTGTTGTCCGCTAAATTTTAGCGACACATCCGTTAAAGAACAGCCGGGCTTTGCTCGGCTGTTTTGCTTTATAGATCCCGCCTATGTTTTAATCATTCAGTATTTCTTGCTTGTTATTATTGATAAGCCACCCTATTTAGTGTGATGCTCTAAAAGTTTGCAATTTGGGGGGGCATTTTGGGATTCATTTATTCAACAAAAGCTCGCGTGTTTTTGCTGCTGATCGTCTCCTTTTCCCGCCTTTTGGCGTCACCCCAAGAAATTCCAGACCTTCCCGATGAAGTAAAACAAAAAATCTGCAGTTACACCTTCTCCAAAAATTATGAATGGGATACTCCGCGTGCTGAACAGGTTCGGTGGGTACTTTTGAGTGATCGCCAATGGACCGAAGCTATGATGCATGGCCGCGCTGATCAATGGATTAGGGCAGACCTTGATGAAAAATCAAATAAAAAGGGCCTTAAATTATGGAGCTATAAATTAAGGCTCGATAAGCAGAGGCTGGAGCTTTATATAGCCAAGGCAAAAGCTGCTAACGCAAAAATTCAATTGAGCCTCATCGGATCAAATGCAGATAACTTTGAGATCCTTGATCTATGTCAGCATTTACTCACAGCGCTCGATGTGGGATTTTATGGAAATCACGATGATGGTTTTATTAAAAGGTTGTTCAATTACTTCAAAAAAACCAGTACGGAAGGCATTGATCTGCTGATGCAGATGCCTTATTTGCAAGACTTAACGCTCTATAAGGTGCAATTAAAAGACCAAGATATTGGAAGGGGTTTATTTGGTCCTTCTTGGGTTGGGTCTCCCCTTCGTCGCATCAAATTAATAAATTGCGACTTGTCAAACAAAGGATTGATTCGATTTACAGAGCTGTCGAACCTTGAAAGCCTGACCCTTCAAGAGTGCCCCAATATTACCCAAGTCGACGCGTTGAAAACGGCTAGAGCGCTTCGCTACCTTTCAGTTTTTAGGAGTCCTGTGCCCATTGAGTTAGCCCACGCTTTTAAAAAGGCGCGCCCAGAGGTGGATGTGGTGGGCCGCGCAGGATCTTATTTGAGCTTCTTTCCTTTAGGTGATTTACCTCTCGATGTTTTTTATTCAATCGGAGAATTCTTGCAATCGCGGGATCTGCAAGCGCTCATGTGCGTTAAAAAAGGGCTTCCTGAGACACTTAGGCCCATAAGAACGCGTATTTGGTACTATTGTTATGAAAATTTGAATCAAGAATCCCTTAAAATAGAGCCTCAGGAGTCCTTTTTCCATCAGAACTGGCGAAAGAAAAAAGCAATGTATGAGGGTTTCGTCGCTTATATGCAGGCTGCTGGAAAGCAAGGTAAAAAAGTTGCTTTGAGAATGCTACGCCTCTACATGCCCGCTCCCAACGACTCGTTTTGGCCCTTTATTGAGTTTATCTCTTGTTTGGATTTATCTAAAGCGTCCATTGACCCTGGTGTTATTCATGGTTTGACAAAGGCTAAAAATTTAAGAGTGTTGATTCTCGATGAGGTGTCTTGTGCAACTAGCCGAGATCTCACTGAATTTGGTTATTTTCCTTTTGATGTAAGTCCTCTGGCTGAGATGCAATCTCTTGAAGAGTTAAGTTTGGCCGAGTGCGGTTATATCAAAGCTAACAGTCTTGCCTCATTGGCTAAAGCCCCCCGTTTAAAAAAATTAACTCTTAAACAGCTTCGCCCAAGCATTGACAAAAGGGGTTCTGCCCATAGGGACTTCGCCCCTCGAAATGCAGGTGATGACATTCGCAATGCGTTGACTGAAATGCAAACTTCTGCGTCATTGACCAGTCTTGATCTTCGGGGTAATAACCTTGAGCCCGACGACATAAATGATGTACTGAGTATCCCCTCGCTTCAAGAATTATTCACAGATGTGTCCCTACCAGTCCGCCATATATCAAGTACTAGAGAGCAGGGAAGCCGCGATGCCCCTGTGATTATTGAATTTCCAGGATCTTCTTCTCTAACGGCGCTTAACCTTGAAACACCATGGTTTTGGCCAAGTAGTGCGCAGGTAACTCTGAATGCATGGTTTGCACTAAGAACCCTGAATCTAAGTATGTTCTATTTTAATAATTTTGATTTTGCTTCTCTATCGAAGTTTAAAAGTTTGGAGTCTTTGCGCATCAACATTACAGAAGCTGGGCAACCTTCCAAAAGTTCTAAAATGCTCCTTGAAAATCTTGCGCGCATTCGTTCGCTCAAGAAATTAACTTTGATCCCAGGTATTTCTCGTTCGGATGCATCAAATTTTGATACCCTTGCCCCCCTTGCTGACTTGCCTGAACTTCAAGAGCTCTCGATTTATTGGTGTTTTTATACTAAAGATCTGAATTTTGATGTTTTTCTGAACATGCCTGCACTGCAACGACTGCACATACCCTCGACTACACTCTTTGAGAATGGGGGAAAAAACAACATTATTCGTTCTGCATTGACGCAATTCCAGGTTAAACGCCCCAAAGTCATGGTTTATATGGATGGTAAATTAATCTCTTTTTGATTATTTGATTTTTTATGTACAGATAAAAGAATATATTAAAAATTTTTATTTGATGAACTTGAACAAAAAAATGTCTTTTTATTTTGTGCTGGCGATGATCAGCCTTAACAATATTTGGGCAAGTTCTCCCGAAATAGCAGACTCGTCCGATCAGGTGAGGTCCGGCACTCCTCTTTCGGTGCCAGCTCGGTCGGATTCTCTATCGCACCTAGTGAAGAATCAAATAAAGGAGGCACGACGAGCAGCGCTGGATAACGGTGAATTCTTCAATGCGGCTTTTTTTCTTTGCTGGAAGGGTGGGCGGGGGAAACCCCCGAGGTGATCTCCCTCAGACGTTCCATTCAGCTTGGGGATGAAGTCAGCCTCCGGCTTACCAGTTTAGACATAAGCGTATGTGATATTATTCGGGACAATGAACACCTGATCACGGCCCTCCATCTTCAGATTGAAGAACTAAGGCCAACACCCCGTGGGGGCTGGATCGGCAAGCTGCAAAATGCATTGAGAAAACTATACACCAATGACATTGATTCTCTCTTCCATTTACCTGTTCTTGAAAGACTCACGCTCACCAATGCAATGATCCAGGGGCCGAACTTTACTGTCTATATGGGCTTGCAATTTCCCCTCCAAGAGCTCCGCTTGGTCCAGTGCAGCCTAACGCAGCAAGCGCTAAACAGAATTGCGAAACTGCCGCACCTTGCGTCATTAAGCCTTGAAGATTGCCCTGATGTTAACGACATCGAACCCTTACAAACTTCTCAATCCCTTCGTTTTTTATCCGTTGAGAACAGCCCCGTGCCAAGCCAGCAGACCAACCGGTTGAAAGCCATGCATCCCCACATCACTGTGGTGGATAAGGTTGGGCTGGTGTTGGGGGTGGTATCCCTTGATGCATCCCAGCTCTCTGATGTGATACCTCTCATTGGTGGCTGGCTTGCGCCGCCCGTTGCGTTTAATAGGCCACAACCCAGGATCTCGGATCTCATCGCTTTGATGTGCACCAACAAAGCCTTTGCCGCACAGCTTCGACCCCTCAGGGAAACCTTTTACCGCCACTTTAAAGGGGTGCTAGAGGAGAGCCGGGAGATATTCGACGGATTCTCGCGGCCAACGATTAAGGTTGTCAGGAACGAAGAATATGATCAGCTGTCGATATGCCTGCGCAGAGCCCAAGAAGACAACTTCACCTTAGCCATAAAAATGTGGAATTTCCGTGGCGTGGGGATTGATCGCCTCTTTTGGCCCAATCTTGTGCTCATTGGAAAACTGGAGCTGGCTAGGTGTGACGTCACGGACGAAATCGTTGCAAAACTTAGCAACGCCCAGAACCTACAAGAATTAATATTGAATGGCCACATTGATCCCGATCCTTGGCGTTCATATCATCGCGTGCCAATGAAAACGAACCTATATGACGTCAGTCCCCTTGCAAAACTGCTCCATTTGCGCCGCCTCAGTCTCGAGTATCAACCGCATTTGTGGGCCCATAAACTTGCTGAATTGGTCCACGCACCAGCATTACAAGTCCTCAGCTTAGAGGGTTCCCACCTCAAATTTCCGGGTGATTATCCCGCCCCAGGTCGTCCCGTTGACCTAGTGCTTCAGGGTTTTGCACAGTCTACTACCCTCAAAACCCTCAATTTTCGGGGCGTCGCCTCTGCCCATCACGTGCTCGAGGGTTTGGCCCACATGACGACTTTAACCCATTTACGTGCCGGTTTATTTGGTTGGGTGCGTGAGGAAGATCCAGCCCCTTCCTGTGTGCCGTCGAGTCTCCGCAGCCTAGAGATTGGGTATCAACGTGAGATCAAAGACATGACGTTTCTGACCGGTTGTTACAATCTGCGACACTTAAGTGTGAAATCACGTTCAAAGGAGCCGGTTGATTTCTCGTTCTTATCTTACTTTACGACTTTATCCTCGCTTGAAATTAAAAACCGGGACTACTCCCGTTTTGATTCCTATCTCAGCAGTCTTGTACAAGATTTGAGCAAACTCTCTTCTTTAACAAAGTTGCGGTTGAATATCTCGAACATGAATGGCGAGAGTTTTAATTTGCAACAGATGGCTCCCTTGGGGTTTTTGACCGGTCTTAGGACCGTTATGATTCATCACTACAACTACAACAAAAACTTTAACCTGGACGTCTTTGAGCAATTGCCGGCCTTAATGTATCTCGGGCTACCCCATGCAAGTGAGTGGTTTGACCGTTCAGTGCCGTCCCACGTAACACAAGTTTTAGAAGCGTTTCGCAACAAGCGGCCTGAGGTCATCGTCTCTTTTTTGGAAAAATAAACTCAAAGGCGCCTCAGCTTGAGGAAAATCCCTTGAGGCAGGCTTCAATTTGCTCAAGGCCCCACGAAAGCTCTTCGCGGGTAATGACCAGCGGGGGTGCCAAGCGCACAACTGTCTGGTGGGTGTCTTTGGAGAGGATGCCAAAGTTTAACAGTGCCTCACACACCTGCCTTGCCGAGGCCATCTGCGGGTCAATATCAAGGCCTATCATTAAGCCTCTACCACGGATCTCCCGCACGCAAGAAAGCTGCATTTTTTGAAGGCGTTCCATCATCCAGGTACCCATTTCGGCGGCTTTTGAGGCCAAGTCTTGTTCCGTCAACATCTTAAGGGCGGTGCAGGCCACGTGACAGGCCAGAGGATTCCCGCCGAAGGTCGAGCCATGGGAGCCTGGGCCCATGAGATCAAGGACTTCGGCATGGGCGATGACGGCAGAAATGGGCAGTAATCCACCGCCGAGAGCTTTGCCTAAAATCAACACGTCTGGGGTTATCTGATCATGCTGATAGGCAAACACTTGGCCGGTTCGCCCCAGTCCGGTTTGGATCTCATCCACCATCATTAAAACGCGATGGCGCCGGCAGATCTCCAGGCATTCACTTAAGTAACCTGGCTTTGCCGGGTAGATGCCGGCCTCGCCCTGGACGGGCTCTACCAGAAAGGCGCAGGTGTGGGGCGTGATGGCCGCTTCAAGGGCAGCCACATCATCAAAGGGAATGGTGCGAAACCCGGGTGTCAGAGGGCCAAAATGGCGTTTATATCCCTCCTCAGACGAAAAACTAATGATGGTTGTGGTGCGGCCATGAAAATTTTGTTCACAGACAATAATCTCTGCACGATCATTGGGAATACCTTTAACTTCATAGCCCCAGCGCCGGGCAGCTTTGAGGGCGGTTTCCACAGCTTCGGCGCCTGTATTCATGGGAAGGACCCGATCAAGGCCGGTAAGCTCAGAGAGTTTTTCGCAAAAAAGGGGCAACTGATCGTTATGAAAGGCCCGTGAGCACATGGCCAATCGTGCCGCCTGGCTCGACAAGGCCGCCACTAGGTGCGGGTGGCTGTGGCCAAAATTGAGGGCCGAATAGGCCGACATCATATCCAGGTAGCATTTATCTTCCACATCATAGGCCCACACCCCCTGGGCCTTGGTCAAGACCACGGGAAGGGGGTGATAGTTGGGGGCGCCATGGCAGCTTTCGCGCTCAATCCATGCCTGATTTGAAGCTGGCGTTACTGGCTTAGTAGTTCCCGCATCAAACGACATGCGAGTCTCCCCGTTTTATGGTCTTTGTCTTCTTGGGGATTATACTCGGTAATCTCAAGGGCAGCAAACTGCGGATGGGGTGCAACCAAGTCACGAAAAGCGTGGCATACCGGATCGGCGCGTAAGCCATTTCCTTCGGGTGAGCCCACGCCAGGCGCTTCGTCTGGATCAAAGGCATCCAGGTCGATGGTGATCCCAAATCCTGAAGTGTTCCGGTTGACAATACTCAGGGCCTCTTTCAGACAGACTGCAAACCCGCGTTCATGGATTTCTTCCACATAAAAAATGCGCACACCCAACCGATCAAGCAGCGCCCGTTCGCCCGATTCAAAGCTGCGAATACCCATCAGGACTACATGCTGAGGCGAGAGTTTTGGTGAGGACGAACCGATTTCAACCAGTTCCGGCTCGCCATATCCCATAAGACATGCCAAGGGCATGCCATGATAGGCTTGGGAAGGGCTGGTTTCGGGCGTGTGAGAATCCATGTGGGCATCAATCCAGATGAGGCCAAATTTCTGGGCTGCATTGAGGGCAGTTGTGACACCGGTCCAAGTGCCCATGGCGATGGCATGATCACCGCCAATAACCGCCGGAAAGTGGTCTTTTTCTATAACTTCCTCCACGGCCACAGCAAGCCTTTGGCAATGATCCAGCACATAGGGTAGGGTGGGCTTACCCAGGGGAAGGTTGAGGTTTTCTGCCATCTTCCTTGGCAGAATAAGGCTATCCCACTCAAAGTTGAGGCCAGATCGACACAAATCCGTAAAGCAATCCAGTGCGTGAAGGGCTTCGGGTCCCTTCTCGGTTGCACGCAGTTGTGCGCCCCAGCCTGAAGCGGCGCCAATCACCCGGATCTCACGTGGTAAGTTTTGCAGTTTTGGATTATGATTAGTCACTGAAGAACCCTCGACCTTATTTTTATATTTACTATTTTGGTCGACTTTGATTCTAAGAAGGCAGAGTTTAACAATTGGTAACTTTTTCAGGCCCCAAGAATCATATTATCTATGACATTGAAACTTAATGACTTAAAAAATTTCTCCGCGCTGTCCGAGCTTCATCAGCAGTTTATGGCTTATGTGCAGCAGACGTCGCCGGAGCTCTTTGCGGTCTATACCCAGTCTTGCGGTGCCAAGGGGCAGCTCCTGGATTCAGAGCAACTGATGAAAGTGGCGATCGTGCTTGAGAATTTTTTAAGTGAAAAATTGGCTCTTCACTCTCTCCGCGATGGATGGCAGGCGGAGGCTGCACGTCATGCTCGGCTTGCCACGTTCAAAAAAAAGTTTATTCAAAAATATGCCATTCCCCGTTATCCGCCTGCGCAAGCCCGTGCTTTTCATGGGCAGGGTCTTGAGGGCGAGCTTGCTGCCCTTTTGGGGGCCCATTGGAGTTTCAGTGATTTAGCAGATCAGGTATTGGCCTGGTTGCAGGATGAGAAATACTTTGCCACCCAGTTGGATTTGGCAGCACGTTATGTGGCTTGGCGCAGCGCCGTGGCCGCCCGGGTAAGTGCACCTGAAGATCCATGGGTTCAGCTGCAACAAAAGTTAGATTTCAATGCCTTGCTGTCCGATGATATCCTGCCGAAGCCGCGGGATGGCTTTAACCTGACCGATCCGGGGCCAAGCTCAGATCACGCGGCCAATGAAGCGCAAACATGCCTGAAGTGCCATCAATCCCAAAAAGACAGCTGCCGTACAGGATTGTCAGACGGTGATGCGATCAAGCGCAATGCACTTGGAAATCTGCTTTCGGGATGTCCGCTACAGCAAAAAATCTCAGAAATGATCACCCTTTATCAGGGTGGTCATAGGGTGGCGGCCTTTGCCGTTGCCATGCTGGATAACCCCTTTTTGGCGCTGACCGGGCATCGTATTTGTAACGATTGTGCCAAGGCCTGCGTCTTTCAAAAACAAACGCCCGTGGACATCCCAGGGGTGGAATCCAGAATCTTAAAGGAGGTTCTGACCCTTCCTTGGGGTTTGGAGATTTATCACCTGCTCGCCTGGTGGAATCCCCTTAATACCTCCTATCCTCTCCCCAAAGATCCAACCGGAAAGACAGTTCTGGTTGTTGGTCAAGGACCCGCGGGTATTGCCATGTCCTATTATTTACTGCGTGAGGGGCATACCGTGATCGCCATCGAGGGCCTCAAGGTGGATCCCCTGCCCGATGCTTGGTTGCAGCCGCAGAAATTCTTTCGTGATCTGGCAAAGCCCCTGGAACAGCGCGACGTGCGTGGTTTTGGTGGGGTGGCTGAATATGGCATCACCGCCCGCTGGGATAAAAATCAGCTGATCGTGATGCGTATTCTGCTAGAGCGTCAGCAACGTTATCGGCTTTTCGATGGGGTGCGGTTGGGCAGTCAACTTACCTTGGATCAAGCCTTTTCCATGGGAATCCATCATGTGGTCCTGGCGACCGGTGCCGGCGCGCCGGTGATGCTGGATGTTCCTGGTATCGCGGCCCGTGGGGTGCGCTTTGCCGCAGACTTTTTGATGAATCTTCATCTCAATCAGGCCCATGATGTGCGCGCCTTGATGGCCTTGCAGGTGCGCTTGCCCATCGTCGTTGTAGGGGCTGGATTAACAGCCGTTGATGCTGCGTGTGAGGCGCTTGCCTATTACGTACGCATGGTTGAACGGGTGGTAGAACTTGTTCCACACGCGGCTATAATGGACCTCACTGCCGAAGAACGCGACCTCCTTGATCTCTACCTTCATCATGGCACCTTAATCCAGCAAGAGCGCCAACATGCCGCCAAAGAGAACCGGCCCGCTGATTTTTCTCGCCTCCTGCAAAGCTGGGGAGGCTGCACAGTTCTCTATCATAAGGCGGTGCAACAAGCGCCAAGCTATCGCCTGAACCATGAAGAGCTCCGCCATGCACTGGCTGAGGGTGTCCAGTTTTTATCTGACTTTTCACTGTCGGGGATTCTCGCCGATAACAGCGGACATGTGAGGGGGATTGAAGGCCAGCACCAGGGTAAAAATGTCCGATTGCCTGCTGGCACAGTGCTCATCGCCATCGGAACGCAGCACCGTGAAGCGCGTCCCCAAGATCCACGCATCACAGTTTTGGGCGATGCCAATCCCCTTTATGCCGGCAGTGTCGTCAAGGCCCTTGCCAGCGCCAAAGCCCTTTATTCCCCCATCACCGAAAGGCTCGCTAAAGGCGCAGGTGAGGTGGGGCAAGGCGTTTCATTCGAAGGCTTAGATCATGATTTTAGGTCCTACGTTCGCTCAGTCACCCGACTCAGCGAGAAAGCCGTTGAGGTGGTGGTCCATGCCCCTGCCGCCGCCCGGCAGTGGCGCCCAGGCCAATTTTTTAAACTGCAAAACTATGCAGCGGATGCCCGCGCCCACAACGGATTTAAAACCGTGATGGAACCTGTGGCCTTAACCGCGTGCTGGGTCGATCGCAATCGGGGTGATGTGGGACTGGTTGTTGTTGATGTGGGTGTTTCAACCCATATTGTGCGGCAATTACAGCCCGGTGCGCGGGTGGTGCTGATGGGACCCATTGGGGCGCCCGCACGGCTATCTCAGAATGCCACGGTTGCACTTATTGGCGGTGGCCTGGGGGCAACAGCTGTGTTATTGCCCATCGCAGAGGCCCTCAAGCAGCAGGGCTGTCGCGTGTTCATGGCCCTGGGCTATGAATCTTATGCGCGTTTGCCCTTTGCGCAACGCCTCGAACGAGCCGCTGATCGGTTGCTGATCAGCTACGAGGAGGGGACGCCCGCAACTGGCTTCCAGGGGCGCATCACAGACGCGCTCAGCGCTTTTGCCGCAACGCCCGAGGGTGAGCAATGGATCGGCTCTGCGTCCTCTTGGATGGTTTGTGGCTCAGTCTCGATGATGGCGGCGTGTCGTGATCTTTTTATGCAAGGTTCTTTGGCATCCCTCATCAAGCAACCGCACGCGATGGAGGCAAGCTTGAATAATCCCATGCAGTGCATGATGCAAGGTATCTGCGGGAGTTGCATTCAACGGTTGTATGATCCGGTCACGGGTGACGTCCAATACCGATTTGTTTGTACCCAACAAGACCAACCCTTGAGACAAGTGGATATGACCTTCTTATCTGCACAGCTGAAGGCCAATCACTTGATGGAAAAACTGACCTATGCCGTGCTCTGCAATCGGGCTGCTCAGGGCTCGGAAAAATGAAAGCTTACATCGGCAAATTGGGCTTCAAGGACCCCGTCCTTGTCCTCTGCAATAAGCTTTTTTAGGGCTTCATTGATGGTCGCAAGCTCTTGTGGTGATGGCAGTTGGCGATGTAAAAGCACGACTTTTGGCATATAGGGGTGGCCTTCATCCACAGTGTTCAAACGTACTTTTTGATACCACGGTTGGGCATAGATAAAGGCTTCTGTATCCCGGTGTAACTTGAGCAATTCTTCCTGATTGTGTGGCACCAAAACCGCCTGATTGTTGTGAATCACGCATTTATCGTACACAAAACTATAGCGCGCCGTACGAAAGCTTAGGAAATTTCGCAGGTCCTCAACGATCATATTCTGAAAATCGGGGTCGATTTGCTGTAATTTGAGCAACACCAGGCGATCGGCTTTTGCTGCAGGGATAAAATTCGCGGCTTTTGCTATATTGTAGGCGATTTCCTTGGAAGCAAGGGCCAGGTCAATCTCAACCACCAAGCTAAGTCCCAGCAACCTGACAGGGGCGAGGATCAGCATAATCGACAAAAGATAGGATTTAGGGTGTTTCATGAATAACGTCCCAGAGTTGTAAGAATGACGTCAAAAATGCCGTCACCATCAGCTTCGTAAACGACTTGGGTGGCTGTGCTCTCAAGAAAGCGCGGATAAAAACTCACATGGCAAGCGCCCTGGTTCTCTTGGGATTGGGTTTCAACGTGCACGTGGGCCCGCTTGGTCTTAAAGAGATCCGGGCGTAAAACATAGGCGCTGAGGCACGCATCATGAATTGCACGGCCCGGAAGACCAAAATTTTCTTGGTCATAGGCAAGACCTGTTTCCAACATGGCTGCCACTTCACGCCCAACTTCTGAATTCAACGCGCGAAGCTGGTCAAGGCGCTTGGGCGTGGCACACACCTTGTGCGTGATGTCTAGGCCGATGAGCGTGATGGGAACGCCGCTTGCAAGGACCACATGGGCCGCATGGGGATCGCAAAAGAAGTTAAACTCTGCGGCGGCGGTGATGTTGCCACTGGTCAACGCACCGCCCATGATCAGAATTTCTTGGATATTGGCTTTGATGTGGGGAGCCATGGTCAGCGCTACCGCCATATTGGTGAGGGGGGCGGAACACACAAGGGTTATCGGCATGGTGGTGGACGATAACTGATCGATCAGGAAATTGACGGCATGCTTTGGATGTTTTGTGCCCTGAGGTTGGGGAAGGATGGCACCGCCTATGCCCGTCTCGCCGTGGGCTTCGATGGCATGGGTTGGGTGGGCCACAAGGGGACGAGGGCACCCCTGAAAAACCGGAATATCCTCGCGTCCGGCAAGGGTACACAGACTTAGGGTATTGTGGGTGACACGCTCAATATCCACATTGCCGCCCACGGTGGTAATGCCAAGAATCTGAAAGACTTCAGGGCATGCCATGGCCATCAGCAACTCAACGGCATCATCGGCGCCTGGATCGCAATCGAAAATAAATGCGGCGGGATTCACCTTGCCAAGCCCTGTTGTTTTCATTGTGTGGCTTTTTAATTGACTATCGGAAATTGGGGTGTCATGCAACAAAAAGGCGCAGCCCTCGACCACCGGTCAGGCGTGCGAAAACACTGAATAACATATGGAAAGCCATAATGACCCTTGATCCTTGGACCTATCTTTCCGAAGCATTTGTCACTTTTTTGGTGATTGTCGACCCCTTTGGCCTTTTGCCTGTCTTCATCGCCCTCACAGCTAAAAGTGATGCGATAGTGCGCCGACAAATTGCGCTGAAGGCCACCATCGTCGGGGGCGGGATTTTAATTCTCTTTGCTTTTTTAGGGGATTGGCTCCTCGATAAACTCAAAATTTCGGAAGGGTCATTTCAAATAGCAGGGGGCTTGCTGTTGATGTTGGTGGCCTATGACATGATCGTTGCAGAACATTCTGGCGTCAGTTCCACCACAAAGGATGAAGAGCGTGAAGCGAAATCACGATCGGATTTGTGGATTTTTCCCATTGCCATTCCGTTGATTGCGGGGCCAGGGGCCATGGCCTCAGCGGTCATTGTCATGCGTCCCTTGGATGGAAGTTTGATGATGCAAATGGCCGCGGCAGGCGTTCTTGTTCTTGTTTTGGCAGTGAATTACCTATGTCTTCGCTTATCGCAACCCCTTTCCCGTCTGTTGGGTTTGACGGGTGCCAATGTGCTCAGTCGCGTTTTTGGGATTATTTTGGCGGCCCTTGCCGTGCAATTCGTCTTGGACGGGATTAAGTCGAGCTTCCACATCTAAGCAAAAAGAAAGGGCCCCAACGGGCCCCATAGCTTCATTTGAAAAGCTTAAACAAAAGCTTAAACAAAAGGGGATTAATCGCCACTTTCATGGGCTTCGATGGCCTGCTGCAGTTCAGCCTCGGTACATAATCCCATGCCCACAGGATTGCGGGGCTTAATGTTTACAGCATTCCAGTGGGTTTTGCTGCGCACTGCTTCGATGGTGGGGCGGGTTGTGCCCAGCAATTTACAAATTTGTCCATCGCTCATGTGGGGATGGAATTTTAAAATCCAAGCAATGGCATCGGGACGGTCGGGGCGCTTGGAGACAGGCGTGTACTTGCCGCCGCCGCGCTTTTTGGCGAGAACCTTTTCCGAGATGAGAAGCTGAAGACGGGCTTTGGGGTCTGCCTCGCAACGCTTAATTTCTTCACTCGTTAATTGCTCGTTTAAAATTGGGTCGAACGGACTGAGGTTTGAGCCAATTTCACCATCGGCAATCGCCTGAATCTCCAGGGCATGGAGTTGCGTAAATTCAGCGATTTGCTCAAAGGTTAATGTCGTATTTTCAACCAACCACAAAGCTGTTGCTTTGGGCATTAATGGTGCAGTCATGGTCACCTCTTACATTCCATCCAAAAAATCTCAAAAAGTTAACACTGCATTTCAGCATAGATCCATGGTCTTTGGAACTACGGAAATGCCTTTTTAATCATCACCAAGGCAGATGCCAAGGCCCCGGGCCGTCTTTACAAGAGTATCATTCGGGTCTACCAATCGGGGCTTGGCGATGGCCTCAAGGATTGGAATAGCGACAACTTCTCTATTTTGCCATGCCACCATGTGGTCGAACTTACCCTTGGCGATGAAGTCCACAGCACGTACGCCAAAACTGGCCGCAAGGATGCGATCAAAGGCGCAGGGCTCGGCCCCCCTTTGGGTATGGCCAAGGGCCATAAAGCGGGTTTCAGCACCGGTGATTTCAGTAATGCTGTCTGCCAAATAGTGGCTGATCCCACCATAGCGCTTGCGTCCAGATGGGTCAGCAATCTCCATGGATTGGTTCGCGCCATCGCGCACAGCTTCGGCGACAATCACAAGGGCAAAGGTATGACCGCGGGAAAATAAGCTTTTAATTTTTCGGGCGATGGACTCCATCGAGTAGGGGATCTCGGGAACCAAGATCACATCGGCACCGCCAGCAATGCCGGCTGAAAGTGCAATATGTCCCGCATCTCGACCCATGACTTCAAGGACCATCACACGGTTGTGGCTGGCCGCGGTGGGTTGCAGGCGATCAAGGGCCTCTGTGGCCACCTCGACGGCGGTTTCAAAGCCAATGGCGCTCTCGGTTTTATCCAGATCGTTATCAATGGTCTTTGGGATGGCCACCATGGGGATGTCGGCCCGCAGACAGAGCTCGCGCAATATGGCAAGACTGCCATCGCCGCCAATGCCGATCAAGGCATCGAGCCCCAGAAGGCGGCATCCTTCTGCAAATTCTGCCGAACGGTCTCTAACGCTACCGTCGGGCATGGGAAAGGACATGGGATTGCCCTTGTTGGTTGTGCCCAGAATCGTGCCGCCCATGCGCAAGGTGTGGCCTTCCAACATGGGAATGGTTAATTCCACCGCGTCAACAGGTCGTGAGAGGAGGCCCATGGTGCCATAGCGGATGCCGTAAATCTGCCACCCATAGCCTTCAATGGCCCGTGTGGTGGCCGCGCGAAGAACCGCATTGAGTCCGGCACAGTCGCCTCCGCTGGTCAGGATGCCTATCTTTTTGATCATTCCTTCACACTCCTAGATCGACTCACTTTCACTTAAATACCATGCTTGTGATGATTTTGTTAGTGACCCAAGGCAAGATAGCGTTAAAATAAAAAATATTTCTAGACATTAGGCATGATATCTGATAATTAGGCAAAATTAAGGCATAAACGTGGCAAGTTCATTTATTTCTTGGCACTTAACAAAGAGAGTGGCATAGTTTCCCCGCCATGATGGATAGTCAAGAGATCATTATTCAAAGACTTGAAAAGCTTACGGAAGAACACCGTGAGTTGAAGGATCTTATTGACGAAAAATTACGTGAACCCATTGTGAATCAAATTGCTCTTCAGCGACTTAAAAAACGCAAACTTTTGTTAAAAGATCAAATTGGTAAGCTGCGCAGCCAGCTTCTGCCAGATATCATTGCTTGATCCTCTTCCTGTTCACCTTGCGCGCACATCTCCTGTCTCACCTTCCTATCCATGGGTTTAAATTTTTTCTAAAATTCGCTTGACACGCACATTTGGCCTTCCTATAAACATTGGTACTAAATAAATAGGTATTAAAATATCTATATAATACTTTTATTTTCGAAAAAAGATTTTAGTATTATTTTGAATTTTAAAGCCTATTAAATGACCATAAATGCTGCTAGCCAATTAAAACGCGACAGCATGGTAGTAAAATACAGATGAATGGCGGCAAACGATATAAGGTGCCATTCTCAAAGGGAGAAAAAACCCATGTACGGGGTACTCATTAAGGGATTTCATTGTCCTCAAAAAAACAACTTCAGCCCATCATCTTGTGTGCAGACCGTCTTGCGTTCAAGCATCTCACCTAATCGTCGCCGTTTGGCCTAAGGGCGAACCACAGCTCGTATCATTAACGTTTTCGATAAATGGGACCTATACGTATCCCAAATGAGAAGCGCTGCATTCTGTGTTGCCCCATGGGACATTGATCTAAGCGTGTGTCGTGATGAAAAGAAAAAAAGGGGTGTTCATGTTACAGCTCATAAATAAATTCAAGATTATTTTGTCGATTTTATCGATCATTATCGTCGCACTTGTGTTTGGTGAATCTATTCCAACGTCATTTAAAATCTACTGTCTGACGTTTAGTGAGAATATTCGCAAAATTTTGATGTTCTTACTGCCCTTTTTGATTTTCCCCTACATGGCCAGCAGCGTGGCCTCAATTCGCACCCGTGGTGTTTGGTTGGTGGGGGGGATCATGATGATGGTCTTAGCCTCGAATTTTACATCCATCATGATCCCTTTTGGCGTGGGTCAATTGGGAATTCCCCATCTTGGGATTACAGAATTGCATGCCATGAGCGCGGTGGAAGAATTACAACCCCTCTTCAGCCTTAACCTTGAGCCTATCTTGAAGATGGAAATGGCCATGATCCTGGCATTGACAACGGGACTTGCCATCGGTGTATCGGGAACAACAGCTTTTGATGGGTTATTGGCGAAGTATCAATCTTTTTCCAGAAACTTCTTCGAGCGCATTTTCATCCCAACCTTGCCCCTTTATGTGTTGGGAACCGTTCTTAAAATCACCCATGAATATAATTTTCAAGAAGTCTTGCCGGTCTTTGGCAATATGATCTTGCTGATTATCGCCACCCAACTCTCGTACATCAGCTTTTTATACTTCATCGGATCTGGGGGGCGCATTAAGCGCACCATCACATCCATCCGCAACGCTCTGCCCTCAAGCCTGGTTGGTTTTTCCACCATGTCCAGCGTTGTGACCATGCCCTTTACCATGAAGTCGGCTGAACAAAATATTCCAGATCCGAAAATTGCGCGTATTGCAGTATCAACAACGGTGAATTGTCATGACGTTGGCGAGTGCATTTCTTTGCCGATGATTGCGCTGACCATTTACTTCATCCACTTTGGCGCTTTGCCTGATCTGATGACCTATGTTCCCTTTGCGTTTTTGGTGGCCGTTGCCCAGTTCAGTGGTGTTGCGGTGCCAGGCGGCAGTATCGTGCTGATTTTGCCATTCCTTTCCGAATACCTCAATTTTAGCCCTGAGATGTCGAGCATGATTATTGCACTTTCCATCTTTATGGATCCCTTGGGAACGGCGAACAACGTTCTGGGTAATGGTGCCTTTGCCATGATCATTTACCGCGCAACACGCATGGGGTCTTGGGTCAAACGCAAAATAACAGGCGCGCCTGTGATGGAGGTTGCCGTTGCCTCTGCCTCTGAAAACAAATTTAATTCGTAAAGAAAGACTGATCCCATGAAAGAAATGCTTTATTTGTTCAAGGCCTTAACACCCACCTTGGTGAGCTTCCATCTTGGGACAACGGTTCAAGAAGCCAAAGTGGTTGGGTACTTGTCCACCAACCGTCCAGCGCCTGCGGCCTATTTAATTGTGGATCAGACACCGTTTCACCCTGTGGATCCCCATTGGCAGGATCAGCCCGGTGATCGCGGAACGATTGCTTGGTCTACAAAAACTTGGCAGATCGAGGATACCCATGTGATTGGTGTGGACCTGCAACAACAGTGGTTTGTGCACACCGATGTCAAACAATCGTGGCAAGACCCCAACATGACCTATCTGGTTGGGCATAAATTGACCTCATCTGCCGAATTGAGTGAGGCCGAGTTAGAAGCCTTAAAGGGACAGACGGTTACGCTGAGCATTGATGAAGCTTACCGTGCCTCCGTCGAGCGGCCCCACTCTGCGGTGCATCTCTCGAGCCTGCTGTTCAATGAACTGGTGCAGCCATACATTGGTAAGGCCGACAAGCTGCGCAAGGATGCCAGAGGGTATGCTGATTTTGATAAAGACTGCATTGTGACCTCAACGTTGCAAGATTATCAATCCATCGACACCTATCGCATGGGAAATTCCTATCGCAAAAAAGCAGGTCTCAATCAGGTCAAATTGAGGGAAGACTTGCCAGGCATCATTGTGAGCTTGAACGAGCGTCTTGCGGCCTTCATTCGCAGTGCGGGGCAAGCGACCATGAGCCCTGATTATCCTGTGGCGCTTCACGAGCGACGTTTTTGGAAAACAGAGATCGACCAAAAACCCATCAGTATCCCTTGTGGTGGAACCCACCTCAGAGATCTCAGCAGTCTTGAATCCGTCGAGGTGCGCCTGCAGTTTGCCAGTGACCGTGAAGATAGTTTTGATTTGATTACAAACGTTAATAAATGATCATGGGAAAAGCGATTTATCATTTAATTGGGTCAGCCTTTGGCCACGGAGCAAAGATTTACTCCACGGCCAAAGGGCCCGGATATTTGAGAGACAATTATGGCCTTCATCAACAGCTGGGGCCAGAATTCGTCTGGAGTGCAGGTGTCCAAGCGCGCGATTGGCCAGAGACCCAAGATCACCGAGGGCTGAATTATGAGGCGGTCCTGCAGCATAATCGCTGGTTGGCCGGTGCTGTTGGTGAGCATATCCACTTGAAGGATGGTTTTCCGGTCATCATTGGCGGTGACCATTCCTGCGGTATTGGGACATGGTCGGGGGCTATCTCGGCTTTGGGCATGCAGCAGAAATTTGGTTTGATTTGGTTGGATGCCCACATGGATGCCCATGTGCCCGAGACGTCCCACTCCAAATCCTTCCATGGCATGCCGTTGTCGCACTTATTGGGGTATGGTGATCCCGAGCTCCGCCAAATCGGTCTCAATGCGCCGAAGCTAAAACCTAAACACCTGGTGCTGATCGGGATTCGCTCGTACGAGCGGGAGGAACGCGCTTTTCTCGAGCAGCAAAATATCACCGTCTTCTACGTCGAAGATATCGAGCGTTTAGGGATAGAGACTGTTCTCCAAAAAGCCATGGCAATTGCAACCAACGGCACCGATGGATTTGGTGTTTCCCTGGATATTGACGTTTTTGATCCTGAACTTGCGCCTGGTACGGGATGTCACGAACCGGGGGGGCTTGTGCCGGAAACACTCCTTCCCGGTCTGCCGCAACTGTTCTCTTCTCCTCAACTGCGGTGTTTGGAAATCGCAGAATTTGATCCGGCATTGGATCGCAATCAGATGACCAGTGACCTGATCCGGGACATTCTGCGTTGCCTGAAAGAGGTGCGAAAGTGAAGATTCAATTCGTCGATATGATCCACAATGGGCACGAAGGCTCGTTGAGAAATCGTTGTTCCTTGTTCACCAGCCAGTGTTTAAGTCAATTGTTGCGGCCGATCCTTGCACATGAACCCCGGTTTCTCAAAGGGTGGTCAGATGAGCTCGTTTTCGAGGGGATGGACCTCGTTGTCCTGCATTATTATCCGTCATGTGGGGCGACATGTCTAAGTCCTGAAAGTCAGGCCCGTCTTGAGGCTTTTGTCAGGGATGGGGGGCGTTTATTGCTGACACTCACGCAAAATATCCCGCTTGACTGCCATGCGTTACTTGAATCCTTTGGGCTCACCTACACGCCTCAGGCATTGCTGCGCCACGATCCCATGCGTCCCTGGATTTTAACTGAGACTTTTGCCTTGCGCGCCTCGCGGGATGACCTGCCGTTTCAAGAGGTCATGCTGGACCACACAGGCTCGTTGTCTTGCGCCGGCGATAGAGAATTTTTACTCCATGATGGGGGAAAGGGGGTTGTCTACTTGGCCTCCCATGGCAAGGGTCAAATTGCTGTTGTTGCAGATACAGAAATGCTGTCGCCAACTTATATTGGTGCGGCTGACAATGGGCGGCTTGCGCTGGCATTATTTGGCGCGTTGCTTGATCGCCCACTCTCGCCCCAAGATTTCGAGGCCCTTAATGACGCGCTTATGCTTCCCCTTGAGGTCCCCCAGGTCGAGGATGATTCCTGGCACCAAGAAGCGATCATCGATTGTCGACCCTATGCCCATCAGCTGCGGCAGTTGGCTAATCGCGTCTTTCTGGATGCCTACCACCAGCGGGAGGCATTCCTTTTTGAATCTTCCCTTCTTGGTCATGAATTTCCAAGGGCCCTTCGAGAACGATTAAGTCGCTTTAAGATGTACGGTCATCCCGCGGGCTTTTTATTATTGCGGGGATTGCCCGTTGATGAACCGCTCGTTTCCACCCCTTCCGATCCTTGCGCCTTTCCCCAAAAAAATACCTTCAGAAGCGAATTTTTCCTCTCAGCCGTGGGCGCTAGCCTGGGTGAAGTGTTTACATTCGTGCAGGAAAAAGGGGGTAACTTCTTTCACAATCTGTTCCCAACGCCCCATAATGCTCACAATATTTCCTCGGAAAGTTCCGATATTCTTCTGGATTTCCATACTGAAATTGCCTTTCATCCTGTGAATACCGACTATTTGATGCTTTATTGCCTGCGCAGTGACCATGAAAAGAAGGCTAAAACCATCCTCTTTCACATCCATGATTTGCTGCCGGCGATGCCAAGGCGCTATCTCAGCGTTCTTTTCGAGCCCTTGTTCCGCACGGGCATCGATTACTCGTTTGGCAGCCCCAATGGGCTCAAAGCCAATGGGCCCGTGGTGCCGATTCTAACGGGTGATCGCCATGATCCCTACTTTCGCTGTGATTTTGATCTGATGGAGGGGATTACGCCCTTGGCCCAAGAGGCCCTCAGTTATGTGAAGCGAGAAGCCCTGAAGGTCAGCAAGGGGATTGCCCTTGAGCCGGGCGATCTTCTGGTGGTGGATAACAACCGGGTCATGCATGGGCGCAGCTCATTTAAGGCGCGCTATGATGGCCAGGATCGTTGGCTGCAGCGGGTTTTGGTGGCGCGTGATCTCGTCCATTACAAACGGGATATTCCCATTGAGGATCGAACAGTTCGTATGAAATTTGCAGTGTAGGGATCATGAAAAACACAAGTATGATGGCAGGGGTGAGTGCCACCCTTTTATGGGCCCTTTTCCCTGCCTTTTGTAAATTGGCGATGCAGCATACGGATGTGTATAGCTTCTATTTGCTGCGCTACGCTGTGGCTGTTGGCGTTTTTGCGTATCTGACGCCTGGTGTGATCCGGAAGTGGACCTACATGCCCCTTCGGGCACGGTGCGCCATTTTTGCGCTGGCCTCCATTCATAATGCCACCCAGGCCCTGTGTTTGCAGGACGTTCCAGTGTCCTGGTATGCGTTGTTTTTCGCCTGCTCGCCGCTGTTGACCTATTTTATCATGCCCCAGCACAAGAATGCTTATACCTATGGCTGTCTGGGTTTAGCCATTATTGGAACGCTGATTTTTCTGCAGCCAAGTGAGCTTGCCCATGTGCCTCATGCTTTGTCACTGGCCTTCCTCTTTTTAAGCGTGATCAGTTGGGCTTTCTTGACCAAGGTGATGGCTGACTTTCACAAAGTCTACCAGGATCAGGAAATCTCTTATATTCTCTCGGCCAGCAACTTGGTGACAGCCTGTGTTTTGTTTGCTGTCCTGCAGGAAGGCCCGGTGATTCGTGGATCCTGGGAGCAGGGGCTTTTTTGGATTGCGCTCATTGGGATCAGCTCGCCCATTGCTGCTTTTTTATTTTCCATGTCCTTGCGACATGTGCCGTCTTTTGGGATTGCCGCCCAATACCTTGAGCTGATCTTTGGTGTGCTGGTGGGCTATGTGTTTTTTGCCGAGATCCCCACATTGAATCAATATGCGGGATCTTTCCTCATCGTGATGGCGCTCCTGGCGACCACCTGGAAAACGATCCAAGAGCGCCGGCAAAACGCCGCGCCCTAAGCTTGAAA
This sequence comes from Holosporales bacterium, assembly GCA_046318415.1. Taxonomy (GTDB): domain Bacteria; phylum Pseudomonadota; class Alphaproteobacteria; order Caedimonadales; family Caedimonadaceae; genus JBKCUK01. The sequence goes on along the minus strand of JBKCUK010000004.1, from coordinate 11,628 downwards.
GCTTGTGAAAGCCAACTGGTCAGCGCACGAAAATCGCGCTATAGATGAGCGACTAAAATCATCCCAAATCAAGTGAAGAAAGGAGCCTGCCATGCGCGTTGTCGTCGTTGGTGCCACAGGAAACGTTGGGCGTGAGACCCTTCAAGTCTTGGCTGAGCGCAATTTTCCTGCCCAAGAAGTGATTGCCCTTGCCTCCGATCGCTCGGCCCGGGTCGAGGTGTCTTACGGTGAAGAGAAGATCCTTAAGGTTCAGCCTTTAAGCCAATTCGACTTTAAGGGCACCGATGTGGCTTTCTTTTGTGCGGGCTCTAAAGTCTCGTCGGAGTGGGCGCCCAAAGCAGCTGCCGCTGGTGCGATCGTCATTGATAAATCATCCTATTTTCGCATGCATGAGGATGTGCCTTTGGTGGTGCCCGAGGTGAATGCTGCCCAGGTTCAAGCCCTAGGTGCCACGGCCAAAGGTCGCATGATCGCCAATCCCAACTGTGTGGCCATTCCCCTGGTGATGGCGTTAAAACCCTTGCACGATTTAGCGGGCCTCAAGCGGGTTGTGATTTCATCCTACCAGTCGGTTTCTGGAGCCGGTAAGGATGCCATGGATGAATTGTTCAACCAGTCCAGGGCAATCTTCGTCGGTGATGCGCCAAAAGTGGAACATTTACCTAAGCAAATCGCCTTCAACCTCTTGCCCCACATTGGCGGTTTCCTTAAGGACGGTCGCACCGATGAAGAAGCAAAGATTGAAGAAGAAACCTCAAAAATCCTTGGCCTTAACGTGCCGCTGTCTGCGACTTGCGTGCGTGTGCCTGTCTTCATTGGTCACTCCATCTCGGTGAATGCTGAATTCGAGCGCCCGCTCACTGCCACACAAGCCCGCAACGCACTGGGTCGCATGCCAGGCGTTTTGGTCTTAGACGCGCCGGAGCGTGAGATTTACGTGACGCCGCTGGAGGTGGTGGGCGAGGATGCCGTCGTGGTCAGTCGCATACGAGAAGATCGCAGTCAGGCCAACACCCTGAACTTCTGGGTGTCGGCCGATAACCTGCGCAAGGGTGCGGCTTTGAATGCGGTGCAAATCGCGGAATCCTGCATCCGTTAAAAAAGAAGGGAAGGCAGCACTGGATGCTGCCTTAATCCTTATCTAGTTTGTCCCTAGACTTTTGGCTGGAGCATGCCCCCCGACGGCTTTTTGTAAACCGATAAAGTGCATGGCTGCTTCTGCCTGGGCCTCAGCCAGCTTAAAAGAGCTTTGCTGGGCCATGAGAGCAACGTCGGCATGGTTTAACTTTGAAAGTGCTCCTTTTTCCAGGCTGTGGCTGGCCAAGTCCAGACTTTTTAATGCCGCATGATGGCTGGATGTAATATGCGCCAAGCTATCCTGCGCTTTGAGATACCCCATGGCAAAAGATTCAACCTCGCCAAGGGCGGCGAGGGCGGCTTGTTCAAAGGCTAAACGGGCTTGTTCAAGGCGCGCATCTGAAGCCTCAATGCCGGCCATCTGACGGCCAAAGCTAAACAGCGGTAGGTGCACATCCCCATAGACCTGGTGACTTTTATTCTTGTGATTCCAGAAATTATGCCGTGTCACAGCGGCGCGCCCCACAAAAGCCGAAAGGCTAATGCTGGGATAGAGGCCTGCAATGGCAACTCCTTTCATCGCCGTTGCTGCAGCGAGATGTCGCTCGGCCATTTGGACGTCGGGTCGATGGCGCAGCACGGCTGCTGGTGCTGCAAGGGGGTCAAATTGGGCCACTTGGGGTATCTTTTCCGCCTTGAAAAGCAGGGTCTTCAGGGCGTTCGGTTGCTCGCCCAACAAGATTTCAAGGGTGTGTTGGGTGCTGCTGAGGGCAGCCGTTAGCATCTCCAGCTGTCCCTGAAGGTCACTAAGGGCACGCGTTGCAGTGAGGGCACTTTCCTGGGGCGCATCCCCTTTTTCAACCCGCAATTGCTGAAGATTTTGCCGCACAAGGGCATGGTCGAGGCTTTCCTCTAAAGTAGCCCTTTGCTGCTTGAGTTGACAGTAGATGACATAATGTCGTGCCACCTCTGCGCTCAGAGAGAGCTCTGCAAGGTGAACGCCATAAATGGCAGCCTCTTCCTCGGCTTGGGCCGCTTCTGTGGCGCGGCGAATGCGACCAAACAGGTCCACCTCCCACACAGCATCAAAATTAGCCCGCAGGGTGTTATAGGGTTTCCTTAACGGAAGAATGGGATTGACGTTGCGTTCGCGCTGCGACGAGCCCATGGCAAAGAAGCTGGGCATGATGGATGCCTCTTGCGCTGTGGTATCAGCCCTGGCTTCGCGCAGTCGTGCTTCGGCGATTTTTAGGTCCTTGTTGGCAGCCATCGCCCGTTCCATCAGTTCGGACAACAGGGGATCCCCAAAGGCCTGCCACCAGGGCGCCGAGCTTATGCCTTGTTCCTCTTGCCCCCCCACACTGGGCAGGGACCATTTTTGAGGCGCATCTAGACGAGGCCGTTCATAATCTGGGCCAACGGCACAGCCGGAAAGCAACAAAAGCAACGGAAGGACGCGATTCATGCTTGGTATCCTTTGATGAAAATCTGCAATGCGTGCTCGATCACGGCATCACGCTTTTTTGAAGACCGGTTCACCTCAAGGCCCAAGAGGGCCCGATAGTACGTATCGCCGCGCACCAGGTTGACGAAGGTCACCGCTGCCAGGTCAAAGTCGTCGATTTTAAGGTGAAGGCGGGGCGCGATTTCTTTGAGGAAATCTGCCAACAGGCGCAACATGCACTGGGGACCCGAGGCGTAATAAAGTTGGGCTTGCTGTGGAAATTGGCGCTTTTGGGCAATCAGCATGCTATTGAGACTGAGAGCCTCTGGTGAGTGAATCAGTTCCCAGTAATTCATGGCAACATGAACAAGTGCTTTCAGGGGGTCCTTGGCCAGGTTCATGGATTGTCCAAGGGCTTCTCTGACCGCTTCGCATCTGGCCGTCACCACCTGAATGAAAAGGTCGTTTTTATCCTTAAAGTATTTATAGAGGGTGGCTTTGGATACTGGGGTTTGAGCCGCAATGTCGTCCATGCTTGCCTGGGAAAAACCCTGGCTTGCAAAGATTTGGGTTGCCGTTTTCAGGATTTGTGCCCGTTTCAGAGATCTTTTTTCCTTGCTCATCTGCAGCCTTGACCTTCATCTCACCATGTCCTAATGTAAACTAAACAGTTTAGTATAGCAAGTGAGCCATGAACTTCTCAAAAGAGCAAAAACAAAGAGTCCTTATGGGTGTGGGCGCAGTCATCATCAGCGCAGGACTTTATTGGTTCTTTAGCATACGCCCCTATGAGACGACCGACAATGCTTATCTCAAGGCGAATTCAACCCTTTTGAGTGCCAAGGTCGGTGGCTATGTGACTTCCGTGCCTGTGACGGACAATCAGCATGTGAACCAAGGAGACATTATCGCCGAAATCGATCCGAGGGATTATCAAGCCCGCGTCGACCATGCTGAGGCGCAAGTGGCGGCGACAAAAGCCGCCCTGAAACGCCTGGAGATGCAGCGCAAGGCCCAAGATGCGGCCGTTCGCCAAACCAAAGCGGCTGTGGTGGCCGCGGCGGCGAGTCAAAAGCAAGCCCAGGCAGATTTTGAGAGAATTTCCAATCTGGTGGATTCAGGGGCTGTCTCACGCAAGGACTATGACGGGGCAGAGGCGCAGTCGACAAATGCCAGCGCCTCAGTAAAAATGGCTGAATCAGCCCACGAAGCAGCAGGGGCGCAATTAGAAGCCGTACAAGCCCAGCTTGAAGAAATAAACGCACAGTTGAGGGCAGCACAAGCAAGCTTAAGTCTTGCCCGACTTGACCTCGAACACACCCGCATTGTGGCGCCCAAGGCAGGCGTTGTGGGGAACAAGGCGGCTCACGTTGGGCAATTGGTGCGCCCTGGCACGGCCATTGGTTATTTCGTGCCAGATCATGAATTCTGGGTGGAGGCCAATTTCAAGGAAACCCAAATTCAGTCCATGAAACCCGGCCAAAGTGTCGTGATGACCATTGATGCCTATCCGGGCGAGAAGTTTACAGGCCATGTCGACAGCTTGTCACCGGCCAGTGGCGCAGAATACAGTATTCTGCCCCCAGAGAATGCCACAGGTAACTTCACCAAAATCGTGCGGCGCATTCCCGTCAAGTTAAGCTTTGAGGCATCACAAAAACTTCCCGTGCTGCGTCCAGGTATGTCTGTCTACGTGCGGGTAAGGACCAAGTAGCATGGCAGACCAAACAGTCTCCACCACTGCCGATATTCCTGAGCCATCTCTGCAACAATGGATTGGCTTTATCGGTATGGTTGTGGGGATGTTCATGGCCATCTTGGATATTCAGATTGTGACCAGCTCCATCGCACAAATCCAAGCAGGTATCTCTGCCACTGCCGATGAAGTCACATGGATTCAGACATCCTACCTGATTGCTGAAGTGATCATTATTCCCCTTACGGGTTGGTTAGCCCGTGCCTTTTCGACCCGTCTGGTTTTTTCCATCGCAACAGCTGGTTTCACGCTTTTAAGTATAGCCTGTGCCCTTGCTTGGAATATCGAGTCCATGATCATTTTTCGCGCCTTACAGGGCTTGTTTGGGGGATTACTGATCCCCACGGTATTCTCGGTCGTCTACACCCTGTTTCCACGCCATCGCCAAACCTTGATGATTATCATTATCGGGATGGTGGTGACCATGGCGCCCACCCTTGGGCCGGTTCTGGGGGGATACCTGACCGAGGCCGCTTCGTGGCATATGTTGTTTTTAATTAATATCATCCCGGGCATTATTGTTTTCATGACCACCTGGTTCTTGATGTATGTGGATCAACCCGAGCCAGGATTGCTGGAGCAAATTGATTTCATAGGGATCGGTCTTATTGCCCTGTCACTGGGGTGTTTGCAATACGTCCTGGAAGAAGGTGTGCGCGCCGATTGGTTCAACAGTAACAAGATTCTTATTCTCGCCCTGTTGGCGGGCGGTGCGTTTTTGGGTCTCATCTACCGTGAGTTAACCACAGCCCACCCCATCGTCGATCTTTATGCCTTTCGCAATTTCAACTTCACCTTTGGCTCGATCTTTTCCTTTATTTTGGGCATTGGGCTTTATGTCATGACCTACCTGATTCCCATGCAGCTCGGCCTCATCAAAGGCTTAAGCAGTCTGCAAATTGGATTTTATGTGACCGTTACTGGCATTGCCCAGTTCTTTTCTGCACCCGTTGCCGCCAATCTTGCGAAAATTCTTGATTTAAGAATCATTCTGGCCTTTGGCATGTTCCTTTTTGGACTGGGGTCCTACCTGACGGGGTTTCAAGTCAGTGATTCCGGTTTTTGGGAGTTTTTCTGGCCCCAGCTTTTGCGTGGCTTTTCATTGATGTTTTGCTTTGTGCCCATCAATACCATTGCCTTGGGTACCTTACCCCTTGAAGAGGTGAAAAACGCCAGTGGCCTTTATAATCTGATGCGTAATCTTGGTGGCGCCATTGGACTTGCGATTTTCAACACGTGGCTATTTGATTGGAATAAAATTAATTTTTCCCATTTACGTCTCAATGCAGAGGCGACATCTCAGCGAGTCATAAATACCCTTGAGGGTATTGAGGCGTCCCTTTCAAGTCTACCACAGTTGGGTGACCCCAGTTTATCTGGGCTCAAGATGCTCACTTCTGTAGCGCAGCGCGAGGGCCTTGTTCTCACGTTTAATCAGCTTTATGCCCTGATGGGATTTCTGTTTTTCGCATCCCTTTTGCTCATCCCTTTCCTGAGAAAAGTCGATTTTGCCGCGGATGCTCCTGAAGCCGCGCACTAATACCAATACATGCCGCCTTTAAACGGAATGTTTTTTTCAATTTAAATAACTCCCTGAAAAAATAAGAAAATCATTACGTATAGAAAAATCAGGGAGTTCACAATGTTTTCATATCTTCGTTATTCTTACTTTCTTTATCTATTTTTATTTACTTTTTGTCAACATGAGGCGCTGGCAACTGATGTGGTGTTCGAAAAAGAACCTATTGCTACGGACGTATCCTACTTATTTCCCAAGATGACATTGGATACGAATGGGATACGCCGGATGAGTGTGCCCCCTATCATGGCGGGGGAAAAGGACCACCTAAAGAGTGCAGCGGTAATCCTTAATTTACCAGCAAAAAAGATGACCCCACACATGCACAGCAACCACTTGATCACAAACATTCTCGGGTTGATGGCTAAGCATTTTAATGGCGACGTCCAGAAGGCCACGTTCCATGTGGCTATCCAAGCACAAAGTAAAGACCTAAGCTTTTGGCCGCATTCTTGGATCTATGGCGCATCCCCCTTTTCCGCGCCCAAAAGTCGTGAAGTCAAAGAATGTAGGATTATTTGCTGTGCCAGTGGCGATCAGGAGTCCAACGAGGCAGTGAGTTGGGTAGGCACACTGCATCCCTATGATCAAGTGAGAAACTTCAGGGAGTCAGCGCCCTTTGTTGATCTTTATGTTAAGCGCTCGATTGAAGCATCGTCCGCGCAAGGATTGCATACTTTTTGGTCCCTTGTGGCAGATGGGGAGGGTGAGGCGGCCGTGACCCTCCATGCTTTGGCGCGCAAAGATTTAATGCAACAAATGCTTAAAAGACTAGAATCCATGGCTTGTGATGATTGGTTTACCTATTCAGGGTTGATCTGTTCAAAAGTGGCGGATGTAGATGTTTTACAGTATTTGAGTGGGTATCATGAAGGACCACGCAAGTTGTTGCGGTCATTTGCGCCAACCATCATGCCTCTTGGCGAGGAGCTCTCGCTGAGCGCCGACGAAACCGAAGAGAAATCTTCCTTTATGAATCCGCGATTCAAGCGGGAGTTCTTCATCAAAAGCCACTGGCTTTTCGAGGAATTTCAGAACTGTTTATGGACGGTGGGTCCGTCTGCCAACATGCGGTTGCCCATTGCCTCCTTTGGTCAAGATCTGATGATCGATTTTCCCATGGCCTGGGGTCAGGCAGCCTCTCATGAGTTACGGCAATCTGTATTAGTGTTTGCCATTAATCAAAAGGAGAAAACTAGGTATCTTGGCACGCTGGTGGTGCATAATTCCCAGTGCCCACGGGATCCTGGGCTGATTCACAATACGAAAATTATCGTGCCAGGTCACACCTGGCAAGGAGAGGAGATGCTCAATTTAAGGCTGGAGATCCCCAATGCTCAGCAAAAGAACAAAGGGACTGATTCAATGGGCGGGCAGGATATTGCTTTGGAAAAAGGTTTTGGTTTCACAAAACTCAAGTTCTCACCAGATCTTTCAGGGGTGCCTGAATTTCATCCAACCATTGGCCAGGAATACAAGCTTGGTATTGGTGGTGCGCTCCACTTCTTAGGTACAGGATTCTCTTATCCTGAGCTTGATGTCATATGGACAGAAGGGCCTGCCAATGGCGCATCCCACAAGGCAAGCCTGTACTTTGCCATCGATCACCTAAATCCTCAAGAAAAGAGCACTTTGACGCTTTTTATGAATGTTTATGACCCAAAGGGTCAAAGCCAAGTATTTGAGGTTCGCCTGAATGGCTTGCCGACTTCAGACATCAGCAACGCTGAACTTAAGGTGAATGATACAACAGTCACCAACCCCATCTCCATGAGATCGACTGGGGAGGCTCAGCATCGCCTTGCCGTTGACTTTCGTCCTGTTGATTTGCCAAATCGAAATGGCCTTCTGGACGTAACTTTCACCATTTACCGGCCTTTGTCTCGGAAGAAGGAATGTGGTATCGACGATCCAAGATATATAGGCCTCGGTTTTTGGGCGCTGCAATTGGATTGAACGCAGAGTAATCTCTCTCATTAAAAGACTGGTCGGGATCTTTTCCTGACCAGTCTTACTTGCTTTATGTATCATTACCTTTGGATGGTTTCTTTTCTCCCCCTTGCGCTGAGAGTGTAAATTCGACAAACTGATTGTAAAAAAGAAAAAAGCTTCCAAAAGGCGGAGCCTGCCATGACTACAGGGAAGGTTGAGCGGCCCTTATCGCCGCATTTAGGTATCTATCGTGTCCAGTTAACCAGTGGCCTGTCGATTCTGCATCGCATGACGGGGCTTGTTCTTTATGGATTTAGCTTGTTACTCGCTTTTTGGTTTTATAGCCTTGCCTTTGATCCGGCGATGCTGCAGTGCCTGATGGCCTGGGGTCAAAGTTTTTGGATGATCGGGCTTGCAGGTCTTGGATTTTTCGCTTTTTTTTATCACCTTTCCAATGGAATTCGTCACCTTTTGTGGGACTGGGGCGTTGGGTTTGAGTTGAGTGCAACCTATCGTAGTGGGTGGCTGGTGATCCTTCTGACCTTCAGTTTAACTGCAGGCGCCCTCATTTTACTGCTGATCCACGGAGGCTACCTATGATGCGCAGTTTGTTGAGGCTTCGCACCCCTTTGAGTGTGGCGCGTGGGGATGGATCGATCAAAAGTGGTGCCGAGCATTGGCTGGCCCAGCGCTTTTCAGCTGTGTTACTGGTTTTCCTGGGCCTTTGGTTTGTCGCCACGGTCCTCAGCCATTTGGGTCTAGATGCTGCGGGTTGGCGGCAGGTTTTTGCAACCCCTTTCAATGCGTTGTTGAGTCTCGCTTTTCTGTTGAGTGCCCTTTTTCATGGCTATCTTGGCATGCAAGTCATTATTGAGGACTACATCCATCACCGCGGCATGCGTCTGGCATGTCTTTGGTTTATAAGGGCGCTCTCTTTGCTAGCGGCGCTAGGGGCAACTTTGGCGCTTATTTACCTTTTAATGACCCATGCAACACCCATCGCTTAAGGTCGAAGAAGAAATATTTTTTGAGGGAGGAGACGGGCTGTGACCACCAAGGCATATAAAATTGTGGATCATGCCTATGACGTTGTGATTGTGGGGGCGGGTGGCGCAGGTCTGCGGGCAGCCCTTGGCATGAGCGCGGCTGGTTTGCGCACGGCTTGTGTGACGAAAGTGTTTCCCACCCGCAGCCACACGGTTTCAGCCCAAGGTGGGATTTCGGCCGCCCTCAATAACATGGGGGATGGGGACCACTGGAAATATCATTTTTACGACACCATCAAGGGATCAGACTGGTTAGGAGATCAAGACGCCATCGAATACATGTGTCGTAATGCCATGCAGGCGGTCATCGAGTTAGAGCACTTTGGCGTTCCGTTCTCGCGCAATGACGAAGGTAAAATCTACCAGCGCAAATTTGGCGGTCATACCTTGCGCCAAGGCGAGGGCATGGCCCAGCGGGCTTGTGCTGCGGCGGATCGGACCGGTCACGCGATTTTGCACACCCTTTATCAGCAATCCTTGAAACACAAGACCGATTTTTTCATCGAGCATTTTGCTTTGGACCTTATGATGCACGAGGGGCGCTGTCGCGGCGTGGTGTCCTGGGCGCTTGAGGATGGCACCTTACATCGGTTCTTTGCCCACCTGGTGGTGTTGGCGACCGGTGGTTATGGGCGTGCCTTTTTCTCGTGCACCGGGGCGCATACCTGTACTGGCGATGGCAGTGCCATGGCGCTTCGCGCTGGCATCGGTCTGCAGGACATGGAATTTATTCAATTTCACCCTACCGGCATTTATGGTGCTGGGTGCTTGATCTCCGAGGGGGCACGCGGTGAGGGAGGCTACCTTACCAATTCCTTGGGTGAGCGCTTTATGGAGAAATATGCACCCAATGCCAAGGATTTGGCTTCTCGCGACGTTGTCTCGCGGGCCATCATGATGGAAGTACGTGCCGGCAAAGGGGTGGGGCCGCGTAAAGATCACGCCCTCCTCCATCTCGAGCACTTAGACCCCAAAGTCATCCATGAACGTCTTCCCGGTATTTCCGAGACGGCGCGCATCTTCTCAGGGGTCGACACCACCAAGGAGCCCATTCCCGTCATTCCAACGGTCCACTACAACATGGGGGGCATTCCCACCAATTATCATGCCGAGGTCGTCTGTCCCACGACTGGGCAGCCCGATGCTGTGGTGCCCGGATTGATGGCCATAGGTGAGGCTGCTTGTGTCTCGGTGCACGGTGCCAATCGGTTGGGGACCAATTCGCTTCTGGATCTCGTCGTGTTTGGCCGTGCAGCTGCACTGCGCGCGAAAGAGCTGGTCGTACCTGGGACGCCACACGCGCCCTTGCCCGACGAGACGACGCAAGCCATCGTTGCACGCTTTGATCGGGTGCGTCATGGCGCTGGTGATCGCACCACGGCGGAAGTACGCCTTGAAATGCAGCACACCATGCAAAACCATTGCTCGGTTTTTCGTGACGAGCAAACCATGACCGAGGGACTCCAGCAATTGCATAATACCTATGAGTCCTACGGAAACCTTAAATTAACGGATCGATCGCTAATCTGGAACTCGGACCTGATGGAAACCCTTGAGCTTGAGAATTTACTGCAGCAGTCCCTGGTGACCCTGGCCTCAGCCAAGGCCCGCAAGGAAAGCCGCGGGGCCCATGCGCGCGAAGATTACCCAGAGCGCGACGATACCCAGTGGTTGAAGCATTCGGTGGCGTGGCTCGATAAACAGGGCAATGTGCGTTTGGATTATCGTCCCGTGCATTTGAATACGCTGACCAATGAAGTCGAAACTGTAGCGCCCAAGGCCCGCGTATACTAGGCTTGGCAAGGGGAGAGGAGAAACAGAAATGGTTGAATTGACGCTTCCTCGCAATTCAAAGGTGGTCAAGGGCAAAACCTTCCCTTTGAAAACCCCAAGCGATAATGTTCGGGTGTTTCATATCTATCGCTATGACCCCGATCAACCCGAGCAAAACCCGCGCCTGGACACCTATCACGTGGATATGAATTCATGCGGTAATATGGTCCTGGATGCCTTAATTAAGATTAAGAATGAAATTGATCCCACCCTCACATTTCGGCGCTCTTGCCGTGAGGGTGTTTGCGGCAGTTGCTCGATGAATGTGGATGGCACCAACACGTTGGCGTGTATTAAGCCCATCGCCGAAGTCAAGGGTGAGGTTAAGGTTTATCCGCTGCCCCACATGCCTGTGGTGAAAGACCTGGTGCCCGATTTAACCCATGCGTATGCCCAGTATGCGTCCATCCAGCCTTGGATGAAGGCGGATTCGCCAACAGCACCGGATAAAGAGCGCCTCCAGTCCCCTGAAGATCGGGCCAAGCTTGATGGATTATGGGAGTGTGTGTTGTGCATGTGCTGCTCGACCAGCTGTCCCAGTTACTGGTGGAATGGGGATCGTTATTTGGGTCCTGCCGTGCTGCTGCAGGCCAATCGCTGGGTCCAGGATAGCCGTGACGAGGCCACGGGTGAGCGCTTGGACGAACTGGAAGACCCCTTCCGTCTCTATCGCTGTCATACCATCATGAATTGCACCAAAACCTGTCCAAAGGGGCTAAACCCCGCAAAAGCCATTGGTGAGCTGAAGCAAAAGGTGGCCGATCGTAAGGTGTAAAGCCTTCAGGCTAAACTTTTTTATAAAACAAGCTCGGGGCGCGTCTGGAGCGGGAAATGGAAGACATGATCACCCGCTTTGAGCCCCGTTTACGCCGCGTCCGGGTCAAGGTAGTCGAGCTGAATCGCTCAGAAAATAAACTGATTTGCACCGTCAGCGCTGATATGGTCATGGACCAGGTCCACG
>JBKCUK010000003.1:0-21144 GCA_046318415.1 Holosporales bacterium | reverse complement strand
CCTATCATTCCAGCACGTTTATTGAGTGACCCTGCGGCTCTTAAAGTCCATAAAGCTCCTTTTCTGTCATCCCCGCGCAGGCGGGGATCCACTCATCAGCAGCCTGGATCACCACGCTCGGTGCCCTCGCTCGCGATGACGGGTGTGTTCAAAGTGCCGACAGACGCCATGACGAGGGGGTGTAGGGCGCGTGCACTCTTTGTTCGTCATTACGAGGAGGCCATGGGCCGACGCGGCAATCCATGTTATGCCGCCACCTTCACTTCTGCACCGAGCACCGAAAAAACAGCCTGGATCCCCGCCTTCGCAGGGATGACAGGGGGAGATGCGGGGATAAGAGTGATATGCAGGGATGATAGCAGTGCGCCCGTTTTACTGTGCCAACTGCCAGTTTTAGCCCACATAGGCAGGATTCAGGCGTCTTTCAATGGCGTCCCAAATCAGGACCTCTGCCTTCATCTGATAAAGCGTATTGAGGGTGCGAATCCCCGTGGGTGAGGTGACATTCACCTCAGTTAAGTGCCCATCAATCAGGTCCAGGCCTGCAAACAGGAGGCCCTGGCGCTTCAAATAGGGTCCCACGCGGGCGCAAATTTGTTGTTCTTGTGGCGTGAGGGAAACCGGCTCAGCCTTGCCGCCGCGCACAAGGTTACTGCGCAACCCATCTTCTGGTATGCGGGCAAAGCTGCCAATCACGTCACCATCCACCATGATCACACGTCGATCGCCCGACGATGCAACGCCCGGAAGATATTTTTGCATCACAATGGGCTCGGGGGCATATGTTTTTAGCATGACATCGATCAAGGCTGTGGTATTGGCGTCGTCTGGATTGATCAAAAAGATATCTTGTCCGCCAAAGGCATAAAGGGGCTTCAAGACTACATGACCCTGCTGTTGGTGAAACCGCAGCAACGTGGATCTGTCGCCAGTGATGACGGTTGGCGGTATCAGATCCGCAAACTGGGTAACGATTATTTTCTCAGGATGATTGCGCAGGGCTGCAGGGTGATTCACCACCAGGGTGGTCTTGGTGATGAGATCAAGAAAATGGGTAATGGTAATGTAGCCCAGATCAAAGGGCGGATTTTGCCGCACCCACAGCACATCAAAGGTTGCAAGGTTGAGATCGCCTTCTGCTTGCCCCTCGAGCTGCTCCATGGTGTCAATGCGAAAAACCGGGGCCAACACTTGTCCGCTTTCAAAACGGACCGCTGCGGGTTCAAGGCGGTAGCAGTCAAACCCGCGCGCCAAAGCTTCCTCAAGCAACACGAGAGTGGTGTCCGTCTTAGGATTCAGACGCTCAGGTGGGTCCATTAAGAAAGCAACGCGACGGGTCATTCTGGTCCTCATTGAAAGGCGGATTGGGTATTTGGTGCCTCAAAACCCCTTGGCGCTGCTTGGGGAAGACCCGCCTCTAAAGGTTGGGGCGCATTTGGATCATTGGAAAGACGCTCGGTCTTAATGCTGCCTGCCGCCGTTTGCGGGTGCATTGAGTCTGACTGGGAGACACCCGGTGACATCTCGGGGCTGGCAGAGGAGGGCGCAACGCTGTCTTGTACCCTTTGACCGCGCATTTGCACGTGACTGATCACCTTTTGCACGCCACTAATGGTGCGGGCGTGATTCACAACGCGTTGTAACTCTTCCTGGTCTTGGGCGTTGCCCATCAAATAGACCGTACCTGCAACGGTGTGGATGTTATAATTCAACGAGCGCACATCATCATCCCCCAGCAATTTCGATTTCAGCTGGGTTGTAATCCATGCATCGCGGGCATAGTTACTAAAGGTCTTATTTGAGCCCAGGCGCGTGTCATCAACGACCTCTTTCACGCCCTCGACTTCCCAAGCAAGCCGTACCGCATCGATCTGCATTTGCGGGGTATCGAGAACACCGGTGAGTAAGACTTTGCCTTGATTAACCACCACGGTGGTTTCGCTAGCCAGATCGCCGCTTTTGTTCATGTATTTCATTTTAATTTTGGCTTTGATGGCCGCATCGGACATGGTGCCAGAAAAACCGCGCTCATCGGATGCTGCAGCCGTGACACCGCCGGCTGCGCCCATGAAGAGGGCTGGGGCACAGCCTTGGGTGCCAAGAGCTATGGTTAACAGCAAGGGAAGGACCAGATTTTGATTCGACATTGATTTACTCCTGTTGCCACGCATGACGAAGATGCTTAAGTCCCCGGGTCGAGATGAACACAGCATCAAAGGCCATGTCCAGTCCTGCCAAACGGGGATGAAAGTGTATAAAATGTTCTGCTGCTCGCATGATGCGACGTTGTTGTTGTTTTTGCAAGGAAAACACAGCGTCTTCTAGGGTTTTTCGATGTTTGACCTCGCAAAAAACCAGGGTTCTTTGGCGGCGAAAAACCAAATCAATTTCGCCAACGGGGCTTTGGTATCGCCAGGCGAGAAGCCGGTAACCTTTGAGCGTCAACCAGATGATGGCGAGGAGCTCGGCCACAAGCCCACGACGGTATGCGGCCTGTTTAGTCTTGCGCGGCGTCTTCAAAACCCCACCCATCCCGCTGTCCCAGGTGATGTTGACCCCGCTGTTTGGCAAGCATGATTTGCCTTTGGCGCTCACGCAGGCGCTGGCGTTTTTCTGGGCTGAGGGTCGGCGCGCAATGGGGGCACGATACACCCTCCTCAAAATCGGCGGATTCTTTATCCTGGGCTGTGATCGGCATGCGACATCCATGGCATAGGTCATAGTGACCCAATTCAAGACCATGGCCCACAGCCACCCGTTGATCGAAGACGAAGCATTCCCCCTCCCATAGGCTTTGCTCTTGAGGTACTTCCTCAAGATACTTCAAAATACCGCCTTTGAGGTGATAGACCTCCTCAAAGCCATAGTGCTTCATCAAGGCTGTTGATTTTTCGCAGCGAATTCCGCCCGTGCAAAACATGGCAATTTTACGCTTTTTACTTGCCTCGAGGTTCTCCTTCACGAACTGGGGCAGCTCGGTGAAGCATTTAGTTTTGGGGTTGATGGCGCCACGAAACGTGCCAATGGCCACTTCATAATCATTTCGGGTATCAACCACGACGACTTCAGGATCTTGCAGCAGTTCATTCCACTGCTGTGGATTTAAATAGGTGCCCACCCGCTCTGTTGGGTTGGCTTCTTTAACACGCAGGGTCACAATCTCAGACTTAAGGCGCACTTTAAGGCGCAGGAACGGCATCTCGTTGGCGAAGGATTCCTTGTATTCAATGCCCTCAAACAGGGGTTCGCTGAACAGCAAGGTTTTGAGGGCATCAATCCCTTGCCGCGTCCCCGCAACCGTGCCATTGATCCCCTCGGGGGCAAGTAGCAGGGTTCCCTTGATCCCATTCGTCTTGCAAAGGGTCTCTAGTCTTTGCTTCCAGGTGGTAAGATCCATTAGGGGTGTAAATTTATAAAGGGCGGCAACAACAATAGGACTCATGACTCCAACCTAAAGTGCTCAAATGTCTCTTGGCTGGATCTTAAGTGGAAAGGTGAGGGATTTTCAAGTTTTCTTCCCAAGACCACATTTTAGCTTATCCCCTTGCAAGACACGGCAGAAGGCAAACCACTTTTTCACATACTTATACGAGCCCAAGGGTGTTGTTGAGCAAATCAAGACGGCGAGAGGGGCGCATGGGCCTCAAGGCACAACGCCAAAGGGGTGGTATGATCGCCCAATGAATAGTCGGGCTCAGGCAGGAAGGCACAACTTTTAACAATAAATCCTGCCTCCTCGAATGCATGCTTTAGCCTTTGCTCCCTCTCTAGTTGAGGAACCTGTTCAAACAGGGGCGCCCAATGAGTCACATCCTTGACCAGAGTCTGGTAAATTAGCTGTCCACCTGGGCGTAACAGGGATAGGAGATCTCGCAAACTTTCATGGGTGGTGTCTTGGAACACGTGGTCGGGTAAGTCATGGGCAAGGTGAGCCATGTGAATGCGGTGGAATCCAGAAGGCTCCGGCATTTTTTGCGTGATCTTGGTGATGGTGGAGGCGCTGAAAACATCGCCCACAATATGTGGATGAACACTTTTATCCAGATCCACCGTGAGGGTGGTGCGACAGTCATAGCTGTGGCTAAAACGGTGTTTTAGATAGGCCTTCGCGCCCGTGCCGACGATCAATTGGTACATGGGCCCTTGATGTGGCCTTTTGTCTTCAAGGGGTAAGCTTGCCCTCAAATCCCTTGACCAGAACAGAACCAGGGTAAGTGCAATACGTAAAAAGATCATCAAGACCTCCATGTTTGTTGGGTCTTTTATCCGAAGTGGTCGGCTACGATCAACTTATTTCTTTGCTTTGGCCTCAAGGGTCAGCGCCATTTGATAAAGGGTGCGCCGCGGCAAGCCCGTTGCGGCAGTCACATGGGCAACAGCCTCTTTAAGGCTATGTCCTGTATTCAATAGGTCGCGAAGCTGTTGAATCAATTGGTTTGTGTTGACTGCCTGTTCTTGTCCTGATGCACCCTCAATCATCACGACGCACTCACCCAGGACGGTACGAGCGGCAATGATGGTGGTCACTTCATCCAGTGTGCCGCGGATGGTCTCTTCGTGGAGCTTGGTGAGCTCGCGCGCGACCACACAGCGCCGCGGCCCCAAGACCTGATGGGTATCCCGCAACATATCCACAAGACGATGGGGGGATTCATAGAATAAAAGCGTCGCCTGAAGGGGTTTGAGGTCCTCAAGCGCTTTTTTTCGCCCACTACTTTTAGGCGGCAAAAAGCCCGCAAAAAAGAATTGATGGGTGGGCAGGGCTGCAAGGGTAAGGGCGGTAATGGCTGCACAAGCCCCAGGAATACTGGTGGTGTAGAGGCCAAGGGCGGCGCATTCTTCGACAAGCTTATACCCTGGATCGGAAATGAGGGGCGTGCCGGCATCGGAGATAAGCGCGATGGTGGCGCCTTGCTGTAGCTGCTCGATGATTTTTGGTCGCACTTGATCGGCATTGTGTTCGTGATAAGCACTGAGCCTATTCTTTAATCCATAATGTTGTAAAAGTTTGCGGCTGGTTCGGGTATCTTCACACAAAATTAAGTTTACACTGGCCAAAATCTCTAACGCACGTAATGAGATGTCTTTGAGATTGCCGATGGGTGTGGCCACCACATAAAGCCCCGGCCTCAGCTCAAGGGGCTGCAGTTTAAAATGGTGACTTGAAGGCGCCGTTTCTGAAGGAGAGTTTGATAATGGTTTTGAGATCGGTTTTTTCATCGGCATGGATCGTGGGTTCGGTTTTGATGCTACTATTAGCGGGTTGTGCAACGCAATCCCCACAGCCTATCCCGCAAAAGGCGCCACAGCAAGCTTTAAACCCCTATGGTCAAATGAAGCCCGTGTCGAAAGCGGCAACTGGGCAAACCTTCCATATCGCTGCCCTGTTACCTCTGTCAGGCCCCCATGCGCATTTAGGCGATAGTATTCGCAAAGCCATGGAGCTGGGTTTGTTTGGCACACCCATGCCCCTTGAAATTACCTTTGTCGATACAGGCGGGACACCCGAGGGTGCAACACGCGCCATCAAAACAGCCAAATATTTCAAGGCAAAAGCCATTGTTGGCCCGTTGTTTGCCCACGAAGTCCGCGCGGTATCGCCCCATTTCCAGGCAGAAGGCATTCCGGTCTTGGCCCTTTCCAATGATCGCCGTGTGGCCCAGCCGGGTGTCTTTACCCTGGGCAGTTCACCCCTGGAAGAGGTGCGGTCTGTGTTGAGTGTTGGCCAAAGCCAAGGGATCTCTGAAGTGACCGTGCTTCTGCCCCGTCACGAGGGACATGAGGCCCTTAAGGAAAGCCTCGATATTCTGGCAACCAAGCCAGGCATGCCGCGCTTAACCATCTTAAGTTATCAACCCGAACCCACAGGATTTTCATCGGTGGCGGATCAGCTTAAAGGTCGCACTCAAGATGCCTTGTTGTTCATGGAGGGTGGGACACAGTTGGACATGCTGGTTCAAGGTCTGCAGCAGCGGGGCGTTGTGTTGCAGGGCCGCCCGCTGTTGGGGCTGCAAGGCATGGCCCATGCATCCTCAGAAACCCTCAGAAGCCTTCAGGGTGCCTATTACGCTTTGGGTGAAAATTCCACGGAAGTCTTTGAGGCAGAGTACCTGAAAACATTCCGTGAGACACCGCCGAAGCTTGCCATTCTGGGCCTTGAAGCGGTGCAAATTTTGGCCCATGCCCTTGCCGATGCCCAGGGTGGATCACCCCGCCTCATGGGACGTTGGCCTACCGTCGCTGGGGAGATCACGCTTTTGCCCACCGGTGAGACGGGACGTTCCACAAAGATCTATCAAATGACGGCAATGGGGTCGGTCGAGGTGCAACACGCTCAAAAGCGTTCCTAATCACACCCCTCAAGCGCTGGTGGCCCTGGTCACCAGCAGCTCTTTTTGTGACGGTCTCGGCTCCGGCATCCACAGTTGCTGCGTTTTTCGCGCTTACCCGGTCGGCATGACGGATGATGTAGGGTAGTCTTTTTTCTTTGTCAGCTGAGTCCCATAAAGAGGTAGGGTAAGGGTTTATGGCTGAAATAACTCGCCACCACCTCATCGCGAATATCATCAAAGCTTTGGGGATTCCAACGGGGATTTCGGTCCCGATCAATGAGGGTTGCACGCACCCCTTCAAAGAAGTCATGGTCCTCAAGGAAGCTTTGCGACAGGTGATAGTCTTGAATCAGGACTTCTTTGAGCGTCTTGTGGCGCATGCGGGCCAAGTATTCCAGGGAAACAGCCACACTTAAAGGGCTTAAGCGTTGCCAATCGTGGTGCAGGCGCTGGGCGATGGGGCCATGATGACGGCGCACATTCTCGACCATTTCGCGCCATGTGGACGGGGCAAAAAGGCTGTTGATCTCACCATAATGGGGCTCAAGGGTGGCCGGTGGAGGCGCTGAGGCAAAGTTGTCTAAGAGATCTTTGATGCGCCCATGATCCTTGAGGGGGAGCGCCATGATCTCTGCCACCAAGCGATCACGTTCGGCATCCTTCAGCGTGTGGGTCACAAGCCCTGCCGCATAGCCGTCCCCCACCGGGACATGGGCGGCACTGGCGGCCAAATAATACCCCACTCGATTGGGGCCATGATTGAAAAATCGCCCGGCCCCCACATCGGTGAAATAGCCAATGTTGGCCTCGGGCATGGCGAAGAGGGCTTCCTCAAACCCAACCCGATAGCGGCAATGTACGGCAAGGCCAAGGCCACCGCCCATGCAAAAGCCCTGTACCAGGCTAATCAAAGGCTTTGGGAAGGTATAAACAAAATAATTAAAGCGATATTCATGAAAGAACATCTGCACAAAAAAGTTGCGATCCACCCGCTGCTTGGCGTAATAAAGCCCCTTGATATCGCCCCCGGCGCAAAAGGCTCTGGCACTGGAACTCTGGACAATGACGGTTTCGACTTGCGGGTCCTGTGCCCACTGTTTCAGGAGGTCCGTCAACCCCATGATCATATCAAGGGTGAGGGCATTCAGAGTTTTGGGGCGATCCAGGGTGATGAAGCCCACACCGTTGCGAACGTCGGTGAGAACACCATGCGCGCTGAGGGTGTGATGCATCACCATGGAAAAGCTCCTCAACCAAGGTGGGAGAGAAATTTCTCCGCCTCAAGGGCAGCCATGCAGCCTTGGCCGGCTGCTGTCACAGCCTGACGGTAGATTTTATCTTGTACATCACCCGCTGCAAACACACCAGGAATGCTGGTCTGTGTCGTCCCGGGGGTGCACAAAATATAACCCTCCCCATCGCATTTCAGCTGCTCGCGGAACAAGGATGTTGCCGGATTATGGCCAATGGCAACAAAGACGCCGTCCGTCTCAAGGGTTTGCAGCGCCCCGCTGTTCACATCCTTTAAGCGAATATGGGTGACGCTTTTTGGTTGAGTAGTGCCCAAGATTTCATCCACCACATGATTCCAAATCACGCTAATTTTGGGGTGATTCATCAGGCGCTGCTGGGCGATCTTCTCAGCCCGCAAGCTATCGCGGCGATGGATCAAGGTCACATGGCTAGCATGGTGGGTGAGGTAGAGGGCCTCTTCCACGGCTGAGTTACCGCCCCCAACCACCACAACTTTTTTCTCACGGTAAAAGAAGCCGTCACAGGTGGCGCAGCCTGAAACTCCATAGCCCCGAAACTCTTCTTCGGAAGGTAGTCCAAGCCAGCGGGCTTGGGCCCCTGTGGAGATGACCACACTTTGTGCCACATATTCATCGCCACTATCGCCCCAGGCCCTGAAGGGATGGGACGAAAAATCCACCCGTGTGATCTGGTCAAAGAGAATGGTGGTGCCCACATGTTCGGCTTGATGACGCATTTGCTCCATCAGCCAAGGGCCTTGGATCACATCGGCAAAGCCTGGGTAATTCTCGACATCGGTGGTGATCATCAGCTGGCCGCCGGGTTGCAAGCCTGAGACCATGAGGGGCTTGAGATTGGCCCGTGCTGCGTAAATGGCTGCTGTATATCCGGCCGGACCAGAGCCAATAATTAATAGTTTCGTTTCATGGGTGGCCATGGTTTCTTTATCTCCTAAAAACCGAACATATGATCTAGGCTAAATCGGCCCTGATCATCAATCAACCCGTGATAGCCAAAAAGACGGCACGAAGTGTCGCGAATGATTACATAGCCACCAAGCCCTGCTTTTGCCAATTCTTCGCGGGAAAAGGTTTCATGCACACGGAAAAAGTGTGAGCCCCCCATGGGAATGCGCATGGTGCGCGCCGCCACTTGATGACCACGGTTGTTAAACAGCTGCAATTCCGTGTGGGAAAACGCATGCCAACTGGTCGAGACCGGGTAAACCAAATAACAAAAACTATCGACGCTCTCTGACACGCGTAAAAATAAGCGTGTTGACAAACCAGGAGGCGCACCGCGATAGGATTGGGGTTCTGACTTATAGGTGATGGCTGTGTTAAAGATGTGGGCACCAAAGCTTGTTTCAGCCGCATGGGTGCCATCCAAACGCTCATACCTAAATAAGCCGTGTAACCATCCATCGGCCTCTTGACCCACATGAAAGTCATACACCAACTCCATGTGGCCATGGCCGGTGCCAAGGCTTAGGCCACGGTCTTTGAGCAAGGCGGATGCGTCCACAACAAGGGACTCGTGGCGCTTGAGATTGCCCAGCGAATGGCGCAGCAACTCGGTGCCGGCGGCATCATAAATCAGGATTTGAAGGGGCAGATGCATCTGGGCTGTGCTCATGGGCGTTGGCATGGCAAGGGAGCGAAACGCATCCAGCGGAAAAATGGGCGCCGGTAAGATAAATCCCTTGCCGAAATGGGGTGTGAGGTGGGGGATAACGGGATCGTTTTTCAGATCCACCCGCTCCACATTGGCATGGGCCATGTGGGCCTTTTGCGGGCGCACGACCTCATAGCGCGGACGCACAAAGTGCTTGCCGGCCTGAATTTCAAACTGCTGAGGCCAGAACACATCGGGAAAAAGTGTTTTGGTATCGAGAAGCGCCGTACCAAAGGGCGGAATGGACTGTTGCCACCAACGGATCTCATCATGACCCATGATATTAAGACCAACGCCACCTGCTGGGATGGCACAGGGGTGGCTATTTTGTACCCATAAAAGCACCTGTTCATCTTCTTTGGGCGCGGGCAAGCCGGCATAAAGGTCAGAGGGCCAGGCATTGGCATCGTGGGTGCAGGTGAGGGTGTTGCCGTCATCACTGTACACATCAAGGGCATACTTCACGATATCGTGACCCGCAGCACCAATAATATGGATGAACAGCTGGCCGACGAATTCAGGAAGATCAAAACGCGCCCTAATCTCGGCACTGTCGAAGAGAACGGCTTGATTCGCCTCAGGCAACTCTTCAATCCAGGACTTCAGAATTTGGCCACGGATATCAAAAAGCCGCAACCAGGCCTTGGTCGGTTTGCCACTGTAACCCGACCAATAATTGGCTGTGGCCACACGTGTATGAACGCCGCCTTGATCGCGAAACAGGGCATAATTGGTGGCGAAATTGAGGGGATCTAGGTAATTGCGCGGGTTTGTGTGCAATTCTTGAGGAGTTTTGAGGCTCTCTAGGGAAACCACGCGACAATTCTGGGGTATCAAGTGCCCCATGGCCTGCAGAGAACGCCCCAAATCAAAGCTGAGAATGAACAGCGTATCAGCCGAGCTTTCTGGAAGGCTTGTCACCAGCTTGGGATTCATTCCACGAACTTGACGGTGCAGATCTTCATAGCGTTGAACATACAAGTCCACAATGGACAAATCCACGCAAGGATACAGGGCAAAGAAAGCCTCTCCTATCCCATGGGGATCATAGAGGGCGATATTGTGTGCCCCCTTGAGGTCAGCATGCAATGCTGGGAATTGCTCGGCCGCCAAAGGATGGCCTAGGGCCTTAAATAAGGACTGCCCCCCTTGGGTGGCATTAAAGGTCTCTATTTTCAATGACATAACAATCTTTCTCCGGGGCGGTACTCAAATATCCATAGGTTAGGACTTCTTACTGAACCAGCCCTTAAGGGTATCCACCCAGGTGCCTGGACCCACATTTTTACCTTGGGCAATGGCCTCGAACATGGCAATGGCCTTGGGGTCATCCCACGCGGTGGCACCTTCGAGGCGGCCGATGAGCTTTCCTTCTTTATTAATGACATAGGTGGTTGGCGTTCCCTTCAAGCCCAAAATCCTGGGTACCGAGCCATCCACATCGAGATAGGATTCGATGTATTGGTAGCGTTGCTGGGCGAAAAATTCTTTCAACTTATCCGAGCGAACCCTTTGGTCAATGCACAAGGGGATGACGACCACCTCTTCATCGGGTAAAGCACCGGCCAGTCGATCTAGCGAGGGCATCTCTGCAAGGCAGGGCTGGCAGGTGACCGACCACAGGGTTAACACCACGACTTTTCCCTTAAAGTCGCTGAGTTGCACCGGTTGGCCGTTAGGATCGATGAGAACAAAATCCTCAATCTCTTTCGCCGAGAGCTTCTCATAATTTTCCAGCGCAGCAAAACTCCATTGGGTCATCGCCCAAAAGCACAAGGTGAGGACTGTGGACCACTTGAATGCTTTGACAGGTGTTTTCATGATCTCTAAACTTCCTTTCAGGTCAGGGACAATGTGTAATGAAGTGAACTATGGAATATGTTCGGAAGCAACCCCCTTTGTGGGCTCTTTGTATGATCTTAGGGAGTGCCATGCTCGTTTTGCCCGTCGCAGGCTGTGGTAAACGCGGCTCGCCTAAGCCTTCTGGAGAGGGCGAGGTCACCTACCCCGCTTCCTACCCGCAGGACGAAGCGAAGCCCGGCGCGCTGCCCCCTTTTGCATCGCAAACTTCTCAAGAGCGCGATTAAAATTGTCGCTAATAACAGTGAAATCTCCGCCGGGCGCCACATAACGCGCGGCCATTTCCTTGCGTCCGCTCTCGGCAAAGCCAAGAACCACATCGGTTGTGGCATGAAAAAGATCATGGAGCTTTTGAAGCTCAGCGCAGTGGGGCCCAAAATCGCACCCTTCAAACTGTTTTAGCCAATGTGAAAGGGGGCACATTTTGGCGGGATGACAGCGGACGTCAAAGGCCTGAACACCATTAATATGCTGAATAAGTTGCATTTTAAAATTCATATGATCGGTCATCATGGAAACTTCAAGATCAGGGGGCGAGGATCTTGATGTCAGTTTTCCTGACTGTGAAGCCTGTGCGGCCGGGTTAGGAAGCGCAGCAACCTTGCAAGGGGGAAGGGCTGGCACACGTTTTTTTGTAGAGTGTGCTGGCATGGTTTCCTCCCTTATCCTCTTATGACACCATATTAAAGTGCCCAGAATTCAGTTAAAGAAGTGATAACAGGGATAAAAAACAGAAAACACCGGGGCGGGTTGTTGCCCCCTTGCGTTTAAGGTGCGTCGTCGTATATAGAGGAAGGTATTCGTGTGCCGAAGTAGCTCAGTCGGTAGAGCAACTGATTCGTAATCAGTAGGTCGGGTGTTCGATTCACCTCTTCGGCACCAGCATATCTTCAAGATCCAGCAGGGGCGCGGTGCCTCAAAAGCCTCCCCTTTAGATTTTCAAACAAAGTGTAAAGCACGGGCGTTATGTAAAGCGTCAGGATTTGCGAGACTAAAAGTCCCCCCAAGATGGCAATGCCCAGGGGGCGGCGTAGCTCAGCACCTGCACCGATGCCTATGGCCAGGGGTATGGCGCCGGCAAAGGCTGCAAATGTGGTCATCATGATGGGTCGGAATCGGCGAAGGCAAGCCTCGACAATGGCGTTTTCAGCACTTATCTGCTGCTGTCGTTGGACGCTGAGGGCATAGTCGATCATCATGATGGCGTTTTTCTTCACGATGCCCATCAAAACAATGACCCCAATAAAGCCAACCACATCCAGATCATGGCCGGTCACCCACAAGGCAAGTAACGCGCCAAAGCCAGCTGCAGGTAGGCCGGAGAGGATGGTGATGGGGTGAATTAGACTCTCATAAAGCATGCCCATCACAATATAGATTGCGATCAGCACAAGAAGAAGGATCCACCCCATAGACCGCTGACTGCCCTCGAAGGATTTAGCGCTTCCCTGAAATTCGCCTGCAATACTCACAGGAAGGGAGAGCTTACTCTCAAGGCCGCGAATGGCACTGACCACGTCGCTGAGACTGGTTCCACGCGCCAGATTAAAAGAAATGGTTGCCGCAGTGAGTTGGTTGAGATGGCTGACGCTCACAGGTGCGGGCTGCCGGGCAAAGGAGGCGATCGCATCAAGGCGCACCATGTGTCCTTGGGTGTTGCGCATCTGTAGTCCACCCAGATCGCGATCTTCTGAGGCCTCTTGTGGGTTGACCTGCAGGATGACCTGGTACGAGTTACTGTCCAGGTAAATGTTAGAGATTTCCTGTTTAGCAAGGGCTAAGGTTAGAGTATTCGCTACATCCTGAATGCGAAGACCCAGGTCCGCGGCCTTGTCCCTGTTAATATCGACCTTCAGTTCAGTGGCATCCAGGTTCACGTCATGCACCGCATCCACCACGCCAGGAATGCCTCGAATGGCCCCCAGCATTTGGTCGGCATAACGATAGAGTTCTTCTGCGCTGTCGCCCCGAAGGGTGTAGGCATATTGATTCTTTGATAAAGACCCCGACGTGCGCAGGTTTTGAACCGCTTGAAGTGAAATTTTGATCTCAGGCACTACGTTCATTTTGCGTCTTAAGTCCTGCAGAACATCGTCGATAAAGGGGCGCGTTCCAAGGGGCTTGAGTGTAATGAAAAAGCGGCCCGTATTAGTGGTCGAGCTGCCGCGAGAGCGCCCGATGGAGCTCACATAATAGGCCACGTGTGGGTGCTGATCCAAGATCTTGGCCAGTTTAAGCTGGCCTTGGACCATTTGCTCGAACGGCACATCGCCCACAGCCTCGGTCGAGCAAAACAGCAGACCTGTGTCTTCTGTCGGAAAGAAGCCTCGTGGCATAAGCGCGCCCACGATAACTGTGCCCAAAAGGCTTGCGGCCAACGAGCCAAGGATCCATTGTTTTCTGTCCATGGACCACAGAAGGCTTAAGCGATAGAGCTCGGTAAGACGTCCAAAAAAGCTCAAAAAACCCGCAACCACCCTATTGGGCTTGGCGTCAGTTGCCAGCAAGAAACGACCCATGACCGGGGTAAACATCAAAGCAATAAGACCCGAGGCCAAGATGACCAGCGTCAAGCTGACGCCAAATTCATAAAAAAAGCGACCAATAATGCCCGGAAAAAAGAGGATGGGCACAAAAACGATGGCAAGGGAAACGGTCATCGAGATAATGGTGAAGGTCATTTCTTGCAGACCTTTTTGCGCAGCCGTTTCTGGTTTTTCACCTTTCTCCATGTGGTGAGCAATGTTTTCCATGACCACGATGATGTCATCGATAATAAATCCAAGGGCAAGGGAAAGGGCCATGAGCGTCAAAACGTTTAGGCTAAATCCAAGGGCATTCATCACCACGCTGGCCATCAAAACAGAAAGGGGCATGGCGATGAACGGGATCAGCGTAGCGCGGGCATTTTGTAGAAAAGGATAGACCACCAAGAGAACGAGAAAGATGGTTAACACGAAGGTGAATTGGAATTCAAAAATGGAAGCCCGCACGGGTGTAGACCGGTCAACAATAACCTTGAGTTGCGCGGCCTCAGGCAGAGATTGATTCAACTCTGGCACCGTTTTTCGGACGGCATCTGCCATTTGCACCGTATTGGCGCCGGGTTGGCGACTCACTGCGATAATAATGGCGCGCTGGCCAGATAGCCAGGCCATGGTGCGATCATCTTCAACGCTTTCAATGGCTTGTCCCACATCTTGCAGGCGTAACTGGGCATCATCCTGATCCACAAGGCTGATCTTGTTATAGTCTTCGGCCTTGGTCAGCTGGGTGCTGGGATTGATTTGAATGTTTTTTTGCGGTGTCTCCAGGTTTCCTGTGGGCTGCAGCATATTGGACGCCTGAACAGCCTCTTTCACATCTTCTAACGTTAAGTTATGGGTTGCCAATTTTTGTGGCGAAATCAAGATGCGAACGGCGCGCTTTTGCGGGCCAATAATCTCGACCCTGCCGACGCCTGGAAGGGTACTGATGCGATCTTGGATTTTGGTCTCGGCAAGGTCGTTCAGATCCGTTAACGGTAGGGTTTCTGAGGTAAGGGCGAAGAAAATGATGGGTTGATCCGATGGATCGATCTTTTCAAATGTTGGGGGGTTGGGCATGTCATCGGGCAGCCGGCCGACGACAGATGAAATGGCGGCGCTGACATCTTGGGCAGCAGCATCGATGTTACGATCCAGGTTGAAGTCAATTGTAATGCGTGTGCGCCCCTGAGAGCTGACAGAGGAAATGGTATCAATGCCAGCGATGGCGCTAAAAGCGCGCTCGAGGGGAAGCGCCACTGTGCGTGCGATGGTGTCAGGGCTGGCACCAGGAAGGGAGGCACTCACCACAATGGTGGGAAAGTCCAGTTTAGGTAAGGGGCTGATGGGCAGTTGGAAATAATTGAGAATCCCCAAAACAAAAAGACCAACCATCAGCAGATGACTCATGATGGGGCGGCGAATGAACTGGCTAAGAAACGGCATGATTAAGATCGCTCTTTGGAGGAAGAGGTCTCTTCGACCACTTGCACTTGGCTGCCATCGGTAATGCGACCAAAGCCATTGGTGACGATCTTTTCATCGGCGGAGAGGCCATTTTCAAGGACGACAATTTTCTCAAGATAGGCTGCTACCTGGACAGGGCGCGCCTGGACCATCTGTTGCCCCGCATCATAAACATACACGAATTCGCCCTTTTGACTATTGCGAAGCGCCTCGGCCGGGATGACGAGGGCTTGATGCAGCTTTCGTAAGGAAAAGGACAACTCCGCAAACTGGCCGGCGAAAAGTCGCCCTTCAGGATTCGGTAAGCTAAAGGCCACTTTGATGGTTCCCGTAGTGGGATCCACCCGGTTATCCATGGCCTTTAGCGTTGCCTCAACCTCAATCATCTGCTGGTCCGCAAGCCTCAAGTTGACCTTAAGTGTTGTGCCAACGAGCGGCGTCAGTTGGGCGAGGTGCTGCTCGGGCACCGCCAGCAGCAGTTCCATGGGATCAACTTGATTGATGCTGAGGAGGGCTTGGGTGTCATTGGGGCCAACCACTGCCCCTTCAGCAATGGGGGTAATGCTGGCACGGCCACTGAAGGGCGCGCGAATCTGGGTATAGTCCAGCTGTGTTCGCAGTTCGCTTAAGCTTGCCCTTGCGTTCGCCAAGTCTGCTTCAAAGGCTTTCACGGTGGCCACCTGCTGATCGTATTGGGCTTGGGTGGCGTATTTGCGCTTAAGCAGCTGTGACGTTCGTGCAATTTCCTGCCGGGCCTCGATTAACTGGGCTTCGACTTTTTTTTCGGTGGCTTCAGCCTGGGCCACCTTGGCCTGCAGTGCCGCATCATCCAGTTGGATCAAAAGCTGGTTTTTCTCAACAAACGCCCCGTCGCTGACCGCGATGTGTTTGACAATGCTTGAAAGGCGGGCTTTGATGTCAACACTTGCGGTGGCTGTCAACTGGGATGAGCCTTGAAAGGGAATCTCGATGTCCTCGATCCTCGGTTGGCCAAGGGTGACCACAGGAAGAACGGGAGAAGCAGTTTTGGGTCCTTTTGTGAGCACATTGAAGAGGACAAAACCTAGGATGCCCAGGCCCCCGAAGAGCACAATTTTGCGCGCGCGAAGGGAGATGAGTCGTTGCAAAGTTCTTTCCCCGTTTTCATGTTTTGATTATCGTTGAGTTTTAGCTTATAGAACTCTCTTCAGTCTTAGAAGGGGCCTTATGGTGATGGATGCGCAATATATGATGCTGAGGGCCGCTTTGGCCATGGTGAAGTTGTTTCAGCATCCTGGCATGCCCGTTGATGTGTTGCGGGTGGCGCAAGAGGGCCTGAGTCATCTGATTCCCCACACCCTACCCTATCAGCGCGACCATCTCACCCTTGCCGGTGTGCCCGTTGAGCGCATCACAGCAAGACCCGAAGGCCATGGTTACGGCATCCTCTATCTTCATGGGGGAGCCTATGCGTTGGGGCCCAATGCGGCCTATAGTCGCTTTGCATCCCATCTGGCCCATATAATGGATGCAGAAGTTCTGATGCCGGATTATCGCCTGGCGCCGGAAAATCCGTTTCCCGCGGCCATCGAAGATTGCATTCGGGTAGCTGAGGTGGTGTTGCGTACCAAAAAGAACGTGATTTTGATGGGGGATTCCGCCGGCGGCGGGTTGGTCCTGGCAACGCTGTTGGCCTTGCGCGATCGGGGGGTGCCGCTGCCCCGTGCCGCTGTAACTTTTTCTGCGTTTACCGATTTAGCCGTGACGGGGGAGTCCATCAAAACATTGGCTGCCCAAGATCCAGTGATTGAAGTAGATATGGTATCTGTCATGGCCAATCACTATTTAGCTGACGCAGATCCCCAGAATCCTCTGGCTTCTCCCCTTTACGGTGCGTACCACGGCTTGCCTCCTTTGATGATGCAGGTGGGCAGCGATGAAGTCTTGCTGGATGATACCCTGCGTGTGGCAGAAAAAGCGCGAGCTGCTGGAGGGCGGGTGCGCCTTGAGGTGGTGCCTTCCATGTTTCATGTGTTTCAATTGGCGGTGGGTTTTTTACCGCAAGCGGATCAAGCTCTGATCTCTGTGCGGGACTTTATTCACGAGGTGGCGCCATGAGCATGAGGCGCAAAGGCGAAGGGTTTGCAGCCCAAGTGTTTGAGTCCATCGGTCGACCGCTGTTGGCCAAAGAGGGTTACGTCTACGCGAGCCTTATTTTGGACTGGCGGCATATTGTGGGGGAGCAGTTGGCCGGTCAAGTGCGGCCTAAGCACGTGCGCTTTCCACCCGGAAAACGTAATGAGGGGAGTCTGACTTTAGAGGTCAACCCGGGTGCGGTTTTGTTGGTGCAACACATGGAGTCTGCACTCATTGAGAAGATCAACACCTATTATGGGTACCAAGCCCTTCGCCGGTTGCATCTCATTCAGGTGCCATTTTCCAATGCGGCTCAGAACCCCAAGGCCCCTCGGGCTGGCGCCGCTTCGCCCACAGCGACAAAAAAAACTTTTCAGCCCGATGTGTCCGATATTCAATCCCCTGAGCTTCGCGAAGCATTACAGCGCCTTGCTGCTGTGTTGCCTGAGTGATTGAGTGGTCTACAGTGCGGTCTTTTCTCTTTTCGCAAGAAAGAGGCCAGCGCCGATAATAATGCTACCGCCCAGCAGCATCCAAACATCTGGCTTGGTGGTGAAGAAAATCCAATCAAACAAGACCGCCCACAACAGGGCTGCATAATCAAAAGGCGCGATGGAGGAAACGGGCGCCAGGCGCATGGCTTGGGTCATGGCGTACTGCGCAAGCCCCCCCAATGTGCCCACACACGCAAACAGCGCGAGGGTAGTCAGGGTCATGGGCTGCCAAAACCACGGCAGGGCAAGGCCACTTAAGAAGGTGCTGAGCAACGTAAACGTGAGTACAATCAAAGTATTACTGTCTGTGGAGGAGAGGCTTCGGACATACACCAAGGAGAGGCCATAAAAGACGCCGCCACCAAGGGCAATGAGGCTGTCCATACTGAGTCCACCGCTGGGTCGCAACATGATCAAAATACCTGAAAAACCGACAACAACGGCGCCCCAGCGGGCTGGGCTAACTTTTTCCCTTAAGAGAGGTGCTGAGAATAATGTTAAGAACAGGGGAGCGGTAAAGGTAAAGGTGTACGCGTTGGCTAAGGGCATGGTGCGAAAGGCATGGATAAAGCATAGCAAGGCCAGAAACGAGAGGGTCGCCCGCACCAAATGGCCAATCGGCCATTGGGATTTAAAAATTCGTTGTCTGCGTTCGTAATAACCGATGACAAAGATCGGAATGAATGCGAAAAAAGAGCGAAAAAATGAAATTTGGACCACGTGCAACTCTGTGGGTAAACTCTTGACGATCACGTCTTGCACCGCGTATAGCCCCACCGAGAGCATCATAAACAGCACTGCCGCCGTGTGACGGGGGGCCGCGTGGGTGGTCTCTCGATTCAGCCAGGATGTGCGCATATTGATTTCTACCCTTAGCGGTGGAACATTGAAGAGAAAGTTCGTGTGACTATGACATCTTATGGAGTGGTTTTGCGCCAGGATCAAGATCAAGAAGTGGGGCATGGGGTTTTGATGTCCCAGCAGCATGGGTACTTGGAAACCCTCAATCCCAGTCAACGCCAGGCGGTGGAGACCACGGAAGGGCCTTTGCTTGTTTTGGCAGGGGCAGGTACCGGCAAGACCCGGGTGCTGACTACCCGTATTGCCCACCTGCTGACCACGGGCAAAGCTTGGCCTTCTCAAATCCTGGCGGTCACCTTTACCAATAAAGCCGCCCACGAAATGCGCGAGCGCGTCAGTCACATTTTGGGCCGCGCGACTGAAGGGTTGTGGCTGGGAACCTTTCACTCCATTTGCGTGCGCCTGCTGCGGCGCCATGCCGAGTTGGTCGGCTTGCAGTCCAACTTCACCATCTTGGATACTGATGACCAGCTGCGCTTGATTAAACAAATTGTCCAAGCCCAGGGCATTGATGATAAGCGTTTCCCGCCCCGCGTTATTTTGAGCGTGATCAGCCGCTGGAAAGACCGGGCGCTGACGCCAGAAAAAATCCCCGGCCATGAGGCGGGCCCTGGGGATCAGATCCTTGAAGTCTACAAAGAGTATCAGCAGCGCTTGAGCGTTTTGAATGCCGTTGATTTTGGTGATCTTTTGATGCTGTCCATCCAGTTGCTGTCCAAGCATACGGACATTCAGCAAACCTACCAAAACCAGTTTCGCTATATTCTGGTGGACGAGTATCAAGATACCAATGTGGCCCAATATTTGTGGCTGCGGCTGTTGACCATGGGGGCGCAAAGTAATATTTGCTGCGTGGGCGATGATGACCAGTCCATTTACGGCTGGCGCGGCGCCGAGGTGACCAATATCCTTCGGTTTGAAAAGGATTTTCCGGGCGCTGTTGTCATTCGCCTTGAGCAAAATTATCGCTCAACACCCCACATTTTAGCGGCTGCTTCGGGTCTGATTGCCCAAAACCGCGAGCGTCTTGGCAAAAGCCTGTGGACCGAGAGGGACACCGGTGAAAAAGTCCTGGTTCGCGCCGTTTGGGATGGCGAGGAAGAGGCCCGCTTCATCGGTGATGAAGTTGAGGCGCTGCATCGTCGAGGAAATAACCTGTCCTCCATGGCCGTCTTGGTGCGGGCTGGTTTTCAAACCCGTGAATTTGAAGACCGCTTTATGACCATTGGTGTGCCCTACCGGGTGGTGGGTGGCCCCCGCTTTTATGAGCGGCAGGAAATTCGTGACGCCTTAGCGTATTTACGGGTGATTGTCCAGCCCGACGATAGTCTTGCCTTTGAGCGCATCATCAACACGCCCCGGCGCGGCATTGGCAGTGCCACCATCCAATTATTGCATAATTATGCCCGAAGCTCGGAAATGTCCCTGCTGGCAGCGACCCGGGGTTTGCTGGAAACCGATGAATTGCGCGGCGCCGCAAAGACCGCTTTGAGGGTGCTCTTGGATGATTTCGACCGCTGGCGCGGGCAATTGATCCACCTGCCGGCCGATGAGCTTGCGGGTATCGTCCTCGACGAATCAGGATATACGGCCATGTGGCGCCAAGATAAATCTCCCGATGCGCCGCAACGCCTTGAGAACTTGAAAGAGTTGGTGAACGCCATAGGCGAGTTTGAAACCTTGCCGGCCTTTTTAGAACACATTGCCCTGGTGATGGAATCCACCGAAGCCCGTGAAGGAGATGTGGTCACGGTGATGACGTTGCACAGTGCCAAGGGTCTTGAGTTTGACCATGTCTTCCTCGCTGGGTGGGAGGAAAATCTATTCCCCAATCCACGTGCGCTCGAAGAGACGGGGGGGACGGGCCTTGAAGAAGAACGCCGCTTGGCCTATGTGGGCCTCACCCGCGCCAAAACCAAAGCCTACATCACTTTTGCGGCCAACAGGCGCATGCATGGCAGCTGGCAGACGGCGTTACCGTCGCGTTTTTTGGACGAGCTGCCCCGCGACCACGTTGAGTTTCAGGGCCTGCAAGGATCTGCCATGCGCAGCATGAATGCCCACAGCTATGCACCTAGAAACACGCCCAAGCGGGACGACTTTGCGGACTATATTCAAGACTTTACGCCGCAAAATCTGCTGGCCATTGGGGATCGTGTGTTTCACCAAAAATTTGGCTACGGCCGCGTCTTAGCCGTCAGTGGCGACCGCCTGGATGTGCATTTTGACCACAGCGGCCCGAAAAAAGTGATCGCCAGCTTTGTCGAGAAGAAGTAGCGTTGCAGGCCTCCATGGATTGCCGCGTCGGCCCATGGCCTCCTCGTAATGACGAACAAAGAGTGCACGCGCCCTACACCCCCTCGTCATGGCGTCTGTCGGCACCTTGAACACCCTCGTCATCGCGGGCGAGGGAATCGCGCATGGTGATCCAGGCTGCTGATGAGTGGATCCCCGCCTGCGCGGGGATGACAGAAAAGGAGCTTTATGGACTTTAAGAGCCGCAGGGTCACTCAATAAACGTGCTGGAATGATAGGAAGAGTCCTTGAGCGTTCCTCCTGCAC
>JBKCUK010000002.1:0-27913 GCA_046318415.1 Holosporales bacterium | reverse complement strand
TGTTGCGCCATTGATGTCGAGGGTTGCGCCGCTTGCCACGGTGACAGGCTGGTTGGTATTTAGCGCGGAGTCATTGCCCGTTCTTAGTATTCCAGCACTAATGGTGGTGCCCCCAATATAGGTGTTGGCGCCAGAGAGAATAAGCGTGCCCGTGTCTGATTTTGTAAGGGGTCCTGAGCCTGAAATGTTGTTGTTCACAGTAAGAGTAGTGCCAGAGGCAGGCGCAAAGATGCCGCCAGCACTGCCGAAGGATAAGGCGCGGGTGCCGCTGAGTGTGAATGTTGCTGTGGTTGCCAGTGTTCCACCATCAAAGTACAGGGAGCTGGAGGTGCCGCCTAGGGGGGCGTCGGCAGCGATACTGATGGTGCCGCCGTTGAGCACTGTGCCGCCACTGTAAGTATTGCCTGCGTTGCTCAGCGTGAGTGTGCCTGTGCCATTTTTCGACAGGGCTCCTCCTGTCCCTATGATAACCCCTGACAGGGTTTGGCTGGAAGAGCTATTAAATCCAAGGGTTGCTCCAGAAGCGATGGAGATGGCGCCGCTGTACGTACCGCTGCCCAGGGTGCTGGCACTGTTCGCATTGCCGATTTGCAGCGTGCCACCACTGATGGTGGTGCTGCCGGTATAGGTGTTGGTGCCGGTAAGGATTTGAAGGCCCGTTCCGGTTTTGGTCAGGGCGATGGTGCCTGAGCCATTTTGAATGGCGCCTGCAAAGGTGGTGTCTCTATTTCCACCACCCATGGTAAGGGTGACAGCACCGGCAGTCCCGCTGTTGACGATTGAGCCTGCCGTGCCCTCAAGGGAGCCAATGGAGATGCTATTGCCATTGAGATTTAAGATTGCATTGGCGCCACCACTGAGGTTCATTCGGGAGGTGCTGCCAAAAGCATTTATTGCAGTGTTGGCAACTACGCGACCTCTTTGGATGTTATATGTGCCTGAGAAGGTGCTGCTATTTCCTGAAAAGAATTTACTGCTAGTAATAGAGTTTAAGTTTACGTTTAAAGTGCCCGAACCACTCAATGGATTTTGCAGGTATTCATCACCAATATTGTCCAATGTGAGAATCCCATTAATGATTAAGTTTGAAGTTTTTGAGGGATCAAAAAGTACAGCACCAGTGCTTCTAAGAGTTGCGCCACTATTAATGGTGGTAGCGCCGTTATTATAGAGCCTGCCAGAAAATACTGATCCATCGCCCAGTGTTGTTGTGCCTCCTGCTACTGTTAGACCACCATCACCGTAAAACCCATCGACTACTGTGCTATCGCCCTGTAGCGTTAGCGTGGTGCCAACTCCTGTGATGGATACCGTAACCCCAGCTACCGTATTGAGAGAGAGCAGGGTGGTATTGAAATTGCCAAGATCAATGCTTGGGGTGTTAGCACTTGAAGAAACTAAATTCCCGCGTATGCCATTAAGGGCGCCCTGGATAAGATCTCCCTGATTCACGGTGATGGTTCCCGTATAAGCTGAGTTGCCTCCAGAAAGGGTCAATATTCCTGTGCCCGTTTTTGTGAGATTGAGTCCCCCTGTCCCATTTTGTAGAACCCCGCTATAGGTGGTATTCGTGTTATCTCCGCCCACCGTTAATGTGGCAAGACTCGCAGAGGAGTTGGTGACAATGCCCCCTGCTGAACCTGCCAGAGAACCGGCCGAGAGGGTTTGGCCATTGACATCCAGGGTGCCACTTGCCCCCACGGTGAGCGCCGAGTTATTGCCAAGAGCCGTGCTGGATCCGGCACGCAACGTCCCGCCGCTGATGGTGGTGCTGCCGCTGTAGGTGTTGGCCGCATTGAGGATGAGGGTTCCGGTGCCCGATTTGGTAAAGCTCTGGCTGCCTGAGACCCGGCCATTGAGGGTGACATTAAAACCGTTGGTGTTAATGGTGCCGCCAGAGCCAATTCCGTTGAGACCCACAAAACTAAAAGGCTTGGCTGTGCTGAAGCTTGCGGATGCCTGCAGGGTTCCGCCGGCAAAGTTAACGAAATTACCCCGTGTTGGATTAAGGCCAAAGCCGTTGCTGGTCAGCGTTGCGTCTGAGCCCACCGAATAGGTGCCGTTAATATAAAGGGGACTGGTGCAAAGATAGATGGGGGTGCTGCCGACAGTGATCCATGGGCCTGGGTTGGTGAGGGTGGCCGTTGAGGTGTCGAAGACCCGAAACCGAGAGTTGGAGGTGTCAGAAACATAGGCACGAGAGCCTTCAGGACTCATTGCGACACTGTGAGTGGCCCCGCCAGAGGATACAACAGCCCCCACCGTATCCGTTGAGGTGTTAACGGGGTGAAGTCCGCCGCCAGCATGGGGGGCTAAATAGCCCCTTTGAGTGGTCGAGTCAGGGTGAAAAGCAATGCCTATAGGGTTGCTGAGCCCTGAGCCGATCGTTGTTGTTCCGGCGTTGCTGATGTTGCTCGTATTGATGCGACTCAATCTGCCACCGGATAGCTGGGTAAAATAGATCTCCGTACCGTCAGGATTCGTAGCAACAGCCGTTGGTCCGTTGAGGGCCACACCACTACTCTGGGTGATGGTCGCGCTGGTGGTGTTTGTTGATGTATCGATCACGCTAACCTGGTTGGCGGTAAAAGCACAAACGAAAAGACGATCGCCCGCGGTATTTAAGGCTGCACGATCTGCGCCTGCGCCCACACTCAGGGGTGTCGCAAAACTGGTGCGATCGCTGGTATTGATAAAGAAAAGATTGCCATTGGTATTACCGGTTGCATAAGCCTTAGTGCCGTCTTGGCTAAAGACCACATCGAAAATACCCGATAAATTGGTGCTGTTGAGGCTGGTCACCGATTGAATCAAAGTGTTATTGATGGGATTGATGACTCGAACCCCAATGTTGGTAGTGCCCTGATTCCCGACCCAGATTTGGGAGCCATCAGGGCTAAAATTCACCACCCGAGGAGAATCAAAATTATAGGTGGCGGCTGTTAGCGTTGCGAGTGCCGCTCCTGTGTCAGAGCGCACCAAGCTAACACTGTTAGAACTAATATTTGGGACACCTATGACAATGATGAGGCCAGAAGCCAAACCGGGAGCGATGTTGGTGGCCTGACTTGGGGTATGGGACGCAAGAAGGAGGGCTAGGGCCGTGAGGATCGCTCTGCCGGGGCTTTTGTGTTTCTCAGTTGGGCCGCTGCTGTGACGGATGACTTTCTTTGGGTTTTTTGCAATAAACAGATCGTTTTGTGGTCTCAGTTGTCCATAGGAGAGAGATTGAAGCCTTCTGTGGCTGATATGAGAGCGCAGTAGAGTATTCTTGCCTGGGAGCCTAAATGCCCTTCGCGTTTTTGTAATCAGCACATGGATTTGGCGTGTAAGGTATAGATGGATGGATACAAGCCACGGGTTACGTCCCATTTGAGGGCGCAGCAGATCCCTTACGAAGCGCGTGATGGCGTTCTTCCCTGATCCCACGGGCGCGTCACTCTTGCGCGCAAGATTTAGATCTCGTGTGGCTTTAAACCACAGGTTACTTCCCATTTCAGCGCGCAGCAGAGTATTCCCACCAAGGCGCATGAGGGCGCTTTTCTTTGCTCCCATGGGTGTGTCACTCTTGCGCGCATGGTGCAGTTTTTGGATTAGTTTAAGCCGCGCACTGGGGGCATCTGCATGCTTGATAGGATCTGCGTGACCTGTAGGGCCATAACGACGGCCGTACAAGGTCAGCAGGCAACAGGCGCGCCACGATGTTGCCAGGTGCAGCGTTAAATTTTTACATGATAATTCACATATTTGTGTAGGTCCGCGGGCCAGAGGAGCCAGCCACGTTAGCAGTGTTTTGCGCATTTTTCTGGGGCTCCTCCTTTCCATTTTTGAGACAAGTTTTTCAAAAAGTTTAGCGAATTGTTTGTTAATTTTGCGTTAATTGCCTGTTTGTCCGGGGTGGGGCCGCTGTCGCCAGAGGATTTTGTGGCTGAGCGTTGAGGTTTAGAGGACCAGGATTTTCCTGGTTCTTTTGTTTGGGTTAGTATTTCCAGAGGATGATGGTGTTGAGGGTGGGGGCTTTGGGATTGGCACTGGCCACTTTATCAGGCACAGCACTGATGGTCGTGCCGCCACTGCATGTGCTGTTACCAGATCGGGTAAGTATTCCCGTTCTGGCTTTTGCGAGATTTTTGCTTCCTCTTACCTGGAAAAAATCTGCCCAGAAAACGTTGCGGGGAGATACTCCCTTTGCTTCGTAAAAGAAAGCTCTTTTGATGGGTACCCTTCACCTTTCTTTATATGCGCTGATGTGGTTTTCCGTCACCGCTACTGGTGTTTGCGCCCTTTGGGTCGAGGGTCAGCGAAGGTGTGGCCGGTCAGCATAAAGTGCACCATCTCGACGATGTCCGTCATGTGGTCCCCGATGCGCTCGAGGTTTTTCGCCACAAAAAGCAGCTGGGTGCTGGCGGAAATGGTGCGCGGATCCTCCAGCATAAAGGTGATGAGCTCGCGCACATAACTGGTGTACATGTCGTCGATCTCGCAATCCCGCTCGCGCACCTGTTTGCATAAGCCATCATCCTGGGCTAAGAACGCGTGAATGCCATCCTGGGTGAGGACAATGACGGCGCGACCAAGTCGCTCGAGGGAGGTCAATGCAGGTAGAGGTTCCTTTGTGCCCTGGAGGCTTATAGCTCGGCGGGCGATGTTGGTGGCATAGTCGGCAATACGCTCCAGATGGCTTGAAATTTTAAGGCCCACGATGACTCGGCGCAGGTCCTCGGCCATGGGTTGACGAAGGGCAATCATGCGCAAGGCGAAGGTATCAATTTCATGTTCTAAGTGATCGATGGCACGATCGCCCTCAATTACGGTTTCGGCAAGGGCGTGGTCGACCTCAACAAGCGCCTCTAGGGCGGTTTTAAGGGCGTGCAGGCTGCGTTTGCCCATATCTTCTAACATCCCATGCAGTTTGCTGAGATCTTGGTCATAAGACCGCACAATATGTTGGGTGCCCATGGTGCTCTCCTTAGCCAAAACGGCCGGTAATGTATTCTTGTGTTCGCTGATCTTTAGGTGTGGTAAACACGTCACCCGTCTCTCCCGCTTCCACCAATTCGCCCAAGTGAAAGAAGGCGATTTGTTGGGAGACGCGCGCCGCTTGGTGCAGACTGTGGGTGACAATGACAATAGTATAATTGGGACGTAACTCATCGATCAATTCCTCGACCTTAGCGGTTGCGATGGGGTCGAGGGCAGAGGTGGGTTCATCCATTAAAATGACCTCAGGATTGACGGCGATGGCGCGTGCGATGCACAGGCGTTGCTGTTGTCCGCCTGAGAGGCCGGTACCTGGTTGGTGCAGGCGATCTTTGACCTCGCTCAAAAGTCCCGCCCGCTCAAGACTGGTAAGCACAATATGATCAAGCTCATCTTTGGTCTCGAACAGGCCGTGGATGCGCGGTCCATAAGCAATATTATCGTAGATGGACTTGGGAAAGGGATTGGGTTTCTGGAAGACCATGCCCACGCGGGCGCGAAGGCGCACCACGTCTAATTGGGGGCTGTAAATATCTTCTCCTTCAAGAAGCACTTGGCCCGTTAACTTCATGCCGGGGATGCTGTCATTCATGCGATTGAGACACCGCAAGAAAGAGCTTTTACCACAACCCGAGGGGCCAATCAGCGCTGTAACCGTATTGGTGGGAATTTCGAGGTTGATGTCATAAAGCACCCTCTTGTCGCCATAGGACAAATTCAGGTGATGGGCTGCAACTTTTGCACGCACGATTTGCCTCGCTTAGTAACTCACTTGACATTTTTCACGTATTTTAAAGGCGCACCAATTCAAAAGGCCCAGCAGCACCAACAAAACCATAAGGCCCACCGCGGCATTGGCAAGAAAACCAGGCTCGGGCAAGCGTGCCCAGTTGAACACCTGCACCGGTAGGGCGCTCGAGGGATCCAGTGGGCTTGTGGGGCTACTGCCTACATAGGCCATCATGCCCACCATTAAAAGAGGTGCGGTCTCACCTAGGGTGCGGCTCAGGCTGATCAAGGTGCCCGTGGCAATGCCAGGTAACGCCAGAGGCAGGACCTGATGGAATGTGGTCTGGATGCGCGAGGCACCAAGGCCTAAGGCCGCATCGCGAAGGGATTTGGGTACGGTGCGAAGGGCTGTTCGCGTCGCAATAATGATGGTCGGCAAAGCCATTAGGCTGAGGGTCAGGCCGCCCACCAAAACAGAAGAGCGTGGCAATCCCCCAAGACTTAAGAACACAGCAAAACCTAAAAGACCAAAAACGATGGAGGGAACGGCGGCAAGGTTCGAAATGTTCACCTCAATGAGACGGGAGAGGAAGCCGGGTTTAGCGAATTCCTCGAGATAAATGGCGGCGGCAACGCCCAAGGGGCAGGCAACCATGAAGGTGATCAACAGCAACCATAGGGAGCCTAAGAATGCACTGAAAAGGCCGGCTTGATCGGGCAGGCGAGAGTCACTGTGGGTGAAAATTTTGGTATGCCACTTGCTTCTGATCTGGTTTTGGCGCTGCCATTGTTCAAGAAGCTCGATTTGGGGGTCACTGAGTTGTTGGGCATCTTCTCCGCTAGCGCGCGACACTTTCCCCTTTAAGAATTGATCCGCCGTGTCATTTAAGGGCAGCCAAATGCGCTTTGTGTGACCTAAAAGGTGGGGTTTGTGGCGCATTTTATGCCACAACACCCGGTGTGCGCCGGGGCTGATCAGCCCAAGGGCCTCATCCGTGGAGGCGGATGCTACTTTATGAAAGCCTCGGCTGAGGAGGTTGGGTAACGCAAGCCCGCTTTGTGGCAGGGATTGAGGAAAGTCAACCTGGATCAAGACCTCATGTCGTTTTAACCCCGGCAGGGCAAACCAAACGATGCCACTGCATAAAACGGCCACAAAGGAAACGGCGATGAAGGTGGATATGCGGCACAAATGGCGTAGCAAAGCGTCGCGTCGATAGCGTCGCCGCAGACCAAGGGCCACAAGATGCTGCGCAGGGTGCGGGGTGTGGGAAGGCATCTCGCTCATGCGTATTTCTCTCGATAGTGCCGCACCACGCGCACGGCCAGGATATTTAATAAAAACGTCAACACAAACAACACCAAGCCAAGGGCAAACGCCGATAAGGTGCGTGTAGAGCCATACTCCTGATCTCCCGTCAGCAGACTGACGATTTGCACGGTGATGGTGGTTACCGACTCAAGGGGGTTCAGGGTCAAGTTGGCGCTAAGTCCTGCGGCCATGACGACCAACATGGTCTCGCCAATGGCCCGTGACAGACCTAAGAGGAAGCCGGCAATAATCCCCGGCGTGGCAGCAGGCAGCACCACCCGAAGGATGGTCTCGGCTTCGGTTGCGCCAAGGGCCAGGGAATTGTCCCGAAGGGCCTGGGGGACAGCGCGCAGCGCATCATCACTGAGGCTGGCAATCAGCGGCAAAATAAGAAGTCCCATGACTAAACTCACCCCCAAGGCGCTTTCGGCAGAAATGGGGATATGGAGCCATTCGCCAAGGTGCTGCAGCCCTGGCATGACAATGCTGATGGCAAAGAAACCATAGACGATTGTGGGAATGCCGGCCAAAACTTCGACCATGGGTTTAAGAACTTTGCGTTGTGGGGAGGAGGCGTATTCGGAGAGGAAAACCGCACTCATTAATCCAAGGGGAAGGGCAAGGCTAAGCGCTAGCCCTGTGATCATCAGGGTGCCGCCCAGTAAAGGAATGATCCCAAATTGGGCCTCCCCACTGGCACCCGATTGGGGTGCCCAGCTGGTTCCAAAAAGGAAATGGCTTAAGGGAACACGTTGAAAAAATTGAAGGGCTTCAAGGGCGAGGGAGAGAACAATGGCGAAGGTCAGCACCACTGCAATCAGCGCAGCAACCAGCAAGACCTTGCGGATGATGCCCTCCATATGCCGTCGCGCGTGAAAGCGTGAGGATTGCCCCATCATGGTGGCGAGGACCACCGCAAGGGCGCCCATGAACCCAGTCAGGATCGGTGGGGCTACCTCAGTCAAAGTGCATAGGAGAAAAACCAAAGCAAACGCCATGGCGCCATAGACCGATGTCACATAACCGTAAAATTTTGGCATGACAGCTGGCTTTGTGCCTTGGCCTGTAATGTATCGCATGCGCGCGCGCGTTCCATAGAAGCCGGAAATAAGAAGGAAGAAAAGCGCCATAAGCCAGCTCATGGTGTCCTCCTGCTGGCTTGTGTCACGCTTTCAAGTGACCCTTGTCGTTCCTCGGGGCGCAAAGGGACGAACCCAAAGCTTGTCAGATAGCCTTGCGGGCCACTGGCGGCTTCCGACAAAAATTCGCGAAGATATTCAAGAAGATCCTGATTTTGCTGGATGCTTTTGACCTTCACATAAAGATAGAGCGTGCGCGATAGGGGGTAGGTGCCCTTCATGATACTCGTCAAATTGGGCTTAACCCCC
The DNA here is from genome assembly GCA_046318415.1 of Holosporales bacterium. GTDB lineage: Bacteria > Pseudomonadota > Alphaproteobacteria > Caedimonadales > Caedimonadaceae > JBKCUK01. Next base: position 19,504 of record JBKCUK010000002.1, on the reverse strand, counting down.
TCAATGGAAACCATGGTTAGTCGATCACGATTGAGGTGTGCAAAGCCAAAGCTAAAAACCCCAAGGGCTTGCGGGTTTAGATGGAGTTTTTGTAACACCACAGCCTCTTGCTCGGTCACCTCTTGATAGATGCCATCGCGGCGAATGGTCATGGGGTGCTCAGGGGTGCCTAAAAGATGGGTCAGGGCTTCTCGGGTGCCAGAGGTGGACGGTGGACCAAGGAATGTCATTTTGTGCTCGGGCAAATCTTGGCGAAGGTCGCGCCAGGTTCTGGGGGCATGACCGCGTGCCTCAAGTGCCTGCTGAAGGTCAGCAAGGGACAGATTTCGAATGGCGGGTTTAGCTGCGGCAGAGGCAAGGACGATGCCATCGCGACCAATCTTCAGCTCAATAAAGTCGTCCACACCGTGGCTTTTGCAAAACGCCATTTCATCTGCACCCATGGGGCGTGAGGCCATGGCCATATCTGGAAAGCGCGGTGCGGGCCCACTGCAAAAGGCCCGAATTCCAGCCCCAGTTCCTGTGGACTCAATCACAGGGGGGTTGCTGTTGGTGCGCGCGGACGTCATTTCTGCCACCGCAACCGCATAGGGAAAGACGGAAGCTGAGCCGACACTATGAAGCGTGTGCGTTTTTTCTGCGTGGGCGAGGGTCGCCGGAATGAGGCTAAAAACGGCCATTGTCATCCATGTGCACAATCGCTGCCCCGACATGATTTGAACACAGTTGAGAAAATCCCTTTTGAAGGGTATTGCTAGGAGGGTATATGCTGTCAAGCACATTGTACGCAAAGGATCGGTTGCTGAAAAAGGCTGCGTTTTTTGCAACATGACCGCCCAAACAAGGAGATGGTTTCTCGATGACCCCCATGATGGCGCAATATCATCGCATCAAGGATGCGCATCCGGATTGCTTGCTGTTCTTTCGCATGGGCGACTTTTATGAGTTGTTTTTTGAAGATGCGCACAAAGCCGCCAAGGTTCTAGATATTGCGCTGACCCACCGCGGAAAAAATGAGGGGGAAGATATTCCCATGTGCGGTGTGCCCGTGCATGCGGCAGAAAATTATTTGGCCAAGCTGGTGCGCCAAGGATTCCATGTGGCCATTTGCGAGCAATTGGAAGATCCTGCAGAAGCCAAAAAGCGCGGTGCCAAGTCCGTTGTCGCCCGCGATGTGGTGCGTATTGTTACGCCAGGGACTCTGACAGAAGAGAGTCTCCTTGAAGCCCGCAAAGCCAACAACCTCATGTGCCTGGTCCATCAGTCCCACAAGGGGCAGGTACACTTGGCGGCGGCCGTCATTGACATCTCGACCGGACATTTTGTTGTTGAATGTCCTGCGTTAGGTGAACTTGAAGGGCTATTGGCGCGCTACAGTCCCAGCGAAATCGTCCTACCCGAGCCCATGCTGCGCGAGCCTTGTTTTTTCGAGACCTTCGCAGCGTTTAAACGCGTCCTTCATCCTTTGCCCGCTTCACGCTTTGATGCGGCCAATGGCGCTAAGCGTCTGCAAGATCACTTGGGCGTGTCGGCCCTGGAGGCGTTTGGCGCCTTTTCTGATCTTGAGATTTTAGCAGCCAGTGCGCTTCTCGATTACTTGCAGTTAACCCAAAAACAAAGCCTGCAGCATCTCAATCCTCCACAGCGCTTGGCAGCCTCGGGTTTTCTCCACATCGATGCGGCCACAAGGCGCAATCTTGAGTTAACAGCAACCCTCAGTGGCGCCTATCAGGGTTGCCTTCTCGAGACCATGGATGAGACGGTGACCGCCTTTGGGGCCCGCCTGTTTGCCCAATGGCTTAATTTACCCTTGGCCGAAGCAGCTGCCATCAATCAGCGCCTGACTCAGGTGACGTGGTTTTTCGAGCATGATGAGATTCGACAAGCCTTGCGCGGCATCTTGCGCGCGTGTCCTGACCTTGAGCGGGCGCTTTCTCGTCTGGCAATGGGGCGCGCTGGACCAAGGGATTTGGCGAATGTGTCGGCGGCCCTTCAGGCAGCGGATCAGTGTGCCTCTCTGTTTGCAGGACGTGGCCTTGCAGCAGAGATACAGCATTTGATTTCAGGGCTTGGTCAGCATCAGGCGGTTTTGGATCGCCTGCAGCGCGCTTTGGCGGACGATTTACCCCCCCAAGCCCGGGATGGAGGTTTTATTCGCGAAGGCTACCACGACGCCTTGGATGAGCTGCGACGCCTGTCTCAAGATGGCAAACAGTGCCTGCTTGAGTTGCAAGCCAAATATGCGGGCACTTATAATATTCCCTCACTCAAAATCAAGCATAACAACGTTTTAGGTTATTTTGTTGAGGTCACCAACAGCCATGCCGGCAAGTTGGATGATGCTTTTATTCACCGTCAAACCGTCGCCAGCGCCATGCGATTTACCACCACGGAGCTCGCCGAGTTGGAGCAGAAGTTGGTGAGTGCTGCTGACCAAGCCTTGGCGTTGGAATTGCGACTTTTCGAGGATTTGGTGGATGAGGTGCTGCAGCGCCAGGCCAGTTTACGGCGCATGGCCCAAGCGCTGGCGACTTTGGATGTCCTGGCAAGCCTGGCCCACCTGGCGCGGGAGCGTGGCTATGTCCGGCCTGAAATCGATGACAGTTTTGCTTTTGAGATTATCAAAGGTCGTCACCCGGTGGTGGAGCGGTCCTTGCAGCAGGGCGATGGCCAAAGTTTTGTCGCCAATTCGTGTGTCTTATCGGAGGAGCAGCGCGCTTGGTTGCTGACGGGCCCCAATATGGCCGGTAAAAGTACTTTTTTGCGCCAAAATGCCTTGATTGTTTTGTTGGCGCAGATGGGGTCCTACGTGCCGGCAGAGCGGGCGCACATCGGTATCGTCGATCGGTTGTTCAGCCGGGTGGGAGCTGCCGATGACTTGGCGCGCGGGCGCTCGACTTTTATGGTGGAAATGATTGAAACCGCAGCTATTTTAAACCAAGCAGGCCCGCGCGCTTTTGTGATTCTCGATGAAGTCGGGCGCGGCACCTCCACCTATGACGGGGTGTCACTGGCTTGGGCGGTGCTCGAGCATCTTCACGACCAGATCCGTTGCCGCACCCTTTTTGCCACCCATTATCATGAACTGGTTGACCTTAAAGCGACCCTGAAAGGTCTCTCGCTTTACACCATGCGCATCCGCGAGTGGCAGGGCAAAGCTATTTTTATGCATGAAGTGGTGGCCGGTAGTGCCGATAAATCCTATGGTATTTATGTTGCGCGGCTTGCGGGTCTTCCTAAGGCGGTGCTCACGCGGGCGCAACGGGTCTTAGAAGGTTTAGAGTCTGGTCGAGGGAAGGACTCGAAAAGTTCGCTGTTGCCTTTGTTTGATTATTTGGCGCAAGCACCTACACAAAGTGCAGAAATCCATGACCCGCAGCCAAGTGTCGTTGAAGACGCCCTCAAGAATGCGGATTTGGATCATATGACCCCCCGCCAAGCCCTTGACTTTCTGGCCACTCTCCAGCAGCAGTTAAAGGGAGAGAGGTCCGCTGCCTAAGACGGTCCAGCGCCGCGTGATGCGCACCCCAGGGTTGGTGCGTGGGGGAAGGGACCTTAAGGGCGCCAAGCTCTAAGTAAAGAAAGGACGTGTTCAGCCCATGTGGCGTTCCATGGCAACGATTGGTGGTATGACAATGCTGTCTCGGCTCTCGGGCTTTGCGCGGGACGTGCTGATGGCAAGCCTTTTGGGGGCTGGGCCTGTGGCGGATGCCTTTTTTGTGGCGTTTAAGCTGCCTAATTTTTTTCGCCGCCTCTTTGCTGAAGGTGCCTTTAATGCGGCGTTCGTTCCGCTGTTTGCGCGCCTTTATGCGGCCAAGGGCTTGAGGGAAGCCACCCAGGCTGCCGAGCAAATTTTAGCGGCCCTTTTCTGCGTTTTGATGCTGTTGACCCTTGTTTTTGAATCTCAATTGCCTTTGATCCTATCGGCCATCGCGCCAGGTTTCCATCGAACGCCCGAGCGCTATCAACTGGCCCTTGAGTATACCCAAATCACATTTCCTTACTTGATGCTGATTTCGGTTTCCGCCCTTTTTGCAGGCATTCTCAATTCGCTGGATCGTTTTGCCGCGGCGTCCGCTGCCCCCATCTTGCTCAATTTATGCATGATTGGGGCCCTGACTTTTGGGGGGGCGTGGTTTGCCACTCCTGGTCATAGTTTGTCCTGGGCAGTGCTGATTGCAGGTGCCCTACAATGCGTTTGGATGTGGGGATCCGCATCAAGGGCAGGGGCGCATGTGCGTCTCATATGGCCACGCTATACACCGGCCGTGCAACAACTGGTGCGCGTCATGCTGCCCGGTGCCTTTGGCGCGGGAGTGGTGCAAGTGAATTTGCTGATTGATACCATCTTAGCCTCGTTTCTGCCCACCGGGTCTGTCTCGTTTCTTTTTTATGCAGATCGCTTGAATCAGTTACCCTTGAGCGTCATCGGCATTGCCATTAGTACGGCGTTGTTGCCACAGCTTTCCCGCCATTTACAAAAGGGCGATCAGGAAAAAGCAAGCCATGCTCAAAATCGTGCCCTTGAGCTCTCCATGATGCTGACTCTGCCTGCCACGGTAGGATTGGTGTTTCTCGCCCATCCCATCATCGCAGCCTTATTCCAAAGGGGAGCTTTTGGCGCTTATGAAGTGGCCGAGACGGCAAAAGTTCTTGCAGCTTTTGCTTTTGGTCTGCCTGCTTATGTTTTGGTGAAAGTCTTTAGCACCAGCTTTTTTGCAACCTATGATACCAAGACCCCTGTGAAAGCGGCTTTGGTGGGTTTGGCGGTGAATTTTGTTTTAAACCTCATCTTGTTGCAATCTCTCCGCCATGTGGGAATAGCCCTTGCAACGGCCATAGCCGCGTGGGTCAATGCAGGCCTACTGGCCTATGGTCTCAAGCGACGTCAAATGTTTCACCGTGATGAGATGTTTAAAATGCGTTTTCCGGGCATCGTGATGGCCACCCTTGTCATGGCCGCGGTGTTAAGTGGCATTCAGATGATGGAACTTTCACCGTTCCCATCGGGTCAGCTATGGCGTTTTGCTCAGCTATTTCTCACGATTACGGCCGCCGCTGCCGCCTATGGCGCCGGCCTCATGATCTTAAAGGTGATCGAGGTAAGACAACTTACACGGTTTTTTGTATGGCGCTAGCTTTTGTACTTGCGACAAAAATTTGCAAAGGGCGGCTTGGATCTTGTATAAGCATTTTGCACCAAGTTTGACGCTGAAGGGAACGTCATGAAACTGCTACGCTCGATTGCGACGGTTGGGGGATTCACCATTGGGAGCCGCGTGGTTGGCTTTGTCCGCGAAATGCTGATGGCCACATATCTTGGCGCGGGCGCCATGACCGATGCCATGGTGTTTGCCATGAAGTTACCCAGCTTTCTACGCCGTCTGTTTGCAGAGGGGGCTTTTAATGCGGCCTTTGTGCCATTGTTTGCAGGAGCTTTGGCAAAGGAGGGGGAACAACAAGCCAGAACCCTTGCGGAAGATATCCTGGCATGGCTCACCCTGTCCTTGACCGTTTTAGTGATCGTTGTTGAGCTGTTCCTACCCCAGATCATGTCGGTGATCGCCCCGGGGTTTGCAAAAACGCCAGAGCGACTCCACCTCGCCATTGAATACACCCGCCTGACCTTTCCCTTTATTCTGTTTATTTCGTTGACCGCCCTCTACAGCGGTATTTTGAACTCCCTTGAGCGGTTTGCAGCCGTTGCTTCGTCTCCCATGGTGGGCAATGTGGCGATTATTGCCAGCGTTTATCTGATGACGGCGGCCCACGGTGAGCCGGGTGAGGCCTTTGCTATTGGTGTGACGGCATGCGGTATTGTGCAGCTTTTGTGGGTGTTAATACCTGCCAAACGCTATGGTTTTGGTCTGCGTCCTCGTATGCCGCGACTGACACCTGAGATGAAAAGGTTTTTAAAACTGTTTGCGCCAGCCGCGGCCGGGAGTGGCGTGGTCCAAGTCAACCTTCTAGTGGATATGCTGGTGGCCTCCCTTCTTCCTGCGGGGGGCATGTCTTATCTTCACTATGCGGATCGTCTCAACCAGCTTCCCTTAAGTGTCTTGGGCACGGCCGTGGGGACAGCACTGTTGCCGCTTTTGGCTAAACAGCTGCGCATGGATCAGCATGAACAGGCCATGGAAAGCCAAAACCTGGCCCTTGAATATGCGCTGCTGTTGACCCTGCCGGCGATGATTGGTCTTATTTTCCTAGCCCAGCCCTTGATTCAAGTGCTTTTTCAGCATGGCAAGTTCGGGCCCCACGAGACCCTTGAAACCGCCAAGACGCTGATGGCATTGGCCCTTGGGTTGCCCGCCTATGTGATGATTAAAATTTTCTCCAGCACTTTTTTTGCGAGGCAAGATACCTTTACCCCCGTGGCTGTCGGCGTCGGATCGATGGCCTTGAATCTCGCGTTAAACCTGATGCTCATTGACCGCTTTCAGCACGTGGGTCTGGGAGCATCTACTGCGATCGCGGCATGGGCCAACGCCGGGGTGCTGGCATGGATGCTGAAAAAGCGCAATCTTTTAATTCTCAGTTCCCGCTTCTTGCAGTTTTTCCCCCGCTTGATCATGACAACGGCGCTCACCATTGCTGTGCTGATGCTTGCGGATTGGGCAGGGCGCGCCCTTCTTGATCAAGCAGCAGGATGGCGTGCGGTGGTGGTGTTATGCACCATGGTCGGCACCAGTATCTTTGCCTATGGTTTACTGGCGCGCTTAACGGGTGCGGTCAATTGGCGTGACATGCGCCAGCAATTGCGCGGTGCATGAAGTAAAAGGAGTAGCAAAAGAAAATGGGGCGCATTCTGTCCGGGGTGAAACCCAGTGGATCCATGACGTTAGGTAATTATTTAGGCGCCATTCGCCAATGGGTGGACCTGCAGCATGACCATGAGAGTTTTTATTGCGTTGTTGACCTCCACGCCCTTACCGTGCTCCAAGACCCTGAGGTGCTACGGCACAATACGTATGAGGTGGCAGCCACTTATCTCGCAGCTGGCCTTGATCCCCAAAAAAGCGCCATCTTCATTCAAAGTCATGTCCAAGCCCATGCGGAATTGGGATGGATTCTGGGGTGCTTTACACCGCTTGGTTGGCTGAACCGCATGACCCAGTTCAAGGATAAGGCCGGAAAGAATCGGGAAAACGCCAACCTTGGCCTTTATGCTTATCCCGTGTTGATGGCAGCCGACGTGCTGCTCTACAAGGCAACCCATGTCCCCGTGGGCGAAGACCAGAAACAGCACCTTGAACTGGCCCGCGATATTTGTGGGGCCTTTAATCGTCATTATGAATGCAGCGTATTGGTCGAGCCAGAGCCCGTCATTATGGGCCTTGCAGCCCGGGTCATGAGCCTTCGGGATGGCACCAAGAAAATGAGTAAGTCTGATGAAGGCTCCGATTATGGCTGCATTTATCTGACCGACACGGCCGACGATATCGCCCTTAAAATTCGCAAAGCTAAGACCGATCCACTGCCGTTACCAGCAACCCTTGAGGAACTTGAGAATCGGCCTGAGGCTAAAAATTTGCTGTCTATTTATGCGGCGCTGAGAGGGGATAGCTTAGAGAAAACCACCGCAACATTTGCAGGGGCGCAATTTTCCACCTTTAAGGGGCAGTTGAGTGACCTGTTAATTGCCAAAATCACGCCCATGGGCGATCACATTAAGCGGTTGATGGCCGATCGGACAGCCTTGGATGCCATTCTTGCTGACGGGCGTGCACGGGCAGAGCGCTTAGCTGAGGCCACCCTCCATGAGGTGCGCAGCGTCATGGGGCTAACACGGCCTTAACTCATCCACTTTTTTGAAAGTGCTTAAAGGGCGAAGGAGAGGCTGCGGCAACCAGCTGAGTGCCGCAGATTAGGTTACTTTTGCAGTGCTTCTGGGTGTATATCAGCTGATACTGATTCAGTATGCTTCGTATTAGGTCTGAAATATTTATATCAAATGAGGAAATTCAGGCGGGCGATTGCAAAAAGCTCAACGCTACTCTTCTGATGGGGTCAAGCGACCCAGATCCACCAGAAGTTGCGCAACCGTGGCTTTCAGCTCGGGCAAGCCATGGCCTTTGGCGCTGCTGGTGGCAAGGACCTTAGGATAAGCAGCCGTATGGCGGGGAAGCTCATTTTCCGTGATGTGATGAATGAGTTTTTTAAGTGCAGATTCTTTGATTTTATCTGCTTTGGTCAGCACGATTTGGTAGGAGACCGCTGACTGGTCGAGGAGTTTTAAAATTTCTTGATCATTTTCTTTCAGGCCATGGCGGCTGTCGATCAACACAAACACCCGCGTTAAACTTACGCGTCCTTTGAGGTAAAGCCGGATCAATTCGTTCCAGGCACTGACCTTCGTCTTGGTAACCGCCGCATATCCATAGCCGGGAAGGTCCACCACATTTAAAAGTCCGCCTAAATCAAAGAAGTTAATCTCTTGGGTGCGGCCTGGCGTGTTGGAGGTGCGCGCCAGCTGACGCTCGCCCACAAGCGCATTAATCAGACTAGATTTACCGACGTTAGACCTGCCGGCAAATGCAATTTCGACTTTTTCCTGGTTTGGCAAGTCCTGGAGCTTGGTGACGCCCAACATGAAGCTGCATGGCCGGTTAAAAAGCCACTGACCCAGCTTGTCCATGTCGGGCGTACCTTGTGCTTCCATAATGACTAGCGCTTACCTTTTTTGGCCGGTGCTTGCGCAGGGCGCTTAGCCTCCAGCTGCATCAAAGCCCATTGCTGGCCGATGGTCATGATGTTGCTGAGACTCCAGTAAATCACCAAGCCTGCAGGGAAGTTGGCGCACATGATGGTGAACAAAATGGGCATGATCATCATCATTTTCGCTTGCGCAGGGTCTGCTGGTTGCGGGCTGAGGCGTTGCTGCAAGACCATGGTAATACCCATCATCAGCGGCCAGGCGCCCAACTGCAGCATGGACGGTGGATCCCAGGAAATCAGCCCAAACAGATTAAAGACGCTTGTGGGGTCTGGGGCAGAGAGGTCATGAATCCAGCCATAGAAGGGGGCATGACGCATCTCAATGGTCACAAACAGCACCTTATAAAGGGCAAAGAACACCGGAATTTGGATCAGCATGGGCAGGCAGCCACCCAAAGGATTGATTTCCTGCTTTTTGTAGAATTCCATCAATTCTTGGTTCATGCGAAGTTTATCATTGGCCCAGCGGGTTTGGATCTTTTGGATCTCGGGCTGCAGGGCCTTCATCCGCGCCATGGAGCGGTAGGATTTGTTGGCCAAGGGGAAGAACAAGAGCTTCAGTACAATGGTCAGGAAGATGATGGCCAGACCAAAATTTCCGAACCAGTTGTGGGCATGGGTAATGATGGAAAAGAGTGGCTTGGTCATAAAATAGAACCAGCCAAAATCCACGGCCAAGTCAAAGTGTTTGACGCCCAGCTTCTCTTCATACCCATCCAAGAGATCCAAGACTTTGGCGCCGGCAAAGAAATGGTTGGTGATCTCTGTCGTGCTGTTGGGCGCCACATCCATGGCTTGGGCTTCGAAGTTAATTTTGTAGAGATCTGTACCTGCCTGGGTTTGGTCAGCATAAGTGATTTTCAGATCAGCTTTTTGATCGGGAATGAAGGCTGTGAGCCAGTACTTGTCGGTTAAGCCCAACCAGCCGCCTTTGCTGGCATAAGTTTGCTCAGGCTTCTCTTTCAGATCTTTATAGTCAATTTCGACCAGCTTATCGTTCAAATAGCCCAAAGGCCCTTCGTGCAGGATGTAAAAGCCCGACGTACTGGGGGTGCCCCGGCGTGTGATCAAGCCATGGGGGCGCACTTGAATGGCCTCGCTACCGTTGTTAATCACCTTTTGGGTGACGCTGAACAAATAATTCTCGTCCACGGCGATGATTTGCTGGAAAACAAGCCCAGCCCCATTGTCCCAGCTGAGGGTGATGGGCTCACCCGGCTTCAACGTGGTGCGATCGGCTTGCCAAAGGGTATCGGCATCGGGAAGCGGCATGGACTTCTTATCACTAAGCCAGCCAAAAGCACCTTGATAACCCATCTGAACTTGCTCTATTTTTTTCTGATCGGCACCGAAAAGGCTTTTCACCTCAACGACCCTCTCCTCTTGATGGTTGGGGTGCAGCAACACCTCAAGGGGGCTATCTTTATCGGCTTTGACGTGATAGCCGCGCAGGGTTAAGTCATCAAAACGTGCGCCCCGCAAGTTGATCGAGCCCTTGAGTTTTGGGGTGTCGATGGCAATGCGCGGACTTTGAGCCAGTGCTGTCGAGCGATCCATAGGGGCGGGCGGAAGGTTCGATGCGCCGCTTTGGGACGCAGAATCAGCGTTCGCCTGTTGAGCCTGTTGCGGCATCAGCGGATTCTTGGGCTCGAAAAAATAATTCCAGCCCATAAAGATCAGCGTTGTCAAAATGACGGCGATAAAGAGATTACGTTTCTCTTGCGAGTCCATGGTTTAGAGTCCTCTATTTCACTTTATGTTGGCGCTTTGTAGCACATTTTGGCACTGGATCCCAGCCTGAAGCGCCAAAGGGATGACATTTGGCAAGGCGTTTGAGGGTTAAAAGGCTGCCGCGCCAGGCGCCGTGCACTTCAAGGGCCTCGATGGCATAATCCGAGCACGACGGCGCGAAGCGACAGCGCTTTGGTAGAGCAGGGCTGATAAGCTTTTGATAGAGCAGAATGAATCCTTTAAGCAGGGGTCGCATCATCCTTAGGGCTTTCTTTAAGGGGTGGATGCTTCACCTGACGATGCAGGTGGCCAAGGGCCCATTTCAAATCTTTTTCCAAGGCCTCAAAGGGGCTGTTCAGGACAGCCTTACGGGCGATGAAGCCATAGTCGTATCCAACCCAGCCAAGGTCGCCAAGATGACGCCGAATCAGTTCTCGCAAACGACGCTTGGCGCGGTTGCGATCAACAGCGCCACCCAACCGACGGCTGGCGGTAATACCAAAACGTGGGCCGTCGATAACCGCAGATGAGGGAATGAGTTGGATCAAAAAACAAGGGGTCGTCCACTTAATGGCCGACCCAGATAGGCGCAGATAATCTTTGCGCTTTGTAAGACCTTGAGGGCGTGAAGTCAAGTCAGCTTTAGGCGCTTAAGCGATGACGGCCTTTGGCGCGACGTGCGTTGATGACCCTGCGACCGCCAACGGTGGCCATGCGGGCGCGAAAACCATGACGACGCTTGCGAACCAATGCGCTGGGTTGATAGGTCCTCTTCATTTTCTTCTCTCCAATAGAAACATCAAGGCTTGCGCCTTTGTTGAAACCTTAGAATCATCTCCTTACCGGTTTATGAAAGCGGCGTCAACTTTTTCATGCACGCTGTGATGTTCTTTTTAGATTTCCCATGGAAAGACGATCCACGTTTCCTGGGCCACCTGCCGCACGTGGCTGTCGATAGATCCAAGGCCTGCTGGTTTCGCATAGACTGCCGCCAAGTGTCCTTGGGGCAGGAGGCGGCGTGCCAGGTGCGCTGTTGCGCCCGTATCAACCAGGTCATCCACGATGATGAACCCTTCGCCCGCCATGGCATCACTGGCCGTTTTAATGATCTCTAACGCGCCTTGTTTTTCGTCATCGCCGTAAGAGGACGCGCCCAGGGTGTCGATGAGACGGATATTCAGTTCGTGGGCGAGAATGCCGGCTGGAATCAGGCCGCCTCGGGTGATGGCAACCAGCCCCTGCCAGGGGCGCAGACCTGCTAAGTGTTGCGCCAGTGTCTTGCAATCCCGGTGAAACTCTTCCCAGCTGATTTGAAGATAACGATCGGACGACATGGCGAAATTCTTCTCTTTTTTTAATGTTCAAGCACTCAGGCTCATTTTCAGAGACTATACCCCTGAAGCGCCACGAAAAACAGTAGGGTTCACCATGCTGCGCTCGCGATGGCTGAATTTAAAAACGCCGCCACTGGAAGTGTCTCATGATCGCAACGCAACCGTTTGCCTTCACAATTCATTTGTGCCAAGGTCATTTTTGAGGGCAAAAGGTGCTAAAGAGTGAGGGTAAAGTAATAGGGTTATGATTCTGGGTATTGGGACAGATTTGTGTGAAATCAAACGGATAGAGGTGATGCTACGCCGTCATGGTGCCCGGGCATTGAAACGCTTGCTCACCCCCAGCGAGCGGGAGCGCGTCCATACCCATCCCCACCCAGCAGCCTATGTCGCAAAACGCTTTGCCGCGAAAGAAGCCCTTGTTAAAGCCCTTGGCATCGGCTTTCGCGGTGGCATCTCTTTTCAAGATATGGAAATCCTCAATGATGCCTATGGGGCGCCTTTGGTGCGTTTATCAGGGGCTGTTCAAAACAATCTTGCATCAAGAATCTCGCCCCATCAGAGTGCCCACATTCACCTCAGTTTAAGTGATGGCAAGGACCATGCGTTGGCCTTTGTCGTCATTGAGAGGCAATCTGCATGATGAAGCTGCACCTCCCCAATCTTGAGGCCATGATACGCTTTGCGGAGACTTTGGCGGCAGAGCTTCAAGCGCCACAACTTGTCTACCTTAAAGGGGATCTTGGTGCGGGGAAGAGCACACTGGCCCGCGCCTTTATCCAGGTGCTGACATCGCCTGATATGGAAGTCCCCAGCCCCACCTTTACCCTGGTGCAAACCTACCAGACGCCGAAGGGGGAGGTCTGGCACTATGATCTTTATCGTCTCAAGCATTCAGAGGAAATCTGGGAGCTTGGCTTTGAAGACGCCCTCCATCAGGGCATTGTCTTGGTGGAGTGGCCCGAGCGTCTTGAGGGGGTGTCCTTCACCAACCAGCCTCTGGTGATTTCCCTCGCACACGAAGGTGAGGGAAGGCGGGCTGTGCTGGACGGCGAGGCTGCTCTTCTAGGGCGCTTACGACACCTTGAAGAAGGTCTCCCATGACCGCCCGTCTTTTGAGCGTTGCGCATGGTGCTGATTTTTTGCGCACCGTTGCCGAAGAGCTGTGGTGCCAAGTTGACGGGAACCCTGAGCGCCTCGCCCAGAGTAAGGTCATTTTGCCCACCAGGCGTGCAGCACGTACATTCATGCGGGAAATGCTGCGTGCTTCAGGGTTTGAGGCCATGCTCATGCCCGAGATCATCACCCTATCGGATCAGACGCTGCTATCCGATGAACTTGACGATGAAGTCCAACATAGCCTGGTCACGCGCATGAAAATGGTGGATGTGCTGCGCCATCATGGTCTAAGTGCCAGCGAAGCCCTGGGACTTGCCGAGAGCCTTTATCCCATCCTGCGCCAGCTGGCGCTTTATGAGGTGGGTCTTGAGACGGTTCTTGCCGTCTTTTCGGCCGATCATGTTCTCCATTGGCAGCAAGCCAGCCACTATCTTGAGATTTTATTACGTGCCGACATCCTGACGCATTTTCAGGGGCCACAGCGCTTACTGTGCAGGCTATTGGAGCATTTCCAAGAAGCACCGCCGAAGGGGTTTGTGGTCATCGCCGGCTTGGTCAGTTCTTATCCTAAGGCCCTTGCCCTTTATGAGTACGTTCGGTCCCATCCCTCTGGTATCATCTTTTTTCCGGCCCTATTCGAAATCGATGGTCCCCTCAAAGACAGCCATCCCATGGCCATTCTCGCCCGAATCTTGAGCCATTTAGGCGTTGATCCCACAGCCTTAAGGTGCATCGGTGAGCTCCCATTAGCTGATCTTAGTATGCGGGTCCGGCTTTTAGATGCGGCTTTCGCGGAAGCTGGCCTGAAGCTGGATCAGGCCAAAGAGGCTCTGGAAAAGAATGCGCTTCAAGATGTGTCCTTGCTTGAGGCTGCCGATGAAGCCGAAGAAGCAGAGCTTATTGCCCTGCATATTCGCGATCTTTTAGCCCGTGGAGAGCAAAAAATTGCCCTCATTACCCCCCATCGTCCCCTTGCCAATCGGGTCATGGCCGAGCTCAAGGCCTGCCATATTGAGGCTGATGATACGGCGGGGCTTCCCTTGCGCCATACGGAAGCGGGCGTGCTGACACTATTGGCGTTGGATGTGCTGACCGGCGAGCGATCAGCCCATGCCCTTTTAGCCCTTTTGAAACATCCGCTGGTCTGTCTTGAGGAAACGCGCGCTGTCCATCTTCACAAGGTGCGTCAGATGGAACTTGAGGCGCGCCATCCGCAAAGACCGATTCCGCTCTCTCAACAATCGATGATTCGCCACGTTCTGGCGCAACTGCCCCCGACACACAGTTCTTTGCCGCTGGCTGAATGGATCGCGCATCTACAGCACTTTTTAATGCGGCTCATGGGGCCCTTGTCGGGGTCTGGTGTCGGTGCCGAGGCTGTTCAGGACTTGTTTGACCTTTTCAGTGCGCACCTTTCCTCCATGGATGCAGACGCTTTTCGACGTCTGCTTGCCGATGCCGTTTTTTCTGCCGCTGTGCGCCCTCCCTTTGATGCGGACCCGCGGGTACAAGTGGTTGGGGTGTTTGAAGCCCAGTTTCAACACTTTGAGTGTGTCATTCTTGCTGGCTTGGTGGAGGGGATTTGGCCAGGGGGTTCCCACGATGATCCATGGTTGCCTGGACCTGTGCGGGTGGCATTAGGGCTGCCCTCCTCGGCTCAGACCATCAGCTTGATGGCCGATGTTTTCTGTCAGCAAATGGGAACGCCCAAGGTGCTTATGACCCGTTCTCGAAAAATGGGTGGAGCACCAGTGATGGCCTCGCGCTTTCTCGAGCGTCTTGATACCGTCTTGTTGGCCGCACAAGCCCGTCCTCTGTGGCGCACGCGAGAAGAAGTCCTGGGCTGGCGTCAGGTCTTGCGTCAGGTCGATCACGTCACCCCCATCCAAGCGCCACAGCCATCGCCTGATGCTACCCTGCGCCCCAAGGAATTTTCTGCCACCCAACTCAGACTGCTGATGCAAAACCCCTATGGTTTTTACGCCCAACAGATTTTGCAGTTGATCCCGCTGGCTTCTCTAGAACAGGACTTGGGACCAGCTGAACTTGGCTCTGTCCTTCATGCAATTCTTGAGCAAGATGTGCGGGCAGGATGGCACACGTTGCCCGACCGCCTTGAGAGGTTACACCACTTAGCCCTTAAAATGCTGACGCCTTGGGGGCACCTGCCGTGGGTGCAACACTTTGTCCTGCCCCGGGTTGATTTAATGCTGATGCATTATGTGCAGCATGCCCAAACAACTTTTGAGCAGGTCCCTCTGCGCTTCAGCGAACTCAATGGTGAAACCACCCTCGCTTGCGGGGATGAGGTATATCGGCTGCGCGCAAAGTTAGACTTGTTGGCGCTTACTCCCTCAGGAGCCCATGTGGTGGATTATAAAACGGGTCTGTTGCCTTCCAAAAAAGCGGTGGATCGGGGTGAAGACCCCCAGTTGTTTATGGAGGCTTATCTCGTGGCGCGGGGGGGATATGGAGATCTTCCAGCCCAGCTTCCCCAGAAGGCCGAGCTGTGGCGCCTCACGACCCAGGGTATCGAGGTGTTGGCGGCCCCAGGAGATATGGCGCAATGGTTACAGCAATGCGAAGAGGTCATTGAAGCGGTCCTCGCTCACTATGGGGCTGGTGGGCCCATGATTGCGCCCACACAAATGCCATCTGGCTGGGTGCGACACCTTGGAAGGGTGGATGAATGGCACACCTAGAGCAACTTGACACCACCGCGCGACACCGGGCCCTCACGCCAGAGGCAACGATTTTTGTGGCTGCCTCTGCGGGCTCGGGCAAAACTAAAGTCCTGACGGATCGCCTGTTGCGCCTCTTAGGCGAAGGTGTTCCCCCTTCGGCCATCTTGTGTTTGACCTTTACCAAAGCAGCCGCCCTCGAGATGCGAGAGCGCCTTATGGCTGCCCTCAAGGACATGGCCGTTAAGGACGAACTGACCCTGTTTCGCACCCTGCAGGATCTTTTTGGGCGTCCACCCCAGAGCCACGAGTTAACAAGGGCCCGTTTGCTGTTCACGCAAGTCTTGGATACACCAGGCGGTTTGCAGCTGATGACACTGCATAGCTTTTGCCAGCAGCTTTTACAGCGCTTTCCCATAGAAGCAGGACTGACACCAGGCTTTCGTGTCATGGATGAAAGTGAAGCGCAGACCCTGCTGCTTCAAGCCATGGACCACGCGCTCACAGCACCGGATGTGGCAGCTCACCTTGGGGTTTTGGCCCAGCGTTTTAGCCCAAACAGTCTTCAAGAGCTGATTATTAACGCCATCAACACAACCCCCAATGAACTCGGCTTGACCCTCGACGACTTCCCGCATGCAGCGCCCGATGTGACGACAGATGCAGACGTTCCTACCCTGCACCAGTGCATCCTAGCCCTGCGTCAGGGTAGTGAAGCCGATAGCGCACTTTCGAGAGGTATGAATACTTTTTGGCAGGCGCCGGATGCTACTGCTTTTGCAGCCTATGCCGAGCTGTTCTTGACGCAAAAAGGGGAGGTGCGTGCCCGGTTAGTGAGTAAAAAGCTGCAAGACACCGTGCCGGATATTTTGCAGGTTTTGCAGCGGGAAGCAGACCGGGTACAGCATCTTTTGGGGGCGCTTAAAGATTATCGCGCGGGGCAAGTTTCCCGGTCCCTGAGTGCCCTTGTCCGCTGCATTGCAGAGGAATTTGATCATCTCAAGCGAAAGCACAACTGCGTTAACTATGACGATTTGATTCGCCTCAGCTTACATCTGTTGCGGCGCAGTGATCTGGCCGATTGGGTGCGCTTTAAATTGGACCGCCGTCTTGCTCATTTGCTGGTGGATGAGGCCCAGGACACCAGCGCCCTCCAGTGGCAGTTGGTGGGTGCTCTTGCGGAGGAGTTTTATACGGGCGACAGTCAGACAGAGACGCCGAAAAGCCTTTTTCTGGTGGGAGATTTGAAACAATCCATCTACGGTTTCCAAGGGGCTGCGCCTGAATTGTTCAAGGCCATGGGGCAGCACTATACCCGTGCGGCCCAGGAAGCTGGACAAGGGGCCCATATCATCGAATTGACCCATTCTTTCCGCTCAAGTCCCGCCGTGTTGCTGGCCGTTGATGCTGTCTTTGCGCAACCGCACATGGCGCACCACGTCCAGGCCTTGCCCCATCTGCCCATGCGCGAAGGCCATGCCGGTACCGTCGAACTCTGGCCCCTGATAGAGGCAGATCATGAGTGGGAAGCCAGTTCGCGTCTGGCGAAGGATTTGGCCAAAGAATTGCGGCAATGGTTTCAAGAGGGGCGCCAGTTGCCGGCCCGTGGGCGCCCGGTGACACCAGGTGATGTGTTGATTCTAGTCCAACGCCGCCAAGGCTTTATCGGTCAGTTAACCCGTGCGCTGAAAAGAGAGGGTGTGCCCGTAGCAGGCCCAGATCGCATTGAGCTCAGTCAGAATATTGCAGTCCAAGACCTTATTGCGCTGGGGCATTTTTTGGTGCTGCCCCGTGATGATGTGAACTTGGCCCTGATTTTAAAAAGTCCCCTGTGTGGCCTTACGGAAGATGATCTCTTTGATCTAGCGTTTGGCCGCGGCGAGCAGAGCCTGTTTGACGTTTTAAAATCCCGCGCCCAACAGCACCAGCACCCTTGGCAGCATGTCTATGCTTTTTTGAGTGAGCTTCTTGGGTGCGTGGATTACCACACGCCTTATCAACTCTATCATCACATTATCGCGGAACGTCGCCATGCTTTTGCTGCACGGCTAGGGCCAGAAATCCATGAAGTTCTTGATGAATTTTTGCGTGCTGTGCAAGAAGACGAGGGACGGCATTTGCCATCACTTCAGCTTTTTCTGCACCATTTTGCACGCTTGCCTCAGACCTTGAAGCGGGAAGCCAGCGCCAGGGGAGGCGGAGAAGTGCGGATTATGACCGTGCATGGCGCGAAGGGTTTGCAGGCGCCAGTGGTGATCGTGGCGGATACTTCTCGCGTCCCGCAAAGCATTGAGGGGCATCTGAAAATCGATGAGCGCACGCTGTTATGGCTGCCTCCTGCCGCAGAATCGGGTCCGCGGACCGAGAGCTTGAAGGATTATCTCAAGGCAGCATCGCTTCCTGAATACTACCGTTTACTGTATGTGGCCATGACCCGGGCCGAGGATGAGCTCTATATCTGCGGGTGGCGGGGTGGTCGTACCTTGAATGAGCAGTGTTGGCATAGGGTGATCGAAACAGGCCTGCAGGACTTTGCCCGAGAGAATGACTGTATTTTGCTGCACCCAAATGGCCGATTACGCTTGAGTCATGACCATACTGCGCCCCTGGTGATGGAACGCAAAGAGACCCACAGCACAACCGTGCCCCAGCAACTGCCCGAATATCTCTTAAAGGTAGGCCCAGAGACGCCAGAACTCTCAAAGAGTCTGCATCATTCCATCCAACGGCGCGAGTCTGCAGAAGTCTCCGGTGCGCAAACAAGGGGGGCTCTTGTCCACAAGGTGCTGCATATGCTGACCACGGTGTCTGAGGCGCGTCGCCTCGAGATCCTTGAGACCATGTTCGCGACCCTGGGGAGAGAGGAGGCTGCCTTTTGGACCCAGGCCTGCCGACGTCTTCTTGAAGACCCCAAGGGAACGTTGTTGTTTTCCGATCGCTCCTTGAGCGAGGTTTCGGTTGCGGGGTATGCTGAGGGGAATTGGATCGAGGGGCGCCTTGATCGCCTGGTGGTTTTTGATGATGAGCTTTGGGTGGTGGACTTTAAAACCGATGGTCCGTGGGAAAAAGACAGGATTCCAATGTCTTATCGACGACAACTGCAAAGGTATGCGCATTTGGTGCGTGCCACTTATCCGCAAAAAATCTGTCGTACTTTTCTTTTATGTCTAAAAACGGCACAATGGTTGGAAATTTAAGTCAAGGAAAGAAACGTGTTGCAACTGCGCATTCAAAGACTTGCCCACGCACAGGATTTGTGTCTTCCCAGCTATGGTACTGCCTTGAGTGCGGGCCTTGATTTGCCGGCGGCCATAGACGCAGAACAAGTGTTGCAACCGGGGCAACGCGCTGTGATTCCCACAGGTTTTGCCCTAGCAGTTCCAGAAGGATATGAAGCGCAAATCCGTCCGCGCTCGGGTCTGGCCGCAAAGCACGGGGTGAGTGTATTGAATGCGCCCGGCACCATTGATGCTGACTACCGCGGTGAACTCAAAGTCATTCTAATCAATCACGGCCAAGAGCCGTTTACCTTGCAACGGGGAGATCGCATAGCCCAACTTGTGATTGCCCCTGTGATTCAAGCGCGCCTGATTGAGGGAGATGTGGATGAGCAAGAAACAGAGCGTGGTGCCGGTGGATTTGGCTCAACGGGTGTGCGCCGTGCGGGCTAGGGCGCGCATTGCTTCTCTCCTTTTGATCCTTGTGGGGATGCCGGCTAGCGCCTGGGCAGCAAAAGCACCCTTGCCGCTGCCAAGGTTTGCAACGTTTCGCTCCAGCGAAGTCAATGTTCGGGTTGGTCCAGGGCGCGAATATCCGGTGGAGTGGACCTATTACCGCGCCAACCTTCCCGTTGAGATTTTTCAAGAGTATGACGTGTGGCGGCATATCCGCGATGCGGAAGGAACCGAAGGCTGGGTGCAC
>JBKCUK010000001.1:0-14564 GCA_046318415.1 Holosporales bacterium | reverse complement strand
CCTTGGCGAATCTCTTCCAGCAATGCACTTCGGGCATCGCTGGGCTTGCTGGCGTGTTCAGCCAGCGCTGGTTCAGAAACATCGACCTCGGTTGTCTCCGCTGGAGATGGACTGACATTCACCTTGGGTGCTCCCTTAACCGGCGGTAGCGGCGGTGCAGGCGGTGGTGGCGGCACAACGTCAGCCTCTTCTTCAACCACGGGCGCGACGGAGACGACGCTTGGATCGGTGCCGGCATCAGAAGAAACCGAGGTGGGCGCTTCGATCGCCAAATCATTCTCTGGGGAAAGGGGATCCGCTAATGTCTCGGCCTGAATATCTGTGATATGAGGCAGATCTGGGTGCAGCAACTGCTCGAGCGCCTCTTCAGAGGACAATTGTACTGCATCAAAAAGTGCGGGTGATCTCTCAAGAATTTTCACTTGCCTTGCCATATCTAAGGCTTTGCCTGTGCCGGACTTCACCCGGACTGGCCCACCTGCTACTGGAGGATGCACCGACCCCACCTGAGTCGTCGGCGTAAAAACTCTTGGAAGCCGTGGCTCTTGCGCCGAGATTTTAGGATCGCGCACCTCAGGCATCGAGCGTGGAGAAGGCATGCGCCATGACGCCAGCGGCGAGTGCACAGCCTCTTCCGCTAAAGTAGCCATCAAACGGCGCGATGGCCTAAAGGTTGTGGAACCATAGCCCTCGAATGGCTTTTTCTCGATTTGAAGAGATGAGGCAACTTGTCGCGCTGCACTTGAAAATTGCGTCACGGCGGCAGAACCCACATTCAGCCCCTCGCCCAATCCCCCAGATGCGCGATTCAAAACAACTTTTGATTTACTTCGCGTCGATGACTTCTTTGAGGTGCCAGCAACTTTGTGCCCCTTTATGGCAGAGGACATGTGGTGCATAGGTTTCACACCTGTGAGACTTGCCAGTGCTGTTGTGAGCAAAAGCCCAATGTGCATAAACATTTTTTTCGACCCATAGTTGTCTCGACCCCTTACGCGGTCGATCTCAATTCTTGTTCGAGGTCAACGATTAAAATATATCACAAACAGTGCTTTTTTGTCAAAATAAGATTTGCACTATTGGCAATTAAAGTTCCATTTTGCGCACGTTGTGACACCCCTATTCCAGGAAACAGTCCACGTCTTGCGGAACATGAACGGTTCATGTCGCCAACCCTATTTTTACTAATTAGCATAAAAAAATAAACTTATGGGCTATAAAGACTGCATCCCGGGTCTGCATTTTTTGCAAAGGGGAGCATGTGTGAGAGATCCCTTCGTGCCGCGGGAGGATCTGGCTTTGAGGAGCGCACGAGTCAATTATGAAAGAATCACCCGATGGAATGCGCAATGCCTTGACGCCAGGCCAAGCTCTTGCGAAACTTCAGAAAATTCAGGGAGAAAAAAATGAACAAAAACAATAAAAACTACATTTGGTTTGCTTTTTTTCCCCTGATTTTGCTGACTTTTTCGGCCCAAGCAAGTTCTTCCTATGGTGGACGGCTGACCTGCGCCACGTTCGAGCAAATCTACAATGGCCTGGGGGATGGACGTGCATCTGCCTTTTGCCAGGGCGCTGCTCTTGCATGTAAGGCCTTGAGTTTTCGAGATACTTTACCGAAAAATTCGCCTCTTCGCGAAGAGACCGCCTTTCTGATGCAACAGCGCGACCACGCGTTGGCGACATGCGAGCTGGGCATTTTTGGCTATAACCCTGAATACTATTTGAACAATTTAGAGCGCCCCGCTAAAAAGGACACAATGAAAAAACCTTAAACGCGCTATGTAAGAAAGGTTTCCATGCCGACATACGCTTTTCGTACTTCCATGTACGCCCTGTTGCTGCTTCCGAACCTTTTATTTGCATCAAAGCCCTCCCTGCCCGAAGATCAGGAAGATCTCAAGGCACAGTTTACCGCCTTTTGGCATGTGGCCCGTCCAGCCTTAGAAAGCCTCGAAGACAATGATGATGATGCAGAGGTATGGGCAGAAGAGGAGTTAAAAGGCCTTTGGATTGCGAATCACCCTTTCCTGCAGCGCATCTGGAATGATGACCATTTTTCCTCCACACTTCAGTTACAGCGCCTCATCGCCGTCACCAAACCGTTATTTGACCAAGACGAACAAAAAATTTATTTTAATTTCTCTTCACAAGACCACTTTAATGCGCCTCATCACCACCTCTACACTGAAGGGGTACAGGCTCTTATTGCAGGCGATCCAATAAACTCATGGCAAAAGTTACTGATGTTTAGTGAAAACCCCGAACATGCCCATGATCGAGGAAATTTTCGAATTTCAGGCGACTATCCCAGCCCCAGTGCTCTGGAATTAAGTCCGCCTGTCTCTGGTCTTGCAACCCTTGCTTCCAGTGATCCCGAGCTTACCCAGGGGCGTTTCATCGCTGTTTTACAAGAAGCGGCATCGAACCCAAATCTTCCCACAAACGAGCTTCAACTCTTCCATGGTTTCCTTCGAGAGCACCTTAAACAGCAAAGCAAAGCTGCGCATCGCAACCATCCTCAAGGAACCATGCCCTCTCTTCAGGTACTCGCTTTAAAATCTTTTTTAAGGGTTCTTGAGTTAAGACTGGAACAACAGAAAGCAAAATAATGTACTTACGCAGATTCATAACAGGCTTTGTATGGCTGTGGGCCACGGCCCTACACGCCAAAGCGCCTCTGATTGTGGCCTCGATTCCACCGGTTCAAGCCATAGTGAAAGAGGTGGTCGGCGAGCTTCAGACAGTTGAAGTGTTGATGGCCGCGCAATCGTCCGCCCATGGCTATAGCCTTCGCCCCAGTGATCGACGCCTGATCGAAGCAGCCGATCGAATTTATTGGATCGGCCCAAGCTATGAGGGCTTTTTAGACAAACTTGCGCGCCGCAAACGCAAGCATTTTGTCGCCCTTCAAGATACACCTGGGCTTAAATTATTACCGTTACGCAACCCCCATCACCACCATCACCCAAGCCATGCCCACGCCCATCACAAAGAACACCGCCATGCCCATCATCATGCCCACAATATAGACGGGCATATCTGGCTTGATCCAGACCATGGCGCCCTGATGGCAGAGGCCATTGCCAAGGATCTTGCCCACCTTGATCCGCAGCACGCAGATCAGTACCGTGCCAACGCAACGGCGCTTAAAGAGAGGCTCAAGACCCTCAAGCAAGAGATCACATCCCAATTAAGCGGTATAGCCGGGATTCCCCTGTTCACCTTCCATGATGGGTACCAGTATTTCGAGCGGGCCTTTGGATTGCCGGTGATCACCGCACTGGCAGAAGATCCCGATCAACCCATTGCGCCAAAGGCGCTGCATACCTTCCAAAAAAGTGTGCAGCAAGCGGGCAGTGCGTGCATCTTGCGTGAGCATCAATTTCCGCAAGGCCTCAAGGCCCTTAAAAACAAAGCCCGTCTGCATGAGGCCGTAGTAAATCCCTATGGCGAGGGCACCCATCAGGTTGGCGCATACGAAAATTTATTGAAAAGCATGGGGGGGGCAATTGCATCTTGCGCCACTGCGGCTAAAGCCCACTCACGCTTAAGCAAGACTATACAGCCATGAAGCTTCACTTTGTTGCCAGCCACCGCCCCCAGGCCCAGCACGCCCTTGATCATTTTCTGACCCATTACGGTCAAACGGATCTTGCCTCAGCCACTGTGATCGTCGCCCTTGGCGGCGATGGCTTCATGTTGCGCACCTTGCAACGTCATTTAAGGGTGCCCCTGCCCGTATATGGCATCAACTACGGCAGCGTTGGTTTTTTGATGAATCGTCCCAATACCCAGGATCTTGAGCGAAGGGTTGCGAAAGCACAGGCCGTGACCTTGTATCCCTTGAAGATGCAATGCACCACGCTCTCAGGTGAAATCCTTACGGCCCATGCTTTTAACGAAGTCGCCCTGTTGCGCCGCACCCATATGGCGGCACGGTTGCGCATCCGACTTGATCAAAAGGTCCACCTGGAGGAGCTAGTGGCCGACGGGATCTTGGTGGCGACACCGGCCGGCAGTACAGCCTACAATTATTCGGCCATGGGGCCCATTTTACCGCTAAGCTCAAACGGTTTGGCCCTCACCCCCATCTCACCCTTTCGCCCCAGGCGTTGGCGCGGTGCGGTGGTCCCTGACCACCTTCACATTGAAATTGAAGTCAACGATGGCCATGAACGTCGTGTCAATGCCACCGCGGATTTTCAAGAGTTCCACGATGTCGAGCGGGTGATCATCACCAAAGATACCGAGCACCCGGTCACCCTCCTGTTTGATCCAGGCCACAGCCTTGATGAGCGTATCCTTCGCGAGCAATTCCTAGCCTAGGATCTGCTGAAGATCCTCTGCTTTCATTGCCATACTTTGCAGAAACGGACGCCAATGGCTTGGCAAGTCGGGAAACTCAAATTTCAGCTGATCCGCAACACTCAACCCACTGACCAGAATCTGGGTGAGGGGTGCTAAATACCGCTGTTCATCGTGACCGCGGCGTTGCAGTCCCGCACTCGATAAACGCACCCAATCCTCTGCCCATGCATGGATCGAGCGCCCTCGGAACTGACCTTGTAAACCAAACTTCGCCGCGTCCTCATAAAAGGCTTCAATCTCGTCCACCGACCACGGGGCTATCATCTGATCCAAAGCCTGAAGATTGGCGTCATCATAGAGCAAGCCCACCCAAAAAGCGGGTAGCGCAAGGATATGAGAAGGGGGTCCCATGTCTGCAGCCCGCAGCTCTAAATAGTGTTTGAGGCGTGTTTGGGGAAAGGCAATGGTTTGCTGGTCCTGCCAATCCCGCGCCAACGCGTATTCTCCCGGCATTTGCGTGAGTCTTCCAGCCATAAAGTCGGCAAAAGAAGCCCCAGCCACATCATGATAAGTGCCATCGCGATAAACAAAGTACATGGGAATGGACAAAAGGTAATCCACATAACGGGCAAACCCCATGCCGGGATCGAAGGCAAAAGGCACAAGGCCACAGCGCGCAGGATCGGTGTGTTCCCAGATGTGGGCTCGATAGGATGCATAGGGCGTCACACGGCCTTCAAAAAACGGTGATGCGGCAAACAACGCAATCGCAATGGGTTGTAAGGCCAAGGATACGCGCAATTTACGCACCATATCCTCTTCACTGTCAAAGTCCAGGTTCACTTGGATCGTGCACGTGGCTGTCATCATATCCAGTCCATGACGCCCAACCGTCGGCATGTAGTCCTGCATGATCTTATAGCGTCCCTTTGGCATCCAGGGGCGTTCCTCATAAGGGGTCATTGGATCCAGACCAAGGGGAATGAGGGCCGCGCCCAACGCATCAACGGCGGGCAGAAGATCGTTAAAATAGGCCAGCAATTCGTCGCGGACATCATGGAGGGTGGGCAGGGGTGCACCCGAAAGCTCGATTTGGCCCCCAGGCTCAAGGGTAATGTTGGCAGAGCCTTTTTGCAGGGCAATCAAGTACCCCTGCTCTTCAACAGGCGCCCATCCTTTCAGCTGCAAGGCTTGCAAAAGGGGTTTAATGCCCCGTTCATAGTCCAAACGCAGACCCGTTTGACGATCAAACAACAGCGCCTCGTGTTCAACACCAATGCGCCATGCCTCACGGGGCTTGATGCCCGAAGCTAAATCCGTGACTAAATCCCTGTATGTCAGCCTTAAATTCAATTTTTTCGCCTTATTCTACGCTGCGACGTTCTCTCTTTTGGCTAACATTATCAGGCCTATTGGAGCAAGCGTCGTTTTCCCTTGCCATTTTGCTTGCTCTTTGCCACATTTTTGGATAAGAAAGCTTGATCATGAGGATGACCCAGGCTTGTGTGGCTATTGGGTCTTAACAATTCGAGGACGTGTTATGGCAGTTCCTAAGAAAAAAACTTCTAAATCTCGTCGCAATATGCGTCGTGCACACGACAACGTACGTGTTTACAACTCTTCTGAGTGCAACAACTGTGGCGAGCGTAAGCTTCCCCACCACGTATGCGGCAAGTGCGGACATTACCGTGGTCGCGAAGTGACTGAGACAGTGAGCATCGCATAAAATTTCTACTCGGTCGTTCTGGCGGTTATCATCGTTGCTGCTGCATCTCATAAGAAGCGCAGGCCCATCAGAAGGAAGGTTGACGTTTGATGCTAAGCCTTGCCATTGATGCCATGGGGGGCGATCACGCCCCGAAAATTGTTATCGAAGGGCTGGCCCTCGCATGTAAGCGTCATCCCGAGGTGCGGTTCCTGCTGTTCGGAGATGCAAAGGTTGTGATGCCTCTTTTGCAGGCCCACAACATTGATCCCTCAGTATTCGAGTTCACCCACACCGACGAAGTCATCACCGGCGATACTAAGCCAAGCTTAGCCTTGCGCGGCTTTAAGAACGCCAGCATGCGCCTTGCAATCCAAGCGGTCAAGGACGGCCTTGCCGATGGCGTTGTCTCAGCTGGTAATACCGGGGCTTACATGGCCCTTTCACGCTTGATCCTTGGCGCCATTCAAGGTGTTGATCGCCCGGCCCTTGCCGGTGTGATGCCAACCCTGAAAGGGGGATCCATTATGTTGGATCTGGGCGCCAATATCGATCACACCGATGACACCCTTGTGAAGCTTGCTGTCATGGGTGAAGCTTTTGCCCGCGCCGTACTGGGACGTGATCATCCCCGTGTTGGTTTATTGAATGTGGGCTCGGAGGAAATGAAAGGGCATGCAACCATCCGTGCTGCCCACCAAACCCTGGTGCAAACAGCTCTTCTGAGCAGCTACATCGGTTTTGTGGAGGGTACGGACATCACAGCAGGTACTGTTGATGTGATTGTGACCGATGGCTTTACCGGAAACGTTGCCCTGAAAGCCGCGGAAGGTGCTGTGAAGCTGATGAGTAGCGTCGTGCGCGAGGAATTTCAGCGCACCTGGTTCTCGCGCCTTGCCTGTCTTTTATTACTTCAGGCCTTCAAACGCACCAAAGACCGCTTGAATCCCTCAAGCTACAATGGCTCTCCCTTCTTAGGCTTAAATGGTGTCGCTGTCAAAAGCCACGGCGGAACCGATGGCCATGGCTTTGCAAGCGCCATCAGCGTGGCTTGCAATATGATCAAAGGCCAAATTAACGAGCGCATCAAGCATGATCTTATTCGCCTTGCTGATCTGAATACCAACTTGGATTAAGCGGGCGACTCTATCCATTCACCGATACTTGACGGAGGTTTTATCCATGACGAAAGCAACTGAACGGCGCGCCCTGATTGTCGGCGTTGGCGGCTATTTGCCCGAGCGGATCGTGACAAACCACGACCTTGAAAAGGTGATGGAGACAAGCCATGAGTGGATTGTGGAGCGCACAGGCATTGAAAAACGACACTTTGTTGACGACAATCAAGCCACCTCTGATCTGGCGACAGCTGCGGCCGAGCGGGCTCTCGCCATGGCCGGCATGACGGGGGCCGATATTGATATGATTGTGGTTGGCACCGCAACCCCTGATGAAGTCTTTCCATCGGTCGCCACCATGGTGCAAGCCCGCATTGGTAACACCCATGGCTTTGCTTTTGATGTGGCCGGTGCGTGCGCCGGATATGTTGTGGCCCTTGCAACGGCCAACAATTTCATCCGTACAGGTGCCGTCAAGACGGCCCTTGTCATTGGTGCCGAGACCATCTCAAGATTGTTAGATCAAAATGACCGCAAAACCTTTGTTCTGTTTGGTGATGGTGCCGGTGCGGTGGTCCTCAAAGGGGTCGAGCCCGAAGACAACCCCGAAGATCGCGGTATTTTAGATATTCGCCTTTACTCGGACGGTCGCCACCATGATATTTTGCACGCCTCAGGTGGCCCCTCTTCCACGGGAACCATCGGGACCATTCACATGGAAGGCCAGGAGGTCTTTAAGCACGCGGTCACCAAGCTTGGCCAAGCCGCCCAAATAATCTTAGGCGATCACCAGTTAACGGCCAATGACATCGACTGGCTCATCCCCCATCAAGCCAACCAACGCATTATCGATGCGGTTGCCCAACGGGTGAATTTACCTGCTGAGAAGGTGGTCTCAACGGTCAATCAGCATGCCAATACCTCGGCAGCCTCCATTCCCCTTGCGCTCTCGGTAGCGGTGGCCGATGGCCGGGTGAAGCAAGGCGATCTCATTCTGCATGAAACCATCGGTGGTGGGCTGATCTGGGGCTCGGCCTTGGTGCGGTTCTAAATTTTTGTTTCTTCACATAGAAAAAGCCCCAAGGAAAACCTTGGGGCTTTTTTCTGAATGCAGATAGCAAGGAAAATTACCTTGACTAAATTTAACACAATAAGAAGTCTCGCTTTTGTCTGTTTACTGTGCAGTAAACAAGTCTTCGGGTGTGCTTTGCATAAATTTGACTTCGATGGTGATGAGGTGGAACATATCAAATCTCTCGTGGTTCAACACCCAGAATTTGCAATAGATGTAACGGACAACCTAACACGTCAAGGCTTTCAGGCGGCAGTCATCAAAAAACTGGCCATAGATCTTAATTTAAGAAAAGTTTTTTTAAGAAGCTTTCTTAACGAAGATTCGTTCGCGGCTTTGGGACTTAACCCTGCCCTAGCAGCGATGATCGGGACACCTTACGAATTGGCTTTTAAGGCGGATATCGAAGCTGTCATAGTTGATGAGGATTCCAGAGAGGAAATTATGTCTTGCATACACGGGCGTTTTGGTGAGTACCGCGACGTTCATCACCATTATTGCGCGCTTGCAATCATACATGGCGACATTGATTTTTACATGTTTGCAGAGCTCATCGGCACGCCATACGAAACCTGGATCATCCCACAACTTGAGGCTGCCATGAGTGATGAGGAATTTAGATTTGATTTGATGCGCAGGTTGCGGCGCTTTGGGGAAGACGATGTTTTTTATCAACGTTACAGCTTATTTGCGATCGAGAAAGGTTATCGAGACGGGGTTACATTTGCTGATTTAATCGGTACTTCGCACGAAACCGCCATTCTGCCACAACTTGAGCTCGCATTGAGAGACGGGGTTTTTAGACATAATTTTCTTGTGAGATTATCCATACGCTTCGAGGACAATCACGAATCTTATCAGCGCTACCTTAATATAGCAAACAAATACGGCCAATAAAGGCTCTGCTAACTTCATAGTGCTAATCAAAGAGGCGCAAATTAAAATAAACAACCATCCGCATGGTACACGCGACGTAAATCAGAGGCTATTCATTCTCCGAAGAGAGCTCTTCGGGGCACAAAACAGCAGCTTGTCATGCCCATTTGTTCCTGGCGCCATGATGGCGATACAGTGCGCGCGCTGCAGCAGGACGAAATCTCACTTTACCTACGAAGAGAGAAATCAAGGGAGGCTGCAATCCAGCAACACCGTGGTATAATTCTTCTATACCCGTTCTTTTCCGGGCTGCCAAAGGACGTCACCCGCACCGAAATTATTGAGATAACGTCCCATCACAAAATGATGGTCAGATAAACGGTTAAGATAGCGCAAAACCTCTGGATTGACGGGCTCGTTATCGCCCAAGGCCACCGTGATGCGCTCGGCGCGGCGCACAATGGTGCGACACAGGTGCAGGTAGGAACTTGCAGGGGTGCCTCCTGGCAAGATAAATGAATTAAGGGGTTGGAGTTTGGCATTCATCGCATCGATTTCTTGCTCGAGACGATCCACCTGGCTTGCCACAATTCTTAGGGGTTCATACCCTTCCGGATCTGTTGGCATGCAAAGGTCTGCGCCTAAATCAAACAAGTCATTTTGAATGCGTTGCAAAATCACATCCATTTCTGGCGCGACATATAAACGGGCTAAGCCAAGCGTCGCATTAGCCTCGTCCACCGTACCAATAGCTTCGATGCGCAAGTGGTGTTTGCTCAGGCGCTGGCCATTGCCAAGGGAGGTTTTTCCCTTATCGCCCCCTCGGGTATAAATGCGTGTCAGTTGAACCATCTTATTTATGTCCTACCATTAACATAGCTGCAAAAAGAGCCAGGGTAATTCCCTGTAAAATCACCCGCCACCGCATCAGTTGATTACTGCGCCGGCGATCCTTGGATTTTGAAAAAAGCTCGACCATTCCTAAAATCATTGTGATTGCAGTTGCAACCAAGGCCCCAATCGTTAGATAACTAAACATGGATTTCATGGGCATACTCCCTCAATCTGTTGGCGTGATTGTAGCAGATCATTGGCAATGAGGAACCGACAAGATGACAGATCTTTTTAATAATACTCGCGTTGCCACCAAGACCACCTATACGGCAGAAGATATCGAGGTCTTAGAGGGTCTTGAACCCGTACGCCGTCGCCCCGGCATGTATATTGGCGGCACGGACGAGCGCGCCTTGCATCACATGGTGGCCGAGATCCTCGACAACGCCATGGACGAGGCCGTGGCCGGACACGCCAGCACCATTCACCTGGAGCTGTTTGCCGATGGCTCGGTTGGGATTACCGATAATGGTCGCGGTATTCCTGTCGATCCCCATCCCAAGTTTCCCAAACAATCGGCCCTTGAGGTGATTTTGACCACCCTCCACTCGGGCGGTAAGTTTGGCGGTGACGCCTATGAAACATCAGGCGGCTTGCATGGTGTGGGTTTATCTGTGGTGAACGCCCTATCGGATCATCTTGTTATCGAGGTGGTGCGCGATAAGAAGCTATGGCAGCAGACGTATGTGCGCGGCGTGCCGCAGGGCCCCCTCACCGTCATTCAAGAAGAACCTCGGCGACGGGGCACCCGTATTCGCTTTCACCCCGATCCAGATATTTTTGGCGACCACCATTTCAAGCCCCAGATGGTCTATCGCTTGGCGCGCTCGAAGGCTTACCTTTTCAAGGGGGTGGAGATCCGCTGGCGCTGTGATCCCGTTCTTATCAAGGAAGAGGGAAAGCCACCGGAAAGCGATACCCTCCACTTCCCAGGAGGTCTCAAGGATTCGCTGGCGGAGGCCCTACAGGGCAAAGACCTGGTCACCAGCATGCTGTTCGCCGGAGAAGCGGAGTTTTCAGAAAGCAGTGGGCGTATCGAGTGGGCTTGCGCCTGGGCACGGGCGGAAGAGACACATCTATCGTCTTATTGTAACACCGTACACACCCCCTTGGGCGGCACCCATGAAACGGGTCTAAGGCAAGCTATTACCAAGGCCCTTCGCGCCCACGGCGAGCGGTTGGGGAACCGTAAAATTGCTCAAGTCACCCCCGATGATTGCCTTGAAGGCGCACAAATTATTTTCTCGGTGTTCATGCGCGGTCCCCACTTCCAGGGCCAGACGAAGGAAAAGCTGGTCTCGCCAGAGGCCACCCGTGCGGTTGAAAATGCCCTGAAAGACCGGTTTGAGCATTGGCTCGCCACCCACAAGGAAGAGGCGGAAGCCTTGCTGGAGTTTGTGGTCGAGCGGGCGGATGAGCGCCTACGCCGCAAGCAAAGCCGCGATGTGCAACGCCAGTCCGCCACCAAACGCTTGCGCCTTCCCGGCAAGCTTGCCGATTGCATGAGCGAAGATCCCGATGAGACCGAATTGTTCCTTGTGGAAGGGGATTCGGCAGGCGGCTCGGCTAAGCAAGCCCGCGATCGTAAAACCCAAGCGGTTTTACCTCTTCGCGGCAAGATCCTGAACGTGGCCAGCGCCTCTTCGGATAAAATGCGCGCCAACCAAGAACTCTCCGATCTTGGCAAAGCCCTTGGCTGTGGCGTGGGGAAAAGCTGTGATGTGGGCGCCCTTCGCTATGGGCGTGTGGTTATCATGACCGATGCGGACGTGGACGGGGCGCACATTGCCTCGCTGCTAATGACCTTCTTTTTCCAAGAAATGCGCCCACTGCTGGAACATGGTCGCATCTATTTAGCACAGCCCCCCCTCTATCGCCTGACCCAAGGCACCAAAAGTGTCTATGCCCGGGATGATGCCCACCGCGACGCCCTGATTAAAAGCACGCTGACCGGCAAAGGTAAAATCGAGATCAGCCGCTTCAAAGGCCTGGGCGAGATGAGCTGGCAGCAGCTGAAAGAGACCACCATGGATCCCAAAACCCGCACGCTGCTCCGAGTGCAACTGCCCCAAGAAGCTTTTTTGGCGTCTTTTGGTGAAGAGCGCGACTTTGAAATCGCCGAGTTCGTGGAAAGCCTGATGGGGCGCAAAGCCGAGCGCCGCTATGCTTTTATCCAGAACAACGCCCGTTTTGTAGAGATGGTCGACGCTTAAGCTACCCTTTAGACGCGCTTTGAGAGGAAGATGGCAAGACGGGTCGCAGCACCCACCGCAGCTTTTAAAACGGGGTAAAGGGGGGCTTGTTGCGCGCCCTGCTGCAGGCCCAAATCCCGATGCTCCAATTCTTCTTCACGAAACTTGGCGATGGTAGCCTTCAGCTCGCTTTCCTCTGGCAAATCCGCAAGGGTATCCATTTGCTCTTGATAGTGGCGGTCGATCACTTCTTCAACGGCAACCGTGCAGGCCATGGCGGCCTCGGCCCCAAGTCTTGCGGTGAGCCAACCCATGGCATAGGCGGCGTGATGCCACAAGGGCTGCAGCTTGGTGGGCGACACCCCACGCGCCGCTAAAAGCGCGTCGAAAGTGGTCAGGTGGACTTGTTCTTGCGCCAGCATATGCTGGACCTCTTGTTGCGTGTCCGGCTGACCGCGAAGCGCGTCCAATTGACCCTGGTAAATGCGCACCGCCCCATACTCACCTGCATGGTCAACCCGCAACATGCTGGCGAGGACTTCTTGCTTACTGCGGTCTCCTGGAAAACGCTCGTAGGATCTATTGGGCATGATGCATCCTTTGATAAGATAACCAGACCCAAATACCCGCGCCTACCGCGAAGATCACGGCGAGGTCTGACAGCGACAACCCAAAAACCTGCCACTGCACCACATCGCAGGCGGGCAGAGGTTTCTTGAGCATTTGTTCACGAAGTTGGTCCACCGAGCTCCACTGGCTGAGGCTCCCACGGCAGGCCTGCGGCAGGTCCAGGATGTGTCGCTCGATCAGGCTTTGGTAGGTGGAGAGAGAAAAGATGGCGCCCAAAGGCCCCATGGTGAGGGTCAGGTGCGCCCGCCGACTCAGTTTTTCAAAGCACAGCAGCGCCGTGAGGGAGGTCAGCATGAGAAGGAAAAACAGACCCCGCTGATAATAGCACAGAACACACGGCGCCAGACCAAGGCGGTGCTCGAAAAACAAAGCCATGGCCAGCGATCCAACGCTGGCTGCCAAAAGGCCGGCAACCGTGAAACGCATGTGGAACATAGGTACGACCTTCACTTCAGTTAGGGCGTCGATAGTAGTACTCTAAATCATATATTTGACGATAACAAAGCCCAGGACAAGGGCAATGAGCATCGATGCTGTCCACAATCCCAAGTTTTTCTCAAGCTGCTCGCGCACGACCAGGCCATAGCGTTTAAAAAGAAAAGCCAGCAAGAAAAAACGAAACCCGCGTGCAATGATCGAGGCGATGATAAAAGTGGCTAAATTAAGACCTGCAACACCGCTTGCAATGGTGACCAGCTTATAGGGAATCGGCGTTAACCCCTTGAGGGCCACAATCCAAAAGCCCCAAGTGCGAAAATCCTCCTGCATGGCGGCAAATCGCTCACTGAGCTGGTAAGACTCAATGATCCAGCTGCCCAAAGACTCATAAAGTCCCCAGCCAATACCATACCCGACGATACCGCCAACGACCGAGGCCACAGTCATCCCCGTGGCCAAGCGCCAGGCCCGCTCTGGATTGCCCACCAACATGGCGATATAAAGGGGATCAGGGGGCAACGGAAAGATGGAACTCTCGGCAAACGCAATGGCCATCAGCACCCAGTAAGCACGGGGGTGATCGGCGTATTGCAAGATCCATTGATAGCTTTTTTTAAGCACTTTTCCATCCTTTAAGCACAGGTTGCTTTCATAAATAGGATATTCATTAAAAAATACCAACGAAAAACTTGACCTTTGTGCTGAACACGCTATGATGCGGGCCTATGCCCCTGTGGCGGAACCGGCAGACGCGGCAGACTCAAAATCTGTTGTCCGGAAGGACGTGGGAGTTCGACTCTCCCCGGGGGCACCATTTTACCGCTGATACTTTTTATCTTTGACCGCTGTTTTCCCTATATAGAGTCCACTATATATAGTTCATTCAGCCCATGGCCACTTAAGCCATGGATTGCCACGCTGGCCAATGGCCTCCTCGTAATGACGAACAAAGAGTGCACGCGCCCTACACCCCCTCTTGCCATGGCGTCTGTCGGCACCTTGAACACCCTCGTCATCGCGAGCGAGGGAATCGCGCATGGCGATCCAGGCTGTGAGCCTCCTTCCACGCGAGCGGTCTCTTCGCCACCAACGCTTCAGACTTTTTTATTGACAAAAAGACTAACATAAGTTAGGTGCTGTTTTCATTCCGGTTTATCAATAAGGATTCATCATGACATTTTCTCGCATCACGCGCACACTGGGCCTTTTCACCTTGTTGGGATCTTCCCTATCCACCCTGCAAGCAACGGAAGTGCCGGACTTGGAGGATTTGTCTGCGCAGTCAACGCGCTTTGATGATCTGCCTGAGGATGCCGTGTTGCAGGTCA